>CAVXNQ010000017.1:0-150827 GCA_963763205.1 uncultured delta proteobacterium | reverse complement strand
CAAGGGCGAGCACTCCAAAGGACTGTTGGTTGGAAATTACTCGACGAATATTGCCATGATTGGCAATCTGCTGGCGAGTAACGTCGAAAGGGGCCCGCGGATTGAATCGGGGGCCTCCGGTTGTGGTAAACAATGTGATCTACAATATCGGCTCAAGCGTGTATATGGCCATTGGCACCTCCGCAGGCTCGTCCTCGGTGAGTGCCGTTGGGGAATGCCTTCATCGATGGTCCGAATACCCCGTCCGGGGTCATGCCGATCGAAGTCAGGAGCGATGCCTCGTCGGGCACGAAGGTTTATGCCTCGGACAATATCGGCTCGAAAACCATTCTCACCAACCACGCCTCCTCCAACCCGGTGGTCTCAACGGCTCCATTCGGCCCTCCTGGCTGACGGTTCTTCCCAGCAGCACCGTGGAGTCCTCGGTTCTGACTCACGCCGGGGCTCGTCCCGCCGACCGGGATGCGGTGGATTCGCCGCTGTCAGCGAGGTCAAAACCGCGGACCGGTCACCTGATCGACAGCCAGAATGAAGTCGGCGGATGGCCGAACCTGGCAATGAACCACCGCACCTTCAATATACCCGCCAACCCCAACGGGGACGACGACGGCGACGGCTACACCAACATCGAGGAAGTCTTGCAGCAGATGGCCGCTGCGGTCGAATAACCGCCAGGACTGAATGCATCCTCCAGGACAACGTGAGCTACCGAACTTGAAAGGGGTCGCGACTCAACATCTGACGGTGTCAGGAGTTGAGACGCGACCCCGATTGTCTTCCCCGGTTGTCTTCCCCGTCAGGAAAATGCGCTGTGCCCCTCCGGAGTTTCCGGATGGACCCTATTTAACGGTCACGTCCCGAATGAAGTATGATGTCCTCGAATGACCCCATTTAGGGGAAATGTCCGATACCCGGAAAGACCAAAAATCCCTCATTCTCAATGGGATGCCAAAGGGAGGTTCTCAAGAAATGTCTGAATTTGAAGTAGATGCTCCTGTTTGAGATCAACAAACCTGATGCCCATACCCGGAGGCAAGGTCGGATCAATGGGTGAATCCGGAGCGTTCACCCAGATTACACACCCTTGGCAAAGGATCACCTGGTTATTTTTGGGAAGTTGAAACCTGAGATTCAGCTGTCCGGAGAGAGGCAATGGGTTCCCGGTTTCAAGAAACAGGCCACCCGAACTTAATTACTGAGTGACCGATGAAAAGCCTCTCCTGGCCGTACATCACCGGTATCCTGACGGGGTATCTCACTTCAGCCAGTTCTGCCACCTTGAGGAATCGATTGACGGCCTCTACAAAAACCTTTTGATCAAAAGGTTTGAGGAGGAGGGACGCCATGGAAGACCAAGACCGGCCCCGAAAATCCTTCTATCCGGTCTTTCCTTGTCGGCCCTCCATCTTTGGTGATGGTAGTGGGTGAGGTGTGGATGAACTCAGCCCGGCAACGTCTCCTATCCATGAATACCGGTTTTCAGAACGTTACCATGTTGCAGCGATCATGCTCCTCGGCAGGGAAACAATCCGTCTCGGAGATCTTCCCTTTAATATCCATTCTCCCCTTCCGGGCCATCAAGTTGCGATCCACAGCCACCCCGGCAACTTCGGGATAAGCGATCCGGCCGGCGGCTCTTCATTTTGAGGGGGAGGGATCGGAACCAGCGCAAAACGGTTTGGCAATCCCCTTCGTCAAGCTTGCCCCCAGGTACGGCTCTTGATGCAGTGAAATGGGCAAGAGTGCTAAAATGGGGCCACGGAGGGGGAGGGTGTCTGGAGCGCTGCCGTTGCGGCGCCGGCGATGCCAGAAAGGTGAGGTCTTATGGCTGAGTCTAAACGGCACTTCGTTCAGCAACAGGGGTTCGAGGAAGCTGCCGAGGCAGGTTGCGCCACCCACTTTACGGCGCTGATGTTCCAGCCCCGGGTGACTGGAGTCATCGTCGCTTTCGCCTTGGGACTCATAGAGCGCGCCGCTCTTTCTGGCCCTTTTGGCGCTCCTTTGGTGGAACGTCCTGCAGCCGACGCACAATCCGTTGATCGCCATCTCAAGCAATGATCGCCGGACCGCAGAAGCTGCCCGGCTCGCCGGCCCTCCCGCCGCGGCGCTTTGCCCAGGGGATGGCGGGAAGCTTCATGCTCGCTATCGGTGTCTGCCTGCTGGCCGGCTGGCTGCTGGCTGCCTGGATCCTGCAGGTGTTCCTTGTGGTGGCGCTGAGCACTCTGATCTTCGGCCGCTTCTGCCTCGGGTCTACATCTCTATCTGCTCCACGGCAGAACCGGGTTCGCCAACCGGACTCTCCCGTGGGCGCATGGTTGATTCGACGGTTACGGGGCAAGGAGGCAAGGAATTTGAAAGGGGTCGCCACCCAACTTCTGACTCTGTCGGGAGTTGAGCCGTGACTCTGTTTGTTTTACCGGCGGGCGGGTTGTCTTGTCGGTAGTTTGCAGGATTTGATTCGGAGGAATGGCGACCTGTTAAAGCCCTTTTTCCAAGCAAGCGACCTTCCTAAAGCAATCATGCAACAACGTCCTTCCCCAAGTCTAGGCTGGTTCAGCGGCAGGCGGGATGATTCCCCGCGGCTGGAGGTCAGTCCACGTAAGATCCGTGCGCATTTCACCGGCTGGCGTGGGGACGGCCCAGGGCCAGCAGGAAGCGGGCCGGATCTGACCTCGCCGGCCCCGCTGTTACCCGTTCCCCTCGCCCCAAACGACCAGGTCGCCCTTTTGGCCCCGCGTTGCCTCGGGCCCGAACCGGCCCACCCCGTCCAGGACGTAGGCAAATCCCTGGAAATCGGAAGGCGCCTTCAGGCAAAGGCCGCATCCGCTTACGGTGACGTCCAGGTAATGCACGGGCGTTACCAGCTGAATGGGCGAACCCGGGCCGACCAGCACCTTGCGGCGCACCCCGTCCAGGTCGGTGACCGGCAGATCGGTCTCTCCGGCGACCTGGAAGGAAGGCTCCCGCTGCTTTTCCGCCAGGGGCAGGTTGACCCAGAACTGGATGCCGCGGATGGGCTGGTGGTTCTCCTCGCCGAACCCCTCCTCGTGGCTGATGCCCTGGGCGGCGGTGATGCGCATGATGCCGCCCGCCTGCACCCGTGCCTCGTTGCCCAAGGAGTCGAGGTGGTTGATCCAGCCCCGGAGGGGATAGGTCAGGATCTCAAAGCCGCGATGGGGATGAAGGGGAAACGCGGGGCCGTCGGGATCGATCTCGGCTTCGTCCCAGAGCAGGAAGGGGTCGACTTCCTCATAGGGAACGTCCGGGTTGGGAGGGGCCCGCCCGACGATGACGCCGGCGCCTTCCCTGGTGTCGTGCTTGTGGACAATCCTCAAAACTTTCCTGTCGGTGGTTGTCTGCATGGCCTGCCCTTTCTTCCGGATGGATGCCGGAACCGGAATGCACCTTTCGCCGTGTCGTTGCTCCAGTCGTCCCGACGGTTCCCGTTTCCAATCCCTCAGCGGATCTTTGCTTCCAGTACCTTTAACGTCGCCAGCAACTGCCGATCCTTGCTCTGGTGCAGTTCTGACGGTGTCATCCCCTGTTCAAGCAAGAGGAAGAGGGGCCGGATTCCCTCGGGAAGGGCTACCGTCTGGTCCGGCGCGATTCCGTGGTGCCAGATAACCCGCCCCTTGGGGGTCAGCCACTCCTGGATGGCCAGCAGCAGAGCCGAGCCGTCATTGAGCGGAAACTGCTTGAGGACGGTGCCGGTGCCGAAGGTTTTTTCGCCGATCAGTTCGGCCCGGCCGGCGTCCTGCAAGGCGCCGGAGAAGATCTTGGCGGCACTGCCCGTGCCGGCGTTGACCAATACCACCAGCGGAATGTCGGGAGCAATCCCCCCGGAACGTACCGGGACGCTGGTGATCCTCCCCTTGGCATCTTTTTCCTGCAGGACGTTCCCGCCCTTCAGAAACTGGCTGGTTACACCGACCGCTTCGGTCAACAGGCCGCCGGGATTGTTCCGCAGGTCGAGGACGATTCCGGCCACGCCCGCCTTCCTTGATCGATTCCAGGGCGGAGGGCATTTCCTTGGTGACACCATCGCTGAAACGTGCCAGCCGCAGATGGGCGAGATCGGTGCCGGGAAGCTTGCGCCAGGTGACGTTGTGCACCGCAATGGTGGCGCGGGTCAGGGTGACATCGCGGGCGTTTCCCGATCCGGGGCTGAGGATGGTCAGGGTCACCTGCGTGCCGGCCTCGCCGGAAATGCGCCGTACCACCTGGAGCAGGGACAACCCGGCGACATCCTTGCCGTCGACCTTGAGGATGATCTCGCCGGGACGCAGACCGGCCTTCTCGGCCGGGGAGCCGTCGAAGGGGGCGACAATCACCACATGACCGCCTTTCTTCTCCACCTCGGCACCGATTCCTTTATAGCGGCCGCTGGTGAATTTCTTCCTCCTCCTTGAGCATCTGCGGGGAGAGAAAGGTACTGTGGCCGGTATCGCCGAGCGCTTCGACCATGCCGGCGATGGCACCGTAAGTCATTTCCTTCGGCTTGACCGCGGCATGGTCAACATGTCTTCGGCCTGGATGGTATCCCAGGCCTGGGCCATCAGGGCGAAGTCGGGCTCCGCCTTGAGCGAAATACCGTGGGTGAAGAGGAAGGCTCCGAGTCCCTGCTGGCCAAGGATCAGGACCAGCATCAGTCCGGCGCCGAAGATCAGGCCGTGGAATAAAGGATTTGCGTTCCTGAGGGGTGCGACGTGGCATGGGATATCCTTGTTTCTGCCGGTTTTTGACAGGAAGATAAATGAGGAAACCTATTCTAGGCCCCGGGCCCGTCGTTGTCGAGGCTGGCAAAGCGAAAAGCCGACCGCCGCAGTTCTGCTCCGGCGGGACGGCTCCGGTTTCGAAGGGAACATTTCTCCCCCAACACGACCATCGCCACAGGCCACAGACCTCCTGTGGACACCGGCGAATATCAAAATTTTCACAGGAGCCGCTGGGTCAGGGCTCCATGTTGCCAAGACCACCCGAACGACTTCATCTCTGGCGAACCCTGCTCCCACCCGCAACCGCTCAAAAAAATATTTGAAAAACCCCGGAAAAAGTGATTACTGTTACGGAGATCGGATTTCAAACCAACGCCATTTTTCTCCAAGGAGGCCGGTCATGGGGCACCTGGTTGGCAAGGACATCTTTCGGCAACTCGGCAAAAAATCGACGGCCTGGAGATGCGCGACGCCGTGGAACGCGCAGCTCCACGCCATTCTCAAGGAGCTCTATACCGCAGCGGAAGCGGACCTTATCGTCAGGATGCCCAGCGGGCCTGGCCTCGATCAGGAGGTAGAAAAGGCCACCGGTTTTCGGCGGGAGGAGTTGCAGCGGCTGCTCGACGGCCTGACCGGCAAGGGACTGGTCATGGACCTGTGGGTGGAGGAGGAGTTCAAGTACGTCCCGTCGCCGATGGTCATCGGCATCTTCGAGTTCACCATGATGCAGTCCGGGCCGCAGGCCGACAGCGAGGCTGGGGCCCGGCTGTTCCAAGACTATCTGGCTGGCGACGGCACTTTTCTGGCGGCAAATTTCGGCGCCGGGGGAGCGGATCTCCTTCGTGCGTGCCTTGCCTCACCAAGAGGCGCTGCGGCCGGAGGAATACGTCGAGATCCTCGACTACGAGAAAGCCTCCGCCATCATCGAGGCTTCCGACCGCTTCGCCATCGGGCTTTGCAGTTGTCGCCACGAGAAGCTGCACCTGGACCAGAAGCGCTGCGACGTCCCCTGGAGGGGTGCAGCCAGTTCGGGATCGCGGCCGACTTCATGATCCGCCACAACCTGGCGCGGGAGGTCGGCAAGGAGGAGATGCGGGAGAACTTCGCCCGTCCCGGGAACTGGGGCTGGTGCTGAGCGCCGACAACGTCCGCAAGGACGTCAAGTTCGTCTGCCACTGCTGCGCCTGCTGCTGCAACGTCCTTAGCGCCATCAACAAGTACGGCTATCCGAACGCCCTGGTCACCTCCAGCTACCTCGCCGCCATCGAAGAGGAGTCCTGCCTCGGCTGCGGCAAATGCGCCCGGGCCTGCCCCATCGAGGCGATCGCCATGGTCCCCGACGCGCAGGCGCTGCGCAAGATCAAGCTGCCCCCCGCGTCGACCCCGCCGCCTGCCTCGGCTGCGGCGTTTGCGCCCTCAAGTGCCCGACCGGGGCGTGTCGCCTGGTGAAGCGGGAGCAGCGGGTGATCCACCCGGAATCCACTTTCGAGCGGGTCATCCTGCAGTGCCTCGAAAAAGGGACCCTGGAGAACCAGCTCTTTGCCGACCCGCGGCGGCTCGACCAGAAGTCCCTGCGCGCCCTGCTTGGCGGCTTTTTGCGGCTGCCGGCGGTCAAAAGGCTCTGATGAGCGAGTCCTTGCGCTCCCGGTTTCTGCGCTCCATGAAGCAAGGGGCCGCGACGGCAGGGGCGGGGCTGGGTCACCGAATTGTAGGATCGCCGCACCAGCGTCCCGATCCAAGACAATCAAAGCCCGAGCCGGTTCTAAATTCCCGGCCGTGAGATGAAAAAGCCCCCCGACCTGGCGATCGGGGGCTTTTCGTTCCTTAATTGGTACCTTTGGGCAAGCTTGGAACGCACTATTCGAGGAGGAGCCTCCGGCATCCGCACCGCGGGCAGCGGTCCCAGGGGAAATCTTCCTTCTGCCCAACGAAGTTACACGCCGGGCAGCGAATGACGGTGAAGGCGGCAGAGCAGTGCGGACAGACCGTGTCCGATTTGGCAACGGGGCTGTTACAATGCCCGCAGAAGTAGATATCGGTCATGTATCTTCGGACTTTCCTGATCCCCGGGGATGGGGGCCAGGCGCAGGGAAATCACCGTAGGGGACCTTCAATCCCTTGCCCCGAACGGAACAAGCCGTCTTGCGGATATCCCTCTGGCTGAACGGCATCGCCCCGCGGCAAAACCTTCCCGCCTCTCCACGCTCCATCCCCCCGCCAACGCCGACTTCTTTTTGCCGGCGGAGCCGCCTCGCCAGCTCCCTCATCGGGCAACGACCACCAGGGAATGTTCGATGCGGATGCAGCCGGTCACGCTCATCGCTCCGGGGCACTTTTCGATGTAATTCTCCAGCGCCCAGCGGGCATCGGCTTCTTCTTCCGGGCTCAGCTTCAAGGTGTAATGAACCCGGATGACGGTGATTTTGAGCACGCCGTCGACGTTTTCGATATCCCCCTCGACATCGGCCCGATAACCGGTCGGTATGGGTCCTGATTTTTTTGGTCGCCAGCACGCTGGCGAAGGTTCCCATCATTCAAGCCGCTACCGCACCGACGATGTGGTCGAGGGTGGCGGCGTGTTCCTCGATCGGATCGACCTGGTAGAACTTCTGGATCCCACCATGAACCCCGTAGTAGACCGGTTCCTTGAAGCCTTCGATGTGGGCGATCCGGATCGGCCCCCGATCCCTGGTGATGGTGATGCGCGAGGTGTGAATAAGCTCGGCCATGGCGACGTCTCCTTATAATGCCTGCTGATAATTAAAACGTACCATATTGCCAGAACCCTGCGCGCAGGCGAAGCAACGAAAAAATAGCCGGGGCCCGAAGGCCCCGGCTTTACTGTCGCGGGAGGTGCTGGCCGATCAGCCGAGGATCGGCTTGAGATCCTCTTCGGCGGTGGTGATCGGGCCGATGTTGAAGTTCTCGACCAGCACGTTCAGCACGTTCGGGCGTGACGAAGGCCGGCAGCGTCGGCCCGAGCCGGATGTTCTTGATGCCCAGGTGCAGCAGGGTCAGCAGGATCGCCACCGCCTTCTGCTCGTACCAGGAGAGGACCAGCGACAGCGGCAGGTCGTTGACGCCGCAGTCGAACGCGCTCGGCCAGGGCCACCGCGATCTGGATGGCCGAGTAGGCGTCGTTGCACTGGCCGACGTCGAGCAGCCGCGGGATGCCGCCGATGTCGCCGAAGTCCAGCTTGTTGAAGCGGTACTTGCCGCAGGCCAGCGTCAGGATCACGCATGTCCTTCGGGCGCCTGCTCGGCGAACTCGGTGTAGTAGTTGCGCCCGGTCTTGGCGCCGTCGCAGCCGCCGACCAGGAAGAAGTGCTTGATCTGCCCCGCCTTGACCGCGTCGATCACCTTGTCGGCGACGCCGAGGACGGCGTTGTGGCCGAAGCCGACCAGGATCGTCTTCTCCGGGCGTCTTCGGCGAAGCCCGGCGCAGCCAGGGCCGCCTCGATGACCGGCGTAGAAGTCGCCGTCCGTCGATGTGCGTGACGCCCGGCCAGGCGACCAGGCCCGCTGGTGAAGATGCGGTCCTTGTAGGTCTCGGCCGGCTTCTGGATGCAGTTGGTGGTCATCAGAGATGGCGCCGGGGAACTGCGTCGAACTCGCTGGCGCTGGTCCTGCCAGGCGCCGCCGTAGTTGCCGACGAGGTGCGGGTACTTCTTCAGCCCCGGGTAGCCGTGGGCCGGCAGCATCTCGCCGTGGGTGTAGACGTTGATGCCCTTGCCCTCGGTCTGCTTGAGCAGCTCTTCGAGGTCCTTCAGGTCGTGGCCGGAGACCAGGATCGCCTTGCCGGCCTTGGTGCCGAGCGGACCGGGGTCGGCACCGGGTGGCCGTAGGCTGCCGGTGTTGGCCGCGTCGAGCAGCTCCATGGTACGAGGTTCATCTCGCCGCACTCCATGGCCAGGCCGACGAAGTCCTCAGCCCGAGGGTCGGGATCGAGGGTGGCGGCCAGGGCCTTGTGGATGAAGGCGTAGACCTCGTCGTTCTCGCGGCCGAGGATCAGGGCGTGGTCGGCGTAGGCGGCGTCGCCCTTCAGGCCGTAGACCAGCATCTCCTGCACCGACTTGACGTCGGGGTCGATGGCGTCGCTCTTGACGCCGTGGGCGGCGCCCGCGGCGATCAGCGCGGCGGTAGAGGCGGCGGGCTGCCAGTTGGCGGCGGCGGGGACCCCTCCGGCGACGGGGCCGGCGAGGGCCTGGGCTTTTTCCAGGATGGTGCCGGCTTTCTGCAGGATCTTGGCGATGGCCTCGGCGTCGAAGTCGACGTTGGTGACGGTGGTGAAGAGCCCCTCGATCATGAAGCGGTCGATCTCGGCGTCCTTCTTGCCGGCGGCGCGGGCCTTGTCGGCCCAGAAGGCGATCCCTTTCAGGGCGTAGACCAGCAGGTCCTGCAGCGCGGCGACCTCGGGCTGCTTGCCGCAGACGCCGATCTTGGTGCAGCCGGTTCCCTGGGCGGCCTGTTCGCACTGGAAGCAAAACATGTTGTCCATCGTGGTTCCTCCTTGTCATCGGTGGTTGGCAGTTTTTCCTGCCGTGGTAGGTTGGTGGGATCGCATCCCTTGACAACGGGTCGGCTGCAGGGAACACTTGCCGCGGTTGATGTTATACTTGTCACTGACCGGTGAAGGCCGCTGCAGATGGCGCTACCTTAACCGCGGCCGGCGGCGCCGGCCTTGACGCAAATCAAAAACGGCCGGATGCTGGGATTTTTAAGAAGGATGTCGATGACCGAGGCAAGGCGCCGCTACTGGCTGATGAAATCGGAACCGGGCTGCTTTTCCTTCGCCGATCTGCAGGGGCGCCCGGGGCAGACCGAACACTGGGACGGGGTGCGCAACTTCCAGGCCCGCAACCTGCTGCGCGACGAGCTGCAGGTGGGGGACGGCGTCCTTTTCTACCACAGCAACACGGCGCAGCCGGCGATCGTCGGCCTGGCCCGGGTGGTGCGCGCCGGCTATCCCGATTTCACCGCCTGCGACCCGCGTTCCGACCATTTCGATCCCCGCGCCAGCGCGGCCAATCCGATCTGGTACATGGTCGATGTGCAGGGATTGGCACCGCTGCCGCAGCCGCTTACCCGGGATGATCTGCGCCGGCATCCGCTTCTCTGCCGGATGGAGGTTTTGCGCAAGGGGAATCGGCTTTCGGTGCAGCCGGTGCGCGAGGAGGAGTGGCGGGCGGTGCTCGAAGTGGCGGGGCTGGACGATCCCCTGGATCGGCAACGGTAGCCGGGACCGGGGCGGAACATCTTTCGGAGGTGGCAATGAAACGACTTGGACGATGGCTGGCGGTGATCGTGGCGGTGCTGGCTGTTCTGGTGATCACCGCGATCATTTTGGTCAAGGTGCTGGTGACCCCGGAGCGGATCCGGGCCACGGTTTTGCCGCTGGCGGAACAACCGCTGCACCGGCAGGTCACCCTCGGCGATATCCGGGTCGGGCTCTTCTCCGGGGTGCAGCTCTCGCAGCTGGCCATCGCCGAACCGAAAGGGGATGAGACCTTCGTCGCCGCCGACCAGGTGATCCTGCGCTACCGCTTCTGGCCGCTATTGCTCGGCCGGGTGATGATCGACGAGGTGCAGCTGGTCGCGCCCCGCATCCGCATCGTGCGCCAGGCCGACGGCCGCTTCAATTTCTCCGATCTGCTTTCCGGGCCCGCCGCGGCAGGCACCGGCCAAGGCGGGCGGCAAGACCCCAGCCCCGGCGCCAGGCATCGACCTGAGCATCGCCCATGTCGGCATCAGCGACGGGGAGGTCGTCTTTCTCGATTACACCATCGACGGCACCTCGCCCTACCGGCTGAAATTCTCCGCCGTCGGTTTGAGCCTGAACGACGTCTCCCTGGATAAGCCCTTCCCCTTCGAACTGCAGGGGATGCTAAACGATGCGAAACTGGACGTCAGCGGCGAGGCCGATATCCGGGGCGGGAGCGGCAAGGCCCGGGTGCAGCTGACGGCGCTCGATGCCACGGCCTTCGCCCCCTACCTGCGCGGCCGGATTCCGGGCACCCTCGGGGCGCTGAAGGTCAGCACCGATCTCGAAGTCGCCGGCGACGCCCGGCAGCTCACCTCCTCCGGAGAGCTGACCCTGGCCGATCTCGCCCTGACCCTTGATGCCCTGCCGAAAACGCCCATCAGCAACGCCAACCTGAAACTCGACTATGCCCTCAAGCTCGATCTTGCCGCACAGCAGCTGGCGATCGAGAAAGGGCACCTCGATTTCAACGGCATCCAGGCGGAGGTCAGCGGGACGGTCGCCGATTATGCCCGCGAGCCCCGCCTCGACCTGCAGCTGGCCCTGCCCGGGCTCGATATCCGCCAGGCATTGGCCGCCCTGCCGAAGGGGCTGGTCCCTCCCACCGACGGCCTCGATCCGGCCGGGAAGATCGATCTGCAGGTGCACCTGGCCGGTTCGCCGCAACGTCCCGCCGAGCTGCCGCAGGACGGGACCCTGCGCCTGAGCAGCGTGCAGGCCAGCCTGGGCGGACTGCGTCCGGCCCTGAACGGTGTTCTCAACCTCAAGGGAAAAGCGATCGCCAGCCAGGACCTGCAGCTGGTCGCCGGGGACAACCGCGTCGCTCTCGACCTGCGCATCGTCGATCTTTCCGCCAAACCCCTGGCAGTCACCCTCCGGGGGCAGGCGGATACCCTGGCTCTCGATCCCCTCCTGGCGGCCGGCGCTCCCGGCACCGGCGGCGGGGAAGGCGGCGGCACCAAGGCGGCCGCGACGGCGCGCAGCACCGAACCGGGCCCGCTCGACCTGCCGCTGCGCGCCGAGGCGAGCCTGAAGGTGAAACAGGCCACCATCAAGGGGCTGGCCTGCAAGGAATTTTCCCTCCATGCCCTGCTCGCAAAGAACGTCCTCACCATCGATGAGCTGCGCGGGCAGCTCGCCGGCGGAAATTTTCTCGATACCGCCCGCGTCGATCTCGGTCGTCCCGGGTTCGCCTACCGTACTCACCTGGTGCTCCAGGACCTCCAGCTGCAACCGCTGTTGACCGCTCTGCGGCCCGCGGCCGGCGCCACGGTGACCGGCAGCCTCGGGCTCAAGGCCGATCTGTCCGGCGCGGGAACCCTGCCGGTGACGGTCAAGCGCAACCTTTCCGGCAGCGGCGAAATTCTCATCAAGGACGGCCGGCTGGAGGGCGGGCAGCTGGCCCAGGGGCTGGCCACGGTTCTCGGACTCGAGGACCTGCGCCAGATCAGCTTCCAGCAGTGGGCCGGGAACTTCCGCATCGAGCAGGGGCAGGTGCAGATCGACAGCCACCTCAGCGGCAAGCAGGTGCGGCTGGCCCCGCAGGGGACCGTCGGCCTCGACGGCAAATTGAACCTTAGGCTCGATGCCCGGCTGGCGCCGGAGCTGACCGCCCGGATCGACACCCACGGCAAGGTCACACGCTTTTTCAAGGATGCCGACGGTTGGGGGCAAGTCCCCCTCAAGCTCAGCGGCAGTCTCGATGCGCCGCGCTTCGAAATCGACGCCAAGGCCGCCCTCAAGAAAGCCACCGAGACACTGCAGGAGAAGTTGGAGAAGAAGCTCCAGGAACGCCTGGGTCCCAAACCGGACTCGGGGTCGTCGCCCGATACCTCGCAGAAGAAACAGCTCGAAAAGACCCTGCGCGGGCTGTTCGGGAATTGACAGCCCCGTTTTCCCGGGGTACAAAAGCAAATCTTTCATTAAAAAAGGAGTCAGGTCATATGACGGGTGTGGAGGATTACAGCGGCTTCGAGGTTATCCGTGCCGCCATGGAGATCGAAAAGAACGGCCACCGCTTTTACAACGCCATGGTCGCCAAGGCCCACAGCGAACTGGCCAGGGAAATCTTCTCCTGGCTGGCCCAGGATGAGGTGCAGCACCTGAGAACCCTGGAAGGGATCATCCCGCGCTTCCAGGAGGGGGCCTTCTGGGAAGACGAGGAGGAGTTCCTCCCCTACCTGCGGCGCTTTGCCGAGGATCGCATCTTCCCGGCGCCGGAGCGCCTCGAGGCCGTCCTCGGCAGCGGCGATACCGACCTCCAGGCGTTGGACCTGGCGATCGAGGCCGAGGAGAAGTTTTCCGAATTCTTCAGCCTGGCGGCCCGCCAGGCGCGCCACGTCGACGGCCGCCAGGCGTTTGCCTGGCTGGCGGCGGAAGAGGGCCGTCACGCGGCGATCCTGAAGGAGCGCAAGGCGAAGCTGCAGCTGCTCTGAACCGGGGAGGGCTCTAGCGGGAAGTCCACGGCCGGGTACCGCCAAGGTGCGGCGCCCGGCTGTTTTGCAATGAGGCGGATCGTCGCCGGGTGTCACGTGCAGTTCATGCGCAAGGAGGGACCATGGTCAGCGACAAGCGGAACATCCACCGGCAGCGCAAGCGTTTGCAGCTCAGGTTCGGCGTCGCGGAGGCCAACCGCATCGGGTTCACCGACGATATCTCCCCTACCGGCCTCTTCATCAAGTCCGCCATCGTGCAAAATCCCCAGACCCTGCTGAAGATCGAACTGACCGCGCCAGATGGGGAACTGATCGTTTTGACAGGGCGGGTCATGTGGGCGAAGAAGGTCCCTCCAAATCTGCTGGGCCGCATCAAGGGGGGCATGGGAATTCGCATCATCGATTTCCAGCGGGGTGCGGACAGTTATCGGCGTCTCTGCTTGGTTCCGGCAGCAATGCCGGCCTGACGGGTCCGGAACTTCCCGGGGGGGCTCCCATTCCCCGCTTTCACCCCAAACTCTGCAGGAGATCCCCATGTCGGTTCACCAGATCGGCCATCCGCTGGTGCGGCACAAGCTCGGGCTGATGCGCAAGAAGACCATCAGCACCAAGGATTTTCGCCAACTGGCCTCGGAAGTCGCACGGCTGCTCACCTACGAAGCGACCAAGGACCTGGAAACCGAGGCGGTGACCATCCAGGGGTGGGCCGGTCCGGTTGCCGTCGAGCGGATCAAGGGGAAGAAGATCACCGTGGTGCCGATTCTGCGCGCCGGGCTGGGGATGATGGACGGGGTGCTCGACCTGATCCCCAGCGCCCGGGTGTCGGTGATCGGCCTCTACCGGGACGAGCAGACCCTGGAGCCGGTCGCCTATTTCGAACGGCTGACCCGCGGCATCCGGGAGCGTACCGCCCTGATCCTCGATCCGATGCTCGCCACCGGCGGCAGCGCCGCGGCAGCCGTTGCGATGCTCAAGAAGGCCGGCTGCCGGCGCATCAAGGGTCTCTTCCTGGTCGCCGCCCCGGAAGGGATCGCGCGACTGACGGCGGAGCATCCCGACGTCGACCTCTACCTCGCCGCCATCGACGAGCGGCTCAACGAACACGGCTACATCCTGCCGGGGCTGGGCGACGCCGGCGACAAGATTTTCGGCACCAAGTAAGGGCCGGATCCCTTCCCGGCCGTCACCTCTCAGGTGACGCAGAGAAATTCTCTCTCCTCCACCAGCCCGCGCTGCCGGGCCGCGGCCCGGATCTGGGCTCTTGCCCCCCTGGCGCCGACGGTGACCAGGATCGGCCCGTACCCCGCCTGCAGCTCCTCGACCGCCATCACCGGCGCACCATGGATCGTCTGGCCGATCTTGCGCCGGTCGACCTCGGCCCAGCGTGCCACCGCCACGCCGGCGGCGGCCAGTGCGGCCCGCCACGCCTTCCCCTCCAGCCCCGCCCCCCACAAGGTCACTTGCCGGCGGCGCGGCCAGAAAACCCTGGAGCAGATGATGGATCTTGCAGGCGCGAAAGGCCGCGGCGCTGCAGGCGTCGCTGGTGCGGGTCAGGCGTCGCGGCGCGGTCGCGCCAGTACAGCAGGGTCTCGGGCCGCCGAGCGAAACCGCCCGGGAGGCGGGCGAGGCGCAGCCAGAGGTCGTAATCCTCGGCCCAGCCGCAATTACGGTAGGCACCTGCCTCCTGCACGCGGTCGCGGCGGAACATGACGCTGGGATGGGCAAAGGGGGACTCGACGAAGAGATCGCGACGGATCGCCGCATCGTCGTGCAGGCTGTTCTGCCAGGCTTTCATAGGTGCGCATGCCGCCCGGCAGGGCGGGGCGCGGGAAATGCCGCACGCGGCTGCCTACCAGCAACGTCTCCGGGTGCGTGGAGATAGTCGCTCTGCAGGGCAAGGCGTCGGGGATGGCAGACGTCGTCGCCGTCCATGCGCGCCACCAGCGGCGCGCGACAAGCTTCCAGCCCGGCGTTCAGGGCGCTCACCAGGCCTTCCGCCGGCCGGGTCAGAACCCGGATGCGGGCGTCGGCTGCGGCCGCGGCCCGCAGCAGTTGCGGCGTGGCATCGGTGGAGCCGTCGTCGACGGCGACCAGCTCCCAGTCCTCCAGCGTCTGCCGCCGCAGCGAGGCGAGGGCCGCCGGCAGGTGCTGTTCCTCGTCGCGCACCGGCAGGAGGATGGAGACCGCCGGCCTTTCATAGCCCCAGGGTGCGCAGGACCAGTAGCGCGATGGTGTAGGTCACAGCCGAGAGGAGGGTGGAGAGCATGACGATGGAAGCGGCCAGTTCCGCATCCCCCTTGAGCTGGTGGGCCATGATGTAGGTCGCGGTCGCCGCCGGGGTGCCGGCCATCAGGACGCCGATGGCCAGGTCGTGTCCCCTGACCCCCAGCAGGACCAGCAGGACGGCGGTCGCCAGCGGCATCCAGAGGAGCTTGACGCCGGTGGCGAACCCGGCCAGGACCAGGTCGCCGCGCAGCTTCTCCAGGGAGAAGGTGCCGCCGATGGCGATCAGAGCCAGGGGCAGGGTCATGCCGGTGGCGATGCTGAGGCTGCGCGCGAGGACCACCGGCAGCGGCAGTTTGAGAAAGCTCCAGGCGATGCCGGCGAAGGAGGCGATGATCAGCGGGTTGAGCAGGATCTGCTTGAGCCAGAAACCGGCCCCCCGCCCCGGCTCGCTACCGCGGTGGGGGAGGAGCAGGGCGAGGATGGCGAAGAAGTTGAGGACCGGTACCAAAAATCCCATGAGGATGCCGGCGCGGGTCAGGCCGCCTTCGCCGTAGGCATTGAAGACGATGGCCAGGCCGATGTAGGCCAGATTGCCGCGAAAGGAGCCCTGGCTGAAGGCGCCGCGGACGGCCGGGGGGTAGCGGCGCAGCATCGCCCAGCCGTAGCTGCCCAGGAATCCGCCGGCGATTCCCGCCGCCGACCCGAGCACGAGCGGCGCATTGAAATTGGCGAAGAAGTCGGCGCTGCCGATTTTGAAGAAGAGCAGCAGCGGCAGGCAGATATAGTAGACCAGGCGATTGGTCTGCAGCAGGAAAGCGTTGTCGATCAGCCCCAGCCGCCGCAGCAGGTAACCGAGGGCGATGACCGAAAAGACCGGCAGTACGATGTTGAGAATGTCGACAAACAGCGGCATGGCAGACCCCGTCCGGAAAAACTGGCTGCCAGCATACCCGGAGCGGAAAGTCCCTTCAACATAATTTGCCGGCGCGCTTTTCACGCCGGGGAAATCTGCTACAGGATTAAAGACACCGGCAAAGCGCAATGCGCTCTTGCCTCCTGGTCCGCCCCTTTCGCCAGCCCGAAAGGGGCATTTTTTGTCCCCCTTGCCTCTTGACGGCGCGGCGGCGGCCCTTCACAATCGGGTATGCGCCGCGCCGACCTTCTGCGAATTGCCATAATCAGCCTGCTGGTGGCCGTGGTGACGGCCCTGCATTATCTGACCACCATCCAGCAGGCGCAGATCCACGACATCTACCGCCGCCTCTACTACCTCCCCATCATTCTCGGCGGGCTCTGGTACGGGCTGCGCGGCGGCCTGGGCGTGGCGCTGGGGGTATCGGTGCTCTACGCGCCCCACGTGGTTTTCCAGTGGGGGCACCACCCGGCCACCGAGCTCGAGCAGTACCTGGAAATCATCCTTTACAACGTCATCGGCGGCCTCACTGGCCTTTTGGCCGAGCGCGAGCGCCGCCAGAAGGATCGCTATCAACAGACCGCCCGGACGCTGGAAGAGAGTTATTCCCAGCTGCGCACACAGGCCGACCAGATTCTCGAAATCGAGGAGCAGCTGCGCCGGGCCGACCGCCTCTCCGCCCTCGGCGAGCTCTCCGCCGGGATGGCTCACGAGATCCGCAATCCCTTGGGTTCGATTCGCGGCACCGCCGAAATCCTCCGCGACGGGATGGCGGCCGGCGACCCGCGCAGCGAATTCGCCGCCATCCTGATCCAGGAAGTCGACCGCCTCAATCGGGTGGTCCAGGATTTCCTGGAGTTCGCCCGCCCCGCGGAATCCGGTCGCAGTGCGGTCGATCTGAATGCGCTGCTGCAGGAGCTGATCGTGCTGACCCGGCAGCCGGCTCGCAGCGGCGGGGTGAAGGTCGAGTTCACCGCCGGGGAGATACCCCTGGTCAAGGCCGATCGGGAACAGTTGCGGCAGGCCTTTCTCAATCTGATCCTCAACGCCTTTCAGGCCATGCCCGCGGGCGGGGTACTGAACCTCGCCACGAACCGCAGCGACGATCGGGTCCGCCTGCGCTTTCGCGACAGCGGAGTAGGGATTCCCGCAGACCACCTGGAGCGGATCTTCAACCCGTTTTTCACCACCCGCAGCGAAGGAACCGGGCTCGGCCTGGCGATCGTCCACCGCATCATCCAGGGGCATGGAGGACGCATCGAGGTCGCCAGCGAACCCGGGCGGGGGACCACCTTCACCCTGCTTTTCCCGCCGGCCCCCTGACCTGGAGAAAGATTGGTTGTGAACGAAGAGCTGACCCGGAGCGTATTGCTCATCGATGACGACAGTTCCCTGCGCCGGGTGATGGAGTTCACCCTGACCCAGGCCGGCTGGCAGGTGTTGCCGGCCGCCGACGGCGACGCGGGCTTGGCCCTGTTTCGCCAGGAGCGTCCGCGGGTGGTCGTCACCGATATCCAGATGCCGGGGAAGTCCGGATTCGAGGTCCTGGCCGCCATCCGGGAGCTCGAAGCGGAGACCGCGGTTATCGTGATCACTGCCTTCGGCACCGTGGACAAGGCGGTGGCGGCCATGAAGCAGGGTGCCTTCGACTTTCTGACCAAACCGTTTTCCCAGGACGAACTGCGCCTGACCCTGGAGCGCGCCGAGGCATTTCAAGGCCTGCAGCGCGAGAACAGCCGGCTGCGCAGGGCCCTGGCCAACCGCGACGATTTCGGCCATGTCGTCGGCATCTCCGATGCCATGCAGACAGTCTTCGCGCGGGTACGGCGGGTGGCGGCCAGCGAAGCCACGGTGCTCATCGAAGGGGAGAGCGGTACCGGCAAGGAGCTGATCGCCCGGGCCATCCACCAGGGGAGCGAGCGCCGCGAGGGACCCTTCGTGGCGGTCAATTGCGCCGCCATTCCCGCCGACCTGCTGGAGAGCGAACTCTTCGGGCACGTCAAGGGGGCTTTTACCGGCGCCATCCGCGACCGCAGCGGCAAGTTCGCCCAGGCCGACGGCGGCACCCTGTTCCTCGACGAAGTGGGGGAACTGCCGGGGGAGATGCAGCCCAAGCTGCTGCGCGCCCTGCAGGAGCGGGAGATCGAACCGGTGGGCGGCAGCTGCCGGAAGATCGATGTGCGGCTGGTGGCCGCCAGCAACCGCGACCTGGAACAGGCGATTCGCGACGGGGCGTTCCGGGAGGACCTCTATTACCGGCTGGCGGTCGTTCCGCTGCGGCTGCCCGCGCTGCGTGAGCGCGCCGGGGACATCCCGCTGCTGGTCCGGCATTTTGCCGGCAAGTACGGCGGCGGCGAGTTCTCTTCCGCCGCCCTTGCGGCCCTGGGCCGCTATCCTTGGCCCGGCAACGTCCGCGAACTGGAGAATGCCGTCCAGCAGGCGCTCATCCTGCGCCATGGGGAGGTGGTGGAGGTCGGCGACCTGCCGGCAAAGATCACCGCTGCCGCGTCGGCAGGCGCAGGGCGGGGTTCTCAACCTCCCCCCCGACGGCTACAGCCTGGAGGCGCTGGAGAAGGAAGCGGTCGCCGAAGCCCTGCGGCGCTGCGGCGGCAACCAGACCCGGGCCGCGGCCTTCCTGCGGATTCCCCGCCACACCCTGCTCTACCGGATGGAGAAATACGCCATTCCCCGTCGGTCGGGGGATGGCCGGGAGGACTGAGGCTCCGGCGGCCGCCCGAGAAAGGGGGCGCCAGACCGGAACGGGATGAGGACCATGAACCGACTGATCATCGCAGTTTTGCTCGGTATGTTCCTGCTGCCGGGCCGCGGCCAGGCAGCGGACCGGCGCACCCCGGTGGTGGTGGCGATCGAAAGGGCCGGCCCGGCGGTCGTCAACATCCGCACCGAGCAGATCGTCAAGCGCCAGGGTTCGCCGTTCTTCGGGTTCGGCGATTCGCTGTTCGACGATTTTTTCCGCGACTTCGCCCCGCCCCAGGTCTACAAGACCCAGTCGCTGGGCTCGGGGGTGATCATCGACCCTCGCGGCTACGTTTTGACCAACGCCCACGTCATCGAACAGGCCTCGAAGATCTTTGTCGCCGTGCCGGGGCGGGCCAAGGAACTGGCCGGGGAACTGGTGGGGAGCGATGAGCGTCTCGATCTGGCGGTGGTGCGCATCCAGGGGAAGGAGCGGTTCCCCTATCTCACCCCCGCCCGCTCGGATGACCTCCTGCTCGGCGAAACGGTTATCGCCATCGGCAATCCCCTTGGTCTCGGCCATTCGGTGACCACCGGGGTAGTCAGCGCCGCCTCCCGGCGGCTGCCCATGGGCGACGGCGTCGTCGGCCACTTCATCCAGACCGACGCCCTGATCAACCCCGGCAATTCCGGGGGACCGCTGCTCAACATCAACGGCGCGCTGATCGGCATCAACACCGCCATCGCCCGCCAGGCCCAGGGCATCGGCTTCTCCATTCCCATCGACCTGGCCAAGCGGGTGGCGGGGGACCTGATCAGGCACGGGCGGCGGCGCCCAGTCTGGTTGGGGGTGATCCCCGGTGAGGTCAATACCGCCCTGGCCCGCAGCCGCGGGGTCGGCGGGGTCCTGGTCACCGAAGTCGAGCCCGGATCGCCGGCGGCCGCCGCCGGCGCGCAGCCGGCCGACGTCATCCTCGCCATCGACGGGGAGGAGGTCGAATCCCCGGCCGAGATGCTGCAGCTCCTCTCCGGCTATACCCCCGAGGACCGGGTCGTCCTGCACCTGCTGCGCGGCGAGCGGGAACTGGACGTGACTGTCGCCCTCGCCCCCCTGCCCACGGGCTACGGCCTGCGCTACGGGGAACGGGTCTTCGGCTTCCGCGTCACCGACGGCCAAGAGGGCGTGACGGTGGCGGCGGTCACCCCCGGTTCGCCGGCCGCCAAGGTTGGTCTGAAGCCCGGTGACCTGGTGGCCGAGGTGGGCGGTCAGCGGCTGGCGGGGACCCATGACCTGGGGGCTTATTTCCAAGATCATCTCGGCGAACTGCCGCAGAAATTTCTCTTCGTCCGGGGCGATCGCGGCTACTATGTCGATCTTCCCTGAACCCACTCTGCCGATCCCTGCGCGTTCGGCAACGGAGACCGCCCATGGCACGCATGCTGGTCGATGGTGAAACTCCCCGGCGGACCGGGGTGCGACAGTTCGAACTGGCCGGGTGGATCGACACCGCCCCCTTCGAGGACCTGCTCGGCATGACGATCGAGTCGACCGGCGCCGGGGAGGCGGTACTCAGTCTCCCCTTCGTGGTTCGCCTCGCTCAGGGGGGCGGGCTGCTTCACGGGGGGGCCGTGACCGCCCTGGCCGATACCGCAGTGGCGATGGCGATCAAGTCGGTCCTGCCGGCGGGGACGGCGTTCGCCACCACCGAACTGACCACCCGCTTTCTGGCCCCGGTACAGTCGGGAAAGGTGGTGGCCAGGGCCCGGGTGACCGGCCCCGACGGCCGGACCTTCTACGGCGAGGCCCGGGTCGAGGACGAAGGCGGGCGCGAGGTGGCGCGCTTCTCCTCGGTCTTCCGGGTCGCCAGGGGCCAGGGTTTCGGCGAATGAACCGCCGCGACTTCGTCGCCCTCGCGGAGCGGGCCCTGGCCTCGATCCCCGGGGAGTTCCTGCAGCGGGTGGAAAACCTCAGCATCCAGGTCGAAGAGTGGGCCGACCCCGAAACCCTGGAAGAGGTCGGTTTCGACGACCGGCGCGACCTGCTCGGCTACTACCGCGGTCTGCCTGTCGCTGAGCGCAGCTTCGAGCAGTTGCCCGGCCTCCCCGACGTGATCGTGCTCTATCAGCGGGCCATCGAGGCCTACGCCCGAGAGAGCGGCGATGGGCTGCTGCGGGTCATCCGGGAGACGCTGGTCCACGAACTCGCCCATTATTTCGGCTTCTCGGAAGAAGAGATGGACGCCATCGAGGCCCTGTGGGCCGGCCCGGATCGGCTGCCTTGACTTTTCCTCCCGCGCCGGGTAGAAATGGGCCAACGTTTATGAAAGGACCCTGACAATGCAACGTCTCCTCTCCGGCCTCCTGCCGCTGCTTCTGCTGCTTCTGCTCCCCCTGACCGCCCTCGGCGCCGGCGACCGCCCTGCGCCTGGTCCGGCCAGTGCGGCCCGGGTCGGCGAACCGGCTCCCGATTTCACGCTCAAGGACGTCAACGGCCGCAGCTATACCCTCTCTCAACTCCGCGGCAAGGTGGTGCTGGTCAACTTCTGGGCCACCTGGTGCCCCCCCTGCCGGGCGGAAATGCCCTCGATGGAGAAGCTCAACGCGATGCTGCCCGGCAAGGATTTCGTGCTCCTCGCCATCAATGTCGAAGAGGACGGCCGGGAAAACGTCCAGGAATTTCTCAAGCAGAATCCCCATACCTTCCCGGTCCTGCTCGATGCCAAGACCGAGGTGCAGCAGCAATACGGGGTTTTCGCCTACCCGGAAACCTTCATCGTCCGTCCCGACGGCATTATTGCCGATCACGTCGTCGGCGCCATGGACTGGACCGGGCCGCAGGTCGTCAGCTTCCTCAAGTTCCTGATCTTCGGGTAAGACCGTGACCGCCAGCCACGACCTGACCGTCTGGATCGCCCTCTCCGCCGGGATCCTCTCCTTCTTCTCCCCCTGCGTGCTGCCGCTGATTCCCTCCTATCTGACCTACATCACCGGGCTCTCCTTCCAACAGCTGCAGGAGGCCCATCCGACCGCCCGAGTCCGCCTGACTATCCTCTTTCATTCCCTGGTCTTCATCCTCGGCTTCTCACTGGTCTTCATCAGTCTCGGCGCGCTGGCCGGACTGGCCTCCTCCTCCTTCCAGGCCCATCTTCGCGAGGGGCTGGTCTGGGTGCAGCGGGTCGGCGGGGTGCTGATTTTCCTGTTCGGCGTGCACCTGAGCGGATTGTTCCACTTCGGGGTCCTGCTCGGCGACAAGCGAGTCCATATCCACGCCAAGCCGAGCGGATTTTTCGGCACCCTGCTGGTCGGCATCGCCTTCGCCGCCGGCTGGACCCCCTGCATCGGCCCGATTCTCGGCGGCATCCTGGCGATGGTGGCCGGGACCAGCGGGGGCGCCGGGCGCGGCATCCTGCTGTTGACCTTCTACTCCCTGGGGCTGGGGATCCCGTTTCTCGTCGCCGGCCTGCTCTTCCATGGTTTTCTCGGCTTCTTCAACCGCTTCCGCAAACATATCCGGATCATGGAAATCCTCACCGGCGGTCTGCTGATGGCGGTCGGGATCATGCTCTTTTTCGGCCTGTTCGGGAAGCTTTCCGGCTACCTCTTTCGCCTGCTGCCGATGGGCGGCTGACCGGGCAAGGGAAAACGGGTACTGTTATTTCGGCCTTGACAGGCTGCGGGTAACCGCGTACCGTTGAAAACGATTTTCAATTCTGGAGGCCATCATGCCGGGGAAACAGGTTTTTCGTGACTATCTCGCCGAGAGGGGGCTGAAATCGACGCGGCAGCGGGAGCTGATCCTCGATGAATTTCTGCGCTGCGCCACGCACCCCTCCACCGAAGAGCTCTACCTGCGGCTGCGCCGGAAATATCCGGGCATCGGCTATTCCACGGTGCACCGGACACTGAAGTTGTTCGCCGAATGCGGCATCGCCGCCGCACTCAACTTTGGCGACGGCCAGACCCGCTACGAGTCGAGCAGCCGGGAGCAACACCACGACCACCTGGTCTGTCGCAGTTGCGGCGCGATCATCGAGTTCGAGGACCCGCGCATCGAAGAATTGCAGAACGAGGTGGCCGCCCGCCACGGTTTCCACATCGAGAACCACCGCCTGGAGCTTTACGGCCGCTGCGGCAAATGCGCCGGCTCCTGATCCCCGTTTCATCCTCCCCCTGAAAATGACAGTCAATCTTAGCCAGGAAATCCGCTACTGATGGAAACCCCCAGCCCCTCCCCGACCACCCCCAGGATCATCCTCGTCGGCAACCCCAACGTCGGCAAGAGCGTGGTGTTCAATGCCCTGACCGGAGCCTATACGACCGTCTCCAACTACCCGGGGACTTCGGTGGAAGTCTCGCGCGGGCACTGCGACATCGAGGGAACTCGCTACGAGGTCCTCGATACCCCGGGGATGTACGCCCTGATGCCGATCACCGAGGAAGAGCGGGTGGCAAGGGAGATCCTCCTGGTCGAGACGCCGCATGTCGTGGTCCACGTCATCGACGCCCGCAACCTGGAGCGGATGCTGCCGATGACTTTGCAGCTGGTCGAGGCCCGCCTGCCGGTGCTGCTGGTGGTGAACATCCTCGACGAGGCCGAACGGATCGGCATGCAGATCGATATCGGCCTGCTGCAGGAGAAGCTCGGCATCCCGGTGATCGGTGCGGCCATGGCCCGCAAGCGCGGGCTGAAGGAGATTCGCGCCGCCATTGCCGGTTTCGACGGCCGCCGGCACGCGACCTTCGCCTATGCCAGCGACCTCGAACGGGACATTCTGAAAATCGCCGCCACCCTGCATGGCGAGTACGCCCTCGACCGGCGGGCGGTGGTGCTGCTGTTGATGCAGAAGGACGAGGAGCTGCTGGCGCTGGTGAAACGGACCGAGGGGGACGGTTTCGCCACCGTCGAGGCGGCGGTGAAAGAGGTCGCTTTCGAGCGGCGGGTTGATTTGCACCTGCGCATCAGCCTGGAGCGCAAGCGGGTCTGCAAGGGGATCCTCGAAGGGGTGATCAGCCAGCATGCCGGCGCCCGCACCCCCTTCAGCGAACGCCTCTCGGGTTGGACCATGAACCCCTGGAGCGGCTTTCCGCTGCTGCTTTTGGTCCTCTATTTCGGCATTTACCAGTTCGTCGGCCATTTCGGCGCCGGCACCCTGGTCGACCTGCTCGAGGGGCACCTCTTCGAGGGACGGCTCAATCCCTGGGCGATCTCGCTCTCGGAGCACTTCATCCCCTGGTACTGGCTGCGCGAGCTGATCACCGGCGAGTACGGCGTCTTCACCCTCGGGGTCCGCTACGCGGTGGCGATCATCCTGCCGATCGTCGGCACCTTCTTCCTCGCCTTCTCGGTGATCGAGGACACCGGTTACTTCCCGCGCCTGGCGATGCTCGTCGACCGGATCTTCAAGCAGATCGGCCTCAACGGCCGGGCGGTGATCCCGATCGTCCTCGGCTTCGGCTGCGACACCATGGCGACGATGGTGACCCGGACCCTGGAGACGGTCCGGGAGCGGCTGATCGCCACCGTCCTGCTCGCCCTGGCGATCCCCTGCAGTGCCCAGCTCGGGGTGATCCTCGCCCTGCTCTCCGGGGTTCCCGGCGCACTGCTGGTCTGGTCGCTGTGCGTGGCGGCGATCTTCCTGGTGATCGGCTTTCTTGCCGCCAAGGTGACGCCCGGGGAACTGCCGATGTTCTACATGGAGATTCCGCCTTTGCGCCTGCCCCAGCCGCGCAACGTCCTGGTCAAGACCCTGACCCGGATGCAGTGGTACTTCATGGAAATCTTTCCTCTTTTCATCTTCGCCTCGGTGCTGCTCTGGGCGGGGAAACTGAGCGGGGTCCTGAACACCCTGATCGCCCTGTTGCGCCCGGCGATGCTGGCGCTCGGGCTTCCCCCCGATACCGCGGCGGTCTTCGTCCTCGGCTTCTTCCGCCGCGATTTCGGCGCCGCCGGTCTCTACGACATGCAGGCCAACGGCATCCTTTCCCCCGAGCAGCTGACCGTGGCGGCGGTGACCCTGACCCTCTTCGTCCCCTGTATCGCCCAGTTCCTGATGATGAAGAAGGAGCGGGGCTGGCCGGTGTCGCTGGCGATCTTCGCCTTCGTCACCGCGCTCGCCTTCAGCAGCGGCTGGCTCCTCAACCAGGTCCTGCTCTTCAGCGGAGTCTTGTCATGATCTGCGGCTACTGCGGTCGGGAGATCCCCGACCGTACCCCCGAACCCGAAAACCGCTGCGGCGCCTGTCCCGGTGGCTGCCGCAAGGTCCATTGCCCTCACTGCGGCTACGCCAACCCGGCCCTGCCCGGTTTTCTGCAGAAGCTGGTCCGTTCCAAAACGGACCGCGACAAGGAGTGACCATGAAGATTTCCCACAAGGCCGAAGACATCCTCGAAGCGCTGTGGATCGCCACCGAAGAGCAGGGGGACCATGGCGCCCTCTTCGAAACCCTCGGCGTCGGCGGCGAGGACGCGGAACTGGCCGAACTCAGCCGGCTGGCCATGGTGGATATCCAGGGGGAGCGGGTTCACCTGCGCGAAGAGGGGCGCGAGGAGGCGAAGATGGCGGTGCGTCGGCATCGCCTGGCCGAACGCCTGACCATGGACATCTTCGACCTGCGCGGCGCCGAGGGCAACGCCACGGCCTGCGAGTTCGAACACCTGCTGCGCGGCGCCGTCGACACCAAGCTCTGCACCCTGCTCAATCACCCCTCCACCTGCCCCCACGGGCGGCCGATCCCGCCGGGGCGCTGCTGCCGGGACGCGAAGCAGAAGGGCGCGCCGGGGGTGGTCGCCCTGACCGAACTGAAGGCCGGCGAGACCGGCGAGATCGCCTATCTCTCCACGGCCGAGCCGAAGAAGATGCAGAAACTGATGAGCATGGGGGTCCTGCCGGGCAACCAGCTGGTGTTGAAGCGCGCCTATCCGAGCTATATCTTCCGCATCGGCCATTCCGAATTCGCCGTCGACCAGGAGCTGGCGCGGGAGATCTTCGTCCGCGCCGACAAGGCCGACTGAGGGTTTTCCCGCCCCTTTGCGCGTTTCACTTCGGGGCGCTGCCGCGGCTCTCGGCCGGCTTGACTTCCCCCAGGGATTTCTTTACCCTACGGGCGGCTTGCAGCAGCAGCGAAAGGACCCCCCGAACCATGCGCGTTACCGCGATCATCCCGGCCCGCTACGCCTCGACCCGCTTCCCCGGCAAACCCCTCGCCGAGATCCTCGGCAAACCGATGATCCAGTGGGTCTGCGAACGGACCGCCAAGGCCGCCCACATCCACCGGGTGATTGTCGCCACCGACGACGAGCGAATCGCCGCCGCCGTGCGCGGTTTCGGCGGCGAGGTGGAGATGACCCGCGCCGATCACCCCACCGGCACCGACCGCCTGGCGGAGGTCGCCGCGCGCATCGAGACCGACCTGGTGGTCAACGTCCAGGGGGACGAGCCGCTGATCGATCCGAAGATGATCGAACAGGCGGTGGCGCCGCTGCGCAAGAACCGCGGTATCCCGATGGGGACCCTCAAGTGCCCGCTGGCCTCGCGGGAGGAGTTCCGCAATCCCAACGTCGTCAAGGTCGTCACCGACCGCCAGGGCTTCGCCCTCTACTTCTCCCGGGCGCCGATCCCCCATCCCCGGGATCGGGGCGAAGACCTGCCGGCGGACCTGACCGGCTTGAACTGCTTCAAGCACGTCGGCCTCTATGTCTATCGCAAGGACTTCCTGCTCACCTATCCCAAGCTCGCCGTCACCCCCCTGGAGAACCTGGAAAAACTCGAACAGCTGCGAGCGCTCGAACACGGCTTCCGCATCCGGGTGGCCGAAACCGCGTTGCCGTCCCAGGGCGTCGACACGCCCGAGGACCTCGAGCGGGTCCGCGAACTCCTTCGCCGCGACGGGGCAAAGGGATGAGATTGGGGTTTTCTTTTTCCCCCCGGCTGTGTAAAATCCCCTTTTTGAACTGCCCGCTTCCGGCCGTCGGGCCGGTTTCGCGTTGACAAAGGAGTCCCCATGAAGACCAAGTTCATTTTTATCACCGGCGGCGTCGTCTCCTCCCTTGGCAAGGGCCTGGCCGCCGCCTCCATCGGGGCGCTGCTGGAGGCGCGGGGCCTGCGGGTCTCCATGCAGAAGATGGACCCCTACATCAACGTCGACCCGGGGACGATGAGCCCCTTCCAGCACGGCGAGGTTTTCGTCACCGACGACGGCGCCGAAACCGACCTCGACCTCGGCCATTACGAACGCTTCACCACCGCCACTCTGTCGCGCAAGTCCAACTTCACGACCGGCCAGGTCTACGACTCGGTGATCCGCAAGGAGCGGCGCGGCGACTACCTGGGGGGGACGGTGCAGGTCATCCCCCACATCACCAACGAGATCAAGGGCAAGATCCTCGAGAACGCCAAGGGGGTCGATCTGGCCATCATCGAAGTCGGCGGCACCGTCGGCGACATCGAGTCGCTCCCGTTTCTGGAGGCGATCCGCCAGTTCCGCACCGACCGCGGCCACGAGAACGTCCTTTACATCCACCTCACCCTGGTTCCCTACATCGCCACCGCCGGCGAGCTGAAGACCAAGCCGACCCAGCACAGCGTCAAGGAGCTGCGCGAGATCGGCATCCAGCCCGATATCCTGCTCTGCCGCTGCGACCGCGAGATCCCCCGCGACATGAAGGCCAAGATCGCCCTCTTCTGCAACGTCCGCGAGGAGGCGGTGATCACCGCCCGCGACGTGCAGTCGATCTACGAGGTCCCCATGGCTTTCCACGACCAGGGACTCGACGAGCGCCTGGTCGAGTTCCTCAACATCTGGACCAAGGCTCCGGACCTCGCCGATTGGGAGCGGATCGCCAAGCGGGTCAAGGAACCGGCCGGAGAGACCACCATCGCCATCGTCGGCAAGTACGTGGAACTGACCGAAAGCTACAAGTCCCTCTCCGAGGCGCTGATCCATGGCGGCATCGCCAACGACTGCCGGGTCAATCTCACCTACGTCGACTCGGAGGCGCTGGAGCGCCACGGCGTCGGCGAGACCTTTGCCGGGGTTGACGGCATCCTGGTGCCGGGCGGCTTCGGCGAGCGCGGCAGCGAAGGGAAGATCGCGGCGATCCGCCATGCCCGGGAGAACCAGCTGCCCTTTTTCGGCATCTGCCTGGGGATGCAGATGGCGGTGGTCGAATTCGCCCGCCACGTCTGCAATATCGAGGACGCCTACTCCTCCGAGTTCCGCGAGGAGGCCAAAAACCCGGTGATCCACATCATGGAAGGGCAGAAGACGGTGAGAGGGAAGGGGGGGACGATGCGCCTCGGCGCCTATCCCTGCGACCTCGCCGCCAAGACCCTGGCCCGGCGCATCTACGGCCAGCAGGCGATCAGCGAGCGGCACCGCCACCGCTACGAATTCAACAACCGCTATCGCGACGTCCTGCGCAAGGCCGGCCTGGTGATCTCCGGCAGCAACCCGGAGCTCGATCTGGTGGAGATCGTCGAGTTGGCCAACCACCCCTGGTTCCTCGGCTGCCAGTTCCATCCCGAATTCCGCTCCCGGCCGATGGCGCCGCATCCGCTCTTCGAGTCCTTCGTCGGCGCCTGCCTGAAGCAGCGGGGGGAGAAATAACATGACCCGTGACGTCCGCGTCGGCGACGCCGTCTTTGGCGGCGACCGCCCGCTGGTGCTGATCGCCGGCCCCTGCGTCATCGAGGAGGAGGCGCTGACCCTGCGCATCGCCGAATTCCTCAAGCGCCTGACCACGGATCTCGGCATCGGCCTCGTCTTCAAGGCCTCCTACGACAAGGCCAACCGCACCTCGGTCGCCTCCTTCCGCGGCCCGGGGATGGCCGAGGGGCTGAAGATCCTCGCCCGGATCAAACACGAATTCGACCTGCCAGTGGTCTCCGACGTGCACGAGATCGCCCAGATCGAAACGGCCGCGGAGGTGCTCGACATTCTGCAGATTCCGGCCTTCCTGTCGCGGCAGACCGACCTGCTGGTGGCCGCCGCCCGCACCGGCAAGGCGGTCAACATCAAGAAGGGGCAGTTTCTCGCCCCCTGGGATATGAAGAACGCGGTCGGCAAGATGGCCGCTGCGGGCAACGAGCGGGTGCTGCTCACCGAGCGCGGCGCTTCCTTCGGCTACAACAACCTGGTGGTCGACATGCGTTCGCTGCCGATCATGCGCGAGACCGGATGCCCGGTAATTTTCGACGCCACCCATGCGGTGCAGCTCCCCGGCGGAGCCGGAACGTCTTCCGCCGGTCAGCGGCAGTTCGTCGGCACTCTTTCCCGGGCGGCGGTGGCGACCGGCATCGACGGTCTCTTCTGGGAGGTTCACGAGGATCCCGAAAAGGCTCTCTGCGACGGCCCCAACTCCCTCTATCTCAGGGACTTGCGGCCGATGCTGGAGGACCTGCTGGCGATCGACGCCATTGTCAAAAGGAGCGCTGCCGGACACTGAGGCCGGTTGGCGGAATAATCACTGATGCTGGAGAAAGCAAAACAGGTACTGCGCATCGAGGCCGAGGCGATTCTCGCCCTCGCCGATCGCATCGACGGGCAATTCGAGCAGGCGGTGGCGATGATCCTCGCCTGCAACGGGCGGGTGGTGATCACCGGCATGGGCAAGTCGGGGCTGATCTGCCAGAAGATCGCCGCGACCATGGCCTCCACCGGTACCCCGGCGCTCTTTCTGCACCCGGCCGAGGGGATCCACGGCGATCTCGGCATGCTGATGAAGGGGGACGTGGTGATCGCCGTCTCCAACTCCGGCGAGACCGAGGAGATCGCCCGCATCCTGCCGGTGATCAAGCGCATGGGGCTGCCCCTGATCGCCATGAGCGGGAATCCCAAAAGCACCCTGGCGCGGGCCGGCGACGTCTTTCTCGACATCTCGGTGCGGGAAGAGGCCTGCCCCCTTGGGCTCGCGCCGACTGCCAGCACCACCGCCACCCTGGCGATGGGGGACGCCCTGGCGGTAGCGCTGTTGGTCGAACGCGGCTTCAAGGAGGAAGATTTTGCCCTCTTCCATCCCGGCGGCGCCCTCGGCAAACGGCTGCTGCTGCGCGTCGAGGATATCATGCATAACGGCGCCGCGGTGCCGATGGTGCCGGAGTCCACCCTGCTCAAGGAAGCCCTGTTCGAAATCACCAGCAAGAAACTGGGCATCACCGGCGTCGCTGCAGGCGACGGACGCCTGCTCGGCGTCTTTACCGATGGCGATCTGCGCCGCGCCCTCGGCGCCGGGATCGAAGTGCTCAACCGCCCCATCGGCGAATTGAGCAACCGCAATCCGAAACGCATCCTGCGCGGCAACCTGGCGGCCAAGGCGTTGCAGAAGATGGAAGAGCACTCGATCACCTCGCTGTTCGTTTTCGAGGGGGAGGAAGACGCAGGTGCCGGTCGGCATCATTCACCTGCACGATCTGCTCAAGGCGGGGGTGGTCTGATGCGCGAACGCTGCCGTGCCATCCGCCTGCTGCTGCTCGACGTCGACGGCGTACTCACCGATGGGCGCATCGTCTACGACGACCACGGCATCGAAACCAAGGCCTTCGACGTCAAGGACGGGCACGGCCTCAAGCTGCTGCAGCGGGCCGGACTGCGCATCGGCATCATCACCGGCCGCCAGTCCCGCCTGGTCGAGGTGCGGACCGCCGAACTCGGCATCGACATCCTCTACCAGGGAGCCAAGGACAAGCTCGATCCCTACCGGTTGATCCTGGCCGAATACGGCTTGAGCGACGCGGAGGTGGCCTATGTCGGCGACGATGTCGTCGATCTGCCGATTCTGCGGCGGGTCGGGTTCTCGGTGGCGGTCGCCGATGCGGTGGAGGATATCAAGCCGTACGTCGATTATGTCTGCCGGCGGCCCGGGGGACGCGGCGCGGTGCGGGAGGTCTGCGATCTGCTGCTCAAGGCGTCCGGCGCCTGGGACGAGGTGACCGCCCGTTATTTCGAGGGGGCCTGAGCCGGGTATACAAATCCCGTGCCAAGCAGCTGGATTAGCCCTTTACACCCTCTTCAGCCAAGTGTTATACTGGCCCTTCCTATGAGAAAACGGCTTCATCTACGCAATGGCCTGGCGGTGGTCATCCTGGCGCTGGCCGCCGCGCTTGCCCTGGTCATCGTCAGTCATCTGCGTGGCAACGCTCCTGAAGAAGTACTCGAGAGTCTGCCGAAGAACATCGACCTGTCCCTGCAGAAGATCGACTATACCGAAACCAGGGACGGTCAGCCGGTCTGGACCCTGCGTGCCGATTCCGCCGCCCACAACCTGAAGGAAGGGGTGGCAAGGATCGAAAACGTGCAGGTTACTTTTTTCGACAAACGCTTCGGCAACCTCAGTCTCCAGGCTGACCATGGGGAACTGGCGACTGAAAAGCGGGAGGTGACCGCGATGGGACATGTGGTGATCCACAGCCCACGGGGATACAGCTTTTACACCGATCGTCTCGACTACCATGAAAGTGACAGGATCCTCCGGACGGACCGGCCGGTGCGCCTGGTCTCCGGGAGCAGCGTGATCAGCGGCCGAGGCATGCGCTTGAATGTCAGCGACCGCACGGTGACCCTTCTGGCCGATGTGCGGGCCGACTTCCCCCAGGGGTTGCGCAGGGAGAAACCATGAACCGGTGGCTGGCTGTAGGAATTGTCCTTCTGGCCCTCTGGACGGGGGGCTTGAGCCACGCCGCGGCGTTGCCCGGAACGCTGCGCGCGGATGCCCCGGTCTCGGTGACCTCCGATCGTCTCGAGGCCGATGACAAGCTGCATCAGGTTCGCTTTCTCGGCAATGTGGTGGCCCGTCAGGGTGACGTTGCCATTTACGCTCAGGAACTGGTTCTGGTCTATCCGGACAAGGGCAAGGACATCGACCGTATCGAGGCCTCCGGGGCGGTGCGCATCGTGCAGGGAAATCGTGTCGCCACCGGCGAAAAGGCCACGTTCTTCAACCGGGAACGCAAGATTGTTCTCACCGGGTCGCCGCGGGTCTATCAGGGGGATGATTTCCTCGAAGGTGACGAGATCATCGTGCTTCTCGATGAGGAAAAGAGTATCGTCAAAAGTGACCATGGCTCGCGGGTCAACGCGGTTTTCCATCCCAAGGGGGAGCGGCCTTGACGCGCCGGCTGCTGGCACGGGGGCTGTGCAAGAGCTACCGCGGACGACAGGTCGTCCGCGGGGTCGACCTGGAGGTCGGTTCCGGGGAGGTCATCGGCCTGCTTGGGCCCAACGGTGCCGGCAAGACCACCAGCTTCTACATCATGGTCGGCCTGGTCAGGCCCGACGCGGGGAAGGTGTTTCTCGATGAGATCGACCTGACGTCGCTGCCCATGTACCAGCGGGCCCGGTCGGGGATTTCCTATCTTCCCCAGGAGGCCTCGGTCTTTCGCAAGCTGACTGTCGAGCAGAACCTGCTCGCGATTCTGGAAACCCTTGATCTGGATGCCCGGCAACGCCGCAAGCGTTGCGACCAGCTACTCGAAGAATTGCGCCTGACCCATATCACCCGCTCCTTCGGCTACGCTCTCTCCGGCGGCGAACGGCGGCGGGTGGAGATCGCCCGGGCGCTGGTCCTCGAGCCGTCTTTCATGCTTCTCGACGAGCCTTTTGCCGGCATCGATCCGATTGCGGTCATCGATATCCAGACGATCATCAGCCAGCTGCGGGAGCGGAGGATCGGCATCCTGATCTCCGACCACAACGTTCGCGAGACCCTCGGTGTCTGCGATCAGGCCTACATCCTCAGCGATGGGGAAATCCTCGAATACGGCGAGCCGGCCAAAATCGCCGCCAGTCCCCGGGCCCGGCAGATCTACCTGGGGGAAAAGTTCCGCCTTTGATTAGTGCGGGTGGCCGCCGGTTTGCCGGCCCGTCGCGCCAGGAGAACAATGGCACTTGAAATCCGCCAACAACTGAAGCTGAGCCAGCAACTGGTGATGACTCCCCAGTTGCAGCAGGCGATCAAGCTCCTGCAGCTTTCGCGCATGGAACTGGTCGAACTGGTGCAGCAGGAGCTGGAGGAAAATCCGGTCCTGGAAGAGGGGGCCGACGCCGCCCAGGAACCGGAAGCCCCCGGCACGGAGAGCGCGGACAGTGCGGCAAGCGCGGAAAGCGAAGCCGCGGCAGCCAGCGGCGAGGAGCTGAAGGAGGTCGAAGGGGGGAGCGAGGGGCTCAATGACATCGACTGGCAAACCTACCTGGAAGGGTACAACCTGGGCGGAACGGTTACCGATACCTACGAGGAAGATGAAGAACGCCCCTCCTATGAAAACCTGCTGACCAAAAAGAGCACCCTGTCCGACCACCTTCTCTGGCAACTCGGCCTGTCCCGACTTCGCGACCGCCAGCGGCTGATCGGCGAAGAGATTATCGGCAACATCGACGAGGACGGCTATCTGACCGCCACCTTCGAGGAGATCGCCCGGGCCTGCGGCTGCAGTAGCGAAGAGGTCGCGGCGGTGCTGCGGGAAGTGCAGAAATTCGATCCCTCCGGAGTCGGAGCGCGCAACCTCCAGGAGTGTCTGCTGCTTCAGGTCCGGCAGCTCGATATGGGCGGATCTCTGGTCGAATCCATCCTGCGCGATCATGTCGCGGAACTGGAGAACCGCAAGTTCCAGGCGATCGCCAAGGCCCTGGGGGTTCCCCTCGAGGAGGTCCTGGGGGCCGCCAAGGTGATCAGCCAGCTCGATCCCAAACCGGGCATGCCCTTCGGCCAGGACGACGTTCACTACATTACCCCGGACATCTTCGTCTACAAGATCGGCGACGAGTATGTCGTCGTTCTCAATGACGAGGGGCTCCCCAACCTGCGGATCAACTCCTTCTATCGCAATGCCCTTTCCGGGGCGGCGAACGTCGACGCCAAAGCCGGCGAATACATCCAGGAAAAGATGCGCGGCGCCGTCTGGCTGATCAAGAGCATCCATCAGCGGCAACGGACCATTTACAAGGTCACCAAGAGTATCGTCAAGTTTCAGCGGGAATTTTTCGATCGTGGCATCGAATTTCTCAAACCGCTGGTGCTGCGCGATGTCGCCGAGGACATCGAGATGCACGAATCGACCATCAGCCGGGTCACCACCAACAAATATGTGCAGACCCCCCAGGGGCTGTTCGAACTGAAGTATTTTTTCAACAGTGGGATCAATACGACCGAGGGAGATTCCGTCGCCTCCGAAAGTGTGAAGAGCAAAATTCGTGAGATCGTTGGCGGGGAAAACCCCAAAAAACCTTTCTCCGACCAGAAAATCGTCGAAATCCTCAAGCGCAACGGCATCGATATCGCCCGCCGGACGGTGACCAAGTACCGGGAAATGCTCGGCATCGGTTCATCGACGGAGCGCAAACGGCTTTTCTAGCCGGCACGGCGGGCCGGCATCGTGACCACCACTGCTTCAGGTGGTATAATTTTGCCAAACCATTGATTTCAGCCCCGAAGGGGGATTTTTCCAGGAGGTCTACATGCAGATAGCCGTCACGTTCCGTCATATGGAAGCCAGTGAGCCGGTGCGCGCCTATGTCGAGGAGAAGGTGTCCCGGGTCAAAAAGTACATCGATGAACCGATCGATGCCCAGGTCGCGCTTTCGGTGGAAAAAAAGATTCGCCACCGGGCCGAGGTGGCCATTGTCGCCAAGGGGATCACCATCAAGGCTTCGGAAGAGACCAACGATATGTACGCTGCCATCGACAGCGTGGTCGACAAGATGGAGCGGCAGCTCAAACGCTACAAGGAAAAGATCAAGATGCACAAACCCCATGCGGGGAAGGAACGCCAGGTTCAGAAGACGGTCCTGGCGGCCGAGAGCATCGACGAGGGCCGGGGCGAGCCGGTCATCATCCGCACCGACAGCTTCCCCGTAAAGCCGATGGAGGTTGAGGAAGCGGTCATGCAGATGGACCTGCTGCACAAAGATTTTCTGGTGTTCACCGACGCCCGGACCGAAGAGATCAACGTGGTTTACCGTCGCAAGGACGGCAACTACGGGCTGATCATTCCCCAGGGCAAATAAAGACGGATTGCAGGCGGGCGGAGAGCGCATCCAGAGGCTCTCCGCCCGGTTTTTCCGTATTCCGGAGGCGAAGGCACCAAACCATGAAAATTGTTGACTTGCTGGACTCTTTGGCGATTGCCCCAGAACTTGGAGGGACGACTAAGAACGAGGTTCTGGGTGAATTGACCGACGCTTTGCTGCGGGTCGAAAAATCCCTGGATCGGGACGAGGTGGTTCGGGTTCTGCGAGAGCGGGAGCGTCTTGGCAGCACCGGGATTGGCGAAGGGGTGGCCATTCCGCACGGCAAATTGAAGAACCTCGACCGACTGTTGATCGCCTTCGGGCGCAGCGGCAACGGCGTCGACTTCGATTCCATGGACGGCAAACCGGCGCATCTCTTCTTTTTGCTGGTGGCCCCGGAAGAGTCCGTCGGCGTCCACCTCAAGACCCTGGCGAGAATCTCCAAACTGCTGAAGAACCCGCTGGTCCGCAAACGGCTGCTCGACGCCGGGGATGCCGCCGACCTGCATCGTATTATTTCCGAGGAAGAAGAGAAGCTCTAGGCGGGATGTGGCATGGTCGGACTGAGTATCGAGGAACTGCTGGCGGAAAAAGAGGCCGGGCTCGATCTCGAGCTGCTGGCCGGGGCAGCCGGACTCGAGCGGCGGGTCCAGGTGCCGCGGATCCAGAAACCCGGTCTGGCGTTGGCCGGCTACACCACCAATCTGCATCCCGATCGCATCCAGGTTCTCGGCGCCACCGAACTGACCTACCTTGCCCAACTCTCTGCCGAGCGTGCCGAGCAGCATGTGGCCGAGCTCTGTCATCTCGATATCTCCTGCTTCATCATCACCAAGGGGCAGGTCCCGCCACCTATTTTGCTCAGGGAAACTGAAGCCAACGGCATTCCGCTGCTGCGCACCCACCACCAGAGTTCCACTTTTATCTCCCTGATCACCAAGTTTCTCGAAGAGCGGCTGCTGCCGTCCACCACCATTCACGGTGTGCTGGTCGATGTCCTCGGCGTCGGCGTCCTGCTGCTCGGCAAGAGCGGTGTGGGTAAGAGCGAGTGTGCCCTGGAACTGGTCCTCAAGGGGTATCGGCTGGTTGCCGACGACGTCGTCAAGGTCCGCCTCAAGCTCCCTGCCGTCCTGTTCGGAGAAGGGAGCGACCTGCTTCATTACCACATGGAGATCCGCGGGCTGGGGATCATCAACATCAAGCACCTCTTCGGTGTCGCGGCCATCCGCGAGCGCAAGAAGATCGATCTCGCCGTTGAACTGGTCGAGTGGGAGGAGCGCAAGGAGTACGATCGGCTGGGGCTGGCGGAAGAGGCTTATACCCTGCTCGGAGTGGAAATCCCGTTGCTGCGCATCCCGATCCGCCCCGGACGCAACATGACCGCCATCGTCGAGGTCGCCGCGCGCAACCAGCTCCTTAAGGAAATGGGCTATCACAGCGCCCTGGAGTTCCAGGACCGGCTGGAGAAACGGATGGCCGAGATGGCCCGGCTGCATGCCCACGAGATCATCGGGGACAACCTCGAATGATTTCCCGGCGCGTGGTCATTATCACCGGCCTTTCCGGATCGGGGAAGACGACCGCGGCACGCGCCCTCGAGGACGACGGTTTTTTCGTCGTCGACAACCTGCCTGTCCCCCTCCTGCCGCGGCTTCTGGAGATCAGTCCGAGTCCCGGAATCCCCGGCAGCGACGTGGCGATCGTCCTCGACGTACGCAACCGCAGTTTCCTGGAGGGGGCCGAAACCGTCCTGGCGGAAGTGCGGCGCGCCGGGTACCGGATCGAGATCCTTTTTTTCGAGGCCAGCGACGAGATCCTTTTGCGCCGGTTTTCGGAAACCCGGCGGCGGCATCCCGTTTTGGGGGAACACGGGCTTGGCGACAGCATCAACCGGGAGCGGGAAATGCTGGCCGGGCTGCGCAGCCAGGCGACCATGATCACCGACAGCTCCCAGCTGACGCCTCACCAGTTGCGGGCGCGGGTCACCAGCCTGTTGCACAGCGGCAGCGAGGCGACGCCGCTGGCGGTACTGCTCCAGTCCTTCGGTTTTCGCTACGGCATCCCCCCCGGTTCAGACCTGGTGATGGATGTGCGGTTTTTGCCCAACCCCCATTTCATCTCGGAACTGCGGGGGCAGACTGGTCTCGATCCGGCAGTCAGGGACTATGTGCTGGATCAGGCGATCTGCCGGGATTTCCTGACCCGGTTCCAGGCGCTGCTGCAATTTCTCCTTCCCCACTATCGTCAGGAAGGAAAGAGCTACCTGACGATCTCCATCGGCTGCACCGGCGGTCGGCATCGCAGCGTGGCCCTGACCGAGGCCCTGGCCCCCTTCGTCGTCGGCGAGGGAATCACCATGAAGATCGCCCACCGGGATCTGGGCAAAGGATGAGGAACCGATGACCGGTCTGATCATCGCCACCCACGGCAGCCTCGCTGAGGCACTTCTGCAGGCCTGCACCTCCATCATCGGCCCGCCGGCCACCGCCCGCAGCCTGGCCATCGACCGCGAGGATGCCGTGGAGGAGGTGCGCAGCCGGCTGGCCGCCGCCATCGACGACGTCGGCCGCGACGGAGACGGGGTCTTGATCATGACCGACATGTTCGGCGGCACGCCGGCCAACCTCAGTCTGGCTTTTCTCAACCCCGGCCGGGTCGAGGTCCTGAGCGGGGTCAACCTGCCGATGGTCCTCAAATTCTTCAACCTGCCGGAGGGCCTGTCACTGGGCGAGCGGGCTGCCCTGCTCAAGGCCTACGGTCAGCAGGGGATTACGCTGGCCAGCGATTTTCTCAAGCAATGACCCTGGTTGGGAGCGCTGTCCGCTGATGAGTATTGTTCTGGTCCGCATTGACAACCGCCTCCTGCACGGCCAGGTGCTGGAAGCCTGGGTCCCGGCCGTCAATGCCAACTGCATCGTTGTCGCCAACGACCAGGCCGCCGCCGCCCCCTTTCAGCGCACCCTCATGGAGGCTGCCGTTCCGCGCGGAATCAAGGTGGTGGTCGACAGTGTGGTGGGAAGCGCGCAGATTCTGCGCCGTGGTGAACTCGACGCTTACCGGGTGCTGCTGCTCTATGCCACCTCGCAGGATGCTCTGGCCGGATTCCGCCAGGGGGTGGAGTTCGCGGAGCTCAACCTCGGCAACATGCATGCCGGAGCCGGGAAAATGAAGCTCTCCTGCACCATTGCCCTTGCCCCGGAGGACATCGAAAACCTGCAGCAGCTAGAGGCCCGGGGGGTGCGCATCGTGTCCCAATGTATCCCCGCCGACCGCGGACGCGGCTGGAAAAAGCTGCTTTCCGACAACGGGAGTTGACATGAGTCTGGCCAACTGGTTCGGAGCCGCACTGATGGCCGTCGTTGCCGGGTTGGATCGCACGGCCGCCCTGCAGGTCATGCTCTCCAGACCGCTGGTGGCGGCGCCCCTCACCGGCTGGCTCCTCGGTGCCCCGCAAAGTGGCCTGCTGGTCGGCTCCGCGGTGGAACTGCTCTGGCTCGGACGCCTCCCCGTCGGTGCCGCCATTCCCCCGGACGATACCCAGGTGGCGGTGGGTGCCACCACCCTGAGCGTATGCATGGGACAGACTCTCGGCCTTCACGGCCCTGGTTTCGTGTTGCTTTGCGTGCTGGTCGCCTTGCCCATCGGCAAGATCGGGCAGGTTTTCGATCGTCTGGTTCGGAATTGGAACAACCGCCTGATTCCGGAGGCGGAAAAGGCACTTGCCGACGGTCGGCCGGATTGGCTTGAAACCCTGCACCTGCAGGGTGTGGGGCGGTTTGCTTTGGCCGCTTTGGCGACGTTTGGAACCATTCTCGGCGGCGGTTCCCTGGTACTTTGGCTGGTCGCCCCGGTGCTCGGGCCTTGGTTCACGCTCGCCGCAACCCCGTTGCGGATCACTTTGCCGCTGGTCGGAATTGCGGTGGTTCTCGGTACCATCAACGTGAATCGGTCCTGGACCCTGTTCGGAGCTTCTTTTGGCAGCGCGCTGCTCCTGTTGTGGCTGGTCTAGGGAGAGACATGGACGAGCCCCGAATCCCCAAAGCAACACTCGCAACGGTTATTCTCCGCTCCTTTCTCCTGCAGGGGAGCTGGAATTTCGAACGGATGCAGAACCTGGGTTTCGTTTATGCGCTGGTTCCGGCCCTGCGCCAGCTGTTCCGGGGCGAGGAGCTCGCTGCCGCCTGCCAGCGGCACCTGGTCTATTTCAATACCCATCCCTACCTGGCTTCGCCAGTGCTGGGAGCGACCCTGGCCCTCGAAGAACAACGATCCCGGGGGGAACCTGGCGTGCTCGGTGTTGCGGAGTTCAAGGGGATGATCATGGCACCCTATGCGGCCATCGGCGATGCCCTGTTCTGGGGGGGGCTGCGCCCAATGGCCGCGGGCGTCGCCCTGTTCGTCGCGGTCAAGGGATCATTATGGGCGCCGGCGGTCTTTCTGCTCCTGTTCAATCTCCCGCACCTCTGGTTGCGGTGCTTCGGTCTGCTGCGCGGCTACCGGCTCGGCCTTGGGGTGATCGAGGTCATTCAGCGCCACCGGTTGCCCGACCTCGCCGTGCGCTGCAAGGAAGCCACCGTGGTCCTGCTGGGGGTGCTGAGCGGTTTTCTGGTCTATATCGTCTGCCGGCAACAGGGGGTGGCGGAGCTCTGGGGACTGTTTCTGCTGGTGCCGCTCTATCTGCTGGCGGCGTTGGTGCGCAAGGGCTGGTCGACCCTGCTGCTGGTTTTCCTGGTGACCGCCCTGGTTTTGGGACTTTCCGGGCTGGCCGTTTCCTGATTTGGGATTGAAGCAATGCAAAAATCCGGATTCACTATCGTTAACCGCCTCGGCCTGCATGCCCGCGCCGCGGCGCAACTCGTCCAGACCGCAAATCGTTTTCGCTGCGATATTACGGTTGCCAAGGATGACGAAGAGGTCAATGGCAAGAGCATCATGGGGATCCTGATGCTCGCGGCTCCCAAGGGGTCACAGGTCACCGTGACGACCGACGGGGAGGACGAACAATCGGCAATGGAGGCTGTCGGCCAGCTGATCAAGAATGGTTTCGGCGAAGATTGACATACCCCAGGATTCCTTCCTGGTCGGCATCGGTTCCTCCCCGGGGATTGCCATTGGCGAGGCCTACCTGGTCAACCGGGCACGCATCGCCGCCATCGACCGGAAGATTTTACCGGAGCAGGTGGATGCCGAAATCGCGGCCTTTCGGGACGCCTTGGCCCGCTCCCGGCGGCAGCTGCAGGATGTCCGCCGGGAGGCGGAAGATCCTCAACTCTCTGAACACCTCTACATTATCGATACTCACCTGCTGATCCTCGACGACCAGATGCTGGTCGAGAACACCATCCGCACCATCCGCGAAGAATTGGTCAATGCCGAAGGAGCACTCAAGACAACCCTGAACCGCTTTCGTGCCGTCTTCGACAAGATCGAAGACGAGTACCTGCGGGAACGGCGCTCGGACATCGATTCCATTGGCGATCGCCTGCTGCGCAACCTCAAGGGAGAAGGGCAGCAGTCGCTGCGTGACATCGACCACAAGGTGGTGGTCGTCGCCCATGACCTCTCCCCGGCCGACACTATGCAGATGGACCGGGACAAGATCATCGGCTTCGTCACCGATGTCGGCGGCCGGACTTCGCACACTTCGATTCTGGGCCGTTCGCTGGGGATCCCGGCGGTGGTGGGCCTGGAGTCTGCAACCGCGCTGATTCCCCCGGGCGTTCCGATGATCGTCGACGGCAGCGCCGGGACGATTGTCCTGAACCCGAGCCCGGAAACCTTTCGCGAATACCTCCTGAAGAAACAGGCCTACGAGTACCACGAGCAGGAACTTCTTTCCTACTGTGAACTCCCGGCGGCGACCCGGGACGGCGAGCGGGTGGTGCTGCGTTGCAACATCGAGAGCGCCGCCGAGATCCCCCAGGCGCTCCATCACGGCGCCGAAGGGGTCGGACTGTTCCGTACCGAATTCCTGTTCATGAACCGTCCCGCCCCTCCCGGCGAGGAAGAACAATGCCAGATCTACCGGGAACTGGCGGTGCGGATGGCACCGCACCCGGTCACCATCCGGACGCTCGATGTCGGCGGCGACAAATTCGTACCGGAGGTCAACCTCAGTGACGAATCCAACCCGGCGATGGGTCTCAGGGCGGTGCGCTTTTCGCTCAAGGAGCGGCGACTGTTCCGCGTCCAGCTGCGGGCCATTCTCCGTGCCGGTGTCCATGGCAACCTGCGGGTGATGTTCCCGATGATCTCCGGCGTCGCCGAAGTTCGCCATTGCAAGGAATGTCTGGCCGAAGCGCGGGCCGAGTTGCTCGCCGAAGGGATCCCGTGCGCCGGGAACCTGCCGATCGGGGTCATGATCGAGACGCCGGCGGCGGCGATCATTGCGCCGTTGCTCGCGGCCCAGGTCGATTTCTTCTCGGTCGGCACCAATGATCTGATCCAGTACTGCCTGGCCGTCGACCGCAGCAACGAGCATGTGGCTTATCTTTACGAACCCCTCCACCCGGCGGTGCTCCGCGCTTTGCAGATGACCTGCCAGGCAGCTCGGAGCGCCGGCATCGAGGTCGGCATGTGCGGCGAAATGGCCGGCGAGCCCCTCTACATCCTGATCCTGCTGGCGCTGGGTTTTCACGAACTGTCGATGAATTCCATCGGCATCCCCAGGCTCAAGCAGATTATTCGTGAAATCCGGCGCGCGGACGGAGTGACCCTGCTCGAAGAGTTGCTGCAGTTGCCCACTGCTGCGGAAGTCGCCGCCCACCTCGAGGCCTACATGGCCCGGCATTTCCCAACCATATTCGGCACCCCCACGATTTAGCCGCGCCCTGATCCCTTGACAGCACCGTGCGCTTGGCCCTAAGATGCAACGCCTTTCATTTTCAAGCCGGTACGAAGGAGGATTTTCAGCCCATGGCCATGACCGATTTTCTTTTTACCTCGGAATCCGTTACCGAGGGGCATCCGGATAAGGTTGCCGACCAGATTTCCGATAGCATTCTCGATGCCATTATTGCCCAGGACCCGCACGCCCGGGTGGCCTGCGAAACCCTGGTGACGACCGGCATGGCAATGATTGCCGGCGAAATCACCACCAGCGCTTACGTCGACATGTCCAACATCGTCCGCCAGACCATCCGGGAGATCGGCTATGGCGATTCCGCCATGGGGTTCGACTGGGAAACCTGTGCCGTGCTGACCACCATCGACCGCCAGTCCCCCGACATCTCCCAGGGGGTGACGGAGGGGGAAGGGCTCTTCAAGGAGCAGGGGGCGGGCGACCAGGGGCTGATGTTCGGCTATGCCTGCAACGAAACCCCGGAACTGATGCCGATGCCGATCACCTTTGCCCACAAGCTGACCAAGCGGCTGGCCGAGGTGCGCAAGAGCGGGCTGCTGGGTTTCCTGCGTCCCGACGGCAAGGCCCAGGTTTCGATCCAGTACATCAACGATAAGCCGATCCGCGTCGACACCGTGGTCGTCTCCTCCCAGCACAGCCCCGACGTCACCTACGAGACGCTCCGGGAGGGGATCGTCGAGGAAGTGGTGCGCAAGGTCGTTCCGGCCGAACTGCTCGATGAAAGGACCAAATTCTTCATCAATCCCACCGGTCGTTTCGTGATCGGCGGGCCGATGGGCGACTGCGGCCTGACCGGGCGCAAGATTATCGTCGATACCTACGGTGGGCAGGGTTCCCACGGCGGCGGCGCTTTTTCCGGCAAGGATCCCTCCAAGGTCGACCGCAGCGCCTCTTATATGGCCCGTTACGTGGCCAAGAACATCGTTGCCGCCGGTCTCGCCGCCAAGTGCGAGGTCCAGGTCGCCTACGCCATCGGCGTCGCTCAGCCGGTCTCGGTGATGATCAACACCTTCGGCACCGGCAAGATCCCGTCCAACGACATCGCGCGGATCGCCCAGGAGGAATTCGACATGCGTCCGCGGGCAATTATCGAAACCCTCGACCTGCTGCGGCCGATCTTCCAGAAGACCGCCGCTTACGGGCACTTCGGCCGCGAGCTCCCCGAATTCACCTGGGAGCGGACCGACCGGGCCGAGTCCCTGCGCAAACGGGCCGGAATCTGACCTTCCGGCCCGGACCAGTCCAGACCAGACGGGCCTTCACGGGCCCGTCTTTTTTCCCGGACAGGACGGCATGGAAAACCGGGGAAAACCACCGGAACTTTCGGTCATCGTACCGGTTCTGAACGAAGAGCAGACCCTCCCGTCGCTGCTGGCGACCCTGGCAGGGCAGGCAGGGATCAGTTTCGAACTGATCCTCTGCGACGGCGGCTCCACCGATCTCACCCCGCAGCTCGGCCGGCAGGCGGCAGCCGATCAATCCTACCCGATCCGCCTTCTGCGTACAGCCCCGGGGCGCGCCCGGCAGATGAACGCCGGAGCCGCATGCGCCGCTGCCGACACCCTGCTCTTTCTCCACGCCGACTCCCGATTTGCCTCTCCGGACGCCCTGTCCAGGGGGCTGGCCGCCTGGCGCGCCGGTCAGCGGCAGGCGGGATCTGGCCCCCTCGCCGGTCATTTTCGCCTGCGCTTCGAGGGCCCCGGAGCCGAACATGGCGCCTACTACTTTTATGCCTGCAAGGCGCAAAGCGGCCGTCCCGGAACCATCCATGGCGATCAGGGGTTTCTGCTTGCGGCCACCTGTTTCCGCGACCTGGGAGGGTTCCCCGAGGATCTGCCGCTGCTCGAGGACACCCGCCTGGCCGATCGCATCACGGCGGAGGGCGCCTGGCTGCTGCTGCCGGCGGAAATACGGACCTCGACGCGGCGGTTTCAGGAGGAGGGACTCGTTGCCCGGCAGGTTCTCAATGCGCTGGTCATGAATTTTGCCGCCATCGGCTGGGACGCCTTTTTCCAGGAGGCCCGCGGCCTCTATCGGCAGCAGGCGGCGGCCGGACCCCTGGAGTTGGGGCCGTTCTTCGAGCTGATCCGCAGCCTGCTGCAACGACTGCCGGGGCCCGAACGGCGGAGACTCTGGCTGCAGACCGGCGGTTACGTGCGCAGCCAGGGGTGGCAACTGGGACTCGCCCTCGATTGCCGGAGCAACTATCGTTGCGGCCATCGACCGGGGAGCGGGTCGCGGTTCTGGCGGACGCGTTTCGAGCGCTGGTACGACCGGCTCAGCGATAATCTCTGCGGCCGCTGGGCCGCAGCAGGCTTGGTCTTCGCCTGGTTTGTCCTCACCCGTCGGCGGCTTGCGCAACGATAATGACGGCAAGGTGGTGGCCCATGGCACCGTAACCTTGATGCGGGTGGCGGGGTAGGGCTGTTGCCCGGGGTGGCGGCATGGTAAAATCAAAATCATTTTCAAGGAGAGTGCCATGAAGTCATCCGCGTTCCTTCCTGCCTTGTGCCTGGCACTGGCGCTGGTTGCTGCCTGTACCTCCTATCAGAGCCAGGAAGTCCCCTTCCGGCCCCCCTCCGCCTATCCTGGAATGCAGGTCATCGACGGCGCGCAGGTGGCGGCCGAGGCTTATGCCGACAAGGCCAGGGCCAAGGAGGCCTTCGGTTTCGACATTCGCAGCGCCGGCCTGCTGCCGGTCCAGGTGGTGATCGACAATCTCGGCGGCACGACCCTGGAAGTGGTCCCCGAACAGACGTTTTTGATCGATGCCGCCGGCAACTACTGGAACCTGCTCGATCGCCGCACGGCTTACCAGCGGGTCGAAGGAAGCTCCGAGTACGCCAGGATCGCCAAGGGCGCCGGAAAGAGTTCCCTGCTCGGTGCGGCCGGCGGCGCGGTGATCGGCGCCGCCATCGGCATCCTCACCGGAGAGAATGTCGGCGAGGCCCTCGGCAAGGGGGCTGCCGCTGGTGCCGCCGGGGGGGCGATCATCGGTGGGGTGAACAGTGGAACTTCGGGGGATGAGGAACGCCGGATTTCCAGCGACCTTGCCAACAAAACCCTGGAAAACCGCCGCATCAAGCCGGGCATCCTCGGCCGGGGGTTCCTCTTCTTTCCGGGCGAGGCTCCGTCGGCCGGCCAGCTGCGCCTGCAGCTGCGCGATACCGGCAGCGGGCAACTGTACAACGCCATCCTGTCGCTTTAAGCCGGCTGGCCATACGTGCAACAGTCACGGTGCGGGCATCCCGGCCAGCTGTGCGCCCGTGCTTTTCTCCTTGCCGGCCCCTGCCACCCGGGATGCAGCAAAACTGATTTACATGACCGGGATAGCCTGCTATGTACTCGGCCGGTTGTTACTCACCGGGGAGCGCAGGGCGCAGCGTGGCTCCGGTCCCGCGTTAAATGCCGGGTGCGGGTTCACCCTTGTCCTTCATGGCCCAACGTCCTTACGTCCCGACCTTGCCGCTGCCTGCTGGGAAGGTCGAAATTTTGTAACCGCCGGCACTGCCCGGCCAGACTGGAAAAGAGGGAAAAATGACAGAACAATCTGCAATCAGCCCGGCCCCGACTGGGGACTTCAAGGTCAAGGACCTGGCCTTGGCCGCCTGGGGCCGCAAGGAGATCGAGCTGGCCGAGGTCGAGATGCCGGGGCTGATGGCCCTGCGCGAGGAGTACCGGGAGCGCCAACCCCTCAAGGGCGCCCGCATTACCGGTTCGCTGCATATGACAGTGCAGACCGCGGTGCTGATCGAAACCCTGGTCGCCCTCGGTGCCGAGGTCCGCTGGGCCTCCTGCAACATCTTTTCCACCCAGGACCAGGCGGCGGCGGCGATTGCCGTGGCCGGAATCCCGGTTTTCGCCTGGAAGGGGGAGACCCTCGCCGAGTACTGGTGGTGCACCGAACAGGCATTGAGCTGGCCCGACGGGCAGCTGCCGAACATGATCCTCGACGATGGCGGGGATGCCACCATGATGGTGCTCAACGGGGCCGAATGGCAGCGCAGCAGCCTCCCCGCGGTCGGAGCTGAGGCTCCCGAGGACTGGGCGGAACTGGTCCGCTGTCTCGGTTCATCGATCGCCGAAGGGCGCAACGACTGGGAGGCTATCTGTGCTTCCATCAAGGGCGTCACCGAGGAGACCACCACCGGCGTTCACCGCCTCTACCAGCTGGAGCGGGAAGGGAAGCTCCCCTTCCCGGCGATGAATGTCAACGATTCGGTGACCAAGAGCAAGTTCGACAACGTCTACGGCTGCCGCCACAGCCTGGTGGACGGCATCATGCGGGCCACCGACGTCATGCTGGCCGGCAAGGTCGCGGTGGTCTGCGGCTACGGCGACGTCGGCAAGGGGTGCTGCCAGTCGCTGCGCGGCCAGGGCGCCCGGGTGATCGTCACCGAGATCGACCCGATCTGCGCTCTGCAGGCTCTTATGGAGGGGTACGAGGTAAGGACCCTGGAGGACGTGGTGGCGCAGGCCGATATCTTCGTCACCGCCACCGGCAACTTCAATATCGTCAGTTCCGAGCACATGGCGCGGATGAAGCACAACGCCATTGTCGGCAACATCGGCCATTTCGACAACGAGATCGACATGGCGGGCCTGGCGAAGGTGCCGGGCATCCGCAAGATCAACCTCAAAAACCCCCGGGAGCACGGCAACCAGGTCGATCAGTGGGTCTTTCCCGACGGTCACGCAGTCATCGTCCTCGCCGAAGGACGCCTGCTCAACCTAGGCTGCGCCACCGGCCATCCCTCCTTCGTCATGTCCAACAGCTTCAGCAACCAGGTCATCGCGCAGATCGAGCTGTTCGCCAACACCGGTCAGTATCGCAACCAGGTCTACGTTCTGCCCAAACTCCTCGACGAAAAGGTCGCCAGGCTGCACCTCGGCAAGCTCGGCGCCCGGCTGACCACGCTCACGCCGGCCCAGGCCGACTACATCGGGGTACCCGTCGATGGCCCCTACAAGGCCGATCCCTACCGCTATTGAACCGGCCCGCACCCAGCAAAAAGCCCCGCATCGTTGCGGGGCTTTTTGCGTTATGGGGCCTGAATATAGGTCACGGCGCTCTGACTGCCGCCCGGGTTGATCACCTGGATGGCGATGCGCTTCGGTTGGCTGCTGTAGGGATGCCGGTGGTAGACCAGCGTCCGGCAGTCGCTGAAAGAGGCGCTGTCCTGACCCGGAACAACGTTCTCGCCGAGGGGGATGTGTTTGCCGTCGACCAGCAGTTGCGAAGCGGCGAGGAAGTTCTTGCCGTCGATGATCAATGCGTAGGAGGTGACATCGTCGCTGCCGATCTGCACGGAAAATATCTCGGGAGTGCCGTTGACGAGCAGTCCGCGGGGGAAGGAGCGGTTTCCTCCCGGGTTGGCGACCACGACTTGGTGGGGGCCGGGGGATAGCGCCGGCGCCGTCAGGGTAATCCGCTCCCGGGTGACCGATTCGACCGGAACGGTCACATCGTCGATCAGGAGGCTGGCGGTGCCGGCGAAACCCTTCCCGGCGACCTCGATCCGCGGCGGCGGATCGGTCAGGCACTGGTCGTATTCAGCAGGGCTGATGGCGCTGATCTGCGGTTGGGGGGTCACCACCTGAAACAGCAAAGGATACGGCGAAACCACCTCGCCCTCGGCGAGCCGCAACAGGTACTGGCCGGGTGGCAGGTCGGGCAGGACAAACGTCAACCGCCGCTCCTCCAGGGCCTGCGGCGTCACCTCGGCTTCGCCGATCAGTACCCGAATTCCGGCGCTGAAGGGCCCGCCGGTCACGGCGACCTCGGTTCCCGGACTGGCACTGTCCGGGCTCAATGAGGTGATTTGCACCGCGCCATAAGCCGACAGCGAAAAGAACACCAACAGGACGAAAAGGATCGCTCCTGACCGCATTGCATCCTCCTTGACTGGGCTGTGATTATTTAGTCTCCGTCCGGAACCGGCTATTTTCCGCCGTGGCGGCGTCAATCTGCAGCCTTGCTTGTGCGGCGTACCGAGGTACGCCCCGCGCAAGCCCTTGATTTCCTTGCGACGACGAAAAATCTCTCGGTTCCGACACGGAGACTGCACCGTGTTCATCCGGAGTTTCCGGTTGGACACTATTTAACCACGGGTCGGGCCGGAGACAAGCCCGGCCATCAGTCTCGTGAGGAGAGGAGGAGCCAGATGCCGATCAGCATGAAGAGGAGGTTGGGCGCCCAGGCGGCGACCAACGGCGGGATGACGGCCGAATAGCCGAAGGCGATCAGCATGGCCTGCAGCAGATAAAAGGCCACCCCGACGGCGACACTCAGAGCGACCCCCATGGCGAGGCTGGCGTTGCGTCCCTTCTGCAGGGCGAAAGGGATACCCAGAAAAGCCATGATCAGGCTGGTGAAGGGGGTGGCGAGGCGGGCCATCATGTCGACCCGGTAGCGCGTCGCCTCGAAGCCTTCGGACTCCAGGTTTTCAACCATACGGTGCAGCTGGCGGTAGGTCAGGTCCTCGTTGCGCAGCTCGGGTGTGGCGAAATCCTTGGGGGTCTTCTCCAGCGGCAGGACCTTTTCCTTTTCCCGTTGCAGGCTGACCGGCTTCTCCCCCTTGGGGTCGAAGGTGCGGATGGCCAGGTTCTGGAAAACCCAGTGGCCGTCACCGTAGATGGCGCGGTCCGCATCGATGCGCGAAAGGAGCCGGAAATCGCGATCGACCTGGAAGATGGAAATGCCGTAGAGAATCTTTTCCGCGGGAAGGACCAGCCTGACGTTCACCAGCCGGTCCCCTTCACGAAACCAGACCCGGTCCCGGCGCAGCAGCCGGCGGGGCTCGCCCTTGATGATGGTGCGGTCGATGAGGTCGACTTTCCGGGCGGTGGCCGGCACCATATATTCGCTGGCGATGAAGGTCCCCCCGCTGGCCAGCAGGCCCATGGCCAGCAGCGGCAGGCTGATGCGCCAGAGGCTGACTCCTCCGGCACGCATCGCAGTCAGCTCGTTGCTGCGCGACATCCCGCCGAGGGTCATGAAAACCCCGAACAGCACGGCCATCGGCGTCACCTGGGTGAGAATCTGCGGCAGCTTGCCGAAAAAGTAGACCAGGTAATCGCCGGCCGCGGCATGGCGGGCAATGAAGTTGTCGACGTTCTCGACAAAGTCGGCCAGCACGTAGATGCCGGTAAACGCCAGCAGCGACAGCAGCCCGACGCGGAAAAAGGCGCGCAGCAGATAGCGGGTGATCAGGGTCATGCCAGCCCCCGGCGCCGCAGCAGGCGGCGGACCAGCCGCCAGCGTTCGACCAGCCAGTCAACCCATGGCAGACGATTCTCGCGGGCGGTTTGCCGCAGCAGGTAGAGGGCGCCGGCAAAGAACAGGATGGTGGGCGCCCACAAGGTCGGGATCACCGGCACCCCCTTCTCCTCCACGAGAGTTTGCGCCAGGGACAGCAGCATATAGTAGACAAGGAAAACCACCAGCGCCAGCGAGAAGCCGCTACCGCGGCCGCTGCGGTTCGACTGGATGCCCAGCGGGACCCCGACCAGTGCGAAAATCAGCGGTGCCAGGGGGAGAATCAGGCGGCGCTGGAGTTCGACGTCGAAACCGGTGCGCTGGGGGCCGGCAGGGGCGCTGCGGCGGCTGGTGAGGAGTTCGCCAAGGGCGTATTCGGACGGTTTGCGGTAGCGGTTTTCCTTGCTCGGCAACTGCTGCCCGAGACTGAGGTTGATGTCGTAGCTGGCGAAGGCGACCAACTGATAGGTGTCCTCTTTCTGACCCCGGGGTTTGCGGTGAATGCTGCCGTCGTTGAGGCGCAGAGTGACGGCCATCTGGTCGCGGTCGGGAATGATCCGCCCGGAACGGGCCAGGATGATGGCCGGGGCATTGCCGGAGCGTTCGTCGGCGATGAGGATCCCCTGCATGGTGCCGGTCTGTTCGTCGACGCCGTTGGCGTAGATGGCGAGCCCCTCGAAATCGTCGTTGAAGGTGCGCGGTTGCAGCTTGATGTTGGCCTGGCTCAGCGCGATCTCGAAGACCTGGCTGCGAAAAAGCTGTTTGCAGGCCGGCGCGATCACCAGCGTCGAAAGCGCGGTCAGGGCCGAGGCCACCAGGGCACAATAGAGTACCGGTCGCATCAGCTTGTAGAGACTGATGCCGGTCGATTTCAGGGCGGTGATTTCATTGTCGGTGGAGAGCCGGGTGAAGCCGAGCAGGACGCCAAGCAGGAAGCCGAGGGGGATGGTGATCACCAGGAAGGTCGGCATCAGGTAGGCAAAGAGGGTAAGAATCTGGCCGATGGGAACCCCCTGGTTGATCACCAGCTCCGCCAGCTTAAGGAGCCGCCCGAGGATCATCACGAAGGTGAAGACCAGCAGCCCGAGAATGGCCGGGGTGGAGATTTCCAGGGCGATATAGCGTTGAATGCGATGGGCGGACATGGGCGGACATATTAGTATAGAAGGGCGTCCTTGTAAACTGGATTTACCCTATTTTCCCCTTGCCATGAAGGAGGTGTCATGGTATAGACACGTGTTGCTCAAAACGCACGCTTCGGCGGTCTCCGCGCGGTGCCCAGGCTTCGGCCGGGTTGCGGAATCGGAGCCGGGGCGGAGGAAACCAACCGCTAAAGGAGAAAGCAGAAAATGTCCCAGATCACCATGAAGCAACTTCTGGAAGCCGGCGTCCATTTCGGTCACCAGACCAAACGCTGGAACCCCAAGATGAAGCCCTATATCTTCGGGGCGCGCAACGGCATCTACATCATCGACCTGCAGAAGACGGTGCGCTACTTCAAGACCGCCTACAACTTCATCAAGGAGACCGTCGAGGGTGGCGACAAGGTTCTGTTCGTCGGCACCAAGAAACAGGCTCAGGATTCGATCGCCGAGGAGGCGCTGCGCGCCGGCCAGTTCTTTGTCAACAACCGCTGGCTCGGCGGGATGCTCACCAACTTCAGCACCATCAAGGGGAGCATCGATCGCCTGAAAAAGATCGAAACCATGGCCCAGGACGGGACCTATCAGCTGATCACCAAGAAAGAGGCCCTGCAACTCGACCGGGAGAAGGAAAAACTCGAAAAGAGCCTGGGCGGGATCAAGGGGATGACCAAGATGCCCGGCGCGATCTTCGTCATCGATCCCAAGAAAGAAGGGATCGCCGTCAAGGAGGCCCGCAAACTCGGGGTTCCCGTAGTGGCCGTGGTCGATACCAACTGCGATCCCGACGAGATCGATTACATCATCCCCGGCAATGACGATGCCATCCGTGCCATCCGCCTGTTCGCCTCGCGGATTGCCGATGCCTGCATCGAGGGCGGCCAGGCTCGTGAGGCCGGACTGCGCAGCGAATCTGAAGGGGCCGAGCCGGTTGAAGAGACCGCGCAGCCCGAAGTCGTTGCCGAGGCCAGCCCCGCCGCCGAGGCCTGATCCGCAGTTGTTGCAATGCTCACCCAGGGGCGGCCGGCACCAGTCCGGCCGCCTTTTTGCGGAATTCGCAGGTCGCCCCCCCAGATAACGAACCGGGCCGGACCCACTCCGGCCGCAACGGATAGGATCCACAGAGGAGGACACAGTGGCAAATATTACTGCATCGATGGTCGCCGAACTGCGCGCCAAAACCGGCGCCGGCATGATGGATTGCAAGAAAGCCCTGGCCGAAGCCGCCGGCGACATGGACGCGGCGGTCGATATCCTGCGCAAGAAAGGGCTTTCGGCCGCTGCCAAGAAGTCCGGCCGGGTGGCCGCCGAGGGGATGATCGCCTGCGCCGGTGAAGGGAACCGCGGGGTGATCGTCGAGGTCAATTCCGAGACCGACTTCGTGGCCAAGAACGAAGCGTTCCAGGGGCTTGTCGCCGGCGTGGCGACAGCGGTTCTGGAACAGGCCCCGGTCGATGTCGAGGCTCTCAAGGCGCTCACCTTCCCGGGCGGCAGCCGCACCGTGGCCGAGGAATTGACCCACCAGATCGCCACCATCGGCGAGAACATGAACATCCGCCGGTTCGCCCGTTGCGAGGTGGCGGAAGGGGTCGTTGCCTCCTATATCCACGGCGCCGGCAAGATCGGGGTGCTGGTCGAACTCGGCACCACCCGGGGAGACGACCCGCAGGTGGCCGGCCTTGCCCGGCAGATCGCCATGCACGTCGCTGCCGCCAGCCCGCAGTACCTAAGCCGTCAGGAAGTTCCGGCCGAGGTGGTGGCGAAGGAAAAAGAGATCATGCGCGCCAAGGCCAAGGACAGCGGCAAGCCCGACAACATCATCGAGAAGATCATCGAGGGGCAGGTCAACAAGTACTTCGGCGAAGTCTGCCTGCTCGAACAGGCCTTCGTCATCGATCCCGACCAGAAGGTCGGCAAGGTGGTCGAGGCCCTCGGCAAGCAGCTCGGTGCGGCGGTGACCCTCAACCGCTTCGTCCGCTTCCAACTCGGTGAAGGGCTGGAGAAGAAAGAGGATGATTTTGCCGCGGAAGTCGCTTCGTTGACCAAATAACCCCGGGAGCTGCCATGGCAGGTGAACAACCGACATATGGCCGGGTACTGCTCAAGCTGAGCGGTGAGGCTCTGGCCGGCAGGCAGGGTTACGGCATCGATCCGGAGGTCATTGCCGCGATCGCCGAAGAGATCCGTGACGTTGTCGCCCTCGGCGTACAGGTCGCCCTGGTCATCGGCGGCGGCAACATTTTTCGCGGCGTCGCCGCGGCCTCCCGCGGCATGGACCGGGCCAGCGCCGACTACATGGGGATGCTGGCCACGGTGATGAACAGCCTGGCGATGCAGGATGCCCTCGAGAAACTCGGTGTGGTGACCCGGGTCCAGTCGGCCATCGAGATGCAGGAGGTAGCCGAGCCCTATATCCGCAGACGCGCGGTACGGCACCTCGAGAAGGGGCGGGTGGTGATCTTCGGTGCCGGGACCGGCAACCCCTACTTCACCACCGATACCGCCGCCAGTCTGCGCGCCATGGAGATCAACGCCGAGGCGATTCTCAAGGCGACCAAGGTCGACGGGGTCTACAGTGCCGATCCGGCCAAGGACAAAACGGCCGTCAAATATTCCAGCCTGACCTACCTGGACGTCCTGAAAAAGAATCTCCAGGTCATGGATGCCACGGCCACTTCGCTGTGCATGGATAACAACCTTCCCATCGTGGTTTTCGATCTGACCCGACGCGGCAACATCCTGAAAGTCGTGCGCGGCGAAGCCATCGGAACCATCGTGAAAGGAGAATGAACCATGTATAAGGACGTCATCGCCAAAACCCGCGGCGGCATGGACAAGGCCATCGAGTCCCTGAAGAAGGAGTTTTCCCGGGTGCGCACCGGCCGTGCCTCGGTGACCCTGCTCGATGACATCCGCATCGATTATTACGGGACGCCGACGCCACTGAACCAGATCGGCACCCTCACCGTTCCCGAACCGCGCCTGATCACCATTCAGCCCTGGGAAAAAAAGCTGATACCGGAGATTGAAAAGGCCATCCTCAAGTCGGATCTTGGTCTCAATCCCGCCTCCGACGGGGTTCTGGTACGGATTGCCATTCCCGCGCTCACCGAAGAGCGCCGCAAGGAGATGGTCAAGCTGATCAAGCGCATGGGGGAGGAGGCCAAAATTGCCATCCGCAATGTGCGGCGCGACGGCAACGAGGCCATGAAAAAGCTGGAAAAGGATAAAGAAATCTCCGAGGACGAGTTGAAGCGCGGCGAAAAAGAGATCCAGGACCTGACCGATCAATTCGTTAAGAAAACCGACGAAGTCGTTGCGGTCAAGGAAAAGGAAGTCATGGAGATTTAAGCTCCACAACCAAAGAACAGGGAGGAACCAAAGAATGGCACTCAAGATTACCGAAGACTGCATTGCCTGCGGAACCTGTGTCGACACCTGCCCGCTCGGGGCGATCATCGAGGCTGGCGACAAGTACGCCATCAACGAGGACTGCACCGAGTGCCGGGCCTGCGAAAGCAGTTGCCCGGTCAATGCCATCACCGACTGAAGGTGAGCAGGGGCGCCGTAAAAGGCGCCCCTTTTTTTGGCGGTTTTACGGGATCTCGCCTCTTGCCTGGCGGGGCGATTCATGCTACCTATAATGGCCTGAATTTGCTCGCTGCGAGAACCCTGCATGCCTACTCCCCGACATATCGCGATCATCATGGACGGTAACGGCCGCTGGGCCGAGAACCGCCGCATGCCGCGCATCCTCGGCCATCAGCGCGGGGTTGAGGCGGTACAGAAGATTGTCGCCGCCTGCCGCGAGGCGGGCATCCCCTACCTGACTCTTTATGCCTTCAGCTCCGAGAACTGGGGGCGGCCCGTCGAAGAAGTCAATGCGCTGATGGGACTGCTTGGTCGCTACCTGCGCAGCGAACTGGCGACCCTGCTCAAGCAGGGGGTTCGGCTCAATGTGATCGGCGAGATCGATCGTTTGCCCGTCGAAATTCGCAGAACTCTCGAGGAGAGTGTTGCGCGCACCGCCGCCAATCGCGCCATGGTGCTGACCCTGGCGCTCTCCTACGGCAGCCGCAACGAACTATTGCGGGCGGTTCAGGCCATCGGCCGCCAGGTCCGTGCCGGGGAACTCGACCCCGAACAGATCGAAGAGGCGGATATCGCCTCCCGGCTCGATACCGCCGGACTTCCCGACCCCGACCTGCTGATCCGTACCAGCGGCGAACATCGCATCAGCAATTTTCTGCTCTGGCAACTGGCCTATACCGAGCTTTACTTCAGCGATTTCCTATGGCCTGATTTCTCCCCGGGTGAACTGCGCCGGGCGATCGACGAATTCAGCCGGCGCCAGCGGCGTTTCGGCCTGACTGCCGCCCAGGTGAGCCAGACCCCGGATTCGTCTCCGGAGGATCGTCATTAGACAGCGAATTCTGACCGGCCTGATTCTTCTGCCGTTGCTGGTGTTGTTCATCTATTACGCCGGTCCGGTCTGGTTTGCCATCCTGGTAACGGCGATCGCCGTTCCGGCGCTGCAGGAACTCTTCGCCATGAGCCTGCCGGCCGCGCGGTCGCTGGAACGGAACCTGGGTGTCGCCTGCGGGGCGGCGCTGGTCCCGCTGATCAGCCTTGCCCCGCATCCCTGGGGCCTCGGGGGCATTGCCCTGGTCTTCATCCTCCTCGCTATCGTCTTTCTTCTCCGGTTTCGCGATCTGGCCAGCGTGATCGGTCAGTTCAGCCTGGTCCTGCTCGGCTTTCTCTATATTCCGTTGCTGCTGGCGCACCTCGCCATGCTGCGCGGGCTCCCCGACGGCCGGGGCTGGGTCTACCTGGTCATGCTGGTGGTGATGGCCGGCGATTCCTGCGCCTATTTCAGCGGCATCAACCTGGGACGGCATCCCCTCTACCCGGCCATCAGTCCGAAAAAGAGCATCGAGGGCGCCGTCGGCGGCCTCCTCGGCAGCCTGGGCGGGGCCCTGCTCGCCGGCGCCTGGTTCCTGCCGATGTTGACCGTCAGCGACGGGATCCTGCTCGGGCTGCTGCTCGGCGGCGTCGGCCAGCTTGGCGACCTCTTCGAATCGATGCTCAAACGCAGTTGCGGCGTCAAGGACTCCGGGACGCTGATCCCGGGCCACGGCGGTATGCTCGATCGACTCGACAGCCTGCTGTTCGTCTTCCCGCTCGCCTACTATTACGCTTTGCTGCGCTTCGGGGGCTGACCATGCCGACCTCCGCCCGCAAATGCCTGTCCATTCTCGGCGCCACCGGCTCCATCGGCGTCAGCACCCTCGATATCGTCGCCGCCCACCCCGAACGGTTCTCGGTCGGCGCCCTGACCGGCGGCAATAATCTCGAGCGGCTGGCCGAACAGGTGCGAGCCTTCCGTCCCGCCCTGGTCGGGGTGCTGAGCGTCGCCCACGGCCTGCGGCTGCGGGAACTGCTCGGGACCTCTCCGGTCGAAATCGTCACCGGCATCGAGGGGCTGATCGCCTGCGCCACCCTGCCCGCGGCGGAGATGGTCGTCTCGGCGATCGTCGGTGCCGCCGGGCTGGTGCCGACGATGGCCGCCATCGAGGCCGGCAAGGACATCGCCCTCGCCAACAAGGAAACCCTGGTCACCGCGGGGGCGCTGGTGATGGATGCCGTGACCCGCAAGGGGGTGTGTCTCTTCCCGGTCGACAGCGAACACTCGGCGATCTTCCAGTCGCTGCAGGGGCACCAGCGCCAGGACGTGCGGCGGCTGATCCTCACCGCTTCCGGTGGGCCCTTCCGGACCCGGCGGCTGGCGGAACTCTCCCGGGTCACTCCCGCCGATGCCCTCGCCCATCCCAACTGGCAGATGGGACGCAAGATCTCCATCGATTCGGCGACGATGATGAACAAAGGGCTGGAGGTGATCGAGGCGCGCTGGCTCTTTGACCTCCCCGGCGAGCAGATTGCGGTCCATATTCATCCGCAGAGCATCGTGCATTCGATGGTCGAGTACCGTGACGGATCGGTCATTGCGCAGCTCGGCATTCCCGATATGAAGGCACCCATCGCCTATGCCCTTTCCTACCCCGACCGGCTCCCCCTCGATCTGCCGCCCCTCGATCTCTGTGCGCTGAAGAGCCTGACCTTCGACGCACCGGAAAAAGGACGCTTCGCTTGCCTGGAGCTGGCCTACGCGGCGCTGGCTGCCGGGGGAAGCGCCCCGGCAGTTCTCAATGCCGCCAACGAAATCGCCGTCGATGCGTTTCTCCAGGGTGAGATCGGATTCCTCGATATTCCGGCCCTCATCCAGCAGGTGTTGGACCGGCATCCGGTCTCTGCCCTGCACCATATCGACGATGTCCTGCATGCCGACCGCTGGGCCCGCGAGGAAACCCGCCGGCGCATTGCAGCCCTGCTCTAACCCGGAGGTCCAATGATCACCATCCTGGCCGGGATCATCATGCTCGGCGTTCTGGTTTTCGTGCATGAATTCGGCCATTTCTGCGTCGCCAAGTGGGCCGGGGTCAAGGTTCTCAAATTCTCCCTGGGGTTCGGACCGAAACTCGTCTCGCGCCAGTGGGGAGAGACCGAGTACATGATCTGTGCCGTCCCCCTGGGGGGGTACGTGCAGATGCTCGGCGAGGGGGGCGGGGAGGACGGCGAAGGCGCGCCCCTCACGGCCGAGGAGCGGCAACGCTCCTTCGCCGATAAACCGGTGTCGCGGCGGACCGCGATCGTCGCGGCCGGGCCCCTGATGAACCTGATCTTCCCCTTCCTGATCATGCCGGTGGCCTACCTGGTCGGCGTCCAGCTGCCCGCCTACCTGGACCAGCCGGCCTGCGCCGGGCATGTGGTGGCCGATTCCGATGCCGGCCGCAGCGGGTTTACCGCCGGCGACTGCCTGACGGCGATCAACGGCGAGCCGGTGGCCAGCTGGAACGATGCCAACCTGGCACTCATCTCCCATGCCGGCAGTCCGCTGCAGGTGACCGTCCACCGCGCCGATCAGGTCCTGACCCTGAAAATGACCCCGGCCGACGGCGGTCTGGAGGGGCTGCAATCCGTCGGTCTCTTTCCCCGGCAGGATGCGGTGGTCGGCGGGCTGGCTCCGGGGATGCCGGCGCGGGCCGCGGGGATCGAGGTGGGCGATCGCATCCTCGCCATCGACGGCACCCCGATCCACTCCTGGTACGACCTGAAAGTCGCCATCCAGCAGGGCGGCGGTGCTCCCCAGACCTTTCAGATCGAGCGTGCCGGCAAGTCGCTGAAGCTGACCCTGAAGCCGGTGCGGGAGGAGGGGGATGGAACGGACTACCTGATCGGCATCGCCCCCGCCCAGGATACGGTTTTCAAGCGCTTCGGTCCGGTCGAGGCGATCCGGGCCGGCGCCCAACGTTCGCTGGAGCTGATCAAGCTGACCCTGGTCTTCATTCAGAAGCTGTTTGCCGGCCACGTTTCCGCCAAGAATATCGGTGGTCCGATCACCGTGGTGCAGATCGCCGGCCAGGCGGCCCAGACCGACTTTTCCAGCATCCTCTCGGTGCTCGCCTTTTTGAGCATCCAGCTCGGCATCCTCAACCTCTTTCCGATTCCGATTCTCGACGGCGGCCATCTCTTCTTCAACCTCTTCGAAGCGGTGCTGCGCCGCCCCCTCTCCCTGCGCACTCGGGAAATCGCCCAGCAGATCGGCCTGGTGCTGCTGATCCTGCTCATGGTCCTGGCCTTTTACAACGACATCGTCCGGCTCCTCTTCGGAGGCCAGTGATGGGTCCGCGGCTGCTGCTGATCAATACGGCCACCCCGGCCGGCAGCATCGCCCTGACCAGCGGCGAACAGGTGGTCGCCGAGCTGCTGCTCAATCTCGCCACCCCCCATTCCGATCGTCTGCTGCCGGGGATCGATCAATTGCTCCACGCCACCGGCAGCACCCTGGCCGGACTCGACGCACTGGCGGTGGTGGTCGGACCCGGCTCCTTTACCGGGCTGCGCGTGGGGGTGGCTACCGCCAAGGGGCTGGCGCTGGGCGCAGCTTTGCCCCTGGTGGGGATCTCTTCGCTGCAGACCCTGGCCTGCCAGGTCCCGGGGACCACGCTCCCGGTCTGCGCGCTGCTCGATGCCCGCAAGCAGGAGGTCTATGCCGGCCTCTACCAGTGGCGGGACGGCTTGCCGCAGCCGCTTGGCGAGGAGCGGGTGCTCGACCCGGAGCGACTTCTCGACGAGCTTCCACGGCGAAACCCTCTTTGTCGGCGACGGCGCCCTGGTCTACCGGACCCTGATCGTCCGCCGGCTCGGTCCTCGCGCCCACTTCGCTCCCTGGCCGAGCCACGCGCTGCGCGTCGGCAACGCTGCGCCATTGGCGCATGCCGCGCTGGCCTCCGGCGATACCCGTTCTGCCGCCACCCTCGGGGCCGTCTATATCCGCCGCAGCGAAGCTGAAATCATGCACGACCGCCGGGCCGCTCCGGGCGCTCTTGACGGTTGACAAGTTTTTTGTCAATCGCTATTTTAAAAAGGCGTTTTTCGCTCCTTGTTAACCCTTTCCCGGGAGGTGCTTGATGGAGGAGAAAGATCAGACTCTGGTGCAGGAGTTGTTTGACAGGAATCCCCGCTTCCGCCTGCTCTACGAGGAACACCGCTTGCTGGAAAAAGAACTGACCCAGTTCGAGGACCGACCCTTTCTCAGCTCGGAAGAGGAGATGGAAAAGAAAAACATCCAGAAACTGAAACTTGCGGGCAAGGATGAGATGGAGCGAATCATCGCCAATTTCCGCCACTGACCGAAAAAGCCACAGTTGAGGGGTTCCGGAGCCAACCGGAGCCCCTCGCCATCTCGCCCGGAGCGACGAGGCTCGCCCGGGGGATAGATTTGATGCCCAGTGCCGGACAGGGGTCTGCAAGGCCCCTGTTCTCTTATTCTCAGGACACAAGGATTCGATTCGCCATGAGCAAACGCAGCGATATGATCACCCAGGGGTTTGAACGCACGCCGCACCGCGCCCTGCTGATGGGCACCGGGGTTCCCCGGGAGCAGATGGACCGCCCGTTCATCGGCATTGCCACCTCCTTCACCGATCTCATCCCCGGACACACCGGGATGCGCGACCTGGAGCGGTTTATCGAAAAGGGCGTCCACACGGGTGGCGGCTACTCCTTCTTTTTCGGCATCCCGGGAGTCTGTGACGGCATCGCCATGGGGCACAAGGGGATGCACTACTCCCTGCCGACCCGGGAGCTGATCGCCGACATGATCGAATCGGTCGCCGAGGCCCACCGCCTCGACGGCCTGGTGCTGCTGACCAACTGCGACAAGATCACCCCCGGCATGCTGATGGCCGCGGCGCGCCTTGACATTCCCTGCATCGTCGTCACCGCCGGGCCGATGCTCACCGGCCGGGGCGAGGGGGAGCGGCGTTTCTCCTTCGTCACCGACACCTTCGAGGCGATGGCCCGCTACAAGGCCGGGGTGATCGACGCCAAGGAACTGCAGGTCTGCGAGGATCAGGCCTGTCCGACCGCCGGTTCCTGCCAGGGGCTCTTCACCGCCAATACCATGGCGATTCTCACCGAGACGCTGGGCATGAGCCTGGTGCGCTGCGGCACGGCGCTGGCGGTCTCCTCCCTCAAGCGGCGCATCGCCTTTGCCTCCGGAGAGCGGATCGTCGAGCTGGTTCGCGACAGTATCACGCCGCGACAGATCATGACCCGGGCCGCCTTCGAAAACGCCATTCGCGTCGATCTGGCTCTGGGCGGCTCCTCCAACACCGTCCTGCATCTGCTGGCCATCGCCAAGGAGGCCGGGGTCGAACTGCCCCTGGAAACCTTTGACGAACTGGGCCGCACTACCCCGCAGCTGGCGTCGATGAATCCCGGCGGCAAGCATTTCATGGAGGACCTCGATGCCGCCGGCGGCGTGGCCGCGGTCCTCTACCAGCTGCGCGACCGCATCAACGACAACCCGACCCTGACCGGGCCGACGGTCAAGCAGATCGTCGCCAGTGTCGAGCGGGTCGACGAGGAGGTGGTGCATCCGGTGACCGACCCGATCCGGCCGGAGGGCGGGATCGCCGTCCTGACCGGCAACCTCGCTCCCGACGGGGCGATCGTCAAGCAGTCCGGGGTTTCCGAAAAGATGATGCATTTCGAGGGGCGGGCGGTCTGCTTCGACTCCGAAGAAGGCGCGATGCAGGCGCTGATGAACGGCGCCATCGTCGCCGGGGACATCGTCGTCATCCGCTACGAAGGCCCCAAGGGCGGGCCCGGCATGCGCGAGATGCTGGCGCCCACCGCGACCCTGATGGGGCTCGGCCTCGGCGACAGCGTGGCGCTGATCACCGACGGCCGCTTCTCCGGCGGCACCCGCGGCCCCTGCATCGGCCACATCTCGCCGGAAGCTGCCGTAGGCGGGCCGATCGCTCTGGTGGAAAACGGCGACACCATCGTCCTCGACATTCCCGAACCGCAAGCTCGAACTTAAGGTGAAGCCGGCGGTGCTCGAGGAGCGCCGCGCCCGCTGGAGCCGCCCCGAGCCGAAGATTCGTGGCGGCTGGCTGGCACGCTATGCGGCCGTCGTCACCTCGGCGAACACCGGGGCGGTGACCAAGGCCTGAAAAAGTCAATTTTGAATTTTGAATTATACATTGTGAATTTAATTCAAAATTCAAAATTTCATAATTCGACATTGCTCTTTAAATGGGGAGGTTGCGGTGAAAAAGACCGGATCGCAGATTCTGCTGGAATGCCTGCAGCTCGAAGGGGTCGACACGATTTTCGGTTATCCCGGGGGAACGGTCATCAACATCTACAATGATCTGATGGATTACCCCATCAAGCACGTGTCTGACCCGCCATGAGCAGGGCGCGGTGCATGCCGCCGACGGCTATGCCCGGGCCACCGGCAAGGTCGGGGTGGCGATCGCCACCAGCGGCCCGGGGGCCACCAACACCATCACCGGCATCGCCACCGCCTACATGGACTCGATCCCGCTGGTGGTCATCACCGGCCAGGTGCCGACGCCGCTGATCGGCAACGATGCCTTCCAGGAGGCCGATATCATCGGCATCACCCGGCCGGTCACCAAGCACAACTACCTGGTCAAGGACGTCAAGGACCTGGCGCGGATCATCAAGCAGGCCTTCTACATCGCCCGCACCGGTCGTCCCGGCCCGGTGGTGATCGACCTGCCCAAGGACGTGCAGATGGCGACCACCAAGTTCGAGTATCCCGAGACGGTCGAGATCCGCGGTTACAAGCCGACCTACAGCGGCAACCTGCGCCAGATCGAAAAGGCGGTGAAGATGATCCTGGCGGCCAAGAAGCCGGTCATCTACGTCGGCGGCGGAGTCACCCTCTCCGATGCCAGCGCCGAGCTTGCTGAGCTTCGCCGAAACCATCCAGGCCCCGGTCACCACCACCCTGATGGCGATGGCCTCCTTCCCCCGCAACAACCCCCTGAGCCTCGGCATGCTGGGGATGCACGGCACCTACTACGCCAACATGGCGGTGACCCACACCGACCTGCTGATTGCGGTCGGCGCCCGTTTTGACGACCGGGTCACCGGCAAGATCGCCACCTTTGCACCCCACGCCAAGATCATCCACATCGACATCGACCCGACCTCGATCAAGAAGAACGTCCGGGTCGATCTGCCGATCGTCGGCGATCTCAAGGACGTGCTGGGCAAGATGGTCCTCAAGCTTGCCGAGCACGGCGACGAGGCCAAGCAACTGGTCGCTACCCTCGATCCCTGGCGCAAGGAGATCGCGGGCTGGAAGACCGAGCATCCGATGAGCTACCAGCCGTCCGACACGGATCATCAAGCCCCAGTTTGTCATCGAAAAGCTGCGCGAACTCTCCAACGACGACGCCATCATCACCACCGAGGTCGGCCAGCACCAGATGTGGACCGCCCAGTTCTTCGAGTTCCGCCAGCCCCGCACGTTCCTGACCTCGGGCGGGCTCGGCACCATGGGTTACGGCCTGCCGGCGGCCCTCGGCGCCCAGGCGGCCTTCCCCGAGCGGCAGGTCATCGATATCTCCGGCGATGGCTCCTTCCAGATGAATTCCCAGGAACTGGCGACCCTCGTCCAGTACCGGCTGCCGGTGAAGATCGCCATCCTCAACAACAACTTCCTCGGCATGGTCCGCCAGTGGCAGCAGCTCTTCTTCGACAAGCGCTACAGCCAGACCTGTCATGGAGCTGCCCATCGATTTCGTCAAGCTCGCCGAGGCCTACGGGGCTACCGGACTCAGGCCGACCCGCCCCGATGAGGTCGAAGAGGTCATCAAAAAGGCCTTTGCGACCGCCGGACCGGTGATCATGGAATTCAAGGTCGCCCGGGAAGAGAACGTGCTGCCGATGGTTCCCGCCGGCGCCGGCCTCAACGAGATGGTGCTGGCCTCCTGAGCCTCGACTCTTTATTCAATGACCAAGGAGTGATTCCAATGAAACATACGATTTCGGTGCTGGTGGAGAATGAATTCGGGGTGCTGACCCGGGTTGCGGGGCTCTTCTCCGGGCGCGGTTTCAATATCGAGAGCCTGTCGGTGGCCCCGACCCTCGACCCCTCGACCTCGCGGATGACCATCGTCACCCGTGGCGACGAGCAGATCCTCGAGCAGATCACCAAGCAGCTCAACAAGCTGATCGACACCATCAAGGTCATCGACTTTACCGGCCAGGACTACATCGAGCGGGAGATGGCCCTGATCAAGGTGACCGCCGAGGAAGAGACCCGTGCCGAGGTGCTGCGCATCGTCGACATCTTCCGGGCCAAGGTGGTCGACGTTACGCCGCGCTCCTACACCGTGGAGATTACCGGCGCACCGGCCAAGGTGGACGCCATCGTCGAGCTGTTGCGGCCGATGGGGATCAAGGAGCTGGTGCGTTCCGGCCCGGTGGTCCTCGGGCGGGGGAGCAAGGGCTGGAAAGGCGCCGAATAAACGGCGGCAATCAGCCGGTTTTGCACCGCTGCCGGCGGCTCCAAACGCCGAAAAGGGTTTGGCAAGCCGCCGCCGGTTGTGTTATAAGGACTGGCTCAACAGCGACAACGTATCGTAACCAGGAGGATAACGAACCATGAAAGTTTACTACGATAAGGACGCCGACCTGTCCATTGTCCGGGGGAAGAAAGTGGCCATCGTCGGCTACGGTTCCCAGGGCCACGCCCACGCCAACAACCTCAAGGACTCCGGAGTCGACGTCACCGTCGCCCTGCGCGAGGGCTCGACCTCGGCCAAAAAGGCCACCAATGCCGGGTTGACGGTCAAGGACGTGGCCACCGCCGTGGCTGCCGCCGACCTGGTGATGATCCTCACCCCCGATGAGTTCCAATCCCAGCTCTACAAGGCCGAAATCGAGCCGAACCTGAAACAGGGTGCGACCCTGGCCTTTGCGCATGGCTTCGCCATTCACTACAACCAGATCGTGCCGCGCGCCGATCTCGATGTGATCATGATCGCTCCCAAGGCTCCCGGGCACACCGTCCGCTCCGAGTTCGTCAAGGGCGGCGGGATTCCCGACCTGATCGCCGTCTTCCAGGATGCCACCGGCAATGCCAAGAATGTGGCCCTCTCCTACGCCAGCGCCATTGGCGGCGGCCGCACCGGGATCATCGAGACGACCTTCAAGGACGAGACCGAAACCGACCTCTTCGGCGAGCAGGCGGTCCTCTGCGGCGGTGCCGTGGAACTGGTCAAGGCCGGTTTCGAAACCCTGGTCGAGGGCGGCTACGCGCCGGAGATGGCCTATTTCGAGTGCCTCCACGAGCTCAAGCTGATCGTCGACCTGATGTATGAGGGCGGCATCGCCAACATGAACTACTCGATCTCCAACAATGCCGAGTACGGCGAATACGTCACCGGCCCGAAGGTGATCAACGACGAGAGCCGCCAGGCGATGCGCGAGTGCCTGAAGAATATCCAGACCGGCGACTACGCCAAACGTTTTATCCTCGAAGGGCAGACCAACTATCCGGAGATGACCGCCCGTCGCCGCCTCAACGCCGCGCATCCCATCGAGCAGGTTGGGGAGAAGCTGCGCAGCATGATGCCCTGGATCCAGAAGATCGTCGACAAGACCAAGAACTGATCTCGGTGATGAACCGGCCGGGGGGCGGATCCGCCCCCCGGCCGATTCGTCCCATAGCGGAAGGGACGACCCTGGTGCGAAATCAGAACCAACCGGTGGCGAGCGAAGGTTATCCTTTCATCGCCCTTTTTGCTTTTATCACCCTGGTCTTCGCCCTGCTCGGCTGGGCGTTTCTGACCGTGCTGCTCTTGGCCCTGACCCTGTTCACGGTCTACTTCTTCCGCAACCCGGAACGGATCACTCCCGAGGAGCCGGATGCCGTCATCGCACCGGCCGACGGCAAGGTGATCTTTGTCGGCGAGGTCATGGAGGACCGTTATTTCAAGGCCGAGGCGACCAAGGTCAGCATTTTCATGAACGTCTTCAACGTGCATATCAACCGTGCGCCGGTCAGTGGTACGGTGGTGGAAAAGTTCTACAACAAGGGGGAATTCCTCAACGCCTCTTTGGACAAGGCGAGCCTCCAGAACGAGCAGGCCGGGCTGCTGGTCGAAACGCCGGAGGGGCTGCGCCTGCTCTGCGTGCAGATCGCCGGGCTGGTCGCCCGGCGGATTGTGACCTACCCGGAGGTGGGCGACACCATCGAACGGGGGCGGCGCTTCGGTCTGATCCGGTTCGGCTCCCGCGTCGACCTCTATTTTCCGCGCGGCTCCGAAGTGACGATCCGCAACGGCGATACTACGGTGGCCGGCGAGACTATCCTGGGGTACCTGCGCTGACCGCACCGTCGAGCGTCCCCGTGCCCCCGCGAACTTCGGCGTTCGCCGATTCGAGAGGGCCAAACCGAGTCTCGTCCGCCGAAAAATCGTTCACCAGCCACCGTCGAAAGTTCGATCGGCCTTGACAGATCCCGGGAAGTTCTGGTTTATTTAGTGGACTATTTTGAAAGGCGATGAAGAGGAGTAGTAGGCTCCCCTTCCTGTTGCAGAGAGCCGGCGGTCGCTGCGAGCCGGTACAGGAAAGAGCCGAACTCGCCTCGGAGCCGCGGCTATGAACCTGCTCCGCGCAGCTAGTATCCGCCGCCTGCCGGCGTAATCGGCCAAAGAAGGGTCCCCCACGGGACCGAATCAGGGTGGTACCGCGAAGCGCATGCTCTCGCCCCTGTCAAGGGCGGGAGCTTTTTATTTGTGCCGGTTGATCCTCCGGCCGACACGTTCTCATGGAAAGGAGGTGGTCGTATGGAATCAGACCTGGGTGAACTAGCCGGCGGACACGGCTCCGCCGTGTCCGGACAACCCCCGCTGCGACCACTTCGGACCGAACCGTCCGCAACCTCTCAAGGAGATGAATCATGAGCCAAGCGCAGACCATCCGTATTTTCGACACCACCCTCCGTGACGGCGAGCAGTCTCCCGGCGCCAGCATGAACATCGAGGAGAAGATGCGCATCGCCCACCAACTGGAAAAACTCAACGTCGATGTCATCGAGGCCGGTTTCCCGATCGCCTCGGACGGCGACTTCGAAGCGGTGAAGAAGGTCGCCCAGACCATTCACGGACCGCAGATCGCCGGCCTGTCGCGGGCCAACGACAAGGATATCGACCGCGCCTGGGAAGCGCTCAAGTACGCCGGGGAGCGGGGGCGGATCCATACCTTTATCGCCACCAGCGACATCCATATGAAGCACAAGCTCAAGATGAGCGACGACCAGGTGGTCGAAGCGGCGGTCAAGGCGGTCAAGCGCGCCGCCGGGTACACCCCCAACGTCGAATTCTCCGCCGAGGACGCGGTGCGCACCCGGCTGCCCTTCCTTGCCCGGGTCATCGAGGCGGTTATCGAGGCCGGCGCCAAAACCGTCAACATCCCCGATACCGTCGGCTACACCATCCCTTCCGAATACTTCAACATCATCCGCTACCTGAAGGAGAACGTGCCGAATATCGAAAAGGCGATCATCTCGGTGCACTGCCACAACGACCTCGGCCTGGCGGTGGCCAACTCCCTGGCGGCGGTGCAGGCCGGCGCCGAACAGGTCGAGTGCACCATCAACGGCATCGGCGAGCGGGCCGGCAACTGCTCCCTCGAGGAGGTGGTGATGGCCCTGCGCACCCGGCACGACATCATGCCCTTCAGGACCAACGTCGCCACCGAACACATCTACGCGGCCAGCAAGCTCCTCTCCACCATCACCGGGATCGTGGTGCAGCCCAACAAGGCGATCGTCGGCGCCAACGCCTTCGCCCACGAGGCCGGCATCCACCAGCACGGGGTGATGATGGAAAAATCGACCTATGAGATCATGACCCCCGAGTCGATCGGTCTGAACACCAACAAGCTGGTCCTCGGCAAGCACTCCGGCCGCCATGCCTTTATCGACCGGCTCAAAGAGCTTGGCTACGAGCTCGCAAGGAGGACACCGAAAAAGCCTTCGTGCGCTTCAAGTCCCTGGCCGATCAGAAGAAGGAGATCTTCGACGAGGACCTCGATGCCATCGTTGCCGACGAGATCATCCGCATTCCCGAGCGCTACAAGCTGCTGCAGATGAACGTCTCTTCCGGCTCCTTCGCGGCGCCGACCGCCACCGTCGAGATGGAGATCGATGGCCGCCGCCGCAAGACGGCGACCCTGGGGGACGGCCCGGTCGACGCCACCTTCAAGGCGATCAAGAAGTTGACCAAGAGTCAGGCCAAGCTGGTCACCTTCACGGTCGGTGCCATCACCGGCGGGACCGACGCCCAGGGTGAGTGCACGGTGCGCCTTGAGGAGGAGGGGCGGGAGGTCATCGGCCAGGGCGCCCATCCCGACATCATCGTCGCCTCCGCCAAGGCCTACATCAACGCCATCAACAAGGCGGTCTCGACTCCCAAGCGGACGTCGGTGCATCTTTGAGGCTGGGGGGCAGGGACTCGGGACCAAAGACCCTGAACCCTGAACCCTGAACCTGGACCTTGGACCCGGGACCCGGGACTGGCCTCCCGCGCCCGCTTCCCTTTTTCCCCAGCTTTCTGTATAGTTGCAGCCAGTATTCGAAGCCGAACTTCAAGGAGAAACCATGGGCAAGACGATAGCCGAAAAAATCTTCGACGCGCATCTGCGCGACGAGCCGTTCCCGGGGACCAAGGTGCTCGACCTCGACCGGGTCCTCTGCCACGAGATCACCACGCCGGTGGCGATTGCCGATCTCGAGTGGCGGGGCAAGGACCGGGTCTTCGACAACACCAAGATCAAGGCGGTGATCGACCATGTCACCCCCTCCAAGGACAGCAAGACCGCCCTGCAGGCGAAGATGCTGCGCGACTGGGCGCGGCGCCACGACATCAAGGACTTCTTCGACGTCGGCCGCAACGGCGTCTGCCATGCCATCTTTCCGGAGAAGGGGTACATCCGTCCCGGGTTCACGGTGATCATGGGCGATTCCCACACCTGCACCCACGGCGCCTTCGGGGCCTTCGCCGCCGGGGTCGGCACCACCGACCTCGAGGTGGGCATCCTCAAGGGGGTCTGCGCCTTTCGCGAACCGGCGACGATCCGTGTCGATCTGGTCGGCGCCCTCCCGGCCGGGGTTTACGCCAAGGATGTGATCCTCCACGTCATCGGCCAGCTCGGCGTCAACGGCGCCACCGACCGGGTTCTCGAGTTCCGCGGCCCGGTGGTCGAGGCGATGAGCATGGAGGCGCGCATGACCCTGTGCAACATGGCCATCGAGGCCGGTGGCACCTGCGGCATCTGCCTCCCCGATGCGGTCACCGTCGACTATCTCTGGCCCTTCATCGAGGAGGAGTTCCCGAGCCGGGACGCGGCTCTGGACGCCTACCGGGTCTGGCATTCGGATGCCGACGCGGTCTACGAAAAGGTCCTGACCTTCGACGTTTCGACCCTCGAGCCCCAGGTCACCTACGGCTACAAGCCGGACCATGTCAAGGCGGTCGCCGAACTGGCCGGCACCCGTGTCGACCAGGTCTACATCGGCACCTGCACCAACGGCCGCATCGAGGATTTGCGCCAGGCGGCGGCGGTCCTCAAAGGGCGGAAGATTGCCGAGACGGTGCGCGGCATCGTCTCGCCGGCGACGCCGAAAATCTTCAACGAGGCTCTCGCCGAGGGGATCATCCAGGTCTTCATGGATGCCGGCTTCTGCGTCACCAACCCGACCTGCGGCGCCTGCCTGGGGATGAGCAACGGCGTGCTGGCCGAAGGCGAGGTCTGCGCCTCGACCAGCAACCGCAACTTCAACGGGCGCATGGGCAAGGGGGGTATGGTCCACCTGATGAGCCCCTCGACCGCCGCGGCCACCGCCATCACCGGGGTCATCACCGACGCGCGCTCGATCTGAAAATCTTCGCGGTGAAACGCTTTCGCATTGCCTGAAAGGGAGTCCTTGATATGAAAAAGATCTTTGGCGGACCGGCGATCCTCCTCGACCGCTCCGACATCAATACCGACGAGATCATCCCGGCCAAGTACCTGACCGAGGTGACCAAGGAGGCGCTCAAGCCCTACTGCCTGGAAGACCTCAAGCTGGAAGGCTTCGATCCCAAGGGCGAGACGCTGCGGAAGGCCCGCGTGGTCGTCTCGCGGGCCAATTTCGGCTGCGGCTCCTCCCGCGAGCACGCCCCCTGGGTCTTCGAGGTCAACGGCATCCATACGATTATTGCCGAGAGCTATGCGCGGATCTTCCGCCAGAACATGTTCAACGGCGGCATGCTCGCCATCGAACTGCCCAAGGCCGACATCGACCGGCTTTTCGCCCTGGAACAGGCCGGGCCGGTGGAAATCGCCGTCGATCTCGCCGGACAGCAGGTCACCGCCAGCGCCGACGGCAAAAGGGAAACCTTCCGCTTCGACATCTCCCCCTTCGACAAGGCACTGGTCGAGGCCGGAGGCTGGGTGGAGTTCGCCGACGCCCGCTACTGAGCTTGAATTCCAATCTGTTCCACCGTCGGGCCGGACCCAGCTGTCCGGCCCTTCTTCTGTCTTCGGGGCCGGTTCGGGAGCCGGTGGAACGCCACCGCGGAATGAAATTGACGGCCCCCGGAGAATCACGTAATTTGAATCGGTTCGGCCAGGTCCAGCCGCGCTGTCGTCGCTGCGATGCCTATCGCTTGCGGCCGGGTCGTTCCCTCTATTGGTGTCCGCAGCTTGGTCGGAAGGGATGTGAAGCATGCCGAGATCGCTCATGGCCGGCCTGGGGGTGATGATTCTCCTCTCGTTGCCGACCGCCTGTTCCCAGGAAAAAGCATCCCCGGCAGCCACGCCGCCGTTGCCGGTCAGCGTCGCGGTCGCCGGCCGCCAGTCCGTTCCGGTGGAACTCGACGCGGTCGGGCAGGTGGAGGCCTCGGCGACAGTGACGGTTCGCTCCCAGGTGGCCGGGGTGGTCGCTGCTGTCCATTTCCGGGAAGGGGACGAGGTGAAACGGGGCGCTCTCCTCTTCACCCTCGACCAGACCCCCTTCCGGGCCGCACTCGCCAAGGCGCAGGCCGATCTGCAGCAGGCCAGGGTCGAGGCCGCCAATGCCCGTCGCGATGCCGAGCGCTATGCGCAGCTGCTGGCGGCCGGCTTCATCAGCCGTGAAGAGGCCGATGCGGTCCAGTCCCGGGCCGAGAGCCTGGATGCGGCGCTGGCGGCGGCCCAAGCCACGGTCGACAACGCCGGCATCCAGCTCGGGTTCTGCACCATCCGCGCTCCCCAGGGGGGACGGACCGGGGCGCTGCTGGTGCATCCGGGGACGGTCGTCAAGGCCAACGACGTACCCGACCTGGTCACCATCAACAGCCTGCAGCCGGTGCTGGTCAGTTTTACCATCCCCGAGCGGCAGCTGGCGGCCTTGCGGCTCCACCTGAGCGCCGGACCGCTGGCGGTCTCGGCCCGGATTCCCGGCGACGACCGGCCGGCGGCAGCGGGGACCATCACCTTTCTCGACAACGCTGTCGACCCGGCCACCGGCACCATTCGCCTCAAGGCCACCTTTGCCAACCATGACCGGCGCCTCTGGCCCGGCCAGTTCGCCGAGATCAAGGTCGTGTTGCAGACCCTGGCCGATGCTCTGGTGGTCCCGACCGCTGCGGTGCAGACCGGACAGCAGGGGGATTACCTGTTCGTGGTCGGCGCCGACGGCAGGGTTGCGCTGCGGCCGGTCACCCTCGGCATCGCCAGCGAGGAGCTGACCGTGATCGACAGCGGCCTGGAGGCCGGCGAAACGGTCGTTACCGCCGGTCAGCAGCGTCTCAGCCCCGGGGCCAAGGTCACGGTCAAACCGGCCGCAGAAACTGCCGCCGCAGCGCCCCGCCCATGAACATCTCCGACCTCTTCATTCGCCGGCCGGTGATGACCAGCCTGGTCATGCTGGCGGTCATGATCTTCGGCGCTCTTCGCCTATCGGCTGCTGGCGGTCAACGATCTGCCGAGCATCGATTTCCCGACCATCCAGGTGCGGGCCAGCCTCCCCGGCGCCAGCCCGGAAACCATGGCCAGCGCCGTGGCCACCCCGCTGGAACGGCAGCTCTCGACCATCGCCGGGGTCGATTCCCTGAGCTCCACCAACGGCCAGGGCTCGACCATCATCACCCTGCAGTTCACCCTGGAACGCGATATCGACGCCGCCGCCCAGGATGTGCAGACGGCCATCTCCCAGGCCGCCCGGCAACTGCCGCGGGAGATGCCGAGCCCGCCCTCGATCCGCAAGGTCAACCCGGCCGACTCCTCGATCCTCTACCTGGCCATGACCTCCCCGACCCTGCCGCTCTCCGAGGTCAACGAGTTCGCCGATACGGTGATCGCCCCGCGGATCTCGATGGTCAACGGGGTGGCCCAGGTCAATGTCTACGGTTCGCAGAAGTACGCGGTGCGGATCGGCCTCGATCCGCATCAGCTGGCAAGCCGCCGCATCGGTCTGGACGAGGTGGAGCAGGCGCTGGGAAGCTGGAACGTCAACCTGCCGACCGGCGGGCTGCAGGGCAAGAACCAGGCCTTCACCATCCAGGTCGGCGGCCAGCTCTACAACGCAGCCCAGTTCCAACAACTGGTCGTCGCCTACCGCGACGGCGCCCCGGTGCGGCTGCAGGATATCGCCACGGTCAGCGACAGCGTCGAAAACGACAAGGTCGCCGCCTGGTTCAGCACCAAGGAGAAGACCACCCGGGCGGTGGTTCTGGCGATCCAGCGCCAGCCCGGCACCAACACCATCGAGGTGGTCAACAGCATCCGCCGGCAGTTGCCGAGCTTCCGCCAGCAGCTCCCCGGCGCGGTGGAGCTCAACCTCATGTACGATCGCTCCATTTCGATCCGGGAATCGGTGGCGGAGGTCAAATTCACCCTGATGCTGACCATCGCCCTGGTCATCCTGGTGATCTTCCTCTTTCTGCGCAACCTCTCGGCGACGGTCATCCCCAGCCTGGCGCTGCCGCTTTCCATCGTCGGCACCTTTGCCGCCATGTACCTGCTCGGCTTTTCGGTCAACAACATCACCCTGCTGGCCCTGACCCTGTCGGTCGGCTTCGTGGTGGACGACGCCATCGTCATGCTGGAGAACATCGTCCGCCACATGGAGCAGGGCGAACAGCCGATGCAGGCCGCCTTCCGGGGCGCGAAGGAGATCGGTTTCACCATCCTCTCGATGACCATCTCCCTGGTCGCGGTCTTCATCCCGGTGCTGTTCATGGCCGGCATGCTCGGGCGGGTGCTGCACGAATTCGCCGTCACCATCGCCGTGGCCATCCTGATCTCCGGCTTCGTCTCGCTGACCTTGACGCCGATGCTCGCCAGCCGTTTTCTCAAACCCCATACCGGCCAAAGCCACGGCTGTCTCTTCAACCTGATGGAACGCTTTTTCGAGGGCTGGCTGCGGCTGTACGAAAAAACCCTCGACTGGGTGCTGGGCTACCGACGCACCATGCTGCTGCTCACCCTGGTGCTGACCGTGGCCACCGTCTGGCTCTTCACCCGGATCCCGACCGGGCTCTTCCCGCCGGACGATGTCGGCGCCATTCGCGGCATCACCGAGGGGCCGCAGGGGGTCTCCTTCGAAGAGATGAAGCGCAATCAGGCCCAGCTGGCCGCAATCATCATCCAGGACCCCGATGTCGAGGCCTTCATGTCCTCGGTCGGCGCCGCGGGCTCGCGGGTCGGCTCCAACAGCGGCTTCATGTTCATCAAGCTCAAGCCCCGCGCCGAGCGCAAGAGCCAACGCCGACCAGATCATCCAGCGCCTGCGGCCCCAGCTGGACGGGCATTCCCGGCATCCGGATCTTTCTGCAGAACCCGCCGCCGATCCGGCTGGAGTCGACCAGCTCCAAGGCCCAGTACCAGTTCGTGCTGCAAAGTCCCGACAGCGACGAGCTCTACCGCCGCGCCGCCGATTTCGAGGACAAGCTGCGCGAGCCTGCCGCTGCTGCAGGATGTCACCTCGGACCTGGAGATCAAGAACCCCCAGCTCAACCTGACCATCGACCGCGACCGGGCTGCGGCCCTGGGCGTCACCGCCGAGCAGATCGAGAGCACCCTCTATTCGGCCTACGGCGCCCGCCAGGTCTCGACCATCTTTTCGCCGACCAACCAGTACCAGGTGATCATGGAGCTGGAGCCCCGCTTCCAGACCGACCCGTCGGCCCTGGATCTGCTCTACGTCCGCTCCGACAGCGGCGAGCTGGTGCCGCTCTCCTCCCTGGTCACCGTCACCCGCGGCCTGGGCCCGCTGTCGGTCAACCACCTCGGCCAGATCACCGCCGTGACCATCTCCTTCAACCTGCGCCCCGATGTGCCGCTGGGCAATGCGGTGGCGGCGATCGAGAAAGCGGCCCGTAGCCTGCCTGCCTCCATCACCACCGGCTTCCAGGGGGCCGCCCAGGTCTACCAGGCCTCGACCAAGGGTCTGGCGCTGCTGCTGATCCTGGCGATCGTGGTGATCTACATCGTGCTGGGGATCCTCTACGAGAGCTACATCCATCCCCTGACGATCCTCTCCGGACTGCCCGCCGCCGGCTTCGGGGCGCTGATCACCCTGATGGCCTTCGGCAAGGATCTCAATCTCTACGCCTTTGTCGGCATCATCATGCTGGTCGGGATCGTCAAGAAGAATGCCATCATGATGATCGACTTCGCCCTGGAGGCGCAGCGCAACGAAGGGAAGACGCCCCTGGAAGCGATCCACCAGGGCTGCCTGGTCCGTTTCCGGCCGATCATGATGACCACCATGGCGGCGCTGATGGGGACCCTGCCCATCGCCATCGGCATCGGCGCCGGCGCCGAGTCGCGCCGCCCCCTGGGGCTGGCGGTGGTCGGCGGGCTGCTGGTCTCCCAGCTGCTGACCCTCTATATCACCCCGGTGATCTACTACTACATGGACCGCCTGCAGGGCGCGGTGCGGCGGCGCCTGGCGCGGGGGGCGGCGGTGGCCGGCACCGCCCCCGGCGACGGGGCGGTTTGACAATCGCCCTATGGGTGTGCCAGAATCGGCCCGCAAGATGTGCCGTGGATGGCGCAAGTCGGTGCGGTCCCGGGGTATGGCCGGAAAAACAATTTGACAAAGAAATGACCCCTTCCTATAGTGGCAACCATTCGAAAAAACGGGGACTTCGCCAGGTCTTTCGGGCCTGGGAGGGTTGCAATGACCATGCAAAGGAGATCAGGAACAATGGCCAAAACGTTTAAAGTCGCTGTGCTGCCCGGAGACGGGATCGGACCCGAAGTCATGGCCGAAGCGCTGCGCGTGCTCGATCGGGTCGAGGAGCGTTTCGACGTCCGCTTCGAGCGCACCTTCGCCAACGTCGGCGGCATCGCCATCGACGTCGAAGGCAAGGCCCTGCCGCAGACCACCATCGATATCTGCAAGAACTCCGACGCCATCCTCTTCGGCAGCGTCGGCGGGCCCAAATGGGAGAGCCTTCCCCCCGACGAGCAGCCGGAGCGCGGCGCCCTGCTGCCGCTGCGCAAGATCTTCGGCCTCTACGCCAACCTGCGCCCGGCGATCATCTTCCCGGCCCTGACCGGCGCCTCGTCCCTCAAGGAGGAAGTCATCGCCGGCGGCTTCAACGTCCTGGTGGTGCGCGAGCTGACCGGCGGCATCTACTTCTCGCAGCCGAAGGGGATCGAAGGGGAGGGGAGCGCGCGGATCGGCGTCGACACCATGCGCTACAGCGTCCCGGAGATCGAGCGCATCGCCCACGTCGGTTTCCAGGCGGCGCAGAAGCGCGGCAAGAAGCTCTGCTCCATCGACAAGGCCAACGTCCTGTCGACTTCGGTCCTCTGGCGCGAGATCGTCACCGGCATCGGCAAGCAGTACCCGGACGTCGCCCTCTCCCACATGTACGTCGACAACGCCGCCATGCAGCTGGTCAAGTGGCCGAAGCAGTTCGACGTCATCCTCTGCGAGAACATGTTCGGCGACATCCTCTCCGACGAGGCGGCGATGCTCACCGGTTCCCTGGGGATGCTCCCTTCCGCGTCGCTGGCGGAAGGGTCCTTCGGCATGTACGAGCCCTCCGGCGGCAGCGCCCCGGATATCGCCGGGCAGGGGATCGCCAATCCCATCGCGCAGATCCTCTCCGCCGCGATGATGCTGCGCTACTCCTTCGGCCTGGTCGCGGCCGCCGACGCCATCGATCAGGCGGTGGAAGCGACCCTCAACAAGGGCTTCCGCACCGGCGACATCTTCCAGGGCAAGGCCGGCGAACAAAAACTCAACACCCGGCAGATGGGGGACGCGATTCTCGCCCTCCTCCAGGGCTGATCCGGGACGGCAAATCATTTCTACAGCAAAGGAATTCCACCCATGAAAGTCGGACTTGTCGGTTGGCGCGGAATGGTCGGTTCGGTCCTGATGCAGCGCATGCAGCAGGAGAACGATTTCGCCGGCATCGAGCCGGTCTTCTTCTCCACCTCCCAGGCCGGCGCGCCCGGCGCCGCTGGGCGCCGGGACCCTGCAAAAGGCCGAGGACATCGCCGAGCTGAAAAAGCTCGACGTGATCATCACCTGCCAGGGCGGGGACTATACCAAGGCGGTCCATCCGCAGCTGCGCCAGGCCGGCTGGCAGGGGTACTGGATCGACGCCGCCAGCACCCTGCGCATGGAAAAGGATGCGGTGATCATTCTCGATCCGGTCAACCGCGGCGTCATCGACCAGGCCCTGGCCGCCGGGCAGAAGGACTTCATCGGCGGCAACTGCACCGTCAGCCTGATGCTCATGGCCCTGGGCGGGCTGTTCCGCGCCGGGGTGGTGGAGTGGATCTCCTCCATGACCTACCAGGCGGCCTCCGGGGCCGGCGCGCCCAACATGCGTGAGCTGCTCAGCCAGATGGGGGCGCTCCACGGCTCGGTCCACGAACGGCTCCAGGACGTCGCCTCGGCGATCCTCGAGATCGACCGGGATGTCACCGCCATGCTGCGCAGCGACATCATGCCGAAGCAGGAGTTCGGCTTCCCCCTGGCCGGCAACGTCCTGCCCTGGATCGACCGCGAGGTCGAGGACGGCCAGAGCCGCGAGGAGTGGAAGGGCTATGCCGAGACCAACAAGATCCTCGGCACCCGCCAGCCGATTCCCGTCGACGGCATCTGCGTGCGGGTCGGCGCCATGCGCTGCCACAGCCAGGCGCTGACCATCAAGCTGAACAGGGACGTGCCGATCGCCGATATCGAGGAAATGATCGACAACGACAACCAGTGGGTGAAGCTGATCCCCAACACCAAGGCCGATTCGCTGGCCTGCCTGACCCCGGCGGCGGTCTCCGGGACCCTGGAAGTGCCGGTTGGCCGGCTGCGCAAGATGAAGATGGGGCCGCACTATCTGTCGGCCTTCACCTGCGGCGACCAGCTGTTGTGGGGCGCTGCCGAACCGCTGCGGCGGATGCTGCGGATTCTGCAGGAACGCTGATCCGGATTCACCAACCATGACCAGGGCACGGCGGGTACCCCACGAGGCTGGGGCCGTCGTGCCTTTCCTGTTTACACCGGGATTTACGGAAGTCATGAGCCCTATTGCGACGCTGCCGCTGGGACGTTACCTGCCCGGGACCTCTTCCCTGCATCGGCTTGACCCACGCGTCAAGGTCCTGGCGGTACCGCTGCTGGTCGTGGCGACCTTTGCCGCGACCAGCCCGCAGCAGCTGGGGGCGCTGAGCCTGGCGGCCTGCGGCGGCTGGCTGCTCGGACGCCTCCCTGCCACCGTGATCCCGCGCCTGGTCTGGACCTTGCGCTGGCTCTTGCTGTTCACCCTTCTGGTGCACCTCATTTTCACCCCTGGACACACTCTTTTCGGCGTCGGCTGGCTTTCCGCCGACGGCCTGGTCGTCGGCCTGCTGACCTGCTGGCGACTTTTCCTGGCGCTGCTGTTCGCAGCGGCGCTGGCGGCCACGACCACCCCGGCCGCCCTGGCCGGAGCCCTGGCCTGGCTGCTGCTTCCCCTTGACCGACTCGGTCTGCCGGTGGCCGCCGCCACCGAGATGGTGCTTCTGGTTCTCTATTTCATCCCGCTGTTGCGGAGCGAGGCGCTGGACATCTATGCCGAGCGGGTCGCCGTCGAGGGCGGGATTCCACCCGTCGGTTACCTGCCCCGCGGGCGCTTTGTCTGCCGGCTGTTGCTGCCGCTGCTGCTGCGCCTGGTCGATCGCGGCGACGAACTCGCCCGGCGCCTCGCCGCTGGCGAAGCCGTGCCGGAACTGGCCGCCACCGAGCCGCTGGGGACGCCGCGGGCGGGGCGCGTCGTGCTGCTGGTCGCTACCCTGCTGGTCGCGGTCGTGGTGTACGGGAGGCTGGCATGAAAACCATCGGCCTGGTCCTCGAGTATGACGGCAGCGACTACGTCGGTTGGCAGCGCCAGATTAACGGCCCCTCGGTCCAGGCAGCCGTCGAGGAGGCCCTCAAACGGCTTCTCGGCCAGCCGGTCCGGTTGACCTCGTCCGGGCGCACCGATGCCGGGGTTCATGCCCGGGGCATGATCGCCTGCTTCGAGAGCCCCCATGACCTCCCCATGACTGCCTACCGCGAGGGAGTCAACCGGCTGTTGCCGCCCGACATCGCGGTGCGCGAGGCCTGGGAGGCTCCGCCCGGGTTTCATCCGCGTTTCGCTGCCCGCGGCAAGTGGTACCGCTATCAGATCCATGTGGCGCCGGTGCGTTCGCCGCTGTTGCGCCGCAGCTGCTGGCACCTGCGGGAGACCCTCGACACCACGGCGATGGCGACGGCCGCCGCCGACTTCGTCGGTCGCCACGATTTCGCTGCCTTTCGCTCCAGCGGCTGCGACGCCGCCACCACCGATCGGGAAATTTTCTCCGCCGAGATATTGCGCGACGGCGAACTGGTTATTTTCGACGTACGCGGCAGCGGCTTTCTGCGCAACATGGTGCGGGTGATGACCGGCACACTGGTCGAGATCGGCCGCGGGCGACGGCCGCCCAGCGATGTCCGGCGGCTGCTGGCCGGCGGCTGTCGGGACCAGGCGGGGCTGACCGCTCCCCCGCAGGGACTTTGTCTCATGGAAGTCTGGTACGCAGAGGGGGGAGGCTTGCACCGTTTGCCGGGGCAGGTATAGTTGCCAAGGTGACCCACCCTCAACCGGACCCCAGCGATGAATCCGCCCTTCACCATTCTTGTTGCGACCGATTTCAGCCCCGCCGCCGATGCCGCTCTACACTTCGCTCTCGATCTGGGGGCGCGGTTGTCGGCGCACTACCTGCTGCTGCATGTCGTCCCCGTCGACGACAGCGACTCCTCCCTGCCCCTGCCCGGGCCGAACGCCCCCGGCAGCCAGGGGAGCGGCTTGCGCGAGGATGCCGCCGCGGGCCTGGAACGCCGGATTGTCCGCCTTCGGGCGGACCACCCGGGGTTGGAGATCACCCGGCGAATGCTGAGCGGCGTGCCGTTTCGAGAAATCTGCCGGTGCGCGGTCGAGGAGGCTGTCGACCTGATCGTCGTCGCCACCCGCGGCCGCGGCGGGGTGGCGCACCTGCTGATCGGGAATACCGCGGAGCAGGTCGTTCGCCACGCTCACTGCCCGGTGATCACCGTCCGGGCACCCGACCCCATGAAAAAACTTCTTGACAACGCCTAAGCATTTAGCTACTTTCACCACTTCTGTGAGCCCCGTTCACTTCACAGATTTCACCATAGAGAGGAACGTTCATGAGCACGCAGGTTGTCAGCAAAAATGATATTCAACGGGCCTGGTTCGTCATCGACCTCGATGGCAAGGTCCTCGGCCGCGCCGCCACCGAGATCGCCCGGGTTCTGCGCGGGAAGCATAAGCCGATCTACCACCCCAGCGTCGACACCGGCGACTTCGTGGTCGTCGTCAACGCCGACAAGGTGCAGCTGACCGGCAGCAAGCTGGGCGACAAGATGTACTACCACCATACCGGTTACCCCGGTGGAATCCGTTCCATCAGCGCCGAGAAGCTCCTCGCCAAGAAGCCCGAGGACCTGATCAAGAAGGCGGTCAAGGGGATGCTGCCCAAGAACAAGCTGGGCCGCCAGATGTTCCGGAAACTCAAGGTCTACGCCGGCGCCGATCATCCGCACGCCGCCCAACAGCCCAAGGAACTCACCCTTTAAGGGTCAAGGAGATAGGACAAGATGGCCGAACAGAAATTTTACGCCACCGGCAAGCGGAAGACCTCCGTGGCCCGTGTCTGGATCAAGCCCGGCACCGGCAACATCATCGTCAACCGGCGCAGCATCGATGAATACTTCGGTCGCGAGACCTCGAAGATGGTCGTGCGCCAGCCCCTGGAGCTGACCAGCAATGCCGGCAAGTTCGACATCATGGTCAACGTCTGCGGCGGCGGTCCTTCCGGGCAGGCCGGGGCGATCAAGCACGGCATCACCAAGGCGCTGCTGGCGGTCGACACCGACCTGCGCGGCGTCCTCAAGAAGGCCGGCTTCATCACCCGCGACAGCCGGGTCAAGGAACGGAAAAAATACGGGCGTCGCGCGGCGCGTCGGAGCTTCCAGTTCTCCAAGCGTTAACCGCAAGCGCGGTGCCGGGCGGTTTCCCGGCAGCATCGATCGTCGAAAAGGGAAACCCACGGGTTTCCCTTTTCGCATTCAGGCAAAGGACAACACCATGGTCAAAGTCGCCGTCGTCGGCGCCAGCGGCTATACCGGGGTCGAACTCCTCCGGCTGCTGGCTGCCCATCCCCAGGTTGAGATCAGCTGCGTCACCTCCCGGCAGACGGTCGGCGAGGAAATTTCCACCCTCTTCCCCTCGCTGCGCGGGAAGGTGAACCTCCGCTGCGATCCCGGCGATCCGGAGCTGGTGGCCGCCAAGGCCGACTTCGTCTTCACCGCCCTGCCGCACCAGACGCGCGATGGAGGTCGTGCCGTCGTTGCTGGCAGCGGGTAGGAAGGTCGTCGATCTCTCGGCCGACTACCGGCTGCGCGACGTCGCCGTCTACCGGCAGTGGTACCAGGAGCACACCAGCCCGGAGCTGCTGGCAGAGGCGGTTTACGGCCTGCCCGAATTGCACCGCGAGCAGATCCGCAGCGCCCGGCTGGTCGCCAACCCCGGCTGTTACCCGACCAGCGTCGCCCTCGGGCTGGCGCCGCTGCTCAAGCAGGGGCTGATCGACCATCGCAGCCTGATCGTCGACAGCAAGTCGGGGACCAGCGGCGCCGGCCGTTCGGCCAAGGTGGGCAGCCTCTTCTGCGAGGTCAACGAGGGGTTTGCGGCCTACGGCGTCGGGCGCCACCGGCATACCCCGGAGATCGAGCAGACCCTGTCGCAGCTTGCCGGCGAGGCGGTGCGGGTGAACTTCACCCCCCACCTGTTGCCGGTCAACCGCGGCATCCTCTCCACCTGCTATGCCACCTTGCTTGGCAACCATGACAGTGCCGCTCTGCTCGCCCTCTACCGCGAGCACTTCCGGGGGGAAGGGTTCGTGCGCATCTGCCCGGAAGGGAGCCTGCCCAACATCGCCTTTGTCCGCGGCAGCAACTTCTGCGACATCGGCCTGGTCAGCGACCAGCGCACCGGCCGGGTGATCGTGGTTTCGACCATCGACAATCTGGTCAAGGGGGCGGCCGGGCAGGCGGTACAGAACATGAACCTGATGCTCGGCTTCGCCGAGGACGCGGGACTCGGGGGACTGGGCGCTTTTCCCTGAGAAGCGGGAGCTCCCCGGAGCTCCGCCAGTCGTGTCCGGACCCGGCCCAGTTCTGCGGACCGGGTCCGGACCATGCTCACCGGAGATTTGCCATGGACTGTCCATCAAGCAGCTCAACCGACCACTGCAGCTGCACCTATGCCGCCTGCGACAAACGCGGCAACTGCTGCCAGTGCGTTACCTTTCACCGGCAGCGCGACGAGCTTCCCGGCTGTTTCTTTTCCGCCGTTGGGGAGCGCAGTTACGACCGTTCGCGCGCTCATTTTCTGAAGGACCGCAGCCGCTGACCACACCCACCCCCAGTTGTCTGCCGACTGGCCGCGAGGAGATGGCCGCCCGCGGCTGGGACGCCATCGACATCCTCTTCGTCTCCGGTGACGCCTACGTCGATCATCCCGCCTTCGGCGTGCCGCTGCTCGCCCGGCTGCTCGAAGCCGAAGGCTTCCGGGTCGGCATCATCGCGCAGCCCGACTGGCGGGACCCCGAGTCCTTCCGGACCATGGGCCGGCCGCGCCTGTTTGCCGCACTCTCCGCCGGCGCGATGGATTCCATGGTCAATCGCTATACGGCGGCGAAGAAGGTGCGCAACGACGACGCCTACACCCCCGGAGGGCGGGCCGGGGCGCGTCCCGACCGGGCGGTCATCGCCTACACCGCCGCTCTCAAGGGGGCCTTCAAGGGCCTGCCGGTGGTGATCGGCGGCATCGAGGCGAGCCTGCGCCGGCTGGCCCACTACGACTACTGGAGCGACCGGGTCAGGCGTTCGATCCTGGTCGATGCCAAAGCCGATCTGCTGGTTTACGGCATGGGCGAGCGTGCCCTGAGTGCCATTGCCGGGCGCGCCGCCGCCGGCGAGGTGCCGGGCGCGATGCACGACATCCCCGGTACCGCCTGGCTGGCCCCGGCCCCGCCGGCGGATGCCCTGGTCCTCCCTGGTTTCGACCGGGTCGCCGATGAGCCCGGGGCCTACAACGAGGCCTTTCGGCTGGCTGCCATGGAACAGCGCCCGGAAGCGGGCCGGACCCTGGCCCAGGATCAGGGGGGGCGCTGGGTGATCGTCAACCCGCCGGCGCCGCCCCTTGGCGAGGCGGAACTCGACCGGATCTATCGTCTCCCCTTCAGCCGGCGGCCCTGGCCGGGCTACCGCGAGCCGATCCCCGCCTACGAGCAGATCCGCTTCTCCATCACCACCCACCGCGGCTGCTATGGGGGGTGCGCCTTCTGCGCCATCACCGCCCACCAGGGCAAAACCATCCAGTCCCGGAGTGAAGCCTCGATCCTGGAAGAAATCTCCCGACTCGTCGACCATCCCGAATTTCGCGGCACGGTAACCGACCTCGGCGGCCCCACCGCCAACATGTACGGTACCTGGTGCGGGGCTGGCGCCGCCGCTCACGGCTGCCGTCGGGAAAGCTGCCTCTTTCCCCGGGTCTGCCCGCAGCTCCGGGCCTCCGGAAAGCGGGGCGCCCGCCTGCTGCAGCAGGTGCGCAAACTGGCCGGAGTGCGCCACGCCTTCGTCGCGTCCGGCATCCGCTACGATCTGCTCGACGCCCAGCCCGATTACTTTGCCGAACTCCTTGCCCACCATGTCGGGGGCCTTCTCAAGATCGCTCCAGAATCGACCAGCGGCGCGGTGACCGCCGTCATGCGCAAACCGGGGGCGGCGGCGCTGAGCCTCTTTCTCGATTACTACCGGCAGCGCTCGACGCACGCCGGCAAACGCCAGGGGGTGGTCCCCTACCTGATTGCCGGGCACCCCGGCTGCCGCCTCGAGGACATGGTCGAGGTCGCCCTCTTTCTCAAGCGCAACGGCCTGCGGGTCGAACAGGTCCAGGAATTCACCCCGACCCCGGGAACCCTGGCCACGTGCATCTATTACACCGGGATCGATCCGCTGACCGGCCAGCGTCACCACGTGCCGCGCTCACCCCGCGAACGGCGCCTGCAGAAGGCCCTGCTTCTCTGGCATCGGCCCGAAGTGCGGGAGGAGATTCGGCAAGCCCTGCGCCAGTGCGGTCGGGAGGATGCGGCTGCCGAACTGCTCGGCGGGAGGACGGAGGGAGGCAGGAAGGAGAAGGTAGGAGGAAGGCGGAGGACGGAGAACTGAAGGCGGAGGACGGAGGACGGAAGAGGGAAGAGGGAAGAGGGAAGAGGGAAGAGGGAAGAGGGAAGAGGGAAGAGGGAAGAGGGAAGAGGGAAGAGGGAAGAGGGAAGAGGGAAGAGGGAAGGAGAGAGAAGAGGGAAGAGGGAAGGAGTGCGGGGCCAGGGATCCAAAACTAAAAACTCAAAATTCAAAATTCAAAATTCAAAATTCAAAATTCAAAACTGCTCCTTCCTCTCCCCTCTTCACTCCTCGCTTCTCACCGATTCAAGCCGTCAGTCCGCCGTTTTCGCACAGGTCGATGAAGGCGGCCGCCACCTCGGGATCGAACTGGGTACCGGCCTGCTGGTTGATCTCGGTCAGCGCCGTGGCATGGCTCCGGGCCTGGCGGTAGGGGCGAGAGGAGGTCATGGCATCGTAGGTGTCCGCCACCGCCAGGATACGCGCCTCGATGGCGATCCCACTGTCGGCCAGGCCCCGGGGATAGCCTTTGCCGTCGAACCGTTCGTGGTGCTGTTCGATGATCTCCCGCACTCCTTTGAGAAAATGGATCGGTTCGAGGATGCGGACGCCGATGGTCGGATGCTGGCAGAGCACTTCCATTTCCGCGGGGGAGAGTTTGCCCTCCTTGTGGAGCAGCGCGGTGCCGATGCCGATTTTGCCGATATCGTGAAGGATGGCGGCCTGTTCCAGCAGGCGAACCGCTTCGGGACGCAGGTTGAGATGGCGCGCCAGGGCCAGGCTGTAGCGGGTGACGCGTTCCGAGTGGCCGCGGGTATAGGCATCGCTGGCTTCGATGGTGGAGACCAGCGCCTGCACCGTACTGAGGTAGGTATGCTGCTGCTCCTCGTAGAGCCGGGCGTTGTTGATGGCGATGCTGGCCTGGGCGGCGATCGTCGACAGCATCTCCAGGTCCTCATGGGTGAAGGCGCCGGTGTCAATCTTGTTGGCGATGGTGATGGTCCCGATGATTTCGTCCTTGATCAACAGCGGGGCGCAGATGACCGATTCCCTGGTGAACCCGAGCCGGCTGATGCGGCTGAATTCTGCGGCTTCGTTGATGTCCTGCAGCAACAGCGGTTGGCGTTTGCTGACCACCCAGTGTGAACAGCCGCCTGGTTTGAGGGGGATGGAGACGTTTTCGTCGATGTGAGCGGGAAGCCCTTCGGAGCTGGCAATGTGCAGAACCGATCGCTCCTCGTCCAGCAGCAGAATGTAGCCGATGCGAGCCTTGAGGGTGGTCATGGTCTTGTGCACCAGCAGCGAGAAGAGGCGCTCGATGTCCATGGTGGAGTTGACTCCCAGCCCCATTTCATAGAGCGCCGCCAGGCGGGAAACCGCATTTTCCAGGTTGGTGTTCTTGTCCTCCAGGTCGCTGGCCAGATCGGCGATCTTGTAGTTGGCCTCCTCGATCTCCTCGATGCGTTCCTCCAAGGTAATGTTCAGGTATTCGATTTCCTTGAGGCGTTCCTCGAGGGTGAGGTTCATGCTCCGGATCTCATTGTGATAGGCCAGCTTTTCCTGAGTGATCGCGATTTCCCGCTCGTGGGTAATGGTGGTGTCGAGCAGACCCTTGAGGCGATCGACCATCAGATTGAACTTGCTGAAGAGCAGGTTCATTTCACCGGAACTGCGATCCTGGATTTTCGCCTGGTCGAACTGACCGTTTTCCAGTTGGGTCATCGACGCAACCAGACGGCGGATCGGCCGGTCGACATAGATCAGGATGAAGCCGTAAATGGCCAGGGTCAGAATGAGCAGCATCCCGGCGGAAGAAATCAGGGTTGCCTGGCGGCCCTTGGTCTGGAGGCTTTCGATGGCCCGCAGCGAGAGGTGGACGTTGAGGATACCGAGGACCTTTTCCCCATCGCCATGGCAGGTGTAACAGGTGGGGGCATTGTAGATGGGGACGAGGACGCTGTGGTATTCCTTGCCGCTGGTCAGCTCGGCGAAGGAATAATTGTGGCCACGGTAGGCGAGCAGGTCGGCCGGGGAGACCACGCTGCCGATCTCTTCCGGAATGCCGGAAGTCAGGATAATTCCCGATTCGTCGAAGATGCGCACCGCCTCGATGGCGGGTTCGCGCTTGATTTTTTCGAGGATCCGGCCAACTTCGGCATTCTGGCCGTTGGCCATGTGGGTGACGATCCCGTTGCGGATGGTATCGCCTATAATCCGGCTGTTCTGATCGGCAAAACGGACCAGCATGGCCCGCTGGGTCCGAAGATTGTGCCAGGCAGTAAAGCCGACTACAACGACCAGGATGAGCATGGTCAGGTTGAGAATTTTGAACTTGAGCGAATTCATCGTTCCCCTGCAGCCGAGGCGCCCCCACCTTTGCAAACGCCTGGCGGGCTGGCGGCGAACAGTCCCGGAGCGGGTTGGAATATGAAACCCTGGCGTCGTGACGTTAACAGAGAACCACGGGAAGGACAATGGGTTTTTCTTCATTTTTCTTTTTCCCGGATACAGTTCCCTTGCGCTGGCCCCCTCACCATCGGCGCCGGTGCAGCCGCGGCGCTTGACAGGAGGGGGGGAGGATTTACTATACCGCCCCGGCAAAGGTTGCCGGCCTCGTTGCTAAAATCGGCCATCGGCAGTCTGCTGCGCGGCGGAGGAGGCATGAAGCTACTGCTCATGGTCGTCGGTCTGGCCTTTATCCTCGAAGGCATCCCCTGGTTCCTGTCGCCGCGGCGGGTATGCAGCCTGCTTCGGGAGTTTGCCCGGCTCCCCGACGGCCTGTTGCGCGGCTGTGGCCTGCTGGCCATGGTCCTGGGGCTGCTGTTGGTCTGGATGGGACGCTGAGCAAAGACGAAAGAACGTTGACTTTGCACCTCGTATTATGGTTTCTTTAGACGCTGATTTTCGCCCCGGTAGGAGTCGTTGTGCGCCTCGATGATTTCGCATTCGACCTCCCCGAGGAATTGATCGCCCAGCAGCCGACGGCAAAACGCGAGGCATCGCGTCTGCTGGTTCTCGACCGCGCCGCAGGGACCATCAATCATCGCTCCTTCGCGGCCATCGGCGAATGGTTCCGGCCCGGGGACCTGCTGATCGCCAACGATACGCGGGTGATCCCGGCGCGGCTGCTGGGCCGCAAGGAGAGCGGCGGGCAGATCGAGGTCTTCCTGGTGCGCAGGGAGGTCGGCGACGAGAAAGTCTGGCGTTGCCTGACCCGCTCCTCCAAACCGCCGCGGGCCGGCAGTCGCGTGATATTCGCCGATGGCAGCCAAGCGGTCTTCCTGGGCGGCGGCGAGCCGCCGCTGCAGCGGGTGCGCTTCGAGAGCGCAGGAGATTTTTCCGCCTGGCTCGAGGCCAATGGCGAAATGCCCCTGCCGCCCTATATCCGGCGTGCCGCCGGGACTCTGGACCGGGAGCGATACCAGACCGTTTTTGCCCGCCATGCCGGAGCCCTGGCGGCACCGACCGCCGGCCTGCATTTCACGCCGGAGATCTTGGCAGACCTGACAGCTCGGGGGGTGGAGGTCCAGGCACTGACCCTGCACGTCGGTCTCGGGACCTTTTTGCCGGTGCGCGTCGCGGATCCGCGCGAGCATCGGATGCATCATGAGAGCTACCTGGTGCCCGAGGCCACGGCGGCGGCGGTCAACCGGGCCCGCGCCGAAGGGCGCCGGATCGTCGCCTTGGGGACCACCAGCACCCGCGCCCTCGAGGCCGCCGCTGATGCCGTCGGACGGGTTGCGGCCGGGCCGGGCGAGACCGATATCTTCATCTATCCCGGATACCGGTTTCGGGTGGTCTCCGGGCTGGTGACCAATTTCCATCTGCCGCGTTCCACTCTGCTGATGCTGGTGGCGGCTTTCGCCGGTCGGGAAGCCGTTCTCGAGGCCTACCGCCAGGCGGTGACGGCCCGTTACCGTTTTTTCAGTTACGGCGACTGCATGCTGATCCTTTAGCGGATTCGGGCGCGGATAGACCCTTGGACCCATTCAAATTTGCTCTTTTACACGAAGATGCCGCAACCCGCGCCCGGCGCGGGCGGTTGCTGACCCGGCGCGGGGCGGTCGAGACGCCTGTTTTCATGCCGGTCGGCACCCAGGGAACGGTCAAGGGGATGCTTCCCGAAGCCCTCGCGGAGGTCGGCGCCCAGATCATTCTGGCCAACACCTACCACCTGTTCCTGCGTCCCGGTCACGAACGGGTCGCCCGTCTTGGCGGCCTGCACCGGTTCATGCACTGGGACCGGCCGATCCTCACCGACAGCGGCGGTTTCCAGGTCTTCAGCCTGGGAGAACTGCGCAAGATCGACGAGCAGGGGGTCCGCTTCCAGTCTCACCTCGACGGCTCGGCCCAGGTCCTGACCCCCGAATCCTCGATTGCCGTCCAGCAGGCTCTCGATGCCGACATCATCATGGCCTTCGACGAGTGCATTCCCTATCCGGCGTCCCGCGAGTATGTCCTGGAATCAACCCGACGTTCCGGTCGCTGGGCAAAACGCTGCCGGGAGGCCCGCCGCCCGGGGGACGGTGCCGCCCTGTTCGGCATCGTCCAGGGGGGGATGTATGCCGACCTGCGCGCGCAAAGCGCCGCCGAACTGATCGAGATCGGTTTCGAGGGATACGCCCTGGGCGGTCTCTCGGTCGGCGAGGAGGCCGAAGTGATGTATGGGGTCATGGACCAGGCCCTGCCGCTGCTTCCCCGCGACCAGCCGCGCTACGTCATGGGGGTGGGCACCCCGGAGAATCTGGTCGAGGGGATCGCCCGCGGCGTCGACATGTTCGACTGCGTGATGCCGACCCGCAACGCCCGCAACGGGGTGCTTTTCACCAGCTTCGGGCGGATCAGCATCAAACAGGCCCGCTACGCCGACGACCCGGAGCCGATCGATCCGGAATGCGGCTGCTACGTTTGCCGCAATTACAGCCGGGCCTATCTGCGGCATCTGTACCAGAGCAACGAGATTCTTTCATCGGTCCTCAACACCCAGCACAACCTGCACTATTACCTGCAGCTGCTGGCCGAGGCCCGGACGGCCATCGAAACTGACCGCTTCAGCGAATTCCGCCGCGCGTTCTATGCCCGGCGCAGCGAGTAGCGGATTGCTGGACCTTTTCTACCACTCAAGATCGAGGAGGAAATTTCAATGAACCTGTTTTCTGCGACCGAGGCCTTCGCCATGGCCGGCAATCCCCAAGGCCAGCAGGGTGGCGCCCCCGCCTATCAGGGGATCATCATGCTGGTTATCATGTTCGCCATCTTCTACTTTCTGCTGATCCGCCCCCAGCAGAAACGGGCCAAGCAGCACAAAGAACTGATCGAGAGCCTTACCGCCGGGGACCAGGTGGTGACCGCCGGCGGCATGCACGGCAAGATCGTCAGCGTCCAGGAGTCGATCGTCACCCTGGAGATCGCGACCGGCGTCAAGATCAAGGTCAACCGCAGCTCGATCGTCGGCGCCAGCCGCGAACAGCAATAGTCCAGCCTCGGCTCCGCTCGCGCGGCGGCCGGCCGTAGTCATTGCACGCCACCAATCCGAAAGGAGAAACAGGCTGTCATGTCCAAGAGCCTAAATGTACGGGGGGGGGTCATCTTCCTCTGTTTGGTCGTCGCGCTAGCAGCGCTGGCACCGACCTTTTTCCGGGGCGATCTTCCCAGCTGGTGGAACAAAGCCTTCGATCCGATTCACCTGGGGCTTGACCTTCAGGGCGGGATGCATCTGGTCCTCGGAGTCGAGGTCGACAAGGCGGTCGACAGCCGCCTCGACAGCATGGTCGACCAGGTCGATACCCTGTTGCGCGACAAGGACATCGTCTTCAAGCGGGTCGCCCGGGAAGGGGACGACCGGATCGCGGTGACGGTCTACGATCAGGAGGCCAGCAGCCAGGTCGACGGTCTGATGAAGGACAGTTTTCCCACCCTGGAGCCGCTGACGGTGAACGACAGCAGCGGCTATATCGAAAAGTACTATCGGCTGAGTGACAAGGAGATCGCCTCGATCAAGGACTATGCCGTGCGCCAGGCGCTGGAGACCATGCGCAACCGCGTCGACCAGTTCGGGGTCAGCGAGCCGGTCCTGCAGCGTCAGAGCGATGACCGCATCTTGATCCAGCTCCCCGGAGTCAAGGACCCGCAGCGGGCCATCGCTCTGCTCGGCAAGACGGCCCGCCTCGAATTCAAGATGGTCGACGAGGATGTCAATCCCCAGGATGCGGTCAAGGGAAATCTGCCGCCGGGAACCGAGCTCCTCTACGAAAAACACGTCGACCGTCGCACTGGCACGACGAGCGAGACGCCGATCGTGGTTTTTTCCAAGACGGAGTTGACCGGCGATCTTCTCTCCGACGCCCAGGTGCGCATCGACAACCGCTACAACGAACCCTACGTCGCCATCGAGTTCAACAGCCTCGGCGCCAAGCGTTTCGATCAGATCACCGCCGCCAACGTCGGCAAGCGGATGGCGATCGTGCTTGACGACGCGGTCTATTCGGCGCCGGTGATCCGCGAGCGGATCTCCGGCGGCAGCGCCCAGATCAGCGGTTCTTTCACCTCCCAGGAGGCGACCGACCTGGCCATCGTGCTGCGGGCCGGATCGCTGCCGGCACCGGTCAAGATCCTGGAAAACCGCACCGTCGGACCATCCCTGGGCCGAGATTCCATCGAACAGGGAACGGTGTCGGCGATTGTCGGCGCGGTCCTGGTGGTCCTCTGCATGATCCTCTACTACGGGTGGGCCGGGGTCGTTGCCAACTTGGCGCTGATTTTCAACCTGCTCTTCATCCTGGCCCTCCTGTCCCTGGTCAAGGCGACCCTGACCATGCCCGGCATCGCCGGTATCGTCCTCACCCTGGGCATGGCGGTCGATGCCAACGTGCTGATTTTCGAGCGTATCCGCGAGGAACTGCGCCTCGGCAAGCCGGCCCGGGCGGCTCTCGATGTCGGCTTCAGCAAGGCCTTTATCACCATCGTCGACTCTAACGTCACGACCGTGGTGGCGGCGCTGATTCTCCTGCAGTTCGGGACCGGCCCGGTCAAGGGCTTTGCGGTGACCCTGTCGATCGGCATTGCGGCCTCGATGTTCACCGCGATCTTCGTCTCGCGGGTTATTTTCGACTACTTCCTCGACCGGCGCCAGGTCAAGCGGTTGAGCATTTAAGGAGACCGGTATGCAATTCATCAGACCGGATATCAATATCGATTTTGTCGGCAAGCGCAAGCTGGCGATGATTTTCTCCTGGGTTCTGATCCTGATCGGGATGGGGACCCTGTTCCTCCGCGGCCCCAACTACGGCATCGATTTCGCCGGCGGCACCCTGGTGCAGGTCAAGTTCGAACAGGCCACCAGCGCCGGGGACATCAAGGACGCTCTTAAAGGGGTCGATCTCGGCCCAGTGATCGTCCAGCAATTCGGCGACCAGACCAACAATGAATTCCTGATCAAGACGCAGAGCAGCAGCGCCGAACTGGAGGGACTGTCGCAGAAGATCAAGACAGCACTGGAGAATGTCTACGGCTCCGGCAAGGTCGATCTTCGCCGGGCCGAGATGGTCGGACCCCAAGTCGGGAAGGATCTGCGGCAGAAAGGGCTGATGGCTCTGCTCTGGGCGATGATCGGCACCCTCATCTACATCACCTGGCGCTTCGAATTCCGGTTCGGAGTCGGCGCGGTGATCGCCACGATACACGACGTGCTGATCACCCTGGGCGCTTTCGCGGTTTTCAACCGGGAAATCGACCTGACGGTCATCGCCGCCTTTCTGGCCATCATGGGTTACTCCCTCAACGACACCATCATCGTTTGCGACCGCATCCGGGAGAACATGGGTAAACATTCCAAGGACGGTCTGGCTGCGATCATCAACCGCAGCGTCAACGAGACCCTGTCGCGGACCCTGTTGACCTCCGGTACCACCCTGCTGGTGATCCTGTCGCTGTTTATTTTCGGCGGCGGCGTCATCCACGGCTTCGCTTTCGCCATGCTGGTCGGCGTCCTGATCGGTACCTACTCATCGATCTTCGTCGCCAGTCCGGTCATCCTCTTCTGGGAAGGTCGCAAGGGGCAGCGGAGTGAGACCGCGGCGACCGGGAGGAGTTCATGAAGAAGGAGACCTGGCTCTTTGTCGGGGTCACCCTGGTCGTCGGGATCCTGGCCGGGGTCCTGATCGCCAACCGGGTGAAGAGTCCCACCCCCTCCGGCCCCAGCTCCGCGCCGCCGAGTGCCGCGTTGCCGGCGGTCAACTCCCAGCAGCAGATCAGCATGCTTGAGGGGATCGTCGCCAAGGATCCAGACAACCGCAATGCCTGGGTTCAGCTCGGTCACAATTACTTCGATTCCCATCAGCCGATGAAGGCCGTGGAGGCCTACGGCAAGGCGCTGGCGCTGGACGGTAACGATCCCGATGTCCTCACCGATCAGGGGGTCATGTTTCGGGAGCTGGGGTGGTACGACCGGGCGGTCGAGAATTTCACCAAGGCCAACCGGATTCAGCCTACCCATGCCCAGAGCCTCTACAACCTCGGCGTCGTCTACCTCTACGACCTGAAGGACCCCGTCAAGGCCAGCGCGGCCTGGGAAAAGTATCTGGCCATCGACCCCAGCGGTCCGGGGGCCGACAAGATTCGCGCCGAGCTCGAGTTTCTCAAGAGCCACCAGGAATCCCCGACGCCGATGCCCCAGGGGATGAAATAACCTGCACCACACCTCCGGCCGGCGCTTTGCGCCGGCCGGCCCCGTCTTGGAGACCGATGAAACAACGGCATTTCCCCCAACTCCCGGCCACGCTTTTACCGCCCCCGGGGCCCAAAGGCTCCAGCAACCGGGCCGCGCCCGTGGCGGTTCCCACGGCCGCCAGGCCAGCCCGATGATGATCCCGGTGGCCCGCCGCCGCTGGCTGCGGCGCGGCACCGAAGCGACCAGCCCAGTGCTCGCCTCGCTCTGCCGGGAACTCGGGATCGGCAGCCTGACGGCCCGGGTCCTTGCCGGACGCGGCCAGACCGCACCCGGAGCCGGGAGCGCCTTTCTGGCCGCCGGGCTGCGCGACCTTCCCGATCCCGAATCCCTGAGCGGTATCCGGCCGGCGGTTCAGCGCCTGGTGCAGGCGATCGATGCCGGCGAGCTGATCCTGGTTCACGGCGACTACGACGTCGACGGCATCACCGGCACGGCGCTGCTGGTGGAGACCCTGCAGGCCTGCGGAGCCCGGGTCAAGTCGCATATCCCGTTGCGTCTGCGAGACGGTTACGGGCTCTCCGCAGCCGCCCTGCGGCAGGCCGCCCATGATGGGGTGACGGTGGTTCTCTCCGTCGACTGCGGGGTTTCTGCCGTCGCCGAAGCGCAACTCGCCCGCGAACTCGGCCTCGACCTGATCATCACCGACCATCACCAGCCCCCCGAATCCCTCCCTGATGCTCTGGCCATCGTCGACCCGCAACTCCCCGGGGAAACCTTTCCCGGCCGGGAGCTGGCGGGGGTGGGCGTCGCCTTCTGCCTGCTGGTGGCTCTGCGCAAGACACTGCGCGCGGCCGGCCGGTTTGACGGCAACGGCGAGCCCGATCTGCGCCGCGGTCTCGACCTGGTAGCGCTGGGAACGGTCGCCGATCTGGTGCCGTTGACCGGCATCAACCGCATCCTGGTCCGGTCCGGGCTGGCCCTCCTGGAACAGGACCGGCGTCCGGGGCTCAAGGAACTGCGGGCGGTTGCCGGGGTGCGCCGGATGAACGCGGGGGCGGTCGGCTTTCAACTGGCGCCGCGCCTCAATGCCGCCGGCCGGCTGGAAGATGCCGGGCGCGGCGTCGACCTCCTGCTCGACCGGGGTCAGGGGCAGGCGCCGGAACTCGCCCGCCAACTCGACCGTTTTAACCAGGAACGCCGCCGGATCGAAGAGACGACCCTGCAGCAGGCGATCGCCGTCCTGGAGCGGGACGGCGATCCCGGTTGCCATGCCATCGTCCTTGCCGACGAACGCTGGCATTCCGGAGTCATCGGCATCGTCGCCAGCCGCCTGGTCGAACGCTACCACCGGCCAACCGTATTAATCGCCCTTGACGGGGCGCAGGGGAAGGGGAAGGGCTCCGCCCGTTCCATCCGCGGCTTTCATCTATATCGCGCCCTGGCGGCCTGCAGTGACCATCTCGACGGCTACGGCGGCCACGAATTCGCCGCCGGCCTGAGCCTGTCGGCAGCGGCGATGGACGATTTTCGCCGGGCTTTCGAGGCCTGTGCCCGGCAGACCCTGGCTCCCGCGGACCTCATCCCGGAACTGGGTCATGACGGTGAGGTTCTGATCGAGGAACTCGGTATCGCCGCCGTCGAGGATCTCGAACGCCTCGCCCCCTTCGGCGTCGGCAACCCCGAGCCGGCTTTCGTTCTGCGCGGGGTCATCGCACGCCAGGTCCGGACCCTGGGCGGTGTTCACCTGAAATTCCTCGCGCAGCAGGACGGCTACAGTCTCCCCTGCATCGCCTGGCGGATGGCCGAACGCCGGGAGCTCCTCGACGGTCCCGTGGATGTGCTGGTGCATCCCGAGTTCAATGAATGGCGGGGGGGGCGGGAACTGCAACTGCGGGTACGGGATCTGCGCCCGGCGGGAGGGGAGGAAGAAGGGGAGGAAGAAGAATAAAGGCCGTTTTGAGTTTTAGGTTTTGGATTTTGCGTTAACGCAAAATATTAAACTTAAAACTCAAAACGGTTTTTGCGATTTCTTGAGGTGCACGGTCCAGTAAACCTTTCTCCCGGTTTTTCAAAGCCCCACTTCTTTGGCGATCTTTTCCCAGGCCGGCAGGCTGCGGTGGATAATCGCGGCGTCGATGCAGTAGGCGATACGGAAATAACCCGGCGCGCCGAACCCGGCGCCGGGAACGAGCAGGACATTGTGCTTCTGGGCCAGCTTGACGAACTCGATGTCGTCGGCCAGCGGCGAGCGGGGAAAGAGGTAAAAACCCCCTTCCGGCTTAACCATGGAGAATCCCATGGCGGTCAGGTTGTCGTAGAGGAGGTCGCGTTTGGCGCGGTACTCGTCGACGTCGACGCTCTCCCGCTGCAGACCGGCCACCAGGCGCTGCATCAGCGCCGGCGCATTGACGAAGCCGAGCACCCGGTTGCAGAAGACCGCCCCCTCCAGGAACATCCTGACGTCCTCCAGGGCCGGGTTGACCGCCAGGTAGCCGATCCGCTCCCCGGGCAGGGCGAGGTCCTTGGAGTGGGAGGTGGCGATGACGGCGTTGCGCACGTAGCGGAAGATGCCGGGGACCTCCACCCGTCGTAGCTGAGCCGGGCGTAAGGCTCGTCGGAAATGACGAAGATGGTCCGTTCCAGTTCCCGCTGTTTGCGCTCGAGCATTTCACCGAGGGCCTGCAGGCTGGCCGCCGGGTAGACCACCCCCGTGGGATTGTTCGGCGAATTGATGATCAGCGCCCGGGTGTTGGATCCGATTGCCCGCTCGATGGCGGGGACGTCGAGCTGGAAGGTGGCGGGGTCGGTCCAGACTTCCTTGGTGTTGCCGTCGTGGTTGTCGACGTAGAACTTGTATTCGACGAAATAGGGGGTGAGGATGATCACCTCTTCACCGGGGTTGAGGATCGTCTTCAGCGCGACGTTGAGGGCCCCGCCGGCGCCGCAGGTCATGATCACGTGCTCGGCGCGCAGCGGCAGGGGGGATTTCTCCGAGACGACCTCCGCCACCGCCGCCCGGGTTTCTTCGTAGCCGGCATTGTTCATGTAGCGGTGCATACCGGGCTGCGGATTGGCGGCGAGCCGCGCGAGTTCCCGGTGCAGCGCTTCGGGGGGCTCCACGGAGGGGTTGCCGAGGGTGAAATCGAAGACGTTGGCTTCACCGTGAATGGCCCGCAACCGCGCCCCTTCCTCGAACATCTTGCGGATCCAGGACGAGCGCTCGATACTGGCGCGAACTTTCAGGGAGATGGACATAGGGTGGCCTCCTGCCGGGGATAGCGTACGGTGGCGAGCAGTTTAGCGGCGGGCCGCGAAGCGGTCAAGGGAAAGTGGGCGAGGCGGGAGAGGTGAGAGGGGCCGTTTTGAATTTTGAATTTTGAATTTTGAATTTTGAATTTTGAATTTTGAATTTTGAGTCTTGAGCCTTGAGCCTTGAGTCTTGAGTCTTGAGTCTTGAGTCTTGAGTCTTGAGCCGTCGAAGGAATTGCATTTTCCCTGCGGATGGGCTACATTTCCCATCCCTTTTGTGGTTGACGAGGTGAACGATGGGAACAGGGAAACTCGACCGGCTTCGGAAAGAGATCGATGCCATCGACGACCGGATCCTCGATCTGCTCAACGAGCGGGCCAAGGTGGTCATCGAGGTCGGCAAGGCCAAGGCCGGGAACAGCCAGCAGTTTTACGTGCCGGGTCGCGAGCAGGCCATCTACCGGCGCCTGGCCGGACGCAATGCCGGCCCCTTTCCGACCGAGGCGATCCGCCGGGTTTTCCGGGAGGTGATCTCCGCGTCCCTTTCCTTGGAGCAGCCGATGAAGGTCGGCTTCCTCGGTCCCCTGGCTACCTTTACCCATATCGCCGCCATGCAGCAATTCGGCTTTTCAGCCCAGCTGCTGCCCCAGAAGGGGATCGCCACGGTCTTCGACGAGGTGCTGCGGGGACGGGCCGACTACGGGGTGGTGCCGGTGGAGAATTCCAACGAGGGGGTTGTCACCCACACTCTCGATATGTTCATGGAATCCGACCTCCAGATCAACGCCGAAATCCTCCTCGAGATCTCCCACGATCTCCTTTCCCGTTCGGGGGATTTCAGCCGCGTGCGTAAGGTGGTTTCCCATCCCCAGGCCCTGGCGCAATGCCGCAAGTGGCTGGAAGAAAACCTCCCCGATGTGCCGCTGGTCGATGTCGCCAGCACCGCCCTGGCCGCCCAGATGGTCGTCGAGGACGACAGCGCCGCGGCGATCGCCAGCGAGATGGCCGCGTCCCTTTACGACCTGCAGGTGGTGAAGAAGAAGATCGAGGACAACCCCAACAACTACACCCGGTTTCTGGTCATTGGTCGGCACACCCCGGCCCCGTCCGGGCGGGACAAGACTTCGATCATGTTCAGTGTGCGGGATGAGCCGGGGATCCTCTACCGGATGCTTGAGCCCTTCAGCAAGCGCAGCCTCAATCTGTCGAAGATCGAAAGCCGCCCCTTCAAGAAGAAGGCCTGGGAATACATCTTCTTCCTCGACCTCGAGGGACATGCCCAGGAGGCCGCGGTGCACGATGCCCTCGAAGAACTCAAGGGTTACTGCACCCTGTTCAAGGTCCTCGGTTCCTACCCGCGGGCCAAGTAGAAAGGCAATTTTGAATTTTGAATTTTGAATTGTTTGGGCACTGTGTTCTGTTGCTCCCGACGGCGTAACCGGCGGGTTTAATTTAAAATTCAAAATTCATAATTCAAAATTTCTCCAGGATTAACCATGTCATCAGCAGTGGACGAAAAATTCTTCATCCCGCGTCTCGCGGTGATCGGCGTCGGGCTGATCGGCGGCTCTCTGGCCCTGGCCCTGAAGGGTGCCGGGGTGGTGGGCGAGGTGGTCGGCGTCGGCCGCGGGCTGGAGAACCTGCAGACCGCCCTGCGTCTTGGCGTTGTCGACCGTATCGAGACCGACCCGGCGGCCGGCGTCGCCGAAGCCGATCTGGTCTTTCTGGCCACCCCGGTACAGAGCCTGGCGGCGGTTGCGGCCAGGGTCCTGCCGGCAATGAAACCGGGTGCCATCCTCACCGACGGCGGCAGCGTCAAGGGTGTGGTGGTTGAAACGATTGCCCCCCTGGTTCCGGCCGGCATCCATTTCGTCCCCGGTCATCCCATCGCCGGCACCGAAAAGAGCGGTGCCGAGGCCGCCTTTGCCACCCTCTATCGGGGCAAGCGCTGCATTCTCACTCCGACTGCCGGGACGGATCCCGCCGCCCTCGAGGTGGTCCGCAAGGCCTGGCAGTCCGCCGGCAGCGAGGTCGTGCTGATGGAGGTCGAGAAACACGACCGGGTCCTGGCGGCCATCAGTCACCTGCCGCACATGGTCGCCTACGCCTTGGTCAATGCCGTCGGCGCCTACGACCGTTACCAGGAGAACATTCTCGAGTATTCCGCCGGCGGTTTCCGCGACTTTACCCGCATTGCCTCTTCCGATCCGACCATGTGGCGGGACATCGCGATGACCAACCGCGAGGCGCTGCTGGAGATGATGGAGCAGTTCGAAGCTTTTTTCGCCGAGCTCAAGGAGGACATCCGGCGCGGCGAAGGTGAGCGTCTGTTCGAATTTTTCCACCGTTCCAAGCAGAGCCGGGATGCGATCCTTTGAAAGCCGTTTTGAGTTTTAGGTTTTGAGGTTTAAGTCATCGACCTGAACTCAAAACTTAAAACTCAACCCTTAAAACTTCTTTTTTGAGGTTTTCCATGGAAACCCGTACCGTCAGCCCCGCCGCCGGCCTGCACGGCGAGATCATCGTCCCCGGCGACAAGTCGATTTCCCACCGGTCGATCATGCTCGGCTCGCTGGCCGACGGCACCACGGTGGTTCGGGGATTTCTCCACGGCGAGGACAACCACGCAACCCTCAACGCCTTTCGCAGTATGGGCGTTGATATCAGCGAAGCCGCAGACGGCGTGCTGTCCATCGGCGGCCGCGGGCTGCACGGCCTGCAGGAGCCGGGTGATGTCATTGACTGCGGCAACTCAGGAACCACCATCCGCCTGATGACGGGGCTCCTGGCCGGCCAGCGCTTCTTCTCGGTGCTGACCGGAGATCGCTACCTGCGGCGGCGGCCGATGCAGCGGGTCCTCAACCCGCTGGCGACAATGGGCGCGCGGATCTGGGGCCGCGGCGGCGGCGACCTGGCCCCTCTGGCTATCCAGGGGAGTCCCCTGCACGGTACCAGCTACGATTCGCCCATCGCCAGTGCCCAGGTCAAGTCGGCGCTGCTCCTCGGCGGCCTCTATGCCGAGGGAGAGACCACGGTGCGCGAACCGCACCTCAGCCGCGACCACAGCGAGCGGATGCTGCGATACTTCGGCGCCGACGTCCGCCCCTTCCCGGGCGGCGTCACCCTGGTGCCCGGCCGTTCCCTCGAAGGGCGGGAGGTGGTGGTGCCGGGAGACATCTCTTCGGCCGCCTTCTTCCTGGTGGCGGCCCTGATCACTCCTGGTTCGGAGCTGCTCATCCGCAACGTCGGCGTCAATCCGACGCGCAGCGGTATCATCGACATCCTCCGCGCCATGGGTGGTTCCATCGAGCTGGTCGAGCCGCGGGAACTCTCCGGGGAACCGGTGGCCGACCTCCTGGTCCGCAGCAGCCCGCTGCAGGGGATCGAGATCGGCGGCGAGGTCGTCCCCCGCGCCATCGACGAATTTCCCGTTGTCAGCGTCGCCGCGGCCTGCGCCGAGGGGACCACGACAATTCGCGACGCCCGCGAGCTGCGCGTGAAGGAAACCGATCGGATTGCCGCCATCAGCACCGAACTCGGCAAGCTCGGGGCACGGATCGCGCCCCGGGAAGACGGCATGGAGATCGAAGGGGGCGCCATTCTGCGTGGCGGGCGGGTTTCCTCCCACGGCGACCATCGCATCGCCATGAGCATGGCCGTCGCCTCGCTGGTGGCCGGCGGCGAAGTGACCATCGATGATACCGCCTGCACCGCCACCTCCTTCCCCAATTTCTGGGAGCTGCTGGCTAACGCGAGGAAGTAGGCGAGTAGCGAGTGGCGAGAGATACCGTTATTTGAGTTTTTAGTTTTTAGTTTTTGAGTTTTTAGTTTTTAGTTTTTAGTTTTTAGTTTTTATACGCGAAACGCGTCCCGTGCCGCCTGACCCCTGACCCCTGACCCCTCTAGCCCCTAGCCCCCTGTTCCCACCATGACCGATAAAAATCCAATCATCGCCATCGACGGCCCGTCCGGGGCCGGCAAGAGTACCCTGAGCAGGCTCCTTGCCCGTGAACTGGGACTGACCAACATCGATACCGGCGCCATGTATCGCTGCGTTGCCCTGGCCGCCGCCCGCCGCGGCATCGATCCCGATGATGCCGCCGCCCTGGAGCGGCTCTGCCGCGACCTGCACATCGGGTTTTCCCGCACCCCTGCGGGGGAACAGGTCCTGCTCGACGGCGAGGATGTCTCCGCCGCCATCCGCACCCCGGAAATCAGCCTGCTCACTTCCCGGGTCGCCGCCTGTCCGGAGGTCCGCCGCGCGCTGGTCGGCCTGCAGCAGGACCTCGGCCGGGAGGGTGGGGTGGTTCTGGAGGGACGGGACATCGGCAGCGTCGTCTTTCCCGCGGCGGACGTCAAGTTTTTCCTCTCGGCCAGTGCCGAAGAACGCGGCCGGCGGCGTTACGAAGAGCTGCGGGCCAAGGGGACGGATGTCGATCTGCAGCAAACGGTCGCCGAGGTCCGCGCCCGCGATGCCGCCGACAGCAGCCGGGAGCATGCGCCCCTGGTGCAGGCTTCGGATGCCGTCGTCATCGATTCCACCGCCAAGGGCATTGCCGAGGTGTTGGAGGAGATGCTGGCGGTAATTCAGGAAAGGCTCGGGAAGGAAGCGAGAAGCTAGTGGCGAGTGGCGAGTGGCGAGTGGCGTGACACGAGAGGTGGGAGGGGAGTATTATGGTTTTTCCGGGTTCCGAGCCCCGACAACTGACAACTGACGCCGGCGAATGCCGGCTGACAACCCACAGCATTTGAAATGAAAATCATCCTTGCCAAAAGTGCCGGCTTCTGTTTCGGCGTCAAGCGTGCCACGCGGATGGCTTTCGATGCCGCCGACCAGATGCCGCGCATCTGTTCCCTGGGGCCGATCATCCACTCGCCGCAGATGGTGCGCAAACTGGAAGAGAAGGGGGTGCGGGTGGTCGAGAAGGTCTCCGACCTGGAGGCCGGCGCCGTGATCATCCGCTCTCATGGGGTGACGGTCGACGAACTGGAAGGAATTCTCGGCCGCGATCTGCAAATCGTCGACGCCACCTGCCCCTTTGTCAAGAAGGCTCAGGACTATGCGGCCCAGCTCAGCCACGAGGGGTATGTGGTGGTGCTGGTCGGCGAGAAGGACCATCCCGAGGTACAGGGGATCGTGTCCTACGCCCGCGGGGGGGAAGTTCGGGTGGTCGCCGATCGCCGCGAAGCTGAAGCGCTCCCCCGCACGCCCCGTCTGGGTATCGTTGCCCAGACCACCCAGTCGCTGGAGAATCTCCGCGAGGTGGTGGATGCCTGTCTGCAACGGAGCAAGGAACTGCGTGTTTTCAACACCATCTGCGACGCCACCGCGGTGCGCCAGAACGAAGCCCGGAAGATTGCCGCGGAGGTCGAACTAATGCTGGTGATCGGTGGTTACAATAGCGCCAACACCAACCGCCTGGCGCAACTCTGCCGCGAATTGCAGCCGCGGACCCATCATGTCGAAACCGCAGTGGAGGTTGACCCCGCCTGGTTTGGCGGGATAGCGACCGTCGGGATCACCGCCGGCGCCTCGACCCCGCGCTGGATCATCGACGAAGTCGTCGAACGGGTCGAGTCGATTGCCGCCTGCCGGGAGGTCGGCGGACAGGTTTTGCCGACGCAGCCGGTCGAAAAATAAAGATTTGTTTTTTCAGGGACCTTGTGTTATCGTCCCTGCTCATGGCCTCAGGGCCTGCTGTCGGCAACGACAGGAAAATCGTTAGGGGGTAACAGTCTTAATGGCGGACAAAACTTTCAACAAGCACGACGATGCCGAACTGATGGACGACGAAAAAGAGTTCGGTGAAATGGAGCAGAGCTTCGAGGACCTGTTCGAGAACAGCCTCAAGGAGCTCAAACCCGGGAACGTGGTCACCGGCACTGCGGTCCAGGTAACCGGCGACACGGTTGTAGTCGACGTCGGCGGCAAATCGGAAGGCGTGATTCCTCTCAGTGAATTCGTCGACGAAAACGGCCAGATGAAGGTCAGTGTCGGGGACGAGTTCGATGTTCTCATTGAGCGCACCGAAAACGAAAACGGCCTGATCAGCCTCTCCAAGGAGAAGGCCGACCGGCAGAAGGTCTGGAACGCTCTGGAGGAGAATGCGGTCGTCGACGGCCGGATCGTCTCCCGGATCAAGGGCGGCCTTTCGGTCGATATCGGCGTCAGTGCCTTTCTTCCCGGGTCCCAGGTCGACCTGCGCCCAGTGCGCAATCTCGATAAACTGATCGGCGAGACCTTCCAATTCAAGATCATCAAGCTCAACAAGCGTCGGGGGAACATCGTTCTCTCCCGCCGCGTCCTGCTCGAGGAACTGCGGGAAAGCCAGCGCAGCGTCACTCTGAAGACCCTTGAGGAGGGACAGGTGGTCGAAGGTGTGGTCAAGAACCTCACCGATTACGGCGCCTTCATCGATCTCGGCGGCATCGACGGTCTGCTGCACATCACCGATATGTCCTGGGGGCGCGTCAATCACCCCAGCGATATCTTGGCGGTAGGTGACAAGATCAACGTCAAAGTCCTCAAGTTCGATCGTGAAAAAGAGCGGGTTTCCCTCGGTCTCAAGCAGATCGCGCCTGATCCCTGGCTCGATGTTGAAACCAAGTACCCGGTCGGGAAGAAGGTCCAAGGCAAAGTTGTCAGCCTGACGGATTATGGCGCCTTTGTCGAACTCGAGGAGGGGATCGAGGGATTGATCCACGTCTCGGAAATGAGCTGGACCAAGCGCATCAAGCATCCCAACAAAATCCTCAACGTCGGCGATGAAGTCGAGTCGGTGGTTTTGGCCCTTGATGTTCCCAACCGGCGGATCTCTCTCGGCCTGAAGCAGGTCGAGCCCAACCCCTGGGATGTCATCGGCGAAAAGTTCCCGATCGGCACGGTCATCGAAGGGCAGGTCAAGAACATCACGGATTTCGGAATCTTCGTCGGTGTCGACGAAGGGATCGACGGCCTGGTGCACATCTCCGACCTCTCCTGGACCAAGCGCATCAAGCATCCCTCGGAGCTCTACAAGAAGGGGGATATCGTCAAGGCGGTGGTGCTCAATATCGACCGCGAGAACGAGCGCTTTTCCCTTGGGGTCAAGCAGTTGACTCCCGATCCGTGGTCGGAGATCCCCCGCCGCTATGCGCCGGGCACGATCATCCACGGCAAGGTCACTTCGGTGACCGATTTCGGCATCTTCCTCGAAGTCGAGGAGGGGATCGAAGGCCTGATCCATGTGTCGGAAATCAGCAAGGAAAAGATCGATACCCCCAAATCCTTTGCCAACGTCGGTGATGAGCTCGAAGCCGTGGTCCTGCACGTGGACACCGGTGAGCGCAAGATCGCACTGTCGATCAAGCACCTTGCCGACCAGAAGGAAAAGGCGGAAGTCGATGCCTTTCTCGGTGCCCAAAAGAACGCCACCTCGAACCTCGGCGATCTGCTGCAGGGTGCTATCGGCAAGAGCAACAGTGAAAAGGGCGACGACTAATATCTGACCGTGTCGAGGACCTCCGCAGCATCCGCCGCGGGGGTCCTCGATTGTCGGGGTCTTTTCATGAAAAAACGTCCCTTCCTGATGGCCCTGTTGACACTTGGCGCCATCTTTCTTTTTTTTCTGGTCATGATTTACGCCGCGGCCAGCTTGATGGGGCATGCCCCCGCCCTGGCCATGGGTGAAAAGGTCGGCGTCGTCGAAGTCCTTGGAATGATCACCGATTCACGCGCGGTGACCAAGCAGATCGACGGCTTCCGGGACGACGCCTCGGTGCGCGCGGTCGTACTGCGCATCGATTCGCCGGGTGGGGGGGTTGCGCCTTCCCAGGAGATCTGCGAAGAGGTCGGCAAGCTGGCGCGTGCCAAGCCGGTAGTGGTTTCGATGGGGTCGGTGGGGGCTTCCGGCGGCTACTACATCGCGGCCCCGGCCACCAGGATATTTGCCAATCCAGGGACGATCACGGGCAGCATCGGCGTGATCATGGAGTTTGCCAATATCGAGGACCTGCTGGGTAAGATCGGGCTGCGCAGCGAGGTGGTCAAAAGCGGGCCGCACAAGGACATCGGTTCCCTGACCCGGCCAATGACCGCCTCGGACCGCGTCATCCTGCAGGGGATGATCGACGACGTCTACGACCAGTTCGTCCACCAGATTGCGACTTCCCGCAAGCTCCCTCTGGACGATGTCAAAGCCCTGGCCGACGGACGGATATTCAGCGGCCGTCAGGCGCTTGCGAAGGGCCTGGTCGACGAACTCGGCAACTTTCAGGATGCCGTTGCCGCTGCCGGCCGGTTGGCCGGGATCGAGGGGAAACCACGCCTGGTCTACCCGCCCAAGCAAGGGGATGCCTGCTCGACTACCTGATTGAAGAGTCTGTTACCCGCTTCACCAGGGGGCTCTCCGGTAGGGTCGCCCCTGGTCTGCAATTTCTTTGGTCGAACGCTAAATAGGAGGAGTCATCTCATGACCAAAAGCGAACTGATCGAACAACTGTCCCTGACTGCCGATGTCCTGAACAAGAAGGAGGCGGAGTTGGTCGTCAATACCATCTTCGACAGCATCGGGAATGCCCTGGTCGATGGCGACCGGGTCGAAATCCGCGGCTTCGGTTCGTTTACGATCCGGGAGCGGGACGCCCGTGAGGCGCGCAACCCCAAAAGTGGCGAAGTGGTGAAAATCCCGAACAAGAAGACCCCATTTTTCAAAACCGGAAAAGAGCTGCGGGCACGGGTTAACCAAGGCGAAGCCTGATCCGGCTCCGCTGCTGCAATTCCGGCGGGCCAGGTCGGCTGAAAAGAAGGGAGGGCCCCGTTGCGTCAACGGGGCCCTCGTTCTTGAAGGCGGGGCAATTGGCAGGGATGAATCATCTACTCGAAGGCTCCACCGATGGACCAGGCGTCCGCAGGTGGCAACGAATCTTTCGATTGTCGGCTGAATCTCCGCCGCCCCCTGGTATTCCGGGGGTCAACATGCCAATTGCCCTTTCTTGAATCCGGGATGCCGGCCGCCGTCCCCACAATGGGACCTTTTGAGAACCAACGCTGTCCTTGAAGACCGTTTCAGGCGTCCTGCTCGAAGGCAGGCTGGCACACCACGATCTTGACCAGGGGCGCGCGCGAACTGAGTGTTGGTCGCAGCCAGAACGGCGTGTCGTGCATCCCAGATGTTTCAAAGAGCAGCTTTGATTTTCAGCCTAACAAAAAAGATGGCGCTGTCAATTCATCGAAATAAAGTTCCCTCGACCTCCCGGCAATCCACCGCCGCGGGGCGTTTTCTTCGCCCCCCGGGTTTCGGCCGGAGGGGGAAGCCCGGGGCATCATGACCGCTGAGGTCTGGCGCGAGACGGTAACGGCCGAGGCGGCAGGTGAGCGGCTCGACCAGTTCCTTGCCCGCAGCCGGGAAGGACTGTCGCGGACCCTGGCGCGCAAGCTGATCGAACTCGGCGGGGTCCATCTCGACGGGCGCCGGGTGCGCCGTTGCGGGCAGACCCTTGCGGCGGGTCAGAGGATCGAGGTCTACCGGGACGCGGGGCCCCTCGAGCCCTTCGTGCTGCAGGAACATCACCTGCTGTTTCGCGATCCCTATCTGTTGGCGGTGAATAAACCCGCCGGCGTGGAAACCCAGCCGACGCCGGCCCGCTTTCGGGGAACCCTCTATGCGGCGCTGCTCGACTTTCTCCATGACCCCTTCCGTCCCCTCGACCGGCCGGCACTGGGGATGGTCCAGCGCCTCGACCGCGACACCTCCGGGGTCATGGTCTTTTCCATCCATCCCCGGGCCCACAAGGCCTTGACGACCAGCTTCGCCGAACACCGGGTCGTCAAGTGTTACCTCGCCCTGGTTCAGGGGCGGCTGAGCACTGAAACGGGTGAATTTTCCAGTCTTCTCGCCCGCAGCCGCCAGGGCAACCGGGTCCGCTCCGTCGAACGGGGCGGGAAGGAGGCGGTGACCCGCTTCCGAGTGCTTGAACGTTTTCCCCAGGCGACCCTCGTCGAAGTCGAGATCCTGACGGGTCGCACCCACCAGATCCGGGTTCATTTCGCCGAAGCCGGGCATCCCCTGCTTGGCGATCGCAAGTATGGCATTGCCGGGTCGGGCTGCGAACGGCAGATGCTGCACGCCTTCCGGCTCAGCCTGAACCACCCGGTCACCGCTGCCCCGCTGGTTCTCGAGGCACCGCTGCCCCCGGATATGCGTGCCGTTCTCGCGCGCCTACGGGCCGGGGATGCAGGGCCCGGGCTCGCAGACCCGGGCTGAACCGTTACCCAGCGTTCCAGACAGGAAACGTCAACCATGCTCACTTATCCTCAGATCGACCCGGTCATCGTCCGCATCGGCCCCCTGGCGGTGCGCTGGTACGGCATGATGTACCTGCTCGGCTTTGTCGGCGCCTACTTCAATATCCGCATGCTGGCCCGCCGTCGCAACCTGGATCTTGACAACGACACCCTTTCGGATCTTCTCTTCTGGTGCGTCTGCGGGGTCATTCTCGGCGGCCGGCTCGGTTATACCCTCTTCTACAATTTGCCCTTTTATTCCCGTCACCCGTTGCAGATCCTGCACATCTGGGAAGGGGGGATGAGCTTCCACGGCGGCCTGCTCGGCGTGGTGGCTGCGGTGGTGATCTTCTGCCATCGCCGCGGCCTGCCGACTCTTCTGGTTGGCGACATCGCCGTCGCCGCCGCCCCCATCGGCCTCGGCCTGGGTCGGCTCGGCAATTTCATCAACGGCGAACTTTGGGGACGAGTGACCGATGTTCCCTGGGCCATGGTCTTTCCCGGCGCCGGCCCCCTGCCGCGTCACCCCAGCCAGCTTTACGAGGCGCTTCTTGAGGGGCCGGTGCTATGGCTTCTGCTCTGGCTCCTCCATCGCCGCCAGGTTCGTCCCGGGATTCCCCTGGCCACCTTCTGCCTCGCCTACGGATGTTTCCGCTTTACGGTGGAATTCTTCCGCCAGCCCGATGCCCAGCTCGGCTTCCTCTGGGGCGGAGCGACGATGGGGCAACTCCTTTCCACGCCGATGATCCTCGGCGGCCTTGGTCGGCCTGATTTGGCTGTTGCGGCGGCCCGGAGCACAGGGATGAGGAGGGTTCGCGGGGTCATCTACGACTGCGACGGGGTCCTGTTTGAAAGTCGCCAGGCCAACCTCTCTTATTACAACGCGGTGCTGGAGGTCATGGGCGCGGCGCCCGTGTCGGCCGCCGATACCGAGCTGGCCCGGATCTGCCATACGGCGGCCAGTCCCGAAGTCTTTGGCGCCCTGCTCGGGGAAAACCGGGTGGCCGCGGCGCTGGAGGCGGCGGCCGGCCTCGAATACCGGCGCTTTATTCCCGCCATGACCCCGGAGCCGGGGCTGGTCGAAGTTCTGGAGATCCTTTCCCGGGAGCTGCCTCTCGCCGTCGCCACCAACCGCGGCACCAGCATGGCCGAAATCCTCGAACACTTCTCCTTGGGGATTTATTTCCGGGCGGTGGTGACGAGCCGCGATGTCCCCCGGCCCAAGCCGGCGCCCGACATGCTGCAGCTGGCCGCGCAGCGGCTGCAGCTGGCCCCGCAGGAACTGCTCTTCGTCGGGGATTCCGAACTCGACCGGCAGGCTGCCGCGGCCGCGGGCATCCGCTTCGTCGGGTACCGGACGGCAGGAGGGGAGGAGCGGGTCGAGAGCCATCGCGGGCTGCTCGACCTGTTGGTCGCCGAAGGGGTCTGCGAGTTCTGCTGAGGCGAGTGGCGAGGGGCGAGGGGGGGCCGTTTTGAATTTTGAGTTTTGAGTTTTGAGTTTTGGGTAGTAGACGGGGAGGACGAAGACGCAAGACTCGGGGCTTGGGGTAGGGACTTAAAACTTAAAACTAAGAACTCAAAACGTAGAACTTTGAACTCGGGACTAGGAGCCTGTCGGACTATGCGGGGCGAAGCGAAAATTCGGATGTTTGAGACCAGATTTTGGCTCGTTTGCGGGCTCATAGCTCAAGCTATGGGTCGAAAAGGAGCCGAAATATGGGCCGCACAGCCGGATTTGCAGCCGGCGCATGGATAGTCCGACAGTCTCCTAGGGAAGGACTTTGGTCATTTCCAGGACGTGGCCTTTGTTGTGTCTGCGGTAGCAGACCGTATCCATGATCGAACGGATGATGTAGACCCCGCGGCCATGTTCGTTCAACCCCCTGAAGTCCGGGGTCGGCAGGGTGGTCACGTCGAATCCCTGCCCCTGGTCGTAGACCTTGATCGACAGGGTGCGGTCGACAATGCTGATGGTGATGTGGACTTCCCGTGCCGGATCGTCCTCGTTGGCATGACGAATGGCGTTGGTCATCGCTTCGGTCAGCACCAGGTTCATGTGGTACGCCAGCTCCTCCCGGTCCCCCCGATAGCGCTTGAGGGTCCGGGCGATATCTTCACCGATCTTTCCGATCAGGCCAAGATATCGGGTCTGGTTCGGTACCTTGATGTCGACCTCGATATTTTCCGCCATCGTTTTCGGTCCTTCGTCAAGACCACGGAAAAAGGACAGGGGAAAGCCCGGCTTTCCCTGCTTTGTCGCTGCAGACCGGATTCTCCCCCCGCTGGCCTAGAAGCTGGCCAGGGCTTCTTCGGCCCCGGGAAAGATTTCGAAAACCCGGTGCAGGCGGGTCAATTCGAACATCGACTTGACCTGCGGCTGCAGGCCACAGAGCTTGAGGTTGCCGTTGCGCGCGCTGGCATTCTTGAAGCCGGAGACGAGGGAACCGAGGCCGGAGGAATCGACGAACCGCACGTCCTTGAGATCGATCAGGATGTTGTTCTTCCCTTCGTCGAAGAGCTTCAGCATCTCCGCTTTCAACTCGCCGCTGTTATGAGCGTCAAGACGCTCCTCCTTGATTTCAATCAGCACAACCTGACCCTGCTCTTCGATTTTCAGTATCATTGCAAGACCTCCCGCTGGATGGTTTTGTAAAAGATAACACAACGATGCGCCCTGCGACAGGGGAAAGAACGGGGCGGGTGGCGCGTGGCGAGACTCAAGACTCAAGTCCGCCCTTCCTCGCTACTCGCCACTCCCGCGTCACGCGCTTCTAGCCCCCAGCACCTCCCCCACCTTCATCACCACCAGCGATACGTCATCCTGAAAATTGTGGACCCCGGTGAAAATCCGTACCTGGCGGAGAATCTCGTCGACGATGACCTGGGCTTGCAGGTGCTGGATGTCCTCCAGCAAGGTGCAGAGCCGTTCCTCGCCGAAGAACTGGCCGGTGTCGGGATGGGCGGCCTCGGTGACGCCGTCGGTGTAGAGGAGCAGCACGTCGCCGGCTTCCAGTTCGGTGCTCTTTTCCTCGAAGACGACCCGGGGCTTGATCCCCAGGATCATGCCCTCGGCATCGAGCCGTTCGCAGGCACTGCGATTATGGCGCCAGAGGAGCGGACGGTTGTGGCCGGCGCTGGAGTAGGTCAGGCGGCGGTCGGTCTGCCGGAATGAGCAGTAGAACATGGTGATGAAAAGCTCGGCCCGGGTCAGGTCCTCGTAAAAGAATTCGTTGAGTTCCTGCATGATGCTGTGGATGTTGCCGATATCGGCGGACCGGGCATGAATGAAGGTGCGGGTTTCCGCCATGATCAGCGCCGCGCCGACATTGTGCCCCGAGACGTCGCCAATCACCAGATCTACGCGGTCGGTGCTGCGGGGAAGGAAATCGTAATAATCGCCGCCGACCTGGCGGGCCGGAACGCAGATCCCGGCCAGCTCGATCCCCGGCAGGTCGGGCGTACTGTTGGGGAGGAGGCTGATCTGGATGGTTTTGGCGATCTGCAGTTCGCGTTCCTGCTCCCGCGCCGCGATCAGGCCGGCGGTCTGCTGGGAGTTGCGCCAGGCGACGCCGATCAGCCCGGCGAGATTTTCGAAGAGGGCGATGAACTCCTCCGTCAGCATCCCTTTGGAGGTTCGTGAAAAGGCCGACAGTACCCCGATCGGCTGTCCCTCGATGACGATCGGCGTGTGGGCGAAGGCTTTGATCCCTTCCCGGTGGATGATCTGGGCCGAGCGCGGTTTGTCCATGAAATCGGTATCGTTGACCACCGTCGTCGAGTTGGTGAGGAAGGTGCTGCCGATATAGGTCTCCATGGTCAGTTCGCGCTCCGACTCGCCGAGATGCTGGCTGCTCATCCCGACCTGGCTGCGCACCACCAGGGCCATGCGGTCTTCATCGAGGATGCGGATAACGCAGAGATCGAACTTGAACTGCTGGCGCAGCAGGCTCAGGATGTCGTCGAGAATCGACTGCAGGTCGGCACCGCTGGCGACCAGGCGCGCCGATTCGTAGAGGACCCCGAGCTGCTCCCGGCTCGAGGTGCGGCTCAGGGTCACCGAGCCGAAAATGTCGAAGACGTCCTCCATCCGGCTGCCGCGCGTGGCCAGGTAGTTCTCGATGATGATCCGCGCCGGCGCGGCGCCGACCGAGCCGGCCAGGGTGCGTTCGGTAAAGCGCTTGAGGTTCGGCAGCTCGTATTCGGAGAGGCTGCCCCGTTCGTCGATTTCCCGGTGGCCGAGATACTGGCTGATGGCGGTGTGGGCCTGCTTCTCGCCGATGAACTTGGCCATCAGGTCGACGAACTCCATGATCGACGGTGCCTTGCTGATCCGCTCCCGCTGGGCGGGGGGCGGTGCGGTTGGAAGACGTCGACGAATTTGGCGGCCTGTTCGTCTTCGTTGCGCGTGGTCCGGGTCAAGAGGGAAAGGCTGAGGAAGCTGCCGATATTGAAGAACATGGTCCAGAACAGGGCGTGGGTCCAGATATCGAAGCCGGTCAGCCCGAAGAGCTCGAGGGGGCGCAGAAAAGAGAGCCCGAAGAGGCCGTGGTCGAGAATTGACGGGTCGAGCCAGCCGCTGCGGACGAAGGAGGGGACGAGCAGGGTATAGAACCAGACCACAAAGCCGAGGATCAGTCCGGTCAGGGCGCCGCGGCGGTTGGCCCGCCGCCAGAACAGGCCGCCGATCAGTGCCGGGGCGAACTGGGCTGCCGCCATGAAGGAGATCAGGCCGATGTTGACCAGGGCGTACGATTCGCCGATCAGCTGGTAGTAGAGATAGCCGAGGAGAATCACCGCGACGATGGCGAGACGCTTGATGTTGATCAGCAGGCCGGAGATGTCGGCGGCCTCGATCCGCAGGCGGATGATCAGCGGCATGACCAGGTGGTTGAGGACCATGGTCGCCAGCGCCACCGAGGAAACCATGACCATCCCCGCCGAGGCCGAAAACCCGCCGATGAAGACCAGCAGCGCCAGCCACCGCTGGCCGTACTGCATCGGCAGGGAGAGGACGAAGTAGTCGGCGCCTGCGGTGTTGCCACTGAACATGATCAGTCCGGCGAGGGCGATCGGGATGACGAACAGGTTCATGATGAACATGTAGGCCGGGAACCGCCACATGGCGCTGCTGATGTGTTCTTCGCTGGAGTTCTCGATGACCATGATGTGAAACTGGCGGGGGAGGAACATCACCGCCATCATCGAGATGAAGGTCAGGGAAAACCAGTGGGCGTAGCCGTTCTCGCCGCCGCCGAACATCAGCAGGTTGCGCTTTTCGGGGAAACGGGCCAGAAAATCGGTGAAGATGTCGCCGAAGCCGTCGAACAGGACATAGGTGACGAAAATCCCGACGGCGACGAAGGCGACGATTTTGACCAGGGATTCCAGGGCGATGGCCGCTACCAGCCCCTCGTGACGCTCCGAGGCGTCGAGAGTGCGGGCACCGAACAGAACCCCGAAGACCGCCAGAATGATGGCGACGACCAGCGCCGTGTCGAAACGGAAGCCGAAGTTGGGCAGCTGGTGCAGGGCTCGCCCCGGTCCGGCCAGCGGGTTGGAGAGGTGGTCGAAGGTGTAGGCCACGGCCTTCAGCTGCAGGGCGATGTAGGGCATGATGCCGAGGACGGCGAAGACCGTCACCACGGCGCCGAGGAAAGCAGACTTGCCGTAGCGGCTGGAGATGAAGTCGGCGATGCTGACGATGTTCTGCTCTTTGCTGACCCGAACAATCTTGCGCAGCAAAAACCACCAGGAGAAGGCGATCAGGGTCGGCCCCAGGTAGATGGGGAGGAAATCGAGACCGCTGGTCGCAGCCCGGCCGACGCTGCCGTAAAAGGTCCAGGACGTGGCGTAGACCGCCAGCGACAGGCTGTAGACGTGGGGGTTGGAGATCAGGCTTTGGCCGGCGGCATGCTTGCGGTCGGCGTGGTAGGCGACGGCGAAGAGGATGCCGAAGTAGCACAGGGAGGCAAGGCTCAGCAGCCAAACTGGAATCATTCCTCGTCCCCCGGCTCGTTCTCTTTACCCGGTCCGGAGTCGTCGTTGGTCAGGGTCTGGGAAAAGAGGTAGATGACCCCGATCGACAGCGGCCAGCCGAGCATGAAATAGAGGACCAGCAACGGGATGCCGAAGACGGTGACCGGTTTGTTGAAGATTTGCAGCAGCGGGTAGTTGAGCATAACAATCCCCAGGATGAAGAAGAGGACCCATGCTTCCCGGAGACGAGGCTGATTGGATGAGGGTTTGCTCATTGCTGTATCCCGCAAAAGAGGGGGAACGGCCGCCGCGACGGCCGCCTGTCAGCCCGTGTTCCGGCCACCGAGCAGGCAACCGATAACGAGTTGAACATTATAGTCGACATCCCGGGTCGTGTCGATCGCAATGCACGGTTCCTGCGTCCCCGGCGGAGTAAAGGTCGCCGCCTGCCGGGCATAAAGTGCCGGCCGACCGTCGGAGAGATCGTTACCTTGCTCCCGGCGGCGGGCCAGGCGCCGGCGGGCGACCTCCGCGGGGCAGCGGCAATAGAGGATGCGGGCCGGGTACCCCAAGGCGGCGGCAGCGGCGAGAAAGCCCCGACGCCGGTTCGGGTCGGTAAAGGCCGCATCGACGATGACCGAGCCGTTGTCCAGCCCCGCCGCGGCCAGGGCAAGGAGCCGCTCGTAAGTCGCCGCATTCATCGCCGGCGAATAAATCCCGGCGCCGAAGGGGAGCCGGTCCGATCCGGCGGCGGCCGAACCGGCCAGTTCCTTGCGCACCCCGTCCGAGCGCAGCAGCGTGGCGCCGAGGGCGTGGGCGAGGGCGCGGGCCAGGGTTGTCTTGCCGCTCCCCATCAGCCCGCAGGTCAAAAGGAGCTGGCGCGGCGCGAAGTAGCCGAGGGCGAGGCCGAAATAGCGGCGCGAGAGGGCGGCCGCTCTGGCTCTGGCGGTCTCTTCCGCCGTGGGTGCCCGGGCGAGCAGGCCGTCGACCTTGGCGCGCACCCAGGCCCGGTAAGCCTTGTAAAAGGTGATCAATGGCTCCGGTCCCGGATCGGGACCGCGCCCACCGCGGTAGGCTTCCAGCAGGGTTGCCGCCAGGTCGCGGCGGCCGAGGAATTCAAGGTCCATCAGTAAAAAGGCGAGATCGGCGCAGGTATCGGCGATCCGGAAGCCGGGATTGAACTCGATGCAGTCGAAGATCTGCAGCGGCTCGGTCAGGCAGATATGGGCGCTGTGCAGATCCCCGTGGCCGTCGCGGACGTAGCCCGTCGCCTGCCGTTGGTCGAGAAGCGTACCCCCGTCCCGGAGGAACTCCGCCACCAGGCGGTGGGCCGCCTCCTGGCCGGCCCGGGAAAGGAGGTCGGGGACGAAGGCCGCGGTCTGCGCGAAGTTCTCCTCCCAGTTGCGGCGGACCTGACGGCGGTCGCTCCCCGGCGCCAGCTTGGGAGCGGCGGAGGTGGCATGCAACTCCGCCAGCCGCACCCCGAGGGGACCCATTGCCGCCGGCAGGCCGGGATCGCCGGCGGCCAGCAGTCGGTCCAGCATCTGTTCGGCGGGGAGCCGGCGCATCACCACCGCCACCTCGACCCGTTCGCCGGCGCCATCGAGGCGGATCCGCGTCCCGTCCGCGCGCAGCTCCCCGACGCCGAGGTAGGTGCCGGGGGCGAAGCGGTCGTTGAGCCGGACCTCCTCGCGGCAGAAATGAAGGCGGCGCTCCAGGGTGCTGAAGTCGAGGAAACCGAAGTCGACCGGTTTCTTGACCTTGTAGACCCGCTTGCCCACCAGGTAGATCCGGGAAGCATGGGTTTCGCAAAACTCCACCGTACCGCCCGTTCCCGGCCAGGCTTCCCGTTGCAGTAATGCGTGATGCAGGGCCAGTTCGTCCATTTTTTATACCAGGGGCGAGGGGGCTGCGGCTGGGGGTCAGGGGCGGGACTGAAGACAGAAGACTGAAGACTCAAAATTCAAAATTCAAAACTCAAAACCCAAAACTCAAAACTCAAAACCCGCCCTCCGCCCTCCGTCCTCGCCTCTTTCTAACCCCCCGTTTTCACAAGCAACACTATCACAGTGGCCGGGACTGTAAAGGACGCTGCCGGCAGCTAAGGCGATTGACGCTGCCTGGGGGGTGTGCTACTTTCTGGGGGCATGCCACTGGCACTCTGCAACCGGTTGAGCACACACGATTTTTCTCCTGGAAGCAAGGAACGCCAAGCGCCCCTCTCCCGCGGAGTCCTGCCCACCGTGAATCCTCGCCGCCGTTTCCGGCTCCCGCTTTTGCTGCTGATCCTGCTGCTGGGTGGATGCGGATTGATCCGCACCACCCGGCCGCCGGTCGTCATCAAACCCGCCGCCGCTGCAGCCGCGGCGGCGCCTGCGCCGGAGGAGAGCGCCGCCAGTCAGGCCCTCTACTATTACAGCCTGGCCAACCTGCGGGCCACTGATGACGATTTGGAGGGCGCTGCCGCGGCCCTGCAAAAGGCTCGAGAATTCGATCCCCATTCCAGCTACCTCGACCTGGCCCTGGCCGAGGTCTACCTGCGTCAGGGGAACGAGGAAAAGGGTTTGCGGGCGGTGGAGGATGCCCAGATCGACGATCCCGAATCCATCGAGGCCCATTCCCTGCTCGGCAGTATTTACCTCAGCCGCGGGAACTTCCCCGGCGCCGTCGAGCAGTTTCGTGCTGCCGTCGCCCTGGCTCCCGACGATGAGGACCTTCTGCTGCAGCTGGTCGTGGCCCTGACCCGCAAGGGCGACAACGGCGAGGCCGTCGATCTCCTCAAGGGCTTTATCGCCGGCCATCCCCAGACCATCGACAGCCGGCTTGCTCTGGCCCGCCTCTACCGGGAGACCGGCCTCGATGCCCAGGCCGAGAAGACCTATCTCCAGCTCGTCAAGGACCACCCCGGCCTGCGCGAGGCGCGGCTCGAGCTGGGCCGCTTTTACGAATCGCGTCCGGCGACCCTCGACCAGGCCCTGAAGATCTACCGGGAACTCCTGGCCGAGGTTCCCAGCGATACGCGGCTCCGCAACCACCTGGCCGCCATCCTGATCAATGCCGGCCAGCTCGACGCCGCCCGCAAGGAACTGGAAGCGCTCCTCGCGGCCGCTCCCGGGGATCTCGAAGCCCGACGCAAGCTGGGGCTGATCGCCATCGAGCAGGAACGCTGGAAAGAGGCCGTTGACCTTTTCCGCGGGCTGCTCGAAGAGCGGCCCGATCTCGACCAGGCGCGCTACTATCTGGGCATTGCTCTCGAGCGGCAGGGGGATGCGGCCGGCGCCATCGACGCCTTTGCGGCCATTCCCGGCAATTCCTCTTTCGGCGACGATGCGCTGATGCACCGGGCCTACCTGCTGACAACCCTGAAGCGGTCCAAAGAGGCGATCGGCCTGCTCGAAGCGCGCCTGGCAGCAACCGTGGACCGGCCCGATCTCTACCTGTTCCTGGTCTCCCTCTACACCGGCGAAGGCCAGGAACAACAGGCGCTGGCCAAGGCCGAAGCGGGCCTGAAGGTCTTTCCCGACAACCTCCAGCTCCATTACCAGCACGGGGTGCTGCTCGAGAGGGCCGGCGAACACGAGCGAGCGGCCGCCGAAATGGAACGGGTTCTCAAGGGGGATCCGGAGCATGCCGAGGCTCTCAACTATCTCGCCTACCGCTGGGCCGAACGCAACGAGAACCTGCCGCAGGCCCTGAAGTACGCCCGCTTGGCCTTGAAAAAATCGGACCTGCCGCACATCCGCGACACCCTCGGTTGGGTCCTTTACCGGCTCGGCGATTTCGAGGCGGCCGTGCGGGAGCTGCAGAAAGCCGCCGCAGGGCTGCCCGACGATCCCATCGTCCGGGAGCACCTGGCCGACGCCTGCCACGCCGCCGGGCTCGACGACCTGGCCGTTCTCTACTACCGCAAGCTGCTGGAAACGAAACCGGGAGACAAGGAGTTGCAGCAGAAGCTCGAGAAGGCACTCCAACAGTTGAAGAACTGATGGCGTTGCAAAAAATCCGCCCTACGGCGTTACGGCGTTTTTTCAGGACCTCGACCTACCTGATGTAGGTTTTCGCCCCTGAAAAACCACCAGGCCTTGTAGGACGAAATTTTTGCTTAGCCATGCCATTAATTTTTTCGAGTGTATCAAGAACTGATGCGCGTCGGCCCGGCCCGGGGCTGCCGCCAAGGATTCCACGAAACATGCGCTGCTCTTCTTTGCTTCTTTGCCGGGTTCTGGTGGGCCTGATCTTTCCGGTGCTTTTCGCCGCCTGCGCCCCCCGCCCGACCGTCGTGCCGCCGCCGACCCTGCCGGCCGTCTCTCCCGGTGACCTGCTCGAGCGCGTCAAGACCTGCGGCGCCGCCATCGACACCGTCCGCGGCCTGGCCAAGGTCCGGCTCACCACCGCCGATCGGACCCTCAGCCTCAGCCAGGTGCTCCTCGCCGCCTACCCCGACCGGCTGCGCACCGAAAGCCTCAGCCCCTTCGGCTCCCCCCTGCTGATCCTGGCCAGCGACGGCCACGAGCTCGATGTCCTGCTCCCCGGCGAAGGGCGCTTCCTGCACGGCCCGGCCAGCGCCGAAAACCTGCACCGCTTCACCCGGCTGCCGCTGCGCCTGACCGACCTCGTCGGTCTGCTCCTCTACCGGCCGCCGCTCTTCCCCTGGCAGGAGATCCGCGGTGGCAGCGACGGGGCCGATCGCTACCGGCTCTTTCTCGACGGCCCTGAAAGCCGCCGCCAGGTCTTCACCTTCGACGCCGCCCTGCGCCTGACCGGCGCCGCCTACTACAGCGGCAGCGAGCTGCTCCTCGAGGTCGGCTACGGCAACTTCCTGACCCCGGACCCTGTCTATCCGCGCCAGGCAGACCTCCATCTGCCGGCCTACGGGGTCACAGCGTCCATTCGTTTCAGCGACGTCGCCCCCAACGCCGACATTCCCGCGGAGCGCTTCCGCCTGCAGCCGCCGGCGGGAGTGAAGGTGGAGGCACTTCCCGAGGGGAAGTAGCAATTTTGAATTTTGAATTGCGAATTTTGAATTGATGATCTGCCAGAATGATCATTGCGACCCAGAGGTTCGATAAGTATTCCTGCCGTCAGGAGTGTGCCAGATGATGCGCTGTACCGGCTCCAGAATTCAGTCGCTTAAATTCAAAATTCAAAATTCAAAATTCTCCCGCTTTTGTTTTTTCCCCTGCTGTTCACCACCGCCTGCAACCGCCACGAGCCAGTCGTCCCCGCCGAGGGGAAGTAGTAATTTTGAATTTTGAATTGCGAATTTTGAATTGATGATCTGCCAGAATGATCATTGCGACCCAGAGGTTCGATAAGTATTCCTGCCGTCAGGAGTGTGCCAGATGATGCGCTGTACCGGCTCCAGAATTCAGTCGCTTAAATTCAAAATTCAAAATTCAAAATTCAAAATTCTCCCGCTTTTGTTTTTTATCTTGCTGTTCACCACCGCCTGCAACCGCCACGAACCAGTCGTCCCCGCCGAGGGGAAGGCGGCGGAACCGGCCTACGGGGACACCTTCATCGAGGCCTCCATCGGCGAGCCGAGCAACCTGCTGCCGGTCCTATCGGCCGATTCAGCCTCCTCCGACGTCAACTCCCTCGTCTACAACGGGCTGGTGCGCTACGATAAGAATCTGAAGCTGGAAGGGGAGTTGGCCGAGTCGTGGGAGATCTCCCCCGACAACCTGACCATCACCTTCCACCTGCGCCATGGCGTCACGTGGCACGACGGCGCGCCCTTCACCTCCGCCGACGTCCTCTTCACCTACCAAACCTATATCGATCCCAAGACTCCCACCGCCTATGCCGAGTCGTTCCGGCAGGTCGCCCATGCCGAAGCTCCCGATCCCTACACCTTTCGCGTCAGCTACGAAAAACCCTATGCGCCGGCTCTGGAGAGCTGGGGGACGTCGATCCTCCCAAAACACTTGCTCGAAGGAAAAGATATCACCAAAAGTCCCCTCTCCCGGGCGCCGATCGGCACCGGGCCGTACAAGTTCGTGGCATGGACGCCGGGGGAGAAGCTCGTCCTCGAAGACAACCCCGACTATTTCGAGGGGCGGCCCTACATCCATCGCGTGGTCTACCGCATCATCCCCGACCTGTCGACCCAGTTCCTGGAGCTCCAGTCGGGCGGGATCGATTTCATGGGGCTGACGCCGATCCAGTACCAGACCCAGACCGACACCCCGGCCTTCAAGCGGCAGTTCAACAAGTACAAATACCTCGCCTTCGCCTACACCTACCTCGGCTACAACCTGCGGCGGCCGATGTTTCAGGATAAACGGGTGCGCCAGGCCCTCTCCTACGCCATCAACAAGCAGGAGATCATCGACGGGGTGCTGCTGGGGCTGGGCGAAGTGGCGACCGGCCCCTACAAGCCCGACACCTGGGTCTACAATCCCAACGTAAAGCGCTACCCCTACGACCCGGCCAAGGCCAGGGAGCTGCTCGCCGCGGCGGGTTGGCGCGACAGCGACGGCGACGGCATCCTCGACAAGGACGGCAAGCCCCTGGCCTTTACCATCGTCACCAACCAGGGGAACGACCTGCGGGTCAAGTGCGGGGAGATCATCCAGCGCCGCTTCCGCGAGATCGGCGTCGACGTCAAGCTGCGGGTCATCGAGTGGGCCTCCTTCCTCAAGGAATTCATCAACCCCGGCAACTTCGATGCGACGATCCTCGGCTGGAGCGGCGGCCCCGAGCCGGACCAGTACGACATCTGGCATTCGAGCAAGACCGGGCCGCGGGAGCTCAACTTCATCCACTTCAAGAATGCCGAGGTCGACGCGCTGCTGGAGAAGGGGCGGCGCACCTTCGACCAGGCGCAGCGCAAGAAGTACTACGATCGCTTCCAGGAGATCCTGGCCGAGGAGCAGCCCTATACTTTTCTTTACGTCGGCGACGCCCTGCCGGCGGTCGCCAAGCGCTTCCGCGGCATCGAGCCGGCTCCGGCGGGGATCCGGTACAACTTCATCAAGTGGTACGTGCCCGCCAGCGAGCAGAAATATACCCGGTGAAGGGAAATTTTGAATTTTGAATTTTGAGTTTTGAATTGAAAAGCTTGATTCGAGGGGGGCATTTATGCGGGAGAATCTTGTCCGGGACGAAAGTTATGACTTCGCATTGCAAGTTGTGAATTTCTGCCGAACTCTTCGGGACTGGCGGGTTGGTCCACTACAACGGCAACTGTTGAAAGCTGGCACCAGTATCGGAGCCAATGTGGAAGAGGCCTTGGCCGCGCAAAGTCGCGCAGATTTCATTGCCAAAATGTCAATCGCCTCCAAAGAAGCCCGGGAAACGAACTATTGGCTGCGTTTGTTTCGCGACTCGGGAGAGGTTGGCGAAGAACATGTCCTGCCCCTTTTGAAAAAATCCGAAGATCTCGTGAATATCTTGACCTCCATCGTCAAAACCAGCAGACTTAAAGGAGCCTCCGGCCCCAGGAACCAGGCCCATCGCCCTTAATTCAAAATTCAGAATTCAGAATTCAAAATTGATTTCAACATGTTGGTTCAGCAGAATCAAAGAGCCTCCGGCCCCAGGAACCAGGCCCATCGCCCTTAATTCAAAATTCAGAATTCAGAATTCAAAATTGATTTCAACATGTTGGTTCAGCAGAATCAAAGAGCCTCCGGCCCCAGGAACCAGGCCCATCGCCCTTAATTCAAAATTCAGAATTCAGAATTCAAAATTGATTTCAACATGTTGGTTCAGCAGAATCAAAGAGCCTCCGGCCCCAGGAACCAGGCCCATCGCCCTTAATTCAAAATTCAGAATTCAGAATTCAAAATTGATTTCAACATGTTGGTTCAGCAGAATCAAAGAGCCTCCGGCCCCAGGAACCAGGCCCATCGCCCTTAATTCAAAATTCAGAATTCAGAATTCAAAATTGATTTCAACATGTTAACTTATCTCGCCAAGCGCCTCCTCATGATGCTCCCGCTTTTATTGGGGATCACCATTATCTCCTTCACCGTCATCCACCTCGCGCCGGGGGAGCCGACCGACATTCAGACCGAACTTAACCCCAAGGCGAGCACGGAGCTCCAGGAGCGGCTGCGCGCCCAGTACGACCTCGACAAGCCGCTGCTGGTGCAGTACGGCAAGTGGCTCGGGCGGATGGTGCGCCTCGACTTCGGCGACTCTTTTTCTCAGGACCATCGGCCGGTGGCCGAAAAGATCGCCGAGCGGCTGCCGGTGACGATCCTCATCAACGTCCTGTCGATCGTCGCCATCCTCGCCTGCGCCATCCCCATCGGCATCCTCTCGGCCACTCGCCGCAATTCCCTGTTCGATCGCGGCACCACGGTCTTCGTCTTCCTCGGTTTCGCCACCCCCAGCTTCTGGTTGGCGCTGCTCATGATGGATTACTTCGGCGTGCGCCTCGGCTGGTTCCCCATCGCCGGGCTCAAGTCCCTCGGCCACGAATACCTCGGCTTCTGGGCGCAGATCGGCGACTACGCCAGCCACCTGGTGCTGCCGGTCTTCATCTCCGCCTTCGGCGGGCTCGCCGGCTTCTCCCGCTACATGCGCTCCAACATGCTCGAGGTGATCCGCCAGGACTACATCCTCACCGCCCGCGCCAAGGGGCTTTCCGAGCACGCCGTCATCTACCGCCACGCCCTGCGCAACGCCCTGCTGCCGGTCATCACCATCCTCGGCCTCTCGGTACCGGGCCTGATCGGCGGCAGCGTCATCTTCGAGACCATCTTCGCCATTCCCGGCATGGGCAAGCTCTTCTACGACGGGGTGATGATGCGCGACTACCCGCTGATCATGGGGGTGCTGGTGATCGGCGCCGTCCTCACCCTGGTCGGCAACCTCCTCGCCGACGTTGGCTACGCGCTGGCCGATCCGCGGATAAGGAATGCCTGAAAGATCAATCTTGAATTTTGGATTTTGAATTTTTTTATTCAGGCTGGTGGCGGGCCTGAGGCGGACGGATAGGATAGAACCCGCCAAGGTCTTCTTTTTACCGCCCGTTCATGGCACCCATCAGCTGAGCGCGGCGTTCGCGGCGAAAGACCTTAACCGGGACCGTGGTTTGCAGCCCTTCTCGGTGTCCTCAGTGTCCTGGTGGTGAAAGATTTTTTCCGGTCACCCGCCAACCGCATAACGTGAACAACCGGCTTAGCCAACAACCGGAGGGAACAACAACGATGTCCAAAATCCTCGTCACCGGCGGCGCCGGCTTCATCGGCTCGCATACCGTGGTGGAACTGCTGCAGGCCGGCCACGAAGTGGTCGTGGTCGATAACCTGAGCAACAGCTCCCCTGTGGCCCTCGAGCGGGTGGCCGAGATCTGCGGCCGGATCCCGGCTTTCGCCGAGGTGGACGTCCGCGACCGGGAGGGGCTGCGGCGGGTCTTCGCCGAGCACGAGATCGAGGCGGTGGTCCACTTCGCCGGGCTCAAGGCGGTGGGGGAGTCGGTAGAGCAGCCCCTGGCCTACTACCAGAACAACCTCGGCGGCAGCGCCACGCTCTGCGAGGCGATGGCCGAAGCCGGGGTCAAACGGCTGGTCTTCAGCTCCTCGGCGACGGTCTACGGCAATCCGGAGACCCTGCCGATCCGCGAGGACTTCCCGCTGGGTGCCACCAACCCCTACGGCCGCACCAAGCTCTTCATCGAAGAGCTGCTGCGCGACCTCCACGCCTCGGACCCGGCCTGGAGGATCGCGATCCTGCGCTACTTCAACCCGATCGGCGCCCATCCCAGCGGCCGCATCGGCGAGGACCCGCAGGGGATCCCCAACAACCTCTTTCCCTTCATCACCCAGGTGGCGGTGGGAAGGCGAGAGCGGTTGGCGGTTTTCGGCGGCGACTATCCAACGCCCGACGGCACCGGGGTCCGCGACTACATCCACGTCGTCGACCTGGCACTCGGCCACCTCAAGGCCCTGCAGCGCCTCGCCGCCGCCCCGGGCCTGGTCACCTGCAACCTCGGCACCGGCCGTGGTTACAGCGTCCTGGAGATGGTCCGAAGCTTCGAGCGCGTCACCGGCCGCGCCATCCCCTACGAGATCGTCGACCGCCGCCCCGGCGACATCGCCGCCTGTTGGGCCGATCCTTCGTTCGCCGCGCGGGAGCTAGGCTGGAAGGCGGAGCGGGGTCTGGACGAGATGTGCGCCGACGGCTGGCGCTGGCAGGAGGGGAACCCCCACGGGTATGAAGAGCGCGGCGCTGCCGGCCAGGGCTCCAAACCTGCGGCGGGTTGCGGGGTTGAATAAGAATTAGGTTGAAAAACAGGGCCCCGATATGGTAACCATTCAACCCTGTCCAAGGTCGGTTGGATTTGGCAGGGGGGATCTTTCAACCATGAAGAAATGGTTCAGCGGGGGGTGCTGGTGTTTTACCGAATTTTTTGTTTGGCAGTCTGGCTTTTTCTGCTCCCGCCCCTGCTCGCCTTCGGCGCTCCCGTATCCGCCACCGTCCCCCTCGACAGCTGGGTCTACCCCGCCCTCGACAAGCTCGCCGGCCTCGGCCTGATCGACTCCGCCCTGCAGGGCACCCGCCCCTACACCCGCCTTGAAGTCGCCCGCCAACTCGGCGAGGCCCGGGACCACCTCGGCCAGGAGGGTTCCCTGCCGGTCGCGGGAGAGATCGTCAGCCGCATGGAACGGGAATTCACCGCCGAACTGGCCGCAGCGCCGGGGGAGGGGAACAGTTACCTCCTGCCGCTGCGCGAACTCCGCCTCGACTACGTCTACCAGCAGGGGGTGCCCGCCACCATAGCCGGGCCGGGCATCGTTTCCCGCCAGTTCCCTCTCGATACCAACAATTTCGGGATCGACTACCAGGAGCACCACAACCTCCAGGCGAGCTTCGCGAGCGAGGCGCGCCTTGGCCGCTACTTCCTCCTCGCCGCCCGGCCGCTGCTGCTGGTCAACAAGGAGGACGGCGCCGACCTCAGTCTGCTGGAGGGGAAGGCGGCCGTGGCTCTCGGCCCCTTCGAGATATCGGCAGGGCGGCAGGCCTTGTGGTGGGGGCAGGGGCGGCACGGCAGCCTGATTTTGACCGACAACGCGCCCCCCCTCGACATGCTGCGCATCACCAACCCGGTGCCGCTGCGCCTCCCCTGGCTCCTCCGCTACCTCGGCCCCTTCCGCTTCGACGTCTTCTGGAGCCGGCTGGAGGACGACCGGGTGGTGCCCAAGCCCTACTTCGCCGGCCTGCGGCTGACCCTCAAACCCATGCCCTGGTTCGAGATCGGCGCCTCGCGCGCCGCCATTTTCGGGGGCGAGGGGCGGCCCGATGTCAATTTGCCCGATTTTTTCACTATCCTCGGCGGCAAAAACCAGGGAGGATCGGAGGATACCAGCAACCAGATCGCAGCCTTGGATGGCCGCCTCCGGTTGCCGGTTTTGGGGGGCATGGAACTGTACGGGGAGTGGGGCGGGGAAGACGAAGCCGCAGGCTCCCTGGCCAATACTGCCTGGCTCGGCGGTCTGTTCCTGGCCGGTCCCGACCCCGCCGGTCGGCTCAGCCTGCGCCTGGAATTCGCCGATCTCAGCCGCCTCGACAACAATTCCGCCCCTTGGTACCGACACGGTCTCTATGCCTCCGGCTACACCTATAAAGGGCGGATCCTCGGGGAGGCCGTGGGAGGCGCTGCCAGGGACCTCTACTCAGAGCTTCGTGCCATCTTGTCAGCCGATCTAACCCTGAGCCTGAGCCTTGATTACCAAGAACGGGGATTCGACCAGCCGCTGCATGAAAAGCACCTGGAGCCGGGGTTCGGGGCCGATTGGCAGCTGACGGAACAGATCGCGGTCGACGCCCGCTATGCCTTCGACCAGGTGAAAAATTTCGGCTATGTCCCCGGCCCCGGCCGGACTTTCCACTTGGCAACCGTGGGAGTGAGAACTCGTTGGTAATTGTTCCTGGAGGAATCACAACCTGGGCAGGGTCCCGCCGAATTCTCCGGCGACAATCGGATGGTCGGCAGCATTGTGATAAACCTTTCGGAATTGGAATGATCGGCATGATGAATTTCAGAAAATTTTCTGTCTTTTTAATGATCCTCTCCGCTGGTGTTCTGGCGGGATGCGCGGCACCTTCTCCCCCGGCCGGCTCGGTCATCCAGGTTCAGGCGTCCGACACGGCGGTCCTCGAGCGGCAGGAGGTGGGCGTCCCCATCCCCAAGGCCGGTCCGCCGCCCGGCGGCTATGCGGTAGGGCCTGGCGATTACCTGGTTGTCGAGACCTATGGGCTGCCGCAGATGGCTAAATCGGACCAGAAGAATGCGGAGAATAGGACGGGGAGTCCCTCCGGAAACTCAGGAGCGTTCGACAGCCGGGTCGACGGCACCGGCAGCATCTACCTGCCCTGGATCGGCGGGGTGCATGTGGCGGGATTGACCGTGGCGGAAATCCAGGACAAGCTCAAGGCGGCCTTCGGCAACTACGTCAAAAACCCCTGGGTGGTGGTGCAGATTGCCGAATACAAGAGCCAGCCCCTCTATCTGCTCGGCGAGTTCAACAAGCCGGGCACCTATTACCTGGACCGGCCCCTCAACCTCCTGGAAGGGCTGGCCCAGGGATCTGGCTTCAAGGACACCTCCGATATCCACGGGGCCCGGCTGATCCGGGACAACAAGATCTACCCCGTCGACATCTCCCGTCTGTTCGAGCAGGGCGACCCGGAGCAGAACGTCTGGCTCAAGCCCGGGGACCTCATCTTCGTTCCCGATAACAAGAACAAGAACGTCTTCGTCTTCGGGGCCGTGAAAAAACCGGGGATGGTCCCCATGCCCCATGGCCAGCTCACCCTCGGCCAGGCGCTGTCGGTGGCAGGCCTCCAGCCGGTCAACGCCGACCTCGAAAAGGTTCGCATCATCCGCTCCCTTTCCGCTACCCGGGGCGAACTGTTGGTGGTGGACCTGGACAAAATCCTCCGCGGCCACTCCATCCCCTACCCCCTGCGGGAAGGGGATATCATCTTCATCGGCAACAGCCGGGTGGGGAACTGGAACGAGGCCATCAATGAATTGCTCCCCTCGCTTCAGCTCCTCAGCGGCGTCCTGCAGCCCTTCGTCCAGTTGAAATTTTTAGAGCAATAAACGGCTAGACTCCTTGCGGCCGGAAACAGTTTATCTTCGTGAGGGGTAAACCCGAAACGGGCATTTTCTCCTTCGCACCTGAATCCAGGAATCCAAGGACAGGATAAGAGTCATGGAACCGGAAAAATACCCGAAAAGCGCCATCCCCAACCAGGAGGTCGAGGAGGAGATCAACCTCCTCGACCTCGTCCTCGTCCTCGTCAGGCACAAGAGGATGATTCTTCTGACCTGCGCGACAACCTTCGTCCTGGCCTGCGGGATTACGCTTCTGATGCCCAACATCTATACGGCGACGGCCCGCCTCCTGCCGCCGCAGCAGGAAAAGGGTGGGCTTGGTGCGATGCTGGGGGGGGTGAGCGACCTGGCGGCGCTGGCGGGACTCTCGGTGGGCGGCGGGTCGTCCGGCGACCTTTATGTGGGGATGCTCCAGAGCCGGGCCGTCGAGGATCCCATCATCGAACGCTTCGACCTGATGAAGGTTTACGAGCAGAAGTACCGAAGCCGTGTCTACGAGGCCCTGGGAAAGCATGTGAATGTCGGCCTCGGCAAAAAGGACGGCATCCTCACCGTCAGCGTCGAGGACAAGGACCCCAGGCGGGCCGCGGCGATGGCCAACGCCTTTGTCGATGAACTCAAGAAACTCAACGTCGAGTTCAACATCTCGAGCGCCGGCCGCCAGCGTCAGTTCCTGGAAAAGCGGTTGACGGTGGTCAAAAAAGACCTTACCGAGGCTGAGGACAAGCTCAAGGACTTCCAGCAGAAGAACAAGGCGATCCGCATCGACGACCAGGCCAAGGCGATCATCGAGGCGATCTCGAAGCTGAAGGGAGATTTGGCCAGCAAGGAAGTGGAACTCGGGGTGGCGCTCTCCTACCAGACCGAGCAGAACCCCCAGGTCAAGACCCTGCGGGAGGGGATCGCCCAGATCAAGGACCAGCTTCGCCGGCTGGAGCAGTCTTCCGCCGGGAAGAAGGTTTCCGGTGACATCTTCATCGCTACCTCCGACGTGCCGGAAATGGGCCTCCAGTATGCCCGGCTCATGCGTGACTTCCAGGTCCAGGAGACGATCTTCGAACTTTTGACCAAGCAGTACGAGGTGGCCAAGGTCGAGGAGGCGAAAAACACCTCGACCCTCCAAGTGCTTGATTCGGCGGTTGTGCCGGACCAGAAGAGCAAGCCCAAGCGCGGCCTGATCGTTCTTCTGGCCACATTCCTCGCCGGGTTCTTGGCGGTAATTTTCGCCTTTGTCCGGGAGTATGGGAGCAGGATGGACGAGGAGGACCGTGAGCGGTGGGATGAGATCAAGAATTCCTTTAAAGGGATACTTCCCAGGATATCCTCCAGATGACCAAGGGTAATTCTCTTCGCGACAATATAATCTCGCTTTTTCTCCTTCAGGGCGCCAACTACGTCTTACCTTTAATCACCATTCCTTATTTGGTGCGAGTTCTTGGTCCTGAAAAATTCGGACTTCTGGCCTTTTCCCAGGCATTCATACAATATTTTGTTCTTCTGACCGACTATGGTTTTAATCTCAGTGCGACCCGTCTTATTTCTATACATCGAGATGATATCAACCGTCGATCACAAATTTTTTGGTCTACGGTCTGGACCAAGATTGGATTGATGGTTTTAAGCTTTTTGATAATGATGGTGGTCGTTTTCGCCTTTCAAAGATTCCGCTCCGAATGGCAGTTATATTTTATCTCCTTTCTAATGGTCGCAGGGAATGTCTTATTCCCGGTCTGGTATTTCCAGGGAATGGAGCAGATGAAATTTATTTCCGCCTTGAATATTTCAGCCCGAATTATTTCGGTTGCCGCCATTTTCCTGCTGGTGCATAAGGAGGGGGATTATCTCATAGCTGCCGCAATTCAGGCCAGCGGTATGGCGGTCGGTGGCCTTTTGGGGATCTATTTCATTCCCAAATTGGGTTCCTTGCAATTCCTTTGGCCCAAGCCTGCTCTTTTGCTGGAGGCAATAAAGGAAGGCTGGCATGTTTTTATATCCACAGCGGGGATCAGTTTGTATGTTAGCAGCACCGCGTTCATCCTGGGGCTGTTGGCCGGCAATACGGCGGTTGGATACTTCAGTGCGGCGCAGAAGTTGATCAACGCCGCCCAGGGTCTGGTCACCCCCATCTCGCAAGCGATCTATCCCAGGATCAGTTCACTTGCCGCCCGGTCCCGTGAGGAAGCTCTGGATTTTATCCGCAAGGCGCTGAACTGGATCGGTTCGGGGACCTTGGCGGTATCTCTTGCTCTTTACCTTCTAGCCAAACCGGTGGTTTTGCTTCTCCTTGGGCCAAAATTTTTGGATGCCGTGATTCTGGTGCGTTTGATGGCCTTTCTCCCCTTTATCGTCGGATTGAGCAATGTCTTCGGGGTTCAGACCATGATCACCTTCGGCCTGAAAAAGCAGTTCAGTCGAATACTCGTTTCATCCGGTCTTTTTAACCTTGCGATCCTGTTCCCACTCGTATTGGCCGCTGATGCTAAAGGCGCGGCTATCTCCCTTTTGTTGACGGAAATTCTAGTTACAGGGGCCATGGCCTTGGTTTTGCGCCGGAACGGCCTGCATATCTATCGCATTGAGGTGGTAAAAGCATGAAATATGATTTTTTGATTGTTGGTGCTGGTTTTGCCGGTTCGGTGTGTGCGGAGCGGCTGGCAAGCGCAGGCAAAAAGGTCCTGGTCATCGACCGTCGTCTTCATATCGGGGGAAATGCCTACGATGAATACGATGCACATGGGGTCTTGGTTCACACCTACGGCCCGCACATCTTTCATACCAACAACAAGTCGGTGTTCGAGTATCCTCTCGCGGTTTACCGACTGGCGATTCTTATGAGCACAGGGTGCGGGCGGTTGTCGATGGAAAGCTCTAACCCGATTCCCATCAACCGAAGCAGACCTTGAACCTTCTCTATGGCCTCGATCTGGACGAACAGGGGGCTGCGGATTTTCTGGAGGGGTTCGTGAGCCGCTGGAGACGATCAAGACGTCGGAAGATGTGGTTTTGAAAAGTGTTGGACATGATTTGTGCGAAAAGTTCTTTCGCGGTTATACGCGCAAGCAGTGGGGGTTGGACCTTTCTGAACTATCCGCAGGCGTGGCCGCTCGCATTCCAACGCGTACCAACGACGATGATCGATATTTCACTGATACGTTCAATTTTATGCCAGCCGCCGGGTTCACTAGGATGTTCGAGCAGATGCTTGACCATCCTAATATTGAGATACGTTTGAATACCGATTATTTTGAAGTTAGTGACAACCTTAGACCCTTTCATACAATCTATACGGGACCACTTGATGCATATTTTCATTATCGGTTTGGAAAATTGCCTTATCGGTCCCTTGTCTTTGAACACCAACATTTTGAAGATATAAATCTTTTACAAGAAACAGCTGTTTACAACTATCCTTGTCTTGAATGCAAACACACAAGAATTACTGAATTTAAACATATCACCGGGCAAAAAAACCCTGGAACGTCGATTGTTCGCGAGTATTCCGCCTCAGAAGGTGACCCTTATTATCCTATTCCACGTCCAGAGAATGAAGTTTTGTATAAAAAATATCAGACCCTTATTCAAAACATTGAAAATGTGAGTTTTGTAGGACGACTAGCTCAATATCGCTACTTTAATATGGACCAAGTGGTTGCCGCCAGCTTAGGCGTCGTGAGAGAAATTCTTAAAAAATAATCTTAAATTATACCTAGGGAGGATTGGATGAAGATTCTTCATGTTCTTACAGGATTTGCTATAACCTACCCCGGAGGGATTACCAATTACGTTCGTTCTCTTACTCGGGAGCAGACAATTTTAGGGAATATGGTAGATGTTTTGTCTGGAGAAGGTGTTGACAAAAGTTCTACCTTTTTTAATCAAGTTAATGAAATAATTGAAATCAAAGTGATGCCCAACCCATTTAGCCTTTCTATTATGCGAAAGAATAATGAGGTTGTAGATTCAATTAGCAATGTCATTGTACAAAATAATTATGACATCATTCATTTCCATGCAATGTATGGAATACCACAAGACTTTTTAAAAAAATTTTCTAAATTAAATATTAAATATGTAGTTAGCCTTCATGATTATGGCTGTATTTGCCCAAGAATTTTTATGATTAATAAAAAACAAAAAGTGTGTTTGAAACGAAAAATTGATGAATGTAGAGCTTGTATCGGTTTATTTGAACAGAATCGGCCTATTAGGGTGAGTTCACAAGTTTTGAATTTACCTCTTCCATCCATTAAAAGTACTTCTGTTGATAAGAGAAACGATATTTTCGGTGAATTTCTTCTGAAGGCCAGTAGGGTTCTTGCTGTATCTACCAAGGTTGCAAACATTTATCAGGAAGCCATTCCAAAGCTTTCTTGTGATGTGCTACATATAGGGAATGATAGTGCCATTGAAGGAACTGAAAGGGGTCAAAGCAAGGAAAAGACCAAGAATGAAAAAATTAAAGTGTGCTTTTTGGGAACAATGACTAAAATTAAAGGCGCAGAAGTTTTTTCTTATTACGCAAAGCGATTACCAAGGGACAGATTCGAATTAAAATTTTTTGGGAAAGGCGACAAAAAATACATTAAATTGATCGAAAGCCTAGGAGTTGATATTGGCGGGACATATACACCCAATATGCTATCGTCGATTCTGTCTAATGTAGATCTTGGGATGGTTTTGCCAGTATGGAATGACAATGCACCTCAAGTATTAATGGAGTTACTAAACAACAAGGTTCCAGTCTTTGCCACAAGTATGGGCGGTATTCCAGATTTTATTGATAAAAAAACAGGATTTTTGATTGATCCTTACGATAAAAAATCCTTTGAAGACGGATTAGAATGGCTTTTGTCGTTGGATAAGAAAAAGCTAAACGATATGTCGGCCAATATTATTCGTCTGAAGAAACCAAGAGAACACGCCATTGAGCTTAACGAAATTTACAAGACTTGCCTACAGGTTGAAAAAATTTAAAAATTGTTTGAAAGCGTTTTTGACTAATCCTGTTGAGGTAAAAATAAAATATTATGTTTGATTTATTGTCATCGAAATTAGTGTCCTGTTGCTGATATATATAGATCTAAGATAAAAGAAATGTTATTTTTCAACCAAAACCTTCAAACAATTTGAATTTAAAAGAAGGTGTACCTTGTAAATGGGGGATATTTCATGGAAAAAAAAATAACAATAACGAAAAAATTGCTTAGATTTATATCAGAACAAGGTATTTTAAACCTTTTGTCTCTGATATTTGATAAGGGTAGGAATTTTTTCAATGTAAAATTTAAATATAGAGGACTTACCCTTAAGAATGGGTACGTTGGTCCACGTTCTATTATCAGAGGAATGAAATTTATTAAAATTGGGAGAAACTTTTATTCAAAGGATATGCTTTGGCTAGATGCTGTTTCATACTATTTAAATTTTAATTTTTCCCCATATATTGAAATCGGGGATAATGTCTCCTTTAGTAGGAATGTTCATATTGGGGCAACTGGAAAAATTAAAATTGGAAATGGTGTGATGATTGGAAGTAATGTTCTGATATCCGACCATCAGCATGGGTATTATGAGGGTAGTGAACAAAGTGCTCCTACACTTATGCCAAGCAAAAGGCCTCTGAGTAGCGGGAATTCGATTGTTATTGAAGATAACAGTTGGATTGGAGATGGAGTTACTATACTTCCAGGCGTTAAAGTTGGAGAGGGATCAATCGTAGGCGCAAATTCTGTAGTCAGTCGAAGTCTGCCTCCGTATACTATTAATGTGGGTTGTCCTGCCGTTTCAATTAAAGCTTATAATAGCCAAACTAAAAAATGGGAAAAATTAGCAAAGGATAAAAATGGGTTTTAAAAATGGAATATAATTCAAAAATAGGAATTTCCATCCCTGCCTATAGAAGGCCAGAACTCTTAAAAGGGTGCTTGCTGTCTGCAATTGAGTCATGTGCTGAATATAAAGTACCCATTTTTATTTCCGACGATTCATGCTCTGACATTAATGACGAATGTATTGAATATGTAAAACAATTATATCCGTACATTTTCCACAACAAAAATAAGGTTAATTTAGGAATAGATGGGAACATTATTAAATCAATAAATGATTGTAAATGTGAATATGTATGGATTATTGGGGAAGATGATAAATTTTGCAATAGTGCATTTCGCGAATTGATTTCTATAGTTGAGGACTATTCGTGGGAATTTATTTATGTCAATTATTCCTATGTTTCAAATGATTATTCGAAAATTATTCGCCACAAGAGAATTGAAAATTTACCTGTCGTTCTTTCTGGCGAAGAGTTCTTTGAAAAATATATATGGGCAATTGGCTTTATAGGTGCGTGTATTGTTAAAAAGGCATCTTGGGAGGAAATCCGAAGCGAAAAATATGTTGGGACATATTTTGCTCATGTTGGCGTTGTAGCTGAAATAATTCATGGGAAAAAGGTTAAAATAGTCGAATCTCCCCAAATATTAAATAGGGCAGAAGATGTAAGTTCTACCACCTGGAGCCAATATTCCTTTGAGGTCAACTATGGATGGGATAAATTGATACAACTACTTCGCCCTATTTATGGATTGTCTTCTATTTCGCTGGCCAAAAAAAACTCCTCAAATGTTTTTTGGCATAGGTCGATTATATTCTTAATTTCGAAAAGGGCCGATTCTATTTATAATTTTCAAAAATTCAAAACCTTTATTTTGTCCAATGAATTCAATTTTTTATATAAAATATGTGCCTTTTTAATATCATTTCTTCCCAGTATCATTCCAAGGCTTGTTAAAAATTGTTACAAAAAACTTGATTGAAAGTGTAAGGCAATGGAAAAGGTTTTAAAAAAAAGCCCACAAAAAATTCTATTTTCGGTCGTTTTCTTTTCAATATTGATAGCGCCTATTTGCCCAAAAATTCAAATTTCAGAAGGTATTTTGCTTTTTCCCTATGAATTTTTTTTGGCAATTGTAACTATTTTTCTTCTAATTACAAGCCCAGCTTCCTTAGTAAGTTCAGCTATTCAAAAATACTATTTAGGGTTTTGTCTTGTCATTTTTGTTTCAACATGTATCTCAATAATGTATTCCCCCTTATCATTAGGGGATCTTCTGAGGGTGTTTAAATGGATTATTTATACTCCGGTGCCATACATAGTTCATAAAGAGTTCAAGTATTTCAAATCAATCAAAACCTTGGTTGTTATAAGCATGTTTGCTATGGCAATTAATCTAATTATTTTTTTAAGGTCTGCCGAGACTAATATCGGTCGTCTGATATTTAGCCCAGATCTTATTAGTGAAGGCTTGTCAAGCACATATTTTAATATTACCAATTTTTCATTTGGAAATACTGGCCATCTAAGCCATGGTATATGGGCGACCTATTGTGCCTTTGCTTTTTTGATGGCTGTTATTGGCTTGAGAATGAAAGTAGTTAAGTTGTACCTTTTTATTTTATTTATTGGACTATTTCTGGCCAACACTGCCATATCTATCAGCCGGGAAGGGCTACTGATATCAATCATAGTTTCCCTTGTGTTTTTGTTGAAATTTAAAAATTCTGGACAATTTAAAAGGCCAAAAATTTCCATATTTAAAACTTGTCTATTTATGATAACAAGTATTTTACTGTGTTTTTCATTTCAAGGATCGCAAATTGGAATGAAAATTATATATATGTTGAATTATATTAGTAGTGGTGAAGTCGATAATAACATTCTCGGACGAATTAATACCTGGATTCTAACTTCATATAGCTTTGTTTCCTCTCCTCACTTATTTTTGATAGGGCATGGTTATAACACAGATTATTATGGAAAGTCCCTGGACTTACTTAAGGGAATAATTTCCAATGGAATATATTCTCATGTTCCAGAAAGTCTAATTTTTTTAGCTCTTGGTTACGGTGGTCTTTTAGGGATGTCTTCTTTAATTTTATTATTGAAATCTATGCAGTTGCAATTAGAGCATTCAAGGCTCCCAATAGAGTTTATCCTCCCATGTAAACTATTTTTATTTGGATTACTTATTACAAATATTTTTGCTGGTGCCAGCCTTTTATCTGACTTGGTTCTCCTACATGTACTAATGTTATTTGGGATTGCTTTTAAAAAATCAAGTAACCAGTGGGCAATTAGAATTAAAATGAAAATTGATTCAAAGGCAGAATTAATGACCTAAAATCGAGTCAACGAAGACAATTAAAAAATACCGGTTTAGAGCCTTCAACGAAACTTTGGGAAATAAATAATCGAAGGATGTATAAATTAACAAAGAATTAAAAAAACCTATTTTTAAAAATCTGAATGAATTTAGTATCCCAAATAAAACAATTAATTCCGAAAATAACATCCTTGAATATACAAAAGACATATTGAAGGATAATTGAGTTGCCATGATTTTTTATGATAAAAGATGGATTGGTGAGCACGGTATTGGTCGTTTTGCTTGCATGATCAACCGATATCTAGAATTCCAAACTTTAAAAGTTTGTGGGAAACCTTCTTCTCCTTTAGATTTAATTTTATTTTCTTTTGCCATGTTGAAGTTGCCTTTGCATTCTACAGTATTCTCTCCTGGTTATAACGCTCCACTACTAATTTCCCGTCGCTTTGTATTTACCATTCATGATCTTAACCATATAGATAGGCCGGAAAATAAAAGTATTTTAAAGGGTATTTATTATAGGATTGTTATGCGGCGGGCCTGTCGGAATGCTGACCATGTTTTGACCGTTTCAGAGTTTTCAAGGCAGCGCATTATTGCTTGGGCGCAAGTAAACCCAGATCATGTGGTGAATGTCGGAAACGGGGTTGATGATCGTTACCACCCAACGGTTCTGCCCTTTTCTCCCGGTTATCCCTACCTCTTATGTGTTAGCAACCGCAAGGCACATAAAAACGAGCCGATGGTTGTTCGGGCTTTTGGCCAAGCTCAAATTGATTGTAATATTCGGTTGATTTTCACTGGCCCCGCCTCAAAAAAGTTAGTTACCTTGGCCCGTTCCCTTGGGGTGGAGGATCGAGTTATTTTTACAGGGAGGGTGTCGGAGGAGGCCCTCCCTGGTCTTTACCGCGGTGCACTTGCCTTGGTATTTCCTTCTCTTTATGAAGGGTTTGGTCTTCCTGTTATTGAGGCGATGGCATGTGGTACGCCGGTTTTAACATCAAATACAACTTCTCTTCCAGAAGTAGCGGGAGACGCCGCTCTTCTTGTAGATCCTTATGATACTGAGGCAATTTCTGATGGTATTACCCGCATTGTAAATGACAATGATCTTCGTTCTTTATTGAGCACCCGTGGAATAGAACAATCAAAGAAATATTCTTGGGAAGCTACTGCCGAAAGAGTGAAACAAGTTTTAGAATTAAATGCTAGTGACTAAACCTTTGATTATGGTTTTATTTTTGAAAGGATTGTTTTCTTGAAAGTCGCTATTCTACATTACTGGCTCCTTAACCTCCGGGGAGGAGAAAAGGTCGTGGAAGCTTTTTGCGAGCTTTATCCGCAGGCCGATATTTTTACCCATGTTTATGAAGCCGCTTTATTTGATTGACCTATCCGCGACCACCAGGTTAAAACTACTTTCATACAAAAACTTCCCCTAGGCCAAAAGACTCTATCAGGCCTATCTTCCCCTGATGCCCCTGGCCTTGGAACAGTTGGATTTGAGGGGGTATGACCTGGTGATCAGTAGCGAATCCGGACCCGCCAAGGGTGTCATCACAGATCCGGGTACCTGCCACATCTGTTACTGTCATTCCCCTATGCGGTACGTGTGGGATATGTATCATGACTATCTTGAAAAAACTTCCCCACTTAAGCGGCTACTGATGCGTCCGCTGATCCATTACCTTCGAATGTGGGACTTCGCCTCCGCGGGGCGGGTTGATCATTTCGTCGCCAATTCACATTTCGTGGCCAACCGTATTCGCAAAAACTATCGACGTGAGGCCAAGGTGATCAATCCTCCGGTTGATGCCTCTGCTTTTTCAATAGTGGAAAACGTTGAAGATTTCTATCTTATGGTCGGCCAACTCGTATCCTACAAGCGCACCGATCTGGCCGTAGAGGCCTTTAATAAGTCCCGGAAAAGGCTCATCATTATCGGTGACGGTGAGCAACTTACCGAGATTAAGAAGACGGCCGGCCCTAATATTACCGTCATGGGACGCCAACCATTTTCTGTGATTCGTGATCATTATAGTAAGTGTAGGGCCTTGATTTTCCCAGGTGTTGAAGACTTCGGAATTGTGCCGCTTGAAGCAATGGCCTCCGGACGCCCCGTAATTGCGTACCGGAAGGGTGGTGCACTTGAAACGGTTGTCGATGGTGTAACAGGTTTGTTTTTTGATCAACAAACCCCAGAATCCTTGAATTCTTCAGTTGAAATGCTAGAAAAAATCTCAGACACGTTCGATCCTCATTCTATCCGTGAACATGCGATGACTTTTGATAAGGAAACTTTTAAGAGGCGATTCCAGGAACATCTTGCCAGCATTATGGATTGTTGATTTTTTCTTTGATATGTAATTTGAGTTGGAAAAAATTTCCGCCTGAATTATCGACTATCTAGTTTAATTCCTACAAATACCTTAGATAGATCAATTTAGGGTTGGTTGCCATGTGCTCCGGTTGGTAAGTCCTTGGCCGTCCTGCAGTTGAAAAGCCTTTAGCTGATGTAAATTCTGGCCATAATTCTCCGCGATGATTTTAATCGTGGTTCGTAGGAAGTAGGGGATTTGGAGGGACTATGGAAAATGTATCAGCCGGTCGGGCTACACTTAAAAAAAATGTTTTTGATTCAACTAAAGAAGAACGAATCTCCCACTGGCGCCGACTCAAATATTGCATTTTTGGGACGGACGCCGTTACGTTCTTTCTTGCCTATTTCCTGGGAGGAGGCGCAGCCTGGGTTTGCGGAAGAGAAATCCCACTTTTTTCCGTTACCCGCTGGACTCTTCTCTTCGGGACGTTCAGCCTTTTTGCCCTGGCGCGGTTCTACTCCCTCGGTCATTATCACAAACGGAAGCCGCTATCCGACGAACTACTCGATATCTTCAGGACTCTTGTCGTTCTGTTCGGTACCCAGGGGTTTATACTTTATTTGAGCAAATTTCCCTTCTCCCGCTTGTGGTTTATCGCCACGGTCCTGGGCTCCTTTCTCTTTATTCCACTTTTTCGCATCAGCCTGAAAAAAATGCTGATCCGAGCCGGCAAATGGCAGATCCCCACCGTCATCCTGGGAACCGGACCCAATGCCCTGGCTGCCGCCGCCGCTTTGAAGAGCGAAGTGCTGATGGGGTATGAACTGAGTGCTTTTCTGTCTCTGCCCGGGGAAAATGAACGCACGGGAGATGCCCTCCAATTTGCGGATCGGTCAGTGCCGGTCAAGGCACTTGGTCTAGACCCGGTCTCGACCCTTCTTAAAATGGGACGGCCCAGGGTGGTGGTAGCCCTGGAATCGGGAGGAATCAATCAAAACCTGGATCTGATCGAAAAACTGCATCGTTCTTTTTCCTCGGTTTCCATCGTTCCCGCCTTGCGGGGGCTGCCCCTGCTGGGGCTGGAAGTGAACCATTTCTTCCGGCATGAACTGCTGCTGCTTCGGCTCCAAAACAACCTGGCCCGGCCATTGCCGCGCCTGGTAAAGCGGGGGTTCGATATCGTTGGATCGGGACTGCTCCTGCTTTTTCTTGCGCCTTTCTTCGCCTTCATTGTGCTGAAGATCCGCCAGAACGGCGGTAGCGCCATTTTCGGTCACCAGCGGATTGGCCAGAACGGGGTGCCCTTCAACTGTTACAAATTCCGTTCGATGGTGCCGAATGCGCAGGAAGTGCTGCAGGAGCTTCTCGGCAATGACCCCGTGGCGCGGCTGGAGTGGGAGCAGGACTTCAAGTTGAAAAACGATCCACGCATCACCCCCATCGGCGCCTTTCTGCGGAAAACCAGCCTGGATGAGCTGCCCCAGTTGTGGAACGTTCTCCGGGGGGAGATGAGCCTGGTCGGGCCGCGTCCGGTCATCAGGGAAGAGCTCGAGCGGTATCAGGAGAACGTGCATTACTACCACGAAGTCAAGCCGGGCATGACCGGGCTCTGGCAGATCAGCGGCCGCAACGATACCGATTACGCCAACCGGGTCTACCTGGATTCCTGGTACGTCAAGAACTGGTCCCTGTGGTATGACATCACCATTCTCTTCAAGACGGTGAATGTGGTTCTTCAGAAAAAGGGGGCGTACTGAAACGCATAACGAAAAAGAGGAAGGCTTTGCCGCCGAAAAAATTGTCTCACGGGATGAGGCACAGTGTCTCCAGGATCGGCCTGGTAGTGTAGGAGGTGCCTTTTAGAGGATTACCAGGCCTCGAAGATGCCACTGGCTGTCGAGGGGTTCGAATATGCGGGGATCGGGAGGAGGGGAGCGATCCGCGAAGTGGAGGAGGGGCAGCGACGGGCGGTTTGATCTGACCTCTTTATTACCGCCGAGGACGCAGAGGGCGCAGAGGAAAAGGAGGGGGGGGATGAGTGAGGAACTTGATCGTTTAACCAGTTCTATCATTGGTGCAGCTATTGCAGTCCATCAGGAACTGGGACCGGGACTCCTGGAATCAGCCTATGAACCTTGTCTCGCTTTTGAGCTGACGGAAAAGCAGTTGCGGGTTGAGCGTCAGAAGCCGCTGCCTGTCGTTTACCGTGGAAATCAAATGGATTGCGGCTATCACCTCGATTTGATGGCAGCGTGTGGGGTCTACCATTGGAATTAGCAGATGGCGGGGCACCCCTGGGGTGAGTAAATTGGCTATGACGGGGGTGTGGTTTATGGGGGCAGCGACCTGATTCAGGGGCGAAATATCTTCTGAGGTCTGAGCTGCTTTAGAAAGGTATTCCGGTCGGACCCTTCAGTACCAATCCAACAATTTCAGTCCTTTGATGCGCTTGAACTTTGCGGTGTTGTGGGTGACGAGGGTGGCTTTGCAGGCGAGGGCAGTGCCGGCGATCAGATTGTCGATTGGTCCAATGGGCGTGCCGGCCTTTTCGAGTAAGGTGCGAACCTTGGCGGCACATTCCGCTTCCTCTTCACCGAATGGGATAACAGTCACCAGGTTGACCAGAGTTTGCAGCTGTTTGCGTCGCTTTGCGGGCGTCTTCGATTTCCCCAGCCCGACTTCGAGTTCGTAAAGGACGATGGCCGGAATACCAATATCCATTGGGGGGATTTGCAGAAGGTTATCGGCAACCTGACCGGTCCCCTTGAAAAAGTAAATGATCGTGTTGGTGTCGAGGAGGTATTTCACAGCGATTCCCTCGGTAGATCTTTCCCTTCGGTTTCTCGAATCTCTTCCTGTTCAGGGACATCCCGCCATTCGCCAACCATTTCGCGCACGACCTCCGGCCATTCAGTGGCGGTCTTCTCCTTGATCAGCCGGGTGATCCACTGGCTCTTTGATAGACCGGAATGCTCGACGGCCTGGCGGAGTTTTTTGTCGGTCTGCTCATCAAGGTATATGGTGACTTGGCTCATGACTTTCTCCTTGGCCTCAGCTCGGAAAAGATCTTACATTTTATATGTGGAAGTATATGTTCTTTGAGTTTGAGCGTCAAGCAGGGAGATTGGAAGGGGCATCCTCGGTTTTTTGAGTTTCTGCTCAAGAGGGGCCTCTTATAGTTGGTTTCCATCCGGAAACGGCTCTTTTCCGCCGTGGCAGCGTCAATCTTCAGCCTTGCTTGTGCGACGTACGGGGGTACGTCTCCGCGCAAGTCTTTGATTTCCTTGCCACGACGAAAAATATCTCGTTTCCAAATCGGAAACTATCTTGCGTCCATCCTGAGTTTCCGGATGGACACTGTGAGCGTGTGGGGTCGGTCCTCGAAGATGCCTAATGTCAATGACCTGGACCCGTTGGTGAATGTTTTTCTTTGGGCGGGATGGAGGATAGGAAGAGTTCGGCTCGGTCTGAGAGAAAGGGGTTACCCGCTTCAACGATAAACGTCTTTGCGATGGGCAACGCGCAGGACGAGGACCAGGATCTGCCCTTCGTTGATTTCGTAGACGATACGGTAAACGCCGACGCGAATGCGACGCAGGCCTGAAAAGTCCCCCTTGAGCAGTTTGCCGACATGCGGGTTTTCGGGAAGCCGATCGATAGCTTCCACGATGCGCAGACGTTCGGGTTTGGGCAGGGCCTGGATTTCCTTGAGGGCGCTTCGCTTAATCTTCGGCGAGTAGGGCACGGCGAGCCTCTTCCCAGTTGATGGTCTCGTCGGCGGGGTCACGCAGGCGTTCAATCGCAACGCTCAAGTCGTCGAAGTCTTCGAGATAGCTTTCGATGGCCTGGCGGACCACGTCGGCGCGACTCCGGTGCAGACTTCGGGCTGCGCGGTCCAGTGCGGAGACAACCTCGTCGGGCAGGCGGGCAGTGATCTGCGACATGTTCCTCTCCTTTGATGTTCTTGAATGTCAATGACATCATAACGGCTCCGGCAGGGTCGGTCAAGAGCAAGCAGGGAGATGGTTATGGGGTCAGTCCTCGAAGATGCCAAGTTTCCAGATCAACCCACATGAGTCTTGGATTGTACCCGCCCCTCGCCCCTCGCCCCTCGCATTCTCCCCTTGCCTCCCCCAAAATATAAAGTCATAATAACCGGATTTATGGCCAGCTGGCGGGGCGGAGAGAGCGAAATCAGCTCCATTGCGAAAGAAATAATCAAGCGTCTCTCGCCGGTTCACTTCACTCTCTCGAGTCCGCAGAGGCCGCCGAGAAAGTCAAAGGCATTTTATGCCTGCAATAAACTCAGTGGTCGCTGTGATCTCAAGCGACGGTCAGGAGCGGGCGCGAGATGTTTTTCGCTGGTCCTGCACGGCGAGTTTTCTGGCCGGGAACCAACTTGAGCGAAGTGCATAACCAGGTGCAAATTTTGAGTTTTGAATTAAATACTTCGAAAGGTTAGAAACATGTCCGGAAAAGTTGCTCTTATTACTGGAATTACGGGGCAGGATGGGGCTTATCTTGCTGAATTTTTGCTGAAGAAGGGCTACATCGTCCACGGCATCAAGCGCCGCTCGTCGCTGTTCAACACCGACCGCATCGACCATCTCTACCAGGACCCCCACGTCGAGCACCGCAACTTCATCCTCCACTACGGCGACCTGACCGACTCGACCAACCTGATCCGCATCATCCAGCAGGTGCAGCCGGACGAGATCTACAACCTGGCGGCTATGTCGCACGTCGCCGTCTCCTTCGATACCCCCGAATACACGGCCAACGCCGACGGTGTGGGGACCCTGCGCATCCTGGAGGCGATCCGCATCCTCGGCCTGGAGAAGAAGACCCGCTTCTATCAGGCCTCGACCAGCGAGCTCTACGGCCTGGTGCAGGAGATCCCGCAGAAGGAGACCACCCCCTTCTACCCGCGCTCCCCCTACGCCGTGGCCAAGCTCTACGGCTACTGGATCACGGTCAACTACCGGGAAGCCTACGGGCTCTACGCCTGCAACGGCATCCTCTTCAATCACGAATCCCCGGTTCGCGGCGAGACCTTCGTCACCCGCAAGATCACCCGTGCCGTGGCCCGCATCGCCCTCGGCCTGCAGGACTGCCTCTATCTCGGCAACCTCAACGCCCTGCGCGACTGGGGCCACGCCCGCGACTACGTCGAGATGCAGTGGCTGATGCTGCAGCAGGAGCAGCCCGAGGATTTCGTCATCGCTACCGGAAGGCAATACTCGGTTCGCGATTTTGTCGATGCTGCCGCCCATGAACTCGGCTTCGGCCTCAGGTGGGAAGGCAAGGGCGTCGATGAGATCGGCATCGTCGAGACCGCCAGCCCTGAGTTCCCGGCCTTGGTGCCCGGACAGATTTTTGTGAAGGTCGATCCTCGTTACTTCCGACCGACGGAGGTGGAAACTTTGCTCGGAGATCCGGCCAAAGCCAAGCAGAAGCTGGGGTGGGAACCGCGGATCACCTTTGCAGAGCTCGTGGCAGAGATGGTGCGTTCCGACTTGGAAAATGCTCGCCGGGATGCCCTGGTCAAAAAACATGGGTTTAAGGCTTTTGATTATCATGAATAAATCATTCACCGCAAAGGCGCAAAGGCCGCGAAGAAGGGCGAATACCCCCTTGGTAGTGTCTTGGTTTGAATCCAGACAAAAGGTTTCCTTTGCGATCATTGCGTCTTGAGAGCGCGGAGCGAACGGGCGGTGTGAGTAAGGACCAGGGCTTTGATTTCACCGCAAAGGCGCAAAGGCCGCAAAGAAGGGCGAATCCCCTTGGTAGTGTCTTGGTTTGAATCCAGACAAAAGGTTTCCTTTGCGATCTTTGCGTCTTGAGAGAGCGGAGCGAACGGGCGGTGCAAAAGATGTGGATCTTTGCATCCGCAGAGAGTTGGTAGTAAAAAACAAGGGGGGGATGACAGTGGAAGACGAAATTTCCAATCGGGTAATCCTTGCAGCAATTGAAGTCCATCGCCACTTGGGCCCCGGGCTTTTGGAGTCGGCATACGAGGAATGCCTGTGTCGGGAGCTCCAACTACAAGGCTTGGCCGTCTCCAGGCAGGTCGCCCTGCCCATGGTATACAAAGGCATTGCCCTGGAATGCGGTTACCGACTTGACATTGTCGTCCAAGAGCTGGTTGCCCTGGAGTTGAAGTCGGTCGCAGCGTTCGAGCCAATCCATCTTGCCCAGGTTCTAACTTATCTAAAACTATCCGGATTGCATTTGGGGATTCTTCTGAATTTCAATGTCCCCTTGATGAAAAATGGCATTAAAAGGGTTGTAAATAATCTTTAACTTTGCGTTCTTTGCGACTTTGCGGTGAATGGGTTTGTTATGGAAAAACAAGAAAAAATCTACATCGCCGGCCACAACGGCCTGGCCGGATCGGCCCTTGTCCGCGCGCTGCAGAAGGCCGGCTACACCAACCTGCTGCTGCGTGACCGGGTCCAACTGGATTTAACCGACCAGGCGGCGGTTGCCGACTTTTTTGCCCGGGAAAAGCCCGAATACGTCTTTTTGGCCGCGGCGAAGGTGGGCGGCATCCACGCCAACAACGTCTATCCGGCCGAGTTCATCCGCGACAACCTGGTGATCCAGAGCAACGTCATCCATCAAGCCTGGGTCAACGGTGTGCAGCGGCTGCTGTTTCTGGGCTCCTCCTGCATCTACCCCAAGCTGGCGCCGCAGCCGATGCCCGAGGAGTCGCTCCTCACCGGTCCTCTGGAACCGACCAACGAGCCCTATGCCATCGCCAAGATCGCCGGGTTGAAGATGTGCGAAGCCTACAACCGCCAGTACGGCACCCGCTTCATCGCCGCCATGCCGACCAACCTCTACGGCCCCGGCGACAACTTCCACCCGGAAAACTCCCACGTTCTGCCGGCCCTGATTCGGCGCTTCCACGAGGCGAAGGCCGCCTTGGCTCATTCTACTCAAAACTCAAAACTCAAAACCCAACACTCCGAAGTTACCGTCTGGGGTACCGGCAGGCCGATGCGGGAGTTCCTCTTCGTCGACGACATGGCTGATGGCTGCCTGTTTTTGATGAATCTCGACGAGGCGACGCTGCGCGCCAACCTGCTCAGCTACCCGAAGCCCTGTTTCGTCAACCTCGGTACCGGGGTAGACGTGACCATCCGCGAACTGGCCGAGACGATCCGCGAAGTGGTGGGCTACCCGGGCCGACTGACATTCGACTCGACCAAGCCTGACGGCACCCCACGCAAGCTGCAGGACGTATCCAGGATGAGGAGCCTTGGCTGGGAGGCCAAGGTGTCGCTGCGCGAGGGGATTGAACGGACCTACCGGTGGTTTTTGGAGAATCAAGGGCGGGTAAGGGATTGATTTCACAGCAAAGACGGTGGGGATAGGCCTGGGCTTTTCACCGCAAAGACGCAAAGGACGCAAAGAGAGGCCAACCCTTGGAGTGATTTTTGGTTTGAATCCCGCGATAAAGGTTTCCTTTGCGTTCTTTGCGTCTTGAGCGAGCGGAGCGAACGGGCGGTGAAACCGATTTATTAAATGAACCAGATGAAAATGCAAAAGGAGTTTCTATGATCATCCCCGTCATTCTCTCCGGCGGTTCCGGCAGCCGGCTCTGGCCCCTGTCCCGCGAGCTCTATCCCAAACAGCTCCTGCCCCTGGTCTCCGACCGGACCATGCTCCAGGAGACCGTCACCCGTCTGGAGGGGCTGCCCGAGCTGGGGCAGCCGATGGTGATCTGCAACGAGCAGCACCGGTTCATGGTCGCCGAGCAATTGCGACAGGTCGGCGCCGACGCAGGCGACCATCCTGCTCGAACCGGTGGGGCGCAACACCGCTCCGGCGGTCGCCCTGGCGGCCCTGCAGGCGGGTGCCGCGGGGAGGATCCCCTGCTGCTGGTGCTCCCTGCCGACCACGTGATCCGCGACGCGGCCGCCTTCCGCGCGGCGGCGCAGGCCGGAGCGGCGCTCGCCGAGGAGGACAGGCTGGTCACCTTCGGCATCGTGCCGGACAAGGCCGAGACGGGGTATGGTTATATTAAAGCGGGAGCTTCGCTGGCGTCTCCCGTTCCGGCCGCCGCCTTCGCGGTGGCCGCGTTCGTCGAAAAACCCGACCTCGCCACCGCCGAGCGCTACGTCGCCGCGGGGACTACTACTGGAACAGTGGCATGTTCCTGTTCCGGGCCTCGGTTTACCTGGAGGAACTGGAGCGCTTCGCGCCGGCGATGCTTGCCGCCTGCCGCAAGGCTCTGGAGACGGCGCAGCAGGATCTCGACTTCATCCGTGTCGACGCCGCGGCCTTCGCGGCTTGCCCCGCCGATTCCATCGACTACGCGGTGATGGAAAAAACCGCCGCCGCGGCGGTGATCCCCCTCGCTGCCGGCTGGAGCGACGTCGGCTCCTGGTCGGCACTCTGGGAGGTGGCCCAGGCCGACGCGGCAGGGAACGTCCTGGTGGGGGACGTGCTGGCGGCCGACTCCCGGAACTCCTACCTGCATGCCTCGAGCCGCATGCTGGCGACGGTCGGCGTCGAAGACCTGGTCGTGGTCGAGACCGCCGATGCCGTGCTGGTGGCCGGCAAAGATCGGGTCCAGGACGTGAAGAAGATCGTCGAGCAGCTCAAGCGGGACGGCCGGGGCGAGGCCCTGCTGCACCGCAAGGTGAACCGCCCCTGGGGGAGCTACGAAAGCATCGACAGCGCCGAGCGCTTTCAGGTCAAGCACATCATCGTCCGGCCCGGCGCCACCCTCTCGCTGCAGATGCACCATCACCGCGCCGAGCACTGGGTCGTGGTCAGGGGAACGGCCCGGGTCACTCGTGGCGACGAGGTGCTGACCCTCAGCGAAAACCAGTCGACTTACATCCCTCTCGGCGTCACCCACCGCCTGGAGAATCCCGGCAGGATCCCCCTGGAGCTGATCGAGGTGCAGTCGGGCAGCTACCTGGGGGAGGATGATATTGTACGGTTCGAGGACAAGTACGGCCGGTAGGCCGTACTTGTCCTCGAACCGGGTCGGTTGTCAGCCGGCTTGGCCGGCCGTCAGCGGGCTGGCGCCCGCGTCATTTGTCCATGGTCATGGGATGGCTAAGCAAAAATTTCGTCCTCCAAGGCCTGGTGTTTTTTCAGGGGCGAATCAGGTAGGTCGAGGTCCTGAAAAATCGCCGTAACGCCGTAGAGCGGACTTTTTGCAACGCCATCATGGATGAAGGAATTGCACATTTGGAGGGGGGAGGATGTCCAGTAGGAGTTTCGAAAATCTTCAGGTCTATCGATTGGCTGAAACCCTTTCCGATGAGATCTGGAGGATCGTGTCTGGATGGGATCGTCTGGCCCGGGATACGGTTGGCACCCAATTGATCAGGGCTGCCGACAGTGTCGGCGCCAATATCGCCGAAGGAAGTGGCCGCGGAACCTACCAGGACAATAGACGTTTCGTCAGGATCGCTCGCGGATCATTGTACGAGGTGCGCCATTGGTTCCGGCGGGCTCACGCCCGGGAGCTGCTCGCCCCCGAAAATATTCTAAGCACCAGACCATTGATCGAAGAGCTCTGCCCCAAATTGAACGCCTATCTACGATCCATTGGCCCGACTGATAAATGACCAAGGACCAATGATCGAGGTTTCACCAATGACCAATGACAAAGGACAAAAAAATGACAGCCTTTAAGGCTGACGAACCGAGGTTTCACCAATGACCAATGACAAAGGACAAATGACAGCCTTCAAGGCTGACAAACCGAGGTTTCACCAATGACCAATGACAAAGGACAAATGACAGCCTTTAAAGCCTACGACATTCGCGGCCGCCTGCCCGACGAGCTCAACCCCGACATTGCCCGCCGCATCGGCCGGGCCTATGCGACCTTTCTGCAGCCGCGGCGGGTGGTGGTGGGGCGCGATGTGCGGCTGTCCAGCGCGGAGCTCTGCGCGGCGCTGGCCGAGGGGCTGTGCGCCGGGGGCGCGGACGTGGTCGACATCGGCCTGTGCGGGACCGAGGAGATCTACTTCGCGACCTTTCACGGCGGTTTCGACGGCGGCATCATGGTCACCGCCAGCCACAACCCCCTGGACTACAACGGCATGAAACTGGTGCGGGAAGGGTCCCGGCCGATCAGCGGCGATTCCGGCCTGCACGCCATCCGCGCCCTGGCCGAATCGGGCGATTTCCCCCCGGCGGAGCGGATCGGCTGGGTCGCCCCGGGAAATTTCCGGCCCGCCTACGTCGCCCACCTGCTGGGCTACGTCGAGCCGGCCGCCCTCAAACCGCTGAAGGTGGTGGTCAACGCCGGCAACGGCTGCGCCGGGCCGGTTCTCGATGCCCTGGCACCCTATCTCCCCTGCGAATTCATCCGCGTCCACCACCAGCCGGACGGCACCTTTCCCAACGGCATCCCCAACCCGCTGCTGCCGGAAAACCGCTCCGCCACCGCCGCGGCTGTCCGTGATCATCGCGCCGATCTCGGCATCGCCTGGGACGGCGATTTCGACCGCTGCTTTCTGTTCGATGCGGAAGGCGGGTTCATCGAGGGGTACTACATCGTCGGCCTGCTCGCCGCCGCCTTCCTGCGCAAGGAGCCGGGGGCGAAGATCATCCACGACCCGCGGCTGACCTGGAATACCATCGACCTGGTGGCGAGCCTGGGCGGCGTGCCGGTGCAGAGCAAGACCGGCCACGCCTTTATCAAGGAGCGGATGCGCGCCGAGGACGCTGTCTACGGCGGGGAGATGAGTGCTCACCACTACTTTCGCGACTTCGCCTACTGCGACAGCGGCATGATCCCCTGGCTGCTGGTCCTGGAGCTGATGAGCCGCAGCGGCCGGGCGCTTGCCGAACTGGTCGGCGACCGCATGGCGCGCTTTCCCGCCAGCGGCGAGATCAACCGCCACCTTAAGGATCCCGCGGGATCCCTCCGCCGGGTGCAGGAGCGCTATGCGGCGGCTGCGGTAGCCGTCGAACATGTCGACGGTCTCAGCATGGAGTTCCCGGAGTGGCGCTTCAACCTCCGCTCCTCCAACACCGAGCCGGTAGTGCGCCTCAATGTCGAGTCCCGAGGCAACGAGCCGTTGATGCGGGAGAAGACGGCGGAGATACTGGCTTTGCTCGATGGGGAGGGGTAGAGGAGAGGCGCGAGGCTAGTGGTGAGGCGAGGAAGACGGAAGACGGAGACGGAAGACGGCCTTGAATCTTGCGCCTCGTTTATTGTGCGCCCGCCTCACCCCTCACCTTCCTTAAACCATTGACTCCCGGACCACAACTCCCTAAACTCCCCTGCATTGCCAAAGCATTTCGACTCGAGGAGGAATCGATTCATGCATCTGACCGTCATCGGAACCGGCTATGTCGGGCTGGTCACCGGCACCTGTTTTGCCGAAATGGGGAACTTCGTCACCTGTGTCGATGTCGATGCGCGCAAGGTCGAGCGCCTCAAGCAGGGGGAGATCCCCATCTACGAGCCGGGTCTGGAACCACTGGTCCTCTCCAACTATAAGGCGGGGCGGCTGCAGTTCACCACCGACCTGGCCGAGGCGATGACGACCTCCAACGTCTACTTCATCGCCGTCGGCACGCCGCCGGGCGAAGACGGGTCGGCCGATTTGCAGTACGTTCTCGAGGTGGCGCGCGAGATCGGCCGCCACCTGGACCGCTACGCCGTGGTGGTCGACAAGTCGACGGTCCCGGTGGGGACCGCCGACAAGGTCCGCGCCGCGGTCCGCGAGGAGCTCGAGCGGCGCAGGGTGAGCGTCCCCTTCGACGTGGTCAGCAACCCCGAGTTCCTCAAGGAGGGGGCCGCCGTCGAGGACTTCATGCGGCCCGACCGGATCGTCGTCGGCACCGACTCCGCTCCGGCCCGCGACCTGATGTACTCCCTCTACGCCGATTTCTCCCGCAACCACGACCGGATCCTGTTCATGGGGGTGCGCGACGCCGAGATGACCAAGTACGCGGCCAATGCCATGCTCGCCACCAAGATCTCCTTCATGAACGAGGTCGCCGGCCTGTGCGACCGCTTCGGGGTCGACGTCGAGCAGGTGCGTCTCGGCATCGGCTCTGACAGCCGCATCGGCTACTCCTTCATCTACCCCGGCTGCGGTTACGGCGGCTCCTGCTTCCCCAAGGACGTCAAGGCGCTGATCCACATGGCCGAAGAGGCTGCCATCGAGCCGCTGCTCCTTGGCGCCGTCCACCGCCGCAACGAGCGCCAGAAGCAGGTGCTGTTTGAAAAGATCACCGCCCGGCTGGGCAATGATCTCTCCGGCCTGACTTTCGGCCTCTGGGGGCTGGCCTTCAAGCCCGGCACCGACGACATGCGCGAGGCGCCGGCGGTGGTCCTGCTCCACCAGCTCATCGGCGCCGGTGCCCGGGTCCGCGCCTACGACCCCGAAGCCATGGAGGTCGCCCGCAACGAACTCCCCAAAGCCTGGTTCGACAGCGGCGCCCTGACCCTCGCCCAGCACCAGTACGACGCCCTGGAGGGGAGCGACGTCCTGGTCCTGGTCACCGAGTGGAAGCCGTTCCGGCACCCCGACTTCGGCGCCGTCAAGCGCCTGCTCAAAACCCCCTTGATCTTCGACGGACGCAATCAGTACGACCCGAAAAAGCTCAAGGTCGACGGTTTCGAGTACTTCGGGATTGGGAGGAAAGGGTAGGGGGGCGACTGCGAGTGGCCAGAGAGGGGCAGACGCAAGAGAGGGGCAGACTGAAGAATAGTCTTGAGTCTTGAGTCTTGAGTCTTGAGCACCCGGGCCCTGATTTCCAGCTATGTCCTTGCATTTTCAGTCTGCTCCGGGTTTAATTGCCATGTTTATCCGGTATGCCGTTGAAACTGATCCTTATTTGACTTTGACGTGGGAGACTTGAAATGAAAAGGAGTTTGTTGCTGGTCCTTGTCGGGATGCTTTGCTTTTGTGGCTGGGGTTCCGCAACCCAAGCCGCCATTCGTCCGCATGCCGTGACCCTTGATGTCGGTGGCGGTGGGTATTTTTTCTTTAACAATGATGAAAATCTTCGGGATGCTCCCCTGGTGAACCTGGGGATCGGCTACAACCTGAGCCCCAACTGGGCCGTGGAGGGGATCGGTGGCTACTCCTTCACCCAGAACAAGGATTACATTGTGGGCAAGGGCCGTGATATCGACTACAATCTGTTCAGTGGCCGCCTCGACCTCGTCCGGCACTTCCTTCCTGAACAGAATATCGTCCCTTACCTGTCCTTCGGTCTCGGTGCGCTGTTCAAAAACCCGGAACCGAATCGTGGCGTGTCGAACGATACCGACGGATTTTTCGACTGGGGCCTCGGTGTCAAGATTGCCTTGAACGATACTGTTGCCCTGCGCGGGGATGTCCGGCACTACGTTCGTGTCGAGAACCTCCAGTTCGGAGGCAGCGATCAGAACTTCTCGGCGACCGGCGGGCTGCAATTCCAGTTCGGTGGTGCCGTTGCCAAGACCGCTTTGGTGGACAGCGACAAGGATGGCATTATCGACAGCTTCGATCGCTGCCCGGGGACCCCGGCCGGTGTCGCCGTCGATGCCTTCGGCTGCCCCATGGACAGCGACCGGGATGGGGTCTACGACGTCGACGACAAGTGCCCCGCCACGCCTCCCGGAATTACCGTCGATCCGAGCGGTTGCCCCGCCGACAGCGACCATGACGGGGTCGACGACAGCCGTGACAAATGCCCCGCTACCCCTGCCGGCCAGGCGGTCGATGCCGTAGGCTGCCCGCAGGTCGTTCCCGCGGTGGTCGATAGCGACCAGGACGGGGTCGCCGACGCGGACGACAAGTGTCCCGGAACGCCTGCCGGAGTGCCGGTCAATAGTGTCGGCTGCGCCCGCGACAGCGACGGCGACATGGTCTACGACGTCGACGACAAGTGCCCGGGAACTCCCGCCGGCGTTGCGGTCGATGCCACCGGCTGCCCGGTGCCGGCTTCGGAGAAAGCGATGCTCACCCTGTCGATCGAGTTCGCCAGCGGCAAGTCGGCGGTACCGGCGAATGCCACTGCTGAACTCGACAAGGCGGCAGCTTTTATCACCAGCCATCCCACCGCAAAGATCGTCGTCGAAGGACACACCGATGCCGTCGGGACGGCCGGGTCCAACCTGGCTCTTTCCAGTAAGCGGGCCGAAAGTGTGCGCGAGGCGCTCATCCATCGCTACAACATCCCGGCCAACCGGATTACCGCCAAAGGCTACGGCGAGACCCAGCCGATCGCCGACAACAGCACTCCCGAGGGGCGTATGGCCAACCGCCGGGTGGTGGTAAGAATCGCAGAATAGGCAGCGGCGTACGGTGAACGGTGAGCGCGGCTGATTCTGCCGCGCTCACCGTTCACCGCTGCGACCATTCCGGAGCCCCGAGCCCCGAGCCCCTGAACTCAAGCCCCCGACCCTATGCCCTTCCTCCGAGACATCTTCTGGCAGCGTTTGCGGCGCAACCGCATGGCGATGGCCGGGGCGGCGATCGTCGCGGTGATGTTTCTGCTCGCCCTGCTGGCGCCGCTGGCGGGACATGACCCGGGAGCGATCGACATCGCTCACCGCCTCGAAGGCCCCGGTCTGCAGCATTGGTTGGGGACCGACGACCTTGGGCGTGATGTTTTTGCGCGCATTCTCTACGGAGCGCGAATCTCCCTGCTGGTCGGCTTCGTGGCCGTCGGCATCGCCACCGCCATCGGTATCGTGATCGGCGCCGTTGCCGGCTACTACGGCCGCTGGAGCGACGCCGTGATCATGCGCTTCGTCGACATCATGCTCTGTTTCCCGACCTTTTTCCTGATCCTGGCGGTGATCGCCTTTCTCGAACCGTCGATCTGGAACATCATGATTATCATCGGCCTCACCGGCTGGATGGGGGTCGCCCGCCTGGTCCGGGCCGAATTTCTGTCCCTGCGCGAGCGGGATTTCGTCCTCGCCGCTCGGGCCATCGGCGCCTCCGACGCGCGGATCATCTTCCGCCACATCCTGCCCAGCGCGCTGTCGCCGGTGCTGGTCTCGGCCACCCTGGGAGTGGCCGGGGCGATTCTCACCGAGAGTGCCCTGTCGTTTCTCGGCATCGGCGTCCAGCCGCCGACCCCCTCCTGGGGGAACATGCTGATCGTCGGCAAGCAAACCCTCGGCACCGCCTGGTGGCTCTCGGCCTTCCCCGGCCTCGCCATTCTGCTGACCGTTCTCGGCTACAACCTGCTCGGCGAGGGGATTCGCGATGCTCTCGACCCGCGCATCCGCGACTGATCGCCCCGTTTTCCTTTCCCGCAACTGGAAATTGCCTGACTGCCCATGACACCCGAAGATTTCATCGCCCAACGTTTTCATGACTTCCTCGCCGGTGATTTCGGCGCCATCTGGGACAGCTATCACCCGGAATCCAACTTCCGCAAGGCTTTTCCCGATCGGCAGGCTTATTGCCAATACGGAGCCGAAGAACTGGCCGGCTCACTGGAATACCGGGAGTGCCGGGTACTGCTTTGCGACGTGGTCGAAAATCGCGCCCGGGTGATGCTCCTCAACCGCTTCACCGACGGCGCAGCCACCCATCTCTTCTTCGAATACGCCAACCTCGTGGCGAGCAACGGCAACTGGCGCTACTACAGCGGCGCCCGCCTGGAACGGGAGAAGTTTCCCGGCCCTCCTGAAGACCTGTCCTGGGAGGACTTCAAGGAACTTTCGGACATGGTGTTTTTTTAAGCGAGTGGCGAGTGGCGAGACTCAAGACTCAAGACTCAAAACTCAAAAACCGACTCAAAACGGCCCTTCCGCGCTCCTCGCCACGCGCCACTTCCTTTTATGCCCGAACTCCCTGAAGTCGAAACCGCCCGCGCCGGGCTCGAACCGCTCCTCGTCGGACGGACCATCCGCGACGCCGTGGTCCGGGTTCCGGGCCTGCGCTGGCCGATAGCGCCCGGCCTCGGCGACCTCCTTTCCGGCCGGGAAATCCTCGCCGTGGGCCGCCGCGCCAAGTACCTGCTCGTCAGCTGCCGGGGCGGAACTCTCATCCTGCACCTCGGGATGAGCGGCCACCTCCGGGTGGTGCCGGCGGGTACTCCGGCGGGCAAACATGATCACATCGACATCCTGCTCGACGACGGCCGCCTCCTGCGTTTTCACGATCCGCGCCGTTTTGGCGCCCTGCTCTGGACCGCCGCCGATCCGGCAAGCCACCCGCTGCTGCTGGAGATGGGGCCGGAACCCTTCGCCGTCGAACTCGACGGGGATTACCTCTATTGGCGCTCCCGCGGTCGCAAGGTCGCGGTCAAGGCTTTCCTCATGGACCAGAAGGTTCTGGTCGGGGTGGGGAACATCTATGCCAGCGAGGCGCTGTTCCGTGCCTGCATCAGTCCCATGGCCCCTGCCGGCACCATTGGCCGGGAACGCTACGGGCGGCTGCTGGCGGCAGTGCGCGAGGTCCTTGCCGAGGCGATCGCTGCCGGCGGAACGACGCTGCGGGATTTCCGCGACCAAGGGGGCCGGCCGGGATATTTCGCGCGCCAGCTCCAGGTCTACGGTCGGGAGGGGGAAGCGTGTCCCCGTTGCGGTAAGCCCATCCGCCAGCGGCGCCTGGGACAACGCTCGACCTTTTACTGCCCGGCGTGCCAGAGAAGGTGAAGGCGAGGGGAGGCGTGAGGCGAGAGAGGGGCAGACTGAAGACGTAAGAAGAGGGGCAGACTGAAGAGAAAGGCAGAGGCAAGACGCAAGAATTAAGAATATTCTTGAGCCTTGAGTCTTGCGTCTTGTCTTCAGTCCCCGCTTCTAAGTCAAGAGGGTGACGGTGAAGGGGTGGGCCAAACCGGAAGCGACGAGGGCGGTCTTGAGGCGGGGCAGGGGAGGGAAGTCGGCGTCGAGATCCAGGTTCCGGCAGAGTCCGACCAGCAGCGGGAGGTTGCCGGTCAGGCTGAAACCGGAGCGGGCGATGGCCTCGCCTTCGAGTTCCAGTTCCAGCGTCCGCGCCAGATCCCTGC
>CAVXNQ010000016.1:0-33366 GCA_963763205.1 uncultured delta proteobacterium | reverse complement strand
GCTTCGCCCCGGCCCAGGTCAAGCAGGCGGTGCCGCTGTTGCAGAACCTCTACAAGGCCTTCGTCGAGGCCGACTGCTCGCTCTTGGAGATCAACCCCCTGGTGCAGACCAAGGAGGGGAACCTCCTCTGCCTCGACGCCAAGCTCAACTTCGACGACAACGCCCTGTTCCGGCACGACCGCATCCGCGACCTGCGCGACTACGACGAAGAGGACCCGATGGAGATCGAGGCCTCGCAGTACGATCTCTCCTACATCGCCCTCGACGGCAACATCGGCTGCATGGTCAACGGCGCGGGACTGGCCATGGCGACCATGGACATCATCAAGCACACCGGCGGCGAGCCGGCCAACTTCCTGGATGTCGGGGGCGGAGCGACCATCGAGCGGGTGACCGAGGCCTTCAAGATCATCCTCTCGGACAAGAAGGTCAAAGGGATTCTGGTCAACATCTTCGGCGGCATCATGAAGTGCGACGTCATCGCCACCGGGGTCATCGAGGGGGCGAAACAGGTGGGGATCCAGGTGCCCCTGGTGGTGCGCCTGGAAGGGACCAACGTCGATCTGGGCAAGAAGATGCTGGCCGAATCGGGGCTGAACATCGTCTCCGCCGACGGCATGGCCGACGCCGCCGAAAAAATCGTCCAAGCCGTTCAGGCCGCGGGCTGAGGGAGAGAGAAGCAATGAGCATCCTGATCGATAAGAATACCAAAGTCATCACCCAGGGGATCACCGGCGCGACCGGCCTGTTTCATGCCCAGGGCGCCCGCGACTACGGCACGCAGATGGTCGGCGGGGTGACCCCCGGCAAGGGCGGGACCGCGATCGACGGCTTCCCGATTTTCGACACCGTGGAAGAAGCCGTCGCCAAGACCGGGGCGACCGCCTCGGTGATCTACGTGCCGCCGATCGGCGCCGCCGACGCCATCCTCGAGGCCGTCGAGGCCGGTTTGGACCTCGTGATCTGCATCACCGAAGGGGTGCCGGTGCTCGACATGATCAAGGTCAAGCACTACCTGCAGGGGAAGACGACCCGGCTGGTCGGCCCCAACTGCCCCGGGGTGATCACCCCCGGGCAGTGCAAGATCGGCATCATGCCCGGCTACATCCACAAGCCGGGGCCGGTGGGCGTGGTTTCCCGCTCCGGGACCTTGACCTACGAGGCGGTCTGGCAGCTTTCCACCCGCAATATCGGCCAGAGCACCTGCGTCGGGATCGGCGGCGACCCGGTCAACGGCACCAGCCACCTCGATGTGCTGGAGATGTTCGAGAACGATCCCGCGACCGAGGCGGTGATCATGATCGGCGAGATCGGCGGGGACGCCGAGGAGCAGGCGGCCGAATACGTGAAGAACCACATGACCAAGCCGGTGGCGGCGTTCATCGCCGGGGCGACGGCGCCTGCCGGCAAGCGCATGGGGCACGCCGGGGCGATCATCTCCGGCGGCAAGGGGGACGCCGGCAGCAAGAAGGCGTTCCTCTCCGAGTGCGGCATCAGCGTCGCCGACTCCCCGGCGGAGATGGCCGAGGCGCTGCTGAAAATCTGGCAACCCTGAACTCCGTGGTTGGCGAGGATAGGAAAGGCCAGGGCCTCAGCCCTGGCCTTTGGCTTTTCCGGCGGCGGGGTGACAGGTCTAGCGGCGGCACGGGGTCGCGGGTAACGAACCGCCAAGGGTCTCAGGTGCGAGACTAGTTGCTTCGCAGACGTGCGGCCAAAGCCGCTTGGCACATCGCTTCCTGGAGGGAAGTCCCGCGGCCGCAGGCTACCGGCGAGCCGGACCGGGGGTCGACAACCAGGTATTCGAACTGGCCGTCTCCGGTCTTGCCGCCGAACCGGCCTGGAGCACCGAGGCGGGCCAGGACCGTCCAGCCCCCGGTGATGGATTGGAGGGGATCGCTGCCATTGTTGCGGTCCCAGAGGTTCGCATCGATTAATTGCTGGCGCATGGTGTGATCTCCTTCGTTCTGATTTTTCCCCCCGGGCGCGAAAAAAATTAAAACAATAAAGTAAAAAATACCCCTGATGGTTTACGAATATGCGCCGAATTTTCCCGTTGGCAAGTGAAAAATCCACTTTTCCGTAAGATCATCGGTTCCAATCGGCAGGATCGAACCAACAGGGGAGGCAACTCCCCGACCGCTCGGCCCCGGCAACAGGCCTCCCCCGCCATTGGCGGTTGCCCGCCTGAAAAAGCTGGGGTTCCACAGACGGCCCGGTTTGAACTATCCGCTTTGAATCGAACAAAAATATTCCCTCGTGATCTGCCAATCGCCACGGGGGGAGCGAGCAGCCGCCATCCTGGGGGAATTGACAAATCTCATTTTGGTTGCAAGGTTAAAATAGAACAATGTCCGCTTACCCTCCTCTGCCCAGACTGGACCACCCTCCGGGAGGGTTTTCGCCAAACCGGGATGGAGGTGTGTTGATGAGAATCGATACGCTGATCGCCAGAAGTTTTGCCTGGCCGGCTTCTGTGGCCTTGTTGGCGGGTTTGCTGACAGGCTGCAACGGCAGTAACGGAAGTGACGACCACGCCCCGACGATTTCGGTCCAGTCCTCCCAAACGGTGATGGAGGGCCAGACCCTCTCTTTTACCGTCATGGGGAGCGACCCGGATCCAGGGACCGTGCTCCACTATGAACTGCAGGGTGCTCCGCAGGGGGCTGCCGTAGATCCGTTGACCGGGGTTTTTGCCTGGACGCCGACCTTCGACCAGATCGGAATCCAGGGGCTGACCTGCGTGGTCAGCGACGGCCGGAAAAGCGCGAGCGCAGTCGTCCGAATCACTGTCATCCCCGATCCTGCCGTGGATCCGTCGCTTCCCCTGCCGGGAGGAAGCCTCGATCCCCTCACCATTCCCAAATACGTCACCCCGCTGGTCATCCCGCCGGTGATGGACAACAATGGCACGGCAGACCGTTACAGCATCGCCGTGCGTCAGTTCCGGCAGCAGATCCTGCCGGGGGGGCTCTGGAATACTCTCGATGGCCGGGCGGATGCCTTTCCGGCGACGACGGTGTGGGGGTATGGTCCGGATGCCGACCCCATCCCCGACTCGAGTGCCCTCGGCGGTGGTGCCGGTATCGCTCCGGCGGGCAACTCCCAGTTCAACTATCCCGGCTACACCCTGGAAACCCGCGCCGACGTCCCGATCGAGGTCCGCTGGATCAACGAACTGGTTGATGCCAACGGCAACTATCTGCCGCCGCTGGTCACCGTCGACCAGACCCTGCACTGGGCGAACCCGCCGCAGATCTGCAGCGACGGGCGCACTGCCACCAATTGCGAGGGAACTGATCCTCTCCCCTACACAGGTCCGGTGCCCATCGTCACCCATCTCCACGGTGCCCATGTGGACTGGACCAGCGACGGCTACCCCGAAGCCTGGTGGCTGGCGGCGGCCAACAACCTGCCCTCCGGATACGCCACCAAAGGGGGTCTGTTCGGCGATTCGACCGGAGCCAACCCGGGCAACCTCGGCTACGCCGATTACCATTACCGCAACGACCAGCCGGCGACCACGCTGTGGTACCATGATCACGCCCTGGGGATGACCCGCACCAACGTCTATGCCGGGCTGGCCGGCTTCTGGCTCATCCGCGGCGACCATCTCCCCGCCGGAGGGGGTACGGTGGTTTCGGACGCTGTCGACAACGTGGCGACGCCGGCGGACAACGACGGGGTTCTGCCCGGTCCGGCGCCGGTGGCAGGTGATTCTGTCCTGTCCCTGAACACTCCCGGCGATCCCGTCCGCAATGCCGTGCGTGAGATCCCCATCGTCATCCAGGACCGTTCCTTCAATGCCGACGGGTCGCTCTTCTATCCCCGTAACCGGGCCTTCTTCGAAGGGCTGGATGCGGACCGACTATTGGTGGACCTCGCGCCCCAAACCGACGTGGCGCCCCTCTGGAACCCCGAGGTATTCTTCAATGTCATGGTAGTGAACGGCGTGACCTGGCCGAAATTGGATGTCGCCAAGGCACAATATCGCCTGCGACTGCTCAACGGCTGCAACTCGCGCACCCTCAACCTGGCCCTGTTCGTGGTCGATCCGGCCACCGGCCGCATTGACCCTGCCCGCGAAGTCCCTTTTTATGTCATTGGCGGTGCGCAAGGCTACCTGCCGAAGGTGGTCAAGGTTTCCACCGGTTTCGCCACCGCCCTGCCGGCGGACGGTACGCTGCCCGCCGATGCCGTGGCTCCCGATCCGGACCAGGCTCTGCTCATGGCTCCTGCTGAACGGCCGGTGGTCATCGTCGATTTTTCGGGCCTGACCGACGGGACCGTGGTGCGCCTGATCAACACCGCTCCCGATTCCCCCTTTCAGGGCTTTGACGCGGACCCCGAAGAGAAAGAGGTTGCCGATCCGCTCACAACCGGCCAGGTCATGGAGTTCATAGTGAAGGCCTCCCTGACCGGGACGAGCCCCACCGACCCGAATGGAGCCACCCCGGCGACCGCCGTGCAGGATTTGGCGCTGCATCCCGAAGCGCTCCTCGGAGCACCAATCCGGAGCCGGCAGGTTTCTCTCAACGAGCTGGAGTCCGAACAGGTCTGCGTAATTGCTGGTCTGAACGGCTCGGCCCTGCTGCAGCTCGATGTCGCACCGGCGACCGATCCGTCCGATGTCCCGCGTTTCCTGGCCGATTGTGCGGCTGCCGGAGGGGAACCGTACGGTCCGCGCATCGCCGAATTGGGGACCGTGGACCTGACCGATCCCGCCGCCCCGGCGGGCGTGCCGCTGCGCTGGATGGATCCGACGGATGTGAGCAGCCCCGCCGCTGTGGAGATGGCCGACGGCTCGACCATCCAGGTCAAGGTTTCGGAAAATCCGACGGTCGGTGATACCGAGGATTGGCAAATCTACAATTTTACGGCCGATGCCCACCCCATCCACCTGCACCTGGTGCGCTTCGAGGTGATCGGGAGAACCTTGATGGACGGCACGACACCGGGCTTGCACGGCAGCGTTCAGCCCTGGGAAGCGGGTTACAAGGACATGGTGATCTCCTATCCAGGGGAAATCACCACCATCAGGGCCAGGTTCGACCTCCCCGGTCTGTACGTATGGCATTGCCATATCCTCGAACACGAAGACAACGAGATGATGCGTCCCTACGTGGTCTCCCCCGCCCCCTGAGCCGGGAGGGGAGGGATGGTTGGCAAGATGACGATGGCGGAATCGGGCTCGATTCCGCCATCGTCATTTCGCTGGAGTTCGTCAGCGGGCTTTGCGATACCGGAGCGGGCCGCTGCCTGGATGGGGTTGGCGGTTTTCTGCCAATTCCTGCAGACCCCCTCCCCGAAGTCCCTTCTCTTTTCTCCATCCTGCCAGCGGTTGACTTCCATCGGCTTCTCCCCGTATCATTAGCACTTTGAATCCCGCCGTCGGCGCACTGCGGGCCTCTGCAACGAGATCAGGCACATGGCGATATTGCGCATCTTCCATTACCCCGAACCGGTCCTCAAACAACCGGCGCTGCCGGTGACCGGGATCGACGACGAGCTGCGGCAACTGGCGGCGGACATGGCGGAGACCATGTATGCGGCCCCCGGAGTCGGCCTGGCGGCTCCGCAGGTCGGCGTCTCCAGGCGCCTGATCGTGCTCGACTGCGCCGGCAAGGAGGAACCCCGGCAGCTGATCACCGCCATCAACCCGGAGATCCTCGACCGCGAGGGGGAGAGTTGCGAGGAGGAGGGGTGCCTGTCGGTCCCCGAGTACTACGCCAAGGTCGAGCGCAGCGCCCGGGTCACGGTCCGCTACCTCGACCTCGCGGGAGAGGAGCGGGAGACAGCGGTCGAGGGACTGTGGGCGGTCTGCTTCCAGCACGAGATCGACCACCTCGACGGCATCCTCTTCGTCGACCACCTCTCCCCCCTGAAAAAGAGCCTCTTCCGCAAGAAATACAGGAAGATCATGGAACAGAAACGGGAGCAGCTGTGATCGATCCCCGGAATATCCGTACCGTCTTCATGGGCACGCCGGATTTCGCCCTGGCGACCTTCGAGGGGCTGCTCGACTTCGGCCTGAACCTGGTCGGCGTCTACACCCAGCCCGACCGCCCCAGCGGGCGCGGCAACAAGCTGACCCCGCCGCCGGTCAAGGTGCTGGCCGAGTCCCGCGGCATTCCGGTTCACCAGCCCGCCAAGTTGCGGGCGCCGGAGGTGGTGGCGGAGCTGCGGCTGCTGGCCCCGGACCTGATCGTGGTCGTCGCCTACGGCCAGATCCTGCCGAAAAGCGTGCTGGAGATCCCCCGCCACGGCTGCATCAACGTCCACGCCTCGCTCCTCCCCCATTACCGTGGCGCCGCGCCGATCAATAAGGCGATCATCGACGGCGAAACGGAAACCGGCATCACCACCATGCTCATGGACGTCGGTCTCGATACCGGCGACATGCTGGTGAAGCTGGCCACCCCCATCGGTCCCTTCGAGACCGCCGGGGAGCTCCACGACCGCCTGGCCCTGCTCGGCCGCGACGCCATCGAGGAGACGCTGCGCCGGCTCTGCGCCGGGACCCTGGAGCCGCAGCAGCAGGACGACAGCCAGAGCTGCTACGCGCCGCTGCTGAAGAAGGAAGACGGGCGCATCGACTGGAGCCGCAGCGCGGTGGAGATCCACAACCAGGTGCGCGGCCTCGATCCCTGGCCCGGGGCCTACACCACCCTGGACGGCGAGACCCTGAAGCTGGCCGCCACCGCCCCCGAGGACGGCGGCGGCGAACCGGGAACGGTGCTGGCCGACGCTGCCGACGGCGTGCGGGTGGCCTGCGGCGGCGGGGTGCTGAAAATCGGCGCGCTGCAGCTCCCCGGCAAGAAGCGCCTGGCTGCCGCCGAATTTCTGCGCGGCCGAGCGCTCCCCGTCGGCACCTGCCTTGGAGAATAAGGTGAAAGCTTCTCCGGCGGCTCCCCCCTACCAGCCGCGCAAACGGGTCTTCATCGGCCTTCTGGCCGGCGCCTGTGCCGCCGTTCTGGCTGTCACCTTTCTGCTCTGGTACGTGCCGAGCGTCGGTCTGGCCAACATCCATCCGCTGTTGCCGGTCCTCTTCGGTTCGCTGCTGGCGCTGCTGGCGCTGGTCACCGTCGGCGGCCTGCTGCTGCTGGTGTTGACCCTGCTGACCGGCCGCGACCTCTTCTTCTCCGAACGGTTGCGCAAGGTCGTCATCCGCTACCTCTTCCCCGGGATCATCAACCTCGGCCGCCTGGTCGGCGTCGAACGCGATACCCTGCAGCAGTCGTTCATCGCCCTCAACAACCAGCTGGTGCGCGCCAAAAAGCTGCGCGTCACCCCGGATCGGGCGTTGATCCTGCTCCCGCACTGCATCCAGCTCTTCGACTGCGCCATCAAGATCACCGGCGATGTGGACAAGTGCGTGCGCTGCGGCCGCTGCGACATCAGCGGTCTGGCCGAGCTGGCCAAAGAGCGGGGAATCGACATGGCGGTGGCCACCGGCGGCACCCTGGCGCGCAAGATCATCGTCGAGAAGCGGCCGCGCTTCATCCTCGCCGTCGCCTGCGAGCGGGATCTGACCTCGGGCATTCGCGATTCCTACCCCCTGCCGGTGATCGGCGTTCTCAACCACCGTCCCAACGGCCCCTGCTTCAACACCCACATCGTCCTCGACGAAGTGCGCGGCGTCCTCGACGAGCACGTCATCGCCTGAGCACCCTTGCATTATTCGGGGGCGATTCTTATAGTGAAGCGTGACGGTTCGACCCGGGCCGGACGCCCAAACCCATGACATTTCGACGACGAGGAATAAGATGAACACCGTTCGCACCATTCTGTTGATGACCGTGCTGACCGTGGTCCTGGTCCTGGCCGGCGGCGCCATCGGCGGTCGCGGCGGCGCCCTCTTCGCGCTGATCCTGGCCGGGGTGATGAACCTCGGCTCCTACTGGTTCTCCGACAAGATCGTCATCAAGATGTACCGCGGCCGCGAAGTGACCAGCGGCATCCTCTATGAGGTGGTCCAGGAGCTGGCGCTGCGCGGCAACCTGCCGATGCCCAAGGTCTTCATCCTGCCCCAGCCGACCCCCAACGCCTTTGCCACCGGCCGCAACCCGGAGCATGCGGTGGTCGCCGCCACCGAGGGGATCCTGCAGATCCTCAGCCGCGAGGAGCTGCGCGGGGTGATGGCCCACGAACTCTCCCATGTCCGCCACCGCGACATCCTCATCGGCTCGGTGGCCGCCACCCTCGCCGGGGCCATCACCTACCTCGCCAACATGGCCCAGTGGGCGCTGATCTTCGGCGGCGGCCGCGACGACGACGACGGCAATCCCATCGGCATGATCCTGATGATGGTGCTGGCGCCGATCGCCGCCATGCTGGTGCAGATGGCGATCTCCCGCTCCCGGGAGTACGAGGCGGACAAGGGGGGCGCCAAGCTCGCGGGCAATCCGCACGACCTGGCCAACGCCCTGCGCAAGCTGGAGGCGGCCAACAGCCGGGCGCCGATGCCCCACGTCAATGAGGCGACGGCGCACATGTTCATCGTCAACCCCCTGCGCGGCGACGGCTTGCGCTCCCTCTTCTCCACCCATCCGCCGGTCGCCGAGCGGATCCGGCGCCTGGAGAACATGACGGTCGTTTAAGGCAGGTCCCGGGTCCAAGGTCCAGGGTCCAACGGTCCAAGGTCCACGGTGCGAGGTCCAGAAGCCCCCGGACTCGGGATCTTTGGACCAATCGATTTGTCCCGCTTCCAGTGCCCCGTAGTCCACTTCTTGAGGATGCCACCTTTTGTCCAGAGCTAGACGCCCGCCGTATCGCTTTTGAGGTTTTGACCCGGGTCGCCGACGGGGCCTATGCCGATCTGACCCTGTCCGCGGCCCTGGATCGGCTGTTCGAGGTCCGCGAGCGGGGCCTGGCGACCGAACTGGTGTACGGGGTGCTGCGCCGGCGGGGGCGGCTCGATTTCGCCCTGACCCGCTTCTGCAAGCAGCCGCTGGGTAAGCTCGAACCGGCCGTCCTGCGGCTGCTGCGCCTCGGTGCCTACCAGCTGCTGGAACTCGACCGGGTGCCGGCCCGGGCGGCGGTCCATGCCACCGTCGAACTCGCCAAAGAGCTCGGCCTGCAACGGGCTTCCGGTTTCGTCAACGGCGTGCTGCGCAGTCTCGACCGGGGGCGGGCGACGATTCCCTGGCCCGACCCCGCCGACCAGCCGCTGGCCTGCCTGGAACATGCCGGCTCCCTGCCGGACTGGCTGGCCCGGCGCTGGCTCGCCGAGCTCGGTGCCGACGAGGCGCTGGCGCTGGCCGCCGCGCTGCAGGAGCCGCCCCCTTTTACGCTGCGGGTCAATACCCTGCGCAGCGGCCGGGACGAGCTGTTGGCCGCCTTCGCCGCCGTTGGCCACGAGGTGGTGCCGACGTCTTTCGCGACCGAGGGGATCACCCTGCTGCGCCGCGCCATGGCCCCGCTGCCCGGCGAAGCCGACGGACTTTTCCAGGTGCAGGACGAGGCGAGCATGCTTATCCCTCACCTGTTGACGCCGCGACCGGGCGAACGCCTGCTCGACGCCTGTGCCGCCCCCGGCGGCAAGACCACCCAGCTTGCCGCCCTGGCGCAGAACCGGGCCGAAATCCTCGCTCTCGATCTCCACCCGCAGCGTGCCGCCCTGGTGGAAGCCGGCGCCGCGCGCCTCGGCTGCCAGGGGGTCACCGCCCGCACCTGGGACATGACCCGGACCCCCGACTTCCTCTCCCCGGCGAGTCTCGACGGGGTGCTGGTCGATGCCCCCTGCAGCGGCCTCGGCGTGCTGCGCCGCAACCCCGAGCTGCGCTGGCGGCGCACCCCCGACGATCCCCGGCGGCTGGCCGAGCTGCAGGGAGCGATCCTGGACGGCGCGGCCCCCCTGGTCAAACCCGGCGGCCGGCTGGTCTACTCGGTCTGCACCCAGACCCCCGAGGAGACCGAAGAAGTCATCGCGGCCTTTCTCGCCGCCACGGGGACTTCGTCCGCGAGGACCTGCGTCTCCTGCTGCCGAGCCACTGGGGGCCTCTTCTCGACGGGGCCGGAGCACTGCGGACCCTGCCCCATCGCCACGGCGGCATGGACGCCTTCTGGGCGGTGCGGCTGCGCCGGCAGGGGTGACCGGCCCGGCCAACCCCGGGTGCTGCCGGTGCTCTCCGGGGCGTGGGGGGCTTGTGGTTTTTCTGGTCCCCGGCCGGGTATATCTGCTATATCTGACCTGTTGTCTCGACCCTTCATGATTCCCGGGAGCCTGCCATGATCAAGATCGCCCCTTCGATCCTCTCCGCCGACTTCGCCCGCCTGGGCGAGGAGGTGCAGGCCATCGCCAGCGCCGACTACGTCCACGTCGACGTCATGGACGGCCACTTCGTCCCCAACCTGACCATCGGCCCGCCGGTGGTCTCTGCCCTGCGCAAGGTCACTGAACTGCCGCTGGACGTGCACCTGATGATCGAGAACCCCGACCGCTACATCCCGGCCTTTGCCGAGGCCGGGGCCGACATCATCACCGTTCACCAGGAAGCCTGCATCCATCTCCACCGCACCGTGCAGCTGATCAAGAGCTGCGGCAAGAAAGCCGGCGTCTCCCTCAACCCGGCGACCCCGGTCCGGGACCCTCGAGTTGATTCTCGACGACCTCGACCTGGTGCTGGTGATGAGCGTCAACCCCGGTTTCGGCGGGCAGAGCTTCATCCCCGCGGCGCTGACCAAGATCGAGCAGCTGCGCCGCGAGATCGATCGCCGTGGGCTGGCCGTGGAGCTGGAGGTCGACGGTGGCGTCAAGACCGACAATATCGGTCGGATCGCCCGGGCCGGAGCCGACGTCTTCGTCGCCGGCAGCGCGGTCTTCGGCACCCCCGACTACGCCGCGACCATCGCCGAACTGCGCAGCGCCGCGGTTTCGGTCAAGGCCTGATGCCCGGGTTCCGGCGGATCAGCGACATCCTCGCCCGCCACCGCCCGCAGCAGATCCCGCGGGGAGCGGCTGCGCCCGGCGGCGGTCCTGCTTCCCGTCTACCGGCGCGACGGGGAAGAGACGATCCTCTTCACCCGGCGCACCGACCAGCTCGAGCATCATACCGGCGAGATCTCCTTTCCCGGCGGCGCCCGGCACCCGGAGGACGCCGACCTGGCGGCGACCGCGCTGCGCGAGACCGAGGAGGAGATGGGGATCGCCCGCGGCGATGTGCTGCTGCTGGGTCGTCTCGACGATTTCTACTCGGTACACGGCTACCACGTCGTTCCCTACGTCGGCACCTTCCCCTGGCCCTACCCGTTTCGCGTCAACCGTGAGGAGATCGCCGAGGTCATCGAACTGCCCACCGCCCGCCTGCGCGACCCGGCCATCTTCCATACCGAGGACTGGCAGCACCGCGGCCGCGCGCACCCGGTCCATTTCTACCTCATCGACGGCCACCAGATCTGGGGCCTGACCGCGGCGATTCTCAAGCAGTTCCTCGAGCTGACCGCCTGAGGCGTCGGTCTGCGCGACTTGCAAAGCCCCGGTTTGCCGCTAGACTGTTCCTGGTTTTGCCTTTCAGGACGGGTTGCCGATGACCTCGTTTCGCCCCTTCGGGCTGCTCACCAAAATCAACCTGACCATTGCCGGCATTCTGCTGGTCTTTTTTGCCCTCTCCACCTGGCTCAACTACCGCCAGCAGCGGGCGGTGACCATCGAAGAGGCGGTGGAAAAATCGCGGATCATCGCCTTTGAGGCGATCCAGGCCCGCGAGTACCTCTCCCGGCAGCTCAAGGACGGCAAGGTTCAGCTCTCCCCCGAGCGCTACGGCCTGATCCCGGTGGTCGCCTCGAACCGCATCGGCCAGCTGGTCGCCACAGATCTCGATTATCGCATCCGCCAGGTCTCCGACCGCTACCGCAATCCGCAGAACGCCCCCGATGCCTACGAGGCCCGGGTGCTGAAACAGTTCCGGAGCACCCCGGGATTGCGGGAGGAATACGCCATCACCAAGGTGGCGGGAGAGCCGGTCTTCCGCTACCTGCAGGCCTTTTCCGCCGACCTCAGCTGCCTGGAATGCCACGGCCGCCCCGAGGACGCGCCCCGGTTCATCAAGACCCTCTTTCCCCCGGAGAAGGACCAGGCCTACAACTACCGGATCGGCGAGGTCATCGGCGCCGCTTCGGTAACCATCCCCATGGACCGGCTGGAACGCCGGGTGGCGGCCAATCTGCGCCGGGATCTTCTCTACAGCGGCGGCATCTTTCTGGCCCTGATCACCTGTCTCGGGCCTGCTGACCCGCCTGGCGGTCACCCGGCCGCTGGCGCAGCTGGGGGGGGCGATCGGCGACATCATCCGCACCGGCCGCTTCGAGGAGAAGATCGCGCGCAAGAGCCGCGACGAAATCGGCGTGCTGATCGACGGCTTCAACGAGATGATCGACCACCTCGGCGAGAAGACCCGCCACCTCGAGGAGTCGGAACAGCGCTTCCGGCTGCTGACCGAAACCGCCCGCGACGTCATCGTCTCCTTTCTGCCCAACGGCCAGATCATCCTCTTCAACCGCCAGGCGGAACGGGTTTTCGGCTACAGCAAGCGGGAGATCCTCGGCGTCTCCATCACCCGCCTGCTGCATGAGGACTGTCCGGAGCCGCCGGGCGAGGATGTCGAGTCCTATCTCACCGCCCATGCCGAGCGCCTGGCCAGCGAAATTCAGACCATTTTCTGCCGGCGCCGCGACGGCAGCCGGCTGCCCCTGGAACTCTCCCTTTCGGTCGCCGAATCGGACGGCCACCGCTTCTACACCGCCATCCTCCGCCTTCAGGAGTAGGCCAGCGGAGGCGAAGCCGCTTTATCTTTCCGGCCGGATATGGCATAAAGCGGTATCGTTGCCGTCATCCCTTCCGCCCGGGCCAAGCATGACCGAAGCCAGAACCCCCCGTCTCCCCGAACGCCTGTTGACCGAAATCGTCATCGGCGACGGCGCCATGGGCACCCTGCTCTACAGCCGCGGGGTGCCGCTGGACGCCAATTTCGAACACCTCAACCTGGTGCGCCCGGACCTGGTGCGCCAGGTCCATGCCGATTACGCCCGGGCCGGCGCCGGGCTGCTGGAAACCAATACCTTCGGCGCCAATGCCCTGCGCCTGGCGGCCGTCGGCCTGGAGCACCGCACGGTCGACATCAACCGCGCCGGCGCTCGCCTGGCGCGGGAGGTCGCCGGGCCGGAGCGGCTGGTGGCCGGTTCCGTCGGGCCGCTGATCGCCCCGCGCGGGGAGCGCGGCGAGCTGCCGGAGAGCCAGAAGCGGGCGATCTTCCGCCAGCAGATGCTGGCCTTGGCCGAGGCCGGCGTCGATCTCTTCCTGCTCGAAACCTTCGCCGGGCTCGGCGACCTCGAGCTGGCGCTGGACGAAGCCGCAAGGGTCGGTCTGCCGGCGGTGGCGCAGATGGCCTTTCTCGAAGAGGGCCGCACCCGCGAGGGGGTGAGTGCGGAGGAGGCGGCCCGGCGCCTGAGTGCGGCCGGGGCCGCGGCCCTCGGCGCCAACTGCGGCTCCGGCCCCCGGGAGCTGCTCAAGGTGCTGCGGCGCCTGGCGGCGGTCTCCCCGCTGCCGCTCGCGGCGTTTCCGAACTCCGGCTTTCCCCAGTACCTCGACGGCCGCTACATCTACCTGGCCACCCCGGAATATTTCGCCGCCGCCGGCCGCGACCTGGTGGCTGCCGGAGCGACCCTGGTCGGCGGCTGCTGCGGCACCACGCCGGAACACATCGCCGCCCTGGCCGCGGCCCTCGCCGGGGTGCGCCCGGCGCCCCGGCCGCACCCTGTTCCGGTTCCTGCGCCGAGTGCCGGGCCGCCGGGCGTGGCGACCGCCCCGACCGCCGCTGCCGGCCGCGGCTGGCTGGAGCGCCGCCCGGGAGGACCGGTGGTCACCGTCGAACTCGATCCGCCCCGCGGCTTCGACTGCGACAAGATCCTGGATGGGGCGCGGCGGCTGGCCGCGGCCGGCGTCGACGCCATCAGCCTCGCCGAGAATCCACTGGCCCGTATCCGCATGGGCAATCTCGCCCTGGCCCGCGAAATCCAGGAGCAGACCGGGGTGGAGGTGATCGTCCATGTCACCTGCCGCGACCGCAACCTGATCGGCCTCCATTCGGAGCTGATGGGCGCCCACCTGCTCGGCATCCGCACCATCCTGGCGGTCACCGGCGATCCGGTGGCGGTGGGCGGCGAATCGGGGGCGACCAGCGTCTTCGACCTCAACTCCATCGGCCTGCTGGAGCTGCTCGCGGCCCTCAACGGCGGCCGCAACCTGCTCGGTGCCGACCTCGGCGGATGCAGCGAGTTCCTGCTCGGCGCGGCATTCAATCCAAACCTTCCCAACATTGACGGGCAGCTGCGGCGGCTGGAGAAGAAGCTGGCCGCGGGCGCCCGGTTCGTGCAGACCCAGCCGGTCTACTCGACCGCGGTCCTCGACCGGCTGCTGGTGCGGACCGCGGACTACGGGGTGCCGGTCCTGGTCGGTCTCCTGCCCTTGGTCAGCGAACGCAATGCGGAGTTTCTGCACAACGAGGTGCCGGGAATCCTGCTGCCCGAAGAGGTGCGCCGCCGCATGCGCGGCAAGAGCGGGGCGGACGGGGTGGCGGAGGGGATGGCGATCGCCGGCGAACTGGTCGCCGCAGGCGCGGGCCGGGTGGCCGGCTGGTACCTGATGCCGCCCTTTGGCAAGGTGGAGCTGGCGCTGGAACTGCTGGGAAGGATTCGCGGAGAGGTCAGTTGAGGCGCAGCAGCCGGTCGAGTTCGCCTTTTTCGTCGAGATCGAAGAGCTCGTTGCAGCCGCCGACCAGCCGGTCGGCGATGAAGATTTCCGGCACCGTCGTATGTCCCGACCGGGAGCGCATTTCCTGCTCCTTGGCCGGGTCGCTGGTGACGTCGTACTCGACGAACTCGACCCCCTTGATGCGCAACAGCTCCTTGGCGCGTTTACAGTAGGGGCAATAGCTTTTGGTGTAGATTTCGATCCGTTTCATGGTTCTGCTCCTGGAGCGGAATGCTGCAAAGGCTACATTCTAGCCGACCTGCAAGGACATGCAAGACACCGCCCGGGATTGAGGAGAAAATTATGCGGAAGATGGTGAGCATGAGTCTGTTGCTGCTGGTGGCCGCCCTGCTCGGCGGCTGCAGCTGGATCGCCGTGCCGCGGCCCGACCCCCTGCAGGCTCAGCAGGATTTTGCCCAGCGGCTGCGCTGGCTCGATATCCCGGGGGCGGCCCGCTACCTGCAGGGCGAACAGCAGGAGACGTTTCGTCGACGTTTCAACGCCCTGGAGGGGTTGCACATCACCGACGTACGACTGGCCGGCAGCAGCGAAATCGACCCCGGCCGCATCGACAGCACCCTGGAGGTGGACTACTACCTGCTGCCGTCGGTCATCGTCAAGACCCGCCACCTGCACCTCGTCTGGGCTTACGTCGACCTCGGTCGCTGGCAACCCGGCTACTGGCAGATTGTGAGCCCCTTCCCCGAGTTTCCCTGAGCTTCAGCCCACCGCCGACGGGCCCCGGGAACGTCCCGCTTCGCTGGCCGAAAGGGGCGCTTCCGGGCCCGGTCCGAAGACAACTTTCCCCTTGATTTGCACTTCTCCTTTATGGTATTTAGCTGCATACTGTATACAAAATAGATAGAGGCAACTGCCAGAAAAGAGCGGGGGAAAGGTCCTTTCCTCCGCTGTTAAGGGAGTTCTCTGTGTCGTCTTTGGCGAGGGCACACGAGTTGACAGGAGGTCGCTTTGGCTCAGGTCGTTTTTTCCAGTTGGGGACGCAAGATCGTCGATAATCGCCAGGGTGGCGAAGCCGATCTGGCGTCACTGAAGCTCAAGCTTGCCGAGAACTATCTCGATGAGGGCAAGGTCGGCGCCTTCATGGGCTGGGACGGCATCGTGCTGATGGACCGCGAGACCGACGTGGTGGCGATGGCCGCCGAGTACATGAAGCGGGTTCAGGAGAAATACTGCTGCGCCAAGTGTACCCCGGGCAAGAAGGGGACGCGGGTGCTGCAGGACACCCTGGCGCGGATCGTCGCCGGCCACGGCGAGGAGCGCGACCTGGAGATCATCGAGGAGTTGGCTGCCCTGCTGGAAACCTGCAAGTGTACCCTTTGCATGACCTCGGCAGTGCCGGTCTTCGACGCCGTCAAGCACTTCCGGCAGGACTTTCTCGACTATATCGCGCGGCAAGCGCAAGCCGAAACCGGCCAAGTCCTACCGGGAAAAGCTCACCGCGCCCTGCATGGACCGTTGCCCGGCGCATATCGACATTCCCGCCTATATCGAAGAGATCAAGGAGTACCGCTTCGACGAATCCCTCGACGTGATCCGTCGCAACATGCCGATCCCGGCGGTCTGCGGCCGGGTCTGCCCGCATCCCTGCGAGAAGGCCTGCCGGCGGGCGCTGGTCGACGAGCCGATCAGCATCATGGTCCTGAAGCGCGTCGCCTCCGACCACGAGTGGCTGCATCACAAGCAGCCGCCGATGATTCCCAAGCCGCGTAAGGACAAGAAGATCTGCGTGGTCGGCGCCGGCCCGGCCGGCCTCTCCTGCGCCTACTACCTGCTCCTCGAAGGCTATCAGGTGAAGATCATCGAGATGCTCCCCGAGCCGGGCGGGACGGTGGCCGTCGGCATCCCCGACTACCGCATGCCGCGCCACCTGCTGCGCCGTGACGTCGAGATCATCACCAGCCTCGGCGGCGACATCCAATACGACACCAAGCTCGGCCGCGACGTCTCGCTGAAACAGCTCAAAGAAGCAGTACGATGCGGTCTTCCTCGGCACCGGCGCCTTCAAGTCGAAGCCGATGGGGGTCGAGGGGGAAGATGCCGGCTACGATGGCTTCTCCGACCGGCGGCATCAACTACCTGCGGGCCGTGGCCCTCGGCCAGCCGATCGAGACCCCCAAGCGGGTGATCGTCGTCGGCGGCGGCAATACCGCCATCGACTGCGTACGCGTCGCGCTGCGCGAAGGGGCCGAGGAGTCGATCCTGGTCTATCGCCGGACCCGCAAGGAGATGCCGGCCGAATCCTACGAGGTCGACGACGCCGAAGAGGAAGGGGTCAAGTTCGAGTTCCTGCGCAACCCGACCCGTCTGATCGCCGAAAACGGCAAGGTGGTCGGTGTCGAGGTGGTGATCATGGAGCTCGGCGAGCCGGACGAGTCGGGTCGCCGCCGCCCGGCGCCGAAGCCGGGGAGCGAGTACGTCATCCCCTGCGACATGGTCATCCCGGCCATCGGCCAGGATCCCGACCTGTCCTACCTGGGCGAGGAGGATTTCGGCATCAAGCAGACCCGCTGGAACAGCATCGTCACCCATGGCGGGACGATGATGACCGACTGCGAAGGGGTCTTCGCCGGCGGCGACTGCGAATACGGGGCGATGACCGTGGTCGTCGCCGTCGGCCACGGCCGGCGCGCCGCCCGGGCCATGCACCGCTGGCTCACCGAAGGCAAGGCCTACCTCGACCAGGAGGACGCCATGGAGGATCTCGTCAACCAGCTCGGGGTCTTCGACGAGACAGAAGAATCGTCGGCATCCTCGGCGGCCTGCACCGCGAGCACCAGCCCAAGGTCAGCGGGGCTGAGCGGGCCAGGAACTACGAGGAGATCGAACTGGCGATGCCCGAGAGCCAGGCGGTCAGCGAAGCCGAACGCTGCCTGCGCTGCTACCGGGTCGGGATGGTCGCGGTCAACTGACGGTTCACTGCTAAGCTACTGATATGAATGCTGCGGCGGGGTCCTGGGGCCCGGCCGCGCTCCTTGCAAAGGTGAAGAGTCCATGGTCAAGCTTAAGATCGACGGCAAAGAGGTGCAGATCGAAAAGGGCGCGACGATTCTGGCCGCGGCGGAACAGGTCGGGATCAAGATCCCGACCCTCTGTTTTCTGAAGAAGGTCTCGCCGACCGGCGCCTGCCGGATCTGCGTGGTCGATATCGCCGGCGTCGACAAGCCGATGACCGCCTGCAACACCGTGGCGGTCGACGGCATGGTGGTGACCACCCAGTCCGAGAAGTCTGCCGTACATCCGCCGCCAGGTGGTCGAACTGCTGCTGGTCAACCATCCCCTCGACTGTCCGGTCTGCGATGCCGGCGGCGAGTGCGACCTGCAGAACGTCTGCTATGCCCACGATGTCGACCGCCAGCCCTTCGAGGCGGAAGACGTCAATCCCGACGTCATCAACCACTGGCCGCTGATCCAGCAGGTCCCCAACCGCTGCATCCTCTGCGAGAAATGCGTCAAGGTCTGCCACGAGGTGGTCGGCTCCAGCGCCCTCTTCGTCAACGACAAGGGCGACACGGCGTTCATCGACAAGCATCTCGAACTCTGCGAATTCTGCGGCAACTGTGTCCAGGTCTGCCCGACCGGGACGATGATCTCCAAGACCTTTCAAATTCCAGGCCCGCCCCTGGGAGCTGCGCAAGGTCCCCTCGGTCTGCACCGCCTGCGGCAGCCACTGCCAGATCGATCTCAACGTCAAGCAGAACGAGATCTACCGGGTCACCTCCGAAGATGGGGCGACGGTCAACGACGGCAACCTCTGCATCGGCGGTTTCTTCGGGACCGGCTATCTCCGCTCCCCGCAGCGCCTGACCCGGCCCCTGGTCAAGCAGGGGGAGACCCAGCAGCCGGCCAGTTGGGATGCGGCGCTGGCGGCGGTCACGACCAAGCTGCAGGAACTGCGCGCCGCCGGTGGCCAGGTCCTCGCCGGATTGGCCTCGCCGCGGCTGACCAATGAGGAGAACTATCTCTTCCAGAAGCTTTTCCGGGTGCTGCTCGGCAGCAACAATATCGACTCCGAGGCCCGCTTCGGCGCCCTGCGCAGCAACAAGGTGCTGCGTCAGGCTCTCGGCCTCTCCGGGGCCAGCAACCGCCTCTCCCGCATCGGCCGGGCCGAGGCCGTCCTTGTCTTCGGCTGCGATGCGACGGCCGAGGCGCCGGCCATCGACTGGCAGATCGAGCAGGCCTGCCGCAAGCGGGACGGCAAACTGGTGGTGGCCAATCAGCGCGGCGTCAAGCTCGACCGCTATGCCCACACCACGCTGCGCTACCGGCCCGGCAGCGAAGTGGCGCTGGCCTCGGTCCTGGCCCGCATGATTCTCGACGCCGGCCTGGCCGACGCGGGCTTCCTGCAGCAGTACGTCGGCAATCGCGACGAACTCGAGGCCGCACTGCAGGGGCTCGACCTGAGTGCGGCAATCACCGCCACCGGGCTGCCGGAGGAGCTGCTCGCCGAAGCGGCGCGCCACCTCGGCGAGGCGAAAACCGTCGCCCTGGTCTTCGGCGCGGACCTCAGCAAGGGACCGGACGCCGAGGCGGCGACCGCCGCCCTGGCCAATCTGGCCCTGGTCTGCGGCGCGCTCCACGGAGAGGTGGGCGGCCTCTTCCCGGTCGACGAGAAGGGGAACATGCAGGGCCTGCTCGACATGGGCGTCTGCCCCGAATTCCTCCCCGGGCAGCAGGACTACGCGGCAGCCAGCGCCGCCTTCGAAAAAGCCTGGCAGGCAACCCTCCCGAAAGGGGGGCGCGACGCCCTCGGCATCCTCGAAGGAATCGAAAGCGGCGAAGTCAAGTTCCTCTATCTGGCGGCAACCAATCCCCTGGTTGCCTTCCCCGAAGCCGGGCGCTGGCGCAAAGCCCTGCAGCAGGTCGAGTTTCTCGTCGTCCAGGATATCCTCGCCTCCGACCTGACCGCACTGGCCGATGTCGTCCTGCCCGGCAGCGGCTTTGCCGAGAAGAGCGGCAGCGTCACCTCACTCGACCAGCGTGTCAACTGCCTGGCCAAGGCGACCGACGCCCCGGGAGAGGCCCGGGAGGATCTGGCGATCCTGGCGGATATGTACCAGCGCCTGCTCGGTCCGCATCACACCTTTAGTCCCGACAGCCTGGTTGCCGAGATCCGGGCGCTGGTCCCCCTGTATGCCGACGTCTGCTTCCCCGCACCGGGCCTTTGCCGGCCCTGTCTCAAGGAGCCCTATGCCCCCGCGGCCGGCAGCCTGCGCTTTACTCCGGTGGCGATCGAGCCGGCGGTGGTCTCCGGGCTGCAGCTGGTGAGCGGGAAGATCCTGTCCCATTTCGGGACCACGACGACCTATGCCGATGGTTGCCTGGCGGTCGCTCCGGCCGGCTATGTGGAAATGAACCCGGCCAATGCCGAGGCCTGCGGGGTGAAGGACGGCAGCCGCATCCAGCTCACCTCGGCCTGCGGTTCCACCGTGGCCAAGGTGAAATTCTCCAGCCAGGTCCCGGCCGGGGTGCTGTTTGCCCCCTACCATTTCGCCGATACGGCGATTCAGCAGCTGGTTCCTGCCGGCAGCAACCGGGTGACCGTCCAGGTGGCCAGGGCCTGACGGCGAAACTGAACCCTCCTGATAGCGGGGCGCCCCGGACTCGGTCCGGCGGCGCCCCTTTTTCCTTGTGCGCTGAGGCTTTTGCCCCTGGGCGGGGCGAGTTGACTGCGTTTCGAGATGTGTATCGCCGATATCGAACTGTCCGGAGGGGACCCCAGCCATGACCACGTCCAGTAGTTTCGAAGCCCGTCTGGCCCCGGCCAGCCGGGGCCGGAACGCGGTTCAGTGGTCGTGGAAGCCGAGCACCACCAGAACGCAGCTGCCGTCGGCGATGACGTTGACGCCGCGGGCTTCGCAGGTCGCCACTGCTGCGGCGCTCTCGGCCCCGGGCTGCATCCAGATATTGCGGATGCCATGGTCGATGGCTTCCCTGACCACCTGTTCGGTGACCGCCGGTGGGGTGATGACCGAGATACTGGCCACTTCCGGGGGGAGGGCGGAGACCGCAGGGACGCAAGTCAGCCCCTCGATGGTGGTCTCCCGGGGATTGACGGGGATCACGGTGCGCCCCTGCTGCTGGTAGCAGCGCAGCACCTTGTTGCCGTATTTGTCCCGGTTGGAGGAGGCGCCGACGACACCGAAGGCGGAGGATTCGAGAAAGGTGGCGATGCGTTGTTCCATGCTCATCTCCTGTTCAGGGGTTGGAAAGGTCAGGCAGCGGTCAGTATACCATGGCGCCGTTGCGGCCGCGGCCAGCCCGGCAAGCTCGGCGAGCAGCCGGGCCGCGTGGTTGACGGGCAGGGAAAAGTGGCCTTCGCCGGTCAGGTAGCTGGCTTTGCAGTTGCCCAGTCGCTGCGCCAGCAGCTCCCCGAACCGTGGGGGAACGAGCCGGTCGTCGCGGCCGTGCCAGAGCAGCACGGGGCTGCGGATCAGGTCGAGGGAGAAGTCCCAGCTGCGGCTGAAACTGGCCAGGTCGGCAAGCAGGCCGGAGCTGCCGGCCTGCAGGGCGGTGGCCAGGGAGGCTTCCAGCAGAGGGGCGACGACGGGGTCGGCCAGGGTGCGGCGGTCGATTTCGGCGAGACGGAGCGCCAGTCCCTGGAAAAGCCGCGGCGGGACCTTGCGCAGCAGGTAAAGGGCGACGGCCGGCACCAGCCTCAGGGGTGAATTTGGCCGCTGCCCCCAGCGACGCAGTAACCGCCACGGGAAAAAGGGGAGTTCCTCCGGGGGGACGTCCGCGACGGGGCCCACCGGGCAGATCAGGCCCCATGCCGCCACCCGCGAGCCGAACTCGAAGGCGGCGGCACAGGCGAACGGGGCACCGCCGGAGACGCCAAGCAGGAGCAGCCGGCACAGGCCGAGGTGGTCGCAGAGCTGACCCAGGTCCCGTGCCACCTCACGCAGGCCGCGCCCGATCGAGGCCGTGGACAGCCCATAGCCGGACCGGTCGGGGGCGATCAGCCGCAGACCCAGCCGGGCGGCGGCAGCTCCCGCCAGGCCGGCTTCCAGATGGGAACCGGGCGTGCCATGGCAGTAGAGGAGGGGAATGCCGCCAGCCGCGCCGTATTCGGCCCAGAACAGCTGGCGGCCGTCGGCGAGGCGCAGCCGCCTTTCCGCCAGCGGCGGCGGGAAGGTTGACAGGTCTCCTGCCGCCAGCGAGGAACATGGCGAGGATTTCATTGGCATCTGCCTTGACTAAGTGTGCCGTAAGCGACATGGTAGTGGAGATAGTGTAGCGGAAAAACGGCGGCCGTCGGGCGACCGGCCCGGATGGTTCCGATGGGCAGCGTGCGGATAGTGGGCAGCGATAGCGGCGCTGGCTGGCGGCTGGTCCGCCGGACGATATACTTTTCGACACCGGAAACAGATTCCATCCATGGTGGGGCATTCATGATGAACAATGAACAGCCGCAACGGCTGCTGGAGCAGGCGATGGCCGCCGCAGAGGAAGGGAATACCCTGCTGGCGCTGATGCAGCTGGAGCGGCTTCCTGCGGATTGCCGTCCGCCCCTGGCCTGGTCCTACCTGGGGCTCTGCCTGGCCCGGGAGCGCCGGCAGTACCGTCGCGGCCAGGGCCTCTGCCAGCAGGCGCTGCAACAGGAACCCGCCAATAGCCGCCATTACCTGAACCTTGGCCGCATCTATCTGCTGGCCGGTCGGAAGTCCCTGGCGATTGCCGCCTTTCGTCGCGGTCTCAAGTTTGGCCGCGACCGGGCGATCATGGCCGAATTGAAAGCCCTCGGCCTGCGCCGCGCGCCGGTGTTCAGCGCCTTCGACCGTTCCCACCTCGTGAATCGGCTGGCCGGCAGGCTGCGCCAGCGCTTTTCCGGGCGCTGACCCTGCGGGTTCCGCCGCGGCGGCCGGGAATTGGAGCTTTAGGGGGAAATCGCCTGGCGGCCGATTGCCAGTGACCGCCGGGGCCGTTAAACTTGGCGGATATGGAGCCTACGACACCGCGCGACCTCTCCCCCCTGACTTCCCGCCGCCATGACGTAGCGATCATCGGCGGCGGCACCTCCAGCGCCTCCACCAGGGTGATCCATGGTGGGCCTGCGCTACCAGGAGTGCAGCGATCTGCACCTGGTCTTCGAAGCCTGCCGCGAACGGCGGGTGCTGCAGTGGATCGCCCCCATCTGGTGCCGCCGCTCCCTTTCTTCATCCCCGTTTATGCCAGGGACCCCGCCCGCTGTGGATGGTTCGCGCCGGCCTCTGCCTCTATGCTCAGCTCGCCCTGTTTCGCAATACCCATTCGCACCGGATGCTGAGCGCGGAAGAGGGTCTGGCGGCCGAACCGGCGCTGCGCGAAGTGGGGCGCAAGCAGGCCTGGATTGACGATTATCGACGAAAATTCGCTAACTGCTGAAAGGATGGGTAATGGAGATCAAGGTCAAACACGGAGACAGTCTGAAGCTGAAAACCCCCTGCCTGGTCGTCGGCGTCTGGGAGGGCCGGCTGCGTACCCCGCAGCTGACGGGAGCTCGATCGCCGCCTGGAGGGCGCCCTGAGTCGAGCCACCCGCGAAGGGGAATTCTCCGGACGGCAGAAGGAGACGCTCCTGCTCTACCCGGGCAAAGCCCTCGCCGCGGAGCGTCTGCTGCTGGTCGGGCTCGGCAAGGACGGCCGCAAGGCGGAACGGAATGGTTTGCGCCAGGCCCTGGGGGGGGTGACCAGCCAGCTTCTCGGCCGCCGGATCAGCCGCTTCAGCATCGACACGGCATCACTGGCCCTGCGCCGTCTGCAGGAGGCCGAACTGGGACAGATCCTGGCCGAAGGGGTGGAGCTGGGCGCCTACCGCTTCGACGCCTACCGCACGGAAAAAAGCGAAGACCTGCCGCCGGCGCTGGAGCAGGTGCAGCTGGTGGCCGCCGCTTCGTCCGCAGCGCGGGAACTGGACAAGGGAGTCGTCGCCGCCCGCGCCATTTGCCGCGGCGTCTGCCTGGCCCGGGACCTGGTCAATCAGCCGGGGAACGTCAAGTCACCCGAATACCTGGCCCGGCGGGCCCGGGAACTGGCGGCGGAGGTCGGCCTGCAATGCAGCGTGCTCGAACGTGCGGAGCTCGAGGCGCTGGGGATGGGTGCCCTGCTCGGCGTCGCCCAGGGGAGCGTGCGCGAACCGCGGTTGATTGTTCTCGAATACCGCGGCGGGCGCGACGATGCCCGTCCGGTGGCGCTGGTCGGCAAGGGCGTGGTCTTCGATGCCGGCGGTATTTCCCTCAAGCCGGCCGAGAAGATGGATGAAATGAAAATGGACATGGCCGGGGGGGCGGCGGTGCTCGGCACCCTCTATGCCGCGGCGCTGCTGAAGCTGCCGGTCAACCTGGTGGGGGTGGTCCCGGCGGTGGAGAATCTCCCCTCCGGCAGTGCCATCCGTCCCGGCGACATCTTGACCTCCCTCTCCGGGCGGACCATCGAGGTGCTCAATACCGATGCCGAGGGCCGGCTGATCCTGGCCGATGCCCTGACCTACGTCAAACGCTACGAGCCGCGGGTGGTCATCGATCTGGCGACTTTGACCGGGGCCTGCATCATTGCCCTCGGCCACCACGCCAGCGCGGTTCTCGGCAATCACGATGGCCTGGTCCGCCAGTTGCTCAAGGCCGGAGAGACCTGCGGCGAGCGTCTCTGGCAATTGCCGTTGTGGAGCGACTACGGCGCCCAGCTGAAAAGCGAGGTGGCCGATGTCAAGAACGTCGGCGGGCGCCCCGCCGGGACGATTACCGCGGCCGCTTTTCTGCAGAAATTTGCCGAAGATTTCACCTGGGCCCATCTCGATATCGCCGGTACCGCCTGGGAGGAGAAGGGGCGGCCGAGCATTCCCAGGGGGGGGACCGGGGTCGGGGTCCGGCTGCTGATCGAGTACCTGCGTTAGCGCCCGGCGCCCGCTGCAAAACCGTCGCTGCTGACTCATTTGACAGTCTGGATCCGGCTGGTAGATTGAAACCATTGCCCGGGAAGTAGAAAGGAGCCAGATTGCTCAAGTACTGTGCGTGGTGCGGAACCTACCAGGGGGCGAAACTCGGAGCGGGTCACCAGATTCGCAAGAATATCTGCGAAATCGACACCGCCACGATCTGTCCGGCCTGCCTGGAGCGAGTGAAAAGGGAGTCGTCGCTGCGGGGCAAGGCCGGGAACTGACGGTCGCCACGGCCCGTACAGAGGCGTTCCGAACACGGGAGAGGAGCCCGCAGGGGTTCCTCTCCCCAATTTTTGGGGCAAAAGCAGGTCGTGATGAAAAAAATCTCATGCCGCGGCTTGCAATTTCCGGGCTGGACGGTACATGTCTAGGCGGTTGTCGGCCTGTGCGGGGCGGATTTGCAGCCGGCTCATGGATAGCCCGACAATCGCCCAGGCGGGCAATTCGTCCGCAGGTTCCGGTCCGCAGCCGGAGAGAGTCAACGCTGGTGCAGGAAGGAGAGGGAAGATGAACAAGGGGACGGTCAAGTGGTTCAATGATGCCAAGGGGTACGGGTTTATCGAGCAAACCGGAGGGCCGGATGTCTTCGTGCACTATTCGGTGATCGAGATGGACGGTTTCAAGACGTTGAGCCAGGGCGAGCCGGTCGCCTTCAACGTCATCCAGGGACCCCGGGGGCCCCAGGCGCAAAACGTGGTTCGCGGCTGACCGGCGCCGAACCACCGGCCCCGTCTGCGGACGGGGCTTTTTTGGGGGGCGCGGGCACCAGGGGGGAGGAAGGGAGCCGGGCTTTAGTCTTGACATTGCCCCCGGGGGATTGCTAACGTACCGCGTTGGTAAGCAGCCCGAAGTCCCGGCAGTTTCGGGCCTTCGAGGAGGCGACAGGGAGCCGATGAAGGTACTCGTTTCCGATAGATTCTCCCCCGAGGGACTCGCCGTTTTCGAGCAGGCCGAGGGAATCGAGCTGGCCTATCACCCGGGCCTTTCGGCCGCCGAGCTGCTGCGCGAGGTCGCCGATGCCGAGGCCCTGGTGGTGCGCGGCGGAACCCAGGTGACCGCCGAGGTCTTCGCGGCAGCCGGCCGGCTCAAGGTCGTCGGCCGCGCCGGAATCGGCATCGAGAACATGGATCTTGCCGCCGCCAACCGCAAGGGGGTGGTGGTGATGAATACCCCCTTCGGCAGCACCACCACCACCGCCGAACATACCATCGCCATGCTCATGGCGCTGGCCCGGCAGATCCCCGAGGCCAGCCGCTCGACCAAGGCCGGACGCTGGGAAAAGGACCGTTTTCTCGGCGTTGAGATCACCGGCAAGACCCTTGGCGTGATCGGCGCCGGCAAGATCGGCCGCCTGGTGGTGGAGCGGGCGCTGGGGCTGAAGATGCGGGTCATCGTTCACGATCCCTACCTGGCCGAGGAGATGATCCGCCAGACCGGCGCCGAACCGGTCGAGTTCGAGGAGCTGCTGGCACGCTCCGATTTCATCACCATCCACGTACCGCTCAACGCTGAAACCGACGGCATGCTCGGCGAGGAGGCCCTGGCCCGGGTCAAGCCCGGCTGCCGGATCATCAACTGCGCCATGGGCGGGCTGGTCGACGAGGGCGCCCTCTACCGGGCGCTGGTCGCCGGCCGGGTCGCCGGCGCGGCGCTCGACGTCTTCGCCAAGGAACCGCCGGAGCAGGACAACCCGCTGTGGACCCTCGATCAGGTGATCTGCACCCCCCACCTGCGCGGCGGCCACGGTCGATGCCCAGATCAACGTCACCGTCCAGGTCGCCCGGCAGATCGTCGATTTCCTGCAGCGCGGCGAGATCGTCAACGCCCTCAACGTCCCCTCGGTGAGCAGCGAACTGCTGGCGCAGATCCGTCCCTGGGTCAATCTCGCCGAGCGGCTCGGCTCCTTCCAGGCCCAGCTCTGTTCCCGGGGTCTGCAGAGTGTCGCCATCGAGTATGCCGGGACCGTGACCGAGCACCCCACCGGGCCGCTGACCCTGGCCCTGCTCAAGGGGCTGCTGACCCCGGCGACCGGTTCCATGGTCAACTACGTCAACGCCCCGCACATCGCCCAGGAACGGGGCATCCGGGTCATCGAGGCGCGCAGCAGCACCACCGAGGGTTTTGCCAACATCATCCGCCTCACTGTGACCTGCCTGGACGGCGAACGTTCGGTCTGCGGCGCGGTCTTCGGCGAAAACGATTACCGCATCGTGCGAGTCGATGATTATCACGTCGAGGCGGTGCCGGAGGGACACATCCTGGTGCTGCACAACGACGATCGTCCCGGCATCATCGGCTTTATCGGCCAGGTGCTGGCCAACGCCCGGGTCAATATCGCGATGATGAATCTCTCCCGGCGCAAGATCAAGGGGCGGGCCATTTCCCTGATCACCGTCGACAGCCGGATCCCCGAAGCGGTGCTGACCGAACTGCGCAGCAACGAACATATCCTTTCCGCCGTCCAGATCGAACTCTGAGCGGGGCCCGGCCGGCTTTTCGGCCTCCCGCCCGCAACCGGATGCTTTTCATGACGACCACCGATTCCGCTCCCGAGGTGATGCTTCCTAAGGGGGTCAAGGATTTCCTGCCGCTCAAGGCGGCCAAGATCGACTTTTTGCGGCAAACCCTGAGCGACCTCTTCGCCCGCTGGGGGTTCCGTCCCATCATCCCCGCCTCGCTGGAATTCCTCGATGTGCTCGAGCGGGGACTCGGCGCCGGCCTGCGCGAGAAGACCTTCCGTTTCGACGACCGCCAGAGCGGCCGGCTGGTCGCCTTTTCCCCCGACATCACGCCGCAGATCGCCCGCATCGTCGCCACCCGCATGCGCGAGATGCCGCTGCCCCTGCGGCTGTGCTACAGCGGCCAGGTACTGCGCCATACCGAGCAGCAGGCCGGCAAGGACCGCGAGATCTTCCAGGCCGGGGTCGAACTGATCGGGCTGGCCAGCCCGGAGGCCGATGCCGAGATGATCGCCATGGCGGTCGAGTCGCTGCAGGCCCTCGGTGCCGCCGAATTCACCATCGACGTTGGCCAGGTCGAATTCTTCCGCGGGGTGATGGCCGATCTCACCCTCTCTCCCGAGCAGGCCCGCGAGGTCCAGGCGGCGATCGCCCGCAAGGACAGCTCCACATTGCAGCACCTGCTCGAACACGCGCCCCTCTCCGCCCGCGCCCGCGAAGAAGTGTTGGCTCTGCCGCGCCTGTTCGGTGGCCGCGAGGTCCTCGACCGCGCCGCCAAGGTGGTCAGTAACGACCGCTCACGCCGGGCGCTGGACAACCTGGCGCGGATTCTCGAGATCCTTGCCGTCTATGGCGTCGAGGAGCACGTCACCCTCGACCTCGGCGAGCTGCGCGGCCTCGACTACCATACCGGGGTGACATTCCAGGGGTATCTCACCGGTTTCGGCCGGGCAGTCTGCAGCGGCGGCCGCTACGACAACCTGACTGCCCGCTACGGCTACCCGGCGCCGGCGACCGGTTTTACCTTCAACCTGCTCAACCTTCTTTTCGCCCTTGACCGGGAGCTCGACGGTCCGGCTCGTCCAACCACCGATGTGCTGATCTTCCAGTCCGGGGCCGACAAGGAACAGGCCCAGCGCATCGCTCACGCGCTGCGTGCCCGCGGCTACTCAGCGGCTCGCGACATCATTCCCCGCGACCTCGAGGCGAGTCTCGCCTATGCGGCGCAGATGAACTACAGTAACGTTCTGGTCCTCGGCGAAGCCGGCACGGACCCGGAACTCATCCGGCTGGCCGACGGCAGTCGGCAACGCCTGACCCCGGCCCGACTGCTGGCCGAGGACTTTTCGCTGTAACCAGCTCAGGAGACGAAACTCAACATGGCCAATGTGGTTATCGTAGGCGCCCAGTGGGGCGATGAAGGCAAGGGCAAGGTCGTCGACATCTACACCGAGTATGCCCAGGACGTGGTGCGCTACCAGGGCGGCAACAATGCCGGCCATACCCTGGTGGTCGGCAACGAGAAGACGGTGCTCCACCTGATCCCCTCGGGGATTCTCCACGAGGGGAAACGCTGCATCATCGGCAACGGCGTGGTCCTCGACCCCAAGGTCTTCCTCCAGGAGATCGACAACCTCAAGGCCAAGGGGTACCTCAAGGACGACAGCCAGCTGGTGGTCGACGGCAACGTCCACATCATCATGCCCTACCACAAGGCGATCGACATCGCCCGCGAGAAGGCCAGCGGCGAGCGCAAGATCGGCACCACCGGGCGCGGCATCGGCCCGACCTACGAGGACAAGATCGGCCGCCGCGGCATCCGCCTGAGCGACCTGGTGCGAGCCGGAGATCTTTGCCCGCAAGGTCGCCGAGGTGCTGCCGGAGAAGAACTTCTTCCTGGAAAAATTCCTCGGCGAGGCGCCCCTCGACGCGCAGGCGATCATTGCCGAGTACGGCGAGTATGCGCGCCGTCTGGCTCCTATCCTCGGCTGCGCCTCGACGCTGCTCAACCAGAGCATCGCCGCCGGCCACAATCTCCTCTTCGAAGGGGCCCAGGGGAGCCTGCTCGACGTCGACCACGGCACCTACCCCTACGTCACCTCCTCCTCGACCCTGGCCGGCGGCGCCTGCACCGGCACCGGCGTCGGCCCGCGCTTCATCGACGCGGTGGTCGGCATCTCCAAGGCCTACGTCACCCGCGTCGGCGAGGGGCCTTTCCCCACCGAACTCAACGACGACATGGGCGAGCAGCTGCGCGCGCACCGGCCAGGAGTTCGGCGCCACCACCGGTCGCCCGCGGCGCAGCGGCTGGTTCGACGCGGTGGCGCTGCGCGAGGCGGTGCGCATCAACGGCATGACCGGCCTGGCGATCACCAAGCTCGACGTCCTCAACGAGCTGGAGACGATCCGCATCTGCACCGCCTACGACTGTGACGGCAAGCGGCTCGAAACCTTCCCCCGCGATGCCGAAGTGCTCAGCCGCTGCATCCCCGTCTACGAGGAGCTGCCCGGCTGGCAGAGCGACATCTCCGGGGCGCAGAGCTTTGCCGAACTGCCCGAGGCGGCCCGCGACCTACCTGCGCAAGCTGGAGGAGGTCACCGGCTGCCCGGTGGTGCTGGTTTCGGTCGGTCCGCGCCGCGACCAGACCATCCAGCTGCAGAACCCCTTTGCCTGAATTCGCCGCGGAAAAAGGAAAAAAAGGGTTGACGCGGACAGCCGAATTCTGTATAAAGTCTTTCCTTGTGAGCCGGTAGCTCAGTTGGTAGAGCATCTGACTTTTAATCAGATGGTCGTGGGTTCGATCCCCCCCCGGCTCACCATTTTTAACAGCAGTCACCATGCGGGGTCATTTCCCGCTGGGTACTTGAGATGTCTCAAGTCCCTATCGTCTAGCCTGGCCCAGGACACCGGCCTTTCACGGCGGCGACGGGGGTTCGAATCCCCCTGGGGACGCCAAACAAGAAAGAAGGTCTCGGAAGAAATTCCGGGGCCTTTTTTCGTTGGTTCGGGTGAATTGTTCGGGGTGCCGGCGGCTGGTTGATCGGGCCGGGGAGGTTGCTGCGGTTGAAGAGCGATTTGCGGAGGTAAAGTTGGCCATCAAGAAACTTAACGACTTGGAGGTCTGACCCCGAGCCTCCTCTTCAGGTCGAGGATGAGGGGTTGCTGAACAAAAGATACCTCTGGGGTCTATTGACAAACAAAAGGAAAAGGGCTGAGGTCCAAGCATTGGCGAGTGGGTCGCGAGTTCGATGCCTAACATCCAAAAGCGAAGCTAAGAACGGTTGAAGTCCCTCTCCCACCGATTGAACTTCAGGATAGGTTTGCTGAAAATATCCAACAACTATCTGTCCACAGTTGAACAGCAAGAAGCCCACCTCGCGCGGAGTGACGAATTGATGGGATCGCTAATGTCGCAGTTTTTCAGCTAGCCTAAGAGGGAACACCGGGAACCACGGGAAAATCCTTACGGCTACTGGTTCTACCCCACAACTCCACCGACCCCACCGGACAAACAGAACAGCAACGATACAGCCCCGAGCCACTGGCTCGGGGCGTTTTGCTTTTGTGCGGTGGACTAGGTGCGGGCGGAAAAAGGGGTTGACAATCATTTGTACGCACTGTAAGCTTACGCCATGACTAAGACACTTGGAGAACGGATCAAAGAGCTCCGCGAAGAAAATGATCTTTCTTTGCGGGAACTGTCGAAGAAGACGAATGGCCTGTCGGCGGCTTTCCTCTCGGACATTGAGCTTGGGCGGCGCTTCCCTGCGGATGACAAGCTCGAAGACATAGCAAAGGCGTTAGGTGCTACCGTGGAGGATTTGTCGCAGTACGATTCACGGCCACCCATTGAAGAGATGAAGCGTCTCGCTGCAAAGAACCCGGCCTTGGGGATTGCTTTCCGGAAGATGGTTGACCTACCCCCCGACGAGATCCTTAAGCGGTTGGGCGGGCACACCGAGGACGACGACTCGAAATGAGGACTTACTCCACACATTCTGGACCGTTTTTCAGCGTCCCCTTCAAGCCGTACGAAATTGAACGGCTCTGTGAGGACGAACTCAGGAAGACGGGGTATTTCCCTGAGGCCCCAGGCCCGGTCCGGATTGAGCGTTTCATCACGAAGCGATTCAACATCACACCTATCTTCGAGAGTCTGCCTGAGGGGGTACTTGGCTACACGACCTTTGGCAAGTCCGGCGTTGTGAGCATGCACATTTCCAGTGCCATGGCTGACGCTGGAACGCGCGCGGCCGAATGCCGAACCAACTCTACCCTTGCCCACGAGGCGGGGCATGGGCTTCTGCACACACACCTGTTTGCCTTTGCCGAACAGGGGTTGTCCTTGTTTGGAGGCGATCCTGATGTTTCGGCAACCAAGATCCTGTGTAGAGACACTAGCAGCGGCTCTGGTAAAGTGGTACAAAGAGTAAATGGTGGGAGGTCCAGGCCAATATGGTGATTGGCCCGTTGTTGATGCCTCGTCCACTGGTAATCCGGGCGCTACAACCCTACCTGAGTCAGCAAGGGATGACAGAGGACATTGACCCTCAGGTGCGAGAGGATGCTGTGCGAAGCTTAGCGGATACGTTCGATGTCAACCCGATCGTTGGGAAGATCCGTCTTGACGAGTTGTATCCTGTGCAGGGAGCGCAGCTCAAGCTGTGATTTTTTTTGGCCCGAGTGTACGCACAGTAAGCTTACGAACGCTTTCGCGACTTACGATGATTTGTGGGAAGGAGACAGAGACATGATTGCCCACACGCTTACCGAGAATGACCTAGGTGTACTGGCAGAGATTGGCAATCGTCTGGATAGAGACGTTTACCCTCGTGTTCGAGACGGTGGCATCGTGATGCCCGGCGATGTCACTGTTCCAAATCCAACTTGGGCAACTATTGAGGAGAAGAATCATGAACAACAAGGACAGAGAAGACCCGAAACCCGACCATGGCCAAGGACCTCCGGATGGAAAGGGCCGTCCGGTGGAAGCAGGCCGCCCCGTCAAGCCGCACCGTTCGTCTGCCCCAGATTTGGCAGAACTGTACCAAGGCGAGTTGACGGCTCTGCTACAGGCTTATCCTGGAACTCGCATTTGGCGTCAGGACGAGGGGTATTGGCTCTTGTCGGAGAGCGCACTGCTCCCAAGCCTGCAGCAAAAAGCACTATTCTTGACTGGAATCCCCTACGCCCGGGGGAGGATAGCCCGGGCGTGGGGGTTCTGAGTAAGGGGCACCTCTGAATCATCCGGCATGGATTGGCCCCAGACACACGAACTTTGGGACGGTTCGATCTGCGCGTTTGAACCCGGGGATGGTACTTGGTCCCTCGGTGACTCCCTCGTCGAATTGCTGGACTATTACACTATATGGGCACTGCGCCAGTTGCATCTGCGAATCTATGGCCGTTGGCCCGGCAGGCAAAGGGCTCATCTTTACTATGAGCGGGTACTTGAGTTGCGCGGCGACGAGCGGTGTGCGTGTGGGTCAATCAGAGCTTACAGCGAGTGCTGCGAGGAAGAAGACAGGCAAAGAGACCTGCTGGGCGACGCCGTAGACTTCTTCCGGTTGGGGGGGGACACGCGTCGCCCTCCGAAAGCAATCGTTGCCTTCGTTCAAACTCACCAAAGCCCACCTTCCGTTACCGATCTTCTGCCAGCGCAAAAACTCTTTTACAAGAAACATGTCTACGGGCTTGACCGCTACCGCTACCGTAACCCAGCCAACATTTACTACAGCTTGACGGCGTGACGCGGGAACGCCGGGAACCACGGGAACCACGGGAACCACGGGAACCACGGGAAAACCCTTGAGGTAGCTAGCTCTACCCACAACTCCACCGACCCCACCGGAAAAACAGAGAACAATGACACCGCCCCGAGCCCAACGGCTCGGGGTTTTTTATTACGCTCAACCGTCTTTTCAAATTCGTACTACCTCCTTGGCAATCCCGCCGCCTACGCCAAGGAGGAATCCCATGCTTACTTTTCTATCGCCAGTCGACGTGACGTCGGCCGACCTGCCACCCCCGTTCGCACCACCGTCGAGCGGGCCGTCGCCACCCTGTTTTCTGCTCACACCACTGGCACCCGCCACTACATCCCCGAGGATGACGGTTACGTCGAACTGGTCGAGTTCGGCGACACCGCCGAAACCATCGCCAGTGTGCTTGGCTATCCCCCCGACCGTCTGCCTTGGGAGGGAGGCTACCGTGACAACGAGATCCTC
>CAVXNQ010000015.1:0-88630 GCA_963763205.1 uncultured delta proteobacterium | reverse complement strand
GAAGCCGATGGTCTGGCTCATCATCGAGAAGGCGAGGAAGGTGCCGAAGCCGACGACGATGAAGGGGAAGTAGCGCCGATCGAAGAGCTTCAGGCGCGCCCTTCCCTCCCGGGAGGCGGCGCGCCGCGGTGGTTCGCGGACCACCGCGGCGAGGAGCAGGGCGCTGACCAGGGCGATGCCGGCGGCGCAGTAGAGGGGGGCGAGCAGGCCGAAGCCGGCCAGGGCTCCGCCCAGGGCCGGGCCGAGGATCGCCCCCAGGGTGCGCGCCGCACCGAGCCGCCCCATGCCGCCGGTGCGCTGCGCGGCGCTGGTGGTGTCGGCGATGTAGGCCGCCGCGGCGCTGGGCGCCGCCGACATCAGCGAGGCGAGCAGCACCCGCGAGGAAATCGCCAGGCCGTAGAGGGGCGCACCGGAAAGCATGCCGTGCAGGCCGGCGAAGAAGACGGTGGCGAAGAGCAGCGCCCCCAGGGCGTAGCCGAACTGGCCGACGAGGAGAACCGGCCGGCGCCCCCAGCGGTCGCAGGTGCGCCCCCAGATCGGGCTGGCGATGGTGAAGAGCAGGGAGGAACAGGTGATGATCAGACCGATGCGGATCTCGCCGAAACCCACCTCGCGCCCCAAAGGCGCGAGCAGGGCGAAGCTCATCGACTGGCCCATGCCGGTGGCGAGGACGCTGAACAGGACGAGGTTGGCGGCCAGCCGCGGGGCGGCGGGCGGAGCTTCGACGGGCATGGTGGAAGGGCACCGGGAAAGACGGCGATGACGGCCGGGATTCGAGGCCTTGGACCTTGGGCCTTGGGCCTTGGCACCTTGGACCTTGGACCTTGGACCTTGGACTCGGGACTCGGGACCCTGAACTTGGTCAGCCGAGATGGCGCAGGTGGCTCTCCTGCTCGTTCTTGTGATAGACGTCGAAGAAGATCACGCTGTGGTCGCTGACCGCGCTGCAGTGGCCGCAATGCTCTTCGAGCTGTTTCTCCTGCTTGCGGCACTGCTCGCACCAGTGGTAGATCAGCCGGTAGTCGCGGCGACCGACGTACTTCTTCAGCCGCCGGTGATGGACGCCGTGCATCCAGCCGTCGGCGTCCCCCGGCGATTCCAGCAGCCGGTCGATGACCCGCAGGATGCGCCCGTGGCCGGTCGGATCCTGCTGGCGGATCTTCTCCAGGCGCGCGGCGAAGTGGTCGGTGGGGTGGTAGCGGTAGCGGCTCATCGGCGAGCTTGACCATTGACGGGAGGGGTCGCGGAGATCATTTTTCCACCGGCAGTCCGGCGCGCCGCCAGCCGGACATGTGACCGACCAGCAGCACCACGTTTTGGTAGCCGCGCAGCCTGAGCAGACCTGAAGCCAGCTGGGCCCGGGGTCCGTGCTCGCAGGTGACCACCAGGGGCGCCTGCTTCTCCTTCGGCAGCGCTGCCAGGCCGAAGAGGATCTTCAACGCCGGGGCGTGGAGCGCGCCGCGGATGTGCCCGGAGCGGTACTCGAAGCCGCTGCGCACGTCGACAACGCAGGGCGGGGTCTTGCTCTTCAGCTGGCGGGCGAGTTCCTTGGGCTGCATGGGGACCTCTGGGGAAGCAGGGCTGGGGGCGCGTGGCGAGAGGCGCGTGGCGCGATTTTAAATTCTCGCAATTCGCTACTCGACTCTCCCCTTTTGCCCTAACTCAAAACTCAAAGAGGGCAGGCCGCCAAGCGTCCTGCCCTCTTTGTCTGTATTGCCTGGTGCGGCCTACTCGGCTGCGGGCTCCTCAGCGGGGGCGGCTTCGGCGGCGGGCACCTCTTCGGTGACGGCTTCCGCGGCAACCGGCGCCGGGGCGGCTTTCTGCTTCGGCTCGGGCTTGGCCTTGGGCGCCTTCACCTTGGCGGTGAACTCTTCCTCGACCAGCTCGATGATCGACTGCGGCGCGTTGTCGCCGAGGCGGCTGCCAAGCTTGATGATCCGGGTGTAGCCGCCGGGACGGGTGGCGTAACGGGGACCGAGGCGGTCGAAGAGCTTGGCGACGACCTTCTTGTCCTGGATGGTCTCGGCGGCCTGGCGGCGGGCGTGAAGGTCGCCGCGCTTGCCCAGGGTGATCAGGCGGTCGGCAATCTTGCGCAGTTCCTTGGCGCGGCTGTCGGTGGTGACGATCTTCTCGGCATCGAGCAGGCTGGTCACCATGTTGCGCATCATGGCCTTGCGGTGGCTGGAATTGCGTCCGAGCTTGCGGCCGGATTTATTGTGACGCATCGTCTGGTCCTTTCTTGATTATCCGTCGGGGGCGAGGGCTTTAGAGCTCCTCGTTCCCTTTCTGAATCATGCGCAGGTACTCGGGATCGGGGAAGTTTTCCATCTTCATCCCCAGGGTCAGGCCCATCTCGGCGAGGATGTCCTTGATCTCGTTGAGCGACTTGCGGCCGAAATTCTGGGTCTTGAGCATTTCCGCCTCGCTGCGCTGCACGAGATCGCCGATCAGGCGGATGTTGGCGTTCTTCAGGCAGTTGGCGCTGCGCACCGAGAGTTCGAGCTCCTCGACCGAGCGGTAGAGGTTCTCGTTGATCTTGCGGCTCTCTTCGCTGGCCGCCTCGGCCGAGGGTTCGATCGCCTCGTCGAAGTTGATGAAGATCTGCAGCTGCTCCTTGAGGATCTTGGCGGCGTAGGCGACGGCGTCGTCGGGCTTGACGCTGCCGTCGGTGACCACGTCGAGGGTCAGCTTGTCGTAGTCGGTGATCTGACCGACGCGGGCATTGGAGACCGCGAAGTTGACCTTCTTGATCGGCGAGAAGATGGCATCGATCGGAATCGTTCCGACCGGCGACTTCTCGTCGCGGTTGCGCTCGGCGGGAACGTACCCCTTGCCGGTGGCGACGACCATGTCCATTTCGAGGTCGGCGTCCTTGGAGCAGGTGCAGATGTGGTGCTCGGGGTTGAGGACCTCGACGTGGGAATCGGTGATGATGTCCCCGGCGGTGATGACTCCCGCCCCCTTCTTGACGATGCGGATGTTGCGGCTGTCGTTGCCGTGCAGCTTGAGCAACACGCCCTTGAGGTTGAGGATGACGTCGGTGACGTCCTCGGTCACCCCGGGAATGGTGGAAAACTCATGCAGCACGCCCTTGATCCGCACCGAGGTGATGGCCGCCCCCTGGAGAGAGGAGAGCAGCACGCGGCGCAGCGAGTTGCCGAGGGTCGTGCCGAAGCCGCGTTCGAAGGGTTCGGCGAAGAACTTGCCGTAGGTGTCGCTGAGCGAATCCGTCTCGACCTGGAGGCGCTTGGGCTTGATGAGTTCTCTCCAGTTTTTATACATTCGATTCCTCCGTATGGAAGTTTGTCGACGCCGCCGGGCCGGATTACTTGGAGTAGAGCTCGACGATGAGGTGTTCCTGGAAGACCGGAGTGGTCATCTCTTCGCGCACCGGCAGGGTCTTCAGGCTTCCCTTGAAGGCCGTCCGGTCGAGTTCGACCCAGGAGGGGACGCCGCGGCGCATGACCCCGTCGAGGGCCTCGTTGACGCGGGCCACCTGGCGGCTCTTCTCACGCAGTTCGACGACATCGCCGACCCGCACCTGGAAGGAGGGGATGTTGACCTTGCGGCCGTTGACCAGGAAATGCCCCTGGCGGACCAGGAGCCGGGCCTCGTTGCGGGAGGTGGCGAAACCGAGCCGGTAGACCATGCTGTCGAGACGGCGCTCGAGCAGGATCAGCAGGTTTTCGCCGGTTACCCCCTTCATCCGGTCGGCCTCCTGCGAAGTAGGAGCGGAACTGCTTCTCGAGCAGCCCGTAGGTCCGCTTCATGCGCTGCTTTTCACGCAGCTGGGTCCCGTAGTCGGAGACCTTGATACGCCCCTGGCCGTGCTGGCCCGGGAGCATAGTTCGCGGCGTTCGACGGCGCATTTGTCGGTATGGCACCGGTCCCCCTTGAGGAACAGCTTCATGTTTTCCCTTCTGCACTGACGGCAGACGGGACCTGTATATCTGGCCAACGTTCGTCCTCCTTATCCTGGTTAGACTCTTCTGCGCTTGGGGGGACGGCAGCCGTTGTGGGGAATCGGCGTGACGTCCTTGATCACGGTGATGGCGAGCCCGGCGGCGGAGAGGGCGCGCAGCGCCGATTCGCGGCCGGCGCCGGGGCCCTTGACCTGCACCTCGACGCTGCGCAGGCCGTGTTCCTGGGCCTTCTTCGCGGCGCTTTCGGCGGCCATCTGGGCGGCAAACGGGGTGCTCTTGCGCGAGCCCTTGAATCCCTGACCACCGGCGGTGGCCCAGGAGATCACATTCCCGGCGGCATCGGTGATGGTGACGATGGTGTTGTTGAAGGTCGCCTGGATATGGGCCACGCCATTGGCGATGTTCTTCTTCTCAACTTTTTTTCTGACGACTTTTTTCCCTGGCTTAGCCATGGTTCCTCCAATTATTTCTTCTTACCGGCGACGGTCTTGCGGGGCCCCTTGCGGGTGCGGGCGTTGGTCTTGGTCTGCTGACCGCGCACCGGCAGTCCGCGGCGATGGCGCAGTCCGCGATAGCAGCCGAGGTCCATGAGACGCTTGATGTTCATGGAGATCTCCCGGCGCAGGTCACCCTCGACCCGCAATTCGCGGTCGATGATCTCGCGCATCTTGCCGACTTCGGCTTCGGTCAGGTCGTCGGAGCGGGTATTCGCGTCGACCCCAGCCTTGGCAAGAATCTTCTGGGACGAGGAGCGGCCGATGCCGTAGATGTAGGTGAGGGCCACCTCGATCCGCTTATTTCTCGGTAAGTCGATACCAGCGATGCGTGCCAATGTCTGTTCCTCCTAATCCCTTAGCCCTGTCTCTGCTTATGCTTGGGGTTTTCGCAGATGATTCGGACGATGCCCTTGCGCTTGATGACCTTGCACTTGTCGCAGATGGTCTTGACCGAAGCTCGGACTTTCATGGGTCGTTCCTTTTCTGAAACGATGTCGAAAACGAAAGCTTATGCCCGGTCCCCCGCGGCGGCAGGCCGGGCCACGATGTTAGATCAAAGTCAGTATCTCCGGGCCGTTGTCGGTGACGGCCACGGTGTGCTCAAAGTGGCAGGAGAGCCGGTCATCGACGGTCACCGCGGTCCAGCCGTCGCCGAGGACCTTGACCCCGGGACCGCCGGCATTGATCATCGGCTCGATGGCCAGGGTCATCCCCGGCTTGAGCAGCGGCCCCTGCCCGGGCGGGCCGAAGTTGGGAATCTGCGGCGATTCGTGCAGCTGCCCGGCCGATGCCGTGGCCGACAAACTCGCGAACACGCCGAAAACCCTTCGGCCTCGACACAGGCCTGCACGGCGTGGGAGATGTCGGAAAGTCGGCCGCCGGGAACGGCGGCGGCGATCCCCAGCTCCAGGGAGCGTTCGGTGACGGCCAGCAGCCGCGCTCGCCTCGGATCGATCCGTCCCACCGGCGACGGTGAAGGCGGCGTCGCCATAGAAGCCGTCGTAGACCACCCCGAAGTCGATGCTCAGGATGTCTCCCTCGCGCAGCGGCGTCTCGTCGGGGAAGCCGTGGACGACCTTGTCGTTGGGCGAGGCGCAGATCGTATAAGGGAAACCGCCGTACCCCTTGAAGGCCGGCTTGACCTTCCGCTTGCGGCACTCGCTCTCCGCCAGCCGGTCGAGCTCGGCGGTGGTCACCCCGGGAACGATCCTTTCCCTGAGCAGCGCGAGAATCTCACCGACGATCCGCCCGGCGACCCGCATCCGGTCCAGTTCCGCGGCAGACTTGATGACGATCACCTCAGGCCGCCTGCAGCGCCGCGAGCAGTCTGCTGCTGGACCGCTGCCGATCTCCTGCATGCCGTCGACGGCGATCAGCAGGTCGTGCTTCCGGTAATAATCGACCAAGGGCGAGGTCTGCTCCTGGTAGACTTCGAGCCGTTTGCGGATCGTCTCTTCCTGGTCGTCGTCGCGCTGGAACAGTTCACCGCCGCAGGCATCGCAGATTCCGGCCTGGCGCGGCGGGTCGAACTTGACATGATAACCGCGGCCGCACTCCCGGCAGGTGCGCCGTCCGGTGAGACGCTCGACCAGGGCCTCGATGTCGACCTCGAGGGACAGGACCGCATCGAGTTCCTTGCCGAGTCCGGAGGGTGGCGTCCTTAGCGCCTCGGCCTGGGCGCACGGTGCGCGGAAAGCCGTCGAGAATGAAACCGGCCTGGCAATCGGCTTCCTGCAGGCGATCGCGGACGATGCCGACCACCACCTCATCCGGCACCAGGGCGCCGGCATCCATGAAGGACTTGGCCTTAAGCCCCATCGGGGTGCCGTCCTTGACGGCGGCACGCAGGATGTCGCCGGTGGAAATCTGGGGAATGCCGAACCGTTCGGTCAGCATCTTGGCCTGGGTCCCTTTGCCGGCACCGGGCGGGCCGAGCAGTATCAGTTTCATGAGCAGACTCCTGTCCTCGCTAGCCGCGCCGCCCCTTGAGCGTGACGCCCTTCATGAACCCTTCGTAGGAGCGGGAGATCAGGTGCGCCTCGATCTGCGAGGCGGTATCCAGACCGACGCCGACGACGATCAGCAGTGAGGTCCCGCCGAAATAAAAGGGCACATTGAACTGCGCGATCAGAATCGTCGGCAGCACGCAGACCGCCGAGACGTAGATCGCCCCGGCAAAGGTCAGGCGGCTGAGAACAGTGTCGATGTACTCGGCTGTGGCCTTCCCGGGGCGAATGCCGGGAATGTACCCCCCCTGTTTCTTGACGTTGTCGGCCACATCGACGGGGTTGAAGGTGACAGCCGTATAGAAGTAGCAGAAGAAAACAATGAATGCAACGAAAAAAACGTTGTAGAGCCAGTGGCTCGGGGTCAGCATCGCGGCAACGGACTGCACCCAGGGGACGTCGACCAGGTTGGCGACGGTCGCCGGGAACATGATGATCGAGCTGGCGAAGATCGGCGGGATGACCCCGCTCATGTTGATCTTCAGCGGCAGGTGGCTGGTCTGGCCGCCGTAGCTGCGCATCCCCACCACACGCTTGGCATAGTGGATCGGCACCCGCCGCTGGGCGCGCTCCATGAAGACGATGGCCCAGATCACCGCCACCATCACCACGAGCGATGAGCAGCATCAGCGCCGGCGACAGGGCCCCGGTCTGCAGCAGGCGCACCGAGTTGACCAGCGCCGACGGCATGTTGGCGATGATCCCGGCGAAGATGATCAGCGAGATGCCGTTGCCGATGCCGCGCTCGGTGATCTGCTCGCCGAGCCACATGATGAAGGCGGTGCCGGCAGTCAGGGTAATAATGGTCAGCAGAATGAAACCGATCCCCGGGTTGGGGACGACCAGTTCACCGGCCGGGCCGCGCATGGTCTGCAGGCCGACGGCGATCCCGGCCCCCTGGATGACCGACAGGATGATGGTGCCGTAGCGGGTCCACTTGGTGATGGTCTTTTGCCCCTGGGCCCCCTCCTTGGAGAGCCGCTCCACCGGTTCGAAGACCACGGTCAGCAGCTGCAGGATGATCGAGGCGCTGATGTAGGGCATGATCCCGAGGGCAAAAACCGTCATCCGCTGCAGGGCGCCGCCGGTGAAGGCGGAGACCATGCCGAGCAGGGTCCCCTGGGTCCCCTCGAAGAACTTGGCCAGCACCGTGCGCGTCAATCCCGGGAGTCGGCACGTGGCATCCGACCCGGTAGACGGCAAGCATCCCCAGGGTGAAGAGGATGCGGCGGCGCAGTTCCGGAATGGCGAAGATATTCTGCAGCTTCTCGAACACTTAGATAACCTCGGCTTTGCCGCCGGCCGCGTCGATCTTCTCGGCGGCCGACTTGCTGAATTTGTGGGCCTTGACGGTCAGAGCGTCGGTCAGTTCGCCGTCACCGAGGATCTTGACGCCGTCGAGCACCTGGTTGATCAGCCCGGCCTTGCCGAGAGCTTCCAGGTCGACAACGCTGCCGGCCTCGAACTGTTCGAGATCGCGCAGATTGACCAGGGCGTAGACTTTCTTGGCCAGCGGAGTGAAGCCGCGCTTGGGCAGGCGGCGCTGCAGCGGCATCTGGCCCCCCTCGAAGCCGGCCTTGATGCTGCCGCCCGAGCGGGCCTTCTGCCCCTTGTGCCCCTTGCCGGCGGTCTTTCCCTGGCCGGAGCCGGGGCCGCGGCCGAGACGCTTTCTGTTTTTGGTCGAACCGATTGCCGGTTGCAGATTGCTCAGATCCATGTCGTTCTATCCTCGTGTCTTGGTCTATTCCTCGACCGCGACCATGTGCGCGACCTTGCGGATCATGCCGCGGATCTCGGGAGTGTCCTTCAGCACCACCGTCTGGTGGAGCCGGGTCAGCCCGAGGCCCTTGAGGACGCGGGTGAAATATTCGGGGCGGGCGATGCCGCTTTTCTTCAGGGTCACCTTGATTTCGGCCATTGTCCGTCTCCTTGCCTTACTCGGCGGCGGCGGCGGTGTTCAGCCCCCGGCGCTCCATGATCTCCTCGGCGCTCTTGAGCTGGGAGAGGGCATTGATGGTCGCCTTGACTACGTTGTGCGGGTTGTTGGAGCCGAGGCACTTGGAGAGGATGTCGCCGACCCCGGCCACTTCGAGAACGGCACGGGCCGCGCCGCCGGCGATGACACCGGTACCGGCCGAGGCCGACTTGAGCAGCACTTTGCCGGCACCGAACTTGCCGAGCACGTCGAAGGGGATGGTGCGTTCCTTGAGCGGCACGCGGATCAGGTTCTTCTTGGCCTGCTCGACGCCCTTGCGGATCGCTTCGGGAACCTCCTTGGCCTTCCCCAGTCCGTAACCGACATAACCCTGACCGTCGCCTACCACCACCAGGGCGGAGAAGCTGAAGCGGCGGCCACCTTTGACGACCTTGGCGCACCGGTTGATGTGAATCACCCGGTCGTTCAGGTTCAGTTCGTTAGGATCGATGCGAAGCAAAGGTTTTCTCCTTTTTCCTTAGAAAGACAGGCCGGCTTCACGGGCCGCGTCGGCAAGGGCCTTGACCCGGCCGTGGTACAGGAACCCGTTGCGGTCAAAGACCACCTGTTTGATGTTCTGCGCCAGGGCCTTTTTGGCGATGGCGCTGCCGACCGCCTTGGCGGCCTCGACATTCCCGGTGTAATCGAGCCCCTCGGCATCGCCCTTGACGATGGTCGAAGCGGCGACCAGGGTGCGGCCGGTGGCGTCCTCGATGATCTGGGCATAGATGTGCCTGGCGCTGCGGAAGATGCACAGGCGCGGCCGTGACTCGCTCCCGTGGACCTTGCGGCGAACCCTCACCTGGCGCTTGAGGCGCGCCTGACGCCTGCTTTGTGCGACGTTCACTGTGGTTCTCCTTGGCCAGAAAGATATTATTTTTTACCGGTCTTGCCGGCTTTGCGCAGGATCCGCTCGTCGGCGTACTTGATCCCCTTGCCCTTGTAGGGCTCGGGCTCGCGGAAAGAGCGAATCTTGGCCGCGGTGGCGCCGACCAGTTCCTTGTCGATCCCCTTGACGGTGATCTTGGTCTGTTTCTCCACCTCGACGCTGATCCCCTTGGGCAGGGGATAGTCGACGGGGTGCGAATAACCGAGGCTGAGATTGAGGATCGGGCCCTTGAGTTCGGCGCGGTAACCGACGCCGTTGATCTCGAGGACGCGCGAGAAACCCTTGGTCACCCCTTCGACCATGTTGGCGATGAGGGTCCGGGTCAACCCCTGGCGGGCGCTGTCTTCGGCGCCGGGACCGGGCGTGACCAGCACCTGGTCGGCCTCGACGGCGACGTTGACACCGGCACAGAGGCTGCGCTGCAGGCTGCCGCCGGGGCCCTGCACGGAAATCGTCTCCCCGGAAAGGGACACCTTCACGCCCGAGGGGATCGCGATGGGCTTTTTGCCGATACGTGACATTGCTCTATTACTCCTTGTGCCGGATCGTCGTTACCAGATGGTGCAGATGACTTCGCCGCCGACCTCGGCCTGCCGGGCCGCAGCATCATCCAACACCCCCTTCGAGGTGGAGAGGATCGCTGCACCGAGGCCGTTCTTGACCCGGGGAATCTCGTCCTTGCCGACATAGACCCGCCGACCGGGGGTCGACACCCGCTTGATCTCGTGGATCACGTGCTCGTTATCGCCGTCGAACTTGAGGTAGATCCGCAGCACGCCCTGCTTGTCGTCGCTGACGGTCTTGTAATTCTTGATATAGCCGAGATCCTTGAGCACCGTCGCCACCGCGACCTTGAGGTTGGACGAGGGAATGTCCAGCTTCTGGTGCTTGGCCATCCCCGCATTGCGGATGCGGGTCAGCATATCCGCGATCGGATCAGTCATTGCCATGGGTTGAGCTCCTTGAGATTCTTTACCAACTGGACTTGGTCACGCCCGGGAGTTTCCCCTCGGACGCCAGCTTGCGCAGACAGATTCTGCACATGTCGAATTTGCGATAGTAAGCCCGGGGCCGGCCGCAGAGCGGGCAGCGGTTGTACTGGCGGACACCGAATTTCTGGGGCCGCTGGGCCTTGATCATCATCGATTTCTTTGCCACGGTTCTCCTCCGCTTTGCTGCTGACTTATTTTCTGAAAGGCATCCCCATCCCGGCGAGCAGGGCGCGGCCCTCTTCGTCCGTCCGGGCGGTGGTCACGATGGTCACGTTCAGTCCCTTGACCTTCTCGATCTTCTCCAGGTCGATTTCCGGGAAGATGATCTGCTCGCGGATGCCGAGGGTATAGTTGCCGCGGCCGTCGAAGGCCTTGGGCGAAACCCCCTTGAAGTCGCGCACGCGGGGCAGGGCGACATTGATCAGGCGATCGAGAAACTCGTAGGCGCGGTCACGGCGCAGGGTCACCATGCAACCGATCGGCATCCCCTCGCGCAGCTTGAACTGGGCGATCGATTTCTTCGCCTTGGTGATGACCGCCTTCTGGCCGGAGATCTGGCCCAGCTGGTCGACGGCCGATTCGAGCACCTTGATATTCTGAATCGCCTCCCCGAGGCCGATATTGACGATGATCTTCTCGATCCGGGGGACTTCCATCACGTTTTTCAACTGCAGGTCCTTCATCAGCCGCGGGGCCAATTCGGCCTGGTACATTTCTTTCAGGCGTGCCATGGAATTCCTCCGTTACTTGTCCACGATCTCGTTGCACTTCTTGCAGAAGCGCACTTTGCTGCCGTCTTCCAGGTTGCGCATGCCGGTGCGGGTCGGCTTGTTGCAGGCCCCGCACAGCAGCAGCACGTTGGAAGCGTCGAGCGGAGCTTCCTTCTCGATGATGCCGCCCTCGGTGTTGGCCCGGGAGGACTTGGTGTGCCGCTTGACGACGTTGAGGTTCTCGACCACCAGCCGTCCCTTGGCGGGAAAGACCCGGGTCACCTTGCCCGATTTCCCCTTGTCCTTCCCCGCTATGATCATCACCATGTCGTTTTTTTTGACATGAAGTCTGTTTGCCGCCATTGCTCTCTTCTCCTGTCTCCTGGTTAAAGGACTTCCGGCGCCAGGGACACGATCTTCATGAAGCGACGGGCCCGCAGTTCGCGGGCGACCGGGCCGAAGATGCGGGTACCGACCGGCTCGCCGGCGGCATTGACCACCACCGCCGAATTGTTGTCGAAGCGGATGTAGGAGCCGTCGGGCCGGGGAACCTCCTTGGCGGTGCGCACGATCACCGCCCGCACCACGTCCCCCTTCTTGACCCTGGAGTTCGGCAGCGCCTCCTTGACCGAGCAGATGATGATGTCGCCCAGGCCGGCGTACTTACGCTTGGAGCCACCGAGGACCTTGATGCAGCAGAGTTTCCGCGCTCCGGAGTTGTCCGCGACATCAAGCGTCGATTGCATCTGAATCATGACGTGTATCTCCTAGACAATGACTTGCTTTTCGAGGATTTCGCGGACTCTCCACCGCTTGTCGCGCGACAGCGGTCTGGTCTCCACGATCAGGACCTTGTCCCCGACGGCGCAGGCGTTCTGCTCGTCGTGAGCCTTACAGGTGACCTTGCGCTTGATGTATTTCTTGTAGACCGGGTGCATGACCAGCTGGTCGACCTTGACGACGACGGTCTTGTCCATCTTGTCGCTGACCACGATCCCGACCCGGGTTTTCCGATTGCCACGTTCCTTCGTCATATCGTCCTCGCCGATGCGCGTTATCCGAGCTTCTGCCGCAGCACGGTCTTGACCCGCGCGATGTCTTTTCGAACCTCGGGAATCCGAGAGCTGTTCTCCAGATGCCCGGTATGCAGCTGAAACTTCAGATTGAAGAGTTCCTGGCTCAGCTCGTCGTTCTTCTTGCGAAGCTCGTCGATGCTCCAGCTCCTTGAGCTCGTTAGCCTTCATGGGCCAGACTCCTCCCTCATCACGAACTTGGTCTTCATCGGCAGCTTGTGGGCCGCCAGGCGGAAAGCCTCGCGGGCCGTCGTCCTCGTCAACACCCTGCATTTCGTAGAGCACCATCCCGGGCCGGATCACGGCGACCCAGCTGTCCGGGGAGCCCTTGCCTTTACCCATACGGGTTTCGGCGGGTTTGCGGGTCAGGGGCTTGTCGGGAAAGGACCGGATCCAGATCTTGCCGCCACGCTTGATGTAGCGGGTCATGGCGCGGCGGGCGGCCTCGATCTGCCGGGAGGAGAGCCAGCCGCATTCCAGGGCCTGGAGACCGAAGTCGCCGAAGTTGATCTCGGTGCCGCGCTGAGCGGCGCCGGTCATCCGACCCTTGAACTGTCTTTCTATGTTTAACCTTTTTGGGCATTAACATGGCTTGTTACTCCTATCCCTTCTCGTTCCTGATCCTGGGCCAGGACTTCGCCCTTGAAGATCAGGACCTTGACGCCGATGATGCCGTAGGTGGTCTTGGCTTCGGCGAAACCGTAGTCGATGTCGGCACGCAGGGTGTGCAGGGGCACGCGCCCCTCGCGGTACCACTCGGTGCGGCTCATCTCGGCGCCGCCGAGGCGCCCGGCGCAGTTGATCTTGATCCCCTGGGCCCCGAACTTGAGGGCCTGGCTGACGCTCTTCTTCATCGCCCGGCGGAAGGCGACGCGGCGCTCGAGCTGCAGGGCGACGCTTTCGGCCACCAGCTGCGCTTCGATTTCCGGCTTGCGCACTTCCTGGATATTGATGAAGACTTCCTTGTCGGTGAGTTTGGCCAGCTCTTTCTTGAGCGCTTCGACCTCGGAACCCTTCTTGCCGATGATGATCCCGGGGCGCGCGGCGAAGATGTTGATCTTCGCCTTGCTGGCGGCCCGCTCCATCTCGATCTTGGAGATGCCGGCGTGGATACAGGCGCTTCTTCAGGTAGTTGCGAAGCTTGATGTCCTCGTGGAGCAGCTTGGCTGTAATCGCCCTCCGCATACCACTTGGAGTCCCACGTCCGGATGACGCCCAGACGAAAACCGATCGGATGAACTTTCTGGCCCAAACTATCACCTCCTTGGGGAGACCATTATTTTTCGTCGAGTACGACGGTAATGTGGCTGGTCGGCTTGCGAATCTTGGTGGCCCGCCCCTGGGCGCGGGGAAGGAAGCGCTTGAGCGCCGGCCCCTGTCGACGGTGACCGTCTTGACATAGAGGCGGTCGACGTCGGATACCCCCTTCTGTTCGGCATTGGCGACCGCCGAGCTTACCAGCTTGGCGACCACCGCGGCGGCCTTCTGCGGGGAGAACTTGAGGATGTTGAGGGCATCCTGAATCCCCTTGCCCCGCACCATGTCGACCACCAGGCGGGTCTTCTGCGGCGACAGGCGGGCATATTTCAACTTGGCTCTGGCTTCCATGTCTGACGACTCCTTGTTGTCCTAGCGCTTCTTGCTCTTCTTGTCCGCGCCGTGGCCGTAGTAGGTCCGGGTCGGCGCGAATTCGCCAAGCTTGTGCCCCACCATGTTCTCGGTCACGAAAACCGGGATGAACTTCTTGCCGTTGTGCACGGCGAAGGTGCAGCCCGACGAATTCGGGGATGATGGTGGAACGCCGCGACCAGGTCTTGATCACCTTCTTGGACGGGACACCCGCCTCGGTGTCGATCTTGCGCAGGAGGCACTCCTGGATGTACGGGCCTTTCTTGATCGATCTTGCCACTGCCGTCTCCTCTATCTAAGCGGTGATTATTTGGTTCTGCGGCGCACGATGAAGCGGTCGGTGCGCTTGTTGGTACGGGTCTTGTAACCCTTGGTCGGCACCCCCCAGGGGGTGACCGGGTGGCGCCCGCCGGAGCTCTTGCCCTCGCCGCCGCCATGCGGATGGTCGACCGGGTTCATGGCCACGCCGCGAGACTGGGGACGCTTGCCGAGCCAGCGGTTGCGGCCGGCCTTGCCGATCTTGACGTTCTCGTGGTCGGCGTTGCCGACCTGGCCGATGGTCGCCAGGCAGTCCTGGTGAACCAGGCGCACCTCGCCGGAGGGCAGGCGCAACTGGGCGTATTTCCCTTCCTTGGCGGCGATCGCGGCATAGGTCCCGGCGCTGCGGGCCAGCTGCCCGCCCTTGCCGAGCTTGAGCTCGACGTTGTGCACCCAGGTGCCGAGGGGAATGGCGCGGATGGCGAGCGCGTTTCCCGGCTTGATATCGGCGCTGTTCGCTGGCGATCACGCTGTCGCCGACCTTGATGCCGACGGGGCGCCAGGATATAGCGCTTTTCACCGTCGGCATAGTTCAACAGGGCGATCCGCGCGCGAGCGGTTGGGATCGTATTCGATGGAGACGACCCGGGCCGGGATCTCCTTCTTGTCGCGCTTGAAGTCGATGATCCGGTACTTGCCGTTTGTGCCCGCCGCCGGTGTGCCGCTTGGTGATGCGGCCGTAGTTGTTGCGTCCGCCGGACCGCTTGAGGCTGCTCAGCAGAGACTTTTCAGGGCTGTCGGTAGTCACTTCCTCGAAAGTCGAGGAGGTCATGCCGCGACGGCCGGGAGAAGTCGGTTTGTAACTTCTTGATCGCCATTATCGTTACTCCGTATCGCTAGGTAACAGTCGGTTTAGACGCCGAAGAAATCGATGCTGCTGCCCCTCGGCCAACGTCACGTAGGCCTTCTTCCAGTTGGAGCGCTTGCCGAAGGTGCGGCCGACCCGCTTGGGTTTACCGGCGACCCGGGCGGTATTGACGTCGGTCACCTTGACGTTGAAGGCCTTTTCCACCGCCTGCTTGATCTCGATCTTGTTGGCGCCCAGGGCCACTTCGAAGGCGACCACCCGGCCGGCTTCCTTCTGCAGGCTGGTCTTTTCGGTGATCAGCGGCTTGTTGATGATCTGGTGCAACGGCTTCATTGCGCTAACGCTCCTTCCAGCTGCGACACGGCCCCTTCGGTGAGGATCACGTGGCGGTATTTCATCACGTCGTAGACGTTGACCCCTTCGCTGCGCAGCACCTTGACGAACGGCAGGTTGCGGGCCGAAAGCTCGAGGTTGCGGTTCTCCCCGTCGACGACCACCAGAGTGTTGGCGAGCTCGAAGCGGCCGAGGACTTCGCTGAAGCCCTTGGTGCTGATCTTCTCCAGCTCGATGGCGTTGAGGACGGTCAGCTGTTCGCCCTTGAAGCGCAGGGAGAGGGCGCTGCACAGAGCCGCCTTCTTGACCTTGCGGTTGAGCTTGAAATCGTAGCTGCGCGGGCTCGGCCCGAAAGCGGTGCCGCCGCCGACGTAGTGCGGAGCGCGGATGCAGCCCTGGCGGGCATTGCCGGTCCCTTTTTGCTTGTAGGGTTTCTTGCCGCCCCCCGAGACCTCGCTGCGGGTCTTGGTCTTGGCCGTCCCCTGGCGGCGCGCCGCCAGCTGGTAGCGCACCATGTCATGAATCAGGTAACCCTTGACGTCGGCGTTGAACACCGCGTCGTTGAGCTCGCGCTCGGCGACCTGGTTCCGGTTGATATCGTAGACTGCGATCTTCGCCATGGTTCTATCTCCCAGATACTCGAACGGTATCGATTACTTCTTGGCCTTGACCCCCTTGTGGAGGACGACCAGGGCATTCTTCGCCCCGGGAATCGCCCCGCGCACCAGGATCAGGTTCTCTTCGGGGCGGATCTCCACAACCTGGAGGTTCTGCACGGTGACCCGCTCGTTCCCCATCTGTCCGGCCATCTTCTTCCCCTTGAAAACCCGGGAGGGCCAGGCGCTGCAACCGATGGAACCGGGAGCACGGTGAAACATGGAACCGTGGGTGGCGCGGCCGCCGGAAAAGTTCCAGCGCTTGATGACCCCCTGGAAGCCCTTGCCCTTGCTGGTGGCGGTGACGTCGATGATGTCGCCGGCGACGAAGATGTTGTCGCAGCGGATCTCCTGGCCGATGGCTGATCTCCTCGAGCCCCTCGCCGCGCAGTTCGCGCAGGTACTGGAACGCCCCCTGGCCGGCCTTCTTGAAGTGGCCCATCTCCGGTTTATTGACGCGGTGCGCGGTCTTGGCGCCGAAGCCGAGCTGCAGTGCACTGTAGCCGTCGCTGGCGACGGTCTTCTTCTGCACCACGGTGCAGGGGCCGGCCTCGACAACCGTCACCGGAATGCGCCGGCCGTCATTGGCGAAGACCTGGGTCATGCCCAGTTTTTTGCCCAGAATTCCCTTGATCATTGCACTTACCCTCTATGGTCGAAAGTCGGTCGGTTGCGGTTAAAGCTTGATTTCCACGTCGACGCCGGCGGACAGGTCGAGCTTCATCAGCGCATCGACGGTCTGCTGGGTCGGTTCGAGGATATCGAGGAGGCGCTTGTGGGTACGCATCTCGAACTGCTCGCGGCTCTTCTTGTCGACATGGGGACCACGCAGCACGCAGTACTTGTTGATCACCGTCGGCAGGGGCACCGGTCCGGCGATGCGGGCGCCGGTCCGCTTGGCGGTGTCGACGATCTCGTTCACGGACTGGTCGAGCAGCTTGTGGTCGTAGGCCTTCAAACGGATACGGATCTTCTGGCTGGGCATGGCAGTATTATCCTCACTTACTCGATGATGTCGGAGACGACACCGGCGCCGACGGTGCGGCCGCCTTCGCGGATTGCGAAGCGCAGCTCCTTGTCCATGGCGATCGGCGTGATCAGATTCACGGTCATGGCGATGTTGTCGCCCGGCATGACCATCTCGATCCCCTCGGGCAGCTCGACGATCCCGGTCACGTCGGTGGTCCGGAAGTAGAACTGCGGACGGTAGCCCTTGAAGAACGGGGTGTGACGCCCGCCCTCTTCCTTGGTCAGGATGTAGGCCTCGGCCTTGAACTTGGTGTGCGGGGTGATGCTCCCCGGCTTCGCCAGAACCTGGCCGCGCTCGATGTCCTCGCGCTTGACGCCGCGCAGCAGCACGCCGACGTTGTCGCCGGCCTGCCCCTGGTCGAGCAGCTTGCGGAACATCTCGACGCCGGTGACGACCGTCTTGGAAGTCGCCTTCATGCCGACGATCTCGACCTCCTCGCCGACCTTGACCACCCCGCGCTCGACGCGCCCGGTGGCCACGGTGCCGCGGCCGGAGATCGAGAAGACGTCTTCCACCGGCATCAGGAACGGCCGGTCAATGGCCCGCTCCGGCTCGGGGATGTAGCTGTCGACCGCGTCCATCAGGTCGAGGATCGGCTTGCAGGCGGCGCAGTCGGCCTTGCCGCAGCCGCACTCCAGGGCCTTCAGCGCGCTGCCGGGGATGATCGGAATGTCGTCGCCGGGGAAGTCGTAGGCGGACAGCAGCTCGCGCACCTCCAGCTCGACCAGCTCCATCAGCTCGGCGTCGTCGACCATGTCGGCCTTGTTGAGGAACACCACCATGGCGGGGACGCCGACCTGACGGGCGAGCAGGATGTGCTCGCGGGTCTGCGGCATCGGGCCGTCGGCGGCGGAGACCACCAGGATCGCGCCGTCCATCTGCGCCGCGCCGGTGATCATGTTCTTGACGTAGTCGGCGTGGCCCGGGCAGTCGACGTGGGCGTAGTGCCGCTTCTCGGTCTGGTACTCGACGTGGGCGGTGGCGATGGTGATGCCGCGCTCGCGCTCCTCGGGAGCGTTGTCGATCATGTCGAAGGCTTTGAACTCGGCCCCGCCCCGGGAGGCCAGCACCTTGGTGATGGCGGCGGTCAGGGTCGTCTTGCCGTGGTCGACGTGACCGATCGTCCCGATGTTGACATGGGGCTTGGTTCTTTCAAATTTGGCTTTGGACATGGGAAACGCTCCTTGGCGACTTAAATTTAGCCCTTGACCTTGGCGATGACTTCTTCGGAAATGGCCCGGGGGACCTGCTCGTAGTGGTCGAAGACCATGGTATAGGTCGCGCGGCCCTGGGTGGCGCTGCGCAGGTCGGTGGAGTAACCGAACATCTTGGCCAGCGGCACGTGGGCATTGACCACCTGGGCTCCGGCGCGGCTCTCCATCCCCATGATCTTGCCGCGGCGACTGGAAAGATCGCCCATGACGTCGCCCATGTATTCTTCGGGGGTGACGACCTCGACGGCCATGATCGGCTCGAGCAGGACCGGGCCGGCCTTGGCGGCGCCCTCCTTGAACCCCATGGAACCGGCGATCTTGAACGCCATCTCCGAGGAGTCGACATCGTGGTAGGAACCGTCGAAGCAGGTGACCTTGACGTCGACGATCGGGAAGCCGGCGAGGATGCCGTTCTGGGACGCCTCTTCGGCCCCCTTGCCGACCGCCGGAATGTATTCCTTGGGAATCACGCCGCCCTTGATGGCGTCGACGAATTCAAAGCCGACTCCGGGCTCCTGGGGCTCGATGCGCAGCCAGCAGTCGCCGTACTGGCCGCGGCCGCCCGACTGGCGCACGAACTTGCCCTGCACCTCGACGCTCTTGGTGATCGACTCACGGTAGGCGACCTGGGGTGCGCCGATATTGGCCTCGACCTTGAACTCGCGCTTCATGCGGTCGATGATGATCTCGAGGTGCAGCTCGCCCATGCCGGAGAGAATGGTCTGACCGGTCTCCTCGTCGGTGCGGCAGCGCAGGGAGGGGTCCTCCGGCGAGGAGCTTGCCGAGGGCATTGCCCATCTTCTCCTGGTCACCCTTGGTCTTGGGCTCGACGGCGATATGGATGACCGGCTCGGGAAACTCCATCGACTCGAGCAGGCAGGGCTTGTTCTCGTCGCAGAGGGTGTCGCCGGTGGTGGTGTACTTGAGACCGACGGCGGCGGCGATATCCCCGGAGTAGACCTGCTTGATCTCCTCACGCTTGTTGGCGTGCATCTTGAGGATGCGGCCGATGCGCTCCTTCTTGTCCTTGGTCGAATTGAGGACCGCGGAGCCCGACTCGATGACCCCGGAGTAGACCCGGAAGAAGGTCAGCTGGCCGACGAAGGGGTCGGTCATGATCTTGAAGGCGAGAGCGGAGAAGGGCCCGCTGTCGTCCGCCGGACGGGTCAGCTCTTCCTGGGTGTCGGGATTGACGCCGTGGATGGCGGGGACGTCCGTCGGCGACGGCATGTAATCGATGACCGCATCGAGGAGGTGCTGGACCCCCTTGTTCTTGAATGCGGAGCCGCACAGCACCGGATTGATGGCGAGGCTGATGGTCGCCTTGCGAATCCCGGCCTTGAGTTCGGCGATGGTAAGCGCCTCGCCGCCGAGGTACTTCTCCATCAGCTCCTCGTCGTGGGTCGAGACCTCCTCGATCAGCGCTTCACGGGCCGCTTCGGCCTCCTCGCGCAGCTCGGCGGGAATTTCGGCCACGTCAAAAGTGGCGCCCAGGGACTCATCGTCCCAGGTAATCGCCTTCATCTCGACGAGGTCGATGACCCCCTTGAAGTAGTCTTCCTTGCCGATGGGGAGCTGGATCGGAATCGGGTTGGCGCCGAGGCGGTCACGCATCATCTGCACGCCGCGGTCGAAATCGGCGCCGATGCGGTCCATCTTGTTGATGAAGGCGATGCGGGGGACACCGTACTTGTCGGCCTGGCGCCAGACCGTCTCGGACTGGGGCTCGACGCCGCCGACCGAACAGAAGACGGCGACGGCGCCGTCGAGAACCTTCAGCGAACGCTCGACTTCGATGGTGAAGTCGACGTGGCCGGGCGTGTCGATGATGTTGACGCGATGGTCTTTCCAGAAACAGGTGGTGGCGGCGGAGGTGATGGTGATACCGCGCTCCTGCTCCTGCTCCATCCAGTCCATGGTGGCGGCGCCATCATGGACTTCGCCGATCTTATGGGAAACACCGGTGTAGTAGAGAATGCGCTCGGTCGTCGTCGTCTTGCCGGCGTCGATGTGAGCCATGATCCCGATGTTACGGGTTTTTGCGAGGGATACTTTGCGTGCCACGATTTCGGGTTCCTTTATCGAAAGACTGAAACCAGCTCCGGATTACCAGCGGTAATGGGCGAAGGCCTTGTTGGCTTCGGCCATGCGGTGGGTGTCTTCCTTCTTCTTCACCGCCGCACCGCGGTTGTTGGCGGCATCCATGAACTCACCAGCCAAGCGCTCGCGCATGGTCTTCTCGCCACGGCCGCGGGCATAGGTGATCAGCCAGCGGAAAGCCAGCGCATTGCGCCGTTCGGCGCGGACTTCGACGGGAACCTGATAGGTAGAGCCACCGACGCGGCGGGACTTGACTTCGAGCATCGGCCGGACATTGTCCAGGGCCTTCTTGAAGACCTCCAGCGGCTCGTCGCTGGTGCGCTGGGCGATCAGATCGAACGCACCGTAGACGATCGACTCGGCGACGCTCTTCTTGCCGTCGAGCATGACCGCGTTCATGAACTTGGCCACCAGTCGATCGTGGTATTTGGGATCGGGGAGAATAACCCGCTTGGCAACTTCTCTTCTTCTCGGCATAACGTCCTCTCAGCCCTTGGTTATTTCGGCCGCTTGGCCCCGTACTTGGAACGACTCTGCATCCGGCCCTTGACACCCGCCAAATCGAGGGTGCCGCGGACGATGTGGTAGCGCACACCGGGAAGGTCCTTGACGCGGCCGCCGCGGATCAGCACCACGGAGTGCTCCTGGAGATTGTGTCCCACCCCGGGGATATAGGAGGTGACGACGATCCCGTTGGTGAGACGCACGCGGGCGACCTTGCGCAGCGCGGAGTTCGGTTTCTTCGGCGTGGTGGTGTAAACACGGGTGCACACCCCGCGCTTCTGGGGGTTCCCCTTCAGCGCCGGCGCCGTCGACTTTTTCTCCTTTTTTTCGCGTCCCTTACGGATCAACTGATTAATAGTCGGCATCTACTTACTCCCGAAATCGCGTATTCACAAAGTTAAAAGAGCGGTGGTTCTCAGCGGGGAAAACCCGCGAATAGTAGCAATGCCCCCGACCCTTGTCAAGGACTTTTTTCGCTGTTTCTCCCCGGCCCTGCCGGGGGCGTTCCAGGCCCTCAATCGAGGGCCTGTTCCGTCCCTTCCTCGAGCTCGCCGACCTCGCTGTCGTCGATCTCTTCCTCTTCCGGCAGCGGCTCAGGAAGCTCCTCCGGTTCCTCGATCAGGAGCTTGACGCCGCGGTACTTGGAGACCCCGGTGCCGGCGGGGATCAGCCGACCCATGATGACGTTCTCCTTGAGGCCGCGCAGGAAATCGACCTTCCCTTCGATCGCCGCCTGGGTGAGGACCTTGGTGGTCTCCTGGAAGGAGGCCGCCGAGATGAAGGACTCGGTGGAGAGCGAGGCCTTGGTGATGCCGAGCATCAGCGGCTCGCCGACCGCCGGCTGCCCCTCCTCGGCCAGCACCCGCTGGTTCTCCTCGCTCGAACTCCCAGCGTTCGACCTGATCGTCGAGCAGGAAGCTGGTGTCGCCGACCTCCTTGATGCGCACCCGGCGCAGCATCTGGCGGACGATGGTCTCGATGTGCTTGTCGTTGATCTTGACGCCCTGCAGGCGGTAGACCTCCTGCACCTCGTCGACCAGGTACTTGGCCAGCTCCTTCTCACCCAGCACGCGGAGGATGTCGTGGGGATTGGAGGAGCCGTCCATCAGCGCCTCGCCGGCCTTGACGTGATCCCCCTCGTGGACGCTGATGTGCTTGCCCTTGGGAATCAGGTATTCCTTGGCTTCGCCCATTTCCGGGGTGACGATGACCTTGCGCTTGCCCTTGGAGTCCTTGCCGAAGGAGACGACGCCGTCGATCTCGGAGATGACCGCGAACTCCTTGGGCTTGCGGGCCTCGAAGAGCTCGGCGACGCGCGGCAGACCGCCGGTGATGTCCTTGGTCTTGGTCGTCTCGCGGGGAATCTTGGCGAGGATCTCCCCGCCGCCGACGATGGCGTCCTCGTCGACCACGATGTTGGCGCCGACCGGCAGCATGTAGCGGGCCGGGGAGCCGTTGGGAAGCTTGGCGGTCTTGCCTTCGCTCGTCCTTGAGGGTGATCCGGGGCCGCTTGCTCGGCGTCCTTCGATTCGATGATGACCTTGCGCGAGAGGCCGGTCACTTCGTCGACCTGCTCCTCCATGGTCACCCCTTCGATGATGTCGCCGAAGCGCACCATGCCGGAGATCTCGGTGAGGATCGGCATGGTGTAGGGGTCCCACTCGGCGACCAGGTCGCCGCTTTTGACGGCTGCCGCCGGGGCCGATGCGTCAGCTTGGCGCCGTAGACGACGCCGTAGCGCTCGCGCTCGCGGCCGGTCTCGTCGACCACGGCGACCTCGCCGTTGCGGTTCATGACGACCGTGGTTGCCGTCGGTATCGACGACGGTGTTGAGGTTGATGAACTTCAGCGTCGCCGTCGAAACGGGCCTCGAGAGAGGTCTGCTCGGCGCGCCGCGAGGCGGTACCGCCGATATGGAAGGTCCGCATGGTGAGCTGGGTGCCCGGCTCGCCGATCGACTGGGCGGCGATGACGCCGACCGCCTCGCCGAGGTTGACCAGGTGGCCGCGGGCCAGGTCGCGCCCGTAGCAGGTGGCGCAGATGCCGCGCCGGCTCTGGCAGGTGAGAACCGAGCGAATGCGCAGCTTCTCGATCCCGGCCTCCTCGATCTCCTTGACCAGGGCCTCGTCGATCTCCTGGTTGGCCTCCACCAGCACCTCGCCGGTGACCGGATCGAGGACGTCCTCCAGGGCACTGCGGCCGAGGATGCGGTCGCCGAGCGGCTCGATGACCTCGCCGCCCTCGGTCGAGGGAGGAGACCTGGATGCCGTCGAGGGTGCCGCAGTCGGTCTCGGTGATGATGGCGTCCTGGGCGACGTCGACCAGACGCCGGGTCAGGTAACCGGAGTTGGCGGTCTTCAGGGCGGTATCGGCCAGACCCTTGCGGGCGCCGTGGGTGGAGATGAAGTACTGGAGAACGGTCAGTCCCTCGCGGAAGTTGGCCGTGATCGGGGTCTCGATGATCTCACCCGAACGGCTTGGCCATCAGACCGCGCATACCGGCCAGCTGACGGATCTGCTGGGCGCTGCCGCGGGCCCCGGAGTCGGCCATCATGTGGATGGCGTTGAAGGACGGGACCTTGACCTGCTCGCCGCTCACCGGATCGGTGAGGTACGTCGACCGCAAGGTTGCCGAGCATGGTCTGGGCGATATCCTCGGTGCACTTGGCCCAGATGTCGATGACCTTGTTGTAGCGCTCGCCGTCGGTGATCAGACCTTCGGTGTACTGCTGCTGGATCTCCTTGACCTCCTCCACCGCCTTGGTGATGAAGTCTTCCTTGCCGGCGGGGATGACCATGTCGTCGAGGCAGATGGAGATGCCGGCCAGGGTCGAGTACTGGTAGCCGGTCTCCTTGAGCTTGTCGGCCAGAATGACCGTCTCCTTGTTGCCGGCAAGGCGGAAGGAGGCGTCGATCAGCTCGGCCACCTGCTTCTTGGTCATGACCTTGTTGATGTACTCGAAGGGGATCGATTCGGGAACCACTTCGCGCAGCAACACCCGGCCGATGGTGGTTTCGATCAACTGCGGGGCCTCGCCCACGGCTTGACCATGCGCACCTTGATCTTGGCCTGCAGGTCGGCTTCGCCGGAATCGATAGGCGATGCGGACTTCCTCCGGGGAGGCGAAGATCTTGCCGCTCCCCTTGACGAAGGCGCGGTCGCGGGTCATGTAGTAGAGGCCCAGGACCATGTCCTGGGAGGGGACGATGATCGGCTTGCCGTTGGCCGGGGAGAGGATGTTGTTGGTCGACATCATCAGCACCCGGGCCTCGATCTGGCTCTCGATGGAGAGCGGCAGGTGGACGGCCATCTGGTCGCCGTCGAAGTCGGCGTTGAAGGCGGTACAGACCAGCGGGTGGAGCTGGATCGCCTTGCCCTCGATGAGGACCGGCTCGAAAGCCTGGATGCCGAGGCGGTGCAGGGTCGGGGCACGGTTGAGCATCACCGGGTGTTCCTTGATGACCTCCTCGAGCACGTCCCAGACCTCCGGCTTCTCCTTCTCCACCATCTTCTTGGCGCTCTTGATGGTGGTGCAGTAGCCGCGCTCCTCGAGCTTGTTGTAGATGAAGGGCTTGAACAGCTCCAGCGCCATCTTCTTCGGCAGGCCGCACTGGTGCAGCTTCAGTTCCGGACCGACGACGATAACCGAACGTCCCGAGTAGTCGACGCGCTTGCCGAGCAGGTTCTGGCGGAAACGGCCGCCCTTGCCCTTGAGCATGTCGGAGAGGGACTTCAGCGGGCGCTTGTTGGGGCCGGTGATCGCCCGGCCGCGGCGGCCGTTGTCGAACAGGGCGTCGACCGCCTCCTGCAGCATGCGCTTCTCGTTGCGGATGATGACTTCGGGAGCGCGCAGCTCCATCAGCCGTTTCAGGCGGTTGTTGCGGTTGATCACCCGGCGGTAGAGGTCGTTGAGGTCGGAGGTGGCGAAGCGGCCGCCGTCGAGGGGGACCAGCGGACGCAGCTCCGGCGGCAGGACCGGGATGGTCTCGAGGATCATCCACTCGGGGCGGTTGCCGCTCTCGCGGAAGGCCTCGACGACCTTGAGGCGCTTGGCGACCTTCTTGCGCTTGGCCTCGCTGGCCGCCTCCTTCATCTCCAGGCGCAGACTCTCGCCGAGTTCGTCGAGCTCGATGGCGGCGAGCATTTCGCGGATCGCTTCGGCGCCCATGCCGGCGGTGAACTGCCCGGCGAACTCCTCCATCTGCTCGTGGTACTTCTCTTCGGTGAGAATAGAGCCGACGGTCAAGGTTGCTCTCCCCGGCATCGAGCACCACATAGGCCTCGAAATAGAGGATCTTCTCGAGTTCCTTGAGGGTCATGTCGAGCAGGGTCGAGATCCGCGAGGGCAGCGACTTCAGAAACCAGATGTGGGCCACCGGGCAGGCCAGGTCGATATGGCCGAGGCGTTCGCGGCGCACCTTGCTCGGGATGACCTCGACGCCGCACTTCTCGCAGACGATGCCGCGGTGCTTCATGCGCTTGTACTTGCCGCAGTTGCACTCGTAGTCCTTGGTCGGGCCAAAGATCTTGGCGCAGAAGAGGCCGTCGCGCTCCGGCTTGAAGGTCCGGTAGTTGATCGTTTCGGGCTTCTTGACCTCGCCGAAGGAGCGCTCGCGGATCTTCTCCGGGCTCGCCAGGGAGAGCCGGATGGCGTTGAAGTTCAACGGATCCTTCGGGCGCTCAAACAGAGCTGAAGATATCTTCCAAGGCACATCCTCCTTATGGGATGGTTGGTTGCTTATCCGGTCAAACTGCTGGAATCGGCCAACAAGTCCTAGCGGACCTGGTTTATTCGTCCTCTTCCTCGAGCAGCTCGACGTCGAGACAGAGCGACTGGAGTTCCTTGATCAGGACGTTGAAGGACTCGGGGAGTCCCGCCTCCAGGGTATGCTTGCCCTTGACGATCGCCTCGTAGATCCGGGTTCGGCCCGCCACGTCGTCGGACTTGACGGTCAGGAACTCCTGCAGCGCATGGGCCGCGCCGTAGGCCTCCAGGGCCCAGACCTCCATCTCGCCGAGGCGCTGGCCACCGAACTGGGCCTTGCCGCCCAGCGGCTGCTGGGTGACCAGGCTGTAGGGACCGATGGAGCGGGCGTGGATCTTGTCGTCGACCAGGTGGTGCAGCTTGAGCATGTACATGATGCCGACGGTGACCTTCTCCTTGAAGGCTTCCCCGGTCTTGCCGTTGTAGAGGGTCATCTGGCCGCGTGGTCGAAACGCCGGCCTTGGCCATCTCGGCCTTCATCTGCTCCTCGCTGACCCCTTCGAAGACCGGCGAGGCCATGGGGATGCCGCCGGCGAGACGACGGCCCATGGCCAGGACCTCCTCGTCGGAGAGGCCGTCGATGAACTTGTCCAGCTCCTTGTCGCCGTAGATCGTCCTTGACCTTCTTCTTCAGCGCCGTCGGGACTGTACTCGCGATCGAGGACCTCCTGGATCTGCAGGCCGAGGCCGCGGGCGGCCAGGCCGAGGTGGGTCTCGAGGATCTGGCCGACGTTCATACGGGAAGGGACGCCCAGCGGATTGAGAACGATCTCCACCGGGGTGCCGTCGGCCATGTAGGGCATGTCCTCTTCGGGAAGAATCCGGGAGAGGACACCCTTGTTGCCGTGGCGGCCGGCCATCTTGTCGCCGACCGAGAGCTTGCGCTTGATGGCGATGTAGACCTTGACCATCTTGATCACGCCCGGGGGCAGATCGTCGCCGCGTTTGAGCTTCTCGATCTTGTCGGCGAAGACGTCCTTGATCAGCTCCTCGCGCTCGGCGAGGCGCAGGAAGATGGTCGCCACCTTCTCCTCGACCTCCTCGGCCTTGGCCAGGGAGATCTCCCGCCAGGCGAGGAACGGCAGCTTGTCGAGAGCCTCCTCGGTGAGCTTCTTGCCCTTGGCCACCAGGGTGTTGCCGGCCTCGTCCACCACCTGCACGGCGGTGGTCTGGCCGACCAGCAGGGACCTCAGTTTGCCCTTGGTCGAGTCGCGGATGATGCGGATCTCGTCGTTCTGGTCCTTGAGCAGCTTGTCGATCTCCGCCTTCTCGATCATCTCGGTGCGGCTGTCCTTGTCCGCCCCCTTGCGGGAGAAGACCCGGGCGCCGATGACCACCCCCTCGACCCCCGGCGGCACGCGCAGCGAGGTATCGCGCACGTCGCCGGCCTTTTCGCCGAAGATGGCGCGCAGCAGTTTCTCCTCGGGGGAGAGCTGGGTCTCGCCCTTCGGGGTGATCTTGCCGACCAGGATGTCGCCGGGCTGAACTTCGGCGCCGATGCGGATGATGCCGCTTTCGTCGAGGTCGGCCAGGGCGTCCTCGCCGAGGTTGGGGATGTCGTCGGTGATCTCCTCCTTGCCGAGCTTGGTATCGCGGGCGACGCACTCGAACTCCTCGATATGGATCGAGGTGTAGCGGTCCTCCTTGACCAGCTTCTCGGAGATCAGGATCGAGTCCTCGAAGTTGTAACCTTCCCAGGGCATGAAGGCGACCAGCACGTTCTGCCCCAGGGCCAGTTCGCCCCACTGGGTGGAGGGCCCGTCGGCGATGATCTCGCCGCGCTTGACCTTGTCGCCGACCTTGACGATCGGCTTCTGGTTGAGGCAGGTGTTCTGGTTGGAGCGGATGAACTTGATGAGGTTGTAGATATCGACGCCGGTGCCGGTCTCGTCGACTTCCCCCTCGTCGATGCGCACCACGATGCGGGCCGCGTCGACGGACTCCACGATGCCGTTGTGCCGGGCGACCACCGCCGCCCCCGAGTCATGGGCGACGATCCGCTCCATGCCGGTACCGACCAGCGGCGCATCGGCGCGCAGCAGGGGGACCGCCTGGCGCTGCATGTTGGAGCCCATCAGGGCGCGGTTGGCGTCGTCGTTTTCGAGGAACGGGATCAGCGACGCGGCGACGGAGACCAGCTGCTTGGGCGAGACGTCCATCAGCTCGATCTCTTCGCGGTTCATCAGCATGAACTCGCCGTTCTTGCGGGCATTGACCAGCTCGTTGACGAAGGTGCCGTCCTCGTTGAGCGGGGCGTTGGCCTGGGCGATGGCGTGCCCTTCCTCCTCGAGCGCCGAGAAGTACCGGATCTCGGTGGTCACCTTGCCGTCCTTGACCAGCCGGTAGGGGGTCTCGACGAAGCCGTGCTCATTGATCCGGGCATAGGTGGAGAGGGAGGCGATCAGACCGATGTTCGGACCCTCCGGGGTCTCGATCGGGCAGACCCGGCCGTAGTGGGTCGGATGGACGTCGCGCACCTCGAAGCCGGCCCGCTCGCGGGTCAGACCACCCGGTCCGAGAGCCGAGAGGCGCCGCTTGTGGGTGATCTCGGAGAGCGGGTTGGTCTGGTCCATGAACTGGGAGAGCTGGGAGGAACCGAAGAACTCCTTGACCACCGCCGAGACCGGCTTGGAGTTGATCAGGTCGTGGGGCATCAGGCTGTCCACTTCCTGCAGGCTCATGCGCTCCTTGATGGCGCGCTCCATGCGCACCAGGCCGACCCGGTACTGGTTCTCGAGCAGCTCGCCGACGGCGCGCACCCGGCGGTTGCCGAGATGGTCGATATCGTCGATGGCGCCCTTGCCGTTGCGCAGATCGATCAGATAGCGCACCACCTCGAGGATGTCTTCCTTGGTCAGGGTGGTGTGCTCCAGCGGCGTCTCGAGGCCCAGCTTGTAGTTCAGCTTGAGGCGGCCGACGGCGGAAAGATCGTAGCGCTCGGCATTGAAGAAGAGGCTGTCGAAGAGGGCGCGGGCGCTTTTCAGGGTCGGCGGATCGCCGGGACGCAGGCGCCGGTAGATCTCGATCATCGCGTCGTCGGGGGAGATGACCTTGTCGAGCAGCAGAGTGTCGCGCAGGTAGGGCCCGACAAAGAGGTTGTCGATGAACAGCACCTTGAGCTCGTTGATGCCCCGGCTGCGCAGTTCCTCGAGCTTGCTCGCAGTGACCTCCTCGTTACACTCGACCACCACCTCGCCGGTGGCGGTATCGACGATGTCGGTGGAGGCGATGTTGCCGAGGACGTCTTCCTCGGTGACCTTGATGGACTCGATCCCCTTCTCGGCCAGCTTGCGGATCGCCGCCTTGGTGAACTTGCGGTTGGCCTTGACGATCACCTCGCCGTCGTCGGCCACCACGTCAAAAGCGGTCCGTTGTCCGGGCAGCAGGTCGAGATTGACCTGCTTGCGGTAGCCGTCGCTGTCGATGAGGATGGTATCGACGTCGTAGTAGTAGTTGAGCAGCTCCTCGGTGGAGTAGCCGAGGGCCTTGAGCAGCACCGTGGCCGGCAGCTTGCGGCGGCGGTCGATGCGCACGTAGAGGATGTCTTTATGGTCAAAGTCGAAGTCGAGCCAGGAGCCGCGATAGGGAATGACCCGCGCGCGAGTAGAGGATCTTGCCGCTACTGTGGGTCTTGCCCTTGTCGTGGTCGAAAAAGACCCCGGGGGAGCGGTGCAACTGGCTGACGATGACCCTTTCAGTCCCGTTGATGATGAAGGTCCCGTTTTCGGTCATGAGGGGAATCTCGCCGAAATAGACCTCCTGTTCCTTGATGTCGCGGATCGACTGGACGCCGGATTCCTTGTCGACATCCCAGGAAACCAGGCGCACCCGGACCTTGACCGGGGCGGCGAAGGTCATGCCGCGCTGGTGGCACTCGTCGACGTCATATTTAGGAATTCCCAGGGAGTAGGAGACGTACTCCAGGGAACAGGTCTCGCTGAAATCGCGGATCGGGAAGACGGAGCGGAAAACGGCTTCCAGGCCGATGTTCTGCCGCGCCGAAGGAGGAAGCTCCGCCTGGAGGAAACGCTTGTAGGAATTCTTCTGGATATCGATCAGGTTGGGGATATCGATGATCCGCTTGATCTGCGCGAAGTGTTTCCTCAGAAGCTGGTTATTCGCGATCGAATAAGCCATGATTTCTCCTTGTGGTAACGAAAGTAGAATAGCCAAGGCCGCACAAGGCGACCTTGGCTAAGGGCGAAACTATCGGACAGGGTACTATTTGAGCTCCACTTTGGCGCCGGCTTCCTCGAGCTGCTTCTTGAGTTCTTCGGCTTCGGCCTTGGGCAGGGCTTCCTTGACGGTCTGGGGAGCGCCGTCGACCAGGTCCTTGGCTTCCTTGAGGCCGAGGCCGGTAACGGCACGGACCACCTTGATGACGTTGATCTTCTTGTCGCCGGCTTCCTTGAGGACGACATCGAACTCGTCCTTCTCCTCGACCGGAGCGGCAGCGGCGGCCGGGCCGGCAGCGGCCACGGCCACCGGGGCGGCGGCGGAGACGCCGAATTTCTCTTCCAGTTCCTTGACCAGTTCGGCCAGCTCGAGCACGGTCATCTTTTCGATGAACTCGACAACCTGTTCCTTGGTGACTTCAGCCATTTTATCCTCCGTATCGGTAATTAGCTAGAATGTTGGGAAATTTTTTGCCCCTGAGGCTCAGGCCGCCTTCTTTTCCTGGATCGCGGCCAACACCTGGACCAGCGAACGCGGAATGGCAGCCAGCACGCCGACAAAATTGGATGCCGGGGCATTGAGCGAGCCGAGCAGTTTGGCGAGCAGCACTTCGCGGGACGGCAGTTCGGCGAGGGCCTTGATGTCGTCGATCGACAGCAGCTTGCCGTCGAGGGCGCCGGCCTTGAGCTCGAACTTGGCATTGGCCTTGGCGAAGTCGCTGAGAATCTTCGCCGGCGCCACCGGATCGGTACCGGCGATGGCGATGGCAGTCGGCCCGGCGAGGTGCGGGTCGAGGCACTCGACGCCGGTGTTCTTGGCGGCGAGGCGCAGCAGGGTGTTCTTGACCACCTGGTACTCGACGCCGGCTTTGCGCAATTCACCGCGCAGAGCATTGACCTGCTCGACGTTCAGCCCGCGGTAGTCGGCGAGGAACGCCGCCTTGGCATTGGCCAGCTTCGCGGCAAGCTCCGCGACCACTTGTTCCTTACTGTTCTTGTTCAACGTCTCTCCTCCTTTCTGTGTAGTCTGGGGACTGCGATGGGTCCCGTGCCCCAGTCAGAGGACCTGGAGGGAAACGGCTTCCGTATCCCGTGGTGCGGCCTCGGCAGGTGGACATGCCATTAACCGCCAAAGTGGCGGGCCTGCTGTCTTTGACCTGGAGCGTTGCGATGCCGGCGCAGCGTCTGCCGCCGTGCCGGTATTACTTGACCAGCGCCTGAACGGCGGGAACGTCGAGATTGATCCCCGGGCCCATGGTGCTGGAAAGGCTGATCTTCTTCAGGTACGTGCCCTTGGAGGTCTGCGGCTTGGCCTTGACCAGGGCGTCCATCAGCGCGAGAATGTTCCCCTGCAGTTTCTCGGCATCGAAGGAGACCTTGCCGACCGGCGCGTGGACGATCCCGGCCTTCTCGACCCGGTACTCGACCTTGCCCGACTTGGCTTCGTTGACGGCGCGGCCGATATCGAAGGTGACGGTGCCGACCTTGGGGTTCGGCATCAGCCCGCGGGGGCCGAGCAGCTTGCCGATCTTGCCGACGGTCCCCATCATGTCCGGGGTGGCGATGGCGGTATCGAAATCGAACCAGCCCCCCTGGATCTTGGCGACCAGATCGTCGGCGCCGACGTAATCGGCGCCGGCCGCCTGGGCTTCCTGGGCCTTCTCCCCCTTGGCAAAGACCAGCACGCGCACGGTCTTGCCGAGGCCGTTGGGCAGCACGACGGCGCCGCGGACCATCTGGTCGGCCTTGCGCGGGTCGACGCCGAGGCGCACCGAGATGTCGACGGTCTCGTCGAACTTGGCGTAAGCGGCCTGCTTGACCAGGGCGATGCCCTCCTCCAGGGAGTAGACATTGCTGCGGTCGATCTGGGCCTTGGCGGCTTTGAGTTGTTTTCCTTTGGGCATTGTTTTACTCCAGACGTGCCGATATTATTCGACTTCGAGCCCCATGCTCCGCGCGGTCCCCTCGATCGTACGGATCGCGGCATCCAGGTCGAAAGCATTGAGGTCGGGCATCTTCAGCTGGGCGATCTCCTTGACCTGGTCCTTGGTCACCTTGCCCACCTTGGTCTTGTTGGGGACCCCGGAACCCTTTTCGAGCTTGGCGGCCTTGAGCAGCAGCACCGCGGCGGGCGGGGTCTTGGTGATGAAGGTGAAGGAGCGGTCGCCGTAGACGGTGATCACCACCGGGGTGATCATGCCGGCTTCCGCCTGGGTCTTGGCATTGAACGCCTTGCAGAATTCCATGATGTTGACCCCGTGCTGACCGAGCGCGGGACCGACCGGCGGCGAAGGGTTCGCCTTGCCGGCAGGAATCTGCAGTTTTATCATTCCGATAACCTTCTTGGCCATACGGTACTCCTTCGGGTAGGTTCAAGGTTCGAGGCTCAAGGTTCAAGGCGCAGGCGCATGCCGACCATTGAACACTGAACGTTGAACCTGTTGCTGCTTCAGCTGGTTTTTTCGACCTGTATGAATTCCAACTCGACCGGCGTGACCCGGCCAAAGATACTGACCATGACCTTGAGCTTTGCCTTGTCGGGCTTGACGTCCTCGACCACGCCGGTGAAGTTGAGAAACGGCCCGTCGATCACCCGGACCGTCTCGCCGACCTCGAACTGCACCTTCGGCTTGGGCCGCTCGACCCCTTCTTCCATCCGCGCGGTAATCTTCGCCACGTCTTCGTCGGGAATCGGCGGCGGGGTAATGCCGCCACCGACGAAACCGGTCACCTTCGGCGTATCCTTGACGATGTGCCAGGTCTCGTTGTCGAGTTCCATCTGCACCAGGATGTAGCCCGGGAAGAACTTCCGCGTCGAGGTTTTCCGCTCCCCCTTCTTCAGCTCGACGACCGTCTCCGAGGGGATCAGCACCGTGCCGAAACGCTCTTCGGCGTCGAACTGACGGATGCGCTCCTCGAGGTTGAGCTTGACCTTGTTTTCGTACCCCGAGTAGGTATGAACCCCGTACCACTTCATTGCCATGGAATACGCCTTCCCTGTCGTGCGCTCAACGGAGGAGCATACGGATCAGCGTGGAGAGGGCCGAATCGACCACCCAGAGAAAGACGGCGACAACCAGGACCAGGACGATAACCACCATCGTCGAAGCGTAGGTGTCCTTCCGGGTCGGCCAGGTGACCTTTTCCAGCTCACCCTTGACGTTGCTCAGAAACTGGGTCGTTTTACCAAGCACTATCTGAACCCCCACAGAGGATCGTTGTTTGAATTTGGCAGGCCAGGAGGGACTCGAACCCCCAACACCCGGTTTTGGAGACCGGTGCTCTAGCCATTAGAGCTACTGGCCTGCAGGCAGATATTCAAGAACGGCCGCGGGCCGTCCTGCTGCCGCCTCGAATCTACTTGGTTTCGCGGTGCGGCGTGTGCTTCCTGCAGAAGCGGCAGTACTTGCTGAACTCCAGCTTGTCCGGAGTGTTCTTTTTGTTCTTGGTGGTGGTGTAGTTGCGTTGCTTGCACTCGGTGCAGGCGAGGGTAACGATGTCCCGCATGATGACGTATCCTTCAGTTCCCTCCCCGGCAAGCCGGGAAGGGAACCTGCGCAAGAATGATTACTCGATGATCTCGGAGACGACACCGGCGCCGACGGTGCGGCCGCCTTCGCGGATTGCGAAGCGCAGCTCCTTGTCCATGGCGATCGGGGTGATCAGTTCACGGTCATGGCGATGTTGTCGCCCGGCATGACCATCTCGATCCCTTCGGGCAGCTCGACGATCCCGGTCACGTCGGTGGTCCGGAAGTAGAACTGCGGACGGTAGCCCTTGAAGAACGGGGTGTGACGCCCGCCCTCTTCCTTGGTCAGGATGTAGGCCTCGGCCTTGAACTTGGTGTGCGGGGTGATGCTGCCCGGCTTGGCCAGAACCTGGCCGCGCTCGATGTCCTCGCGCTTCACGCCGCGCAGCAGCACGCCGACGTTGTCGCCGGCCTGCCCCTGGTCGAGCAGCTTGCGGAACATCTCGACGCCGGTGACGACGGTCTTGGCGGTCGCCTTCATGCCGACGATCTCGACCTCCTCGCCGACCTTGACCACGCCGCGCTCGACGCGCCCGGTGGCCACGGTGCCGCGACCGGAGATCGAGAAGACGTCCTCCACCGGCATCAGGAAGGGCCGGTCGATGGCCCGCTCCGGCTCGGGGATGTAGCTGTCGACCGCGTCCATCAGGTCGAGGATCGGCTTGCAGGCGGCGCAGTCGGCCTTGCCGCAGCCGCACTCCAGGGCCTTCAGGGCGCTGCCGGGGATGATCGGAATGTCGTCGCCGGGGAAGTCGTAGGCGGACAGCAGCTCGCGCACCTCCAGCTCGACCAGCTCCATCAGCTCGGCGTCGTCGACCATGTCGGCCTTGTTGAGGAACACCACCATGGCGGGGACGCCGACCTGACGGGCGAGCAGGATGTGCTCGCGGGTCTGGGGCATCGGGCCGTCGGCGGCGGAGACCACCAGAATCGCGCCGTCCATCTGCGCCGCGCCGGTGATCATGTTCTTGACGTAGTCGGCGTGGCCCGGGCAGTCGACGTGGGCGTAGTGCCGCTTGTCGGTCTCGTACTCGACGTGGGCGGTGGCGATGGTGATGCCGCGCTCGCGCTCTTCGGGAGCGTTGTCGATCTTGTCGAAGGCCTTGAACTCGGCCCCGCCCCGGGAGGCCAGCACCTTGGTGATGGCGGCGGTCAGGGTCGTCTTGCCGTGGTCGACGTGACCGATCGTCCCGATGTTGACGTGGGGCTTGGTTCTTTCAAATTTCGCTTTGGACATTGCGTCAACCTCCCTTTTTCTTAGGAAAATTTCGCCTTGGACACGGCTTCCTAGAGTTTCCGCCGGACCGTTTGATTGGCTGTGGCAAACAGAAAAATCTCCCCGAAGCAGCGAATGGAGCCCACAACCGGATTCGAACCGGTGACCTCTTCCTTACCAAGGAAGTGCTCTACCTACTGAGCTATGTGGGCTTAATTCTCTGACTACCCGCGGAGAACCGTTTTAATTTGGAGCGGGAAACGGGACTCGAACCCGCGACCCTCAGCTTGGAAGGCTGATGCTCTAGCCAACTGAGCTACTCCCGCCCAAACAGAAACCGCTATGTGAAGCTTTGTGGACTTGCATCCGGCCTCCGTCCCAGTCTACATGGCCCTCAAGGCCTCCTGGTCTCCGCAGCCCGGACCGCGTCCGGCAAGTGTCGTATGGTGGAGGGGGGAGGATTCGAACCTCCGAAGTCTACGACGGCAGATTTACAGTCTGCTCCCTTTGGCCACTCGGGAACCCCTCCAGGGGATGCATATTCTGTTGTTCAGGGGACTGGCCGCCCCGCTAGCTCAATGGAGCTGGCGACAGGAATTGAACCCGCAACCTGCTGATTACAAGTCAGCTGCTCTACCTGTTGAGCTACGCCAGCACAGGGGGGGATTTATACATCAGGGTCCTGCAAATTGCAAGGACTTTTTTCCACCCCGAACCACCGGCGTTACAAATCCGCACTTATAAATGATGGCGGGGGGAACTGTCAAGCTTTTCGCTACGAATCGGTGCTTTTTTCTCGATCCACCGCCCAATCCTCCAGCGAGGCTTGACAATGATTACCGAATGGGTTATTAATAGCCATACCAACAACGCATTGGGGTGCCCTCTCCCTCCTGGGGCGCCCCACTTTTTTTGCTTCCGTCTTCCGTCTTCCGTCTTCCGTCTTCCGTCTTCCGTCTTCCGTCTTCCGTCTTCCGTCTTCCGTCTTCCGTCTTCCGTCTTCCGTCTTCCGTCTTCCGTCTTCCGTCTCCAGCTATCAGCCATCAGCCCGCTGCCGCACGACCTCGAAGAGCGCAATTCCCGCCGCCACTGAGGCATTCAGCGAACCGACCCGACCGCGCAGAGGGATCGCCAGCAGGCCGTCGCAATGGCGCCGCACGTTGGGACGCAGCCCGCTCCCCTCGCTGCCGATCACCAGCGCCAGGTTGCCGCGCAGATCGCTGGCAAACAGCGCCGATCCTCCCTCCCCGGCGAGTCCGTAGCACCAGATCCCCTCCGCTTTGAGCTCCTCGATGGTCCGCGCCAGGTTGGTCACCTGGCAGAGCCGGAGATGTTCCAGGGCTCCCGCCGAACTCTTGTCGACCACGGCGGTCACCGGGCAACTACGGTCCTTGGGGACGATGACCCCGTGGCAGCCGGCACCTTCAGCACTGCGCAGGATGGCGCCGAGGTTGTGGGGGTCGGTAATGCCGTCGAGGAGGAGGTAAAAGGCCGGCGTGCCGCTGTCCCGCCAGACGGCGAGCAGGTCGCTCAGGTCGCTGTAGGGAAACGGCTCAAGGGTGAGCAACGCCCCCTGATGGTGCGGGGTGCCGGCGAGGCGGTCGAGGTCGCGGCGGTCGCGGCTGCGCACCGGGATGCCGGCGGCCTCGGCGGCGGCTACCAGCTCCGCCAGCCGCGGCGGCCGCGCGCCGGCGACAATGGTCAGCTCCAGGGGCCGCCGGCGTGCCCCGCGCAGCGCCTCGCGGACCGGGTTGAGGCCGTAGATCAGGTCGGCCATGCCTCAGCCGTGGCCCAGGGCGGCGGTCATTTCCTCGAGGATCGCGTCGGCGGCGGCAAGCGGGTCGGCCGCGGCGGCAATCGGCCGGCCGACGACGAGGTAATCGGCACCGGCGGCGATCGCCTCGGCCGGCGTGGTAACCCGCTTCTGGTCGTCGAGGGCGGCGAAGGCGGGGCGCACCCCGGGGGTGACGATCAGGAAATCCTCGCCGCAGGCGTCGCGGATCAGGGGGACCTCGCGGGGGGAGGCGACTACGCCGTCCATGCCGGCGTCGCAGGCGAGGCGGGCCAGCCGCGGCACCATCTCGACGACCGGCCGTTCGATGCCGATCTCCCGCAACGTCTGGTCCGTGGACGAGGTGAGAATGGTCACCGCCAGCAGCAGCGGCCGGGCCGCGTCACCGCGCGGGTAGCGGGCGTCGATCGCGGCCACGGTGCGGGCCATCATCTCGCGGCCGCCGAGGGCGTGGACGTTGACCATCCGTGCGCCGAGGCGGGCGGCCTCGACCCCGGCCATCGCCACGGTGTTGGGAATGTCGTGGTACTTGAGGTCGAGAAAGCACTCCCCCCCTTCGCCGCGCACCATGTGTACCACCTCCGGTCCGCAGCGGGTGAAGAGTTGCTTGCCGACCTTGAACAGGCCGACATGGCGGTGCAACAGCTTGACCCAGCGTTCCGCTTCGGCGAATTCATCGACATCGAGAGCAAAGATCAGCCGTTTCCGGGCGGCGTCCTTCATTCCATCCTCCCTACCAGATTCTTGATGCGACCGCCGACCTCCTGAACGCGCCGCACCAGTTCGGCGGCGTCGGCCTCCCTGAGGTCGCGGCGGGCGGCCATGCAGCCATGGAAAATCAGTTCATTGAGGGCGTCGGCCAGCAGCCGGAGCTGATCCCCCTCGTCCAGTCCGGCCAGATTGGCCAGAATCCTCCCGCCGTCGACGGAACCGTCCTGGCGCAGACCGACGTCGCGCAGAACGAAGGAAAAAGGCTGCGGCAAATCACGTAAAAAGAGTCGCAATTCTTCATGGAAACCGGAGGTTGACCGGCGCCAGACCGGCGATAAAGGGCGACCAGCGCGGCGTTGCAGATGGCGAGCATCTCGCCGAGAGCGCCGGTCACCTCGGTCGCCGGCGCGTCCTCGAGACGGATGGCCCGTTTTTCAAGCAACTGGTAAACCAGGCGCAGGGTGGCGAACTCGCCGAGGCCGCTGCTCCGAACCAGCCCCCGGACGTCGTAGGGCTGAGCCGCGACCATCTCGAAAAGCCGTCGTTCGGCTGGACCGAGTTCTGCCGGGGCGGGATTCTCCGGCACCACCCGCAGATCGAGGGAGCCGATCCGGCGCAGGAACAAGTCCCGCTCGTCGACGCGCTGCAACCCCTCCATGATCAGGTTCTGGGTGCCCATCGACAACCGCAGGACCTCGTCTTCGGTCAGCGGCCTGGGGACAAAGGCAAAAGAGCCTGCATGGGCATGGAACAGGTGGAAGACGATACCCTCCACCTGCTGGCGGGTGGCCAGCCACAGATCCTTGGCGCTGACCGCCCCCTTTTCGACCAGCAGCCGCCCCAGGGCGCCCTTGGCGGCAGCCGGAGACTGCCGGATCTTCTGCAGCACCTCGCGGTCGAGCTGGCCGTGATCGCAGAGCACCTCGCCGAGCTCCTCCTCGGGGAAGGTACTGGTGGCGAAGACGACCTCCCCGTTGTGGAAATAGAGTTCCTTGCTCCCGCCGACGAGGTGGAAGCGCAGCACCCCGGTCTTGCGGAACATGTTGAGAAAGGAGAGGAGGTCGGCCACGGAGATGTCGCCGAGCGCACCGGCGAGAGCCAGTTCCCCCTTGCCGTCATGGACGCCGAGCAGGAGATGGCGGTCGCCGACGGAGACCGGCTGCAGCGGTCGACCGGCAAGCTTCCGGGCCACCGCTGCCGGCAATTGCAGGCGACCGTGGTTGTCGATGGAGTATTTCGTCATGGGACGCGGCAGTTCGCAGGAGAAGGGCTCAGGCGTCGGCGGCCAGGGCGCGGCGGACCAGGGCGGCCACCTCGGCGGCGGCGGTGGCCAGCGGCAGCATGCTGCGCTCGCCGCTGCGCCGCTGCTGCAGCTCGAGGGCGCCCTCCTTGAGACCACGGGCGCCGACCGTCACCCGCAGCGGGATGCCGAGCAGGTCGGCGTCCTTGAACTTGCTCCCCGGGCGTTCGTCGCGGTCGTCGAAGAGGACCTCGATTCCGGCCTCCTGCAGCTGCCGGTAGAGTTCCTCCGCGGCGGCCGCCACCGGCGCGTCGTTGGGATTGAGCAGAGTGATGAGGACCTGGAACGGGGCGATCGGCAGCGGCCAGATAATGCCCCCCGCATCGTGATTCTGTTCGATGGCGGCGGCGACGGTGCGGCCGATGCCGATGCCGTAGCAGCCCATCACCAGCACCCGCTCCTGCCCCTGCTCGTCGAGGACGGTGGCGCCGAGGGCCTGGGAATACTTGGTGCCGAGCTTGAAGACATGGCCGACCTCGATGCCGCGCCAGGCCTCGAGATGGCCGCTGCAGCGCGGGCAGGGGTCGCCGGCGGTCGCCTGACGCAGGTCGGCGAAGGCTTCGACGGCAAAGTCGCGACCGGCGTTGACCCCGGTCAGGTGCTGGTCCCGGGCGTTGGCGCCGACGACGAAATCGGCCATCGCCGCCACCTCGTGATCGGCGAAGATCCGCAGCTTCAGCCCGACCGGCCCGGCAAAGCCGGTGGGGGCGCCGGTAGCGGCGACGACCTCCTCCTCGCCGGCCAGGTCGACCTCGTTGCAGCCGAGCAGGCGGCAGAGCTTGATAGTGTTGAGCTCACGGTCGCCGCGCAGCAGCACCGCCAGGGTTTCACCGGCATCGGTCTTGACCAGCAGGGTCTTGACCAGTTGTTTCTCGTCCAGGCCAAGAAAGAGGGCGACGTCCTCGATGGTTTTGCGTGCCGGGGTGGCCACCGTCTGCAGCGGCTGCGCCGGGACCGGCGCGGCGGACGCCGCGGGCCGCAGTTCCGCCTTCTCGACGTTGGCGGCGTACTCGCAGCTGTCGCAGGAGACGATGGCGTCCTCCCCCGATTCGGCAAGAACCATGAATTCATGGGAGACGCTGCCGCCGATGTTGCCGGTGTCGGCCTCCACAGCGCGGAACTTCAGTCCGCAGCGGCTGAAGATGCGCCGGTAGGCCTGGTACATCTTCTCGTAGGCGCGATCGGCCCCGGCGTCATCGAGGTCGAAGGAGTAGGCGTCTTTCATCACGAACTCGCGGCCGCGCATCAGCCCGAAGCGGGGGCGGATCTCGTCGCGGAACTTGGTCTGGATCTGGTAGAGATTGAGGGGGAGCTGGCGATAGGAGCGGACCTCGCGGCGGACGACGTCGGTGATCACCTCTTCGTGGGTGGGACCCAGGCAGAAGTCGGCCTCCTTGCGGTCCTTGAGGCGCAGCAGCTCCTTGCCGTACTGGGCCCAGCGCCCCGATTCCTGCCAGAGTTCGGCGGGGACAACCATCGGCATCAGGAGCTCGATGGCCCCGGCGCGGTTCATCTCTTCGCGGACGATCTGCTCGACCTTGCGCAGCGAGCGCAGCCCGAGGGGGAGATAACTGTAGATGCCGGCGGCAGCCTTGCGGATCATGCTGGTGCGCAGCATGAGCTGGTGGCTGGTCACCTCGGCGTCGGCGGGGGTTTCCTTGAGGGTGTTGAGCAGGAACTGGCTGTAGCGCATCGATACGACCTCGGGGAGAAGATGAGAACCGCCGGGGCCGTGCGTTCCGGGGAAAACCGGCCTGGCCTCGATCCGGAGTTTGCGATGGACACTAGCCTATTTTGGCCGCCAATGCAAGGACTCTCGAGGCCCCGCCAGGGGGGACGAAGGGATGGACATTTGTCGTTAGCGATGGTTAAATATTGCGGCTACGCCCCCCTCCCCCCGTTCCCTGGAGACCATGCCGATGTCTGAACCCCTGACCGTGACCGGTCTCACCCGCATGGTTGCCGCCGGGTTTCCGCTGCTGCTCGTTGCCGGGTCCAGCGAGGAGCGCTGCGAGACGCTGCTGCAACGGGCCTCCCAGGCGCTCCGAAATCTTCCGGAGCTGCGCGTCTGGACCTGCACCGGCGGGTTTGCCGGCGTCGCCGGCAGCGAGGAGCCCCTGGCCGGGGTGCGCTGGGCGATCGAGCAGGCGAGCCCGGGGCTCTTCCTGTTCAAGGACTTTGAACATTTCTGGGAGGATCCCCGGCTGCAACGGCTGCTCAAGGACTTCGCCCGCGGCCGGCGGGCGGCAGGCAAAAGCCTGGTCTTTTTTGCCGGAAGCCCCAACCTCCCCGCCGGTCTGGAACGGGAGGTGACCGTTCTCGAACAATCCCTCCCCGACCGCGAGGAACTCCAGGCCTGGCTGACAGCCCACCGTGAACGGGAACCGCTGCTCGGCCAACTGCTCGGCGCCGACGCCGACCCCGCTCCCCTGCTGCTGGCCGCCCAGGGGCTGGAACTGCGCGAGGTCGAACAGGCGCTGCGGCTGGTGCGGGTGAGCAAGGGGGCCGGAGCGGCGGAGCTGATCGCCGCCCTGCACCGCGCCAAACACCAGGTCATCGCCCGTACCGGGATCATGGAGGCGGTGGACAATGACCTCGACCCCGGCCAGGTCGGCGGGATGGAAACGCTCAAGGGGTGGATGGAGAAACGGGAACGGGCCTTCGGCCTGGCCGGACTGAGCTCGGGGGAAAACCTCCCCAAGGGCGTCCTGCTGATGGGAATCAGCGGCTGCGGCAAGAGCCTTTTCGTCAAGGCCATCGCCGCCCGCTGGCACCTCCCGCTGTTCCGCCTCGACATGGCCACGGTCTACGCCGGCACCTTCGGCTCCCCGGAAACCAGCCTGCGCCGGGCCTGCCGGATGGCCGAGGGCCTTGCCCCCTGCGTCCTCTGGATCGACGAGATCGAGGCCGGCATTTCCAGCGCCGGGTTCAAGGCCGAAGGGGGCGCCGCTTCGCGGGTGCTCGGCTATTTCCTCACCTGGATGCAGGAGAAACGCGCCCCGGTCTTCGTCGCCGCCACCGCCAACGCCATCGAGATGCTCCCCGCCGAACTGCTGCGCAAAGGGCGCTTCGACGAGATCTTCTACCTCGCCCTGCCGGGCCTTGCCGAGCGCGAGGAGATCTTCGCCATCCACCTGCGCCGCCGCGGTCTCGACCCGGCCGCGTTCCAGGTCGGGATGCTCGCCCACGGCAGCAAGGGGTTCTCGGGGGCGGAAATCGAGCAGGCGGTGGCCAGCGCCTGTTTCGAGGCCCTGTCCCGGCAACGGCCGCCGATCCAACAGGACCTCATGGAGGCGATCGGCCGTACCGTGCCGCTGTCGGTGACCATGTCCGAACAGATCAAGAAGATTGAAGCCTGGGCCTTCAAACGGGCGGTCCCGGCCAGCAAGAGTGCGGAGCGCTGAGGCCGGGCCGGGGGCGGCGATGACCGAGGCAACCGCGACACAGCCGAGCATCCTGCCAGCTGGCGCCCAGCGCCCGGCGGCAGACTGCCAGGATCGTCTCTGGGACGTGATCGTCGTCGGCGCCGGCCCCGCCGGTGGCCTGGCGGCCCTCCGGCTCGCCGCCGCCGGCGCCCGGGTCCTGCAGCTGGAGCGCGCCGAACTGCCGCGGGAGAAGGTCTGCGGCGATGCCCTGCTACCCGACGCCCTGACCATTCTCGAGCGGAACGGCTGTGCTGAGATCCTGAAGGCCGGCCGACCGCTGACCGCGCTGGCGGTCTACAGCCCGGCCGGACGGCGGGTGGAGTTCCCGTGCCGCGCCGTCACCCTGCGCCGGCAGGAGTTCGATGCCCGGCTTGCCGCGGCGGCCCGAGCGGCCGGCGCCGAACTGGCCCGCGGCGAGGCGCTTGCCTGCGGCTACGACGCCGCCGGCCTGCCCTACCTGACCTGCCGCGACGGCAGCCGCCTGCGCGGACGCTTCCTGCTCCTCGCCTGCGGGGCCGCCCCGACCCCGCTGTTGCGGCCGGTGCTGCCCGCAAGGAGAACGCCCGATGCGCTCGCCTTGCGCTGCTACCTGCACTCGGCGCTGCCGCTCGACGAACTGATCGTCAGCTATCACCGCTCGGTGCTGCCCGGCTACGGTTGGATCTTTCCCCTCGGCGACGGCCTGTTCAACGTCGGCTGCGGCCGTTTTGCCTTCCGCGGCTCTCTCCGCGGTCTGCGCCGGGCCTTCGCCACCTTCCTGGAAGGCTTCGCCCCGGCCCGCGAACTGGTCGCGCAGAGCCGGGAGCGCGGCCCGCTGCGCGGCGCGCCGCTGCGCACCACGCCGCTGGCGGTCCCGCCCTGGGACGGTCGCCGGGTTCTGGTCGCCGGCGAGGCCCTCGGCACCACCTTGCCGTGGACCGGCGAAGGGGTGGGCAAGGCCCTGGCCTGCGGCGAACTGGCCGCCGGGCAGCTCCTGGACGCTCTCGCCGCCGGTGCGCCCGCCCCCCTGGCCGGCTACCGGGAGCGATTGCTGGCCACGGTGATCGCCCACCATGACGGGTACCGCCACGCCCAGGACTGGCTCTCCCGCCCCTGGCGGGCTGAGCTGCTCGCCTGGCGGGCCGCGCACAGCCCCCGGCTGCGCGGCATGCTTGCCGATCTGCTGGCGGGAACGACGGCACCGCCAGCGGTCTTCACCACCGCCGCCCTGCTGCGTTCGATGTGGTCCTGAGGGAGCTGCTGCCGGTGGCGGGAGGCGGGAGACGACCCGGGGCGGATTGCGATCAGCGTTTGCTCCCCGGCGTGTCCCGGCCAGCACCAATCTGAATGATCCAGCCTGACATGGGCTGATTTTCCCCTGGAGAGAGTCCCATCATGCAAGCCCTGCTGTTCGATCTTGACGGCGTGATCTACCAGGCCCGGGAACCGATCCCCGGAGCGCGGGAGACCCTGGACTGGGTGCGCAGCCAGGGGATTCCCTACCTCTTCGTCACCAACACCACCTCCCGGCCGCTGAGCTGGCTGCAGCAACGGCTGCGGGAGATGGAGATCCCGGCGGAGGCCGACCAGATCCTCACCCCGGCGCGAGTGGCCCGGCGCTGGCTGGCCCGGCAGACCTCCGGCCCCATCGCCCTCTTCGTCCCCGAGCGCACCCTGGAGGACTTCGCCGGCTTGTCGCGGCTCCCCCCCGGAGCGCAGGATGGGGCCGCGGCGGTGGTCATCGGCAACTGTGGCAAGGCCTGGGACTACGCCCTGATCAACTACGCCTTCCGCCTGCTGATGGCCAACCCGCAGGCACCGCTGGTGGCCCTCGGCATCCCCCGCTACTGGCAGGGACCGGAAGGGCTGCGCCTCGATGCCGGCCCCTTCGTCGCCGCCCTCGAGTACGCCACCGGCCGGAAAGCGGTGGTCCTCGGCAAGCCGGCGGCGGCCTTCTACCAGGCCGCCCTGGAAATCCTCGGCACCCCGGCGGAGCAGACGGTGATGGTCGGCGACGACATTCGCGGCGACGTCGACGGCGCCCAACAGGCCGGCCTCCAGGGGCTGTTGGTGCGCACCGGCAAGTTCCGCCCCGCCGACCTGGAAGGCGCAATAATGCCGGACGCGGTGCTCGATTCGATTGCCGACCTGCCGCAGTGGTGGCGGGAGCGCTGAACCTCTCTCCGGGTCGTTTCCCCGGCCGGCGCACCCCGGCCATCTCCCTTTTTTCCGTTTTTCAGAGGAAATAAACGCTGGTATCGATCCCGAAGTGTCGGGCATCGAGGGTTTCGACGATGGTGCGCACCCCGTCGGTTGACAAATCGACAATGCCGCCGTCGGCCTCGTTTCCCCCCTGGTCGGCTACGATCCGCACCTGCGGCCGGTCCCAGAGAAAGAGCTCGGCGGCATTGTCGACAACGACGCCGAGTTCGCCGGTGTTCAGGCGCAGCAGGGTGCCGAGAGGATAGGAGCCGATGCAGTTGACGAAAACCTTCAGCAGGATGGGATCGTAAGCCATTCCCGCCTTGTCGAGCATGAGGCGCAGGGCTTTGTCGGGAGGGAGCGGGGTGCGGTGGTAGACTCGCGAGGAGGTCAGGGCGTCGTAGCAGTCGGCAATGCTGATGATCCGGCCGAACAGGCTCACCCGGCGATAGGGGTATTGCGGATATCCCGAAAGATCGAAATTGCGATGGTGCTCGAAGGACCCGGTGATGAGGCGGGCGTTGACGAGGTCGAGCCCCTTGAGCTTCATTAGGGCTCTCACACCGAGAACGGGATGTTTCTGGAGGGTTTTCCACTCCTCCGGGGTAAATTCGCCGGGTTTGTTGAGAAGCTCCGGCGGGATCTCGGATTTACCGATGTCGTGAAAGAGCGCCGCCATCCCCAATTCGCAGAGCCGCGCCTTCCCCAGGCCGATCCGCTGGCCCAGGGCGAGGGAGAGAATGCAGACGTTTACTGAATGGTTATAGGTGTACTCGTCATGGCAGCGGATGGTGGTGAGGCCGAGCAGGCTGGTCTCGTAGGCAAGAAGCTGATCGATCATCGTCTGCACGACCCGCTTCGATTTCCGCAGCCTAAGCGTTTGTCCCATCTTGGCGTTTTCCATCACCTCGGCGGTGGCACTGACGGTCTGCAGGTAGATCCGCCGGGACCGGGCCTGTTGGTCGACCTCGGACAACCCTTCCGTCACCTCGCTCTCACCTTCCTCCACAAGCGGTTCCAGCTCGATGGCTTTGATCAGCCGATCCCGCATGCGGGCGGCCAGCCGGGCGAAGGCTTCCTCGCCACCCCAGGACTGCTCGAACTCCTTCAGCACATAGGCGAACTGGATTATGTCCTGGCTCGTCACCGCCTGGCCGAAGTGGATGCCGCCGATCTGGAAGCGCTTCATCATGGCCAGGGTATAGAGGAAGGATTCGATGCCGACAGCATCCGGCTTCAGGCGGATTTCCCCCACCAGCAGATGTCCGGCATGCGCCCGTAGTGAGGCTTCCTCGTTGCGGCGATGGATATCACGAACCGCCGAAAGGATCTGCCTGACCGGGCCGGAAAGGGCCGAATGACCTTCGGGGTAGTTCTGGGCGGTTTTCATAAGGACGAACAGTTGGATGTTCAGGCCCTTGCCGAGACGGATGAGTTCCCGGTCGAGTTGCTGCTGAGGATTAGTCCCGCTGCTCATGCGTCCTCCCCGGAGGAGATGGGACCCCCGCCATCCTTTTCGGCCTCCTTCAACGCCCTGGCTATCAGGGTCTCCAATTCGCCGCCCTTCCGCTTCGCCTCCGCCTGCCTCAACGCTTCCAGGGCCGCAGGAGTGTGGGCTTTTTTCAGCCCGGCGACGGCGCAGGCCACGACTTCGCCCTCCTTAAACCGGTTGAGCCAGTGCCGCTTCATCACCATCCGCTGCAGTTGGGGAACCACGCTGTCCCCTCCCAGGGCGCCCAGCGCTTCGTAAAGGGCGTATTTCTCCTGAACCGGCTTTTCCGCGAAGTCCTTGGCGGCAATCATCTCCTCGACCGCCTTCAGGGCCGGGGTAAATTTCGCCGCGGCAAGGATCTGGAGGGTCCGGATGCGCAGGGGAGGCGATTCATCCTGCAGGAATCCGATCACCGCCGTCCGCGCTCGCGGGTCGGGATGCTTCAACAGATAGGCGAATACTTCCTTGCGCACCCGCAGGTCGGGATGACTGGCCAGGGGGGCGACAGCGTCCAGGCTCTGCCGGTCGCCCAGCAGGTTGAGGATGAGGACGATGTTCCGTACCAGGTACCAGCGCTGGTCCCGCAGAAAGGGGTAAAATACCCGCGGGTTTCCTTTTCCGACCTCGACCACGGCGGAGATGGCGGCTTTACGCATCTTCATCTGCTGGATCGTGCCGAGAAGCTCGCAGATCTCTTTCATGTGCCGGGGGCCGAGGTAACGGAACAGATCGGGGAGGTCTTCGACGGGAAAATCCTGGGCGCCTTCCATGACCTTCTGCAGGGCGAGAACGGCGTCGGCGGGGATATATTTTCCGGAGTCGGAACGGATCAGCTCCCTTTTGCCGGGCGCAACGGACGCGCTCCTTTCCAGTTTCTGCAGGTACCGGATCAGCCGCAACACCTCCCCGGTTCGTCCGGCATGAAGGAGGTTGCCGATAAGATTTTCGACAATCTCCAGAAATTCCCGGAACATTCCGAGATCCGTTTCTCCCGCCAGGATCGAAGCGAGGACTTTCAAGACTTCCTGCAGGGGGTCGCGCGCCTCCTCGGCCGCCGTCTCTTTTTGGAGGGCCGCGGCCTGCTCCGTCGTGATCGGCTCGATATTTCTGGGGGCCTGTTGCGTCGAGGCTTCCGGCGGCACCTCGTAAGCCTTTCGGATTCCAACTTTTTGCGAGGTAACGGTGGGCATAGCGCCCTTCCCCTCATCGGCTTCGAGAAAATCCTCAGCCAGTAAATAGACGATGTGGGGGAAATCCTTTATCCACAAAAGAGTGACGATGTCGTCGTCGGTATCGGCCGGTCGATCCTGGCCGACGATGTCGAGGAAGTCGCTGATTTCATCGTGCCGAATCCCCTCCCTGAAGAGAAGGGAGCGGATGCCGTCCGAGTACAACCGGAATGCGATGCTCTCCTTGGCGTCGCGGTTTTCATGGATACTGGTCCCCCCGTAATAGATCGTGAATTGCTCCACGTCGAGTTGGAACTGCCCGTAGCGGCGCAGATGCGCGCTCATCTTCTCGGTCGCTTCGTCGATGAATTTCTTCCGGAGGGGATTGTTCGGCAGGTACATCCGGAAGGCCTTTGCGGTTTTCAGCATCGCCTGCAGAACTTCGGCGCCCGAGGCGATTTCCTCTTTGCCGGCGCGGGCGTTGCCCTCGGCTTCGTTCATCGGCTTCGCGTCTCCCATGGATACTCCCCGGCAGGCTTGGCTGGTCCGCTATGGGTCCATCCGCAGCCGGCCGGCAGATTAAATGACTGGAATATTCTGGTGCAGGTCGGCGCCGGACGCGCCCGGGATCCTCCCTCCCGCCGCTCTTTCGCTTTCGGATCGGCCGATTCTCCCTTTTACATCCTGTACGTGGACCATGTCAATTCCAACCCCCGGCCGATTGCTGCGAGGCGGGAAGCGAAACGGTACCGTAACCTGCGGAAATAATTCCCCGAAAACGAAACAGTTTGGGAATTGTTTGATTTTGAAAAGAAATCCGCCTTGACAAGGGGCCGCCTGGAGGCTACCCGTTAAACAGAACCCGATAACGCCAAACCCTCCGCGAGGGGGGGACGGAAAGCGGCGGGTCTCACCGCTGGTGACGATGGCCGAGCTGCCGAAGGGGATAAATCCTGCCGGTGAGTTCGGCCTTTTCGTTGGGCCTGCAGCCAAGAAAGGGAAGGGAGAAGGCGATGAAAAGACTATCTAGCCTGGTGCTGCGCGCCGCGGCAATCGGCCTGTTGCTGAGCCCTGCCGCCTATGGCCTGGAGGCGATCGATCCGAGTGCCCATCCGGGAAGCGTGGCGATCAACAAGCGCGGCCCGCTGGCCAAAGCCGGCACCGCCCTCGCCAGAGCTTTGGCCGAGTATCGCAGCCACGCCCGGCAGGGCCTGACCACCCCGTTCCGGCCGAGCAACCCGCTGGTGCAGTTCGCCCGCGGCAAGGTGGTGGTCGACGCCGTGGCCCTTGCCGCCACCGACGCCAGCCTCCTGCAGGGCGACCTCCAGGGGCTGGGATTGGAGCGAGCGACACGCTACGGGGCCATCGTTTCGGGTTGGTTCCCCCTGGGGGCCCTCGAGAGGGCGGTGAGGCTGCCGAGCCTGCGCTTCATTGCCGCCTCGTTGCGGCCGCAGACGCAGGCCGGATTGGTCACCAGCGAAGGGGATGCGGCGATGCTGGCCGATGACGCCCGCAGCGCCTACGCTGTCGACGGATCCGGCGTCACCGTCGGCGTCATCTCCGACAGCTACAACCAGCGGGGGGGAGCTGCAAACGATGTCGGCAGCGGTGACCTTCCCGCCGGCGTCGTCGTTCTCGACGATACGGCCAACTGCGGCAGCCTGTTCCTTCCCCAGACCTGCACCGACGAAGGGCGGGCCATGATGCAGATCGTGCACGACGTCGCGCCGGGCGCCGGGCTCGCCTTCCATACCGCCTACAACGGCATGGCCGGCTTCGCCAACGGCATCCTCAGGCTGGCCGCCGACGCCGGCGCCAAGGTGATCGCCGACGACATCCTCTACCTGGAAGAGCCGATGTTCCAGGACGGCATCATCGCCCAGGCCGTGGACCAGGTGGTCGCCGGGGGCGCCGCCTACTTCTCCGCCGCCGGCAACCAGGCGCTCGACAGCTACGAATCCCCCTACGTGGCGAGCGGCGAGGAGTTCTACGTGCAGAACTTCTTCGGAACGGAGGATCGGGGGATGCTGCACGACTTCGATCCGGGGCCCCAGGTCGACTACATGCAGGCGATCACCGTGCCGGTGGGCGGAACCGCCATCGTCGCCCTGCAGTGGGATTCCCCCTTCGGCTCGCTGAGCAGCGGCCAGAGCTCCCCCAACGACATCGACATCTATCTGACCGACGCCTCGGGGACGGTCATCCTGGCCTCGAGCATCGACGACAACATACAGGGCGGCGACCCGACCGAGGTCCTCCAGTTCGTCAACAGCGGCGCCTACGGCACCAGCTTCAACATCCTGATCGCTCTCTTCGACGGGCCCGCGGCGGGGTTGATGAAATACGTTCAATTCGGGCAGTTGACCGTCAACGAATACGTGACCGAAAGCTCCTCCCTCTACGGTCACGCCAACGCCGCCGGGGCCGAGGCGGTGGGGGCGGCCTTCTGGGGAGACACCCCCGCCTACGGGACGAGCCCGCCGAAACTGGAGTACTACTCGTCGGCCGGCGGCACCCCCATCCTCTTCGACAGCGCCGGCAACCGCCTGGCAACTCCCAAGGTGCGCAACCGGCCGCAGATCGTCGCCCCCGACGGCGTCAACACCACCTTCTTCTACGCCGACAGCAGCGTGGACGCCGACGACTGGCCGAACTTCTTCGGCACCTCGGCCGCCGCCCCGCACGCCGCCGGGGTCGCCGCCCTGATGCGCCAGGCCGGACCGGCCAGCACCCCGGCCGAGATCTATTCGGCCCTGGAAGCGACGGCCATCGACATGGAGACCGCCGGCTTCGACTTCGACAGCGGTTACGGACTGGTGAAGGCGGACGATGCCGTCGGGGCGGTCTACGACTCCTCCCCGCCGCCCCCCGTCAGCGGGCCGCCCGTTGCCTCCTTCAGCTATGTCTGCAGCGGACGGGACTGCAGTTTCGACGGCTCTTCTTCGAGTTACGACGCCGGCAGTGCGACCTTCCGTTGGAATTTTGGCGACGGCCAGGTCGGGAGCGGCATCACCACGAACCACACCTACGGGACCACCGGAAGCTACGCCGTCACCATCACGGTGACGGACGACGGGGGCAGCAGCAGTGCGACTGCCACGGTGCGGGTGAAGAACCGCGGGGGAAGCTCTGGCAGCAGCGACAGCGGCGGCAGCAGCGGTCCGCCCAATTGCAAGGGGTCGCACAAGAACGATCCGGGCTGCTGAATCCCGTCCCACCGTCCGGAATCGCGGGCTTCACCTCGAAACCGTTGAAACAAAAGCCGGCCAGGGAAAACCCTCTGGCCGGCTTGATTGTTTTAATCCTCCCGAATTGCCGGGCAGGGATTCCGATAGAAGGGTCAATCCTCCTCCGCCAACCGCCGCGCCTCCGCCACCAGCGCCTCGACCATCTCCCCCTCCGGCACCTTGCGCACCACCTCCCCCTTGCGGAAGAGCAGCCCCTGCCCCTTGCCCCCGGCGATGCCGACGTCCGCCTCCCGAGCCTCGCCGGGGCCGTTGACGACGCAGCCCATGACTGCCACGGTGATCTTCTTCGGCAGGTCGTGGAGGCGCCGCTCCACCTCCTCGGCGACCGGGATCAGGTCGACCTGGCAGCGCCCGCAGGTCGGGCAGCTGACGAAGACCGGCCCGCGCTCGCGCAACTCCAGCGACTTGAGGATCTCCCAGCCGACCCGCACTTCCTCCACCGGGTCGCCGGTGAGCGAAACCCGCAGGGTGTCGCCGAGGCCGTCGTAGAGCAGGGTGCCGATGCCGACGGCGCTCTTGATGGTGCCGCTCCAGGTGGTGCCGGCCTCGGTGATGCCGACGTGCAGCGGATAGTCCACCTCTTGCGGCGAGGAGCCGGTAGGCCTCGACGGTGCGGCGGATGTCCGAGGCCTTGAGGCTGACCTTGATCTGGTCGTAGCCGAGTTCTTCGAGAATGCGGATGTGCCCCAGGGCGCTCTCCGCCATCGCCTCCGCGGTGGGGTGGCCGTACTTTTCCAGCAGCTCCTTCTCCAGGGAGCCGCCGTTGACGCCGATGCGGATCGGCACCCTGCGCGCGGCGCAGGCCCTGACCACCTCCTCGACCTTCCAGCGCGCGCCGATGTTGCCGGGGTTGAGGCGCAGCCCGGCGACCCCCGCCTGAAGGGCGGCGAGCGCCAGCTGGTAGTCGAAGTGGATATCGGCGATCACCGGCAAGGGGCTCTGCGCGCAGATGGCCTTCAGCGCTGCGGCGGCATCGCCGTCGGGGACGGCGCAGCGCACGATCTCGCAGCCGGCCTCGGCCAGACGCCCGATCTGGGCGAGCGTGGCGGCGGCATCGCGGGTGTCGGTGTTGGTCATCGACTGCACCGAAACCGGCGCGCCGCCGCCGATGGCGACCTTGCCGACGTGGATCTGGCGGGTGGTGCGGGGCATAAAGAATCTCCGTTTTACGTTTTAAGTCTTGAGTTTCGATGTTGCTGCGCTGGGGCGAGCGGACTCCAGGCAGATCGAAGGCGGCCCCCGGCCACTTGGGTTTGCAACCTGAAGCGCAAATCCCAAAACTCAGAAACGGCCTTTTCGACCGCCGATTCTACCGGCCGCCCCGCCCCGCCGTCAAGCGCCGCCGCGATTGACAGCGCCGCCCGGGAAAGAGTATGGTTCCACGGCAGAATCAGCCGTACATCGAAAAGGAATCCCCATGGCCCAGCCGCCCCGCCCGAAAAAACCCGCCAACGCTGCACGCCCGCCGCGCAAGACCGTCAAACCGGCCCTGCCGACGGTGGAGACGACCATCGAGCACCTCGACGACGACGGCGTCGGCATCGGCCGCTACGCCGGCAAGGAGCTGCTGGTGGCCGGGGCCTTTCCCGGGGAGAAGATCCGCGCCGCGCTGGAGCACGAGGGGCAGCGTCGCTCCGTCGGGCTGCTGCGCGAGGTGCTCGTCCCCCATCCGCAACGCATCAAAGGGCCCTGCCGCTGCGCCGGCGACTGCCTCGGCTGCCCGCTGATCACCCTCGCCTACCCCGCCCAGCTACAGGTCAAGGAAGCGCGGGTACGCAACGCGCTGGCCGGCCGCGAGGCCCTGGCCCGGGTCCCGGTGGCGCCGATATGGGGCGCCGAGCAGCCCTTTGGCTACCGCACCAACGCCAAACTGGTGCTGGCCAAGGAGCGGGGCAAGGTCTCCGTCGGCCTCTACCGCCGCGGCAGCCACCAGGTGGTCGACATCGGCAGCTGCCCGCTCCACCACCCGCTGATCAACCGCATTGTCGCCACGGTGCGCAGCGAGATCGAGCGGCAGGAGATCTGGGTCTGGGATGCCAAGCGCCAACGCGGCCTGCTGCGCTACCTGCTGGTGCGGATCAGTCCGTCCAGCGGCAAGGCGATGGTCACCTTCGTCACCGCCGAGAAGGATTTTCGCCAGCTGCCGCGGCTGGCCAAGGCGCTGAAGAGCAAGCACCCCGAAATCGTCTCGGTGCAGCAGAACGTCAATCTCGAGCAGCGGCAACGTCATCTTCGGCCGCGAAACCCTGCGCCTGGTCGGCACCCCCGACCTCTTCGACCAGCTCGGCGAGGTGCGGCTGCGCATTGCCCCGACCGCCTTCTTCCAGGTCAACCACGAGCAGGCGGCGCGCATCTACGCCCTGGTGCGGCGCTGGGCAGCCCTCTCCCGCGAGGAGAGCGCCATCGACCTCTACTGCGGCATCGGCGGCATCGCCCTGCACCTGGCCCGCGACGCCGGCCGGGTGATCGGCATCGAGGCGGTGGAGGAGGCGGTGCGCAACGCCCGCGAGAACGCCCGCCTCAACGGCCTGGAGAACTGCCGCTTCCTCGCCGGCGAAGCCGAGGAACTGGTCCACGATCTCGCCCTGGAGGTTCCGGCCGGCTGCGTCGCGGTGGTCAACCCGCCCCGGGGCGGCTGCGAACCGGCGGTCCTCGAAGCCCTGGCCGGGCTGGCGCCGCGGCTTCTGATCTACGTCTCCTGCAACCCGGAGACCCTGGCCCGCGACCTGGAACTGCTGGCCGGCCACGGCTACCGCACCGAGGAGGTGCAGCCGGTCGACATGTTCCCGCAGACCGGCCACGTCGAATCGGTGGCGCGCCTGGTCCCCGATCCGCGCGGCAAACGGCCGAAGCGCCGCGAAATTGAAGGGTTTCCATGTGTCCCATTGGTCCTATAGGACAAATGGGACCTATGGAACCCATGAAACTCACCTCAATTGCCCTGAGAGAGAACACCATGAAAACCCTCGATTGCCGCGCCCACAAGTGTCCCCATCCCGTGGTCGAAACCCGCAAACAGCTCCTGGCCGCGCCGGGCGAAGCGCTGACCGTGCTGGTCGGCGACGAGGTCGCCCGGGAGAACGTCGGCCGCCTGGCGGCCAGCCAGGGATACGCGGTCAGCGTCACCCCGGCCGAAGGAGGCTTCGCCCTGGAGCTGACCCCCGGCGCCGCCCCGCCGGAGCCGGCTGCGGCTGGACCCGCCGCCGGCCCTACGGTGGTCTTCGTCGGCGCCGAGACCATGGGCAGCGGCAACGATGAACTCGGCCGGCTGCTGCTGAAAAACTTCCTGATCACCCTGCTCGATCTCGACGACGTTCCCGACGCCCTCTACTTCGTCAACGCCGGGGTGAAGCTCGCCTGCCGCGGCTCCGAAGCCTCTCGAAGCCATCGAGCAGCTCGCCTGCCGCGGCACCGACGTCGCCGCCTGCGGCCTCTGCCTCGACTTCTTCGGCCTCAAGGAGGAGTTGGCGGTGGGGCGGGTGACCAACATGTTCGACATCGCCCAGACCCTCAGCAAAGCCGGCCGGGTGATCCGCCCCTGAGGCGGGAAAAGCACAAAGACAAAGGCGGTTCCGCGGATCAATTCGGATAAAATCGGATTAAGTTCGGATCAGGCCAACCAAATTTGATCCGATTTTTATCCGACAGTTATCCGCGTGAACCGCCTTTTTTTTCAGGTTGCCCTTAGGGCAGCTCGCTCTCCCCCATCAGGTAGCGATCGACCTCGCGGGCGGCGCCGCGCCCCTCGTTGATCGCCCAGACCACCAGGCTCTGCCCGCGGCGGGCATCGCCGGCGGCGAAGACCCCGGGAACGCTGGTGGCGAAGCGGCCGTATTCGGCCTGCAGGTTGGTGCGCCCGTCGCGTGCCAGTTCCACCCCGGCGGTCACCGTCTCTTCCGGACCGAGAAAGCCCATCGCCAAGAGCACCAGCTCGGCGCCGATCAGCCGCTCGCTGCCGTGCACCTTGCGCGCCTGCAGCCGCCCCTCCTCCTCCAGCCATTCGATGTCGTGGACCCGCACCTGCCGGACCGCCCCCACGCTATCGGCGACGAACTCGTCGGCGGTGACCAGGTACTGGCGCGGGTCGGCACCGAAGTGGGCTTTCGCCTCCTCCTGGCCGTAATCGGCACGGAAGATCCGCGGCCACTGCGGCCAGGGGTTGTTGACCGCCCGCTTCTGCGGCGGCCGCGGCAGGATCTCGAGCTGGACGACGCTTTTGCATCCCTGGCGCAGGGCGGTGGCGACGCAGTCGGTGCCGGTGTCGCCGCCGCCGATGACCACCACCTGCTTGCCGGCGGCGTTGATCTCCAGCGGCGTGCCGTCGAGGAGGCGGCGGGTGTTGTGGGTCAGATACTCCATGGCGAAGTGGACGCCGTCTAGCTCCCGGCCGGGGATCGCCAGGTCGCGGGGCTTGGTCGCGCCGCAGCAGAGGACCACGGCGTCGAACTCTTCCCGCAGCAACGAGAGGGGCAGGTCGCGGCCGATCTCGACGCCGGTGACGAAGTCGACCCCTTCGGCGGCGAGCAGGTCGACGCGGCGCTGCACGAAGCCCTTGTCGAGTTTCATGTTGGGGATGCCGTACATCAGCAGGCCGCCGATGCGGTCGGCGCGCTCGTAGACCGTGACCTGGTGCCAGGCCTTGTTGAGCTGGGCGGCGCAGGCGAGGCCCGCCGGCCCGGAGCCGACCACCGCGACCTTCTTGCCGCTGCGCCCGGCCGGCGGCCGGGGGAGGATCCAGCCTTCCTCGAAGCCGCGGTCGGCGATCGCCTGCTCGATCGCCTTGATCGTCACCGGCGGCTCGATGATGGCGAGGACGCAGGCCCCCTCGCAGGGGGCGGGGCAGACGCGGCCGGTGAACTCGGGGAAGTTGTTGGTCATGTGCAGCCGCTCCAGCGCCTTCTGCCAGAGACCGCGGTAGACCAGGTCGTTCCACTCCGGGATCAGGTTGTAGACCGGGCAGCCGGAGGCCGCGCCGGCGATGGTCAGCCCGGTGTGGCAGAAGGGGGTGCCGCACTCCATGCAGCGCGCCCCCTGCTCGCGGCAGCGCGCCTCGGGGTAGTGGAGATGAAATTCCTGCCAGTCGTGCAGCCGCTCCTCCACCGGCCGGTCGGCCGGCAGCTCCCGGTAGTATTCGAGAAATCCGCCTTGCTTGCCCATAGTTTTCAATCCTCGGAAGCGTTTTGCCAGTTCGCTTACCCCGCAAATGATACGAAAAATCCCTAAAGGCGGTTCACGGATAACTTCGGATAAATCTGATTAAATTCGGATTCAAACAAAATCAACAGGCCTGGTTTGCAAAAGGTTGATCCGATTTTTATCCGAAGTGATCAGATTTTATCCGCGAGCAACGCCTTTGCCTTTCCTTATCCCCTTGTTCCTTGTCCATTGCTGCCCGTAGTTCCCGCCGACCCGCGACAGGTCCGCGGCATTCTCGTCGAAGGCGGCCGCAGCGCCTCCTCGCCGCCGTGGCCGGCGGCGACGGCGCGGTCGATGGCCTCCTGCATGCGCCGGTAGTCGCGGGGGTAGACCTTGACGAAGCGTCGCAGGCTGCGGCTCCAGTCGGCGAGGATCGCGTCGGCGCGGTTGGAGCCGGTCAGCTGCGAGTGGCGCTCGATCAGCGCCCTGCAACCGCTTGGCCTCCTCGGCGTCGGCGAGCGGTTCGAGATCGACCATCGCCGGGTTGCAGCGGGCGGCGAAGCTGCCGGCGGCATCGTAGACGTAGGCGATGCCGCCGGACATGCCGGCGGCGAAGTTGCGCCCGGTGGGGCCGAGCATGACCACCGTGCCGCCGGTCATGTATTCGCAGCCGTGGTCGCCGACCGCCTCGACGACGGCGTTGACGCCCGAGTTGCGGACGCAGAAGCGTTCGCCGGCCATGCCGCTGATGTAGGCCTCGCCGGCGGTGGCGCCGTAGAAGGCGACGTTGCCGATGAGGATGTTGTCCGCCGGGTCGAAGGTCGCGCTGCGCGGCGGAAAGATGATGATCCGGCCGCCGGAAAGCCCCTTGCCGAAGTAGTCGTTGGCGTCCCCCTCGAGGTCAGGGTCATGCCCGGCGGGACGAAGGCGGCGAAGGACTGGCCGGCGCTGCCGTTGAACTTGAGGTGGATGGTGTCCTCGGGCAGCCCCTTGCCGCCGTAGCGTGCGGGTCACCTCGCTGCCGAGCAGGGTGCCGACCACGCGGTTGACGTTGCGGATCGGCAGCGCGGCCCGGACCGGCTCGCCGCTCTCCATGGCCGGCTCGCAGAGGTCGAGCAGGAGGGTGCGGTCGAGCGCGTGCTCGAGGCCGTGGTCCTGGGCGACCCGGCAGGTCCGGCCGACCTCGTCGCCGACCTCCGGCCGGTGGAGGATGGCGGCGAAGTCGAGGCCCCGGGCCTTCCAATGATCCGGGCTCTCCGGGTGCGGCTGCAAGCAGGTCGCTGCGGCCGACCATCTCATCGAGGGTGCGGAAGCCGAGTCGCGCCATCATCTCGCGCACCTCGCGGGCGATGAAGGTGATGAAATTGACGACGTGATCGGGCTAGCCGGTGAAGCTCTTGCGCAGCTGCGGGTCCTGGGTGGCGACGCCGACCGGGCAGGTGTTGAGGTGGCAGACGCGCATCATGATGCAGCCCAGGACCACCAGCGGCGCGGTGGCGAAACCGAACTCCTCGGCGCCGAGCATGGCGGCGATGGCCACGTCGCGGCCGGTCTTGAGCTGGCCGTCGGTCTCGACGCACGATGCGGCCGCGCAGGTCGTTGAGCAGCAGGGTCTGGTGGGTCTCGGCCAGGCCCAGTTCCCAGGGCAGCCCCGAGTGGTGGATGCTGGAGAGGGGCGAGGCGCCGGTGCCGCCGTCGTGGCCGGAGATCAGCACGACGTCGGCCTTGGCCTTGGCGACCCCGGCGGCGATGGTGCCGACGCCGACTTCGGAGACCAGCTTGACGCTGATGCGGGCCTCGGGTTGGCGTTTTTCAGGTCGTGGATCAGCTCGGCGAGGTCCTCGATCGAGTAGATGTCGTGGTGGGGCGGCGGCGAGATCAGGCCGACGCCGGGGGTCGAGTGGCGCACCTTGGCGATCTCCGGGTAGACCTTGTGGCCGGGGAGCTGGCCCCCCTCGCCGGGCTTGGCCCCCTGGGCCATCTTGATCTGCATTTCCCTGGCGTTGACCAGGTATTCGCTGGTGACGCCGAAGCGCCCGGAGGCGACCTGCTTGATGGCGCTGTTGCGGCTGTCGCCGTTCGCGTCCGGCTGGTAGCGGGCCGGATCCTCGCCGCCTTCGCCGGTGTTCGACTTGCCGCCGATGCGGTTCATGGCGATGGCCAGCGTCTCGTGGGCCTCGCGGCTGATCGAGCCGTAGGACATGGCGCCGGTCTTGAAGCGCTTGATGATCGCCTCGACCGGCTCGACCTCCTCGAGGGGAATCCCCTGGGCCGGGAAGCGGAAGTCGAGCAGGCCGCGCAGGGTCCGTGCCTGGCGCGCCTGGTCGTCGGCGCGGGCGGTGAACTCCTTGAACAGCTTGTAGTCCCCCTTGCGGGTCGCCTCCTGGACCAGGTGGATGGCCATCGGCCCGAGCTGGTGCAGTTCGCCGGACTGCCGCCACTGGTACTTGCCGCCGGGGGCGAGCCCCTCGGCCGGGATCGCGGCGCGGGGCGAAGGCGTGGCGGTGGCGGATCAGCACTTCCGCGGCGATCCGCGCGCAGGCCGATGCCGCCGATGCGGCTGGCGGTGCCGGTGAAGTAGCGTTCCACCAGCTCGCGGCAGAGGCCGATGGCCTCGAAGATCTGGGCGCCGCGGTAGGACTGGATGGTCGAGATCCCCATCTTGGCCATGGTCTTGACCACCCCCTTGGTGGCGGCCTTGAGGTAGTTGGCGACCGCCTTGTCCCGCCCGACGCCGGTCAGCAGCCCCTCGGCGATCAGCTGCTCGATCGATTCGAGGGCCAGGTAGGGATTGATCGCCCCGGCGCCGTAGCCGATCAGCACGGCGAACTGGTGGACTTCGCGGGGCTCGCCCGACTCCAGCACCAGCCCGGCCAGGGTCCGCGTCCCCTTGCGGATCAGGTGGTGGTGCAGCCCGGCCACGGCGAGCAGCGCCGGGATCGGCGCCCGTTCCGCGTCGACGCCGCGGTCGGAGAGGATCAGCAGGGTGGCGCCGTCGGCGATGCGCCGCGTCGGCGGCGGCGAAGAGGTCGTCGAGGGCCGCCGCCAGCCCGGCCTGCCGCCTTGCGGCGGCGAAGAGGATCGGCAGGGTCGCCGCCTTCAGCCCCGGGCGGTCGAGGGCCTTGAGCTGCGCCAGCTGGGCGTCGTCGAGGAGCGGCTGCTCCAGCTCGACGTGGCGGCACGACTCGGGCTCGGCCTTGAGCAGGTTGCGCTCGGCGCCGAGGGTGGTGCCGGTGGCGGTGACGAGCTCCTCGCGGATGCTGTCGATGGGCGGGTTGGTGACCTGGGCGAAGAGCTGCTTGAAGTAGCTGGGCAGCAGCTGCGGCTTCTCGGAGAGGACCGCCAGCGGCTCGTCGGCGCCCATCGAGCCGACCGCCTCGACGCCGTTTTGGCCATCGGCGCCAGTCCCTGGCGCAGATCCTCGAAGCTGTAGCCGAAACTCTGCTGGCGCTGCTAGCAGGCTGGCCGCCTCGGCGGCGGCGGGCGGCGCCGGCGGCAGCTCGGCGAGGCGCACCAGGTTGGCGTCGAGCCACTCCCGGTAGGGCTTGGCGGTGACGATCCCCGCCTTGATCTCCTCGTCGGGGACGATCCGCCCCTGGGCGGTGTCGACCAGGAACATCTTGCCCGGCTGCAGCCGCCCCTTTTCCAGGATGCGGTTGGCCGGCAGCGTCGAGGACCCCCGACTCGGAGGCGAGGACCACCAGGTCGTCGCGGGTCACCCAGTAGCGCGAGGGGCGCAGGCCGTTGCGGTCGAGGACGGCGCCGATCTGCACGCCGTCGGTGAAGGCGATCGCCGCCGGGCCGTCCCAGGGCTCCATCAGGCAGGCGTGGTACTCGTAGAAGGCGCGCTTCTCCGGGCTCATCTGGCCATGGTGGCTCCACGGCTCGGGAACCATCATCATCACCGCGTGGGGCAGGCTGCGGCCGGAGAGATGCAGGAACTCGAGGCAGTTGTCGAACATCGCCGAGTCGCTGCCCGCCTCGTCGATGACCGGCAGGATCTTCGCCCAGTCGTCGCCGAGCCGCCGGCCGATCAGCAGCGCCTGGCGCGCCGCCATCCAGTTGACGTTGCCGCGCAGGGTGTTGATCTCGCCGTTGTGGGCGAGGTAGCGGTAGGGATGGGCGCGGGTCCAGTTGGGGAAGGTGTTGGTGGAGAAGCGCGAGTGGACCAGCGCCAGGCCGCTCTTGATCTCCGGGTTGCGCAGATCGAGAAAGTACTGGGGGAGCTGCGGCGGGGTGAGCATCCCCTTGTAGACGATGACCCGGCCCGAGAAGCTGCAGACGTAGAAGGTCTCTTCGAAGGCGGTCCCCAGGGCGCGCACGGTGTTGGTCAGGTGGCGGCGGCAGACGTAGAGGCGCCGCTCGAAGTCGATCTCGTCGCCGAGCTCGGGCGGCCGGGCGACGAAGAGCTGGCGGATCACCGGCTCCAGGTAGCGCGCCCCCTCGCCGAGGCGGCTGTTGTCGGTCGGCACCGTGCGCCAGCCGAGAAACTTCAGGCCGTGTTCGGCGACGATCTGTTCGGCGAGGCGCTCGCAGCGGTGGCGGTCGTTGGCGTCCCGGGGCAGGTAGAGCATCGCCACCGCGTAGCTGCCCGGCCGCCGGCAGGCGGGCCAAATCCTCGCCGCACTCGCTGCGAAAGAAGTCATGGGGGATCTGCAGCAGGATGCCGGCGCCGTCGCCGCTGTTCGGGTCGCAGCCGACCGCGCCGCGGTGTTCCAGGTTGCGCAGCACCTCGAGGGCCTGCTGCACCAGCTGGTGGCTGCGCACCCCTTTGAGGTTGACGACGAAGCCGACGCCGCAGGAATCATGCTCGTGCGCGGGGTCGTAGAGTCCCTGGCGAAGCGGGCGATACGATCGGGTCATGGCGGAACCTCGCGATGTCGCGGCTGTGAGCGCCGTTAAAAGACACTTCCCGGATGCCAAAAGAGGTGGAATTATAGCACAACTCACCGGCTGCCGCGCCGGCGATGGCGGCCGCACCGCCATCGCCCGGGTCTTTCCAAAGTTGGTCCGCTAACCTGCAGGGAACTCAGGTCCATCCCCGCGCCAAGGAGGCTTGAATGCGTACCCTCACCCGTGGTTTCCTCATTCTTGCGGTCGTTGCCCTGACCGCCATCCCCGCCGCCGCCGACGAGTTGATCTCGGTCAAAGCCGGCTACCAACTGCTGAGCCCCGAAGGGAACCTTCGCGGTCAACGGCAGCAGCCTGGTCGGCACGCCCATCGACCTCGACCGGGATCTCGGCTTCGACGACAGCAAAAACCTCACCGCCGAGGTCGCCCTGCAGCTCGGGGACTTCCGTCTCGCCGCCGGCTATCTCCCCATCAAGTTCTCCGGGCAGGGGACCCTCAACGGCACCGTCAACTTCAACGGCAAGACCTATTCGGGAAGCGCCCAGACCGCCAGCGACGTCAAGATCAATCTCTACGACGTCAGCCTCGGCTACCACGTCCTCAACTTCGACGATACCCCGGTGCGCTTCCAGCTCACCCCGGAGATCTCGGCCAAGATCGTCGACGCCAAGCTGACCCTCGACGGGGTGGAAGCGGGCACCGGCGACCGCGCTCCACGAGGAGGAATCGGTCACGGCGCCGATCCCGACCCTCGGCGCCCGGGTGCGGGTCGGCTTCGCCGATTTCTTCAGCGTCATCGGCCGCGTCGGCTACATGAAATACCAGGGCGACTCGTTCCTCGACGCCGACGGCCAGATCGAGTTCTCGCCGGTGCCGCTGGTCGGCATCTACGGCGGCTACCGCTACTTCGACGTCCACGTGGACGAGAGCGACGTCTTCGTCGACACCCACTTCTCCGGTCCCTACGTCGGCGCCTTCGTGCGCTTCTGATTTTCCTGCTGCTTAGGCGCGACCGCCGCACGGCCGTCCGCGAACAGCAGGCCGGATCTGGCCTGGTGTTCGCGGACGACTATCCTTCCGGCCGGGGCGGCGGGTTCTCTCCGCCGGGCGCCCCAAGGCCGGAGACGCTGCCCCCGCCGACGGCCACCGTTTCATCCGGCTCCGGCTGTTTCGACCTGCCGGCGCCTTCCGCCCCATCCCCTTGGTCCTTCTCCGGCAAGACTGCCGGCACCCCCTCCATGCCTTCGAGATCGGCGCGTGCCGCCGTGTAGCCCTCCGCATCGAGGACACCGCGCCCGTCCAGCAGGCGCAGGATGTGCGCGGCCCGTCGGCGGACTTTTCGCGGCCTCAGCGCCGGGTTGTAGGCCACCCGCGGTCCGGGGAGGATGGCGGCGAGAAAAGCACACTGCGCCGGATTCAGCTCCGCAACCGGCTGGTGGAAATGGTAGCGGGCCCCTTCCCCGACGCCGTAGACCAGCGGCCCGAGTTCGACGACGTTGAGATAAAGCTCCAGAATCCTTCCCTTGCTCAGCTCCTTTTCCAGGCGTCGCGCCAGGACCATCTCCTCGACCTTGCGCAGCAGGCTCTTGCGCCGGGAGAGGAAGAGGTTCTTGGCCAGCTGCTGAGTAATGGTCGAGGCGCCGTGGGCCAGTCGCTTCTTTTCCAGGTCGTACTTGAGCGCCTCCTCGATGGCCGGCACGTCGATGCCATCGTGGCTGTAGAAGTTGGCGTCCTCGGCGACGATCACCGACCACTGCAGCGCCTCGGGAATCTCCGCCAGGGGCGTCCAGGCCGGGTTGCGCGGACCGAGCAGGAAGGGATGTTCCCGCCCGTGCCAGTCGCGCACCGGGATGGTCAGCGTCATTCTGCGGTCCTTGAGAACGGAGACGTCGGGGAGGGTGAGGTAGCACCAGGCCGACCAGCCGGCAAGGGCCAGCAGGCCGGCCGCGAACACCAGGACCCAATGCGACAGGTAGGGGACAAAACGGGATAACATCGGGCGCAATCCGAAACCGGGAAAAGCAGGAGGAGGCAAGATGCGTATCCTGTCACCGCCGGCCGGAAGGCGCCAGGGGGTGTTGAACGGTACCGGTCTGTGCTAATCCACGGTGACGCGCAGCCCGGCCACGATTTCCCCGCGGCCGAGGCCGCAGAAGGCATCGAGGAGGACGCCCCCCCCCCGGCCGGCGACGAAGCGGATTGCGAAACAGGTCAGGACGCGGAGCAGCAGATAGGCCACCGCGATGGCCCTGGCGAACCTGACCTTGAGTCCCCCCTGCCCCATCAACAGGTCCCGGCCTGAAAAGATCCTGCAGACAAAACAGTCCGGTCATCGCAACGCCCCCCCTCCCCGGGGAGGGGGCCTGCCGGCGGGAAAATTCTCGCTATACTGGTAAGCGCAGACGCGCCACTCCAGCGCTCCCAAAGGCCTCCTGCCGATGATGCCAACATCCCGTAAACACCTGCCGTTGGCGGCCCTCTCCCTGCTCCTGGCCGCCTGCAGCGCCAGCCTGCCGGCTACCGGCCCCATCCCCTCGCGCACCTACGACCTCTACGCTCGGCAGGGACGCCCGCGGCTGGTCGCGCTCGGCGCTGGTCCACGTCCCGCCGGGGATGGCGACTATTCCCGCGACCGTTGCTGGTGGTCCTGCACGGCGCCTTCAGCACCGCCGCGGCGATGGAGAAGGAGACCGGCTTCAGCCAGTTGGCCGACCGCGACCGCTTCATCGTCGCCTACCCCCAGGGGATCGGTCTCTTCGGCTGGCTCCAGCACTGGAACGCCGGCTTCTGCTGTGGCCGGGCCGAAGCCGAAGACTGGGACGATGCCGGCACCGTCCTGCGCCTGATTGCCCGCCTCGAAGGGCGGCTGCCGATCGACCCTGCGCGGATCTACCTGGTCGGCATGTCCAACGGCGGCATGCTCGCCTACCGTCTCGCCTCCGAACATCCCGGGCGCTTCGCCGCCGTCGCGGTGATGGCCGGGGCGATCGGCAGCAGCGAAGAGGGGACGGTCCCGTACCAACTGCCGCCCCCCGCCCGGCCGCTCCCGGTTCTCATCCTCCACGGCCGTACCGATCGGCATATCCCCTTTGCCGGCGGGGTCAGCCCGCGCCAGGGGGGCGGACGCAGCTACAGCTCGGTGGCCGCTGCGGTCGACTTCTGGCGCCGCGCCGACGGCTGTGCCGAAGCGCCGAGCCGGGTCAGCGGCACCCCGGAGAGTATCGAGGAGATCACGTGGGACGGCTGCCGCGCCGGCAGCGCCGTGACCCGCATCGCCCTGCCCGGCTGGGGGCACGTCTGGCCGGGGAAGGCGGCGACCGCATTCCTCCCTGCCGACGAACCGCTCCACGGCTTCGACGCTGCCACCCGCTGCTGGGAATTTCTACGGCGCTTCCGGCGGCCGGCCCGGGGAGAAGTCCCGTGAACGGCCGGTACCTGCTGCTCACTCTCGGCTGCTGGCTGGCCCTCATTTTGCCGGCTGGGGCGGCCGATCCGCCGGCGGGCAGGCTGATTTCCGAGCCGATCTTCGGCGGCCAGTGCTACCTGGTCGAACTTGGCCGGGAGCATCCCGAAAGGCTGCTGCTGATCCACGGCATCGGCAACGAGGCGGGGCGCAACTGGGACTCCGTGCTTCCCGAGTTGGCCCGGCGCTACCACGTGCTGGTCCCCGATCTCCCGGGCTTCGGCCGCTCCACCCGGGCCAATCGCCTCTATTCCCCGGAAAACTACGCCGCCTTCATCGACTGGCTGCTGCGCCGCGAACCGGAGCAGCCGACCATCGTCGTCGGCCACTCCCTCGGCGGCGCCGTGGCCCTGGCCTACGCCGGCCGCTACGGCCAGGATCTGGCCGGGCTGGTGCTGGTCGACGCGGTCGGCGTGCTGCACCGGGTCACGATCAGCAAGGATTTCGTCCAGAAGCGCCTGCACTTCGACGGCCCCTTCTTCCCAGAGGGAGCGCAAGGCTTCTTCCAGCGCCTGGCTGGGCGCTTGGTGGAAAAGTTCTCGCCGCCGCGCGACGATCTCGACCAGGTCCTGGCCAGCGAGAAGCTGCGGGCGACGACCCTCGACGGCGCCCCCGAGCGGATCGCCGGCCTCGCCCTGGTGCAGACCGACTTCACCCCGTTCCTGGCTGGGATCCGCACCCCGACCTGGCTCCTCTGGGGGGAGAACGACACGATCGCGCCCCGGCGCCTGGCGCTGCTGCTGCAGGGGCTGCTGCCCCGGGCCGAGCTGCACCTCCTCCCCGGGCTCGGCCATACGCCGATGACGGAAAACCCGGCGGCCTTCGCCAAGGCGCTCGACAGCGCCCTCACCACTCCGCCCCAGCCGCGGCTCGCGGCCGGCCCCGCCGGCCGGGGAGCGCGTCGGAATCTGCAACGGCCAGCGCGGGGTCAATTTTTCCGGACCCTACCGGCGCCTGGAGATCAGCAATTGCCGAGACGTGAACATCACCGACGCCTACATCGGCACAGCGGTCATCGACCGCTCGCTGGTGACCATGACCAATACGGTGATCGCCGGCGACGCGACCGGGCTCTTCATCCGCGCCTCCACCCTGCGGGCAACGGCGGTGGAGATCTCCGCGGCGACCGCCCTGGTCGCCGACCAGTGCCGCCTCGACCTGGCCGGGGTGCGGCTGGTTGGCAGCCGGGCGGCGGTGCGCGACGAGCGGGAGGCGTCGACCCTGGTCTTCTCGGTCTCGACGCTGAAAAGCGGCGGAAAGGAACGGCCGATCCACGCCGTCGTGGTCCTGGCGCCGGGAGAGGAACTTTAGAAACAGGCAGCCCGAGAGGGCATGACGGCCCGCGGAATCGATGCTATAGTGAAGCCGTTCACCCCCCTGGTGTCGCAAAGGACTTGGAATTAATTGACCTACCCGAATGGCGCTCGTTAAAAGCCTGGGACAGCCCCCGTTCGGGGACAGTTCCGGTTTTGCTGCTATCCATCCCTAAACTAGCGCCCTTCGGGGGCTGTCCCAGATGTTTATGGCGGTGCAACCGCGCCGTTGCAGCCGCCAGCACGCAAAGCAGACAACCGCAAGGGAAAACCGATGAAACCTTTGTTGTGGATCCTATCGGGTCTCGTTCTGGTCGCCGCCGCCTTCATCCTCTGGCAGGTCCTTGCCCCGCATCCCGCGCCCCTGCCGCAACCGAAAGCGCAGGTCCAGCGCCAGCCGGTGCCCCCGGCCGGCCCCAATGCCGGCATTGCCCATCCCCTGGCGGAAACGGCGCCGCAGACCGCACAGGCCGCCACCGACCTCGGCCTCGACCGGCCCCTGCCGCCCCTCGACGAAAGCGACGGACGGCTGCAGGAGCTGCTCGGCCGCCTGTTCCCGGGACAGCCCCTAGACCACTTCTTCCTCCTCGACCACTTCATCCGCCGCCTCGTCCTGCTGATCGACAGCCTGCCGCGGAACCAGCTGCCGGTCGGCCGGCTGCCGGTCAAACCGGTGGCGGGGAAATTCCTGGCCACCGGCTCCGGCGACCAGTTGATCATCGACCCGGCCAACTTCCGGCGCTACACGCCGTGGATCAGCCTCGCCGAGGCCGCCGACCCGAAACGGGTGGTGGCGGTCTACGTCCATCTCTACCCCCTCTTTCAACAGGCCTACCGGGATCTCGGCTATCCCACGGGCTATTTCAACGACCGGCTGATCGAGGTCATCGATCACCTGCTGGACACCCCCGAGCCGAGCGGTCCGCTGCACCTGGTGCAGCCCAAGATCGTCTACCTCTATGCCGACGTCGAGCTCGAGGCCCGCTCCGCCGGGCAGAAGATCCTGCTGCGCATCGGCCCGAAAAACGCCGGCCGGGTCAAGGCGCTGCTGCGCGACTACCGCCGGGAACTGGTCGCCGCCACGGTGCCGGCAGCGCACTGAGTCCATCTCCCACTACTTCCCCCCTCCGCCCCTGCCGCGGCCGGCTGCCCGCAGCTGGACGCGCACGCCCTTCGCTTCACCCTTCAGCCACGGCCGAACCATCGGCATCGACCGTTTCCAGCAGCGCGACGGGAAACTCGGCCAGCACTTCGGCGAGGCCAAGGCCGGCCGCCGCCAGCTGCTGCGGCGGCTCCAGCACCGCCCCGGTAAAGAGGTTGCGGTAGCGGCGCCCCTCGCCGCCGGGTGGGAGAATCAGCCGCGTCCCCTGCCAGACCCTGGTTCCGAGCGGCAGGTCGCCGGGACCGTCAATCAGGCGGGTGAAAAACCGCGGCGCCACGATGAGCGCCTCCCGACCGACCAGGCAGCGGGCGAAGGCGCAGACGTGGTCGGCGCGTGCCCCTTCGACCGCGAGGGGGAGGTACGTCCCCGCTGCGAACAGCTCCCGTGCCCGGCTGCGGAAGCGAAGCGTCCGCTCGATGAGGAAGAGCTTGATCCGCCCGTCCTCCATCCTCGCCGCCAGCTCGCCGGCGAGCTGGCGCTGGTCGGCGTCCGCCCGCTGCCGCAGCGCGTCGAGGAGCCGGCGCCGCAGGCCGAAATCGACCGGCCTCCGGTTGTCGGGATCGACCAGGCTGAGATCCCAGAGTTCGCTCCCCTGGTAGAAATCGGGGAGGCCGGGCGCAGTCATCTTCAGCAGGGTCTGGGCGAGGCCGTTGAGCATCCCGCAATAGCTGGTCAGCTGCTGGAACTGGCGCAGGTCCGCCAAAAACGGGTTTGGGGCAGCGGTCGCCAGCAACCGGTCGATGAAGCGCAGCAGGGCCTCTTCGTAGGCCGTGTTCGGCCGGGTCCAGCTCGAATTGACCTTCGCCTCCCGCAGCGCTTTTTGCAGGTACGCCCCGATCCGCTCGCGAAATGCCTCGAATGCCCCTGCGGACGGGTCGAGAGGCCAGGCGCCGACCAGGGTCTGGTAGAGGAGGTACTCTTCGTTGCGGTCCGGGACCGGTTGCCCTTCGACCAGCTCCTTTTTCTTCCGGTTGAACCGGCTCCACCGGCCGAGCGCCGCCCGCCATCGTTCGGGAATTTCGGAGAGGACGTTGATCCGCGCCCGGACGTCCTCGCTGCGCTTGGTGTCGTGGGTCGAGGTGGCCAGCAGGGCCTGGCAACGGCTCCGGCTGCGCTCGATGTTCTGGCCGTGGAACGCCTCCAGTGGCGTCCCGAAGCGTTCCGGGTTGCCGCCGACTTCGTTCAGGGAGACCAGCCGGTTGTAGACGTAAAAGGCCGTATCCTCCATCCCCTTGGCCATGACCGGTCCGGTGAGCTGCTGGAAGCGCATGACGAAATCGAGCCACCCTTCCCGTTCCGCCGCGGCCGTCCGTTCATCCATCTCGAGCAGCAGCACCTGCTGCAGGAAATCGAAGACCGAGGGGTCGGTGGCGGGATTCTTCCGTTTCGCCCGGGCGATGGCAAATTCCACGTAGCGTCGGTCCCGCTCCGCCACCACCCCGCCCCGGGTATAGGTCCGGTAAACGGGGAAAAAGGCAATCACCTCCACCAGGGCCCGGGTCAGACTGTTCAGGGTGAAGTCGCGGGTATGCCGGTTCACTTCCGAGATCGCGTTCAGCCGGTAGCCGAGGGCGTTGACCTCGCCGGACATGCTGGCCTGCATGACCAGCTTCTTGGCCGCGTAGACGATTTCCGGAAAACTCTGCCGTGCCCCGATGAAGCGGGCGTACAGGGCGTCGAAGGCCTTGCCGTTGCCGGTCTCGACAAAAATACCGTTCACCAGGTTGGCGAACTCGTAGCCGGTGGTGCCGAAGAGCGGCCAGTCCTCCTGCAGCGCCTCCCCCTTCATGAGGATCTTTTCCCCGACCACGTAGAAGGGCCGGAACCCCGGTTCCTGCTCCAGCCGCGCCGCGTAGCACGCCTGCAGCCGGGCTTGCCGCTCCCGCCCCAGTTCCTCGTTCGCTCCTTCTCCGGGTTCTGCCGGGGAGGCCGCAAGACCCCGCTGGACGAAACAGCCCTGCTGCAGCTTTTCCAGGTAGTCGGCGGGATCGTAAAGGCCGTCCAGGTGGTCGACCCGCAGCCCGGTCACCATCCCCTCGCGGATCAGCCGGAAGATCAGCTGGTGGGTCTCGGCAAAGACCTGGGGATCCTCCATCCGGATCGCGGCCAGGGCGTTGATGTCGAAGAAGCGCCGGTAGTTGATCTCCTCGGTGGCCACCCGCCAGTGGGAGAGGCGGTAGACCTGCCGCCGCAGCAGCGCATCAAGCAGGTCGAAGCTGGCCGCCGTGCCGCGCTCACCGTTGAAGAGTTGGACATTGCGGTCGATGAAGGCCCGGATCTCCGGGCTTTGTCGATAGAGCTCCCCGAGGCGGCGCTTGGCGATCTCCTTTTCACGGTAGCGTTCGACGATCCGCTCCGGGTCTTCCTCGGTGGGCGGGGGGAGATTCTTCAGCTCGGTGTCGATACTGAGCAGTTCCTGGAAGTGGCGATGATCGGCCGGAAGCGCCCGCTCCAGCTCCTCCAGCCGGTGGGTGAGAATGGCGTCGTAGCTCTTGGGCATGATCGGCAGCCGGTGGTCGTAGTAGTGGAGATAAAACGTCCCCTCCTCGAAACTCAGGGTCAGTTCGCCGTTCTCCAGGACCGCCCCGTACTGGTCGCCGAGGACGGGATAGAGCACCTTGTCCTTCAGCTCCTGTTTGACCGGCTCCCAGTCGATGTCGAAAAAATCGGCGTGCCGCGCGCTCGGGCCGTTTTCGAGCAGGTCCATCCACCAGAGGTTCTCCCGGTTCTCGATGCACATGTGATTCGGCACGACGTCGAGCAGCAGCCCCAGGTCGTGGCGGCGCAGCTCGATCGCCAGGGCCGCGTACTCCGCTTCGCTCCCCAGCTCCGGGTTCAGGTGGTTGGGATCGAGGATGTCGTAGCCGTGCAGGCTTCCCGGCCGGGCCTTGAAACAGGGAGAGGCGTAGAGGTCGCTGATCCCCAGCCGGTGCAGGTAGCCGACGAGGTCCCGGGCGTCGTTGAAGCGGAAGTCCCGGTTGAACTGCAGCCGGTAGGTGGCGACGGGAATGCGCGGTCGATCGAAAAGGGTATCGGGCATCGCGGGTCCTGCCTCCCCCTCTTGAGCCAAGCGGGGGCAAGGGGGAATTCTGTTCTCCTGCTCAGTTCCCATAGAGGACGAAGCTCCAGGGAGCGATGGAAACCGAGACCTCGCCGCGGCCGCCGGGCAGGGCTGCCGGGGCCGGGCTCCCCGCCCCGCCCCATTCCGGCTGCGCCGAATCGAGGAGCCTGCGGCAGGGCGGATGATGCGGGGGAAGAGGCACGGTGCGCCGCCTCCTCCCCGAAGTTGAAGAGGCAGAGGACCTGGTCGGCGCCGCGTCCCGCGGCGCAGCAGCAGCACCCGTTCCTCGTCCAGCGCCGCCACCTCCGTCCCCTCCCGGCGCAGATCGGCGCAGGGCCGGCAGCTCGCGGCGCAGCCGCAGCAGTTGCCGGTAGAGGGCGAAGAGGATGCGGTGCATCCCCTGCCGGCGCTGTTCCGGGTCGAGCTTGGCGGCCAGGAAGGTCGTCTCGGCCTGGGGATCGGGGATCTCCCCCTGCCAGGCGAAGGCGGCGAATTCCTCCTGCCGTCCGCGGCGCACCGCCGCCACCAGCTGCGGATCGCCGTGGCTGATGAAATAGGCGAAGGGCGCGACTTCCCCGTACTCCTCCCCCATGAAGAGGAGCGGCAGATAGGGGGCCAGGAGCACCGCTCCGGCCGCCAGCTTCAGCTTGTCCAGGGACACCATCCGGCTGAGCCGCTCGCCACGCGGCCGGTTGCCCACCTGATCGTGGTTCTGGGCAAAGACCACCAGCTGCCGCGGCGGAACACCGGCCGAGGAGCTGCCGTGGCGACGCCGGCGGTAGCGGGAATACTCTCCCGAGAAAACGAACCCCTCGCGGTAGGCCGTGGCGAGTCGGGAAAGTTCGCCGAATTCGGCGTAATACCCCTGGCGCTCGCCGGTCAGCAGGGAATGCAGGGCATGGTGGAAATCGTCGTTCCACTGGGCATCGAGGCCGTGGCCGCCGCGCTCGGGCGGGGTGATGGTGCGCACGTCGTTGAGGTCGCTCTCGGCGATGACCTGCACCCGTCGCCCCAGGGCCCGCGCCTGGCGGTGCACCGCCGTTGCCAGCTCCTGCAGGATGTGGCGGGCGCCGAAGTCGAAGATGCCGTGGATGGCGTCGAGGCGCAGGGCGTCCACATGGTACTCGGTCACCCAGAAGAGGGCGTTGCTGACCACGTAGTGGCGCACCGGGTCGCTGTCGGGACCGTCGAAGTTGATCGCCGGTCCCCAGGGGGTGCGGTAGCGGTCGGTGAAATAGGGGCCGAAACAGCCCAGGTAGTTCCCCTCCGGGCCGAGGTGGTTGTAGACGACGTCGAGGATCACCGCCAGCCCCTTGCGGTGGCAGGCATCGACCAGCCGCTTGAGCCCCTCCGGCCCGCCGTAGCTGTGCTGCACGGCGAAGGGATAGGCGCCGTCGTACCCCCAGTTGCGCTCCCCGGGGAACTGGGCCACCGGCATCAGTTCCAGGGCGGTCACGCCCAGTTCCAGCAGGTAGTCGAGGCGGGGGAGGAGCGCGGCGAAGGTGCCGGCCGCGGTGAAGGTGCCGACGTGGAGTTCGTAGATCAGGTAGTCTTCGAGCTCCAGCCCGGACCAGGCGCCGTCGCTCCAGGCGAAGGCGTCCGGGTCGACGATCCGCGACGGGCCGTGGACCCCCTGCGGCTGCCAGCGGGAGGCGGGGTCGGGGCGCTCGCCGCCGTCGGCGAGGCGATAGAGGTACTCCTCACCGGGTTGCGCCGTGGCGCTGCCGGCGAAGTAGCCCTCCGCCTCGGCCCGCAGCGGCACGACCCGCGTGCCGCCGGCGCCGGAGAGGCGCACCGACAAAGCGTCGGTGTGCGGCGCCCAGACCCGGAAGGTGACCTCGCCGCCGGCGCAACAGGTGGCACCGAGATCGAGCCGCCAGGGAGGTGCCTGGTTTGGTCCGCCAGCGTCTGGGATCATGGGGGGGGTCCCGGCCTCGCCCCTCGACAACGTCCGAAGGGGCCGGCCATTTCCTGGTCTCCCCTGGAATCGGGGGCCTTTACACTTTAGCGGCCATTGGCCGTCCTGCAAGGCGAATGCGGAAAGCTGCGGGGGCGAATGCGGGGGGAGATGAGGGAAGGGATTGAAGGGCCCGGTAACGCCGGTGGCGCCGACGTTACCAGGTCCAGGCCAGCCCGTGGTGGAGGGCGCGGTGGGCAAGCAGGTACATGGCGGCGTTCCAGGACTGGCCGGTCATCCCCATGGGGCTGCCGCTGTGCCCCTGGAACCATTCGTTGAATGCCCAGTCGCCCACGCGATTGGCGCGGGCGAGGGATTCCAGTTCCTGCCAGGCGAACTCCTCCCGGCCGAGGCGCTGCAGGACCAGCACCCAGAAACCGCCGATAAAGGGCCAGATGCCGCCATTGTGGTACTGCCAGGGACGATTCTGCTGGTGGCGCAGCATGTAAGGACGCCACAGCGGGTCCCCCGGTGCGATCGGGGTGCCGACCGCCCGCAGCGGATAGGGGCGGTGCGCACCCAGCTCCTGCACGGCGGCAACCATCGGCTCCCCATGCTCGGGACCGGCCAGCCCGGTGAACAGGGCGAGGAGGTTGGCGAAAAGGTCCCCCTCCGCTCCCCAGCCGGAGAGGTTGACGAAGCTGAGAAAGAAGGGGGAGGGCTCGCCCCGCTCGCGGATCCGGTCGGTCAGCAGCCGCAGCCGGCGCTCGGCGGGGAGCGGGGCGCCGAAGGGATGAAAGAGGCGGTTGGCGGCCTCCCGGGTCGGTTCCGCGTCCGGCTCCCCGTAGAGGCGCTTGACCCAGAACCAGAGGGCGTTGGTGTAGAGGACGAAGCCCGAGCGGGGCATGATGTCCGCCCAGTCGCTCGCCTCGTTCTGCTGGAGCAGGCGCCACTGGGGGTGCTCCTGGCAGGCGAGCCAGTGCCGGGCCCGGGCGATCTGCGGCGCCAGCTCCCGACCGAGGCCGGCGCCGGGCGCCAGCGCCTCGAACCCGGCGACGGCGATCAGCCACCAGAGGGTGGCGTCGATGCAGCCGGTGTACCAGAAATCGACCTCGCCCCCGGCGGGGTCGACGTAATTGGGGATCTGGCCGTTGGCCGCTTGGGAGCGGGCCAGGGTCAGCAGCCCGGCGCGGGCGCAGGTGACCAGGTCGGCCTCTCCGGAGGCCACCATACCCAGGGCGCAGATCGCGGCGTCCCGGCCGAAGATGGTGGCGTAGTGGCGCTTGCGGGCCGCCTCGGTGTTGCTCGCGGCGAGGATGCCGGCCGGGGTTGCGTTGCGGCGCAGCAGCGCCAGGGCCTGCTCGCAGCCGGCGGCGATGAGCTCCGCAGCGAGCGCGGAAGGTTGCAGATTCTGCTTCATGGTGATGCTCCCCGGATCCGGAATTCAGCTCCACCCTACGCCGAAACGGCAGCCGGCACAAGACGGATGGAAGGGACCGGGAGGGTTGAGGTTCCCGTCAGCCTTGTATAATGGGAGGGGTACGGACCGACGTCAATACCGCTGCAGGAGACGGCCGGGAACGGCCGCTCTCGGGACGGAAGGGGCCATGACCGACGGCAGACGCAGAGTCATCATCGAAAATCTCTCCCCGCAGGTGGAGGGGGGACGCTTTCCCGCCAAACGGGCGGTGGGGGAAGTGCTCACCGTGACCGCCGACATCTTCGTCGACGGCCACGACGCCCTGCAGGCGGTGGTGCGCTACCGGCTGGCGGACGAGACGGAGGTCAGCGAGACGCGCATGGTGCCGCTGCGCAACGACGCCTGGCGGGCCGGCATCCCGGTCGTCGAACAAAGCGACATCTACTACACCGTCGAGGCCTGGGTCGACCACTTCGCCTCCTGGCGTGAACGACTGGAGAAGAAGTCCGCCGCCGGCCAGCAGGTGCGCATCGAACTTCTCGACGGCGCCCGCCTGCTGCGCCAGGCGGCCGAGCGGGCCGCGGCCGGCCGGCGCGCGGGAGGATGCCGGCCGGCTGGAGGACTTCGCCGCCCGGCTCGGCGCAGCGGAAGCCCCGGCCGCGGTGGCCCTGGCCGCCGACCCGCAGCTGGCCCTGCTCATGGACCGCCATGTCGACCGCAGCCTGGCGACCCGCTTCCCCGAGGAGTTCTACGTCCACGTCGAGCCGGCGCTGGCCGCGGCCAGCGCCTGGTACGAACTCTTCCCCCGTTCGGCCGGCCCGCCCGGCCGCCACGGCACCTTCGCCGACGTCGCCCGGCAGCTGCCGCGCATCGCCGCCATGGGCTTCGATATCCTCTACCTGCCGCCGATCCACCCCATCGGCGCGACCTGCCGCAAGGGGCCCAACAACACCCCGGGCGCCGGGCCCGAAGCCGTGGGCAGCCCCTGGGCGATCGGCTCGCGGGCGGGAGGACACGACGCCGTCCATCCCGCACTCGGCACCCTGGCGGACTTCGCCGCGCTGGTGGCGGCGGCGGCAAAGGAGGGGCTCGCCGTCGCCCTCGACATCGCCTTCCAGTGCTCCCCCGACCATCCCTGGGTGAGCGAGCACCCGGAATGGTTCAGCATCCGCGCCGACGGCTCCATCCAGTACGCCGAAAACCCGCCCAAGCAGTACCAGGACGTCTACCCCTTCGACTTCGAGTGCGAAAACTGGCAGCGAGCTGTGGGAAGCGCTGCGCGACGTCTTCCTCTTCTGGGCACGGCAGGGGGTGCGGATCTTCCGCGTCGACAACCCCCACACCAAGCCGATCGGCTTCTGGTACTGGTGCCTGGCCGAGGTGCGCAGACAATGCCCCGAGGCGATCTTCCTCTCCGAGGCCTTCACCCGGCCCAAGGTCATGTACCGCCTGGCCAAGGCCGGCTTCACCCAGTCCTACACCTACTTCACCTGGCGCAATTCCAAGACGGAGCTGACCCGCTACCTGACCGAACTGGTGCACGACGCCCCGCGGGACTTCTTCCGTCCCAACTTCTGGCCCAACACGCCGGACATCCTGCCCGAGTACCTGCAGTACGGCGGCCGGCCGGCCTTCATCATCCGCCTGGTGCTGGCGGCGACCCTCTCCTCCAACTACGGCATCTACGGACCGGCCTTCGAGCTCTGCGAGGCGGCGGCCCTGCCCGGCACCGAGGAGTACCTCGATTCGGAAAAGTACCAGCTGCGCGACTGGGACCTCGACGCAGCCGGGGAGCCTGGAGCCCTTCATCGCCCGCGTCAACGCCATCCGCCGCGCCCACCCGGCGCTGCGCCAGATGCTGGAACCTGCGTTTTCTGGAGGCGGACAACGACTGCGTCCTGTTCTTCGCCAAGTTCGACGACCGCGCAGCAGGACCTGGTTCTGGTCGCGGTCAACCTCGACCCCCATCACACCCAGTCGGCCTGGCTGCAGCTGCCGCTGGAGGAGTTCGATCTGGCGGCCGAGCGCAGCTTCATGGTCCACGACCTGCTTGGGGGACGACAAGTTCATCTGGCAGGGGGAGCGCAACTTCATGGAATTCGACCCGCGCGTCCTGCCGGCGCGCATCTTCCACCTGAAGCGGCGCCTCAAGCGGGAGACCGATTTCGATTACTTCATGTGACCAGGAGGTGAACCCTTGCATGACTGCCGATACCACCGCCTCGCCCCACCCCCGACTGGTACAAGGACGTCGTCATCTACCAGCTGCACGTCAAGAGCTTCTGCGACGGCAACGGCGACGGCATCGGCGATTTCAAAGGGCTTTTGAGCAAGCTCGACTACCTGGAAAACCTCGGCGTCACCGCCCTCTGGCTGCTCCCCTTCTACCCTTCGCCTTTGCGGGACGACGGTTACGACATCGCCGACTACCGCCAGGTCCACCCCGACTACGGCACCCTCGGCGACTTCAAGCGCTTTCTGCAGGAGGCCCACGCCCGTGTCGATGCGGGTGATCACCGAACTGGTGCTCAACCACACCTCGGACCAGCATGCCTGGTTCCAGCGCGCCCGCAACGCCCGGCCCGGCAGCGCCGCCCGCAATTTCTATGTCTGGAGCGACACCACCGACCGCTACCAGGACGCGCGCATCATCTTTCAGGATTTCGAACTCTCCAACTGGAGCTGGGATCCGGTGGCCCGTGCCTATTTCTGGCACCGCTTCTATTCCCACCAGCCGGATCTCAACTTCGACAATCCCGCAGGTTCATCAGCGCCCTGTTCAAGGTCCTCGACTTCTGGTTCGCCATGGGCGTCGACGGCGTGCGCCTCGATGCCATTCCCTACCTCTATGAGCGGGAGGGAACCAACTGCGAGAACCTCCCCGAGACCTACGCATTCATCAAGAAGCTGCGCAGCCATGTCCAGCAGCACTATCCCGACCGCATGCTGCTGGCCGAGGCCAACCAGTGGCCGGAGGACGCCGCCCGCTACTTCGGCGACGGCGACGGCTGCCACATGTGTTTCCATTTCCCGCTGATGCCGCGCATGTACATGGCCTTGGAGATGGAGAACCGCTACCCGGTCACCGATATCCTGGAACAGACCCCGGAAATCCCCGGCAGCTTGCCAGTGGGCCCTCTTTCTGCGCAACCACGACGAACTGACCCTGGAGATGGTCACCGACGAAGAACGCGACTACATGTACCGCATCTACGTCAAGGACCCCCGGGCGCGGGTCAACCTCGGCATCCGCCGGCGGCTCGCCCCCCTGCTCGACAACGACCGGCGCAAGATCGAGCTGATGAACGTGCTGCTGCTGACCCTGCCCGGCACGCCGATCATCTATTACGGCGACGAGATCGGCATGGGGGACAACTACTATCTTGGCGACCGCAACGGGGTGCGCACCCCGATGCAGTGGAACACCGACAGCCAATGCCGGCTTCTCCCGGGCCAACCCGCAGAAACTCTTCCTGCCGCTGGTCATCGACCCGGAATACAACTACACTGCCCTCAACGTGGAAACCCAGGCGCAGCGCAATTCGTCCCTGCTGTGGTGGATGCGCCGGGCCATCGACCTGCGCAAGGCGACTTCCTGCTTTGGCCGCGGCACCATCCGCTTCCTCAAGCCGGACAACACCAAGGTCCTGGCCTACCTCCGTTCCTGCGGCGACCAGCAGCATCTGCGTGGTGGCCAACCTGTCGCGCCACGCCCAGATGGTGCAACTCGATCTCGCCGCCTTTGCCGGCAGCGTCCCGGAGGACATGTTCAGCAAAAACCGCTTGCTGCCGGTGGCCGATACCCCCTACTCCCTGACCTTCGGCCCGTACGGCTACTACCTTTTCACCCTGACCGAAGCCGCCGCGGCAACCACCTCCGAGGCCGCCGCCCGCCTCCCGCGGCTGCGGGGAACGAGCTGGCGGAACCTCGTCGACGACAAGGGGGTCAGAACCGCCCTGGAAAGCCGCATCCTCCCCGCCTATCTCCCCCGCCAGCGCTGGTACGGCGGCAAGGCCCGGATCATCCGCAAGGTCACCATCCGCGAATCGATTCCCCTGAGCCGCGCCCGGGAGGCGCCGCTGTTGCTGCTGGTCGATGTCGACTATCAGGAAGGGAACCCCGAACTTTACGCCCTCCCCCTGGCCTACGAGCCGCAGCCCGAAGGCGGCAGCGACGATAGCGGGGAAACCGCCCGCGGGGCACTGGCGCTGCTCACCCTGAACGATAGCCAGGGACTGCTCTACGAAGGCATCTACAGCCCGGCCTTCGGCCGGGACCTGCTCGCCGCCATCGCCGGTCGCAAACGCCTGGCCGGCAGCCATGGCCAGTTGCAGAGCGTGGCCAGCCGGGAGCTGAGTCACGTGGTGGCGTTCCCAGGGGACCGAAACGGCGTCGAAACTCCTCGGCGCCGAACAGTCCAACACCTCGATCCTGTTCGGCGAGACGTTCATCTTCAAACTCTATCGCCGCTCCGACGCCGGGATTCATCCCGACCTGGAGATGGTCCGCTTCCTGACCGAGAAGGCCGGCTTTAACCATATTCCGGCCTATGCCGGGGCGCTGGACTACCGGCGCGAGCAGGACCCACCCGTGGTCCTGGGCCTCATGCAGCACTATCATTCCCAACCAGGGGGATGCCTGGCAATTCTTTCTCGATCCGGCGAAACGCTATTTCGAACGGCTCCTGGTCCGCGCCCTGGCCGAAGAGTCCCCACCCGCCGCGCCCCAGAGCCTGATCGCCGCCATCGGCAGGGAGCTTCCCGCGCCGCTGGACGAGGTCATTTCCGGGATGACTCTGGAAATGTCCGAGCTTCTCGGGCGGCGCACCGCGGAGTTGCATCTGGCGCTGGGCCGGGGCCGGGACGAGGCCTTTGCCCCGGAGGACTTTTCCAGTCTGTACCAGCGGGCCCTGTTTCAGGCGATGCAGAACCAGGCCCGGCAGGAACTCCGTCAGCTGCAGCGAGCGGCGTCCAGCCTCCCCCCGGCGCTGCAAGGGGAAGCCCGACGGGTTCTTGAGCTGCAGCCGGAGATCCTCGCCAGGATGCAGGCCATCACCGCCAGCAAGCTGACGGCAAAAAGAATCCGCATCCATGGCGACTACCATTTGGGCCAAGTGCTGTTTACCGGCAACGATTTCGTCATCTTCGATTTCGAGGGGGAACCGGCCCGGCCGCTGAGCGAGCGGCGCATCAAGCGCTCGCCGATGCGCGACGTGGCCGGCATGCTGCGCTCATTCCAGTATCTGGCCTACACCGCCCTGCGCGCGAACACGGCGGCACGGCAGCAGGATGCGGACGCTCTGCTCCCCTGGGCTGACCGCTGGTACCAGTATCGTCTCGGTCGCCTTCCTCCGGGGCTACCTGGACGCCATGGCGGGAAGCGATCTGCTTCCCGGCGCACCCGAACAGCTGGAGCAGCTCTGCTGGTTCCTTATCTGCTGGAAAAAGCCGTTTACGAACTCGGCTACGAACTGAACAACCGGCCCGATTGGCTGCTTATTCCCCTGCGCGGGATTCAACTGCTTTGCGGAGAGTGAACTATGACAAAACCTGAGGTCATCTACGGCCAGAGCCTGCTGACCGACCACGACATCTACCTCTTCAAGGAGGGGCGCCATCACCGCCTTTACGAGAAACTCGGCTCCCACCCCGGCACGGTGGACGGACGTCGCCGGCACCCACTTTGCCGTCTGGGCGCCGAACGCCGACCGGGTCACGGTCTTTGGCGATTTCGACGACTGGGACCCCGACGCCCATCCGCTGGCGCTGCGCCAGGACGACTCGGGAATCTTCGAGGGGTTCGTCGCGGGGGTCGGCCCGGGGACCCGCTACAAGTACCGGATCACCCCCCGCAGACGGGGGCCAGGCCACCGACCGGGGCGACCCCTTCGCCTTCCACTGGGAGCTTTCGCCGCGCACCGCCTCGGTGGTCTGGGATCTGGATCACGCCTGGCGCGATGGCGAGTGGCTCGCGGCCCGGCCGGGGAAGGACAATCTCGGCGGGCCGATGAGCATCTACGAGATGCACCTGGGGTCCTGGCGGCGCCCCGGAGACGACCCGGAGCGGCTGCTTTCCTACCTGGAACTGGCGGAACTTCTTCCCGACTACCTGGAGAAAACCGGCTTCACCCACGTCGAGTTCCTGCCGGTCATGGAACACCCCTTCTACGGTTCCTGGGGCTACCAGTGTCTCGGTTATTTCGCCCCCTCCTCCCGCTACGGCACCCCGCAGGAGTTCATGGTCCTGGTGGAAACCCTGCACCGGCGGGGGATCGGCGTCATCCTCGACTGGGTCCCCTCCCATTTTCCCAGCGACGGCCACGGCCTGGTCCATTTCGACGGCACCCACCTCTACGAACACGCCGACCCGCGCCAGGGCTTCCACCCCGACTGGCAGAGCGAGATCTTCAATTACGGCCGCAACGAGGTGCGGGCCTTTCTGATCTCCAGCGCCTTCTTCTGGCTCGACACGCTTCCACGCCGACGGTCTGCGGGTCGATGCCGTCGCCTCGATGCTCTATCTCGACTATTCCCGCAAAGCCGGCGAATGGATCCCCAACCGCTACGGCGGCCGGGAAAACCTTGAAGCGATCGAGTTCATGCGCTCCATGAACGAAGCGATCTACCGGGAATTCCCGGGGACCGAGACCATTGCCGAGGAATCGACGGCCTGGCCGATGGTTTCGCGCCCCCTTTACGTCGGCGGACTCGGCTTCGGCATGAAATGGAACATGGGCTGGATGAACGACACCCTCGCCTATTTCGGCCAGGATCCGATCCACCGCAAGCATCATCACGGCCAGTTCACCTTCAGCGTCTGGTACGCGTTCAACGAGAACTTCGTCCTCCCCCTCTCCCACGACGAAGTGGTCCACGGCAAGCGCTCCCTGTTCGGCCGCATGCCGGGCGACAGCTGGCAGAAGTTCGCCAACCTGCGGCTGCTGTACGGCTACATGTGGGGTCATCCGGGGAAGAAGCTGCTCTTCATGGGCGGAGAGTTCGCCCAGGGGCGGGAGTGGAACCACGACCAGAGCCTCGACTGGCACCTGCTGGAGCAGGATCCGCACCACGGCATCCAGCGCTGGGTGGAGGACCTCAACGCCTTCTACCGCCGGACCCCGGCGCTGTTCGAGCTGGACTTCAGCCGGGAAGGCTTTGCCTGGATCGACTTCCATGACGAGCAGAACAGCGTGCTGGCCTGGCTGCGCCGGGACAAACGGGGGAGACCGCTGCTGGTGGTCCTCAACGCCACCCCGGTGCCAAGGAACAACTACCGGATCGGCGTTCCCGCCGCCGGCTTCTGGCGCGAAGCGCTCAACAGCGATGCGACGGAGTACGGCGGTTCCGGCTGGGGCAACCTGGGCGGCGTTGCTTCGACCCCGGTGCCGTATCATGGCTTCTACGACTCGCTCTCCCTGAGCCTGCCCCCCCTGGCAGTCCTGTTCCTGACTCCAGAGGGGTGACGGCCGCTGGCCCTGCCGCAACCATTCATCGATCCGAACCAAGGAGCCGACCATGAACGGAAAAATCGCCCTCATCACCGGCGGCAGCCGCGGCCTGGGCAAAAGCGCCGCCCTGCACCTGGCCAAAAGCGGCGTCGACGTGATCTTCACCTACCACAGCCGCAAGGACGAGGCCGAGCTCGTCGGCGCCGAGATCGACCGGCTCGGCGCCCGCGGTGCGGCCCTGCAGCTCGATGTGGGGGACTGCCGCAGCTTTGCGGCCTTCGCCGCAACGGTGAAGGAACGGTTGGGGAAATGGCAGAAGGAGCGCTTCGACTACCTGGTCAACAACGCCGGGATCGGCGGCCGCGCCCTGGTGGCCGAAACGACTGAAGAGCAGTTCGACCGGCTGATGAACATCCATTTCAAGGGGGTGTTCTTCCTCACCCAGGCCCTGCTGCCGCTGCTCGCCGACGGCGGGCGCATCCTCAACGTCTCCAGCGGCCTGACCCGCTTCGCCCTCCCCGGCTACGCCGCCTACGCCTCGATGAAAGGGGCGATCGAGGTGTTGACCAAATACCTGGCCAAGGAACTCGGCGCGCGCGGCATCGCCGTCAACGTTGTCGCCCCCGGCGCCATCGAGACCGACTTCGGCGGCGGCCGGGTGCGGGACGACCAAAAGGTCAACGCCTTCATCGCCTCCCAGACCGCGCTGGGGCGGGTCGGCCTGCCGGACGACATCGGCGGGGTCATCGCCGCGCTCCTCTCCGACGACACCCGCTGGATCAACGCCCAGCGCATCGAGGCGTCGGGGGGCATGTACCTCTGAGCAGCAGCCGCACGGTGATACCAAGAGCGACGAAGGCCCGATCCGGTTGCGGATCGGGCCTTCGGTTTGGGTTCCATTCAGGACCGCGGGCCACCCCCTGGGCCCATCAGCCCAGCAGGTCCCGCAGCTCTCGCTTTCGCACCTTTCAAGACCCCTGTTGATCTACGACCAGATGAGCTATTGGCCTGATTCTGGCCCTAAAAATCGAGCTATACTTCGATTTTGACGGCAATATCTGTGATGTTTTTCTGTGTTTTCAACTGGTTGATTTGGTCCGACCCCATGCTCCTGCATTATCACGCGCTCCTGTGAATAAATACGTGGGTCGCTCGTTCACCGGCGATCGATCCTTTGCACTTATAGCCTAGAGCGCGCATGTCAATTTCCTCAAAAAGGTTTTCACCATCACCCAGCAATATCGGCCGCACGGCCAGATGCAGTTCGTCAATTAGACGATCGCGCAAGTATTGGCGGATTGTGGCTACGCCCCCACCTATTCGGATGTCGTGATCGCCAGCAGCAGCCTTAGCCTGCTCAAGAGCAGCATAGATGCCCTCAGTGACGAAGTGGAACTCGGTACCACCGGCCATTTTGAGAGGAGGCCGCGGATGATGCGTCAGCACAAAGGTCGGGACATGATACGGAGGATTGTTTCCCCACCAACCTTTCCAAGAATCATCAGGCCAGGGTCCACGGACTGGGCCAAACATATTGCGACCCAAGATCCAGGCGCCGAATCGACCAAACCCTTGTTCGGCGATTTCATTATCAACTCCGGTCTCACCGTCCGATTGACCGTGCATTTTCCGCCATGTGCGTGTGTGGAAGAACCATTCCATCAGTTCTGGCCCATTGACACCAAGTGGATTTTGAAGGTTTTGATTCGGGCCGGCACTATAACCGTCAATAGACATCGCAAAGCTGTGCACTATGAGTTTTGGCATGGTAATCATCTCAACATTACGGCATTACTGCGTTGTCATCTCGTTGCTTAGTAGAGTAGAACCTCAGTGCACGAACGATCGTCTGGTGAATTCGGCCTTACGGCCCGCCACTGTCCTTTACGCACCTGGCCAGGTGCCCACGTATCGCCCCGTTTCCCTTGGCCCCCTCGTCAAACCGTAAGTCGAAGAGGCCAAAGGGGACGTCCTTTATATTTCCCCATCAGACGGCTTTAAATCACATCCTCGGAAGAGGCCAAAGGGGACGTCCTTTATATTTCCCCATTCAGCACGGCTTTAAAATCAGCATTCTCCTCGTACAGTTTCTTGCCTCGCAAGGCTGCGCGGCTGACCGCGGTGGTCGAATAGGCCAGGCACCGTCCGACTTCAGCCCCTTTGAGCCGGCAGAACCGGGTGGCAACAAAGCAGATCAGCGCCTTGGCACGCACAATGACCGGCTGCTTACTCGGCAGGGCCAAATCGTCTGCGTCAAGCTTGAAGTGCCTGGCGACCAGGGCGATCAACTTTTGCAGAGAAAGCTGCGACGGGCCTTCGTTCCGACTCGCTCCAAGAACCTGCTCCACAAAATCCCCGCCGCCCAAAATACGCTCATCAAACAACTCGTCATCCTGCAAAGCCGAATTGAAGGCCTGGCTGACGCGGCGACCACCTTGCGACAGTTTGATTTGCGGGGTACCGCCAATTCCATCGGCAAGGAATTGCAGATAGCGCCCCGTTGCGGTCTTTTTGCGGTTAGCGAACAGCATCAGCAAATCGGCCGCATCAATCAGTTCCGGCCCTTCCCGCCCAAGCAGCTGGCGGTGTCCGCACCATCGGTACTCGGCAAGTTCGTCAAGATCTTTCACCACACCGGCACGCAAGGGGTTGAGATGGATGTAGCGCACCAGTTCAAGCAGATAGGCTTCTTCGTCGCATACAATCGATTTATAACGGTTCTGAAAAAGGTGCCCGGAGCGGTGATGCCGCAAATTGAATGAGACGGCATAGCCGGTGAGCAGCCGGAGCATCAAGGGGGCGAGGGGCTGGCGGGTTGGCATCAACAATAGATGGACATGATTGTCGAGCAGCGCCCAGGCGTAGCAGCGGGTCTCGGTTTCGACCAACAGCTGGCTCAAGCGCCGAACGAAATTTTCCCGATCTGCATCGTCCATAAAGATATCGCTGCGCGCGACGCCGCGAAAAATCACATGCTGGAGCAGGCCGGCAATATCGATGCGAGGCTGACGTGGCATAAAGGCAGGGTATCAGTAAAATAGGGAAATGTAAAGAACGTCCCTTCTGGCCCTTACGGGTGATCAGTCGCTTGTCAAAGAACGGGAGGGAAACCTTTAGCGTTCGCGGACTATTTTACTCTTGACGGCCGGGGGCCTGATAAGTGTTAGGTGGCAACACGAAATTTCACTCCTTGACCATACTGCATTGTGAACCCTGCGTGCTTTCGCCCGCTTTCTCGCCTTTTTATACCATCAAGGGAATTTGACGTAAGTGATACTCTTGCTTCATCCGGTTTAACCCATCTCCACATTGCACTGAGATGAAAACTGTATTCATCTGGTTCAGTGCTTGAATGAAAAACCTCTCCACTCGGAGACACCAACTCAAACACAAATCTTTCCCTGAGCTTTGGCATTGTGACAAGATCTGAGAATATTTCCTCCATTGACTGTTGGGGCCCGATTTGTGGCTCAACTTCCGGATGCAATTCTTCTATAGCCTTGCCTCGATGAGAGGTGTCAATACTTTCACAGAAAGTTATTTCTATCTCTTCACCTGCCTTGAGCTCGTGATCGTGTACCCAAATGAGGTGACTATCTGATTCTTTTCCTTCGTAGAGACCACCAAAGACATCAATAGTGGCCAATTCATCGCCTTTGACGTCACCGTGTACCTGTATGCTGATGATATTGAAACCATCGCTAGCTACCGCTGCCAATTGCTTTCCGTTAACTGCGACCTTGAATCCAGCCATTTTCTTTTGTCACCTAGTAGAGTAGAACCTCAGTGCACAGTAAATCGTCTGGTGAATTCGGCCTTACGGCCCGCCACTGTCCATTAAGCACCTGGCCAGGTGCCCACGTATTGTACCGTTTCCCTTGGCCCCCTCGTCAAACCGTAAGTCGGGTTCTCCCCGTTACGGCTTACCGACGACCTTCCCCGTGTGTTTATCAGTAACCGTTGTCGTTGAAGTCTTCGCGATCAGCCGAACTGGCATAATCCCAGTCGCGCGAGTCATCTCGCCGGAGACTCTTCGATAGCCCCTCGACTCATCGCTGTACTTCCGCTTCAGAAAGATTCGGATGTCGCTCCCGAACGTAGTAGTTCAGCTTCAAGAGTCGCTCGCGCACGGGCCGGATGGTGGTGTGGTAGTTGTTCCATCCCCGGATGACCGGATTGAGTTCCTGGCACGATCTCTTCCAGGCTCGTCCCGTACTTTCTGCCGATCGTCTCTTTTATCTTCTGTCCGAATCCCTTGCAGGGAGCGCTCGGACGGCCAGAGGCGGGTGACGTGGGTCATTCTGGCCGTTGGGCGATTTGGTCGGGGTGCGCCGCAGGTGGATGCCGAGGAAGTCGAAGCCCCTCGTCGGCGCTGACGATCCGGGTTTTTTCCGGATGCAGTTCCAGGCCGAGGCGGCCGAGCATGGCTCGCACCTTGTCGGAGCACCTTGTCGACCGTTGCGGTATAGCAGGATGACGAAGTCGTCCGCGTAGCGGACCAGGGTGCCGGGGATGGCGGATTCGGCGAACATCATGTCGAAGCAGTGCAGGTAGATGTTCGCCAACAGCGGCGAGATGACTCCGCCTTGGGGCGTGCCGGCACTGGTGCGGATGTGTCTCCCCTCTTCCATGACCCCGGCCTTGAGCCAGCCGCGGATCAGCTTGAGGATGCGGGGGTCGCTGACGCGCTTTTGGACTTGCCGCAGGAGAATGTCGTGCCGGATGGCATCGAAGTAGCCTTTGATATCGGCGTCGATGACCACCGTTTGATGGCCGTAGGTGATGGCGGAGCGGATCTTCTTGATCGCCTGGTGGGCGTTGCGCCCGGGGCGAAAGCCGCAGGAGCAATCGAGAAAGTTGGCTTCGAAGATCGGCTCCAGCACCAGCTTGGCAGCCATTTGCACGACCCGGTCCTTAACCACCGGAATCCCCAGCGGGCGCTTCTCGGGCTTGCCTGGTTTGTCGATCCAGCATCTTCGCACGGCGTGAGGCCGGTAGCGCTTCTCTCGGAGTTCTTCGCCGATCTGGGCGAGGAATTCCTCGACGCCGATGACCTCTTCGATGTGCGCGATGCTCTGCCGGTCGACGCCGGGGGCGCCGCGATTGACCCTGACCCGTTGCCAGGCCGTCCACAGTACGTCCTCTCGATACAGCTTGTCGTAGAGGGCGCCGAACCTCCTATCCAGCGACTGTTTCGCTGCACGGGAGAGTTTGCCTTGCAGTGACCGGACTTTCAAAGGCATGTTCCTAGCCATACGGCACTCATGCATCCTTTCAATGCAGGCAAATGCGGTCGAAGCAGGGCCGCACGCTCGGGACGAGTTGTGTTGTCTCGTCCGTCATCACTTCAAGGCCCCTCCGACATCCCTCCACCCGTCACCTGTCTCTTGCCGGGTTCATCCGACTTGAGGCGGGCTTACCGCCGCCGAAGAACGGCGGAGATGGTAGGACTTCAGGTCCAAGGTTCCGTATTCTGTCTCCGCATGCCGCTGGCCTTACCCCGGGTTCCCGACAGGTGCATTCGCCCTTTTGCTTCCCTGCCGGCACTGGCCTTCCCCAAAACCGTAGTGGGTCGGCGTGTATCCCGACTGCTCGGGTTTGTCCCGCTCCCGGACTCTCTCAGCAATGACCGTCCGGGCTTATCTGACGAGGCTGCACCATTCGCTTTATGCTACGGCCTGCGGATTTGGCTGGCACCCCGGGCTGAGTACGACTTCCGTCACAAAACGGTCGCCTTCGCGGCACCATGTCGGGGCAAGTTCAGCCGCCCTGTTACCAGAACGACCCGCCCCCAGCCTACACACCCAAAAAGGGCAACTGGTGTGGCAATCTCCTTCCAGATTGCTAGATTACGGTCTTGAAACCTCGTACACGGTAGAGATAAGCGGCGGCGACGCAACCTTACGAACACCAACGAACCTTTTCAAATTTAGCAGCTTGAGTTTTCCGTCCGCTTGATTACTTGGTTCAAGTAAGCCGCTTCGCGGCAGAAGTTCCTAAATTCAATACCTTGCCTTCCTAAGCATCCTTCCAAATCCCTCTTCTTGCCGAAAAAAGCTTTCCGTACCAGCCGATCATCTGCTTTTCCTAACCACAAGCCGTATCCCGCGGCGAAACCTCAACTGTGGAAAGGAGATCCACGATGACCGACTGGTACGAAAAATCGATGCGTGCCCTGCAACTGGCCGGCAAGGGGGAACGCACCCAGCAGGCTTACACGCGATCCGTGCGCAAGCTGCTGGAGTTCTTCGACAAGTCTCCGGAGCTGATCTCGGAGACGGAGCTTCAGGACTATTTCCTGCACCGTCGCAACATCGACGAGTGGTCGCCGAACACCATGCGCATCGCCCATGCGGGGATTCGCTTTTTCTTCACCCATGTCCTTGAGCGCAACTGGCGGACTTTTGACTATCTGGGCGCCCAGAAGGAGTTCCGCCTGCCGACGGTCCTCAGCCGCGAGGAGGTGCGCCGGGTGCTCGCTTGCGTCTACACCTTCCACAACCGCGCCTATCTCTCCACCGTCTATGCCTGCGGCCTGCGCCTGCAGGAGGCGCTGCATCTGGAAACCTCCGATATCGACAGCGACCGGATGATGCTCCACGTCCACCGGGGCAAGGGGGCCAGGGACCGCTATGTGCCGCTGCCGGTCAAGGCGCTGCCGCTGCTGCGCGCGTACTGGAAGACCCACCGGCATCCGCGCCTGCTCTTCCCGGCCCTGGGCCGCAACGGCAAGAACGCAGCCAAATCCCCGTATCCCATGGCGATCAGCAGTGTGCAGGGGGCCATGAAAAATGCCGTGCGCGAGGCGGGCATCCACAAGAAGAGCGTGAGGATTCACACCCTGCGCCACTCCTACGCCACCCACCTGTTGGAGGAGGGGGTGAACCTTCGGGTTATCCAGCGCTATCTGGGCCATGCCTCCATCGAGACGACGATGATCTACCTGCACCTGACCCAGAAGGGACAGGAGGATGCCTCTCACCTGATCAACGCCTTGATGGAGGATCTGGGATGAGCGCCATCAATGAAATCTTCCGCGCGTATGCCCCCGAGTACCGGCGCCGCTTCGGTGAGGCGATCCCCGCCGAGCACCAAAAGACCATCGCGGCGATCCTCGCCTGCCGCACCGAGGTGAACGGCTCGGTGGTCTACCACTGCGAGGACTGCAACCGGCTGCACCTGGTGCATCGCGGCTGCGGCAACCGCCACTGCCCGGGATGCCAGAACCACAAGAGCCGCCAGTGGCTGGACAAACAGCTGCAGCGGCAACTGCCGGGCCACCACTTCATGCTGACCTTCACCGTACCGCAGGAGCTGCGCCCCTTCCTGCGCAGCCACCAGCGCAGCGGCTACAGCGCCCTGTTCGCCGCTTCTTCGGAGGCGATCAAGCACCTGGCCGTCGACCCGCGCTTTACCGCAGGTGACACCCCGGGCTTCTTCGGCGTGCTGCACACCTGGGGCCGGCAGCTGCAGTACCATCCGCACATCCACTACGTGGTCCCGGGTGGGATGCTGGCGAGCGAAGGCGGCAACTGGCACCCCTCGGCAGTCAACTTCTACCTGCCGGTGCAGGCGCTCTCCAGTATCGTACGGGCCAAGTTCCGCGACCGCATGGCCAAGGCGGGGCTGCTGGCCGAGATCCCGCCCGAAGTCTGGCGCACCGACTGGAACGTCAACTCCCAGGCCGTCGGCAGTGCCGAAGCCTCGATCAAGTATCTGACCCCCTACGTCTTTCGGGTGGCGATCTCCAACAGCCGCATCGTCAAGGTCGAAAACGGCAAGGTCTTCGTCCATTACCGGAAAACCGGCAGCAACCGCCTGCGCACCCTGGAGCTCGATGCTCTGGAGTTCATCCGGCGCTTTCTCCAGCACGTCCTGCCGACGGGCTTCATGAAGGTGCGCTACTACGGCTTTCTCAGCCCCGGCTCCAAGGTGCCCCTGGAGGAGGTGCGAGGCAAGATCGAGCTGGCATTCGGCTTCGAACTCGCCGCCCCGGAGGTGGAACCGGAGCCGCCGCCGCAGATCGTCTGCCGGCACTGCGGGTGCGAACTCATTTACCGCTACTCGATCCTGCCCCACCAGCGCCGCAGTTTGACGGCGGCACCACCGGGATAAGCCGAGCCGAAAAGCCGAACCGGCGAGCCGATGAGGGCCGAAAGAGCCCGGCGGGTGGTACTCCCGGCGTGGGACGGAAGATGTGCGTCCAAAGTCTCGTGAAGCAGTTGGATTCGACCGTCTCGCACCCCAAAAAACACGCCATGAGCCCGAGAGGACCACCGAAAAACGACCGCCAATCGGCCCATCCGGAGCCGCCAGCTTCCGTTTCTCCCCTCTCAGAGCAACATTCCGCCCCGTCTCAAGAAACCAATACCCTTATTTCAAAGATCCGCGCCAGATTGCCGGGCTTCATGAACAATGGATTGAGACGACCTTGCAGGTCGTGTCAATCCTTATTGGTTAGAGAGACTACTCTACCTCAACCACTTCATGAATAGAATTTGCCTCAACCTGTTTCTTTAAAATGCTTACTGCAAATTCAAGGGTTTCAATGAGCGTGTAGCACTCAGTGTCACCACCAAGAACAATTTCGACAGAATCAACATTTGTTGAATTGCCATCATTGATTTTGACCCTCAAATCTGTTGAGCCTTCATCAATAAATTTGAGTACTGTTCGGCCTCCGTGGCCGGTATCACCTCCAGAAGGGCAATTGGTGCCAACTTTAACTGTAAGAATGTTTGCTGATTCAATAGTGGCAGAGGCTACACGGACTTTAGGCATGATATTTCCTCTCTCTAACTGGGATTAGGCAGTCTGTATAAAACTGCAAACACAGACCAGCCTGGGCTGCATAAGAAGTTGATAAGCAAACTAAAGAATCAATCAATTACCTTTTGTTATCAGTTGATTACAATGATTCCAGATTTTCCTGATCCCGGTTTATACAGACTGCCTAAACCGGGCCGTAAGTCCGACCTGGCGGCCCCCCCAGTCGCAAAATCTGGCACTCCCGTTAGCCGACACTAAACCACGCATCTGACAATTTTCTGACAATAACAAAGGGGCGACCGATTTGGCCGCCCCTAAAAAAGGAACATCGGGCTTGCAGTTTCTACACTCGGGGTCGGACCAAGACAACCCATTGATATTCAAGATAACCTTGTCAAAAACAGCCATCATTTGGCGCTATGGGTCGATTTTCAGGGCCGAAATTCAG
>CAVXNQ010000014.1:0-67309 GCA_963763205.1 uncultured delta proteobacterium | reverse complement strand
ACCACCTGGTGCTGCTGGAGAAACTCACCCCCGACTACGGAGTCCTGCCCCACCATGTCCTTTAAGGAGAAGATCGCCGCCCGGGCGGCGCGGGAGATCCGCAGCGGCCAGGTCATCAACCTCGGCATCGGCATCCCGACCATGATTCTCGACTACCTGCCGGGGGAGGTGGAGGTCCTGGTGCAGGCGGAGAACGGCATCCTCGGCATCGGCCCGCGCTGCCGGGCGGGGGACGAGGACCGCAACCTGATCGACGCCGGCGCCAACTACGTCACCCTGGTTCCCGGCGCCTCCTTCTTCGACAGCGCCCTCTCCTTCGCCCTGATCCGCGGCGGCCGGGTCGACATCAGTTTTCTCGGCACCCTCGAGGTGGCCGCCAACGGCGACCTGGCCAACTGGATCGTGCCGGGAAAGATGGCCCCCGGCATCGGCGGCGGCATGGAGCTGGCCCAGAAGGCGCGGCGACTGGTCGTCACCACCAGCCACACCACCCGCGACGGAGAGCCGAAGATCCTCGAGCGCTGCACCCTGCCGCTGACGGCCAAAGGCTGCGTCAAGACCATCATCACCGAGCTGGCGGTGATCGACGTCACCTCGCAGGGGCTGATGTTGCGGGAGCTGGCCGCCGAGACCGACCTGGCGACGGTCCGGTCACTCACCGGCGCGCCGCTGCTCTGCGGTGAAGGAGAAATCCCGCGGTTCTGACCGCCGCCGGCCAGAACCGCGGGAAACCTGGAGATTCCATGGACAGTCGCGAACAGCACCTGCTGGAATCCGTCGACGCCCTCGCCGACGACATCCTCGATTTGACCTGCCGGCTGGTGAAACAGCCGAGCACCCTGGGGCAGGAAGCGCCGGCGCTGGAGGTGATGGAGGCCGAGCTGCAGAAGCTCGGGCTGGAGCCGGTGCGGGTCGCCGTCGACCCGCAGCGGCTGGCCGAGTATCCCGGCTTCGCCCCGGTCCCGTGGAGCTACGCGGGGCGCTACAACCTGGCGACGGTGCGGGCGGCGGACGCCGGCGGAGGACGCAGCGCCCTGTTCAACGGCCACCTCGACGTCGTCAGCCCGGAACCGCTGGAGCTCTGGGACGGCGATCCTTTTGCCCCGGTCCATCGCGACGGCTGGCTCTACGGCCGGGGGGCGGGGGACATGAAGGCGGGGGTAGCGGCGATGACCCATGCCCTGCATGCGGTGAAGCGGGCCGGCTTCGGTTTACGGGCACCGGTGACCCTGGAGGCAGTGATCGAGGAGGAGTGCTGCGGCAACGGCGCCCTGGCCTGCCTGGCGGCGGGCTACGACGCCGAGGCGGTGCTGATCCCCGAGCCCTTCGGCCCGACCCTCTATACCGCCCAGGTCGGGGTGCTCTGGTTCAAGGTCCGCCTGCGCGGCGAGCCAAGCCACGTGCAGTCGGCGCCGGCGGGGACCAACGCCATCGAAAAGAGTTTTCCGGTGATCGCCGCCCTGCGCCGGCTGGAATCGGAGCTGAACGCCGAGGAGCGGCCGGCCCCCTACCGGGATCTCGTCCACCCCCTCAACCTCAACATCGGCATCTTCCGGGGCGGCGACTGGCCCTCGACGGTGCCGGCGACCGCCGAGTTCCACGCCCGCCTCTCCTTCTTCCCCGGCACCTCCTATCTGGAAATCTGCCACCGCATCGCGGCCGCCGTCGCCCGCGCCGCGCAGGAGGATACGTGGCTGGCGAAAAATCCGCCGCAGGTGGAGTTCTATGCCTTCCGCTCCGAGGGACATACGGTCAGCCGCGAGCAACCGGCCCTGGCCGCGCTCAACAGCTGCCACCGGGATCTCACCGGCCGGGATGCCGAAAACTACGTCTCGACCTGCACCACCGACCTGCGGGCCTTCCACTTCTTCGGCCGCGGGGAGGGCACCTGCTACGGACCGGTGGCGGAAAACATCCATGCCGCCAACGAGCGGGTGAACATCGCCAGCGTCCTCCAGGTGGCCCGGACCTACGCCCTCTTTCTCGCCCGCTGGTGCCGACTGGCGGACTGATCGGAAACAGGGGTGGACAGTCCGCGGGCAGGAGGTCCCACCAGCAGCCATCCGAACGCGGCCTTCTTTTCGATTCGTTTCGGCGCCGCGTGCCGGAATGCAGCAGCTCGAATGATCGACAAAGGGCCGGGATTGGATACTATTTAGTCGGAATCGCGGTCAGGGCTGAGCCGATGGACATCGAGGAGGAGGATCTATGCAGGCGATGGAAAAGCTCTTCAGCAACGGATTGCTCAAGGGTCTTACCACGGAGGAGGCAGTGGCCTTTCTCGACCGCTGCCGACAAAAGACCTATGCCGATGGCACCAACCTTTTCAAGGAGCAGACGGAAGCCACCCGACTCTACCTCATCGTCGAAGGGGGCATCGATTTGCGTTTCGAAATGCCCTTCCGGGAGATCCCCTCGAGCACCATCACCTCGAGTCGAGCGGGGGACGCGATCGGCTGGTCGGCCATCGTCCCGCCGCATCTGTATCGGCTCTCCGGTTATTGCCGGGGCAAGACCGTGGTCCTCGAAATCGACCGCAACGCGCTGCAGGAATTTTTTGCGAGCAACTACCGACTGGGCTTCCTCGTAATGCGCAACATCGCCGAGTTGACCGGCGAACGGCTCTTCCAGGTGCAGGACAAGCTGGCGAAGGTGCTGGGCGAGGAGGTGATTCACGGCTGGTGAGGGTGGGAGGTTGCGAACAGCGGAGCCTACCGCGCGTCAGGAAGAAGCCGGCGGACCAGGTCCAGCAGGGTATCGGGCCGCAGCGGCTTGGCGAGCCAGCCCTCGGCCCCCGACTCCCGCGCCAATGCTTCGAGTTCAGCCTCCGGCTTGTGGGAGATCAGGATGACCGGGATGTCCTTGGATTTACTCCCCGACTTGAGCAGGCGAACCTTCTGGTCGCCCCGCAGCATCGGCAGCTCCACGTCGACGAGCAGCAGATCCGGCTTGGTCGGCTGGAAGATATACGGATTGGCCTCGATTCCCGACTCGGCCGTTAAGACTTCGAAGCCGGCCTCCTCCAGCAGGTCCCGAGCAATCGCCAGGGTCAGCTTGCAATCGTCGATGACCACGACTCTCTTCGGTGCCATTTATGCCCCCCTATGATCCTGATCCGGCAAGATGAAACAACGAACCGGCCATTTTCAGTGCATGGCTATCTGCCCCCACTCTCGATCCTTTTCGACCGATCGACTCCTCAAGCAGTCCAATAATCGCACTTTTATCGGCAATTTCAAGCCCCCATTTATTCGCCTGAAGGCGGTTCCCCGGACCGCCCCCCAGCCATTAATCCGACGGTCCCTGGCGCAGCACCCGCCACTGCAGCAGGGCGAGACCGGCGATGAGCAGGGTGACGGCGACGTAGATGGCGGACTTGTAGCGTTCGGTGAAAGGGAGGCGGGCGCCGGCCCCGGCGAAGTCGGCGTTGGGGCGGGGCGGGCCGGCGGTGAAGGCAACCGGCACCGGCCCCTTCTGCCTCGCCCAGAGCCGCGAGAGGTCGTAGGTCGGGGCCTTCGCCCGGGGGTTGCCGGCAAAGAGGAAATAACGCGGCGTGCCGTCGAGGCGGAACACCAGGCGGCGCTGCCAGCCGAAGGCCGACACCCCGCTGAGCTCGAGGGGCGGGCTGTCGTGGTTGCGGATCACCAGCCGCAGCTCCCGGGCGGTGGTCTCGGGAAAGTCGACCTCCAGCTCCCGCTCCCCCGCCGTGCCGGGAGAAAAGTCGAAGATGGTATCGGTCCCGACGGTTCGCCACTCGCCTCCCTCCCCCTTGGCCTCGACCCGCACCAGCCGCCGGAAATTGTGCGCCCCCGTCGCCAGGACCAGCCGGCTCACCGGGTAGGCCACGTCGGGGCGCACGGTCGCCACCGTTTCCTGGCGCCCAGGATCGGTCTGCTGCTGCGTTAGGGTGGCAGCGACCCGCACGGGCACGCCGGCGCCGGCCTGCTGGCGCAGCACGCGCAGGCCGGCGAGGCGCAGCACCGGTTCTCCCTGGTTGTCGATCCGCACCGCCAGCCGCGGGTAGTCGGAGAGGGGGATCGCCACCCGCAGCCGGCGCAGCTGCTCCTCGCGAGGATCGTCGAAGACGACGGCGGCGGCGCGGATGACGTTCCAGGCCTTGCCGTCGGCACTGCCGAGAACGGTCAGGCGGCGGAAGAAGTCGTGCTCGGCGGTGACGATTTCCACGGCGTCGTAGCTGCCGGCGTCGGTGGCGAGACGCGCCTCGAGCCAGTTCTGTCGCGCGGGGGTGACCGAGTTGTTGAGGAGCGCGGCCGACAGCTCGCGCGGGCCGGCGACAGGACGGTTGACCTCGATGAAATACGGCACCTCCTGCCCGGCGTCGGTCAGCACCCGCAGGTCGGCGAAGGGCGGGGAAGCGGCGGGGAACGGCCAGAATCCCGGGTTGAGCCAGATGGCGCCGAACCCCTCGGCATGCGGCGCGCCGGCGGGCCGCAGCGGCTGGTAGCGCTCCCAGAGGCGGCGGTCGAAGTCGGCCCGGGCGGTGGCCGGCAACAGCAGGAGGAGCAACAGCAGGAACGGGAGCGGCAGGCGGCGCGGGCGGCTCATGGCTTCTCCCCGAAGAGGCGATCCTTGTAGCGGTTGTAGGCGTAGGAGATCCCGAGCAGCAGCAGCCCGAGGATGATGCAGGAGATGATGCGGTAGACGGTGGCGAGCATCGCCAGGTCGACCAGGACCACCTTGACCACGGTCAGCCCGAAGAGGCCGATGCCGAGCAGGCGGGCGATGCGCAGCCGACGGGCGATGCCGAACCCGGTCAGGAGCGCGGCATAGAGCGCCCAAAGGACAGAGAGCGCGGCCTCCTGCGCATAGTGGACGTCGAGCCCCGGCCAGTGGCCGAAACGGAAGAAGTCGCTGCATTCCAGCGACAGCAGCCAGATGCTGGCGACCTGGGCGAGGCAGAAGTAGGAGGCCGGCGCGTAGCGCTCCCCGGCGGGCAGCCGCGCCTCGCCGCGGCGCAGCTCGAACAGGGCGAGGTAGCAGGCGGCGACTGCCACCGCCCCGCACAAGAAGCGGCCGTTCAAAAGCGGCCAGAAGCGCGCGAAGGGCTCCAGGTAGAGGTGGCTCTGGACATCCAGCCGCAGCGCCGTCAGCAGGGTCAGCAGGTAGCCGCCGAAGCGCACTGCCCGGTGCCCGGTACGCGCCCCGACGGCGACCAGCGCCGCCGCCTCCGCCGCCAGGGCTGCGGTGAGCCAGCGCTGGTCGAGGAGCGCCATGGTGGCGGCAACGGTGGCGATGGCCGAGGCGGCGGCGAACACCTCGGCGAGCCCGGTCTCGCCCGGATACCGGCGGCGGTGCAGCAGGGCGCAGCCGACCTCGACGGCGGCTAGGACGAGAAGGAAGAGCTTCAGCGTCCAGGTCGTGTGCCACCCCTGCTGCGCCCAGACCGCCAGGGCGTAGAAGGCGGCGCTGCCGAAAACCAGCTCCAGCGGCAGCAGCGGCCGGCCGCGGCGAAAGACATCGGCGAGCAGGACGTAGCCGGTGTAGAAGCAGAAGAAGACGCTAACGACGCCGAAGGCGAGCCCCTGCTGGTCGGCGGTGAAAAAGCGGTTGTGCCAGGCAACGTAGAGCAGGGCGGTGCCGGCCAGGGAGGCGACCGCCAGCCACTTCCAGCGGCGCAGGTAAACCACCGTGCCGATTCCGGCGTCGAGCAGCAGCAGGTAGCCGAAGAGGGCAAAGGGCCGGTTCTCGCCGGTGGAGAGCAGCACCGGGGTGAGCATCCCGCCGAGCAGGCCGAGGGCGGCCAGGGAGACGGCGTCGGTACGCACCGCGAGGGTCATGCCGGTGGTGGTGACGGCGACGAAGGCGGCGAAGGCGAGAGTGACCGGGACCAGGTGGTAGAAGGCCCAGGCGGCGTAGAGGGCGAAGTAGAGGATGGCGATGCCGCCGCCGGAGAGGATCTGGGCGTAGCCGGGAAGGTTGCGGCGGGTGCGCATCCACTCGCCGCCGACCAGGAAGGCGACCCCGGCGGCCAGTCCGAGCACCACCCGGCCGGTGGGGCCGACCAGGTTGTTGTCGAAGGCGAACTTGAGAAAGTAGGCGACGCCGAGGATGACGGCGGCCATGCCGACCCGGCCGATCCAGCGGGTGCCGATCTTGTGTTCCAGGTCTTCGGCGGGCGGGGGGAAGGGATAAGGAGGGGACGGTTGGACGCTGCCGGAAGGCCCCTCGAAGATGAAATCCCCCTCTCCTTCGGCCTCCTCCGCGAGTGGGTGGGAGGGTTCATCTTGTTGCGCCGCCCGCAGCCGTGCCACCTGCCGCTCCAACCGGGCCACGCGTTCCAGCAGTGAAATGAGCATCTCCCGTTCGCGCGCGCGCATCGTCCCTCCGGGAATTTATCTATTGGTTCAATACCAGCAACTTGACCTGGTTCGGCACGAAACGATCCACCAATGTCCGATACGACCTCTCCCGCAACTCTATTCGTAATGGGACCACATGCGCAACACCTTCACCGTGCCCCTCTCTTCAAGAACCTGGTAGACCAACCGGTGCTGTATGTTGATCCGTCTGGAGCAGGCCCCGGCCAGGTTGCCGACAAGTTTTTCGTAGGAGGGTGGGTTTTGGAAGGGGCCCTCGACCAGGATTTCCAGCAGCTTCTTGGCTTTCGGCTGCAGCCCGGCGGCCTTGAGCTTCTGCGCGTCCTTCTGTGCCTGCCTGGTAAAGACCCGTTTCCAGGTCACCAGCCAGGGTCCTCGTCGCACTCGTCAACCGGAGTATTCATCCCCTCCAGGATCGACTCTTTCATGCCGGGGATGGAATGGAGATAAAGGGTTTCCTGCACGGCGCGCCAGTCGTCTTCGGAGATCAGTACGGCGTTGCTGCGTTTCCCGGTGATCTGAATCGGCTCGTGCGAGTCGGACACGTCATCGAGGAGTTTGTAGAGCTGCTTTCGAGCTTCAGTTGCCGTGATGGTTGTCATTGACACCTCCCTAGCGTACGTAGGAGCGTACGCCAGGCGCTGGACATTGTCAACTTCAGGGATCATGGACAGAACCCGCCCCAGTCGGCTCAAAGAACCTACCGGATTACTTAACCCCCCGGAAATTATCCTTAAAGCATCAAAGTCCGATGTATTTCTTCCCGCCGGAACCAAATCTTTCAGTCTTTCAGGCCTGATAAGGGTTGTACGGCATTTTATGCTTCTGGTGTCTCTGCTTGGAATTTTGCAACATAGTCCTTTGTGACAATGCCTTTGCCCCTGCCTACCACACACGGTTGCACCCATGTGTATTTACCGGGTGCATATTGCCGTGGGTGCCCTCGCCGAAGGTGGACACGCGGTGATGCATGAGTGCCACCGAGCGGCATGTTTTCCTGTGATGTTTTCGGTATTGAAAGTTCCAAAGTCCAATGTGAGAAGAGAGGTTTCTTTCCCCTTTTTTTTCTGGCTTTTTGTAGTTTCTGTTCCGGTTTGTGCTCGATTCGTTTGACGTTATTGCAGTTTAGTGCCGACAGAAATGTCGATAGAACTATTTTGTGCTCTTGTAGCTCTTTGGCAACTATATCAATTGCCGGGAAAGCTTCAAAATTTTTCAGGGATGACAAAGATTCGGTAAATATTACGCCGCGAATCATCCATTGCTTGTGCTTTCTACGAAATGACGTAATTTGTACCTCGTCTCGGACTACTACAAGCATACCCAAGATAATTTGCGTGCCGTCGCTATGAGTGAAATTGAATTCGAACCAGCAGGTCGGAAAGGGTTCTTTGGCGAGTTCATAAACAGGTACTATTTCAGGGAACTCATCAATGTCGCCCATGTCGAAGCAGATTGATTGCGGTGCGACAGCGCTGAACCCCCGAATGATTTCGTTGAAATCTTCATCGCTGATGGGATCGAGGCACAGAAGCTTATTTTCTTGTACTGCATCAATCAAATCATGTAAGTGGCACCCCATAATAATTCCTATTTAATTCTTGCCGTACGGTGAAGATAAGCGGTGGCGACGCAACCTACTAGAACCACGGACCTAATCGAATTCAGCAGCTTGCGTTTTCCATCCGCTTGATTGCATGGTTAGGTGCTTTGCACTTATTTTTTCTTTCTATTTTCAAAAGCCATTTTTCTGAAAGCAGCTTCGTTAATGTAGAAGTCTTGAGCCATTTGTTCTTCTAATGCTTCCCGCAATCCGCCCGGATAGCGAATTAGGAAGTTTATCTGTGCTAGTTTATTGGAAAAGTCATACAGGTCGCCTTCATTGAAAATATTTGTGACAATTGTTTTGTTCTTGATCCTTGTGGTTGTCACTACTTCTGGCTGGTCACTCTTCCAATCCCACATTCCGTGAACAAGTGCATTCCTATAGTCTTGGTACGCCTTTATTTTTTTATATTGTTTTTCAAGGACTGACTGCTTTGGTTCTGTTGCAAGCAAAACAACTTTTTCATGCCATAGCTCAAGTACAGCACTGAACTTCATGTTATTCATTGCCTTTGGTAACTTTATATCATCAGATTGGTCATCATCAAAAATTTGAATAGTTTGGCAAAATATTTCGTGCTCAATTGCTCCCCAGTGAGCAACTATTTTCCCAATATAATGAATTTCATCACCAGCTAGGCCCTCGTCCCATAGTACCTTTATTTCTTCTTGTGATTCGTCAGTCATATGGACACCTAACGGAGTAGACCACCCGCGGTGAGGTATCGATGAATCATGTAGAGGCCCTTTCGAAAGCCACTTCTGGATCTCCTTCCGGTGCATCGTCTGGTTGTGCAAGTGCTTTGACCATGTATCGATGAGCCCGCCAGAATTCTTTACGTGTGATATCAACCTGTCTTGAGATTACATTCATGACGACAGCCGAATCAATAAGTTCAACACCTTGAAGAAGTTTGATAGTAGCTTCCAACAACGAGACAGCAGTCAAATGTCCTGGAGTTGCGAGACCATAGTCACTTGCACCTTCTAATATCATTTCGCAATCCGGATGGAGGCCCAAACGAAATAAAGTGCCCCTCACTCCAGCATGCACATTATGACTGGCCTCTCTATACGCGGGCCGCAGATATGGTAGATCTACCATTTTTTCAAGCTGACGAAATGAAGGCCGATGCCCCCCTAGAGTTCCAGTAGCCCATCCATAATCATCAACAAAATTCTTGCCGTATTCTCGAACAAGACTTTCCTTTTCAGCTTCTAGCTTATGAAAGTAGGAGCAGAATTCGGTGTCATCATTTAGTTCTGACGAACGAGATAGTAGATGAAGAGTTTCTTTGTATTCTTCTATTGTGTCATGCAGTAAATATCGTTCGGCAATGTCGTCTTCATGGTCACAAATGAACGAACCGACTACTGATATCTCATGCAGAGACCGCCACCTTGCTTGTGCCCCATCCGCATACCCACCTTTCAGTAACAGGATAACCTCTTGAGTGATTTGACAAGCACGGGCATGCAATCTACTTAAAACTTCCCATTTCACTTCGGAATAGGAGTTCTCATTAGTGCATAAGGTTTCCTCTATGTATCCAACGGCTTCGGATACTAGGCCTAATAATACCTCCAGCTGGCTTATAGCTTTGCCCCACACAAGATACAGACTTTCTTCGAAGTTAGCCTGAATTTCCCTACGCTCTTTAAGCTGATGCCAATAGGATCTTCGAAGTCCTTTAAAAATGAGCTCGCCAGCATATTCTGCCATATCATGCATGATGCTTGGCAAGGCACTCTCTATTTTCCCAGCTTTATCAAGTGCGTCAGAAGAGACGTCTGACAAGGCTGATACTATAGCCCCCTCCAGTTCTGGCTTTGATTTAATCTTGGCGCGCGCCACCTGTGAATCGGTAAGTTCAAGCGAAATAGATGGTTCAGACGCCCTCAGCTGGCACCTTAGTGTTTTCAGTTGTGAACGATTGAGGCGTACGCCAAAATCCAGCAGTCGGCTTTTGATTATTTTTAGTAGGAACTCAGTTGGCTCTAGCTCACGTTGCAATTTCTTATTAAATATTTCGTGAAGGCCAAACATTTTTCACCTTTTTAAGATATCAATCGCACAACGAGTTTGTCGGGAGCGGGGGGGGAGCGGGGGGGGACGCCCATAAAATCATAAAATTCCCCGGCAAAGGGGATCTGACGATTGTTCCTTCACCATCCTGATTTCCGCCTTACTCCCCACCGCCAAGGCCACATACTCCCGCAAAAATTCCCCGTCCGCCCGAAGTTCCTTTTTCACTTGCTTGATTTTCTTACCCATTTTCAAATTCCGTCATCCGGTTCAGGGCATCTTCCACAAAATCACGCTATCGCAAGAATGTCATAAGAACCAAATCGGCCTTGAAATCCGGGCTATCCCGAAACCAAAAAAGCCGCCTGACCGGCAGATACCGGCCCAGACGGCTCGAATTCCTTTTTCCCTCGCTGCTCCCATCCTGCCCCCCGAATCAACAAACACCTCGCAAGATTACAATCCATCCAGAATGCCCGTCAAATAAAAACCGCATTTATGCCGGGCAAAGGGGCTCGGCATATTTACCCGGGTTTGTCTGGAATTATTTACTTACATTTCAGACTAATTTAGTTATAGTTGGAACAGGCGACGCCGACCCCTCGACAGTCAGGGGAAAGCTTTGCTTCAAAAGTTGCCATGCCATGATCTGGCCACGGAGGGAGAAAGGCCCTACCCATGGCGGAAATCCTCCATTTGTCCTGCCGCTACTGCGGAGAGCGCTTGAAGAACCCTGGTCAAGCCTACTGCCCCGCCTGCAATCTCTACCTCTGCTACCGGGCCATGCCGATTCTGCTGGGCATGGTCCTGACCGGGCACCTGGCACCCGACCTGGGCGATCTCGCCTGGTCGATGGCAGCACCCCCGCATGCCTACGACGACGAAGCCGTCCTCATCATGGAATAGGCCGTCAACCGGTGCCGGCAGGATTTTGGCAAAGACCGGTTTCGAAAATCGGGGCGTCACCGGTCCGCCTGCTTCCCGGATCCTCGACGCGCGGCACCCCACGACCCCACATTCTGTTTGCCTCCAGCCCCGGAGCGGGTAAAATAACCCCTCAGGATGATTGACCCGGGACCGCGGGGTTCAGCAGCCGATCCGGCAGGGGGCCGTCTGCCTTCCCCGCCGGCCCTTTCCTGTGCCGATCCCGCGCCTCTTCAACCCCGACCCTCCAGGTGTTCCGATGACCCAACCCCCCGTTTCCCGGACCGACGACCCCACCGGGCTGCTTCCCGCCGAGCGCGACGCCTGCGCCATCATCGCCTTCTTCAACAAGGCCGGCCGCGCTACCCACGGCAACCTCCAGCGCACCATCGAGGCGCTGATCAAAATGGGCCACCGCGCCGGCGAGATCAGCGGCGAGGGGGACGGCTGCGGGGTCCTCACCGACCTGCCGCGAGCGCTCTGGAGCGAATGCCTGGTCGGCGCCGGCCACCCCGCCGAGCTGGCCGCGGACCCGCGCTTCGCCGTCGGCCACCTGCTGATCCCGCAGCCGGCCCTGGCAGCCAAGCCGGGGTTGCGCGAGGCCATCCTGGCGCGGCTTGACGCCGCCGGAGTGCAGCTGCTGGTCGAGCAGCCCGGCACGGTGCGCAGCGAGGTCCTCTCGGCGACGGCGCGCCGGTTTGAGCCCCTCTTCTGGCAGCTGGCCCTTCTCTGCCCGGAGAAAGAGGACGCCGACCGCCTCCTCTTCCGGCTGCAACTGGGCATCGAACTGGAGACGCCGGCGCACGTCGCCTCCCTCTCCACCCGGGTCGCCGCCTACAAGGTGCACGGCGCGCCGGAGCTCTTAAACCGCTACTACCCGGAGCTGAAGCGCCGCGACTTCGCCTCGGCGGCGACCATCGGCCACAGTCGCTTCTCCACCAACACCCTGCCGACGGTGCTGCGCGCCCAGCCCTTCTCCCTGCTGGGGCACAACGGCGAGATCAACACCATCGCCCGGCTGCGCGAGGAGGCGCGCCTGCTCGGCATTCTCCTGCCGCCCGGCGGCAGCGACTCCCAGGACCTCAACCGCACGCTGGAGGGGCTGCTCGCCGACTATGGCCTCTCCCTCTTCGAGGCGATGGAGCTGGTTTTCCCGCCGATCTTCAGCGCCATGGACGCGATGCCCGACGAGCGGCGCGAGCTCTACACCTTCTTTCGCCGCTTCCTGCGCGCCAGCGCCCAGGGGCCGGCGGCGATCATCGCCCGCTACCTCGACCAGTGCGTCTGCAGTGTCGACGCCATGGGGCTGCGCCCCTTGTGGTTCGGCCAAACCGACCAGGAGTACTTCGCCTCCTCGGAGGTCGGCGTCGTCCCCCAGGAGGAGCTGACCAGCGATCCCAAGCCCCTCGCCCCCGGCGAGAAGCTCGGCCTGCGCCTCGCCGCCGGCCGCCGCGTGCAGCTCCTCGACCATTTCCAGCTGCAGCAGGAGACGCTGCGCCTCTTCCGCCGCCGCACCCGCCTGCCGGCGCAGGCGCGCAGCCTGCTTGCGCCGCCGATTGCGGCTCCCGCCCACCCGGCCGGCCGCGACTTCACGCGCGGCGCCAAGCTGCGCCAGGAGAACCTGCTCGCCGCCCTGGCCTGGAAAAACAGCGACCTGCGCAACCTGCGCGACATCGCCCGCAGCGGTCAGGAGCCGATTGCCTCGCTCGGCTACGACGGCCCGCTGGCGGCCCTGGCGCTGGGTCGGCAGAACCTTTCGGACTACTTCAAGGAACAGGTGGCGGTGGTCACCAATCCGGCCATCGACCGGGAGCGGGAGGCGGAGCACTTCTCCACCCGGGTCTACCTCGGCCCCCGTCCCCGGCTGAAGGGCGCGCCGCGTCCGGCGCTGCAACTGGAGGTACCGCTCCTCCCCGGCGGCCGGCGCCTCGGCCCCGAGCCCGCCGATGGCGAGCTGGCGCAGCGCTTCGCCACCGCCACCCTGGAGGGGCTGCTGACCCGCTTCGGTCGCGGCGTCAAGCGCCTCTCCTGCACCCTCGGCCGGGAAGAAAGCGTCGCCGCCGCCTTGGAACGCCTGCAGGGCGAAGCGATCAAAGCCGCCGGCCGCGGCCGCATCCTGCTGCTCGTCGACGACGCCAGCGCCTTTGCCGGCCGCCAGGACTTTCTCGATCCCTTCCTGGTCGTCGCCGGCCTCCACCAGGCCCTCAAGGAGGCGCCTCCCGCGGCCGGCGAGAACCTGCGCCGGCGCGTCGCCATCGTGCTGCGCTCCGGGGCGCTGCGCAACCTCCACGACCTGATCTTCGCCCTCGGCATGGGCGCCGACGCCCTCTGCCCCTACCTGATGTGGGAGCTCGCCGACCAGGAGCCGGAGGGGCTGGAGCGCCTCTTTGCCGTCCTTTCCGGCGGCCTGCAGAAAGTGATCTCGACCATGGGCACCCACGAGATCGGCGGCTACGGCAAGTACTTCGCCTCCATCGGCCTCGCTCCGGAAATCGCCGCCCTCTTCGAGACCCCCGACTTCTGCGGCTCGGCCTCCGGCGGCCTGACCCTGGCGCGGCTGGAGGTCAACCAGCGCGAGCGCACCGCGCTGGCGCGCAGCCGCGAGCGGCTGCCGGTGCCGGCCCAGTTCCGCCTCTACCCGCGGATCTGGAAGATGGTCGGCCAGGTGGCGAAGATGGAGGAGAGCTACGCCGACCTCTCCCGACTGATCCGCGACCTGGAGACCGAGCACCCTCTGGCGCTGCGCCACCTGCTCGACTTCCGCTTTACGCCGGAGCTCTGCGTCGATCCCGAGGACGTCGACGCCGGTATCGGCGGCCACGACCTGCCGATCCTGATCTCGGCGATGAGCTTCGGCTCCCAGGGGGAGACGCCGTTTCGGATCTACGCCGAGGCGGCCAAGCGCCTCAACATCATCTGCATGAACGGCGAGGGAGGGGAGATCGCCGACATGCTCGGCAAGTACCGCAAAAACCGCGGCCAGCAGATCGCCTCGGGACGTTTCGGCGTGCACATGGAGCTGCTCAACTCGGCCGAGGTGCTGGAGATCAAGGTCGGCCAGGGCGCCAAACCCGGCGAGGGGGGGCACCTGCCCGGCTTCAAGGTGACGGACAAAATCGCCGCGGCGCGCAACGCGGTACCCGGCGTCGGGCTGATCTCGCCCTCGAACAACCACGACATCTACTCCATCGAGGACCTCGCCCAGCTCATCGAGGAGCTCAAGACCGCCAACCCCCAGGCGCGCATCTCGGTCAAGGTCCCGGCGGTGGCCGGCATCGGCACCATCGCCATGGGGATCGCCAAGGCCGGCGCCGACATCATCACCATCAGCGGCTACGACGGCGGCACCGGCGCGGCGCGCAAGCACGCCATCAAGTTCGTTGGCCTGCCGGCGGAGATCGGCGTGCGCGAGGCGCACCTCGCCCTCTCCGCCGCCGGGCTGCGCCACACGCTGGAGATCTGGGCCGACGGCGGGGCGCGCAGCGGCCGCGACGTGGTCAAGCTGATGCTGCTCGGTGCCAACCGCGTCGGCTTCGGCACCCTGGCGATGGTGGTAATCGGCTGCACCGCCTGCCGCGGCTGCCACCTCGACACCTGCCACGTCGGCATCGCCACGCAGATCGAGAGCCAGGAGGAGGCCGAACGCCGTGGCCTGAAGCGCTTCGTGCCGCGGGTGCTGGAAAACGGCATCATCTACGAGACCACCTTCTTTCGCGCCCTGGGCGAGGAGATCCGCATCCTCACCGCCAAACTCGGTTTCACCCGCAGCCAGGAGCTGGTCGGCCGCGCCGACCTTCTGGAGCAGACTCGGGGGCTGGAGCGCCTCGACCTGGCCGGACTCCTCGCGCCGCCCGGAGAGGCAACCCCGACGCAGCCGGAGAGCGGCGTGCGGATCATCCGCAAGCCCCTCAACTACCTCACCGAGCTGATCGCGACCCTGGTCACCCGCGCCTTCGCCGAAGGGGAGGACCGGGTGCGTTTCGACGACGACAACGCCTCCAGCTCTGACCGGGCGATCGGTACCCACCTCGCCGGGGCGATGACCCGGGCGCGGCACGCGGGTCTCTACGGCGCGGAGAAGCGCGCCCTGCTCCAGTTCCGCCGCGACTCGATCCCCGGCAACGGCCTCGGCGCCTTCAACATCGAGCCGGTCAACATCCGCGTCCACGGCGCTACCCAGGACGGCGTCGCCAAGTGCGCCACCGGCGGCCGCATCATCATCCTCAAGGGGGAAAACCGCGACGGAGTGCGGGTCGGCGGCTCGGTCGGCAAAGGCCTCGCCTACGGCGCCCAGGGCGGAACCATCTACGTCCAGGGGGACGCCGACAGCCGCGCCTGCATCCGCCTCTCCGGCGCCGACGTGGTGCTCGGCGGCCGCCTGCGCCGGCCCCTCGCCGACGAGCGCGGACAACTCGCCGGGCGCGCCAACCTCAAGGGGTTCGCCTTCGAGTACATGACCGCCGGCCGGGTGGTGGTCCTCGGCGACCCCGGCCCCTGGATCTGCTCGGGAATGACCGGCGGCACCGTCTACTGCCGCCTCGACGAAAAGCTGGGCCTCGACCGCGCGGCGCTGCGCCGGCGCCTGGCCACAGGCGCCGGCGTCGAGATCCGCGACCTGGAGGAGACCGACCTGGCCGTCCTCGACGAACTCCTCGGCGGCTACCACCGCGAGTTGCTCCATTCCAACCAGGCCGAAGAGGCCGACTGGGTGGCGCAGGTCCTGGCCGGGGCGCGTACCGGCTTCGTCAAGCTGGTGCCGGCCGGCAGCGGCGCCCGGTCCACCGCCTCCACCGAGTAGGGCGCTTGCCAGTTGCGGCAAATCGACTAGAATAGGAACTTCCAGCCACCCCCTATTCCTTAGCGAGGAGAACCCCAATGGACAAGTACCGCTGCGTGATCTGCGACTACATCTACGATCCGGCCGAGGGCGACCCGGGGAGCGGCGTCGCCCCCGGCACCGCCTTCGACGACCTCCCCGACGACTGGGTCTGCCCCCTGTGTGGAGCCGACAAGAGCAACTTCGAAAAAATCTGATCCCATCCAACGCCCCTTAAGGAGAACCGTCATGGCACGCGTCCCCTTTGTCGATCAGGATACCTGCATCAGCTGCGGCCTCTGCGTCGATACCGTTCCCGAAGTCTTCCGCATGGACGACTCCAACCTCGCCGAGGTCTACGACCCCGCCGGCGCCAGCGAGGAGCAGATCCAGGAGGCGATGGACGCCTGTCCGGTGGCCTGCATCCACTGGCAGTAGCGGCCGTGCCGAGCGCTGAGGCGGCCGCGGCCGGCGGCCGGTTGCGTTTTCGCACCCGGCGCGCGGGCCGCCTTGCCTACCAGGCAGCACTGCAGCTGCAGGAAGACCTGGTGGCGGCGCACCGGCGGAACGGGGAGGACACGCTGGTGCTGCTCGAGCACCCGCCGGTGATCACCCTCGGCCGGGGCGCGCGCGCCGAGCACCTGCTGCGTTCCCCCGCGGAACTGGCCGCGCGGGGGGTGGAGGTCGTCACCTGCAGCCGCGGCGGCGACGTCACCTGGCACGGGCCGGGGCAACTGGTCGGCTACCCGATCGTCGATCTGAGCCCCCGCGGCCGCGATCTGCACCGCTACCTGCGCGAGCTGGAGGAGGTGCTGATCCGCACCCTGGCGCACTTCGGAGTGGCGGGCGCGCGGATTCCGGGCAAGACCGGGGTCTGGGTCGGAGGCGCCAAGATCGCCTCCATCGGCATCGCCGTGCGCCGCTGGATCGCCTGGCACGGCTTCGCCCTCAACCTCGATCCCGACCTCTCCGGCTTCGCCGCCATCGTTCCTTGCGGCCTGCACGGGGTGCGGATGACTTCCGTGGCCGCCGAGCTCGGCAGGGAGGTCTCCCGCCCGGTGCTGGAGGAGGCCCTCATCTCCGCCTTTGCCTCGGTGCTGCAAATCGATTATGCTGGTGAGCATGGCAACCCTCCCGCCCCGTAAACCCGACTGGCTCAAGGTCCGCTTCCCCGGCGGCGCCAACTACGCCCGCATCGACCGCTACCACCGCACACAGGGGCTGCACAGCGTCTGCCGCAGCGCCGCCTGTCCCAACCAGGGGGAGTGCTGGAGCCGCGGGACGGCGACCTTCATGATCCTCGGCGAGCGCTGCACCCGCGACTGTGCCTTCTGCAACGTCGCGGCCGGCACCCCGCTGCCGCCCGACCCGGCCGAGGCGCAGAAGGTCGCCTGCGCCGTCGCCGAGCTCGGACTGCGCCACGCGGTGATCACCTCGGTGACCCGCGACGATCTCAGCGACGGCGGCGCCGGAGCCTTCGCGGCGGTGACCACGGCGATCCGCGCCGCGGCGCCTTCCTGCCGCATCGAGCTGCTGATCCCCGATTTGCAGGGGAATCGCCAGGCGCTGGCGACCATCCTCGCCGCCGCCCCCGACCTGCTCGGCCACAACCTGGAGACAGTGCCGCGCCTCTACCCGGCGGCCCGCCGGGGGGCCGGCTACCACCGCTCCCTGGAACTGCTCGCCGCCGCCCGGAACCTCGCCCCGGCCATCCCCACCAAGTCGGGGCTGATGCTCGGCCTGGGCGAAACCCGTGAAGAGCTGCTGGCGGTCGCCGCCGACCTGCGCGCCGTCGATTGCGCCTACCTGACCCTCGGCCAGTACCTGGCGCCGACCCGCCGCCACCACCCGGTGGCGCGCTACGTCCCGCCCGAGGAGTTCGCCGCCCTGCGCGAGGAGCTGCTTCTTCTCGGCTTCAGCCACGTCGAGGCGGGACCGCTGGTGCGCTCCTCCTACCACGCCGACCGCCAGTTCAGCGAGGCCCCCTGATGGAACACCTGCAGGACATCCACCGCTACATCATCCTCGGTTCCGGCCCGGCCGGGCTCACCGCCGCCCTCTATGCCGCGCGCAGCAACTGCTGCCCCCTCCTCATCCAGGGCGCGCAGCCGGGAGGGCAGCTGACCACGACCACCACCGTCGACAACTACCCCGGCTTCCCCGAGGGGATCGACGGCAACGAGCTGATGCAGCGCATGGAGCAGCAGGTGCGCCGCTTCACCGGCAACCTGATCACCGCCACGGTGACCCGCGTCGAGCTCGCCGCCGCCCCCTTCAAGGTCTGGGCCGGCGATGACTGCTACCGCGGCCGGACGCTGATCATCTCAACCGGGGCCTCGCCGAAGATGCTCGGCCTGAAGAACGAGTGGGAGCTGATGGGGCGCGGGGTCTCGGTCTGCGCCACCTGCGACGCCTTCTTCTACCGCGACAAGGAGGTGGTAGTGGTCGGCGGCGGCGATACCGCCCTCGAGGAGGCCTCCTTCCTCGCCCGCTTCGCCCGCAAGGTGACCATCGTCCACCGCCGCGCCACGCTGCGCGCCACCCCGGTTTTGCAGCAGCGGGCGATGGAGAACGACCGCCTCCACTGGCGCTGGGACACGGTGGTGACCCGGATCCTCGGCGACAAGGAAACCGGGGTAACGGGAGTGCGGCTGCGCCACGTCGGCACCGACGAGGAGCATGACTTCCCCTGCCACGGGCTGTTCATCGCCATCGGCCATACCCCCAATACCGAGCTTTTCCGCGGCCAGCTGGAACTGGACGAACAGGGCTACATCGTCACCCGCAACTACACCGCCACCAGCGTCCCCGGGGTCTTCGCCGCCGGCGACGTCCAGGACCCCCATTTCCGCCAGGCGGTCACCGCCGCCGGCAGCGGGGCGATGGCGGCGATCCAGGCCGAGCGCTACCTCGAATGCCTCGCCGACCAAGGGGAGGGAAGGCCTGCTCGCTGGAGATGTTCGGCCGGAGAAAAACCAACCCGGAAGGGCAGGGAGAGACCTGAGCCATGGACAATTTCGCGCTGGTGCGCCCCGAGCACCTCAATCACCAGGGCTACCTGTTCGGCGGGGCGCTGCTCAAATGGGTCGACGAGTTCGCCTGGCTGGTCGCCTCCCGCGATTTCCCCGGCTGCACCTTCGTCACCGTGGCCATGGACGACATCGTCTTCCGCCAGCGAGTCGACAACGGCTCGATCCTGCGCTTCGCGATCCTGCCGGCGCAGCAGGGGCACACCTCCATCACCTACACCGTCGACGTCTGGGCCGATGCGCCGGGAGCCATGGAGGAGCGCCAGGTCTTTTCCACCCGCATCACCTTCGTCCGCCTCGATGCGGCCGGAAAGAAGCAGGCGCTGCCGGCCGCCGGCCCGCTGCGCTCCGGAGCGGCGGCCGGATGAGGCCGCGGACGAAGACCCTGCACCGTACTGCCTGCCTATTCCTGCTGTTGGCGCTGCTCCTTTGCCTCCCCGGCAGGGCGAGCGCCTGGTATCCGCGCCTCGCCGCCCAGGGAACAGTGGCGGAGCTGGTCCCGGGAGCCGTCATCGGCGCCGACCGCAGCTACGTCGTCGGCCCCGGGGAGACCCTGATGGAGATCGCCCGGCGCGCCGGGCTCGGCTACCAGGCCCTGGCTGCGGCCAACCCCGGCGTGGATCCCTGGTTCCCCGAGGTCGGCCACGAGCTGGTCCTCCCCTTTGCCGCGCTGCTGCCGCCGGAGATCGGTCCGGGAATCACCATCAACCTGGCCGAGTACCGACTTTACCTCGCCCTGCGCGAAAAGGGCGGCTGGCGGGTCCGCATCTACCCCGTCGGACTCGGCCGCCAGGGCTGGGAAACCCCGGAAGGGGATTACACCATCGTCAACAAGGTCGCCGATCCGACCTGGACGCCGCCGGATTCGCTGCGTGCCGAGAAACCGGAACTCCCAGCGGCGGTCCTGCCGGGATCGGACAACCCCCTGGGCCGCTTCTGGCTCGGCCTCTCGGCCCCCGGCGTCGGCCTGCACGGCACCAATGAGCCCTACGGGGTCGGCAGACGGGTCAGCCACGGCTGCATCCGCCTCTACCCGGACGATATCGCCGACCTCGCCGGGCGGGTCGCCGTCGGCACCCCGGTGCGCATCGTCTACCGGCCGGTCAAGGCCGCCCGCCAGGGCGACCGGCTCCTGCTGGAGGTCCATCCCGACTTCCTGGAGCGCTTTTCCGATCCCGCCGCCGAACTGGCAGAGGCCGCCCGCCGCGCCTGCTGGCCGCAGCGGTTGCCGACAGCGATAACGGTGCCCGCCACGGGCCGGGTGACGGTCATTCCCCTCCCCCCCAGCCGCCAACTGGCCCAGCAGGCCGGAAACTAAAAGGCCGAGGTCCCACAGGACCTCGGCCTTTTAGTTTCCGGCAGGCAACGGAGCGGCTATTTTTTCATACCCATCTCGAAAGCCTTGGCCGCCTTATCGGCGCTCTGGGCGGCCATGGAGCTGGCCGATTCGGCCTGCATCTTGGCGCTGTCCGCCGCGGTAGCTGCCGCTTCGGCGCGCGTCGCGGCTGCTTCCGCGCGGCTCGCCGCGGTCTCCGCTTTGGTCGCGGAAGCAGCGGCCTGGTCGGCGGAGGCGGAAGCCGCCTTGCTGGCAGCGACGGCCTGATCGACCATGGCCCGATCTTCCTGAGAAAGTTGGGCGGCACAGCCGGAAAGCATCAGCATAGCGACCGCGGCACCGACGACGATCATCCGAATCTTACGCATGGGCATATCCTCCATTTGGGGTGGTTGATGCTGAAAATACTGCCTTAAGCAAAGCAGATGGCCGGCCGCTGTCAATAGGATTCCGCTAAAAAAGGTGAAGCGGTTGCCGGTTTCAGGGCCGGTCGGGCCGAGCCCGGCTGGTGCTGCGGTTGAGGTGGAGGTTGCCGACCGCGAAGGTGTGGCGGGGCTGCTACAATGAAAACAACATAAAGGCGTCTCTCACCCGCTCGCTGCGCTCGCTTGAGCACACGGAGCACACAGAGAAAAGCCAGGAGCAAGATAGACCGACTAAATCGGATTTTTTCTCTGTGCTCTCGGTGCGAGAAGCCTTTGCGGTTCCGGCCTTTGGCAATGAGAAGCATCCAGGGAGGATTCATGGCCCAGACCGTCGTCATCCTCGGCGCCGCCGGGCGCGATTTTCACAACTTCAACCTCTGCTTCCGGGAGGACCCGGCCTACCGGGTGATCGCCTTCACCGCCGCCCAGATCCCCGACATCGCCGGCCGCCGCTACCCCCCGGAGCTGGCCGGCCCTGGCTATCCCGACGGCATCCCGATCTTCGCCGAAGCTGAGCTCGACGAACTGCTGCGCCACGAGCGGGTCGAGCTGGCGGTCCTCGCCTACAGCGACCTCGCCTACCCCGAGGTGCTGCACCTGGCGGCGCGGGCCAACGCCGCCGGCGCCGCCTTTTTGCTGCTGGCGCCGCGGCAGACGATGCTGCAGAGCCGGCGGCCGGTGATCGCGGTCACCGCGGTGCGCACCGGCTGCGGCAAGTCGCCGACCACCCGGCATATCTGCGCCCTGCTGCAGGCTGCCGGCCGGCGGCCGGTGGTGGTGCGCCACCCGATGCCCTACGGCGACCTTTCCCGCCAGGTGCTGCAGCGCTTCGCCAAGCCTGCCGACTTCGCCGACGACGACCTGACCATCGAGGAGCGCGAGGAATACGAACCGCTGGTCGAAGCGGGGATCACCGTTTTCGCCGGGGTCGACTACCGGCGCATCCTCGCCGCCGCCGAAGCCGAAGCCGAGGTGCTGGTCTGGGACGGCGGCAACAACGACACCCCCTTCTTCGTCCCCGACCTGCACCTGGTCCTGCTCGACCCGCTGCGTCCCGGCGACGAGACCGGGTTCTGGCCCGGGGAGACCAACCTGCGCCTCGCCGACATCGCGATCATCGGCAAGGTCGACTCCGCCCCGCAAGAGGCGGTGGCCCGCCTGCGGACCGCGGTCGCCGCCTGCAATCCGCGGGCGGCGCTGGTCCTGGCGGAATCGGCGGTCAGCGTCTCCGCGCCGGAACGGATCCGCGGCCGCCGGGTGCTGGTGGTCGAGGACGGGCCGACCCTGACTCACGGCGGCCTCCCCCACGGCGCCGGCTACCTGGCCGCCCGCCGCCACGGCGCCGCACAGGTCGTCGACCCGCGCGGCTGCGCGGTCGGGGCGCTGGCCGAGGTCTACCGCCGCTATCCGCACATCGGCCCGGTGCTGCCGGCGCTGGGCTACAGCCCGCAGCAGATCCGGGACCTGGCCGCCAGCATCGAGCGCTGCGACTGCGATCTGGTCCTCTTCGCCACCCCCGCCCGCCTCACCCGCCTCCTCTCCTGCCGGACGCCGCTGCTGCGGGTGACCTACGCCTACCGCGACCACGGCACGCCGACCCTGGCGGCGCTGCTGCGCGAGCGCCTGCCGCAGCTCTTCACCGGTACGCAGGAGATCCGATGAACGCCGAGCGCCCGCTGCTGCTGGTCGCCCTGGGGGGAAACGCCCTGATCCGCAAGGGAGAGGAAGGAAGCGCCGCCCAGCAGCTCGCCAACCTGCGGCTCCCGGCGCGGCAATTGGCCGCCCTCAGCCGCCACTACCGGCTGCTGATCACCCACGGCAACGGCCCTCAGGTCGGCAACCTGCTGCTGCAGCAGGAGGCCTGTGCCGAGGTGCCGAAGCTGCCGCTGGAGGTCCTGGTGGCGATGACCCAGGGACAGATCGGCTACCTGCTCGAGTCGGCCCTCGACGCCGAGCTGGCCCGGCTCGACATCACCGACCAGCGCCTGGTGAGCCTGCTCAGCTACGTGGTGGTCGATCCCGCCGACCCGGCCTTCGCCCGGCCGAGCAAGCCGATCGGCCCCGCCTACGCCGGAGGACCGGGCCGCAGCGCTGCCCTGGCCGACGGTGGCCACCGCCCGCGGGCGGCGCCGGGTGGTCGCCTCCCCCGAGCCGGTGACCATCGTCGAAAAGCGGGAGATCCGGACCCTCGTCGAGCAGGACTTCATCGTCATCTGCTGCGGCGGCGGGGGCATCCCGGTGATCCGCGAGGGGCGCGCCTTTCACGGCGTCGATGCGGTCATCGACAAGGATCTGGCCAGCGCCCGCCTGGCCGCGGAGGTCGGCGTCGAGATCCTGCTGATCGCGACCGATGTGCCGGGAGTCGCCCTCGACTACAGCGCCCCAAACGAACGCTGGCTGCGCCGGCTGAGTGGCGCCGAGGCGCGCCGCCAGCTGGCCGCCGGGCAGTTCCCGCCCGGCTCGATGGGACCGAAGATCGAGGCGGCGCTGCGCTTTCTGGCCGGCGGCGGACGGCGGGCGCTGATCACCGCCACCGACCGACCTGGAGGCGGCGCTGCGCGGGGAGGCGGGTACCGAGATCAGCGGCAGCGACGGTTGAGGCCCCGCTCCAGGGTGACGACGAAGTCCTGGACGTTGGTGAGGATGGCGCGGGCGGTGAGGGAGCCGCGGTTGGCGAGCTTGGTGGCGGCGAACTCGGAGATGTCGACGGTGTAGAAATAAACCGGGCGGATCTGGCCGCCTTCCAGAACCCGGAAGCAGGGGACCATGTTGCCGGTGGCGATGGTGTGGAGCTGGGTGGCCAGGCCGATGACGGTGGTCGCCTCCCGGCAGAGCTGGCGCATCCGATCCTGGGCCAGGCAGGCGTCGCTCACCACGTCGGGCAGCGGGCCGTCGTCGCGGATCGAGCCGGCCAGCACGCAGGGGATGTCGTGCTCCAGCAGGGCCTGGAGGAGGCCGTCGCCGAGCAGTCCCGCGGCCTGCGCCTGGCGCAGCGAGCCGGCGCGACGCACGCGCATTGAGGGCATCGAGATGCCGGTAATGCCCCGCCGCCCCGCCCCGTCCGCCGTAGAGCCCCTGCCCGAGGGCGGTACCGAACAGCGCCGCCTCGACGTCGTGGACGGCCAGGGCGTTGCCGGCCAGCAGGCCGTGGACGAAGCCGTTCTCGACCAGCTGCACGAAGGAGCGGCGGGCGTCCCGGTCGAAGACCAGCGCCGGACCGGCGACCCAGAGGATGAAGCCGTGCTCCCGCTCATGGCGAAGCAGGGCGTAGAGCTCGTCGTAGTCGCTGCTGCAGGGGCTCTCCCGGCTCGCCAGGGTGCGGAAGGCGAAGGCCTCGCTTTTGGCTGCGGCATCCGCAAAGGGACTGCTGTGGACATAGATCCCCTCCTCCCCGGCGTCGCTGCGCCCCACCGCCACCAGCTCCCCCTTGCGCAGGTGCCGGAATTCGTGGACCGCCAGGGTCCCGTCGGGCTGGCGGACGACGACGCAGTCCATGCGCGTCTCCCCCGCCAGGTGCCAGTCGCCGGGGGCGAGCTGGAAATACTCGGGGAAGATGGTGGTGGCGTGGAAGTCCTCGGGGGCCACGCCGGCGGCGGGAGCGGGGAGAAACCGTGCGAGAGGTGCCGCCGCCAGGGACGGCGCAGCAAAGTCGGGTACGCGGAAGGGGGGGAGAAGAAACGACATCGGCAGCCTTTCCGGGCCGGGCGGCAACGACCGGTCCTGAAAAACCTATAGCACGGCCCCGGCCGGGAGCAAGCTCAGCTCGTTCCCGCCGCCGGCAGCCAGCGCTCGAGCAGCTCCGTCAGCTGCCGCTGACGGAAGGGCTTGCTCAGGTAATCGTCCATGCCCGCGGCCAGGCAGAGCTCCCGGTCTTCGGCCAGGGCCAGGGCGGTCATGGCGATGATCGGCAGCCGGCAACCGCCCTGCCGCAGCCGGCGGGCGGTGGCATAGCCGTCGAGCACCGGCATCTGGCAGTCGAGCAGAACCAGGGCGCAGCTGCCGGTGCCGACCCGGTCGAGGGCCTCCTGACCGTTGGCGGCGAGTTCGACCCGGTAGCCGGCGGTCTCGAGTATCATCCGCTCCACCTTCCGGGTCTGCGGGTTGTCATCGACCAGCAGTACCTGATGGCCGCCGACCACCGTCGAGGGCCTGCTCCAGGGCCAGAAGCAGCTGCCGCTGCCGCGCCGGCTTGGTCAACTTCCAGACCAGAGAGCGGGGACACTCCGCCGGCGGAGCGCAGGGGAGCCGCAGGCAGAAGACCACCAGGGGCAGGGCGCCGAGCTCGCCATGACTGCGCAGCCTCCGCAGCAGGTGGCAGCGATCGGGGTGCAGCGGGTCGGTATCGATCAGCGCCAGCGCATAGGGCGGGCCCTGCCGGGCCGCCTCGAGCAGGCGGCAGGAAACGGTCTCGGCTACGGTCACCGCCTCGGTCGCCAGTCCCCAGGCGGCCAGCAGTTCGCGCCAGATTTCCCGCCGGGTGGCGTTGGCGGAGTAGAGCAGCACCCGGCGACCGGCAAAACGCAGCGGCAGGGTCGGCGCGGGTTGGGAGTCAGCCTGACTCCTGGCCAGCTGGAAGTCGACCTGAAAACTGGCCCCCTCCCGGAGCTCACTGCGCACCCCGACGTCTCCCCCCATCAGCAGCGCCAGCTGGCGAACGATGGCCAGGCCCAGGCCGGTGCCGCCGTATTGGCGGCTGTGGGTATTGTCGGCCTGGCTGAAGGTGTCGAAAATTTGTTCCTGGTCGGCGGCGGCGATGCCGATCCCGGTATCGCTCACCGTCAGACGCAGACGCACGGCCGCTGCGTCCGCTCCCAGCAGCGCCAGGCGCACCGCCACCTCGCCGCGCTCGGTGAACTTGATGGCGTTGCCCAGCAGGTTGAGCACGATCTGCCGCAGCCGTCCGGCATCCCCGCGCAGGCCTACCAGGGGCGGCCAGGGGAGCGCACAATGCAGCTCCAGCCCCTTTCGCTGGGCACGCTCGGCGAACAGGTCGACGGCGTCCTCGATGACGCGGGCCAGATCAAGCGGTTCGCTGCGCAGTTCCAGCCGCCCGGCTTCGATGCGGGAGAAGTCGAGCAGGTCGTTGAGGATGTCGAGCAGCGCCTCGCTGGAACTCTGCATCGTTTCCAGGTGGCCGCGCTGATCAGGAGTCAGCTCGGTGCCGAGCAGCAGCTCGTTCATCCCCAGCATGCCGATCATTGGCGTGCGGATCTCGTGACTCATGTTGGCCAGGAACTGGGACTTGACCCGGCTGGCGGCTTCGGCGGCCTCCTTGGCCTGCTGCAGCTCGGCGACGGTCTGACCCAGCGCGCGGTTGGAGGCCCCCAGCTCGGCCGTCCGCCGCGTCACCAATTCCTCGAGCCGCTCCCGGTGGCCGGCCAATTCCGCGTCGCGCTGCTGCAGTTCTCCGAGCATGTCGTTGAAGCCGTCGACCAGCAGCCGCAGCTCGTCGTCGCTCGTCACCGTCGCCCGCAGGCGGTAGTCCTTGCTGCCGGAGAGCTGCTTCATGATCGCCGCCAGCGCCAGCAGCGGAGCGGTGAAGCGCCGCTGCATGCGGGCGGAGAGGGCCAGGGCCAACAGCAGGCTGACCAGCATGACGCCCAAGCCGCTGGCGAACAGGAAGGGGAGCTCGGCGTAAAGCCGGGTCAAGCGGGAGCGCAGGTAGAGGCGGCCGACGAGCTGGCCGTCGAAACGCACCGGGTGGAGCAGTTCGAACCCTTCGCTGCCGATGCGCCTCTCGTCCGTTCCGCCGGGCGCCTGCGGCGGGCAGGACCACCCCCCGGCGGCCCGGTAGCCGGCGAACAGGGCACCCTCCGGGCGGTAGAGGCAGGCGAGGACGATATCCGGTTCCGAAGCCAGGCCGGCGAGGGTGTCCCGGGCGGCCGCGGCATCGTCGAAAACCAGCGCCGCCTGGCTGTTGGCCCCGAGGATGTGCGCCAGGGAGGTCAGCCGCAGCAGCAGGGCCTGGCGGTAGGAGAGATACTCCTTGCCGATGAAGATGCCGGAATTGAGCAGCAGGGCGCAGCCGCAGGTGACGGCCACCACCCGCATCAGCTTGCCGCGAAAGGTCTGCCGGGGTTTAGGGTTCATCGCTCGCCCTCCCTTTCTGCCAGACGATGCTGGCCAGTTTCAGCAGCTGGGAGCTGAGCTCCAGGCCGGCGTCGCGGGCGGCGTCCAGGTTGACCTCGAAACGCAGCCGGTCGCCGCTTCTCACGAGGCCGATGATGCCGCCGAGGCGGGCAAAATCCTCGGTCTCGCCGACCGTCAGCACCGGCCGGCCGGCCAGCCCGGCGAACAGCCCCTCGAGCCGCTCCCGGCTGCCGTCCGGAACGAACAGCAGCTGGCAGGCGCGGGCCTCGGCCAGGGAATCGACCCGGCGCACCGCCACCGGCCGGCCGCCGGCGGTCTTGCCGGCCACTGCGCACAGGGCGGCATCCGGCGCCTCGCGGAAGGTGCCGATCACCAGGGGGCCCTCAGCCGCTTCCGGCCAGATACAGAACTTGAGAAAATTGTAGAGGAAGGCGGCCTGCACCCGCTGCTGGTCGTGGCCGGACGCCGCCGCGGCCCACTCCGGTCCGGCCAGGACCAGGGGCAACCACAACAGGAGCAATAAGGCGGTGCGACCGACAGCGGACATGCGGGGCCTTCCCGTTCTCCGGGGAATCACTGGGTGAAGGTAAAGCGAAGGTAATAGCTGCGTTCCACTTCCATCGCGGCCGCTGACAGCCGCTCCGACTCGAACTCGGGGTGGGCCGCATCGAGCAGGTTCTGGCCGACCAGTTCCAGCCGCACCCTATCCCGGGGATGCCAGCCCAACCGCAGATCGCAGGTCAAATAGCCGGGGATATCGGGGGCGGGCAGGGCCGAGACGTAGCGCCCCCAGAAATCGAACTGCCAATCCTCGCCGATATCGAGGTGCGACTGGAGCGACAGCTGGTGCTCGGGGTTAGCGTCGGCCTGGTCGCGGAACAGGGTGTTGCTGCTGCCGGGGTCCCGCGCAAAGAGCAGCCGCAGGAAGCTGTAACTCCCCTTGAGCTGCCAGGCGGGAAGGACCCGCCAGTCCAGGGCCAGTTCGGCGCCGAAACCGGTGGCGTCCAAAGTATTGGCCCCATCCAGGGGCTGCAGGATATGCGGCTGGGGAGCGTCGACCAGGACCGGGCGGCCGTATTCGACCGTCACCAGATTCCGGTAGCGGTTGTAAAAAGTGGCCAGGTCGATACCGAGCCGGGGGGTGAGACGGCTGCGCCAGCCGAACTCGAAGGCGGTCAGCTTTTCTGCCTGCACCCCGCGGTTGCCGACCAGGGCCACCAAAACCGGCAGGTCGCCGGCTGCCTGCGGTGGAACGACCTTCTGGTCGATCTGGACGTCGTCCTCGGCCTGGGAGGGGGTGCGCACCGCCCGGGAGACGGCCAGCCAGACCGCCTGTTGGGGAGCCGGGGTCCAGAGCAGGCGCAGGGTCGGCTGGGATTCGAAACCGGTATGCTCGTTGTGCTCGAACTGCACCCCGCCGACCAGCTTCAGCCGGTCTCCGGCCAGCAGCCACTCGTCCTGGAGAAAGGCCCGGTAGAGGTCGAAGCTGCGTTCGGCCGGCGAAAACCGGGTCACCATCCCGTCGCTGGTGTGGTCGCGGGAATGGCGGATTCCCCCGCCCCAGAGGAAATTGTGCCCGGCGGCGGGGGAGAAGCGCTGCTGGAGATCGAGATCCCAGGTGCTGCGCGCCTGGCCGGCGACGACGTCCTTGTTCAGTGCGCGGTCGAAATAGACCTGCACCGCCCAGTCGGCGGTCGGCGAGACGATGTGCCGCCAGCGGCCGAGCAGGTTGCCGCCAAAGACGCGGGTATCGACGCTCAGCCGTTCTCCGTAGGGGAAAACCAGGAGCGGGACATTGAAGGTCTCACCGAGGCTGCCCCGGTAGCTGTCCCCCTGCAGGGTCATGCTGTCCGCCAGGTTCGGTTCCCAGTCGAAGCGGAACCCGCCCTGCCCCAGGCGCCAGTCGTCGCTCCCCCGGCCGTCGCCGGTCTCGACGCTGGCATCCCGCTCGAAGCCGAGGGCGGACAACCGCAGCCACGCGGAGGGTGCAAGCTGTACCCCCTGGCGCACCCCGAGAAAACCGCGCTCGGCGTTGCCGGCCCGCGCCGTCACCAGGGTCCCCCGGGTCTCCCGGGCGCTTTTGGTGATGATGTTGATCACCCCGTTGACGGCGTTGGCGCCCCACAGCGCCGCCCCCGGACCGCGAATGACCTCGATCCGCTCGACATCCTCGAGCAGCACGTTCTGCACGTCCCAGTAGACGCCGGAAAAGATCGGGTTATAGAGGCTGCGGCCGTCGAGCAGGACCAGCAGCTTGTTGGCGAAACGACCGTTGAAACCCCGCGCCGAGACCGCCCAGACACTGGAGTTGACCCGCGCCACCTCGACCCCGGGGACCATGCGCAGCGCCTCGGGGAGGCTGGTGACTCCCGACCGGCGCAGGTCTTCGGCGCTGATCACGTAAACTGCCGCCGGCGCCTGGTAGATGTCCTGGTCCTGCCTGGCGACCGAGGTCACCCGCACGTCGAGCAGATCCGCGAGGGACATTTCGGTCAGATCTTCGCTGCGTGCCACCGGCACTACGACGAGTACCCCCAGCAGGGTGGCCACGACCAGCGCGCGCAGCGGTTGGAACCGTCGGGTAGTCAGCATACAGCCTCCGGGCAAGCGCGTCCCGGCCGCCGCAGACGGCAAAGGCCACCTGGCGGCATGCTGCCGGCCGGATGGCCCTGTCGGTACAATGGCTCGGAAATTGACAACATGTTCCCCTCCAGGAACAACCAACCACGGGATATGATCCCGGAATCCACAATAAACTTCCGTTTTTATAATCTCGGCAGCGCCGGCTGTCAAGGTCGCTTCTTCCCCTTCGGCGTTTGCGCGGCCGATGGGGTCTGCTATACTCTGTCAGGAATTTTCCCTCCCGGCCCCGGCCGGGATTTCTGTATGCTCCCCTCCGGCCGGATGGATCGGCGATGACTTTTCTTCACAACCTCAGCCCGCAGTGGCTCGACGACCAGTACCGCCGCTGGCGGCAGGATCCCGGGGCGGTCGGCGCCGACTGGCGCGCCTTCTTCGACGGTTTCGAACTGGCCGCCGCCGCGCCGGCGGCAGCCGTCCCCGATTTCTCCCTTAAAGAAGCGGCGGTGCAGTCGCTCCTCTACCGCTACCGCGACCTCGGCCACCTGCTCGCCTGCACCGACCCCCTTTCCGCCTGCCGCAGCGAGCATCCGCTCCTCACCCTGGAGAGCTTCGGCCTCGGCGAGGAGGACCTCGACACGGTCTTCACCGTCAAGCGCTTTCTCAAGGAAAACGCAACCTTGCGCGAGATCCTGGCCGTTTTGCGCGACACCTACTGCCGCACCATCGGCGTGGAGTTCATGCACATCCAGGACCCCGCCGAACGCCAGTGGCTCAAGGACCGCATGGAGCAGGGGCGCAACCGCCCCGCTTTCGACCGCAACCGCCAGCTGCAGATTCTCGCCAAGCTGCAGGAAGCGGCCCTGTTCGAGAATTTCCTGCACCGCCATTTCCTCGGTCAGAAGCGCTTCTCCCTGGAGGGGGGAGAGACCATCATCCCGCTGCTCGACGCGGTGGTGGCCGGGGCCGCCGGTCTCGGCTTCCGCGACCTGATCCTCGGCATGCCCCACCGCGGCCGGCTCAACGTCCTGGCTAATATCTTCCGCAAGCCCTTGGCCACCATTTTTGCCGAGTTCCAGGACAACCTCGAGTACAACTTCGTCGGCGAGGGGGACGTCAAGTACCACAAGGGGTTCTCCTGCGATCTCGACTTCCCCGCCGGTTCCCTGCACCTGACCATGGCCAGCAATCCCAGCCACCTCGAGGCGGTCGACCCGGTGGTGGAGGGAAAGGTCCGGGCGCGCCAGGACTATTACGGAGAAAACGGAACCGAGCAGGTTTTGCCGGTGCTGATCCACGGCGACGCCGCCTTCGCCGGCCAGGGGATCGTCGCCGAGACCCTCAACCTCTCCCAGCTCGAAGGGTACGGGACCGGCGGCACCCTGCACATCGTCCTCAACAACCAGATCGGCTTCACCACCGCCCCCCACGACGCCCGCTCCACCTTCTATGCCACCGACGTCGCCAAGATGCTGATGGTGCCGATCTTCCACGTCCACGGCGAAGACCCGGAAGCCGCCGTCTACCTCGCCGAACTGGCGCTCGACTACCGCCAGGCCTTCGGCAAGGACGTGATCCTCGAGATCATCTGCTATCGCCGCCAGGGACACAACGAGGGGGACGAGCCCTACTTCACCCAGCCGCTGATGTACGACAAGATCAAGGACCGCCCGCCGGTTCACGAACTCTACGGCGAACGTCTGGTCGAAGCCGGGGTCGAAAAGGCGACGATCGAAGAATCGGCGCAGGCCATCGACGAGCGCCTGGAGCAGGCCCTGGCCGAGGAAGGCAATCAGGACCCGGACCGCGGTTTTCTGGGCAAATGGTCGAAGGTGGAACGCGACTGGTCCCCGGCGGCGCCGGAAACGGCAGTCAACGTCGAGCGCCTGCGCGAGCTGGGCCGGCAGCTGGCGGTCATCCCCGCAGATTTTCACCCCCACCCGAAGATCGCCAAGCTCCTCGAGCGGCGTCTCGAAGCGATCGAGAGAGGCGAGGAGATCGATTGGGGAAATGCCGAGACCCTGGCCTTTGCCACCCTGCTCGCCGAGGGGCATTCGGTGCGCCTCTCCGGCCAGGACTCCAGGCGCGGCACATTCAACCACCGTCACGCGGTGCTGATCGACATCGAGACCGGCATGCAGTACGTGCCGCTGGTCACCGTCACCGACAAGGAGGCGGTCTTCCGGGTCTACAACAGCATGCTTTCGGAAGCGGCCGTGCTCGGCTTCGAATACGGTTATTCCCTGGAAACCCCCTTCGGGCTGACCATCTGGGAGGCCCAGTTCGGCGACTTCGCCAACGGCGCCCAGGTCATTATCGACCAGTTCATCAGCAGCAGCGAAACCAAGTGGGACCGCTGCAGCGGGATGACCCTGTTCCTCCCCCATGGCTACGAGGGGCAGGGGGCCGAGCATTCCAGCGCGCGCATCGAGCGTTACCTGCAGCTTTGCGCCGACCATAACCTCCAGGTGGTCTACCCCAGCACCCCCGCCCAGTTCTTCCACCTGCTGCGCCGCCAGGTCAAGCTCCCCTACCGCCGACCGCTGATCGTCTTTACCCCCAAGAGCCTGCTGCGCCTGCCGGCCTGCCGCTCGACCCTCGAAGAGTTGGCCACCGGAATCTTCCGCGAGATCCTCGTGCCGGAAACCGTGCCGGAAAAGATTCGCGACGTGCTGGTGTGCACCGGCAAACTCTACTACGAGCTGGAGGAAAGGCGCCGGGAGCTGGGACGGGAAGACGTCGCGATCGTCCGTCTGGAACAGCTCTACCCGATTCCCGTGGACCTGCTGCAGAAGACCCTGGCCCCCTTCGTCGAGCAGGAATGCCGGTTCAGCTGGGTCCAGGAGGAACCGAAGAACGGCGGCGTCTGGAACTTCATCCATGACCTGCTCGCCAAGCTCACCGGCGGCAAACCGCGCTATGTCGGCCGGCCCCGCCTCGCCGCCCCGGAAGTCGGCTCCCACCGGCTGCACAAGCAGGAGCAGGAGCGGCTGATCGAAGAGGCGCTGGAATCGGCAGCCGGCTGAGTACCATTGCCAACCCGGTCGGTCCGATCCCGGCCGACCCTGCCCGGAGGATTTCATGGAGCTGAAAGTTCCCGAAGTCGGCGAATCGATTTTCGAAGCCGAGATCGGCAAATGGCACAAAAAGGACGGCGAGTCCGTCAAGAAGGACGATCTGCTCTGTGAGCTGGAGACCGACAAGATCTCCCTGGAGATGAACGCTGAAGCCGATGGCGTGCTGCACATCAAGGTGCAGGAAGGGGAGACGGTAAAGATCGGCGCGGTCATCGGCGAACTCGAGGAGGGCGCCGGCGGCGCGGAGGAGGAAGAGAAGCGCGCGGCGAAGGCCGAGCAGGGCCAGCCGAAGGAGAAGCCCGGAAGGCCGAAAAAACCGCCAAGTCGGCAAAGGCGGAAAAGGAAAAAGCGGCAGAAAAGACCAAAGAGACCAGCCGCGCAGGAGCAGGATAAGACGGCCGGCCGCGGCCGCGGGCGGGCGGAAAAGCCGCCCCGGCGTCCAAGCGCCGCCTGCCCCGCGCCGCGACCGGCCCCGCCGCGGGACGAGGAACGCACCACCCGCCAGGCCATGTCGCCGCTGCGCCGGCGCATCGCCGAGCGCCTGCTGGCCGCCCGCCAGCAGACGGCGATGCTCACCACCTTCAACGAGGCCGACCTCTCCCGGATTCTGGCCCTGCGCAAGAAGCACGGCGAGGAGTTTCGAGAAGAAGCACGGCATCAAGCTCGGCTTCATGTCGTTCTTCGTCAAGGCGGCCAGCGAAGCGCTGAGTGAGTTCCCCGAAGTCAACGCCCGCATCGACGGCGACGACATCGTCTACCAGAACTTCTACGACATCGGCGTGGCGATCGGCGGCGAGAAGGGGCTGGTGGTGCCGGTGCTGCGCGACACCGACCGCATGCACTTCGCCGACATCGAACAGGGGATCGCCGACTTCGTCGCCAAGGTGCAGGGAGAACAAACTGGCCCTCGCCGACCTCGAAGGGGGAACCTTCACCATCAGCAACGGCGGCGTCTACGGCTCGCTCCTCTCGACCCCGATCCTCAACCCGCCGCAGAGCGCGGTCCTCGGCATGCACGCCATCCAGCAGCGGCCGGTGGTGATCGACGGGGAAATCGTCATCCGGCCGATGATGTACCTCGCCCTTTCCTACGACCACCGCATCATCGACGGTCGCCAGGCGGTGACCTTCCTCAAGCGGATCAAGGACCTGGTCGAGGAACCGGAAGAGATGCTGCTGGAGCTCTGAGCGCCCGAAACCTCTTTCTGTTCTGGCCAACGGCCTCGGCGGTACCCGCCGATGGCCGTTGTTCCCGGAGCAGTGAAAACCCCCCCGCGAGGGCCGCTCCTGTTTCCTCGACACGGATCCCCGAGTAGGATATATTTTAAATAGTTATCCTGCCCGATCCTGGATTGTCCATGGCCTATGTCAGCCTGAAAGTCAAAATGACCCTGGCGGCCTCCCTGCTCATGGGGGTGGTCGTGGCGCTCTTGGGCTGGGGGGGATTCTGGTTTTTCAGCCGGCAGATCAAGCAAAGCGTGGCGGAGCAGCAGTACACCCTGGTCCTGGCCACCGCCTCCCAGCTGGACCGGCAGCTCCATACCACCCGCCAGCTGGTCGAAGCCGAGGCCGACTCGCTCTTCTCGGGCCATGGAACGGCCACCCTCAGCCTCCAGGAGGAGGCTGGCGCTCCACCGGGAACTCAGGCGGTTCTTCGACGCCGGCCTGCTGCTGCTGGCCCCGGACGGCCGCCTGCTGAGCAGTTCGCTGCCCGGTGACGCCCAGGGCGGCCCGGTCTGGAGCCCGGGGTTTCCCGGCACGCCCGCCAAGGGAGGCCCGAAACCGACCACGAAGCCGTTGTTCTGTACCATCGGCGGCGAACCGGCGGTCTTTTTCCCCGTCCCGGTCCCCGCGGCCGATGGCGAGGTCAGGGCCTATCTCGCCGGCGGACTCTTCCTCAGCCATGACAATTTCCTCGGCCGGCTGTCGAACAGCATTCTCGACCGCGATGGCTATCTCTACCTCTTCGACCGCCAGCGACGCCTGATCGTTCATCCCGACCGGCAGCGCCTGCTGCAGCCCCTGGAAAGAGACGGCAGCAATCCCCTTCTCAACCAGGTTCTCGCCGGTTTTGACGGCAGCGGCGAAATGCGCATCGACGACGACTATTCGGCTCTCGGCTCCTTCAAGCATCTGGCCGCGGAAGACTGGATTCTCGGCGCCGCCTACCCGCTGACCGAGGCGTACGCCCCGATCCGCCAGGCCCAGCGGCTCTTCCTGCCGGCCTTCGTCGCCCTGCTGCTGCTCTGCAGCGCCATGGTCTGGTGGATCATGCGCCGCCTGACCTCTCCCCTGGAAACCCTGACCGCCTACGTCTCCGGTCCGGCGAACGAGACCTGGGCCATACCCCCGCAGTTGCTGCGGCAACAGGACGAGATCGGCCTCTTCGCCGCAGCGTTTCAGCAGCTGCTGGAACGGATGCGCGGCCACGAGACCGCTCTCGGGGAGCAGCTCCATTTTCTCCAGATCCTCATCGATACCCTGCCCAATCCGGTCTTCTACAAGGATATTCAGGGGAAATACCTCGGCTGCAACCGCGCCTTCGAGTCCTTTCTCGGCCGGCCGCGGGAAGAGCTGGTGGGCCAGAGCGTCTATGATCTCTCGCCGCCGGATCTGGCCGAGGTCTACCACCAGGCGGACCTCGACCTCTTCGCCAGCGGCGAAACCCAGGTCTACGATGCTACGGTCCAGTATGCCGACGGCAGCCGCCATCAGGTGATCTTTTTCAAGGCCCCCTTCGCCAATTCCGACGGCTCCCTCGGCGGCCTGATCGGGACGTTTCTCGATATCAGCGAGCGCAAGCGGGTCGAAGCGGCGCTCCAGGAGCAGAAGACCTTTTCCGACAACCTGCTGCGCTACAGCGGAGCGCCGACTTTCGTCCTCAATGCCGACCATCAGATCCTCACCTGGAACCGGGCGATGGAAATCCTCAGCGGCAAAGCCGCGCCCCTGATGCTCGGCACCCGCAACCAGTGGCAGGCGTTCTACACCTCGCCCCGGCCCTGCCTGGCCGACCTGGTCCTCCGCGAGGAGACCGATCTCGACCCGGCCCACTGGGGCTATCGCCTGCTGCGCCCTTCCGAACTGGCTGAGGACGGTCTGCAGGCCGAAGGGTGGTTTTCCAACCTCAACGGCCCCGACCGTTATCTCTTTTTCAATGCGACCCCGATTCGCGACAGCCAGGGAGAAGTCGTCGCCGTCATCGAAACCATCGAGGACATCACCGATCGGCAGAAACGCCAGCAGGAGATGGAGGTCATCGCCCAGGTCACCACCGCCCTGCGCACCGCCGGCAACCGAACCGAAATCCAGTCGGTCACCCTCGACTATGCCCATCGCTTGACCCAGGCCCGAGCGGTTTCCCTGCTGTTTCTGACTCGGCCCGGCGAGGGGCCGGTCATGGAACAGGCGCGGGGCCTGTGGGCCAAGGCCGCCGGCCTCCAGCTCGGCCCGGAACAGGATCTCGCCCGGCTCGCCCTGGAGTCCCGCAGCCCGCAGGTGCACAAGCTGACGCCGCAGGCTAGCGGTGTGGCCGGGCACGACCTGATGCAGGACCTCGCCTACCTGGTCTGCATTCCCCTGATCGAGCAGGAACAGTCCGTCGGCGCCCTGTGCGCCGGATTTGATGGCCCGGTCCGCGACCAGGTGGTGCGCCAGTTGATCGTGATCGGCGACATCGCTGCCAGCTCCCTGCGCCGCGCGCTGCTTCACGAACAGACGGAGCGCCAGCTGCAGCGGCTGGTCGCGCTGCACAACATCGACCTGGCCATCACATCCAACTTCGACCTGCGCCAGACCCTCAAGGTTTTACTTGAGCAGGTCTGCGGCCAGCTGCAGGTCGATGCCGGTGACGTCTTTCTCTACCGGCCGGACCAGGGGCAGATGGAATTCGCCGCCGGTCGGGGCTTTATCGCGCCGCGGGAGCTGCCCAGGAACGTGCCGCTGGCAGGGTCCTGGCTCGGCCGGGTGGTCAACGAACAATTGCCGATCCCCATTCCTCAGCCCTTTTCGACCGGGGATCCCCGCGGCCGTGCCCTGACCGGCCGGGAGGGTTTCGTCTTCGGGGTCGCCCTGCCGCTGGTTTCGCAGGGACAGGTCCAGGGAGTTCTCGAGATCTTCCATCGCGCCCCCCTGGAGCCGCCGCCGGAATGGTTCGAATTCCTCGATGCCCTCGGCACCCAGGCGGCGATCGCCATCGTCAAGGCCACCCTGTTGGACAACCTGCAGCGTTCCAACAGCCGCCTGCGTCTGGCCTACGACACCACCATCGAAGGCTGGTCGCGAGCTCTCGATCTGCGCGACAAGGAAACCGAAGGGCACTCGACGCGGGTCAGCGCCATGGCCCTGCGCCTGGCCCGCGCCATGGGCTACGACGAAGAGCAGCTGCTGCACATCCGGCGCGGTGCCCTGCTGCACGACATCGGCAAGATGGGGATCCCCGACCGCATTCTGCTCAAAACCGGGCCGCTGAACGAAAGCGAATGGGAACTCATGCGCCAGCATCCGCGCTTCGGCTACGAGTTGCTCTCGCCCATCGAGCACCTGCGGCCGGCCCTCGACATCCCCTACTGCCACCACGAAAAGTGGGACGGCAGCGGTTACCCGCGCGGCCTCAAGGGCGAGCAGATCCCCCTCGCAGCCCGCATCTTCTCGGTGGTCGACACCTGGGATGCGCTGCGCTCCGACCGGCCCTACCGCGCCGGCTGGTCCGCCGAAAAGGTGGCTGACTACCTGCAGAGAAAGGCCGGCAGCGACCTCGATCCGGCGGTCGTCGCGGCCTTTTTGGCCCTCGATCCGGAGGCCGCGGAGGAGCCCTGACGCCCCCTTCAGCACGCACCAGCCCCCGGCAGAACCCTGCCGGGGGCTGTTTTTTTGCACCGGTTCCGCGGTCGGCCGGGAGACCTCAGCTCCCCTCCCCTGCGATTCCGGCAGGCGCCTCGCCGACGACCAGGATATCGAGGCGGGCCGGACCGTGGACGCCGATCGCCAGGGTCAGCTCGATGTCGGCGGTGCGGCTCGGGCCGGTTATGAGGGTGAGGTTGGCGGGCGGAGCCGCCGCCACCGCGGCGAAGTAATCGTCGAGGGTGGCGAAGATCTTTGCCGCCGGCAGCAGGGCGACATGGCGGTCCGGCAGCAGGCTGGCCTGCACCGCCCGCCCTCCGGCGCTGCTGCAGACCAGGCTGCCGGTCTCGGCGATCCCCGCCTCCACCTCCTCGACGCAGATCTCGGCAGCGGCATACTCCGGCACCCGTTTCCCCGGCACCGTCACCGCGGCCTGCTCCAGCGCGGTCTTCCCGGGGCAGTAGACCGCGGCCCCGGAAGGCAACAGTTCCGCCAGAGCCTGGCCCAAGACCTCGACCTTCGCGAGGCGGACAACATGGGCCGCCGCCTTGCCGGCGTTCTCAATAAACAGCTCGAGCACCTCGCTGGTCATTTCATCCTCGCGTGAAACGGTTTGGCCGCCGGCCGGGGCAGGCGCCCCGCCACGTTCTTCCCGCCGATCCTGCGGACCGCCGGCCAGCAGATCCGCGCCAGGCGCTCGCCCCAGTTGAACAGCTTAGGGGCCGAAGCCGCCCTGGCGAACAGCCGCATCCCCAGGTCGGTGGCGGAACCGGAGAAGCCGTCCCGGACCCGGCGCCGGCGCAGCTCGAGGATCAGCTCCACCAGCGGGATCTTCACCGGGCAGACCTCGACGCAGGCGCCGCACAGGGTGCTGGCGTCGACCAGCGGGTAGGACGTCTCCATGCCGGCCAGCAGGTTGGTCAGGATCAGCCCCATCGGCCCCGGATAGGTCCAGCCGTAGGCATGTCCGCCGACGGTGCGGTAGACCGGGCAGACGTTCATGCAGGCGCCGCAGCGGATGCACTTGAGCATCTCCCGGCAGGCGCCTTTGAGGATCTCGCTGCGGCCGTTGTCGAGCAGGACGATGTGCAGCTCTTCGGCGCCGGTCGCCTCTCCCGGCCGGCGGGTGCCGGTGATCAGCGACAGGTAGCTGGTGATCGCCTGGCCGGTCGCCGAGCGCGGCAGCAGGCGGATGAAGGTCGGCAGCTCGCGCAGCGAGGGGAGGAGCTTCTCGATGGAGAGGACGGCGATGTGCAATGGCGGCAGGGTCGTCACCATCCGCCCGTTCCCCTCATTGGTGAAAAGGGCGAGGCTCCCCGAGGCGGCGATGCCGAAGTTGGCGCCGGAGAGGCCGGCGCCGGCGGCGAGAAACTTGTCCCGCAGCACGGCGCGGGCGGTCCGGGTCAACACCTGGGGGTCGTCACTGTAGGGAATGCCGAGACGCTCGGCGAAGAGCCGGCCGACCTGCTGGCGGCTCTTGTGAATCGCCGGGACGATGATGTGCGAGGGGGTCTCGTGCTCCAGCTGGATGATGTACTCGCCGAGATCGGTCTCCACCACCTCGATCCCCGCCGCCTCCAGGTACGGATTCAGGTGGATTTCCTCGGAGACCATCGACTTGCTCTTGGCCACCATCGTCACCCCGCGCGCCTTGAGCAGCCCGGCGACCAGTTCCCGCGCCGCGGCGGCATCGGCTGCGCGGTGTACAATGGCGCCGGCGGCGCTGGCGTTTGCGGTGAACTGCTCCAGGTATGCGGGGAGGTGGTTGAGGACTTCCAGGCGGATCGCCGAGGCCCGTTCGCGCAGTGCCTCCAGGTCGGGGAGGGCCGCGAAGGCGCTCTCCCGCCGCTGGCCGAAGGTGTCGGTGGCGTTGCGCAGCGCCGCGCGCAGCTGGGGATCGTTAATTGCCCGCGCGGCGTTGGCGCGAAACTGCAGACTGGTCTGCTCCGCGCTCATAACCCCTCCGCCAGCAGCTGGGCCAGGTGCGCCACGCGCACCTGACTTCCCCGTTTCTTCAGGCCGTCGGCGATGTTCATCAGACAGCCGCTGTCGCAGCCGGTCACCGTGTCGGCGCCGCTGGCGAGGATCGCCTCCGGCCTTCTCGTCGGCCAGGGCACAGGAGATCTCCGGGAGCTTGGCCATGAACATGCCGCCGAAACCGCAGCAGCGGGTGGCGTCCGGCAGCGGTACGACCTCGGCGCCGCGCAGCGCGGCGAGCAGGGCGAGGGGCTCCTCGCGCACGCCGAGGCTGCGGGTCAGGTGGCAGGAAGAGTGGTAGGTAATCCGGCCGCGGCCGGCAAAGCCCCGCTCGTGGGCGCGCAGCACCCCGACCAGAAACTGGGAGAGCTCGTAGATCCGCCCGGCCACCGCCGCCGCCTTCCCGCTCATCCCGGGTTCGTCCTGCAGCAGGGCCGGGTAGTGATGCTTGACCATCGCCGCGCAGGACCCGGAGGGGGTGACGATCGGCCCTTCCGTCGCCGCAAAAATGTCGAGAAAATGCCGCGCGGCGGCGGCCGCCTCGGCGCGGTAGCCGGCGTTGAAGGCCGGCTGGCCGCAGCAGGTCTGCCCGGCCGGGTAGTCCACCTCCGCGCCGAAGTGACGCAGCAGCTTGACCGTCGCCTCCCCCACCTCCGGAAAGAGGGCGTCGACCAGGCAGGTCCCGAATAGTTGTACGCGCATGACAGCTTCTCCTCCCCCCAGCGGGGACCTGGAACCCCGGGGCCGGACCGCGCCGAGGCGGGCCAAAGACTCGTCAAATATAGCAGCAATCGGTTCGAGAACAACGGGCCTGCGGTGGTCGCATGGAAGGAGCCGCCCGCAAGGAGGAAGGAGTATAATAAGTCAGAAAAACGATTTTCAGCGAGGTCCGCCGGGAGTGTGCGGACCGGGAGGTCGTTATGAAGCGCCCTAAATTCCAGAAGCTCTGTCAAGCCGTTGCGGCCGGAGAAAACAAATACCTGGAAAACACCGAAAACCATCAGACCGGCAAACTGATCGCCTGCACGGGCGACGCCGCCGAGATCGACATCTTCGGCAAAACGGAGACGTGGTCTCGCCGGGAATGCCAGGAATTCCACCTGCCGGTCTTCAACTATCGGCCCGAGGAGTAGGCGGCAACCTGACGTGGCCCATCGCTCCGGCGCGAAGGTGGTTCAGGAATGGCGGGAAGGGTCTTCCGCGTAAGCCGCAGATGCCGGGGTCAGTCCTCCAAGTCGCCAAGTTTCCGCAGGGCCGATCTTACCTCTTCGCATCGCCGCTCGACCGCCGCATCCGTCTCGGCTCGTTCGTTCAGCCGCCGAACCGCCGAACTCATCGAGCCGGAAGCGCGCCTGACGAACCTGGCCACCTGTTCCAGGTTGCCGGCGCCGCTCTCCCGTGCCACCCAGGCCAGCATGGCCCGGGCTTCGGCGAGATTTCGCTGCTGCGAGGGGCTTTGCAACTGCTCCGCATCGACGCCGTAGATCTGCGCTATCGTCTCTTTGACCTGGTCCAACGTGGTACGCGGCCCGCTCCCCTCTTCGGCCGCCAGGGCCGTTGCGGCAAAGCTGTCGCTGCCGAGAATGCGCGGGTCGTCGCCGCCGCGGTGGAAATCGTGGCGATGCTCTTCGCCCACCCCGTCCAGGACGAACCGGGCATACGCCGCCCTGGCTTTTCCCGCGGTCACGCCGAAATGCCCCAAAACCGCGTCGGTCGTCAGCCAGGGGAGTCTTTGTTTCCCAAGGTAGGCGTGATGGCTGGTCCAGGGGTGGTCTTCCGGATTTTGGGTCATTCCGGCACGCACTGGGTTGAGATGGATGTACCGGACCAACTCCAGCAAGTAGCTGTCGCCCTCGATCAGGAGCGCCTTGAATCGCCCCTGGAAGAGATGGCCGGTGCGTTTTTCGCGCCAGTTGATCCAGCGGGTATAGCGAAACGCCAGGTTCTGCATGCCGCGCGACAGGGGAATGTCGCCGGCCTGGAGCAGGAGATGGAGGTGGTTGGACATGAGGCAAAAGGCATGCACCCGGTAGCCAAACCGGCAGGTTCCCTCCTGCAGCAACAGGTAGAGGCGGAAGCGGTCGGCATCGGACGGGAAGATTTCCTGACCGTCGTTGCCGCGGAGCATGGCGTGATAGAAGCCGCCGGGGAGATGGATGCGAGGTTTTCTGGCCATGGGACAGAGTATAGCTCAACGATCAATCTTGGCAACTTCGAGGCCTGACCCCATGGTCCTGCTCCTGGGGGAGAAACCCGAAGATGGCCGCATGATCCGCCGACCACTGCCAACCGCTTGTTTTGATTGGAGGTCCGCCTCGCTCCCACATTCAGCTTGCGCGATGGTCCAAGGGGCCCGCGCCGGATTCTGCCCCTTCCCCGAGCCCGCACCTAACTGCGGTCATCATCGGCAGTACGGATGAACCTCGATGTCTTGACTGGGACGGCATAAGGGCACGCGCGTGATTCCAGGCGGCGGGGAGGACTCGAACGAGCCCCCGCGAAAAGAGCCTCGATAAGTGTTTGGAGCAGAGTTCGTCTGCAGCCAGAAATGAATCCCAAGCCGGAAACCGGTGGGTTCTAGGTGATCAGTCGCTTGTCAAAGAACGAAAAGGGATCAATCTTTTTCGTGCGCGGAGGATTTTACCTCTTGACGGCCGGGGGCCTGATAAGTGTCAAAGAACGAAAAGGGATCAATCTTTTTCGTGCGCGGAGGATTTTACCTCTTGACGGCCGGGGGCCTGATAAGTGTTATGCAATGATCTTATTCCTTCGATTTACCTCGCCCTAAGACAGCTTCTATTCTATTTGTTATTCTACTCTTGAAATGATCAAGATTGTCTTGATTCCAGGTAATGCAATTATATTGTCGAATATCAAAATGAAGATTATCTAAATCGTCCTCCCGACAGGTCCAAATAACTTCTAAATTTAATCCTTTTGCGAAACCGGCCTCGAAATATACACCGCCCCGATGTCCTGTAAAGTCTGCCAGAACAAAGCGGCTTTTTCTAATTTGTGCAATAATTTCGTCGTCGATTTTGTCGTTATGCTCTCTCTGGTCAACACGGTGAGGTGTGAAACCAGCCTCAAGAATACCAATAGAGATCACTTCATCATAAATTTTCCTCATTTCATCAGAAAACCAAATAGCAACAAAGCCTTGATTGCTTTCGGAATTTGCTTTTTGTAATTCCTCAAGGTGAGACCAACCGTTCGGCTCAATTTTAATAAAAACTGTTTCAGTGGCGTTTTGCTGGCTGATTCTCCCAGAGGAGACCAAAAACGACAAAATTTCATCAAGCTCGTGCTGATTTATACACCACCCATAACCGAGCCATGATCTATTTTTAACTATTTTTTTACCAACGTATAAAGTTTCCTCATACAAATGAATTAATAATTTGTCAGCACGGGCATGAAAAGATGGGGTCATAATTTTTTCAAGGTTATTTAAATTAGTGCTCGAAATTTCGTAAGGCTGATTCTCTCGAAGCCAACCACAGATATTGGCTCTTTGGCGCTGCGTCAGATCGGAGTTTTTCAAATTTGCCAAGGCGGTGCGAGTGATAGAATACTTGCCGCAAATTGGACATTCTACCGAAAAAACATCTCTACTGCCGCGAGATACATATTGCATAGCCTCTGTGCAAACTGGGCATGGTTCCATTTTTATTCCTTTGCATAACGACTTTGACCTGAGCGGCGGGCTACTCAAGTACGATCTTGTAGAATATCAACGTGAACGTGCCCGGCATAACCCGTCCGATCTCTTGGGCGTGGTTATGTGATGTTACTCCAATGGCTCCGCATACTTAAGAACTGCGTGAATCTTGTCTTCAAATATTTTGTATGGGTCTTCTATGTCAGTCCTCAGTGTGGTTGCGTCAAAGCCATAATTATGGACTTCGTAGCGGTAAGCTTCCCATGCCTTTTGATATGCGCTTTTATCTTTTTTCAGGAGAAATGGCCGAAACACCTCAATTGAAGCAGCTAAATCTGGCAAAGTGTTTCTGAGAAACTCATCAACATTTGGGGCCTCATGAGTAGAGCCATGGTTCTTGGAAAGGTAAATGGTTGCTAGTGAAGGTGCGAATGCTGACCTGAGAGTTGCAGCCGCCTTGTTGCGCTCAGAGACTCTTACAGTTTCAATATTTCTTATGATAGCCAATTTATGTTCAAGAAGTTGCCTGCCAAAATAACCGACAATTCCACCTGCTGAAATCAAGAGAACGTCATCGAATTGTAATGGCATTTGGTAATCCTCTTATTCACATAACGGTTCAAGATAAGCGGTGGCGACGCGAGGGTTCGGCCTATTACCGCAATTTGATTTTGTTTGTCGGGAAGCACTCAGCCCCATTCCATCCGCTTGATCAGGTGGTTCAAGTAAGCCGCTTCGCGGCAGAAGTTCCTAAATTCAATACCTTGCCTTCCTAAGCATCCTTCCAAATCCCTCTTCTTGCCGAAAAAAGCTTTCCGTACCAGCCGATCATCTGCTTTTCCTAACCACAAGCCGTATCCCGCGGCGAAACCTCAACTGTGGAAAGGAGATCCACGATGACCGACTGGTACGAAAAATCGATGCGTGCCCTGCAACTGGCCGGCAAGGGGGAACGCACCCAGCAGGCTTACACGCGATCCGTGCGCAAGCTGCTGGAGTTCTTCGACAAGTCTCCGGAGCTGATCTCGGAGACGGAGCTTCAGGACTATTTCCTGCACCGTCGCAACATCGACGAGTGGTCGCCGAACACCATGCGCATCGCCCATGCGGGGATTCGCTTTTTCTTCACCCATGTCCTTGAGCGCAACTGGCGGACTTTTGACTATCTGGGCGCCCAGAAGGAGTTCCGCCTGCCGACGGTCCTCAGCCGCGAGGAGGTGCGCCGGGTGCTCGCTTGCGTCTACACCTTCCACAACCGCGCCTATCTCTCCACCGTCTATGCCTGCGGCCTGCGCCTGCAGGAGGCGCTGCATCTGGAAACCTCCGATATCGACAGCGACCGGATGATGCTCCACGTCCACCGGGGCAAGGGGGCCAGGGACCGCTATGTGCCGCTGCCGGTCAAGGCGCTGCCGCTGCTGCGCGCGTACTGGAAGACCCACCGGCATCCGCGCCTGCTCTTCCCGGCCCTGGGCCGCAACGGCAAGAACGCAGCCAAATCCCCGTATCCCATGGCGATCAGCAGTGTGCAGGGGGCCATGAAAAATGCCGTGCGCGAGGCGGGCATCCACAAGAAGAGCGTGAGGATTCACACCCTGCGCCACTCCTACGCCACCCACCTGTTGGAGGAGGGGGTGAACCTTCGGGTTATCCAGCGCTATCTGGGCCATGCCTCCATCGAGACGACGATGATCTACCTGCACCTGACCCAGAAGGGACAGGAGGATGCCTCTCACCTGATCAACGCCTTGATGGAGGATCTGGGATGAGCGCCATCAATGAAATCTTCCGCGCGTATGCCCCCGAGTACCGGCGCCGCTTCGGTGAGGCGATCCCCGCCGAGCACCAAAAGACCATCGCGGCGATCCTCGCCTGCCGCACCGAGGTGAACGGCTCGGTGGTCTACCACTGCGAGGACTGCAACCGGCTGCACCTGGTGCATCGCGGCTGCGGCAACCGCCACTGCCCGGGATGCCAGAACCACAAGAGCCGCCAGTGGCTGGACAAACAGCTGCAGCGGCAACTGCCGGGCCACCACTTCATGCTGACCTTCACCGTACCGCAGGAGCTGCGCCCCTTCCTGCGCAGCCACCAGCGCAGCGGCTACAGCGCCCTGTTCGCCGCTTCTTCGGAGGCGATCAAGCACCTGGCCGTCGACCCGCGCTTTACCGCAGGTGACACCCCGGGCTTCTTCGGCGTGCTGCACACCTGGGGCCGGCAGCTGCAGTACCATCCGCACATCCACTACGTGGTCCCGGGTGGGATGCTGGCGAGCGAAGGCGGCAACTGGCACCCCTCGGCAGTCAACTTCTACCTGCCGGTGCAGGCGCTCTCCAGTATCGTACGGGCCAAGTTCCGCGACCGCATGGCCAAGGCGGGGCTGCTGGCCGAGATCCCGCCCGAAGTCTGGCGCACCGACTGGAACGTCAACTCCCAGGCCGTCGGCAGTGCCGAAGCCTCGATCAAGTATCTGACCCCCTACGTCTTTCGGGTGGCGATCTCCAACAGCCGCATCGTCAAGGTCGAAAACGGCAAGGTCTTCGTCCATTACCGGAAAACCGGCAGCAACCGCCTGCGCACCCTGGAGCTCGATGCTCTGGAGTTCATCCGGCGCTTTCTCCAGCACGTCCTGCCGACGGGCTTCATGAAGGTGCGCTACTACGGCTTTCTCAGCCCCGGCTCCAAGGTGCCCCTGGAGGAGGTGCGAGGCAAGATCGAGCTGGCATTCGGCTTCGAACTCGCCGCCCCGGAGGTGGAACCGGAGCCGCCGCCGCAGATCGTCTGCCGGCACTGCGGGTGCGAACTCATTTACCGCTACTCGATCCTGCCCCACCAGCGCCGCAGTTTGACGGCGGCACCACCGGGATAAGCCGAGCCGAAAAGCCGAACCGGCGAGCCGATGAGGGCCGAAAGAGCCCGGCGGGTGGTACTCCCGGCGTGGGACGGAAGAGGTGCGTCCAAAGTCTCGTGAAGCAGTTGGATTCGACCGTCTCGCACCCCAAAAAACACGCCATGAGCCCGAGAGGACCACCGAAAAACGACCGCCAATCGGCCCATCCGGAGCCGCCAGCTTCCGTTTCTCCCCTCTCAGAGCAACATTCCGCCCCGTCTCAAGAAACCAATACCCTTATTTCAAAGATCCGCGCCAGATTGCCGGGCTTCATGAACAATGGATTGAGACGACCTTGCAGGTCGTGTCAATCCTTATTGGTTAGCTGCGCCCCTTAACTCAAGGACTTATCATGGGTGACGATAATTTCTTTAATTTGGCCTGCCTCGAAGGGAATCTCTGTTTGCCCATTTACGCTGGCAATTTCATTTCCATTTAGAACAAGAACCCTTTGAAATGTTCTGTCATCACTGAGGATCACAGTGCAAATCTGGTATCCCATGCCAGTCTCTGGCATGCTCCTCAATTTTTGTGAAAATTCTTCTGATAAATATTTTTGACTTACTTTCATGTATTTATCTCAGCAGCTAACGGTGAGGATGACCGGCCACCCGGCACACTTTCGCGTCCACCCTCACCATTCGGCTTAGTAGGTCGTCCACCTGGACCGGTCGATCTCGTGGTTAGGATGCCCCTCCCTGGTGGGTGACCGGCCTCCTTCCGGCGCTGCCGGTAGGTGATCCGGTCATCCACCAAGGGGATGGGGGGTGCCTTTGGAGGGGGCACTGCTTGTTTATGGTGCCAAATCTCACAATCCTTCCGTGCGGCTGTTCAGCGGCATCCTGCCAAGTGCCTGTAATTATTTGATTCGTGTTAAAAGGATGAAAATATTTTCATCCCTCTGCCCTTGGAGCACAGGGTGATGTCATGGGGGGAGGCAGCCTGAGCGAAGCGGCGGCAGGAGGGGGGGTGCCTCCGGGACCCGTGGCATCACCCTGTGTTTCGCCCCTATCGTGCCTTGTGCCCCTATTTCCGGCCTCCTAACGGATGAATTTAAGCGGCGGCGTAGAGGCCCAGGCTGACCACTGAACCTATCGAGAACGAATAGCGTTGAACTGTCCGCTTGAAATTTTGGTTACGCGACTTTTGCCCTAATATAGATGTGGGCATGTTTCGAATCCTCTCCAAACAACCTTTCATCGATTTCTATGTAACTCAGTTCTCGAATCAACTTTCCGAGCTTATCGTATCCATAATTTCGTGGATCAAAGGAAGGTGTGTTCTTGTTGATATAGCTCCCAACGGCCGATAGCGGTGCCCAACCGTCATCCCTAGATACCGCATCGATTGCCGACGTGATAATTGCCTTTAGTTCAGGGTTCTTAGACTCATCCGATTTATCCGACTCTTTAAGCTTTCGCAATATTTCCGTATATACAAACTTGTCACACGCAGAAACAAATGGCTCTGGAGTTTTCTTTTCACCAAACCCATAGACTACTAAGCCGCTTTCACGAAGCCTGTTCGCTAATCGAGTAAAGTCACTATCTGACGATACAAGACAGAAGCCATCTAACCGGCCTTCATGAAGCAAATCCATTGCGTCAATAATCAGAGAGGAGTCTGTCGCGTTTTTTCCTTGCGTATAGCTAAATTGCTGAACAGGTTGAATTGCATGTTTATGTAGATGTGCCTTCCACCCTTTTAAATTGCTTGTCGTCCAATCACCATATGCTCTTTTAACACTTGCCACCCCAAACTTGGATATCTCTGCCAACAACTCCGCACAAACAGATGCTTGCGCATTATCCGCGTCGATTAGTACGGCCAATTTGTTGTTTCCATTTTCAGCCATTCAGGCACCCCTTCCTGCGTAACGGATTTGCATCAGCGGCGGCGCTGAGAGTTTGGCGGGCCACCGACCTATTCGAAAACCTACCCAGCCCGAACCGTCCGACTGCATGCTCTGGTTCGGCGTTTTTTTATTTTTTGCCTATTGAATGGTTCTTGTGCCCTTCTTTCTATTGCATAACTTATGGGCAACCTGGAGATTTAAAAAGCGGTCTTTCCCACCAAGTGCAATGGGAGCAATGTGGTCAACCTCGATATCATCTTGGATAAAAAGTGGTCCTTCGCAAAGGGGGCAGAGATTGTTTTGCTGTGCTATAAGGGCTTTTTTCTCTTCTCGGGATAGAGATATCTTCCTCGATGAAATTGAGTATTTGTTACGGAATGAATCAACCTTATGGTGAAAACCGGCTGAATCGCTTATAGGGTTCACTTCGTCATCTTGGCCAACTTTCATCTCTCTGAAAAGAGTTTGAACTTCAAGCTTAATCTTCACTCTCTCTTTGTTCACAATTTCCTGGTTCAAAAAATGAACAAGATACCATAAAGCATAAAAGTCTTTAAACTTTCTTGTGTAATATCGTTTAGCGTTGACGTTGAATAGACTAGTCAGTTCATCGTCAAGAAATTTCTCACTATCTTCTATGTCACAATCAATAAGTATTGTTCTTATTTTTCTAATGAATGCCTCGATTGACTTTACACTTTTTAAGACGCTTGATTTTACATTTATGTCAAGGCTCGCTTCGTTAAGCATCTTAGTAACAGCACTTTTTTGCTTAATCCTAACATTAATTGTTGTTTCTCGCTCGAATATATCAAGGTAATGGTAAAGTTCTTTTTCCTTGCCTCTTCCAAGGATACTTTTATGGTCTAGATACACCATCATTGTTAAAAGTTCTTCGTTGTGCATTCTAAGATTATTTTTTCTCACATAAAACCATGCTTCATATTTATTTACGAGCTCTTTAATTGAATCAATTATTTCTTTATCTACATATGAATTCCACATCTCAAAGGAATTTTCTTTTATTGGATAAGGCCTACTGTTCAACCTTATGAATAAATCAATTGGGTCAAACGCTGGGTTAAACTTCTCCTCAATTATAATGAGAGAAAGAGAGAAATCTAATATCTTGTCTCTGTAGTCATCAGTCAGTTCCTTAAATTGCATGCCGTTTAATTCAGGCAATATTTGTAAGTTGCTTAAACTAAACTCGTGCTTTGCCGATTTCGCTGGCACGCCTGATTCGTCCAAAAAGGTTTTGCCAATAAAACCTAGGATTGAAAGAAGTCGCTGTTGCCCATCTATAACTTCCATAACGCCATCTTCGCGTTTAAATATATATAGAGGGGGTAATTTTATTCCAAGAAGAATGCTTTCAATTATCGCACTAGATTTAGCTTTATTTATAACTTCGCCCCGTTGATATACAGGCCTAACAAATAAATCGTCCCCTAAGCATGATTCTACATATGTCATCAATTGTTGAAGGTATCGCCTCTGTTTTGTCAATATGTACCAAAGAGTTATAGTCAACGAACCCATCACCCCCTGATGTCTCTGAGATATTTCTAAGTTGCCGTTTATCTTCAATGCTCTGGCGAATATATGTTGACAAATTTATTCCATACTTGGTTTCCAATAGGTTTGCCATTGATGTATATCTAGAAATAAATTCCTTATTAAAAAATATGCTCCCAATAGGTGCCAAGAAAATTGAAGCGTTATCCTTGAAAAACCTCACAAAGTCCTCTTTCGTGCCTTTGTCGACAATACTTATAGGATTTTTACCTTCTTTTGAAAGCAACGACATTGCCCAATATAGGCATTCATAACAATATCTATTCCCTTGTATACCACTAATACTTAAGTGTTCACTTAATTCAATGAGGAGTTTTATTTTGTTTAGGAAGTCTCTGTATACACTTTGGATGTCGATTATTTTGTTTGAGTAATTATCATAAACCTGATCGAAAACATCTTTGCGCCTTGTTGCAATAATAGGCATCTCTGATGAGATCAGCAAAAACCTTATCTCCTGTGCCGCTCTTTCTAAGATGTAGGCGTTTGTCGAATTTAGTGTATCCTTTTCCAGTAAAAAATAATTTCAAGAATTCAGTATATATAAAATCATTCCGCTGAAATTGTTTTTTAAAATATTTTGTAGGTTCATCATGGATATATACAGCTTTTTCAATTTCTACGCGTCTTAATGGCGTAATTCCAGAGTTATATCTTCTAAAAATCTCTTTTTTAAGCATGTCTTGCATTTTTTCATCAAATCTTCCCTCATCAACAACCATAAACTTTACAATTCTTACTTTTGTATCAAAAAAACTTTCGCGAAAATCCTGTCCAAGGTCATGGAATGTTTTTCTTTGAATTGTTTTTAATAGTCTTAATCCATTTTTTGTAAGCGAAATTTCACCATCATGAAATTTCTTAATTGTTTCAAAACGCTGCCTACCATCTATTACTTCGAACCCATTTTCAGACTCATATAAAATAATTGGCGGTATTTCTGTGCCTATTAGAATGCTTTCAATAAAATATGTCGCCTTGTCTTTGTCCCATACATAATTTCTTTGATAATAAGGTGCATATACCAATTTATTAAGACTTCTTGGTCCTAAAAGTGATTCTATTGTCCTTGATTCTGACTCGATCTTTAATTGATTGCGAAAAATCTCTTGTACTTGATCGTAGTTAAGAAAGAGACAGTCGGTTGTATCATATGAATAATCAGGCAAATAATCTTCAATATTATCTATCTTATTTTGTTTAACTTTAACAACTGCGTTGTCCCGTGAACAAAGTGGACACGATGACTGTAAATGTGTGCGATTTTTAACAAGAGCCTGCCACTCAAATAAGCAAGTTCCACATCGCCACCAAACTTTTTTCCCACTTTTTGAGGTTACATCATAAGGGGTGAGATCGCCGTTTTTTGTGGGATGCCAATCGGCGGCAATTTCTGGAAAAATCGTCGCGAGAGAATTTTTTTCAGAAGCAATTCTCCCATCACAATATGGGCAGCCTCTTCCATTTTTAGTCCTTGTAAAGACAAATGAATCCCATTCGTGAGATGGCTCAATTTCACATTGCCAGTAAACCCGACGTGCACTACCAGGTGAAATGTCCCTTGGGTTAAGCCCGTTATTTTTCGACGGGTGCCATTGCTTCAACAACTCAGGATAAAGGGCTGCTAACGATTGTTCAGGGTCGGTAATCTGGCTTGCACAAAAGGGACAGCCTTCCCCTTTCTGGCGCGGTTATAAATAATGGAAGCCCATTCGTGTGATGGGTTTTTAGAACATTGCCACCACACCTTTTTTGAACTGCCTGCTGAGAGAGAATGTATATCAAGACCTTCATTTTTCTCTTGATGCCATTCTTTAACTAACTCTGGGTTTGTTTCTGAAAGAGACGGTAACTTCCTTGGCATATCATTGCCCTTCTATATTTATTTGCCGAACGGTGAGGATGACCGGCCATCCGGCACACTTTCGCGTCCACCCGCACCATTCGGCGCAGTAGGTCGTCCACTTGGTCCGGTCGATTCTCGTGGTTAGGAGGCCCCCTTCCCCTGCTGGTGACCGGATCTCCTGCCGGCGCTGCCGGTAGGTGATCGATCCATCACAAGGGGATGGGGGGTGCCTTTGGAGGGGGCACCGCTTGTTTATGGTGCCAAATCTCAAACGCTTCCCGTGCGGCTGTTCAGCGGCATCCTGCCAAGTGCCTGTAATTGTTTGATTCGTGTTAAAAGGATGAATTTATTTTCATCCCTCTGCCCTTGGAGCACAGGGTGATGTCATGGGGAGAGGCAGCTGAGTGAAGCGGCGGCAGAGAGGGGGGTGCCTCCGGGTCCCGTGGCATCACCCTGTGCTTCGCCCCTGATCTGCCTTGTGCCCCTATTTCCGGTCTCTATCCATTTGATTCTGTGACATGTCCAGTTTGTTCGACTTCACCCAATCGCGAAGCCAATTCTGGCCCATTTTTTTGATCCCGCTAAAAAACCAATCCTTCCTGGGCGGATTATTGACCACATAATCCGCGTACGGTAAGGTTATGCGTCATGTCACCATAAGCCGGAGGGGGATTATGTTAGTCGACTTCGAGAAGGAGCTGATAGCCGACAAGTCATTGAATTCTAAGCATGTTCCGCATTATATCCGCTGGGTTAGGAATTGCTATAACTATTTTCGCCTGCCGCCGACCGAGCGCCTCTCCCAGGTTCAGATTCAGACCTACCTTTCCCATCTGGAAAAATCCCGTGAGCCCTGGCAGATCAAGCAGGCCGGGCAAGCCCTCCAACGCTACGACTATTTCCTGACCCGGGAACGCCCTTCGGCCGTCGCCTTCGCGGCCGACCCGGATGGCTGGCAGGAGCTTCTTGCCAAAACCCGCGACCTTCTGCGGGTGAAGCAAATGGCCTTGAATACCGAAAAAACCTACCTTGGATGGCTTCGCCAGTTTCAGCTCTTTCTCGGGTCAAAGTCCCCTCGGCAATTGGTTTTCGATGACATGCGCCGCTTCCTTTCCCACCTCGCCGTGGATCGCAAGGTGGCTGCGGCCACCCAGAATCAGGCCTTGAATGCCATCCTCTTCCTCTACCGGCATGTGCTCGGCATCGATGACGGGGAGGCGATCGATGCCGTTCGAGCCAAGAAACGCCGCCGCCTGCCCGTCGTCCTTTCCCCCAGTGAGGTCCAGAGGGTTTTTGCCGCCATGGAAGGAACCCTGCGGCTGATGGCGATGCTCACCTACGGCTGCGGCCTGCGCCTGAGCGAATGCCTCAATCTTCGCGTCAAAGATCTCGATCTGGAGCGTGGTATGGTGATTGTCCGCTCCGGCAAGGGAGACAAAGACCGTCGGACGGTCTTGCCGGAGCGATTACGCGACGAGCTGTCAAATCATCTCCAGCGCGTCCGGGAACTTTTCGATCTCGACCGGCACCAGCAGCTGCCGGGCGTTTTCCTGCCCAAGGCGCTGGAGCGAAAATATCCCAACGCCGGCAAGGAGTGGAGTTGGTTCTGGGTCTTCCCGGCAAGGGGCATTTCGACCGATCCCAGTTCCGGTATTGTCCGCCGGCATTACCAGCACCCGCGGCTGTTCCAGCGCGCCTTTCGCGAGGCGGTCCGCGCCGCCGGCATCACCAGGTACGTCACCATCCATGCCCTGCGCCACTCCTTCGCCACCCACCTTTTGGAGGGCGGCACCGACATCCGCACCATCCAGGACCTGCTCGGCCATTCCGACCTGCGGACGACCATGATCTACACCCACGTTGCCAGCAAGAACGCGCTGGGAGTAGTCAGCCCCCTCGACCGTTCCTGACCCCTTCTTTCGCAACCAAAACAGCCCGCCCGGCTGCTGCCGGTGCGGGCTGTACGATTTTCGTTTTTCGCTCTGCCATGGTCCCCCTCCATGTGCCGCAATCAATGCGTTTCATTCAAACGATTTTTCATCTGTCTGTCAATCCTTTTGCCCCCCTGGCCGCCACCGAAAAAAAGCCCCCGGGTATCCCGGGGGCTTTTGCGTCGTGCGGTTGAACCATGTGCCGTGATTTTACTTCTTCTCCAGCAGCACCGCATGCGCCGCGGCCAGCCGGGCGATGGGCACCCGGAAGGGGGAGCAGGAGACGTAGTCGAGGCCGATCTGGTGGCAGAAGATGACGCTGCTGGGCTCGCCGCCGTGCTCGCCGCAGATGCCGAGCTTGATCTTCGGCCGGGTGGCGCGCCCCTTCTCGCAGCCCATCTTCACCAGCTGGCCGACCCCCTCCTGGTCGAGCGCCACGAAGGGATCGACGGGGAAGAGGTCGCGCTCGACGTAGTAGGGCAGGAACTTGCCGGCGTCGTCGCGGGAGAGGCCGTAGGTGGTCTGGGTCAGGTCGTTGGTGCCGAAGGAGAAGAACTCGGCCTCAGCGGCGATCTCGTCGGCGGTCAGCGCCGCGCGCGGCAGCTCGATCATGGTGCCGATCAGGTACTCGACCGCGACGCCGTACTTGCCGATCACCTCGTCGGCGACGCGAATGGCGTTGGCCTTGAGGATCGCCAGTTCCTTGACCTCGGCGACCAGGGGAATCATGATCTCGGGGACGATCTGGTAGCCCTCTTCCTTGACCAGCTCGCAGGCCGCTTCCATGATCGCCTGGACCTGCATGTCGTAGATCTCGGGAAAGGTGATCCCCAGGCGGCAGCCGCGGTGGCCGAGCATCGGGTTGAACTCGTGGAGGAACTCGACCTTGTTCTTGAGGGTCGCGGCGGTGACGTTCATCACCTGCGCCAGCTCCGCGATCTCGGCGTCGGTGTGGGGGAGGAACTCGTGCAGCGGCGGGTCGAGCAGGCGGATGGTGACCGGCAGCCCCTTCATCTCGCGGAAGAGGCCGAGGAAGTCCCCCTTCTGCATCGGCAGGATCTTGGCGAGGGCCGCCTTGCGGCCGTCGAGATCGGCGGCGAGGATCATCTCGCGCACCGCCATGATCCGCTCCCCTTCGAAAAACATGTGCTCGGTGCGGCACAGGCCGATCCCCTCGGCGCCGAAGCCGCGGGCGACCTTGGCGTCGTGCGGGGTGTCGGCGTTGGTGCGCACCTTGAGGCGGCGGATGCCGTCGACCCAGGTCATCAGCCGGCCGAAGTCGCCGGAGAGCTCGGGCTGCACCGTCGGCACCGCCCCCTTCATCACCTCGCCGGTGGAGCCGTCGAGGGTGATGACGTCCCCCTTCTTGATCACCACGCCGTCGCGGGCAGTGAACTGCTGCGCCCGGTAGTCGACCTTGATGTCGCCGCAGCCGGCGACGCAGCACTTGCCCATGCCCCGGGCGACGACCGCGGCGTGGCTGGTCATGCCGCCGCGGGCGGTCAGGATCCCCTGGGCGGCGTGCATGCCGTGAATGTCCTCGGGCGTGGTCTCGACGCGCACCAGGATCACCTTGAGGCCGATCTTGGCGGCGTTCTCGGCCTCGTCGGCGGAGAAGACCACCTCGCCGCTGGCGGCGCCCGGCGAGGCCGGCAGCCCCTTGGCGACGACGTCCTCGGTGCGCCTTGGGATCGAGGGAGGGGTGCAGCAGCTGGTCGAGCTGGGCCGGCTCGACGCGCAGCACCGCATCGTTCTGGCTGATCAGCCCCTCCTCCACCATGTCGACGGCGACCTTCACCGCGGCCCTGGCGGTGCGCTTGCCGTTGCGGGTCTGCAGCATGTAGAGCTTGCCCTTCTCGATGGTGAACTCGATGTCCTGCATGTCGCGGTAGTGGTTCTCGAGGATGCCGCGGATCTTCACCAGCTGCTCGTAGCACTCGGGCATCACCTCTTCCATGGAAGGGAGGGAGCCGTCGCCGCCGGCCTTGTTGATCGGCTGCGGGGTGCGGATGCCGGCGACCACGTCCTCGCCCTGGGCGTTGACCAGGAACTCGCCGTAGAAGTAGTTCTCGCCGGTAGCCGGGTCGCGGGTGAAGGCGACGCCGGTGGCGCAGTCGTCGCCCATGTTGCCGAAGACCATCGACTGAACGGTGACCGCGGTCCCCCACTCGGCGGGGATGTTGTTGAGGCGCCGGTAGGTGATGGCGCGGGGGTTCATCCAGGAGCCGAAGACGGCGCCGATGGCGCCCCACAGCTGCTCGGCGGGGTCCTCGGGGAAGTCGCGGCCGAGCTCGGCCTTGACCTGGTTCTTGAACAGCCCGACCAGTTCCTTGAGGTCGGCGGCGGTGAGCTGGGTATCCTGGTGGACGCCGCGCTTCTCCTTCATCTGCTCCAGGAGGTGCTCGAGGATGTCGCCGTCGAGACCGAGGACGACGTTGGAATACATCTGGATGAAGCGCCGGTAGGAGTCGTAGGCGAAACGCTCGTCGCCGCTCTGGGCGATCACCCCCTGCACGGTCTGGTCGTTGAGACCGAGGTTGAGGACGGTGTCCATCATCCCCGGCATCGAGGCTCTGGCGCCGGAGCGCACCGAGACCAGCAGCGGGTTCTTGGCGTCGCCGAAGGACTTGCCCATCAGCTTTTCGACCCGCGCCAGGTGCTCGGCCACTTCCTCGCGCAGGCCGGCGGGGTAGTTGCGCTCGTTCTTGTAGAACTCGGTGCAGACCTCGGTGGTGATGGTGAAGCCGGCCGGCACCGGCAGCCCGATGGCGGTCATCTCCGCCAGGTTGGCGCCCTTGCCGCCGAGCAGGTTCTTCATCTCGCCCTTGCCTTCGGCCTTGCCGTCGCCGAAGAAGTACACGTACTTGGTAGCCATCAACCTCTCCTCCTCAGAATGATTTGGCCGGGAGCGTCACTGCCCCCTGTTTTCCCCGTTTTATGGATGCCGGAACAACCGGCGGAAATACAGAAATAAAGAAGCTCATTCAAAAGCGGCTCTCACCCGCTCCTTGCAGTCGCTTGAGCACACAGAGAGCACAGAGTAACAACAAAAAGCACATTTCAAATCTTTGTACGTGCTTTTCTGTCAGACTCGCCAATCTTATCAGCCAGCCTGAGGACGGCCATGCAACTTGCAGACGGAATTTCTCTGTGTTCTCCGTGATCTCAAGTGAGCACGGCGAACGGGTGAGAGATGCCCTTGGTTTCTCCAGCTCAGGCCGCGATGCGCGAAAAGTCGGCGATCCCCGCGAAGAGCTGCGCCACGCCGGTCAACAGCGCCAGCCGGTTCTCCCGGACCTTCTCCTCCTTGGCCATGACCATGACGCCGTCGAAGAAGGCGTCGACCGGGACGCGCAGGCCGGCGATGGTGCGCAGCGCCGCCGGGTAGTCGCCGGCGGCGACCCGGGTCGCCACTTCGCCGGCGGCCGTAGCCAGCGCCTGCTGCAGGGCGCGCTCGCAGTCGGCCTCGAACAGCCCCGGGTCGACGGGGGTGGCGACGCCCCCCTTGATGATGTTGACCACCCGCTTGAAGGCGACCGCCAGGGGCTCGAAGTCGGTCCGCCCCTTCAGCTCGGTGAGGGCCTTGACCCGGGCGACGGCGTCGACCACGTCGTCGAAGGCGGCGGCGAGGACCGCGTCGACAACGTCGGCGGGGAAGTCCTGCCCGGTCAGCAGATTGACCAGGCGCAGGCGGATGAACTCGATGACGTCGGCCCTGACCTCGGCAGCGGGGCGGGTCAGCTTGCCCTCGAGCAGGACGACGCTCTCCTTCACCAGCTGCGGCAGGGAGAAGCGGTAGCCGCGCTCCAAGATGATGTTGAGGATGCCGATGGCGCTGCGGCGCAGGGCATAGGGGTCGGCGGTGCCGGTGGGGATCAGGCCGACGCCGAAGCAGCCGCAGATAGTATCGATCTTGTCGGCGATGGAGACGAAGGCGCCGACGTTGTCGGAGGGGAGGACGCCGCCGGCCCCGGTCGGCAGGTAGTGCTCGTGGATCGCCAGGGCCACCCGCTCGTTCTCCCCCTCGAGGCGGGCGTATTCGCGCCCCATGACCCCCTGCAGCTCGGGGAACTCGTAGACCATGCCGGTCTCCAGGTCGCACTTGGCCAGGAGCGCGGCGCGCTCGGTCAGCTCCTTCACTTCCGGGTCGAGCTGGTCGGCGAGGCTCACGGCCAGCGCGGAGAAACGCTCCACCTTCTCGTAGCTGGTGCCGAGCTTCGCCTGGTAGACGACGTTCTTGAGGGCCTCGAGGCGGCTTTCCAGCTTGACCTTGCGGTCCTCGGTCCAGAAGAACATGGCGTCGGAGAGGCGCGCGCGCAGCACCCGCTCGTTCCCCTTGACGACCACCGAGGGGTCTTCGGGGCGGGTGTTGGAGATGGTGATGAAGCGCGGCAGCAGCTTGCCGTCCTTGCCGACCAGGGTGAAGTAGCGCTGGTGCTCGCGCATCGAGGTGATCAGCAGCTCGCGCGGCAGCTCCAGGTACTTGTCTTCGAAGGAGCCGCACAGGGGCGTCGGGTCCTCGACCAGAAAAGTGACCTCGTCGAGCAGTTCCGGATCGGGGTTGAGTTCGCCGCCGGCGCCGTGGGCGACCCGCTCGATCTCGCGGGCGATCAGTTCCCGGCGCTCGGCGGGGTCGGCCATCACGAAGTGGCGCCGGGTCTCCTCCAGCCAGCTCTGCAGGCCGCTGACCGGGAAAGGCCCGGGGCCCATGAAGCGATGACCGTAGGAGTGGTTGCCGGACTGCAGGTTGCCGTAGCTGAAGGGGACGACCAGCCCGTCGTAGAGGGCGACGATCCAGTGCATCGGCCGGGCGAAGCGGATGTCGAGATCCTTCCAGCGCATCGACTTCTTGAAGGGGATGGCGGCGATCACCCGCGGCAGAATCTCCGGCAGCAGGTCGGCGGTCGGCCGGCCTTCCTCGACCTTGGACAGGTAGAGGTATTCCCCCTTGTCGGTGGTCATCCGGGAGAGCTCGGCGACCGCGACGCCGTTGGCGCGGGCGAACCCCTCGGCGGCCCGGGTCGGCTTGCCCTCGGCGTCGAAGGCGACCTTCACCGAGGGGCCGGCCACGGTCAGTTCCTGGCGCTCCTGGTTGGCGGCCACCCCCTGCACGGCGATCGCCAGCCGCCGCGGCGTGGCGAAGGTGCGCATCGCGCCGCAGGCGATGCGGGCGGCATCAGTTCCTTGCGCAGCAGGCGCTCGAGGTCGTCCATCGCCGGGCGCAGAAAGCCGGCGGGAATCTCTTCGGTACCGATTTCGAGAAACAGTTCAGCAGACATAAATTCAGGCTCCAGGTATCAGCAATCAGGTATCAGGACAAGTTTTTAAGATCCAGGGTCTACCTGACCCCTGAACCCTGACCCCTGACTCCTATTTTTTCAGCAGCGGAAAGCCGAGCTTCTCGCGCATCGGCCACGTATCCCTCGGCGCACAGCCGGGCGACGTTGCGCACCCGGCCGATGTAGTTGGCACGCTCGGTCACCGAGATGGCGCCGCGGGCGTCGAGCAGGTTGAAGGCGTGGGAACACTTCATGACGTAGTCGTAGGCCGGCAGCACCAGGCCGGTCTCGACCAGGCGGATGCACTCCTTCTCGTACATGGTCGAAGAGCTGCAAGAGCATCGCGACGTCGGCCTGCTCGAAGTTGTAGGTGGAAAACTCCACCTCGCTGCGGTGATGGACGTCGCCGTACTTGACCCCCTCGATCCACTCCAGGTCGTAGACGTTGTCGACCCCCTGCAGGTACATGGCGATCCGCTCGCAGCCGTAGGTGATCTCCCCGGAGACCGGCTTGAGGTCGATGCCGCCCGCCTGCTGGAAGTAGGTGAACTGGGTGATCTCCATGCCGTCGAGCCAGACCTCCCAGCCCAGCCCCCAGGCGCCGAGGGTCGGCGACTCCCAGTCGTCCTCGACGAAGCGGATGTCGTGCTTGGCCGGATCGATGCCGAAGCTCTTCAGCGAATCGAGGTAGAGCTCCTGGATGTTCATCGGCGAGGGCTTGAGGATCACCTGGAACTGGTAGTAGTGCTGCAGGCGGTTGGGATTCTCGCCGTAGCGGCCGTCGGTGGGGCGGCGCGACGGCTCGACGTAGGCGACCTTCCACGGCTCGGGGCCGAGCACCCGCAGGAAAGTCGCCGGGTTGAAGGTCCCGGCGCCCTTTTCAACGTCGTAGGGCTGCTGGATGAGGCAGCCCTGCTTGGCCCAGTAGTTCTGCAGCGAGAGGATGAGGTCCTGAAAGGTCACGTTGCCTCCGAAAAGATGACGGCGCCGGCCCCGGAAAGGGGGCGTGAAAAGTATACTGTATACACAGCGACAGGCGAAAAATTCTAGCCCCTTTGCCCCGCCCTGTCAAGCCAAAGAGCCAGAGAAATCGGGGCTGAAGAGCCCTTAACGCAGGTCCTGGCGCGAGACCTCGTCGAGGAATGCCAGGGACCGCAGCGGCTGCTGGAGATGCTCGCGCAGGGCGTTGCCGACCAGGGCGTTGCCCTCGGCCAGGGTGCGCGGCGAGAGGCGCACCCCGGCGAACGTCGCGAGGGGTCCGCGCAATACCCGCGCCAGGGTGCCGATGGTCAGCAGATCGACCCGCACGGGCCCCGGCCCGCAGGCGGTGCAGAGGCTGCCGCCGCGGGCGGCATCGAAGGCGACCCCGCCCTCCGCCAGCGCCCCGCCACACTCGGCGCAGTGCAGCAGGTGGGGGATGTAGCCGGCCACCTCGAGCAGCCGCAACTCGAACAGCAGCCGCGCCTCGGGCCCGGCCCCGCCGCCGGCGAGGTGATCGAGAAACGCCTGGAGCAGCGCATAACCGCGCTCCTGCCCCGGGTGGTCGCCGAGCAGCGCCGCACTCAGTTCGCAGCCGTAGCCGGCCAGCGCCAGCGCCACCAGGTCGCTGCGCAGCCCGGCGCGCAGATCGATCAGGTCCGCCTCGTGCAGGGTGGCCAGCTCGCCGGAGCGCGGCGGGCTCCAGTGCAGCCGCACCTGGGCGAAAGGCTCGAGCGCCGCGCCAAAGCGCTTGCGGCTCTTGCGCGCACTCCGGGCGAATCCCTTGAGGACCCCGTGCTCGGCGGTGAAGAAGGTGACGATGCGGTCGGCCTCGCCGTAGTCGAGGTGCCGCAGAATGATGGTATCGGCCGCGATCAGTTTCATGGCAACGTTTCCCAGTTCCGGGCGACGGTCCGCAGGCTGGTTCCGAAGCTGCCCGTTGCGGCAACCGCAAAGGCCGCCCCGGAATTCCGCGTCCGCCCGAAAACAGGCTACCCGATTGGCGACGAAATTGGAATCGCCGGTTTGCCGAACGCGGCCGGGTGGCGGGAGCGGGCCCAAAACAAAAGGCCCACGCCATCGCCGGCGGGGCCAGGGTGCAGGGCAACGTTGCCGCGAGGCCGGGGGCGTCATGCGCCCGCCCCGGTGCCTTTGCAGCTTGAAAAAGTCCAGAGCGTTGATCTGCGGCATCCTGAAATCCATGAATCCGCTTGAAGGTCCGGGGATCCCGCCGCCGACGAAAAGGTTGCTCCCGGGCCGCTATCTGGGGTAGTGTGGTGCCGATTCCACCGTCGGCGGCCACCAGGCTGCCCCCCAACGGCCCAACGCACCACACCCCGCCCGGCGCTTCGCTCTCCCCTTGCCGGCCCTATCCCGAACAGGCTTTTCATGACCGAAGAAAACATCTCCCGGCTTCGCCGACCTGGCGCTCGCCCCGGCCATCGCCCGGGTGATCGAGGAGGTCGGCTACGAGACCCCCTCGCCGATCCAGGCCCGCAGCATCCCCCCCCTGCTGGCGGGGCGCGACCTGCTCGGCCAGGCGCAGACCGGCACCGGCAAGACCGCCGCTTTCGCCCTGCCCCTGCTCAGCCGCCTCGACCCGGCGCTGAAGGCGCCGCAGATCCTGGTCCTCACCCCGACCCGGGAACTGGCGCTGCAGGTCGCCGAGGCGATGCAGACCTACGCCCGCCACCTCCCCGACTTCCATGGTGCTGCCGGTCTACGGCGGCCAGAACATGGGCCACCAGCTGCGTCAGCTGCAGCGCGGCGTCCAGGCCGTAGTCGGCACCCCCGGCCGCATCCAGGACCACCTGCGCCGCGGCACCCTGAAGCTCGACCGGCTCGCCTGCGTGGTCCTCGACGAGGCGGACGAGATGCTGCGCATGGGTTTCGTCGACGAGGTCGAAGAGATCCTCCAGCAGACCCCGCCGGGACGGCAGACGGCGCTCTTCTCCGCCACCATGCCTAACGACGTGCTGCGCATCGCCCGGCGCCACCTCAAGGACCCGGTGGAGATCCGCATCAAGACCAAGACCTCGACCGTCGAGACCATCTCCCAGTGGTACTGGCAGGTCAAGGGGCTGCACAAGCTCGACGCCCTGACCCGCATCCTCGAGGCCGAAGAGATCGACGCGATGCTCGTCTTCGCCCGCACCAAGATCGCCACCGTGGAGCTGGCCGAGAAGCTCGAGGCCCGCGGCTTCTCCTGCGCGCCCCTCAACGGCGACATGACCCAGCAGCTGCGGGAGAAAACCATCGAGCGCCTCAAGAGCGGCGCCCTCGACATCGTCGTCGCCACCGACGTCGCGGCCCGCGGCCTCGACGTCAAGCGCATCAGCCACGTGGTCAACTACGACATCCCCTACGACACCGAGGCCTACGTCCACCGCATCGGCCGCACCGGGCGGGCCGGCCGCGAGGGGAAGGCGATCCTCTTCGTCGCCCCGCGCGAGCGGCGGATGCTGGCGGCCATCGAGCAGGCCACCCGCCAGCCGATCCGGCCGATGCGCCTGCCGACCCGCCAGGACATCACCGACCGGCGCATCGGCCTGTTCAAGGAGCAGATCGCCGAGACCCTCGAATCCCAGGACCTCGAATTCTTCGAGGAGATGATCGACAGCTTCCAGACCGAGTACGACGTCGGCCACCGCCGCATCGCCGCGGCGCTGGCCTTCCTCGCCCAGAAGGAGCGCCCGCTGCAACCCGACGAGCTTCCCGCCGAACCGCCGGGCGAGGAGCGCGCCGCCCCGTCCCGGCCGGAGCGCTCCGCGGTGGCGGCCGAAGCAGGCATGCGCCGCTACCGCCTCGAGGTCGGCCGCGACCACGGCGTCGAGCCGCGCCACATCGTCGGCACCATCACCAACGAGGCGAACCTCAGCGGCCGGCAGATCGGCGCGATCAAGCTCTTCAACACCTTCAGCCTGGTCGATCTGCCCGACGACCTGCCCGCCGAGCTCGTCGGCCGGCTGCAAAAGACCCCGATCTGCGGCCGCCCGATGCGGCTCAGCGTCGACGCCGGCGGCAAGGGGGGCGAACAACCGGAGAAACACCCCCGGCGCCCCGTCTTCAAGAAGGCCGGCGACAGCCGCGGCGCCAAAGCGGCCGGGAAAAAACCGGCTCACGACCGGCGCGGGTCCCACAAGGGAAAATAGGTTGCTCCGGCACCGGGTGCAACCTTCCCCCAAGCTATAATTTGGTAGCTTCTCGCGGAGGACGCCATGGAACAGGTCAGCCATCCGGAACTGCTGAAGAACCAGTTCGCCAGCGACAACTACGCCGGGGCCTGCCCGGAGGCGATGCAGGCCTTCGCCGAGGTCAACGCCGGCTTCGCCAACGCCTACGGCAACGACCCCTGGACCGCGCGGGCCTGCGACCTGCTGCGCGAGTTCTTCGAGACCGACTGCCAGGTCTTCTTCGTCTTCAACGGCACCGCCGCCAACTCCCTGGCGCTGGCCTCCCTCTGCCGCAGCTACCACAGCATCATCTGCCACGAGCTGGCCCACGTCGAGACCGACGAGTGCGGCGCCGCCGAGTTCTTCTCCAACGGCACCAAGATCCTCCTCGTCCCGGGCGAGCACGGCAAGGTCGACCCGGCCGCCGTCGCCCACACCGTGACCCGCCGCAGCGACATCCACTACCCGAAGCCGAAGGTCCTCTCCCTTACCCAGGCGACCGAGCTGGGGACGGTCTACACCCTCGCCGAACTGGGGCGGATCCGGGAAACGGCCGAGCGCTTCGGCCTGCGCCTGCACCTCGACGGCGCGCGCTTCGCCAACGCCCTGGCGACCCTCGGCTGTGCGCCCAGGGAGCTGACCTGGCAGGCCGGCATCGACGTCATGACCCTGGGCGGCACCAAGAACGGCTTGGCAGTGGGCGAGGCGGTGGTCTTCTTCAACCGCGAACTGGCCCGCGAATTCGACTACCGCTGCAAGCAGGCCGGCCAGCTCGCCTCGAAGATGCGCTTCCTCTCCGCCCCCTGGATCGGCCTCCTGAAAAACGGCGCCTTCCTGCGCAACGCCGCCCGCGCCAACCGCATGGCGCAGCTGTTGGCCGCCGAGCTGAGCAAGTTCCCGCAGATCACGATCATCCACCCGGTGGAGGCCAACGCCGTCTTCGTGCAGCTGCCCCAGGCCTGGATTGAGGCCCTGCACGGCCGCGGCTGGCAGTTCTACACCTTCATCGGCACCGGCCACGCCCGACTGATGTGCTCCTGGCAAACCGCCGAGAAGGAGATTCGCGAGCTGGTCGGGGACATCCGGGAGCTGGCGGGGGGCTGAGGAACCGGGTCGGCCGGCCGAAACCTCCCTGGACATTTCCGCCGCAGAAGACGAAGGGCCCGTCGACCATGCTGGTCGACGGGCCCTTGCCGTGGGAATCCGGGGGCTGTTTGAGGAGTTGTTAGACCTGCGGGGTCGGGGTCAGCTGCCCGGCTGGCGGAAGCGGGCGCAGAACTCCCGGGTGATCCCCAGCAGGTCGGGAGGCAGCAGCGCCTCCGCCCTGGTCCGGATGTCATCGGGAACCCCGCCGTAGAAGGCCTCGGCCACCCCGCCGGCGATGCAGGCCAGGGTGTCGCTGTCCCCCCCCAGGGAGACCGCGTTGCGCACCGCCTCCTCGTACGACTCTCCATCGAGGAAGGCAATGAGCGCCTCCGGGACGCTCCCCTGGCAGGAGATGTCGAAGCCGTAGCCCGGGCGGATGGCAGCCACCGTCCGCCGCAGATCATAGTCGAAGCGCTCCGCGATGCGGCCCCGGATGGCTTCCTTGCCGTGCCCCGTCCGCGCCAGGAAGACCGCCAGCGCCGTCGCCTGCGCCCCCTTGATCCCCTCGGGATGGTTGTGGGTGACCTCCGCCGTCAACTGCGCCTGGCGCAGCACCTCCACCTCGCTCGCGAAGGCAAAGCCGACCGGGCTGACCCGCATCGCGGCGCCGTTGCCCCAGCTGTTATAGGGATGCGGATTGGCGGCGAACAGCCAGCGGCGGAAGGACCCGCCGTAGCCGGCGTCGGGGTAGCGGCGGCCGAGCTGGCGGATGGCATCGCGGTAGGACCCTCCGGAAAGGATGGCATCAGCCACGGCCACGGTCAGCACCGTGTCGTCGGTGAAGGTGCAGCCCGGGGCGAACAGGGGGAAATCCCTGGTCTTGATCGGCCGATGCTCGTAGACCGACCCGATGATGTCCCCGGCGATGGCGCCGATCATGGTCCATCCCTTCCCGGCCGCAGGACAAGGCATCGGCGGCGACACTCGGCCGGCGCCCGCGGACAAGCGCAGACAGCGGCGCCGCCGACCGGCCCCTTACCTCACTCGGCCTTCTTCAACATGGCCGCTGCCATCCCCGGCTGGTACCAACCCACCTCGGCACGCAGGCCGATGGCCAGGCGGTTCCAGCCGTTGATGGCGACGATCGCCAGGCTCAGGTCGACCAGTTCCTTGTCGCTGAATTGCCGCCGGACCTGCTGGTAAATGTCGTCGGGAGCGTGGCCGTCGGCGATCAGGGTCAAGGCTTCGGTCCACGCCAGGGCGGCGCGCTCCCGCTCGCTGTAGAAAGGCGCCTCGCGCCAGCCGGAAAGGACGTAGAGGCGCTGCTCGGTTTCGCCGGCGGCGCGGGCATCCTTCGAGTGCATATCCAGGCAGAATGCGCAGCCGTTGATCTGGGAGGCGCGCATTTTCACCAAGTCGAGCAGCTCCGTTTCCAGGCCGCAATCGTGCAGGTATTTCTCCAGGCCAAGCATCGCCCGGTAGACGCCCGGAGCGACCTTGGCGGCGTCGATTCTCGCTGCCATCGGTTTGACCTCCTTGGTCTTTTTGCTCTTTACTTACCCGATACCGCCGCCTGGTACCGGGCCAGCAACTGCGGATCGTCGATCGAGCCATGATGATGGACCTGCCGCCAGCGGCCCTGCAGTTTCCGGAAAATGCGGCTGGTACGGATGGCAAGGGAGATCTCTTCATCGCCCTGGCGGAAATATCCCCGCTCCCTGCCGACGGCATAAAACATCTCCGCAGTTTCGTGAACGGTGTAGTCGAAATACTCCACGTAAACCTCGGCGGGGCCGGAGAAGATGCTCTCGTAGACGGTCCGGATCTCCGGCCACCCCCGCTTGATGCCCCCCAGCGGGTTATCCATGGCAATGCTCTCCGATGAGGCCCAGTTCTCGGCCATCATCCGCAGGTCGCCCGCGTTGAAGGCGCGGTAGAATGGCACGAGGGCCTGAACGGGTGTGGACAGATCCCCCTGGCCCTCCTTGCCGGTTATGGCTTGCTGAATCGGTTCCATTCCTTCTCCCTGTCCTCGTGCAGAAGGTGCCGGAGCTCGGGTCGATAATGGGCATCGGCCCTGCCGACCATGGTGCCGAAAAAAGACCGGGCGGCTCCCTCACCATCTTATCCCGCCACACCGATTTTGCGCCAGGAGACAAACTTGCGGGTTAGAGTTTCGGACATTCATAGCCGGTGGCGCGCATCCTCCCAACCATCTCTCCGACGAGTTCCCAACGTCCTTCCCCTGCGGCGATTCGCTGCGCCGCTTTCCCCAACGCCGACAGGTCACGCGCCAGCAGTTTCGCCAGGTCGGTCATCCGAAGATGGGGCGACTCCCGGACAATGGCTGCGGCGACGGCCCGCGCCTCCGTCATCGGCCGCACCTTTCTCGGGGCCTTCAGTTTCTCTTCCGAAAGTCTGAAATGGGCACAGACCTCACCGACAACCTCCGCCAGGGAATACTCCCGCTCCCCTTTCTGGCGCGTCTTGAGCAGGACGTCGTCGGCAAAGGTATCATCTCCCAAGATCCGCCCTTCGTGGCTCCCAACGTGGAATTCGCTGCGCATCCCCTCCCCCATTCCGCCAGCTACAAACGTTTCGTAAGCCTTCCGGGCCGGTCCGATCCACGGTGATAGGACATTCAAAACGAGATCGGTCGTAAGCCACGGGATACGTTCCTTCCCGAAATAGCCGCAATGGCCGGTCCAGGGATAGTCCTCGGGAAGAGCGGCAGCGCCTGCCCGCACGGGGTTCAGGTGAACGTACCGAACCAGTTCGAGCAGATACGCATCCGCATCGATCAGAAGAGCTTTGTACCTTCCCTGGAAAAGATGGCCGGTCCGGGATTGGGAAGCGTTGATCCATTTGGTGAAGCGCAGGGAGACGTTTTAGATGATCCGGGACAGCGAAACATCGCCCACCTCCATCACCAGATGGATATGGTTTCTCATCAAGCAAAAGGCATGAATACGACAGCGGAATTTTTCGACGGCATACTGGAGGATCAGATAAAGGCGATACCGGTCCCGATCGTCCGAAAAAATCGGGTCGCCGCGTTGCCACGGAGCATGACGTGGTAAAAAGCGCCGGGGAAATGAATACGGGGCTTACGAGGCATGGACGAAAGATAGCGCAAATGTCCGAATGTCAAACCTGACCCGGCGAGCACGTGACCCGGCGAGCACGGCAGGCTTGCATGCGATTGGCATTCGATGCCTACGGTGACGACAAACAGCCTACGACAAGAAGGACCAGTAGCAAAACAAGTGTAGCCGCAATGGCGCTCCCTCTGGGGAGAGCCATTGTCGGCAGAAAGTGCTTCCCCTTTTCAATTCCAAGGTCGTTATCCGACAGCACCTTGTCGATCTCCTGAGAGCAGGAGAAGATGCAAAACACCCTTCGCAGCAATGGACAGCCCAGGCAACCGTTCGCCGCTGTCACATCCCGCTGCGTTCCCACGTCAAATCCTCCCTTCTGGCCTCTTGGCATTTATTTCCCTCCTTTGGAATGGCCGCATACCATCGCACATGGTAGCAGACATTTTCAGAAGCCCCCTGCATCCTTCAACCAGCCCCCGTTCCCCCGTAAATATTTTGCAATGTTCATGCCATCCCTTCTCTGCCTTAGAAAAGTGGGGATACAATATAAAAACTGTGGGTGTCACGCTAAACATTGTCAACCTTTCCTATATCACCTTTCCTATATCTGCCCGCCAGGTTTATAGATAGGGGTTCCTGGTTTCTATATCTGGGAGCTAGAAACCTTCCGCCCCCCCTGCCCGCCCCTCCGAGACAAAAAACGCCCGTCGGTCACAGCACCGGCCGGGCGGTTCTTGTTTCATCCATCTTCGGAACGATACTTCCCTTCGCATGGCCCCGCTTCCACGAAAAAGACCGTTCACGAATACCTTCTACGAGGCGTTCCTGTCAATCACTTTAGGGGGTTGATTCCCTTCATGGGGGATTAT
>CAVXNQ010000013.1:0-136935 GCA_963763205.1 uncultured delta proteobacterium | reverse complement strand
GGACAACGCCCTGGGCAGCGCCCTGCTGGCGCCGTTTCGGGCGCAGCGCGACTACTGGCGCCGAGAGGACGGCAGCGTGCCGGAGCGGGCCGGGACGGAGGGGGAAAGGAGCCGGTTGGCCGGATAGGGACGGCGCGCCGGCCATCAGTGGGTGTAGTCGATCAGGACCATGTCGGCGCCGGTCGCCTTGGCGATGCTCTCGCGCATGGCCGAAAAATGCGGGCAGGCCATGCCGATGGGATTGCCCCGGCTGATGCAGGAGGTGAAGACGATCGCCCCGGCGCCCCGCTCGACCATGACCCTGGCACGAGCGACCGCCCGCTTTCCCGGGCAGCCGCCGCAGGAGACGAACCCCATTACCTCCACCGGTCCAGTCGCCTCAAATGCCTTCAGCCCCTCGGCGGCCACCTTGAAGTCGGTATTGCCGGGGCAGAGGTCCTCCGTTTGCTGGCAGCGGATGATGCCGACCTTCATGTGCTCAGTTCCTTTCCTTGGCGCTTTCCACCCGCCGGTTTGCGAAACCGCAGGCCGTAATGGTACGGCTTGAGGTCGATGCGGTCAGCGGGCTTGAAGGTGAACCCTGCCTGCTTCGCCCAGGCGATGCACTGCTCCGGCCGGGGCCGGATCTCCAGGGCCGGTCCGCGCGGCGTGCCCGGGTCGTAATTCCAGTGGATGACGGCGGCGATGCCGCCGGGACGCAGAATGCGCCACGCCTCGCCCAGCAGGGCCACCGGCTCCTCGTGGTGCAGGATGTTGAACAGGAGGACCATATCCATCGAGCTGTCGGTCAACCCAGTGCCGTCGGCAACAAAGTCGCGCAGTTCCAGGCGTACGTTGGCCACCCCTTTTTCCAGGCACTTCACCCGCACCCGCTCGATCATCTCCGGCTCGATGTCGAAAGCATGCACCGCGCCGGAGGCGGCGCGGGCCGCTGCCAGGGTAAAGGTGCCGTAGCCGCAGCCGAACTCGGCCACCTCCCGGATGCCGCTATCCAGGCCGAGCGCCGCTAGCGTTTTCTCTGGAGAGAAAAAGCCATCCCACATCTCTTCTTCCGGCATCCCGCTGTCGCGAACCTTCAAGGCAGCCTCCGATTGCGTGGCAATGAAGATAATACAGATACGATAGAACTTTCCAAAAAATCCAGCACGATGAGAAAGTCGCCCTTTGTTCAAGCGAAATGGGCTATCCCGGATTCGAACTTCTAATTCATTGCTTTTTAAAGGTTTTGCGTTGAGGAACTTTTCAGGGGAAATTGAAGTGGAAAGCAAACAGGCCGATTTCCCTGAGGAAATCGGCCTGTTAATTTGTTGGCTCCCCGGACAGGGCAGTGCTGGGCACTGGGAGCAGAGATTGAAAATTTAACCGCCGCTTTTCAGCGGGCGCGTTTTTTTGCGATCCGCTGCAAAAGCTTGGTTAGAGAAACGACTGTCAATAAATCTGGTGTCGTTAAGTTTTGAAATTTTCAACATTCTGTATCAGTTTCCGGTATCTCTTCGACCATCCGTTTATCATAACAACCCTTGGAATCCTAAAATTGAAAACACGATAATTCTTATCGTTTATGAATATCATTGGGATTGGATTTAACCCGATTTTTTTGAGGTCAACATCGCACCACAAGTAGCGCTTTCTTCGATTTCTTCTCCAGCGGATTTCCAGCGTTTCGTCCGTCAGAATCAACGTTTTTGGTGCATTGGAAAGAACATAAATACCCATGACAGTCCAAAATACCAAGAACGGGACTACCAATAACGGACCTACTGGATCAAAGCGTGGATCGTTGCGTAGAGTGCCCCACAGCAAGATGCTGAAAACAGCAAGACAGAAGGCCTCCCCAAAAATGACGAGGAGAAAAATGTAAAACCTGAAGAACGTTCTTTCGTCGTAACCCCACTCAGCCATATGGCTTCTTTTCCGACAGCGAAAATGCTTATTTAATATTGGCTATATCTCTAACGGTAAATAGGCAGTCTGTATAAACCTGAGGAAAGACAAAGGGTCAACTCTCCATTCTTCACGAATTGACCCGCTCACTGATTTTCGCCACTACCTGAGCCAACTCTGGATTGGCGGAGATCCGGTTCTTCATCCGCCGACTCGCCTCGCAAAGCGCCGTTTCTCTCATCCCGAAAATTTCACCCAACGGCCGTAGGGGCAAGCCGCAAAGGGTGTGACTCAGATACACTCCGATCCGCCGCGCCTCCTTTTCGCTCACCCCCTCTTCCTCTCCGACGGCGTTCATTATCTCTTCCACCCCCGGACGATCCATCAGCTGGCGAAGCGCTGGCACGTCCTTGGCTGGAACGCGGCCATGCACATGATCGTGCTTAACCTTGTCGATGAAAACCGGCCGGCCAAGAATCGACCCGGCAACAGCATCCTGAAGTGGGCTCTCGTACTCCTTGCCGAGTCGGTCTTCAACAAACTTCCGATATCTGCTTGGCGCCTCCGCGGCTTTTTCCGAAAAACATCCCAGAATCTGCCCCGTCTTAAGCCAGTCGGGCGTGCCGACACGACCTATGAAGCTGCGATAACTTGACCAAAGGTAATCTTCCGGTCTAAGCACAAGCCCCGCACGCACCGGGTTAAGATGGATGTAGCGCGACAGTTCCAAGGCATAGGCGTCGGCCTCTACCAGCCACGCCTTGTACCGCCCCTGAAACAGATGGCCTGATCGCTTGCGCTTGACATTAAAATAGGTGGTGTAGGCGCCGTTGATGTGGCGCATGATCTGTGGAAGATTGCCTTCTGGCGTCTCCACCAGCAGATGATAATGATTTCCCATCAGGCACCAGCAGTGAACCACTGCCCCGTATCGAAAGACCGCCGACTCCAGATAAGAGAGAAATTTTTCCCGGTCACGTTGGCCCTTGAAAACATCTCGCCTTTCGTTTCCCTGGGATGTGACATGGTAGAAAGCGCCAGGATAATTGATTCGTAGCGATCTCGCCATCCCCTCCTCCCAACCACTATAAAATGATCTTTTTCTCCGTGAATAATGGAGTTGACCCTTATGTTCCTCTTGCTTATGTTCCTCTCCTATAAAATGATCTTTTTCTCCGTGAATAATGGAGAGTTGACCCTTATGTTCCTCTCTTATGTTCCTCCTAAATTAAAGAGCCATGCCCCCTACTTGCTTAGCCATGTAAGTTGCATATGAGTCAGTCATGCCAGATATGTAGTCTGTAACTCTAAGGCCTGCTTCATAAGGATTGTCACCTGACTTAGGTGCATTTATGCCCATCATTTTCAGGACTCTATTGTTTTTATAACTTAAGGTTCTACCACGAAATGTCTCCTTAACACCCTTGAAATATGTTTCCAGTAAAGCCCCGAGGGATGTATAAGAGCCAATTTCCAACTCAATTTTTCTAGGTTGATCAAAGATCTTTTGACGGGCAATTTTTTTTGCTTCGTTAAGGGAATTCTTTACAGTCGATACGCAACTTTCTATAAGGTCTTTATTTTTGTCAAACTTGCCAGCCATGATTGTTTCATAATTTGATTCAAAGGCATCGGCTACAGCTTTGATTGAATTTCCTATTGCCTTTCCTCTCAAGTAAGAAATTTTTCTTCTTGGGGAAAGCACTTCCGAATTAATGATTTTTTTGAAATCTTTTTCAGCACTACATAGTGGTGCCAATATATCGATCACCTCGGAAAAGGTTAAAACTCTTAATTCATGTGCATCTTCCAAATCAAGAATCCTGTAGCATATGTCGTCAGCGGCTTCAGCAAGAAAGGCAAGTGGATGCCTACAATAAAATGAGTCATCATGTTTTATAAGACCAACTGTATCTGCAACTTTGTCAAGAAAGGATTTCTCTGACTGAAAGCAACTGAACTTTTTTTGTTTTTTAATTTCTCTTGTTGTCCATGGATACTTAAGCATTGTAGCTAAGGTCGAATAGGTAAGCCTCATGCCACCTTCATGTGAATTATTTTCTAGCTTGGTAACAATACGGAAACTTTGGGCATTACCTTCAAAATTAAAAAAATCATCTTTTTGGTTTTCGGTTAAACCTTCTAGAAATCTCGGCTCAGATTTAAACCAACTCCGAATTGCTTCTTCACCGGCGTGCCCAAAAGGTGGGTTGCCTATATCATGTGCGAGACATGCCGCTTGCACAATTTCCCCTATGCTGGAAGGCAAAAAACCATCTGGCAGTTTTTCCTGTATTTTGTGGCCAACAGAGATACCAAGGCTTCGTCCAACACTCGAGACTTCGATGCTGTGAGTAAGCCGATTATGAATATGGTCATTTGATGCTAGCGGGTGAACTTGGGTTTTTTTTCCGAGTCTTCTGAATGCACTGCTAAACACAATGCGATCATAGTCTTTTTGAAACTGACTTCTCCATGGCTCTGAGTCAGGCTCTTCTTCCAACCAAAGACGCACAGGAGAAAGAAGTTTATCCCATTGCATTGTCATATAATATCTCCATTTTTGTTTGCATAACGATCAAGGTCACTTGCGCCGCCACCAAACCTTGCCGCGTCAGCGCCGCCAGACGTTCTCGGCGTCAAGTGAACCGCCTGGTTCGGCCGATTTCTGGCGCATGGTTAATTTTTTCGAGGCCCCACATAAACCTATTTGTTAGTTTATGAACATTGGCTTAAGTTTTGTTTTTATTTTTCTCCAAACTAAAACGTGCCGTTCCTTACCTCGATTTTGATCTAATTCAAGATCGAAAACAACAGGATTAGATGCCTCAACCATTAACATTCCCAAATGACGCCAACCTTTAGGTTTTAAAGTTCCGTTCATGGCTCTAGCCGAAGGCACTTGAAACAATATCGACCAATTGTAGACCAAGATTTGATGAAGAATCCTCAAATGTGAGTTGGTCACTTATTAATTTCTTTATATCAATAGCACCAACTGCTTTTTCGACATCCTAGCACGTACGCCATTCAGTTATGTTTTCCTGTGGCATTTCATAGTTTAGCTCTAAATAAGAATAATCTCCTTATCAAGCACATTTTAATGAAAAATTTGATCTAAAAGTGGTAGGAGCAAAGTAGACCACAATTCCTCAAATGGTGTTCGTAGGATTATTATTATTTTTTGCGTCTATAACCCAAACAAAGTTTCAAGTTCTTCAGGCACTCTTTGGCTATAATACAAAGTAGAATTTTGTATTATATTTTTAATATGTTGAATATGCGTCATTGCTTGAAGAAATAGTTGGTTTGGCAAATCCAACATTCTTTGTCTGTATTGCTCTAATTGTTTAACCAAGGATTCTTTATGCTCCATCAGTCACATGTTCCAACAATTTGTTAGCCTGGGTCCTCTTGTATTCTTCAACTCCTTTTATCGTATGATGTCCAACATTGAGCCAAGTGACATCAACCAAAACATCGAATGAGCGAAGCAAGCGCGATTGTGTCAGATATTTGTTTTTCAGTTAATCCGCTTCCTTTGATTTCACCATTGTAACCCCAAATATTTTTTAATGACAGAATAAGTTTTTATAGACTTCTTCTAAATTGTTGGTCAGGGATAACCAATGAAGTAATACTTGATACTCGTGATTTTTTTGCATCAGGGATTACAAAATTCCCAGACTCATCGATAAATATATGCATAAGAGATCTGCTCTGTGTCTGTTCGCTGGAACTTAAGGTATATTGTCCGCCGAACGGTAATTAGGCAGTCTGTATAAACCTGCAAACGCAGACTACGTGAGTCTGTATAAGAAATTGATAGTTCTACTAAAGAAATGGCATTTTCATTTCTAATTTCAATATCCTATTGGTTTTTCAGGTTTTTTTGTTCCTGATTTGGGCAGACTGCCAAAATCGATTTTGCTAAACCCCCAGTTCAGTAACACGAGGGCTTCAAAATACATTCCTCCCCACATCCGCCCGATCTCAATCCAAACAATCCGCCCGCACTCCAACAACCTCCCAGACCGGCAACGCCCCCCGTCTCAACCCCACAAACCGCTTCGCCTCCCAGAGTCTCGACACCGACCCCGCATTCTCCACGACCGTCATGGCTGCAATCCTCTGCCCGTGATTGCTGCTCCCCTGCACCGTCAGCTGCAGGCGACCGCAGGACGGCCCGAACTCCACCCGCCCCGAGAAGACCACGCTGTCCCCGCGCTGGATCGCATAACTGACGAAGTGGTAATCCTCTGCGGATATCCGGTTTTGGTAATACCCCGCGGACGACAGGGCGGCGAGAACATTGCCCGGCCGGGTTGTCGGCGTCAGCATACTCACCGTCTGGACCCGGCCCACCGCCAGCGCCTCGCTCTGGGCCGACTGCGGCCGGTCCGAAAAATGTACCCCGCCGTTGGCGTCGACCCACCTGTAGAAGATGGCCGTGCCTTTGGGCGCCGGTGGCCGAACGGATACCGGTGGCGGGTTCGGAATCGAAGGAAGATTGAAAGCGGTGGCGGGATGGAGCGGAGTAGACGATTGGACTGGAGTGGAAGGTGGCGAACCGAGCCGGGAGAGGATGGCCCCATTATCGAAGACGGCCCAGACCGCAACGACCACCAGGGCGCTTGCCCCGACGAGAGCCAATCCCTTGATCGTCCCCTCCATGACGCCCCTCCCTTTCGCATGGGATCGCAGCTCGGTCGGATGGATCGGCGTGGCGCGTTGACGACTCGTCCGCCCAGCCGGTCCAAATATAAGTACCCGTTCACGGTACGAGTCGTCAATGCAAATTTAGTTCTGCTTTCGGTCACGACCGAAATGAGGAGAACGGTCCGGCGTAGGGAGCGATCAAGACCTGAAGAAGAAAGACAGGAGGGATTTCGCCGGGCAGGCGGACAAGACAAAAGCGAGCGACCCGAAGGAGTGCCCGCTTTTGGTAATTTCTGGCTCCCCACGTTGGACGTAATTCGAACTTTCCTGGCGGTATCGCAGAACAGAAACTGATCTCGCCGCCTCTGACCCAGGTCGGCATTTGATGGAGGCCTGGGTCAAATTTTTCGGCAGGCGCCCTTACCACCGCCCTGACCGCCTTCGGGCATGGTCGGAATTTTTCCGTCCTTTCCCGCCACCGCTCTCTGGTATCTGTCCAGAAGGCCGGGGTCGTCGATCGAACCGTGGTGATGGACCTGCCGCCAGTGCCCGTCAATTTTTCGAAAGATCCGGCTGGTGCGGATGGCGAGCGGGATGTCTTCCGCACCGATGCGGAAAGTTCCTCGCTCTCTTCCCACGGCGAAAAACATCTCCGGTGTCTCGTGGATCGTGTAATCGTAAAATTCGACGTAAACGACCGCGGGGCCGTCGAAAATTCGCGCGTAAACTTCTTTGATTTCAGGCCAGCCGCGCTTGATCCCGCCAACCGGATTATCCATGGCGATCTCGCTCGACTGCGCCCAGACCTCGGACATCATCTCCAGGTCGCCGGAGTTGAAAGCACGGTAGAAGCGGACGAGGGCCTGATAAGGAGATGTCCCATCCCATTTGTCTTCTTTCCCCGTGATGGGTTCCTGAACCGGCATCATGGGTCTTGCTCCTTTCTGTCTCGGTGAAGACTCTCGCGAAGCCAGCCGTTATTTCCCGGCCCTGCGCCTCGCCGTAACCGTTTCCCCGGTGATCCCCCAGTTGTCGGTTTCGACTTCATCGATGACGACGACCGTCGTCGCCGGGTTTTTGCCGAGCAGGTCGACGAGCAGTTGCGTCGCCCCTTTGCTCAACCGAACTTTCTGCTCGGAGGTGGCACCTTCTCGGGTGATTTTGATGCTGACGCACGGCACGGCATGGCACGACTCCTTAACTTTGATTTTGGGTTTGAAAACGGCCATCCAGAGCAATCAAAATGCCGGCCAGGGTAACGCTGACCGCAGCGAGGAGGAGGGGCATGGAAAACCCATCCTGACGGTCGGCCAACCGGCCCGCAATAATCGGCCCCAGCACCTGTCCTACGCTGAAACTGGCCGTCAGGAATGCTGCCGCCCGTCCTCCTTCTTTGCCCATTCGCAGGTTGCCTTCGGCCAGGGTCAGAGCAACGATCCCCAGGAACGTCCCCCCGAAGCTGACGGCGGCAAACATCACCTCGACAATAGAGGTGGCGTGCCTGCTGACCAGGATTCCCGCCGCCTGGAGAGCATAGGCGGCCAAAAGGGCCTGCTTGTAGCCAATGCGACGGGCCAGGTGGGGCCAGAGAATCGTCGACGGGATGGCGGAGATGCCGACCGCAACCCAACTGTAGGGAGCAAAAGCCTCCAGCCCCGGGGTCACGGCGATGATCGCCACGATGAAGGTGGCGGTGACGATATAGCCAAGGCCTTCAAAGAAATAGGCAACGCCAAGGAGCCAGATGCTGCGCAATCCACTGGTTTTTCCTGACGAATCGGCTGTGGGCGCCTGGATGTGAACACGCTTTCGGCCAACGGCCATGCCGATTATGGCAAGGATTACCGCGATGCTCCCCGTTCCTACCCAGGCGGCAACCCACCCCCCGGCTTTATCCAACTGGGGGACAATGAGACCACTGAGTGCGATGCCGAAACCGATGCCGCCGTACAAGGAACCGAACCAATGCCCATAGCCTGAACGGGCGAGGGTCTTTCCGACCTCGGCAGAGATGACGATGAACAAGACGGCGCTGGCAATGCCGCCGCCCAGGCGCATCACCCCCCACCAGAACGCCGAGAGGGTCGCGCCCATGAAGATGGTGGTTGCCAGGCTCAGCAACAAGGCGCCACCCGCAATCAATCGGGAGCGAAGAAGGTGCGGGGCGATCGTGCAGGCGACGGCCCCAGCAAGATAACCGAGGTAGTTCAGCCCCGCGAGCCAGCCGGCGAGCGTGTTGCTCATCCCGAGGTCGCGCTGCATGAGGGGCAGGATCGGGGTAAAAGCGAACCGCCCGATGCCCATGGCAACCACCATCCCGAGCATGCCTCCCACCAGGACCTTGAGGGCGTCCCACTCACGTTGAGAGGGTTCCCGATTGGTTGATTCCGTTTTCATGTTTGACACGCTACCGCATAGAGAATCAGTTCCCGTGGCTGTTGCCCCTTTTTGGCACGCCTGAACTAAGGCGTGGACGTCGTGCACATCTATTCAGGAAGAGCGGATCTCCGATGCCGACTCCAGAGCCGCAAGCAGCGAACCGTCATCCGGCAGGCCGGCGTAACGGGCGCCGTTGATGAAGAATGTCGGCGTGCCGTTGACCCCGCTCCGGATGCCGCTCTGCCGGTCTTCATTGATGCGCTCCTCGACACCGCCGTGGGCGATATCGTGAGCCCCAACGGCGCGAGACGATCCTCCGCGACCGCGGCGTTTCCGGTCATGACGAAGGGACCTTGCCATTACCAGCGGCCTGAATGAGCGCCGCCATCGACGTACAGGATGTGGCCGTCTACCAGGGCGACGCGGTCGGAGGCCGCGACCTCGGTGGATTGGGTCATCTTCCGGGAATTGGCGACGACGTTGAAATTCCGTTCGACAAAGGCTTTCACGATTGCCGCGCCGATCCCCTGTGAAGCTCCGGTTACGATGGCTGTCTTTCGTTGGTCACTCATGGTTGTTTACCTCAATGAGGAGCAGACACCTAAGCGGCCTTCCGCTGCAGTACCTTCAGAAGCGCTTGAGCCGCGGACGTCGATGATGCGGGGTTCTGGCCAGTGACGAGACGGCCGTCAGTGATGACAAAAGGCTGCCAGTCCGCCTTCTTCTCGAAGATGGCGCCGAGCCGCAGCAGTTCATCTTCGACCAGGAACGGCACAACCTTCGTGAGCTGCGTCTCCTCTTCCTCGCCGTTCGTGAAACCGGTGACGTGTTTTCCTTTCACCAGCGGAGCGCCCTGGTAAGTAACGTGGCGAAGCACCCCGGGCGAATGGCACACCAATGCGATTGGCTTGCCCGAATTGTAGAAGGCCTCCAGAAGAGCGATCGACGTAGGGCTCTCCGCGAGATCCCACATCGGGCCGTGGCCACCAGGATAGAAAACGGTGTCGAAGTCTTCCGCCTTCACGTCCGCAAGTTTGACCGTGTTGGCGAGAGCCTTTTGCGCCGCCTCGTCCTGTTTGAAGCGCGTCATCGCCGGGGTCTGATTCTCCGGCAAATCGCTCTTTGGATCGAGCGGAGGCTGCCCGCCTTCCGGGGAGGCGAGCGTCAGTTCAACGCCGGCATCTCTGAATACGAAATACGGGGCCGCGAATTCCTCAAGCCAGAACCCGGTCTTGCGGCCCGTGTTACCCAGTTGATCGTGGGAGGTGAGCACCATAAGTATTTTCATGACCTATCTCCTTTCCGCTGATTGGAAAACCGTGAAAGAGAAGCACCGGAGTCCCCTCCTTCGACCCGGCCTCTCGGCAGAATAAAGCCGATCCATCTCTTTGCACCGTCCGCTAAGCTTCCCTGGAGCGAGAAGAGTGTGGCGCCCAAAAACAAAAACCGAACTGCACTTCAGGATGAAAACATCCTTCGGCAGCTCGGCCATCTTCTTGCCCCGGAGATCCGTGACTTTCCGTCCCTGCCTTACGGCAGGTTTGGCTTTGTCGGGAAATACCCTGTCTACAGGCTGAATATATATCCCTGCCCCCCCCTCGTCAAGCCACCTCCACCCCACGTAAAAGGAGTTATCCCTTGCTTTTCCGGGGGTTACTTACGGTTAGACCGCGGGTTGGGTTGACCGTTAACGGTTCAATGCGCTCGGACCGCTGACGAAGCGACTGCCGCGGACGTAGAAACGTAACAATAGCTCGGCTCCACGGGAAATTCCGATTCGTACGCTTCTGCCGATTTCCGCCCGCTGATGATCGTCGCAAGCGAGCCAAAGAGGTCCGTTCCGACAGAGGTCGATGCCATCCAGGCGGTGATCGATCTGAAGCGCGAGAGCCAGGCGTCCCGGCCCTCGCGCAAGTTGGTAGAGATTCTGAGTGCCGCGACTTCGCTCCATCAACGGTATGCCCTCCAACGGCTCGAGCGCTCTGATTAGAACACCGGCTCCTACGCCGGCGATTTCGCTCGCCACGTTGAGCATGTACGACTTACCGTAGACCATATAGACGTAAGCGTACCCGGGGCTTAAGAACAGCGAGCGATTGCGTGCCGTCATTCCACGATAGGCGTGGCCTGCAGGGTCACCGACGGGGTAGGCTTCAGTCTCCACGATTCGTCCGCTGACTATGCCCTCGGTCGTCTCCCTAACCAATATCTTGCCTATCAAACCGGACGCGAGCGAAACCGTGTCGAGCGGCAGTTGGGCCCTGGCAAGGAGCTTATAGGCCGTCGATAGCTTGGGGCGCACCATCCAGCGTATCCCTTCATCGCAGTGAGCGGGGAATGCCTGTTCGGACCCATGCTCAAGGTATTGTGCGCCGCCTGAAGGCCGTTATCAAGACAGTGCTAATCGGCCTTGGGATTTGACCCGCCATCGGCAACAGAGGATGACACTATTGAAAAGACCATATATTCTCGAAAAATCGAAGAGTTGATCCCCTTCACGATGGGTTACATTTGAGAACCCAATATCAACGCGAAGGGGTCAATATTCTTTTCCGATTAACAGCTTGATATCTGGATACCAATGCTCTCTCTGCTGCCCCCACTCTCACAATCCCTGAAATATGGAATCTGGCTACCAAAACATCCAAACCGGAATCGAACTTCCAAGTAGTTGGATTTTTAAAGATTTTTACATTCTGGCTTCTTCAGGGCAAAACATGGAAACAGCAAAACGGCAGATTTCACAAAGGAAATCGGCCGTTTGATTTGTCGGCTCCTCACATTGGACGTTATTCGAACTTTCTGGGCGCTGCCCAGGAGAGTCAGCCTGAATTACGGGTTGGCTGACGATAGCAAAACCGTGCGCCGCGCGCACCTCCCCGGTTCTCCAGCGTTGCCGTACCACCAAGGCGATCGGCCACATTGCGGATGATGGCCAGCCCCAGGCCGCTGCCGGTTTCCTCATTTCCCGGCACCCGATAAAAGGGCTGGAACAATCGTTCCTCGGCACCTGCTGGAATTCCCGGTCCGGAGTCCTCCACCAGGAAAACCACTTGGTTCCCATCGGGGTAAAGGCTGACGTCAACCGTTCCCCCGGCAGGGGTGTAGCGCAGGGCGTTGTCAATGGCATTGCGCGCAAGTGCCATCAGGTCTTCAACGGGTGCCATCATGGGGACAGGCTCCAGTCGCTGACAACCCAGGTCAATCTGCTTGGCGATTGCCAATGGTAGGCAGTCCGCGATGATTTGCCGAACCAGTTGGTCGAAAGATACCTCGACGGCTGGCGCAATGCCGGATTGCAGGCGGGCCAGGCTCAGGAGCTGTTCCAGCAAGTTGCGGGTCCGATTCAAACCGGCCTTGAGCGGTGCAACACGGGAGGCGCCCCCGACCGTGGGAAATCCATGTTCCAGGTTATCGACCTGCAGGCTCAAGGCGGTCAGGGGTGAACGCAGTTCATGGGCCGCGTCGGCAATAAACCGGCGCTGCTGTTCGAGCGCTCTGGAAAGGCGCAGCATCAGGCCATTGATCGAGGTAACGAAAGGCCTGATTTCAGAAGGCATTTCGATTCCCGAAATTTCCTTCAGGTTGGTGTCGTCCCGGTTGTCCAACTGCTGGGAGAGCTGGGTCACCGGCCCCAGGCCCCGCTTGATGATCCAGACGGCCAGGAGGGTGAGGGCCGGGACCAATAGCAGGATGGGAATCAAGGTCCGCAGGCCACTGTTGCGGGCCACCTCGTCGCGCACTTCCGTCATCTGGCCCGCGGCAAACCGGGACCCCGAAGGAAGCGTATGGACAAACAGGCGCCAGGTGGCTCCACCTCTGGCCAGGGTTTGAAACCCATCCGGCAACGTGCCGGGCAGAGAGGGCAGGTCAGGACGGTCTTCAGGAGTTCCCAAAAGGCCGACGACGATCCGCTCTTCCGGATCGGAGTCCTTGGCCGTTCCGGCCGGGATGACCCATTCACCGGGAGTTTTCCCGGAGCGTTCCACCAGCAGGGCGACCTGACGCAACTGGTCATCCTGCAGTTCCTGGGCCTCGCGAAAAGCCATGAAGAATGAACCGAAGCCGGCGACTAAACCAATGAGGATCGTTACCCCTGCGATCCAAAGCGAAAGATGCCGCCGTAGCGAGTAGCTCATTGGCCCCGATCGACCATCCATCCCATCCCCCGCACGTTCTTGATAATTGCGCTGCCGAGCTTCTTGCGAACCGCGTGGATCAGAAACTCAACAGCGTTGCTCTCGACCTCCTCGTTCCAGCCATAAATCCGGGTTTCCAGCTCCTCGCGGGACAAAATGGCGCCGGGTCGCAGGAGCAGGGCCTGCAGCAGGGAAAACTCCCGGGCGGTGAGGCGACAGCATCGACCGTCGCGGGTCGCTTCCTTGGTCATCGGGTCCAGGGTGAGAATGCCATTGGTCAGAAGGGGCGCCGGACTCCCGGCATGCCGCCGAATCACGGCCCGCATCCTGGCCAACAGTTCACCTACGGCAAAAGGCTTGACCAGGTAGTCATCCGCCCCCAGGTCAAGCCCCCGAATCCGGTCTTCCAGGGCGTCCCGGGCCGTCACGATCAGCACGGCGGTTTTGTGGCCGTCCTGGCGCATTCGGCGCAGCACATCCAGACCGTCCAGTCCGGGGAGCCCCAGGTCGAGGACAACCAACTGGTACTCGCCGGCATCAATCGCAGCCGAGGCGCTGATGCCGTCGCGAACCCAGTCCACCGCATAGGAAGCATCCTTTAGCGCCTGCAATACGGCAGCCGCGATCATCCGGTCATCCTCGACCAACAGGATGCGCATTCCTCATTCCTCTTGAAAGAACTGGAGGCCCTGAGTAGAGGGCTCCGGGTCCGGAACTTGGCGCCCGAGGATGGCCCCTTCCCATCAATGGCTCTTTTGCGCCGCACGCTGGGGGAAACTGTACAAACTGATCAAAATGAACCCGAGGAGCACCGCCGAAGCCGAGTACCGGCTCAGGGCCAGCCCTCCTGAACGGACCGGCTTATCCAGCAAGTCGCCGACGACCGCCCCGAGCGGTCGGGTGAGAACGAAGGCCAGCCAGAACAGCGTCGTCCTGGAAATGCGCGTCCAGCAACGTGCGACCACGATAACGGCCAGCAGGGTACAAAATACCACGGCGCTGTTCATATAGCCAAAGCCTGCGGTGTCGGCGGTCCAGTCGCCGAGCGCGGTACCAAGGGTCTGGGAGAACATGATCGTTACCCAATAAAATACCTCGGCTTTCCGGGTGCGCACCGTTTCAACCGCCACCGTCCCCATGCTGCGGTACCAGGCATAAAGAGATCCGATCAGTAACAGCAGCAGCAGCGATGACCCTCCGGCATAACCGATTCCCAGGGAACGGTCGGCGAAATCGGCCAGGGTAGTCCCTACGGTGGTCGTCGCAATGATCGTCGTCCAGTACAGGAGAGGGTGATAGCGCTTGGCGGAAACCTGGGCACTTACCGCCAGGGCAAACAGCGCAGCGAAGATGGCGGTCCCCACCAGGTAGCCCAGGTTCATGGACATGGAAACCGCATCACCGCCCGTTTCCCCCAGGGTCGTGGCTGCGATCTTGACGATCCAGAATAGGAGCGTCACCTCCGGGACTTTGCTGAGGCCTGCCTCCATTTCGCTGTTCATTTGACGTGGCTCCTTCACGGGTAAGGGCAGAATTTCCCCTGGTTCGTTTTTATCCGGGCTGGATTTCCGGGCGGATTAGTCGACCTTGTCGTGACCGTCATCCGTATCGGTTTTGTCCTTGGCCGCCGCAACCACGGTCCCCTTGACTGCATCAACGGCGACATCGTAGGGAGAGCCGTCGGCGACGACCTCGACATCGTAGATCCACCCCTCCCGACTCGCTTCGAGTTCCGCACGTACCGCCTGGCCACGGACATGGTGCTCCGCGGTTTGAATCGCCTGGGTCAGCGAAACCTTGGCATGACTGGTGATGAGCGCGTCGTTTCCGACCGGCTTGGCGGCAAAGGCGGCCAGGGTGCCGAGCGTTGAGATGGCGACCAGCGAGATTCCAATTTTGATGCTTTTATTCATTGCGTTTCCTCCTTACGTGGTTGGCTGAAGTCCTGCTGCATTGCCCAGACCGTAGCAGGGGAAACTTAGCGGAGAATTAGGAAGGATTTTTTACGGGGGAAAGGACCTCTCCCGCCAACGCATTTGAACGCAAGGGGGCCCCTCCTTCTGCCTGGCCAAAACGATATATAATAGAGCCTCTCCAGAAAGGGGGTGAGGGCATGTCCGGGAAAGACAAAGTGGAGCATTACGTAGAAAGTATCCTGCACCACGAACAGGAGGCGGAACGTTGGCGGGAAGCGAACCGTAAGGCAATATCGCACGATTATGCCCTGCATTTTCCCGACCTGTCTTCCGGCTCGGAAACCTTGGATGATTGACGGAATTTGGTCCGATGGAGCGGCGCTGCCCCCCCTGTTCCGTTCCGGTTCTGGTCCCTGATGGGAAAACCCCGCACAGTTTGCCTGGCGGGGTTTTTCTGTTGCTGAGTTCAGTCCTTATCAATAATCGATGCCGGGTTGGGGCTCGATATCCTTGCGGAAGGCATGTTTGATTTCGCGAACCTCACTGGCGGTATCAGCAAGTTCGATCACCTGTGGGTGGGCATCACGGCCAGTCAAAATCAGATGCATCAAGGATGGCTTACGATGCAAAAGGTCCAGAACCTGTTCCAAATCGACCAGCTTCAACTTGAGGGCGTTATTGATTTCATCAAGAATGAGGAGGTCGCAATGCCCGGCTGCCATCTTTTCGGTTGCCAGGCCAATGGCCTCCTGGGCGTTGGCACGGTGCTCCTCGAAGGGGTAAGGGTTCCCCTGGATGCCGCAGAACCCCTTGCCGGTGGGAATCAACTCAATGTCGCAGTTCATCTTCCTGACGCCATCCCACTCCCCGGCGTAGAGGTCCCCCTTCATGAACTGGATGATGCAGACCCGCATGGAATGACCGCAGGCACGTACTGCCATTCCCAGAGCCGAGGTGGTCTTCCCCTTGCCATTTCCGGTCATGACCAGAACCAACCCCTTGCGTTCTTTCGGTTCCAGTCGCTCAATTGTCTCCGGCTTGCTGCCTCGCGTCGCTACCATTGCCGATCCTTTGTTTCCAATCAGCTACGAACTTCATTCCCGTTTCCATTATAGTCGCAGCAATTGTAAGTTCCCAAATTTCGGCCAATTGGAAGCAGAGCTTTGGTCTGGGGCCAAGGACGAACAATCATTTCATGGAACATCCTGCAATCTTCCCTGGGCACTCTGGGGGTAGCGGCGATGGTGCCCACATCCATTGAAATGTGGGAAAGGTCGCAACCTTGTCAGCGACGAGAAGCCTATCAAGCCGGATTCGAACTTTTAAGCTCGTGATATTTTATATTTTTCTGAAAGGTTATTCAGGAGGAGAATTGAAGACAAAAGGAAACAGGCCGATTCCCTTGAAGAAATCGGCCTGTTAATTTGTTGGCTCCCCAGGCCGGACAGTGCTGGGCACTGGGAAATAATACTATCTTCTTTCTAAGTTAGCTATATCCTGCTCTCCAAGAGCTTGATGGTTCGATTCGTCTCGACATATGCCGAAGTTGCTATTTTTATTAAATTTAGAAAATATTTTCCTAGCTTTCTTGTCAGGCAAATTCACAATATCGTAATGGCAATGATCTCCTGTAGAGCTATCTTGCTGCTGCAAATGACATTCTTCAGGAAGTATTTCGCTATCAAATATCCAAAAAATGTGTGGTGGCTCATCAACGGAGTTATAGAAAGCTCTTAAGTGCCCACACAAAGTTGTCCCCAACTCACTGATGCATCGCAAGCATATAACCGAGATTCCTCCTCTATAGTTTTTAAAAGCGGTGCTGGCGAATCTTCCCAAGTCTTTATAAAAATGTTGCTTTGATAGAATCCGGATAAATTTTGGCATGAAAACAATTCTCTGGAAAATTTTGAGATTTCAGTTTTCAATTGAGGCAGGCTATAAACCTCCTCGTCGCGAGTTATCTCATAACAATCATCTATCAACTGGAACTCTGTTAAATTATATGGGCCTTCTTTTTCAATTGTTATCTCTATGTATTTATCAACCTTCTTTGATTTGCGAAAGAGGGCCAATTGTATTTCTCCCTCTAAGCCAACAGCTGTATTTATGGCCAGAAATCTATTTTTTGCGAAATCAGAAATACCAATTGCTTGATTAATTGCAGACTTGTCAGGAGAGTACCCTTCGCCTCTACACCATCCATCTTTTAGTTCACGGTAGGAATTAAGCTTAGAAAGGTAGCCAGATTCTTCAATATTGAAGTAGTTATTAGTTTCGTATATTTTCGGCAACATAGTTATTCTTCTTTTGTTAGATAAACTTTAATTTCATCCGTGGTCATGATCGTATGATCGCTTTTTGATTCCAAATAAGATACCAGTTCATTCAACTTAACAGCCAATGTTTTAGCCGTTGTATAGGACAGGTTGACCACCGCTGTTGGCTGTTGAGCTATTTTAAATAGTACCGCAATATCGCCCAAACCCAGCATACAAGAAAAACCATTGGAATAAATCTTGGGCATATTTGGGTCGGCTAAAGCTGCCGCCAGCTCGTCTGGCGTTTGCTCCAACTTCATTTTTGCCATGCGATCCTCCATATCGGAACCTTTAAAATGCCGTGCCTAAACTTATATAAGGAAAGTCTCTGTTTGTCACCCCATTTCAGTAACACGGGGGCTTGAAAATACATTCCACCCTTGATCCATTCCAACGTCACGAAGAAAGGGGGGGAACTGCCCGAGGGGGGTGGGCCGCCCCTCCCCTTTCCCGTGAACAGTGTATTAGTATCCTCTCAACCCCTTCCAGTCAAACATTTTCCATCAATTACAGGTTGTTGCCGTCCACAGGGAAACGAGCGTAGCGAGTAGGGGGAGCGCGCCAGACTGGAGCGCTCGGCTCCCCCGTTTCCCTGTTGACGGAGATCTCAAACTTTTCTATTGACAAGCGACTTTTCTGGAAATACGCTAAATGTCGAAATAACATTCCGCGAACTTTGGAGGCAATATGGAACCGAAAGATCTTGTAAAAGTCTGGGCCGCTCCCGACCACTCGAAACTGACCCCTAAGCAAATTTCCCTGCGTTTGCCTATCCAAGTAGCTGCCAGAATTTCTGCTTTGTGTGACATGTACCCCCGTAAGACAAAAACAGAAATAATTGGCGATCTTCTCGCGACAGCCCTCGACCAGTTTGAAAGCGGGCTTGAGTCAATTGATGGTCGCTTTATATGCACGGATGAGGATGGAGAAGAAATTCATGAAGATGTCGGCCCGAGAGGTCGATTTTATCGGGTGACCCAGAAATATTTAAAAGAGTTAGAGGAAGAATTGGCCTCTAAGGGAAAAGATTGATCAAAATGAACTCTCTGGACTGCCATTTTCTTCTTCACGGGATCGACACTTTACAGTGTGCATATTACCTTTTTCCCGGGGCGCAACTGCGCTATTGAATTCGAGCGTCTTGAAGAAGAGAAAGAAAAAATTCGGCACAGCAAAAGCAAAAGACCGGCGGCACTTGAGGTGGCCGGCCGGGGCTTCTTGCTCCAGCCCTACGGAACCGGATCAGGCTATCCTTTCGTTCTGGAAAACGAGAATTTTAAGATCGAGTGCGGGGAGTTCAATCACCCTGCTTTCTTTGTAACCTTCCGCTCGCAAGGCCTCTGGAATAAATCTGCATGGCTGCTGCATGAAGAGTTCTTGGAGTGGGCGCGGGCTGCGGGCCTAAAATCCTGTGGAGAGGAATCCCTCTCTCGGGTCGATTTCTCCTTCGACTACCATCTGCCAACGGTTGATTTCTGCGAAGACAACTTCAAAAGCCGCTCCACCAAGGACAGCAAGCACCGGGATCAGGGTAAAGTCCAAACCTTCACCTTCGGCAAGGGAGATATCGTCCTTCGGGTTTACGACAAAGTAGCCGAGATCGAGCAGCAAAGCAGCAAAGTCTGGTTTTTCCTCCTCTGGGGAAGGGACAAGGGCGTATGGCGAATTGAATGGCAGATCAGAAAGCCGGTCCTGAAAAAGTTCGGGATCGCCACCTTCGCCGACTTGGCCGAGAAACAGGGCGGGCTGCTGCAATATCTCGCCGAGGAACACGACACCTTGCGGGTGTCGACTTCCGACAGCAACGCCTCCCGCTGGCCCCTGCATCCCCTCTGGCAAGACTTGCAATATCAGATCGCCCAACTTCACAGCCAGTCCGTGCAACGTGTCGTTGGCCTTCCTGCCGTTCTTGAAGAACGGTTGCAGCGGATCGCCATATCCCTGTACGGCTACATGAAGCGGGTTTCAGCAATTCGGGCCATTCAACAGGGGCGGGACGTTCTCGAACCCCACGAAGCCTTGGACTTTCTGGCCCCGATGATTACCCAGTTGCATGACCCTCTGGCGTGGCGCTCTGATGTGGAACGCCGCATGAAGGAAATCGAACTCGGCCAATGGTGAGGAAAGAAGACATCGAGCAATTGCTCAACCCTCACTTGAACCGGCTGCTGCTGGTCGCGGAGACGGCTTTGCCTCCCAGCCAGTTTCAGGCGTTTCGGAAGGTCGCGCTTGATGAGTTCGGGAAAAATGGCTTCGGCAAGGACTTGGACAGGTTTTTTCGCCAGCACTTTGGATCGGCACGGCACGGGCAGGAATAGACTAGGCAAAGAAGGGGTGCATCATGTTTGAACGATGCGGATAAGCAAATGGTCGCTATGGTCGATTTCGATCTGCCCGGGGATGTACTCTTTTCTGAGGAGATCCAGCTCCTGCAGAATTTCCTGCCCGACTTGATCGGCGAAGTATTGCGCCAGAACCACAACGAGGAGTAAGCCATGAACGTCGCACTCTATGCCCGGGTTTCGACGGTAAAACAGGCCGAAAAGGAACTTTCCATTCCCGACCAGCTACGGCAGATGCGGGAGTGGTGCCAGCGGCAGGGCTTTGCCGTGGCCATAGAGTACGAAGAGCTGGGGGCCTCGGCTACTGATGACCGGCGCCCGGTATTCCAGCAGATGATTCAGGAGGCCTGCACCAAACCGGCCCCCTTCGATGCCATCATCGTGCACAGCCTTTCCCGCTTCTTTCGGGATGCCTTGGAATTCGGCCTGTATGAGCGCCAGTTGGGCAAATACGGGGTGCGGCTGGTGTCGATCACCCAGCAGACCAGCGACGATCCCGCCGGGGAAATGGCGCGGCGGATATTCAGCCTGTTCGATGAGTACCAGAGCAAGGAGAACTCCAAGCACACCTTGCGGGCCATGAAGGAGAACGCCCGGCAGGGCTACTTCAACGGCTCCAATCCTCCCTACGGTTATCGGGTTGTCTCCGTTGAACTTCCCGGGCGCAAGGGGAACAAGAAGCGGCTGGAAGTCGACCTGGGGGAAGCGGCAATCGTTAACCGGATTTTCGACCTCTACATCAACGGACAAAAAGGACGCACCCTTGGCATGGTGCAAGTCTGCGCCTACCTCAATCAGCAGGGGATCAGCCGCCGGGGCAAACGGTGGAGCAAGTCGACTGTTGCCGACCTTCTCAACAATCCGGTCTGCATCGGCGAGTATTACTTCAACAAGCGGCAAGCTAAGAACAGAACGGCCAAGGCTCAGGACGATTGGGTCTTGGTGAAGGTGCCTCCGATCGTAGACGGTAGCACCTTCGCCAAGGCCCAACGGCTCCGTGAATATCGTTCACCTGAGAATACTCCGCCCCGGGTGGTCAGTTCGCCTACGCTGCTGACCGGGCTGCTCAAGTGTTCCTGCGGATCGAGCATGACCCTTGTAACGGGGAAAAGTGGCCGCTATCGCTATTACAAATGCACTTCCCGGCAGAACTCAGGGACACATGCCTGCCCTAGCGGCAACTACTCCATGGAAAAGCTGGATCGGCTTATCCTCGATGCCATGGCGGAAAAGGTTTTCACTCCTGACCGGGTCGCCCTCATGCTCAAGGAGTTCCGCGACCGGCTCAAATCCTCCCGGGGCAAGCACGACGATTCCCTTCATCACCTCAAGAAGGAGCTGGACGCCGTGCAGCAGGCCACGGAGCGCCTATATGAGGCGGTGGAGCAGGGCCTTCCCTTCGATGACGCCTTGAAGGAGCGGGTCCATAAGCATCAGGCCCGGCGGCAAGACATCCTGATTCAGATGGCCGGATTGAAACGGCAGAAACAAATGCCGCTTACTCAACTCGGGCCAAAGAACATCAACGCCTTTTGCCAAGCACTCAAGGACAAGCTGCGGGACAAGGAATCCCACTTCGGCAAGGAATACCTGCGGCTGCTGGTGGAGGAGATCAGGATCGAAGAAAAGGAAGTGCGGATCAGGGGGAGTTATGCGGCCCTTGCGGGGATGCTGCAAAAGACAAAAGTGGGCATCCTTGAAGGAGTGCCCACTTTTGGGGATAACTGGCTCCCCGGGCCGGATTCGAACCAGCGACAGGGTGGTTAACAGCCACCTGCTCTACCGACTGAGCTACCGGGGAATGGAATTTCGTCTCTAACACATTGATTTCTTAAGTCTTAAGCCTTGTAATCGGCTACAAAACCAGGGGGTTTTTTCCCTTGAAAACCGTTGTATTCAGAGACGAGGAGGATTTATACAATTTAGGGGGCTGGATGTCAAGCAGGTTTTTCGGCTACCTGCCGGCGGCTTTACTTCATCAGAATTACTGGAGATCCCGCCGTTCGTTTCATTCATCCAGGAGCGAAGGTGGGCTTTGGGCACAGAAATTTTGGCGATCAGCGTACATAGGAGTCCGGAAATCCGGAAAAGCTCTTGGCCCACGTCGGAGAAGAAAACCCATTATCTCCGACGACGGTCGAACGCATTCCGGTGCAACTGATTGATGCGCAACATCCTCCCGGCGGCGCTGCCCTTTAGAGAAATAAACCAGCCATAAGCGTACTGGTTAACAAAAAATAGCGTTCCGCCGATGCCCATCTGGCATCGGCAACCACCTCAAAGGCCAGAGACGATCCCTTTCCTTCCCCGCCTGTTGGCGTATAAACGGCCACGTCGGTTCAGGTTGTTTGGACACGCCCGGCAAGAGGGCGGCCAGCGGGGAACGGTCGGCCGTTTCGGCATTCATGAAGCGGCTCCTTCCTGGTGCGGCCATGCCAGGGCGACCCTGGACGCCGGCTGCCGGCCGAGCCGGGAGCAGATGAAGCGTCCGGCCGCGACCACTTTATCCAGGTCGACGCCGGTTTCGATCGCCATGCCGTTCAGCATGTAGAGCAGGTCTTCGGTCGCCACGTTCCCGGCTGCGCCCGGGGCGTAGGGGCAGCCGCCGAGTCCGGCGACGGAACTGTCGACCACGGCGATCCCGGTCTGCAGGGCGGTCAGGATGTTGGCCAGGGCCTGGCCGTAGGTGTCGTGGAAATGGACGGCGAGGTGGGAGACGGGGATCTCAGCGGTCACCGCCGCGAGCATCTCCCCAGTCCTGACGGGGGTGCCGACGCCGATGGTGTCGCCCAGGGAAATTTCGTAGCAGCCGTGAGTGAAGAGCCAGCGCGCCACCCGGGCGACCGCCGCGGCAGGGACCGTGCCCTCGTAGGGGCAGCCGAGGACGCAGGAGACGTAGCCGCGCACCTTGAGCCCGGCCTTGCCGGCCGCGTCGATCACGGCGGCGAACCGTTCCAGGCTCTCGGCTACGGAGCAGTTGAGGTTCTTGCGCGAAAAGGTCTCCGAGGCGGCGGCGAACACCGCGACCTCTCGGGCGCCGGCGGCGATGGCCGCCTCCAGCCCCTGGAGGTTGGGGGTCAGCACCGGGTAGCGGACCCCCTCGCGGCGGCGCAGCCCGGCCAGGACCCGGGCGCCGTCGGCCAGCTGCGGCACCCATGTGGGTGAGACGAAGCTGGTCGCCTCCACCGTCCGCAGGCCGGCGTCGACCAGACGCTCGATGAGGGCGATTTTGACCTCGGTCGGCACCAGCTGCGCTTCGTTCTGCAGGCCGTCGCGCGGGCCTACCTCGACGATCCGGACCTTGGCCGGCAGGTTCATGCGCCCTCCTCCCCGGCCGGTTCGAAGCCGAACAGGACCGCGCCGTCTTCGACCTGCTCGCCGACCGGGAAATGGATCTCGGTGACCACGCCGTTCTGCGGAGCGTGGATGGTGTGTTCCATCTTCATCGCCTCGAGGATCATCAGGGGGGTCCCCTTCTTCACCGCGGCCCCGGCCGCCACCAGCACGGCGATCACCTTGCCGGGCATCGGCGCGGTGAGTTTGCCGCCCCCCTCGTCCTGCTCGCCGCCAAGCGCGTAGGGATCGTGCAGGGTCAGCCGCTGGCGGAGGCCGTGGCCGAGGACGGTGAGCTCCGCCCCGTGGCGGACGACCTGCGCCTGGAGGCGCACCCCGTCGAGGTTGGCGCACAGCCGGCCGTTGGCATCCCGCTCGCCGCGCACCCGCTGCGAGCCCCCCGGCAGGTCGAGGAGGAAGCCGTCGGGGCGGTAATGGGCCGCGACGGTCACCTCCCGCTCGCCGTCGACCAAGGTGATGGCGTGGAAGTTGTCGCTGTTGAGTCGCCAGCCGCTGGTCAGGTGCCAGGGCGAATAGGGATCGTGGGAAGCCGCGGCGTCGCGCCCTGCCTCCTCGGCCCGGCGCAGCAGGGTGTCGAGGCAGGCCAGCGCCAGCACCCGGTCGGTCGCGGGGGTCCGCCCCGGCAACAGTTCGCCGCCGTGCTGGTCGATGAAGCCGGTATCGAGCTGCGCGGCGGCAAAGGCCGGGTGGGCGGCAACCGCCGCCAGAAAGTCGATATTGGTGGTCACCCCGACGACTTGGAAGGCGTCCAGGGCCGCACGCAGGCGCCGCAAGGCCCCGGCCCGGTCGTGATCCCAGACGATCAGCTTGGCGAGCATCGGGTCGTAGTACCTGCTCACCTCGTCCCCCTCGCGGACCCCGGTGTCGATGCGGACGTGCGGGGTCTCGGCGGGGGTGCGCAGGTGAAGCAGGCGGCCGCTGGAGGGGAGGAAATCCCGCTCCGGATCCTCGGCGTAGAGGCGCGCCTCGATGGCATGCCCGTTGATGGCGAGCTGCTCCTGGCGGCAGGGAAGCGGCTGGCCGGCGGCAACCCGCAGCTGCCACTCGACCAGGTCCTGGCCGGTGATCAGCTCGGTGACCGGGTGCTCGACCTGGAGGCGGGTGTTCATCTCCATGAAGTAGAAGGAGCCGTCCTGTGTCGAGGAGGAATTCGACCGTGCCGGCCCCGACGTAGCCGATGGCCCGCGCCGCGGCGACCGCGGCCTCCCCCATCCGGCTGCGCAGCGCGTCGCTCATCCCCGGCGCCGGGGCTTCTTCGAGCACCTTCTGGTGCCGGCGCTGGATGGAGCAGTCCCGTTCGAAGAGGTGCAGCACCGCTCCCCGGCTGTCGGCGAAAACCTGGATTTCGACGTGCCGCGGCCGGCTCAGGTAGCGCTCGATCAGGACCTTGTCGTCGCCGAAGGCCGCGCTGGCCTCCCGTCGCACGGCCTCCAGGGCAGCGGCAAACTCCCCCGCCCCCCTGATCAGGCGCATCCCCTTGCCGCCGCCGCCGGCGCAGGCCTTGATCAACTGCGGATAGCCGACCCTCTCCGCCTCGGCCTGCAGCCGCTCCGCGCCCTGGTCCTCGCCGTGGTAGCCGGGAATCAGCGGGACGCCGGCTGCGCCCATGATCCGTTTCGCCTCGCTTTTGGAGCCCATGGCGCGGATCGCCGCGGCCGGCGGGCCGATGAAGGCGAGCCCCGCCTCGGCGCAGGCGGCGGCGAAGGCGGCATTCTCGGCCAGAAACCCGTAGCCGGGATGGATGGCCTGGGCGCCGCTTTGGCGGGCGACGTCCAGGATCAGGTCGCCGCGCAGGTAGCTCTCTTTGGCCGGTGCCGGTCCGATCGGGTAGGCCTCGTCGGCGCGGGCGACATGCAGCGCGCCGGCGTCGGCGGCCGAGTAAACCGCGACGGTGCGGATGCCCAGGCGCGCGGCGGTTTTGATGACGCGGCAGGCGATCTCGCCGCGGTTGGCAATCAGGATCTTGTCGAACATGCGCGGCTATCCTTTCCGCCAGGCGGGCTGGCGCTTCTCCAGGAAGGCGGTGAGTCCCTCTTTCCCTTCCGCCCCGGCGCGAATCCGGGCGATGCGCCCGGCGGTGTCGTCGATCATGGCGGCGTTGATCGGTCTCCTGGCCACGGCGGCCACCAGTTCCTTGGCGGCGCCCAGCGCCTGCGGTCCGTTGCCCAGCAGCAGCTCGCACAGCGCCGCGCCGTGCGGCGCCAGCTCGGTCTCCGCGACGACCTCGTGGAGCAGCCCCATGCGCAGCGCCTCGGCGGCATCGAAGATCTCCGCCGTCAAAAAATAGCGCCGCGCGGCACGGCTGCCGAGGGCGGCCACCACGTAGGGGGAGATCACCGCCGGGATCAGGCCGAGCTTCACCTCGGAGAGGCAGAATTTCGCCCGCGTCGCCCCGATCGCGATGTCGCAGCAGGCGACCAGGCCGACGCCGCCGCCGTAGACCGGCCCCTGCACCAGGGCGATGGTCGGCTTGGAGAGGGTGTCGAGGGTCCGCATCAGCTCGGCCAGGCGGCGGGCGTCCGCGAGGTTCTCGTCGCTGGAATAGTCGGCCAGCCGCCGCATCCAGTTGAGGTCGGCCCCGGCCGAAAAGCTGCGGCCGGCCGCGGTCAGGACGACGACCCGGACCTGGGGGTCCGCAGCCAGGCGCTGCAGCGCACCGGTCAGCTCCGCGATCAGGACATCGTCGAAGGCGTTGTGGATTTCGGGGCGGTTCAGGGTCAAGGTCGCCACGCCCCGGGCATCGATTTCGGTCAACAGACTCGCCGTGTTCATCGCGTCACATCCTGAAGACGCCGAAACTGGTCGCTTCGACGGGTGCATTGAGCGCCGCGGAGATGCCAAGGCCCAGGACCATGCGGGTATCGACGGGATCGATGATGCCGTCGTCCCACAAGCGGGCGCTCGCGTAGTAGGGATGCCCCTGGGTTTCGTATTGGTCGCGGATCGGGGCCTTGAAGGCCTCCTCCTCTTCGGCACTCCAGACTTCCCCCTTTTGCTCCATGCCGTCGCGCTTCACCTGTGCGAGAACACTGGCGGCCTGTTCGCCGCCCATCACCGAGATGCGCGCGTTGGGCCACATCCACAGAAAGCGCGGGTCGTAGGCCCGGCCGCACATGCCGTAGTTGCCGGCCCCGAAACTGCCGCCGATGATCACGGTGAACTTGGGGACCTTGGCGCAGGCCACCGCCGTCACCAGCTTGGCGCCGTCCTTGGCGATCCCCCCCCGCTCGTACTTGCTGCCGACCATGAAGCCGGTGATGTTCTGCAGAAAGACCAGGGGGATGCCGCGCTGGCAGCAGAGCTGGATGAAGTGCGCCCCTTTCAGGGCCGACTCGGAGAAGAGGATGCCGTTGTTGGCGAGGATGCCGACCGGGTAGCCGCAGAGGCGGGCGAAGCCGCAGACCAGGGTTTCGCCGTAGAGTTTTTTGAACTCGTCGAATGCGCTGCCGTCGACGATCCGGGCGATCACCTCGCGGACCTCGAAGGGCTTGCGGGTGTCGGTGGGGACGATCCCGTAGAGTTCGGCCGGGTCGTGCAGCGGGTCGGCGGGGGGGCGCATCACCACGGCCGGGCGCTTGGCGACATTCAGGCCGGCGACGACCCGCCGCGTCAGACCGAGGGCGTGCCGGTCGCTCGCCGCGTAATGGTCGGTCACCCCGGAGATGCGGCAGTGGACGTCGGCGCCGCCCAGCTCCTCGGCGCTCACCACCTCGCCGGTGGCCGCCTTGACCAGCGGCGGGCCGGCGAGGAAGATCGTCCCCTGCTCGCGGACGATGATGCTCTCGTCGGCCATCGCCGGCACGTAGGCGCCGCCGGCGGTGCAGGAGCCCATGACCACGGCGATCTGTGGAATCCCCTGGGCCGACAGGTTGGCCTGGTTGTAAAAGATCCGCCCGAAGTGATCCCGGTCGGGGAAGACGGCATCCTGCTCGGGGAGAAATGCGCCGCCGGAATCGACCAGGTAGATGCAGGGGAGGCGGTTCTGCTCGGCGATCGCCTGGGCGCGCAGGTGCTTCTTGACGGTGATGGGGTAGTAGGTCCCCCCCTTGACCGTGGCGTCGTTGGCGACGATCATGCATTCGCGCCCGGAGACCCGGCCGATCCCGGTGATGATGCCGGCCGCCGGAACGTCGCCGCCGTACATGCCGAAGGCGGCCAGCTGCGACAGCTCCAGAAAGGGCGAACCGACGTCCAGCAGCTGGCGGATGCGCTCGCGGGGGAGGAGTTTGCCGCGCGCCTGGTGCTTGTCGCGGGCCTGCTGGCTGCCGCCGAGGCGAATCCGGGCGACCTTCTGGCGCAGGTCGTCGACCAGCGCCGTCATCGCCCCGGCATTGGCGGCGAACTCGGCGCTATTCCGATTGAGGTTGCTCTTCACGACGGACATTTCGTCTCCGCTTCGCAGTGGGGAGGCCGGAACCGGCATCAGGCCGCGGTTTCCTCGAACAGCTCCCGGCCGATCAGCATGCGCCGGATCTCGCTGGTCCCGGCCCCGATCTCGTAGAGCTTGGCATCGCGCAGCAGCCGCCCGGTCGGATAGTCGTTGATGTAGCCGTTCCCCCCCAGCGCCTGGATCGCCTGCAACGCCGTCCAGGTGGCTTTCTCGGCCACGAAAAGGAGCGCGGCGGCGGCGTCCTTGCGCACCTTCCCCCCCTTGTCGCAGGCCCTGGCCACCGCATAGGCGTAGGCGCGGCAGGCATTCATGCCAGCATACATGTCGGCAAGCTTCCCCTGCATCAGCTGGAATTCGCCGATCGCCTGTCCGAACTGCTTGCGCTCGTGGACATAGGGAAGCACGACGTCCAGGCACGCCTGCATGATCCCCACGGGGCCGCCGGTGAGAATGGTGCGCTCGTAATCGAGGCCGCTCATCAGGACCTGCACCCCTTGGTTGAGCTGGCCCAGGATGTTCTCTTCCGGGACCGGACAGTTCTCGAAAACCAGCTCGCAGGTGTTGGAGCCGCGCATGCCCAGCTTATCGAGTTTCTGGGCAGTGGAAAATCCCGAAAACCCCTTTTCGACCAGAAAGGCGGTGATCCCATGCGGCCCCGCCGCGAGATCGGTCTTGGCATAGACCACCAGGACATCGGCGTCCGGGCCGTTGGTGATCCACATCTTGGTACCGTTGAGCAGGTAGCGATCCCCTTGTCTGTCGGCCCGCAGCCGCATCCCGACCACGTCGGAACCGGCCCCCACCTCGCTCATCGCCAGCGCGCCGACCCGTTCGCCGGCCACCAGTTGCGGCAGGTAGCGTGCCTTCTGGGCGGCGCTGCCGTGGCGGAAGATCTGGTTGACGCAGAGGTTGGAGTGCGCCGCGTAGCTCAGCCCCACCGAAGCCGAGGCGCGGCTGATTTCCTCCATCGCCACGACATGCTCCAGGTAGCCCATGCCGGCGCCGCCGTACTCTTCGGCGACGGTGATGCCGAGCAGGCCAAGAGCACCCATCTTCTGCCAGAGATCGGCGGGAAAGAGATTGTCGCGGTCGATGTCGGCGGCGCGCGGCGCGATTTCCTCGGCGGCAAAATCGCCGACGGTCTGCCGCAGCAGGTCGACCGTGTCACCCAGATCGAAATTGAGGGAGGGGAAGGTGGGCATGGCGCATCTCCTGTCAGGGGTCTTTCTTGGCGAAGAAGTCCGTCAAAGCCTGGTGGTGCTCCGCCGTAGGGTCCAGGGAGCCCTCGACGCTGGCGCACAGATCGAGCCCGGCGCCGTTTGTTTGGTTTGCTGGGCGGCCAAAGCCCACCCGAACGGCGACCACAAAAGCGGTTACCGGTTTCCCGTCCAGCGAAGCCGCCGCCCGGGGCGGAAGTCTATTCAAATATCCTCAGTATAGCGCGGGCAATGGCCAACCGCTGCACTTCGCTGGTCCCCGCGCAAAGGGCCCTCACCCGGATCGGTTCAGTCAAGTGCATGGGGCTGTACCAGTGTCTGCGCTGCAAGCGACCGGACCGGCCCGAACGGACACCGACCCACACCATGCGAGCCTGCTCCGCAGCGGCGCGCGGGCGCATCCTGCCGAAATCCCGAGACGGCTTCGCCGTCAATAAAATTGGGCGACCGCTCTCACGGTAGCCCAATTTATTGACGTTCTCTTGCTGCTCTTGCCCGATCCAGCCCCCGGTCGGTTGTCACTGCGCGCAGTCGCTGGGGTCCCCCTGCAGTTTGGCCACCGGGTGCGGGCGCGGATGTCGACCAGCGCCCGGCTGATGATGGCGTGGGACGTCCTCTCCAGGCTCTTCCTGCGCATCAGCTCGCCGCAGCCGGCCCGCTCACATCGATCCGCCCCCCCTTGGGCGCCCTTGTCGCTCAGGGTCAGAAGCGCCGCCTTCATGCTTCCTCCTCGCGCCGGAAGACCCCGCTCTTCCCCCCTTCCTTGTAGAGCAGCGCCACGTTTTCGATGCTGATCCGCTTGTCCGCCCCCTTGCACATATCGTAGACGGTCAACGCCGCCACCGAGGCGGCGACCATCGCCTCCATCTCCACCCCGGTGCGCTCGAAGGCCCGCACCGTGGCGCGGATCTCCAGCAGCCCCTTCTCGGCGACGGGGAAAAAGTCGACCGCCAGGTGGTGCAGGGCGAGGGGATGGGAAAGGGGGATCAGCTCGTCGGTGCGCTTGGCGGCGCCGATGCCGGCGAGCCGGGCGACGCCGAGGACATCCCCCTTGGCGACGGTCTTATCGAGGATGGCCTGCAGAATCGCCGGCGTCATGCGCACCAGGGAGCGGGCCACGGCGGTGCGCAGGGTCGGGGCCTTGGCGCTGACGTCGACCATCACCGCCTGTCCCTGGTCGTCGAAATGGTTGAAAACCATGGGTGTTTCCGGTTTGCTCATCGTTCACCTTCCTTGGCTTCGGTTGGTTGCCCATGGGGCTCGGCCATTGTGGCCGCGCCGATTCAATGCGGCACTCGCGCTCGTACCAACCTGGGCGGGGCATTGGGCAGCCGCCCCGAGCCGACCCCGTTGCGAACACGATTTTGCAGGTAACGCTAGGGGCTTTCCCCGCTCCTGTCAAGCCTCACGGAACATCCCACTAATCCGCTTGACCCGCCAGGCTTTTTGTTCTATCTTTTTACATGTAAAATTTTATGCAATGAACTCGAAGGAATGCGAGCCCCCATTTCCCCCTTGCAGCTGGCTCACGGCGGCCGAAACCGGCCCCGGATCGATACTCTTAGCGCAGTCCCCGGAGGTCCCCCATGAATCCTTCTCCCTGGAGCAAGTCGAGCTGGCAGGCTTATCCGGCCAAACAGCAGCCCCAATGGCCGGACCCCGTGGCCTACCGGCAGGCGGTGACCGCCCTCGCCGAGCTTCCGCCCTTGGTCTTTGCCGGGGAAATCCGGACCCTGAAGGAACAGCTGGCCGAGGCGGCGGCCGGCCGGGCCTTTGTCCTGCAATGCGGCGACTGCGCCGAGGATTTCGCCAAATGCACCGGCCCGACCATCCGCGAGATGCTCAAGGTCATTTTGCAGATGTCGGTGGTTTTGGCCTATGCCGGGGAAAAACGGGTGATCAAGATCGGCCGGCTGGCCGGCCAGTACGCCAAACCCCGCTCCTCGGATACCGAGACGGTGGCCGGCCAGGTCATCCCCAGCTATCGCGGCGACATGGTCAACAGCCCGGAGCCGACCGCCGCGGCGCGCCGCCCGGACCCGCAGCGGATGGTGGAGGGGTATTTCCGCTCCACCGCGACCTTGAACCTCTGCCGGGCCTTCACCCGCGGCGGCTATGCCGCCCTCGACCAGGTCCAGGCCTGGCACCGGGAATCGCTGGAGAACCTGCCGGCGGGCCGGAAATACGAACAAATCGAGCGCCAGATCCGCAAGACCATCGCCTTTCTGGCCGCCATCGGTATCGACCCCCACCACCCGCTCATCAACCAGGTCTCCCTCTACACCTCCCACGAAGCCCTGCTCCTTGGCTACGAGGAGGCGCTGACCCGCCAGGATTCGACCACCGGCTCCTGGTACGACTGCAGCGCCCACATGCTCTGGATCGGCGACCGGACCCGCCAGCCCGACGGCGCCCACATCGAGTTCTTGCGCGGCGTGGGCAATCCCCTCGGGCTGAAGATCGGCCCGAATCACGACCTCGATCAGATCAGTCAGATCGTCACCCGCCTCAATCCCGACAACGAGGCGGGACGCCTGACCCTGATCACCCGCTTCGGGGCGGAAGGCATCGCCAACCAACTCCCCCCCCTGCTCCGGGCCATCCGCGAAGAAGGGTTCCGCGTGGTGTGGAGCTGCGATCCGATGCACGGCAACACCCGGCAGACCGAATTCGGCCAGAAGACCCGGAAATTCGACGACATCCTGAGTGAAATCCGGCAATTCTTCGCCATCCACCAGGCCGAGGGGACGGTCCCGGGCGGGGTGCACCTGGAATTGACCGGGGATAACGTCACCGAGTGTACCGGCGGCAGCCGCCAGCTCCTCGACCAGCACCTGGGGCAGAACTATCAGACCAACTGCGACCCGCGTCTCAACGCGGAACAGAGCGTCGAACTGGCCTTCGAACTGGCGGAGATGCTCAACGCCTGCGCGGGAAGCCAGGGCTAGGGATCTCCCCCGAAGAGCCGGAACCAGAGAGTCCGGGCAGCTTTTCGCCATGGCCTGACGGCACCCTGCTCCATTACCTGCACGAGGAGACCGTCCGGCATGGCGCCCCCCCACCCGAGAATTCCCGTCCATTACGGATGGGTCATCATCTTCGCCGGCCTGCTGACCATGTTTGCCTGCCTGGGCCTGGGCCGTTTCGCCCTGGGCATGCAGCTGCCGTCCATGAGCCGGGGGCTCACCCTCAGCAACAGCCAGATGGGGGTGATCAGCACCGGCAACTTCCTCGGCTATCTGGCCGGGGTGCTGGCCTGCGGCCGCCTGGTCGGCCTTCTGGGCGCGCGGCGGGTGATCTTCGGCGGGCTGCTGGCGGTGGGGGCCAGCATGGTTCTGGTCAGTTTTTTGAGCAGCTACCCGGCGATCCTGGGCTGCTACCTGGTCACCGGTTTCGGCAGCGCCTTGGCCAACGTCGCCATGATGGGGCTGATCGCCCACTGGTTCAGCCCCTGGCTGCGCGGCCGCGCCGCCGGGATGGTCATCGCCGGCAACGGCGTCGGGATCATGGTCAGCGGCGTGGCGATCCCGCTGCTCAACGCGGCGCAGGGCGCCTCCGGCTGGCGCGCGGGGTGGGGGCTGCTGGGCGCCCTGGTGCTGGCAACGGCGCTGGTCTGCGGCCTCTTGCTGCGCAACGACCCGGCCGGCATGCAGCTCGCGCCGTTGGGGGCCGGGGCCGCACCGACGCAGCACCGGGAGCAGAGTCAGGTGCCGGTGCCGCCGACCCGGCTCTGGCCGCTGCTGCTCCATCTCGGCGCCATCTACCTCGCCTTCGGTTTCACCTACGTGATCTACGCCACCTTCATCGTCACCACGCTGGTGCGCGAACTCGGCTACAGCGTCGCGGCGGCGGGCCGGATGTGGGTCTGGATCGGCCTGCTCAGCCTCGTCTCCGGTCCGGTCTTCGGCGGACTCTCCGACCGCATCGGCCGGCGCGGTGGCCTGGTCGCGGTCTTTGCCTTGCAGGCCTGCGCCTACCTGCTGGTGGGCCTGCGCCTGCCCGGCGCGGGGGTCTATCTCTCCATCGCCCTCTTCGGCCTGGCGGTCTGGGGCATCCCCTCCATCATCACCGCCACCGTGGGCGACTACCTGCCGCGGGAAATGGTGACCACCGCCTTCGGCTACGTCACCTTCATCTTCGGCTGCGGCCAGATGTGCGGGCCGGCCCTGGCCGGCTATCTGGCCGACGCCACCGGCAGCTTTGCCGGCAGTTACCTGCTGGCCGCCGCCACCTGTCTGGCCGGCATTTTCTTGGCCCTGCTGCTGCGGCCGCCGGCCCGCCGGCCGGCCGCGAGCCTTGCGAAGCGCGAAACCGCCCGCGCCGACAACTGAAACCCGCGCCGGGCGCGCCCGGTCGGCGCCACCGCCCCCTCATCTTCTTTCCGGGAGTCCGCTTGTGAGCCTCGAAGGTATCGTCTTTGTCCTGATCTCGGCCCTGTGCAATTCATCATGGAACCTGCTGTCGAAGACCGGGAGCGGCCCCATCGTCTTCATCCGTCAGGCGCTGCGTTTCTCGGCGCTCTGCTACCTGCCGGTGTGGCTCTACCTGCAGCAGTATGTCCATTACGACGCCAATTTCCTGCGCTGCGTCCTCTCTTCCGGACTGATGATGGGCCTCTTCTTCTTCGCCCTGAGCAGCGCCTATCAGCATGGACACATCTCCGTCACCTACCCCATCACCCGCGCCGTCCCCATCCTGCTCGTGGTCTGGGCCACCATCTTCATGGGGGAGTGGCCTTCGCAGATCGGCTCTCTGGGGATGGTCCTGGTCATGGCCGGCTGTTTCATCCTCCCTTTGGGAAAATTCAGCTTCGGCGTCGACGGCCTCAATCTTCAAAGCTACTGGAACAAAAGCTGTCTCTGGGCCCTGGTGACGGCGATCGCCACCGCCGGTTTTTCTCTGATCGACAAACACGCCGCCATCTCCCTCCACGGGGCGACCTCCGGCGAGCTGATCTGCAACCGCCTCAACTACGTCTATCTCCAGCACGTCATCGCCTGGCTGATCTTCGAGGGGGCGACCCGGAAACTCCCCTACCAGCCGCGCCCGGGCCAGCGCCCCCGGGAGGTACTGGCCGGCCTGCTGTTTCTCGTCTCCTATTGCATGATCGTGCTGGCCCTGGTGCGGGAACCGCTCAGTTACGTGGTCGCCTTCCGCCAGATCAGCATCCTGATCACCTCCGTCGTTTCCATGATCTGGATCGAAAAGCACGCGCCCCGCACCCGCCTGGCGGGACTTTGCGCGGTCTTCGTCGGCGTCGTGCTGGTGGGAGTGGCCTGATCCCGAGGCCCACAGCAGCCCGTGTCCCGCTCTCCCGACCATCCTCCAACCGGGATTGAAACCCCATGCTCTCTCGTTCCCCCACCCACCTTACGATTTCCCTGTTTCGCGGCTGGCTGGTGGTCGGTGCCGCCATCGTCATGGGGCTGGTGCTCGGCATCCTCTACAGCTGGAGCATCGTCAAAGCCGCCATCCCTCCCTCCTGGGGCTGGAGCAATGCCGACAAGGCCCTCCCCTATTCGGTGATGTGCATCGCCTTCTCGCTGGTCATGGTTCCGGCCGGCCGGCTGCAGGATCGCATCGGTCCGCGCTGGGTGGTTTTCCTCGGCGGCCTGCTGGCCGGGTTTGGGTGCCTGGTCGCCGGGCTGAGCGGCGGCTCGAAACTCGCCTATATCCTGGGGTTCGGCGGTTTGACCGGGATGGGGGTCGGCTTTTCCTTTTCCGCCCTGACCCCGCCCGCCATCAAATGGTTCCCCCCGCACAGGACCGGGCTGGTCGTCGGCTGCGTGGTGGCCGGAAGCGGGTTGGCCCCGGTCTTCCTGGCCCCGCTGACGATCTGGCTGCTCCGGGTCTTTGCGCTGACCACCCCCGCAGGGGTCGTCGAGCCAGGGGTGTCCCAGGGAATGATGGTCCTGGGCGTGCTCATCTGGCTGGTGGTGCTGGGGCTGTTCTGGATAGTCGAGAACCCGCCGTCGGGCTTTTCCGCCGAAGGGGAGCCCCTGCAGGGCAAAGCGCCCCCCAAAGACGATGCCAGCTGGCAGCAGATGGTGCGCACCCCCCAGTTCTGGCTCCTCTACCTGATGTACTTTGCCGGGGCCGCCGCCGGCCTGACCTTTATCAGCGTGGCCGCCGATCTGGGTAAACAAGCCCTGGGTGAGATGGCCTTTCTGGCGGTGATGGTCCTCGCCATCGGCAATACCGTCGGCCGGGTCAGCGCCGGGGTCCTTTCCGATCGCATCGGCCGCCAGCTGACCCTGTTCGGCGAGTTTCTGTTCCAGAGCTGGATGATCGGGGCCCTGTACTGGGTCTCCGGGGACGGTTCCGGGGGGCGCACCGCCATTCTCGCGATTCTCTTCTTTATCGGGGTCAATTTCGGCGCCAACCTGGCGATCTTCCCGGCCGCGTGCAGGGACCACTTCGGCCTGCGCTATTTCGGCCTCAATTACGGCTGCCTGTTCACGGCCTGGGGGCTGGCGGGGCTGGTCATGCCCTGGCTGAACGGTGTCATCAGGGACACCACGGGGAAACAGGATCTGTCGTACCTGGTGATCGTAGTCATGCTGCTGTTGGCGGCCGGCATGGCCCTGGTCAGCAGAAGTCTGGCGCTCCGCCCCGCGGAGCAGAAATCAGGAGGAATCGCATGGCGATCGTGACCCTGTCGCGGGGGACCTACAGCGGCGCGCGCACCGTCGCTGAAGAGCTGGCCAAACGCCTCGGTTATCCCTGCGTCGGCCAGGAGGCGATCTTTGCCGCGGCCAGGGCCTTCGGGGTGCCCGAAGCGGAGCTGAGCGCGACGCTCATCAAGCCCCCGCGCATCCTGCAACTGACGCCCGGCAAGAGGATCGCCATCCTCAATGTCATCCGGGCCGCGCTCCTTAAACTCTCCTGTAACGGCAACCTGGTGTACCACGGTTTCGCAGGTCACCTGCTGCTCGGGGAGGTCCAGCATGTGCTGCGGGTCCGGGTGATCGCCAGCCTGGAATATCGCATCGCGGCGGCCAGGCAGCGGCATGGGGGCACCCGGGAAGAGGCCCTGGCCAGGATCCGGCGGCGCGACCGGCAAAGCCTTCATTGGGCACGCTACCTGTACGGTATCGACCTGTTGAATCCGGAACACTATGACCTGATGCTGAATCTCGAACGGCTCAGCATCGACGAGGCGGTGCAGACCCTGGCCGGGATGACCGAGCTGCAGAGCTTCACCCCCAGCGCAGCGTCCCGACAGGCCTTTGAGGATTTGCTGCTGGGGAGCCTGGTCTGGGCCGAACTCTACCTGGCGCCGGAAACCAAAGCGGCGGATGTGCGGGCCGAGGCCTGGCAGGGGCGGGTCGTCATCACCGGGAGTGCGGGGTCGGAACAGAGGGTGCGGTCGATCCGGGAGATCGCCCGGCGGGTAAGCGGCGTGCGGGAGGTGGTCTGCGAAGTCGGGGTCGGGTCCCACTGGTACTGGTAGCAAACGGGACCGTTTCGCCGCGGGGGCCCCTGCGGCGAAACGGCTCCGGGTCTTACCGGGCAGGGAGAAAGATATCCCCGGCCATGGTCTGCAACTGCGGGGAGATCAGCGGCGCAAAATCCATCAGCGCCAGGACGTCCCGCTCCAGGTCGACGCCCGGAGCGATCTCGATCAGGGTCATCCCTTCCGCTTCGAGGCGGAAGACCGCCCGTTCGGTGATAAAGAGGACACTCTGTCCGGTCTGCCGGGCATAGTCGCCGCTGAAGGTGATGTGTTCCACCTGGTCGAGGAATTTCGGGTTCTTCCCTTCGTTCAGAATCTGCAACTCTTCCCCGCTCGCCGAGACCTGGAGCCCGCCGGCGGTAAAGGTCCCGCAGAAAACGACCTTCTTCGCATTCTGGGTAATGTTGATGAAGCCGCCGCAGCCGGTGATGCGGTTGTTGAACTTGCTGACGTTCACGTTTCCGGCATGGTCGGTCTGCGCCAGGCCGAGGAAGGCGATATCGAGCCCGCCGCCGTCGTAGAAGGTGAACTGGGCATCCTGGGTAACGGTGGCCTCGGCATTGTAGGCATGCACGAAGTTGGGGGGATTGGCGGGCACCCCGCCGATGCTGCCGGCTTCGGTGGTGAGGGTCAGCTGCTGGCTGAGACCCTGTTCCGCGGCGACCGAGGCGATGACGCTCGGAATGCCGACACCGAGGTTGACGACGCTGCCCGGCGACAACTCCTTGGCGGCGCGGCGGGCGATGATCAGCCGTTCGTCGAGGGGGGGCACGGGGAGCTGGTCGAGGGGCACCTTGAGGTCCCCGGCAAAGGCCGGATTGAAATAGAGCCCCTCGGTCTGGAAATGGTTTTCGGGAGAGGTGGTCAAAACGATGTGGTCCACCAGGATGCCGGGGACCCGCACCTTCTTCGGGTGCAGGGTGCCGGATTTGACCAGGTGTTCCGCCTGGACGATGACCATCCCGCCGCTGTTGCGTGCCGCCTGGGCGAGGGGGAGCGCTTCTAACAGGATGCTTTCGCGATCCATGGCCAGGTTGCCGTTCTCATCCACCACGCTGCCGCGGATCAGGGCCACGTCGATGGGGAAGGACTTGTAGAAGAGCCACTCCTCCCCCTCGAACTCCACCCGCTTGAGGATCTCCTCCCGGGTGACGGCGTTGACCTTGCCACCGTCGAGGAGCGGATCGACATAGGTCCCCATTCCCACCTTGCTCAGCACCCCCGGCCGTTTGGCTGCGATCTCCCGGTAGAGCTGCGACAGGATCCCCTGCGGCAGACAATAGGCCTCGACCTTGTTGTCGAGCACCAGTTGGGCCAGATCGGGGGCGATCCCCAGGAAGGAACCGATCCAGCGCTTCAGCAGTCCCTCCTTGGCAATGCGGCTTGTCCCCTTGGCCCGGGTCCAGTTGCCGATGGGCGAGGCATGCACAAGGGTAATGCCGCGCGGCTGGCCGGTGGCCAGAAAGCGCCGCTCCAGGCCGCAGCCGACCTCTTCGGCCCAGCCGGCGAGACCGAAGCCGGTCGCCGCGACCGTTGCACCGTCCCGGATGAGTTCCGCCGCCCGATCGGCGCTGATGAGTTTCGACATCTGCCTACCTCCGCTATAACCGTTTTGCCGGCGGCGCCCCGGCCCGGCCCGGTCGCCCGTTTCTGCTGCGGGATCTAGGAGCCTGTCGGGCTATGCGGGCCGATGCGAAAATTTGGCTGTTTGAGAACAGATTTCGGCTCGTTTGCAGGCTCATAGCCGTAGCTATGAGTCAAAAAGGAGCCGAAATATGGGCCAAACAGCCGGATTTGCAGCCGGCTCATGGATAGTCCGACAGTCTCCTAGAACGGGTAGCGGCCCGTATCCCGTGCCGCTTCGGCCAGACAGCGTTTGGCCGCCAGCAGCCCTTCCCCCGGATAGGTGCACCCCGCCGCAATCGCGCGCTGCATCGCACGCAGCCCCTCCCCGTGCAGAACATAGGCGCTGCCGCGCTGGGCCGCGAGGCGGAACCGGGCGCCCCCTTCGAAGGCGGTCACCGTCACCACCGCTTGCAGCCAGGCCTGCCGGCGCTCGCTGACGCCGGGGAAGACCTGCGCCGCGCGCAGCACGGAGCTTTCCAGGGCGAAGATGTCAATCGCCATGTCGGCCAGGGCCAGCAGAAACTCCTGCGACCCGGCCGCTTCCCCGCGCTGCTGCAGTAGCAGACGGAAGAGTTGCTTCTGTTCGCCCAGCAGCGCCAGCTCGGCGGCGAAGCGCTCCGCCCCCCCTCTCCGGCCTGCACCGGGTCCGCCAGGGATTCCGCCGGGATCCGGAAATCGAGTTCCCCCGCTCGGCACGGCGCAGCAGCATGGTCGGGATGAGGATGCGGTTGATCTCGTTGGTCCCCTCGAAAATCCGCTGAATCCGCGCATCCCGGTAGTAGCGCTCCACCGGATAGTCGCGGATGTAGCCGTAGCCGCCGTGAATCTGCACCGCGTGGTCGACCACCTGGTCGAGCCGTTCGCTGCAGAAGACCTTGGCGATGGCGCACTCCGTTGCGTACTCCTCGATCCCCTTCTGATAGCGCTCGTAATAATCCTCGCCGGGGTCGAGAGTCGCGATGCGCTGGTCCAAAAGACCCGCGACCCGGTAGGCCGTCGTTTCGGCCGCGAAGGTGGCGGCGACCATGTCGGCCAGCTTTTCCTGGATGGCGCCGAAGCTACCGATGGGCTTGCCGAACTGCTTGCGTTCCACCGCGTAGGAGGCCGCCGCGGCCAGCGCCTCCTTGGCCATGCCGGTGCAGGTCGCCGCGACCTTGAGGCGCCCCACGTTGAGGACGTTGAAGGCGATCTTGTGCCCCTTGCCCGCTTCGCCCAAGAGGTTCGCCACCGGCACCGGGACGTCCTGGAGGGCCAGGGAGGTGGTGGAGGAGCCCTTGAGGCCCATTTTCTGTTCTTCCTTGCCGACGGAAAAGCCGGCCGACCCCTTTTCGACCAAAAAGGCACTGAAGTGCTTGCCGTCGATCTTGGCGAAGACGGTGAACAGGTCGGCGAAGGAGGAATTGGTAATAAACTGCTTGGTGCCGTTGAGGATGTAGTAACGGCCGTCGGCGCTGAGCGTGGCCGTGGTCCGCGCGCTCAACGGGTCGCTGCCGCAGTCCGGTTCGGTGAGGGCATAGGCGGCGATCCACTCGCCCGAGGCGAGTTTATCCAGGTAACGTTCCTTCTGGTCGGCGCTGCCGTAGTAGACCAGGGGGAGCAGACCGATGCCGGTCTGCCCCCCGTAGGTGATGGCGAAGGAGCCCGCTGCAGCCATCTTCTCGATCAGCAGCATGTTGGTGGCCTTGTCCAGCTCCAACCCCCCATAGGCCTCCGGGACCTCGGTGAGAAAGAGCCCGAGCTCCGCGCACTGGCGCATCCTGTCGACGACAAAGGCGAAATCCTGCTCCTCGATGCGTTCCAGGTTCGGCAGAATCTCCTTTTTGACGAAGTCCTCGGTGGTTTCGGCGATCTGCCGCTGTTCCGAGGAAAAATCCTCCGGAACGAAGATCGAGGTTGCGGCGGCATCGTCCAGCAAAAATCCGCCCCCGGCCCGGAGGTCATCGTTCATGCTGCAATCCTTTGCTTCGCTGTTTCGATTCATGGCTCTGCGCGGGCTCCTTCCCGTTACGGCCTACCTGGTGAATGCCGGCTTGCGTTTTTCCAGGAAGGCATTGACCCCTTCCTTGGATGCCTCGATACAGGAGATGTCGCCGCTCCCCTGGTAGTTGATCTCCAACGCCGCTTCCAGGGAGTCGGCCGCCGCCGCCTGGTTGATCACCCGGGCGACGATGGAGAGGGCTTCCTTGCTCAAGGGGAGCTTGCCGGCCACGGGCTGCTCGGGAACCTCGAAGGGGGCGATATTCACCGGCGCATCGGCGATGCGCGGCACCTTGCCCGCCAGGCGCTCGACCTCGCCCAGGGCCGCGTCGATCATCTCCGGGTAATCCTCGGTGACGGCAGCGACGATGCCGATCGCCTCGGCCTCCTGCACGGTCAGCCGCTTGGCCTCGCCGATCATGGCATGGAAGGTCGCGGCAGCATGGGGCCACTTGCGGTAGGGGACGACGGTGCCGCCCATGCCGGGGAGGATGCCGAGGGTGATCTCCGGCAGCTGGAAGAAGGCCGCTTTGTCGGCCACCAGGCTGTGGCAGCGCAGGGCCAGCTCGACCCCACCGCCCATGGCCAGGCCGTTGACCGCGGCGACCACCGGCTTGTCCATCCGGTCGATGTAGTGCAGGACCTCGGAGTTGCCCCGGGCCAGCTCCACCCCCGCGGCGTGGTCGTCGATGGTGGCGATGAAGCCGCCGATGTCGGCCCCGGCGCAGAAGGCCTTGGTGCCGTAACCGGTGATGACGAAGCCCTTGATCGCCGGGTCGGCGACCCCCTTTTTCAGCTCGGCGAGAATCTCGTTGCAGGTCCCGCCGCTCAAGGAGTTGGCGGCTTGGGGACGACGAATGGTGATGATCCGCACCCCGTTCACCGTGTCGACGAGAAGATCGCGATGGAAATCGAGGTAGTCGGCAATGGGCTTTTTCGGCTGGGGAAAGCCGGGACGCTCTTTGGCGAAGGCGGCCATGATCCGCGCCACTTCCTTCTCGCCCATCTCTTCCATGATGTCGAAGACGCCTTTTTTGAAACCGAGGGCGACCAGGCTGCCGAAGTTGAGATCTTCGCGGGTGCCGATGCCGCGGTCGGCGATGTCGAAGCACTGGGAGAAGACCAGGCCGATCATCCGGTCGCGGATCCAGGTCTTGAGGTCTTCGGGGACCTCGATTTTGGTGCCGGGCTTGGCGACGTTCCACTTGTCCACCGACAGCAGGATTGGCGAGGGAGTATAGCAGGCCCCTTCGGCGATGCGGCGGGTCTGGGATTCATAGGTCAGGGGGTTGCCGCCGGCCATGTTGAGGACGAAGAAGGGACCGGCGCCGACGAACTCTTCGCAGACGGCGTCGACTTGGTAGGTGGTGGCGCGATCGACCAGGTAGGCCGCTTCGTTGGTCCAGTTCTCGAACACCCGGTTGAGCAGGAAGGAAAAGACGTTGGCGGTCACCACCGGCGCCTTGCCGGTGTTGGCGAAGAACCAGAGCAGGAAATCGATCAGCTCCCGGCCGGCGCCTTCCCAGTTGATCACCTCGACGGCCAGGCTGCGCCAGGCCGGGGCGAAGAAATGGGTGATGGTGGAGCGCTCGGGGTGCTGCATGCCGCTAAAAATCTCCTGTGCCGGGATGCCGCTGGTGTTGGAGGTCAGGACGCAATCGGGGGCGACCACCGCCTCGAGCTGGGCGAAGATCTTGCGTTTCAGCCCGACATTCTCGGTGGCCGCTTCGATGACCAGGCCGCAGTTTTTCAGCTGGCTGTAGTCGGTGGTGTAGACGATGTTGCCCAGGATCGCTTCCGCCTGCTTCGGGGTCATCTTTTTGCGATCGATCCCCTTTTGCGCGTAGGACTTGAAGCGCTGTTCCGCCTTTTTGAGCGGCTCCTCGGCCACGTCGACCAGATAGAGTTTTTTCTCCGGCGCGCCGGTGCGCAGGTAGTAGGCGATGTCCGGGCCGATATGGCCGGCACCGATCACGGCCATCTCCTCGGGAATGCCCCGCTCGCTTTGCACCAGGTAGGGATTGACGTAGGAAGGGTAGAGTTTCTTGCCGTTAGTCATGGATAGGGCTCCTTGGGAATAAAGTCTGTTGAAAATCGGCTCAGCCGACCTTGATGACCACCGAGGCGGCGGTGTCCCCGGCGGCGCAGCCGCCAAAGAGGAGGTACCCGCCCCCCTTCGCCGCCACTTCCTCGATCCCCTCGATCATCAGCCGCGCCCCGGTGGGGGCCTGGGGATGGCCGTAGATCAGGGAACAGCCATAGTTGTTCATGCTTTCGACATCCAGCCCCAACTCCCGGGCCATGGCGATGTCGTTGGCGGCGAAGGGGTTGTGGGTCTTCACCGCGGAAATGTCCGTCACCTTGATGCCGGCGTTGTCCAACGCCATCTGCGCCGAGGGGGCGACGGCGGCGGCCATGTGCGCCTTCTTGGTCCGGGCGTAACCGTAGGCGACGATCTGCACCTCGACACCGGGATCGGCGCTCAGCTCCTTGGCCCGCTCGCGGGTGGTGACGCACAGGCCGCTGTTGCCGTCGGCGGGGAAAGTCTGGGCGCCGAAGGTGTGCACGCCCTCGGGGAGGACCGGGCGGAGGCCGGCGAGCCCTTCGGCGGTGGTGGCCGTCACCCCTTCGTCCGCCTCGACGGTAATGGTTTTCTTCTTGGAGAGCTGGACCTCGACGGGGAACATGTAGCGCTTCTGGAACGCCCGGTCGTTGGCCAGGGCGTCCTGGTACTGCTCGTAGCGCCGCAGGGTGAGGGCATCGCACTCCTGGCGGGTGATGCCGAACTCGCGACCGACGTTCTCGGCGGTCTGGATCATCCCCTCGCCCGCCCAGGGATCTTTCGCCACGTTGTCCATGAACCAGTCCTCGGCCACCGGCTTGCCGCCGGGGCCCTTCGGATTGGGCCAGACAGCGTGGGGGCCGTTGGAGCAGCGGTCGGCCAACAGGCACCAGCTGTTCTGGAACAGGCCGGTCTCGACGCCCATGGCGGCCTGGTAGAGGGTCAGGGCCCCCGTGGAGCAAGCCTGGGTGATGAGCACCCCCGGGGTGCGCTCCGCGCCCAGCAGGGCGGCGGCCCAGGGGCCGGCGTAAAACCAGCTCGGCTGATAGACGGTGCTGCCGACCAGCACGTAATCGAGGCCCGCCGGGTCCCACCCCTTGGACTCCAGAAACCGCTTGGAGGTGGCGGCGCCCAGGGCGATGGCGTTTTCGCCGGCCAGGGCTCCCTGCCAGCGCACGAAGGGGGTGCTGTAATAGCCGCGGTACGGAATGAATGCTTTGCTCAACACAGTGGCTCTCCTTTTTCGAATAGGTGGAAAATGGGCACTAATCCCAGTTGACGCTGCGCATGGTCCCGTGGTCTTCGAGGCTCCGGTACATGTCGAAGACCCGGTAGAGCAGATGCGGCTGATGGGCCGAATTTCGCGCGGTGCATGTCTTCAAGGCGCGGTCGTAGTACTCCTGCATCAGCGGCTTGTACTCGGGATGGACACACTTGTCGATGATGAGCCGGGCGCGTTGGCGCGGGGCCAGGCCGCGGATATCGGCCAGTCCCTGCTCTGTCACCAGCACATCCATGTCGTGTTCAGTATGATCCACATGGGTCACCATCGGGACGACACAGCTGATCCCGTGGGGGTCGGTTTTCGACGGCCGGGTCGATGGCGTGTGCATGATGGAGAGATAGGCGTTGCGCATGAAATCCCCGGAACCGCCGATGCCGTTGATGATGCGCGAGCCGTTGACGATGGACGAATTGACGTGCCCGTAGATATCGAACTCCACCGGCGTGTTCATCGCGACGATGCCGAGCCGTCGCACCTGCTCGGGATGATTGGTGATGTGTTGGGGACGCAGCAGGATTCTGGGACTGTATTCGTCCCATTTCGCAAACAGACGGTTGACCGCCTGCTCGGAGAAGGCGAAGGACGCGGCCGAGACGAAATCGAGCTTACCTGAGTCGAAGAGATCGAGCAGGATATCCTGGAAGACTTCGGTCCAGACGGTGAGATTGCTGAAGGGGCTGTCGATCAGGCCGCCGAAAACGGCATTGGCGATGGTCCCGACCCCCGATTGCAGCGGCAGCAGATTCCGCGGAAGCCGCCCCTGTCGCACTTCGTTCTTCAGGAAATCGACGATGTGCGCGGCAATGGCGACCGACTTCTCTTCATGAGGCCCGTACAGACGCCCAAGGGGCCGCCGCCGGGACTCGACGATGGCGACGATCTTCTCGGCCGGGCAGGGCACGCTCGTCGCGCCGATCCGGTCCTGAACCCCGTGGATGGGATAGCTTTTGACCTGCGGCGGGAGCGTCACGCCGACACAGTCGTGAATCCCCTCCAGGGAGGGAATTCCGGTATTGATTTCGATAATGATCTTTTCCGCCCGGGCCACGATCTGGGGAATGATGCCGACCGAGAGGGTGGGGACAATGGCGCCGTCCTCGGTGATGCAGCTCGCCTCGATGATGCCGACATCGATCTTGCCGTCGTTTTCCAGGGTGTAGTAGCCGTAACCGAAATCCTGGGCATACATGGAGAGATGGCGATCCCCGAAATCGACCTCGGCCGCATTGATCGCCTTGCGGATCGAATCCCCCTGCTGGTGCGGCCAGCGCCGTTTCAGCATGCCGAGCTCGGCCCAACGGTCGTCGACATCGATGCCGATGGAGGCGCCGGTGAAGACGTTGAAGCCCAGTTTCCCCTTGAGCCCGTTCTCTTCGACGTATTTGGCCAGCGCCTCCGGCACGACCTTGGGGTTTCCTTCGGCAAAACCGGAAAACCCAAGATACATGCCGTCGCGGAACAGGGGCAGGGTACTCTGCGCATCCGTGATCTTGGCATGCAGCCCCTTGGCCCGGATTCTGCTCAACAGTTCATTCGTGGCGGTATCAGTCACTTGATTTTTCCTCCTTGCAGCGGGTCGGGGCGCAGCAACCACGCGGTCAAAAATAGACATAACCCCGTTCTGCAATCCGGATGCCGCAAGCCGACAGACTCCGATATAAATCTTCAACAGCTTGTTATTTAAGCGGTTTTTATCGTGACAATATTCTACCAATGCGAGGACGGGCCGGCGTCATGCACGATATTTCGTGTTCCGAGGGCGCAGAAAATCCCTGCCCGGGGAACGGGCCGCGGTAAGTAGGCGATTTACTTCGAGGAAGGCGGCGGTGACGGATGGCACGAAATCTCGTGGTCAGCCACGAAATTTCGTAGGTTCAGGCGGGACGTCGGATGCCGAGCTTTTTCATCTTGGATTCGAGGGTGGAAGGCTTGAGGTGCAATAGTTCGGCGGCCCCCTGCCGGCCGCGGACGCGCCAGCCGGTGCTCTCCAGAACCGCGCGGATATGGGTGCGTTCCATATCTTCATGGGACATCGAGGTCGGCGGCAACGCGGCCACCTGGTCGGGCAAATCGACGACCAGGGTCGAGCCGTTGCTCAGGATCATCCCCCTTTCCACGGCGTTGCGCAGTTCGCGAATATTTCCCGGCCAGGGATAATGCCGGAGCGCATCCATGTTTTTCCGCGGGATACTCTCGATCGTCTTGCCGAAAGCCACCCCGAACTCCTGCACCATGCTCCGTACCAGCATCGGAATGTCCTCGCTGCGCTCGCGCAGCGGCGGGATCGAAATGGGGAAGACATTGAGGCGATAAAAGAGGTCTTCGCGAAAACGCCCGGCCTTGACCTCCTGGGCGAGATTGCGGTTGGTGGCGGCGATCACCCGGACGTCCACGTCGATGGGTTTGGTGCTTCCGAGCCGCTCGAACTGCCCTTCCTGCAACACCCGCAACAGCTTGGCCTGCAGATCGAGGGGCAACTCGCCGATCTCATCGAGAAAGATCGTCGCACCACTGGCCGCCTCGAAACGACCGATCTGCATGGCCGTGGCGCCGGTGTAGGCCCCTTTTTCATGACCGAACAGCTCGGCTTCGATCAGGGTCGCCGGCAAGGCGGCGCAGTTCAGCTTGATCATCGGCCGGTCCTTCCGGCCGCTCGACCGGTGAATGGCCCGGGCGATCAACTCCTTGCCGGTTCCCGTCTCCCCCTGGAGCAGGACCGTCGAGTCGGTCTGGGCGACCTGCTCCACCTGCTGCAGAACCTTCCGGATGGCGGGGGACTGGCCGATGATCTCCTCGAACTTCTGTTCGATGCGCACCTGGTCGCGCAGGTAGTGGTTCTCGGCTTCGAGCCGGTCCGTCAAAGCCCGGATCTCGGCCAGGGCCTTCTGGATCTTCTGGTCGGCGCGCTTTCGCTCCAGGGCGTTGCCGAACACGTCCCCCAGGATGCGCAACCGCTGCACCAGCAGTTCGGGCCAGGAGAGCTTGACCCGGTAGGAGGCGAAGGAGGCCAGACCGACCACCGTCCCGCCCACGCTCATGGGGATGAACAGAAACGACTTGATCCCCCCCAACTCCCGGCAATAGCGTTTTTCCCGCCAGAGTTCGTCGGACAGCTCCTCGACATCGGAAACCTTGAACATCTCCCCCCGGCGGCAGAGGGCGGTCCAGACCGGCACCTCCCGGTCCACCATCGGCGGCGGCATCTTGATGCCGGGAAGGGCATAGGAATAGACCAAGTGCAGACGGCCGTCCTCGGGCAGGAACTGCCAGATGCTGGCCCGATCGAAGCCCAGAAAATCGACCACGCTCTTCAACCCGAGCTCGATTTTCCGGCCCACCTCGGCAATGGGGACATTGATGAATGCCGTAGAGAGGTTGGAGAGAAGAGATTCGAATTTGAGGCGCTCCTCCTGGGTCGCGTCCCGGAGCTTCTGCTCGGTGGTGTCGCGCACGACGACCCCCGCCCCCCGCACCGTCCCCGCCAGCGCGCGCAGCAGAAAGCAGCTGATCCGCCAGAAGCGCGGCTCCGCCTGCCCATCGACCGGGGCGGGCACTTCCATGTCGACCAAGGCCGCTCCCGTGGACAGGGCGCTGCGCACGATCGGCTCCAAAACCGCCGCCACCCCGGGGTTGACCTCCGCCATGGCCCGGCCCGGATGGTCCGTCACCGGCCGGCCGTTGATTGCCGCCATCCCCTCATTGACCTGGAGGTAGCACGCCGACCGGTCGAAGAGGGCCAGACCGAAGGGGACATCGGGAAAGAGCTGGTCCAGGGCGTGGGAAAATTCGCTGAAAAATGCAGGTGGCGTTGGGCTTTCGCTCACGGTTCGGCCTCGCTTCCGTCCTGGTGTCTCGGGCCGGGGATAGGGTTGCGCCCCGGTACGCCTATGCTCGTCGAATTTCCATGCAAAATCAAATGCAATAGTCCCAAAAAGTTCTCCCGGTCCGGCGCCGGACCCGACCCGCCTAAAATCAGGAAGCCAGGTGCTTGGGATGGGTCAACAGGGAGGGGAAGAGGACCTTGCGCAGCCACTTGTGCGCCGGGTCGTTCTGGAAGCGTTCATGCCAGCAGAGCCCGTACTCGAGTTTCTGGGTCTTGATCGGCAGGGTATGGATGCACAGGGGACCGGCGGCCAGGGAATTTCTGGCCACATGGTTCGGCACGATCACCATCAGCTCGGCATTGCGCACCGCGGCAAAGGCCGCATTGTAGGTCTCCACCGTCAACTTGACCTTGAAGGGCCGAAAGGACTCCTCGGGGCCCTGCTGAATGTTCTCGAACCAGCCGCCGCCAGTGCGCACCACGACGTGCTGACTCTCGAACAGGTCATCGACCGTGAAGCGGCCGGAGACCGCCACCGGATGGGACGGCGAGGTGACGGCCACCAGGACGTCTTCGTCGACCACGCGGCGGAAGATGTTGGGGGGAAAGGTGTTGTCGAGGCTGATGGCGAGATCGATCTCCCCTTGGAGCAGGGCGTTTTTGGTGTACTGGTTCCAATGCAGCACCTTGAAGGTGACCTTGTTTTCCGCCGCATAGAGGGGGGCCATCGCCTCGCCGAGGATATGCATGCTGACGTACCCCGGGGCGGCGATGACGAATTCCCGGGCATGCTTTACCGGGTCGAACTCCACCGGGGACATCTGGTCGAGGAGCTTGGACAGGGACGCGAGTTCGACCAGCAGTTTTTCGGCGACCGGCGTCAGAATCATGTCCTTGCCGGAACGGACCAGCAGCGGATCTTGAAAATAGTCGCGCAGCTTGGCCAGGCAGCGGCTGACGCTGGGCTGGGCGGTGTTCAGCTCGATCGCCGCCGCCCCCACGCTGCGCAGTTCGAGCAGGATGTAAAGCGTCTGCAGATCCTTCAGCCGCAGATTATTGACCAGGGAGGAGAAACAAACCACCGGAATCACCTTGCCTTTCGGGCCCAGCCGCAATTGCCAAATATCGTTTTACCTTATCGCACTTGACCCCTGGGACACAAGCCACATCGGCGCCCCCACCTCCGGCAGGACCGGACCATCCTTCGGACAACCTCTGCCGCCCCCCCCTCATTTCCCCGCAGAAAACGCCTCTCCCCTCCCTTGCCAGGGTTTGCGGGAGCGCCTTCGGTCCCCGAAGAGGCGACCCTTCATCAAATAGTTAAAACGGTGTATTCCAAAAATGACATTTCACCAAATGATCAAGGGAAAAACCCGCCATCCGCACTCCTCCACTGACCACAAACGACCTAAAACTCTCTGCAACAAACCGTTTTATTTGATATTTCAATGCTGAATAGCAGGATTAAGTTTTATCCATAAAAAAAGAAACACTGTTTGGCACATCCTCTGCTATTTCCCAGTGACAAAGCATTGCTGGCAAAACCAGGGGGGGGCGCAAGAGCCTGTATCCGCAGTTGTGGGGCCGCCGAACGGCCGGAACGGTTACGAGCGGCATAAAGCCCCAAGACCATAACCTCATAACATCGCTGATGCGGAAAGGAGAGTGGAATGGCGTAGCAGCAGGAGTTGGAAGGTGTTGGGAAAGAGCAGGTTGAAAGGGAGGGCGATTCACAGTCCGCTGGACCAGGCGGTTTCCGTGAGGGAAACCCACTATACCAAACCGATAGGGAGGTAAACAGATGAGTACGAAACAAGCATGTCAGCCCGTCAGCGATGTCGAACAGGCAAGTCAGCCCATCAACGACATCCGGACCTACATTGCGGCCCTGGAAGAGAACGGTCTTCTGAAACGCGTGAAAGCCGAGGTGGACTGGAAGTTTGAGCTGTGCCACATCTCCAAGGTCAACGAGGAGGCCAAGGGCCCCGGCCTGCTCTACGAAAACGTGAAGGGCTACGACATCCCCGTGTTCACCAGTGCCTTCACCACCCCGGAGCGGATTGCCATCTGCCTGGAGCAGGACCCTTCGCTGTCGATGTGCCAGCTTTCCAGGAAATGGATGGAGCTGACCACTAAGGGGTTGATCAAACCGACCTTCGTCGACAACCCGCCGGTGCTGGAGAACACGATCGAAGGCGATGCCATCGATCTGGAGGCTTTTCCCGCCCCCTGGTTTTATCCCGACGACGGCGGCCGCTTCTTCGGTACCTCCGGTTATCTGCTGACGCAGGACCCGGATACCGGCTGGACCAACCTCGGCACCTATCGCTCCCAGATCCTGGGCAAGGACATCCTCGGTTCGCAGATCATCCGCGGCAAGCACGGCGAGTTTCACATGAAGAAGTACCAGGAGCGGGGCGAGAAGATGCCCTGCGCCTACGTGGTCGGCGGCGATCCGGTGCTGTTCCTGGCCAGCTCCACCCTGGTCAGCGCGCAGACGGACGAGTACGATTTAGCCGGTGCGCTGCGCGGCCGTCCGATCGAGGTGTTCAAGTCCGACCTTACCGGTCTCACCCTGCCGGCCAACGCCGAAATCATCGTCGAGGGGTGGATGGACCCGAACGAGCTGATGGAGGAGGGGCCGTTCGGCGAATACACCGGTTACTATTCGGGCAACAAGGGGAAAGACTATCCCAAGCCGGTGCTGCGCGTGAGCCGCATCATTCATCGCAACAACCCGATCTTCTGGGCAACCACGGTCGGCAAGCCGATCAACGACATCCACATGATCCAGTCCCTCAACCGTACCGCGCAGCTGTGGCACGACCTGGAAACCATGAAGTTGCCTGGGCTCCAGGGCGTCTACTTCCCGGCCGCAGCGACCGGTCGCTTCTGGGTCGTCGCCTCGGTCAAGCAGATGTATCCGGGACACTCGAACCAGGTCGCCGACGCGATCAACGGCAGCACCACCGGACACTACGGGGTCAAGGGGATCATCGTGGTGGACCACGATATCGCCCCTGACGACATGGACCGGGTCTGGTGGGCGCTCGCCACCCGTTTCGATCCCAAGCGCTCGGTCCAGGTGATCACCCGCGGCCGCTCCACGCCGCTTGATCCGGGGCTGCCGATCGAGGCGCGCGAGGTGGTCAGCCGCGTCATTCTCGACGCCTGCACCCCCTTCGAGTGGAAAGACAAACCGAACGAGATCTTCATGGACCGGGAGGTCCTGGAGAAGGTCTCCCGCCGCTGGAACGAGTACGGTTTCGAAGGCACCAGCCCGGTGGCGGAGATGATACCGCGCCTGACGCGACCTGCCACGGTGGTGAAGAAGAAGTAAGGCCGATACGGCAGGCGGCCCCGGCAAGGAGTGGGCCGCCTGCCGCCTCCATAATCCGAGAGGGAGAAGCACATTATGGCGCAGAAAAAGGGAATCGTGATCATCTGCAATCTGGACACGCGGGCCGAGGATATCCTCTTCGTCAAGGAACTGGTCGAGCAGCGTGGCCACAAGGCCTATTTCCTCGACTTCAGCATGGAGGAGCCCCCCCCGTTCCCCGGCGACATCACCTGTCAGCAGGTGGCGCTGCGCGGCGGCCTGAGCATCGAAGAGGTACGGGAATACTATCGTTCCGACCGCGACCGGGCGATGAAGAACCAGATCAAGGGGGCCAGCGCCATCGTCGCCGACATGCTCAAAGCAGGGAAGGTTCACGGCGTCTTCGGCGTCGGCGGCGGAACCTCCACCCTGGTCGCCACCAGCGTCATGAAGGGTTTGCCCTTCGGCATGCCCAAGCTCGTGGCCTCCCCGATGGCGGCCCATCCCCGCTATATCGATCAATACGTCGGCACCCACGACATCACCATGCATCATACGGTGCTCGATATCGTCAAGATGAATCCCCTGCTGAAAGCGCAGATCACCAATGCGGTGGGGGCGATCTGCGGCATGGTCGAGATGACCCAGGGGACCGATTTCACCTTCGAGAAACCGGTCGTCGCCATAACCGCCTTCGGCTTCGGCGAGATGGCGGTCCAGGCGGCGCTGGGCATGCTCGAAGAGGCGGGCGTCATTCCCGTGGTTTGCCACGCTCAGGGCAAGGGGGACAAGGCCATGGAGGAGATGATCCACTCCGGGGCCTTTCAGGGCGTGCTCGATATCTGTACCGGCGGCATCGTCGAAAACCTCTTCAACGGCAACCGCGACCCCGGTCCGCACCGGCTGAAGGCGGCCGCGGCAACCGGTATCCCCATGGTGCTGTCCACCTGCGGCCTCGACATGCTCTCCTACGGCGGACGTACCGACATGCTCGAGAAGACCAAAGACCGTCCCCAATACGTGCAGGACTCCCTGCGCATCCAGGTCCGCACCACTTCAGAGGAACTGTTCCAGGCCGCCGACGTGGTGGCGGAGCGGCTCAATCAGGCCAAGGGGCCGTGGAGCTTCCTGGTGCCGCTCAAGGGGTGGTCTTCCCAGGACATGGAAGGGAGGACTCTCTACGACCCGGCCGCCGATGCCGCATTCGTCACCCGCCTCAAGGAGAGACTGGATGACCCCTCCCGGGTCAAGGAACTCGATCTGCAGCTCTATACGCCGGAGTTCGCCCGGGCCGCCGTCGACGAATTCGTACGCATCTCGGGGCTCTGAACGGCAACTCCGGGCGGGGGCGGCGGCACCGGAGGCAAACCAACTTCGACCGAAAGGAAAGGTGAGAGCTCATGAGTCTACCATTAGTGGTGGCGATTACCGGCGCGACTGGGGTGATCTACGGGGTGGAGATGCTGCGAGTGCTGAAGGATCTGGGGCAGGAGACGCACCTCATCGTGAGTGAGGCCGCCAGCATGAATCTCCAGATCGAGACGGAATACTCCCTCGCCGAGGTCGAGGCTCTGGCCAGCGTCGTGTACAGCAACAAGGACATCGGTGCCGCCGTTGCGAGCGGGTCCTTCCGGACCCGCGGCATGATCGTCGCCCCCTGCACCATCAAGTCCCTCTCGGCCATTGCCAATTCCTTTACCTACAACCTGATCGTCCGCGCCGCCGACGTGACCCTGAAGGAAAAACGCAAGCTGGTCCTGATGGTGCGGGAAACCCCGTTGCACAAGGGACACCTCGACCTCATGTCGCGCGCCGCCGATTACGGCGCGACCATCCTCCCCCCGGTGCCGGCTTTCTATCACCAGCCGAAATCGCTGCAGGATGTCATCCACCAGAGCATCGGCAAAGCCCTGGATCATGTCGGCATCGAGCACGACCTGTTCCGGCGCTGGAGCGGCAGCGAGGCGAAGGAGCGACGCCGGGAACGATTGCACGCCGCCACCTGAACCGGGCTGCCGCCCTCTTATCCCGATCTTCGCCGGTTCCAACAGCTGGATTTCGGCACGGCACCGTCAAGTCTGAATTATCCAAGCGATAGGAAAGAAAGCCGATATGCATGATTTAAGAAAAGTTCTGATCGTCAATCTCGGTTCGACCTCGACCAAGGTCGGGATCTTTGCCGGCGGCAGCGCGCTGTGCAACGAATCGGTCGCTCACCCTGCGGAACAATTGCTGCAGTTCAAGAGCATATTCGATCAATACGAGCTCCGCAAAGCGGCCATCCTCTCGACGCTGGACGAGTATGGAGCACACCTGGGCAGGTTTTCGGCGATTGCCTGCCGGGGCGGCAATACCAAGCCGATCCCCGGAGGGATCTACCCCATCTGTCCGAAAATGATCGACGACATGAAGAGTGGAAAATTCGGGCAGCACCCGAATATCGTCGGCGGCATCGTAACCTACGATCTGGGCCAGCAGCACAAAATCCCCGTATTGACCATGGACCCGCCGACGACGGACGAATTCTGGCCCCTGGCCCGCTACTCCGGAATCCCCCAGATCAAGCGGCAGAGCAGTTTCCATGCCCTGAACCAGAAGGCCACCGCCCGGAAAATCGCCGCGCGACTGGGCAAGGACTACGACGAGGTGAATCTGATCGTCGCCCACCTGGGCGGGGGGATCTCGGTGGGAGCGCATCGCCGCGGCAAAGTCGTCGACGTCAACAACGCCCTGGATGGCGACGGGCCCTTTTCGCCGGAGCGCGCCGGGTCCCTGCCGACGGGCGATCTGGTGCGCTTGTGTTTCAGCGGAACGCATAGCAAAGAGGAGGTCTTGAGGCTGCTGCAGGGTGGGGGCGGGCTGGTGGCCTATCTCGGCACCACCGATGGGCGTGAAATCGAAAGACGGATCGCCGCCGGAGATCGGGAGGCCGAGGAGGTCTTCGAAGCCATGGCCTATCAGGTGGCCAAGGAGATCGGCGCCTGTGCCGCGGTCCTGGAAGGAGCGGTGGATGCCATCGCCTTAACCGGAAGCCTGGCCCATTCGAAAACCCTGGTCGACAATTTAAGGAAAAGGATCGCCTTTTTGGCCAGGGTCTACCTGGATCCCGGGGAGAATGAAATGGTCGCCCTGGCGGAAGGGGCCCTGCGCTTCCTCGACGGCAAAGAAGCATTGTCGGTTTACTGAGGGAGGCAATGGCTCCCTCCGGCCCGATGGCAGAGGCGGACTCTTTTCCCCTGCGCGCGCCCGAACATAGGAGTGATCATGCAACCCGTGAATGCCAGCACCCAACCTCGGGTCATCCTGGTGGACAAGAATGACCGGGAGTTGGGCACCCAGGACAAGCTGAAGGCGCATCAGGACGGAGGACAACTCCATCGGGCTTTTTCCATTTTTATCATCGATGACCGCGGCAGGGTTTTGCTGCAACGTCGTGCCCAGGGCAAATACCACTGCCCGGGCCTGTGGGCCAACAGCTGTTGCAGTCATCCCCAACCCGGAAAATCGCTGCTCGAGTGCTCCCAGACACGACTGCGTGAGGAACTCGGATTTTCCACCTTTCTGCTGAAAATAGGCACGGTGCGTTACCGGCTCCCCCTGAGCAACGGCTTTACCGAGTGGGAATTCGACCACATTTTTCTGGGTCGCTACAACGGTCCGGCGGTTCCCAATCCGGACGAAGTCGAAGCTTGTGCCTGGGTGAGGATTGACGATCTTGCCCAGGGGATGGTCGACCATGCCGCGCATTATGTCCCCTGGCTGCCTGAGATATTCCCCGTCTTCCGCTCCACCATGCGAAACCGGAACCGGTTGACAGCGCTTCAGGCATGCGCCGGAGGAAGATCCGCTACGTTCCGTTTCAACCTGCACCCCGGGTTGGACCTTTGCGCAGGAGACGGTCACTTATGAAAAACGAAAACATTGCAGCGGCCCTGGCGGAGTTGCGCCATGGGAAAATGATCATCCTGGTCGACGATGAAGACCGTGAGAACGAAGGGGACCTGGTGATTGCGGCCGAGAAGGTCACCCCCGAGGCGATCAATTTCATGGCCCGCCAAGGCCGGGGCCTGATCTGCCTGACCCTGACCGAGGAGCGCGCCGACCTGCTGAAACTCCCCCTGATGGTCGCCGAAAACACCACCTCCTTCGGGACCGCCTTTACCGTTTCCATCGAGGCCCGCAGCGGTGTCACCACCGGCATCTCCGCCGCCGACCGCGCCTGCACCATCCAGACCGCCATTGCCGACGGCTCCACGGCCGCCGACCTGGCCCGGCCGGGGCATGTCTTTCCCCTGCGGGCCAAGCGCGGTGGGGTCCTGGTCAGGGCCGGCCAGACCGAAGGTTCCGTCGACATGGCCCGCCTGGCCGGGCTCAAGCCGTCCGGGGTCATCTGTGAAATCATGAACGACGACGGGACCATGGCCCGCATGCCCCAGTTAAGGGAGTTTGCGCTCCGGCACGGCCTGCGGATCGTCACCATCGCCGATCTGGTCGCATATCGGATGCGGACCGAATCGTTGGTGCGGCGCGCCGCCGAGACGGTGGTCGATACCCCCGAAGGCGGTGAGTTCAGGGTGGTGGTTTACGAGAACGAGGTCGATCGGTCCGAACATCTGGCCCTGGTCAAGGGCACCATCGATCCGGAACAACCCCTGCTGGTACGGGTCCATTCCGAGTGCCTGACCGGCGACGTCTTCGGTTCAAGGCGCTGTGATTGCGGCGAGCAACTCCACGTCGCCATGGCCCGCATTGCCGCGGAAGGGAGTGGCGTGCTCCTTTACCTGCGCCAGGAAGGACGGGGCATCGGACTGGCGAACAAGCTCAAGGCGTATGCCCTTCAGGACCAGGGCTACGACACCGTCGAGGCCAACGAAGCGCTCGGTTTCAAGGCCGACCTGCGGGACTACGGCATCGGGGCGCAGATTCTCGCCGATCTCGGCATCCGCCGGATTCGACTGATGACCAACAATCCCCGGAAGATGGTCGGTCTGCAGGGGTTCGGTCTCGACCTGGTAGAGCGGGTGCCGATTCAGGTCCTGCCGAACCGTTCCAACCATCGCTATCTGAAAACCAAGCAAGAGAAGCTGGGGCACCTGCTGGAAAAACTTCAAAAGGCCAACTGAAGCCGGTTGAGGGGACGGATCCAACGACAACGAGAGGGAACGAAGCAAATGGAACTGCAGATGTACGCACCCATCCTGGGGGTGATCGGCTTTGTGATCGCCATTGTGATCTACAACGTCATCAAAGCCCAGCCGGAAGGCAACGACACCATGAAGGAGATCGCCCAGGCGATCCGGGCCGGCGCCATGGCGTTTCTCAAGCGCGAGTACTCCGTGCTGGCGATCTTCATCGTGCTGGTCTTCTTCCTCATCATCCTCGCCCCCGGCCTCGGTTTTCAGACCGCATTGGCCTTCGTCGGCGGGGCGCTGTGCTCGATGCTCTGCGGCTTCATCGGCATGAAGGCCGCCACCCACGCCAACGTCCGCACCGCCGAAGCCGCTCGCAGCGGCGGCCAGGGCAAGGCGTTGATGGTCTCCTTCAATGGCGGCGCCGTCATGGGCCTGTCGGTTGCCTCGGTCGGCCTGATCGGCCTCGGCATCGCCTACATCGTCTTCGGCCATGACCCCACCACGGCCCAGTACATCAACGGCTTCGCCATGGGTGCCTCCTCCATCGCGCTCTTCGCCCGCGTCGGCGGCGGCATCTACACCAAGGCGGCCGACGTCGGCGCCGACCTGGTCGGCAAGATCGAGGCGGGCATTCCCGAGGACGATCCGCGCAATCCCGGGGTCATTGCCGACAACGTCGGTGACTGCGTCGGCGACACTGCCGGCATGGGCGCGGACATCTTCGAATCGTACGTCGGCTCCATCGTCGCCACGATCGCCATCGGCGCGACTGCCAGCCACGCGCAGCTCTTGACCCTGGGGGGCGAGATGGTCCGCGCCAACGCCATGCTGCTGCCGCTGATGCTGGCCATGGCCGGCCTGATTTTCTCGCTGATCGGGGTCGGCTCGATGAAGTTTCTGAAGCACATCGATCCGGCCTCTGCGCTGCGCTACACCACCTTCGTCGCCGCCGGCGGCTTTCTGGTCGCGACCTTCTTCATCACCCGCGCCATGGACATCAGCAACGGCGTCTTCTGGGCGGTCCTCGCCGGGACCCTGGCTGGCATCGCCATCGGCCTGGTGACCGAGTATTACACCTCTTCGGCGCCGGTCTCGCGTATCGCCGAAGCCTCCAAGACCGGCCCGGCCACCAACATCATCCATGGCCTGGCGGTCGGCCTCGAGAGCTGCGTCTTGCCGGTTCTGATCATCTGCGTCGGCATCTTCGTCGCCGACCACTTCGCCGGCCTCTACGGCATCGGCATCGCCGCCGTCGGTATGCTCGCCACCGTCGGCGTGACCATGACCGTCGACGCCTACGGCCCGATCGCCGACAACGCCGGCGGCATCTCCGAGATGGCCGGACTCGGCCCCGAGGTGCGCAAGATCACGGACGGACTCGACGCCATCGGCAACACCACCGCCGCCGTCGGCAAGGGCTTCGCCATCGGGTCCGCGGCGCTGACCGCCCTGGCCCTCTTCTCCGCTTACGCCACCGCGGTCAAACTCGACACCATCAACCTGATTCAGCCGCGGGTCGTCATCGGCCTGCTGATCGGCGGCTCCTTGCCGTTCTTCATCGGCGCCCTGACCATGACCTCCGTGGGTCGCGCCGCCGGCAAGATGGTCGACGAAATCCGCCGCCAGTTCCGCGAGATCCCCGGCCTGCTCGAGGGCAAGCCCGGCGTCAAGCCCGAGCCGGAGAAGTGCGTCGACATCTCGGCTAGAGCCGCGCTGCGGGAGATGGTGCTGCCCGGCGTGGTGGCGGTCATCGCCCCGGTGGCAGTCGGTCTGCTGATCGGCAAGGAGGCCCTCGGCGGCATGCTCGCCGGCGCCACCCTGGCCGGCGTGCTCCTGGCGCTGATGATGGCCAATGCCGGCGGCGCCTGGGACAACGCCAAGAAATTCATCGAGAAGGGTGAGCTCGACGGCGAGAAGAAGGGGGGCGACGCCCACAAGGCGGCGGTGGTCGGCGATACCGTCGGCGACCCCTTCAAGGACACCTCGGGCCCGGCGATGAATATCCTCATCAAGCTGATGAGCGTCGTTTCCCTGGTCATCGCGCCGCTGCTGGTCTGATTAAAGGATCTCTAGTCCTGAGTCCTGAGTCCCGAGTTCTGAACCCGGGACCTTGGACCCGGGACTCGGGACTTTTGCCCCTGGACCCGGGACTCAACTCTCAGACAGGGCTCACGATGGCCGGCAGGCGGGTGTGGGAGGCGATCAGCCAGTCGGGGTACGGGGCCGAGAGCATGGCACTGTCGCCGGCCCCGGTGAGCACGCCCACGGCCGCCACCCCCGCGGCGCGGCTGGCCTGGATGTCGATCGGGGTATCGCCCACGTAAACGGCCTTTGCGGGGGGAACCCGGAGCTGGCCGAGGCAGGTTAAGATCCCTTCCGGATGAGGCTTTTTGCAGGCAACGTCGCCGCCGAGCACGACGGCCTCGAATTTCTCCAGCAGGCCTTCCTCGCGCAACAGTTCCAGCACCTCCGGGCGGGCGCCGCTGACGATGCCGAGCCTGATCCCGGCCTCCAAAAGCGCATCCAGCGTTTGGGAAAGGCCTTTGAGCACCCGGCCGTGCGCGCGCAGGACCTGGGGCCAGGCGCGCGCGGCGTGGGCCGAGAGCGTTTTGGTCAAAGCCGCTCCGTCCTGATGGTTTTCGGGGACCACGGCCTGCCAGAAACTGGTTCCCGTGGCAAGAGCCTGGCGGACATTCGCCTCGGTCACCTCGAGACCGAAGGGCTCGGCGGCGCTGCGCGCCACCGCAACGTAGGCGGTGATCGAGTCCACCAGGGTGCCGTCGATGTCGAAGAGCACCGCCGCGGCGGCAAGGGGCCGGCATAATTCGACCCGCACCGCGGCATGCTCGGCCAGGGAGAGCTGTTTCCGAAGCGGCAGGGCAGTGACCAGGGCAACCCTCTGCGCGGGGGAAGAGCCAGCCACCGGCACCAGCAACGCGGCGGGAACCGAGCCGGCGATGCGCACCGGATGGCAGCACAGGCGCGGAGAGATCCCCGCCACCGCCTCAATGACAGGAGCGGGCAGGTCGCGCCAGCTGCGCCAGAGGACCCGCCTGGCCTCATCCTCCAGCTCCAGATGGACCGGTTCAGGGTGAGGATCGATGCCGGCAGCTTCGATGAGTTGCCGGCGGAACCAGGGGTGGTGCGTACCAGCCAAGGCGGGGACCGGGCCGCAAACCAGCCGCCCTTCGATGGAGGTCGGAAGGTTGGGCGGCTCACTGTTCCGGGTCGATTTATGCTCTGGCCAGCGAATCATCCATTCCTTAAAACCACAGTCGACCACGGATACACACGGGATAAACCCAAGTCGGGGTATGCACTTCACTCCAGTTGATCCCTGAAACAGCGGTAAGGACCAGTCTAAAAGCGTCTCTCACCCGCACCTTACAGGTGCTCGAGAACACGGAGATCCCAGAGGTAAAGGCAAAAGTTTCCGGCTTTTCCCTGAGTTCTCTGCGGACTCGAGTGAGCGAATGCGAACGGGCGTGAGACGGATTTGGCCTTTGAGCCTTCCGGGGAAGAGCGCTGGGGCACAGTGCCCAGATACTTACTTTCGGCCTCAGCAGGAGCTGAGATCGATTTCGTCCCGGTGGCCCAGGCCGCTGGCGTTGTCCACGAAATAGATCCGGCTGGGCACCACCTTGTACCACTGCACCTTGGCCAGGGCCTTGACGATGACCGCCGGGGCGGTGGCCAGCATGCCGACCACGGGGAACTTCTCTCCATAGAGCTTCCGGGCGGCTTTTTCCTCCCGGCCGGAAAGGACGCTGGCCACCCCTTCGAGCTGGATGCCTTTGATCTCCAGCCAGTCGGCGTAGTCCTCCTGGATGGTCACGGCGACTCGCGGATTCTGGGCCAGGTTCAGGCAGTGCCTGCTCGTGGGCGAAGAGAGAAAATAGAAGGTAAAGCCATCATGGACGTAGAAGACCGCCGCGGCCCAGAGGTCCTCACCGCTGCCGGTAGCAAGGGTGGCGACCTGATGATCCCGAAGGTAGGCTTGTACCCGCATGTGCAGATCGATTTTCATGCTTGCGACTCGATCGGCGCGTTGGCCGGTGCAAAGGCGATATCCGTACACGCGGGTTCGCCATCGTCCCGGCGCCTTAACAAATTGGAGAAGACGTTTCCCGGAATACAGTTTCTAATGGTATTCTGTGGCTGGTTATGCAATCAGGAAGCCACTTTAAAAATAGTCATTGCAACATCGTCCAAGAGTGGTCTGCTGTGGGTAAATGCAGCTAATTCTTCGAAAACAGTATTCAATATCTGTTCCGGGTGGCGATCGCACTGTTCGGCAATGACCTCGAGGAGCCGTCGGCTACCGAAAAATTCGCCGGCAGCATTTTCCGCCTCCGTTACCCCATCGGTATAAAGAACAAGGATGTCTCCTGCTTCAAGCCGGACGATCTTTTCCTCAAAACAGACATCCTTCTTGACCCCCATAAGCAGACCTTCGGCATCAAGCTCCATGGACGCGCCTGTCTGGGCACGAAACAGCAGAGGCCGGTTGTGTCCCGCGTTGGCGTAAACAAGTGTACGCTTTCCTGTGTCAAGCCGGGCATAGAACATGCTGATCTGGAGCTCCGCCTTGGCAAGGTCGTCATGGAGCAAGTCATTTACCGCCGCAAGGAGCTGGCCCGGCGAACGGCTGGCATTGACCTTGGCATGAAGCACGCTGCGTGTCATGGTCATGAGCAGGGAGGAGCCGACACTATGGCCGGTAACGTCGGCGATGACCACATCGACGCCCCCCCCCGCCAGGGAGAAGAAGTCATAATAATCGCCCCCGACATGAGTGGCCGGAACGCAGCGGCAGGCCGTGAGCAACCCCGACAGCTCCCGTGGGCATGTCGGCAGGAACGACTGCTGGATTTCCTTCGCTATCTCCAACTCCCTTTTAATCCGGGCATTGTCCAAAAGAGCGCGGTCGGCCTTTTTCTGTTCGGTGATGTCGCGCCCGATGGTTGATACAGCGACAATCCTTCCCTGTTCATCCTTGATCGGAGAATAGGTCAGGGATATGTGAATCAACTCCCCGTCTTTTCTCCGGCGCACCGTTTCAAAATGTTCGATGTGTTCCCCCCGCCTGATCCTTTCCTGGGTTTGGTGCAATTCATCCGCATAGGCAGCCGGGATCAGCATCGAAATCGGCTGGCCGAGCATCTCGTCCTCACGATAGCCGAATATCTTTTCGGCCCCGCGATTCCAACTGGTGATCAGGCCATCCACCGTTTTGCCGATAATTGCGTCATCGGAAGACTCTACGATGGCCGCCAGTCGCAGATTTTTCTCCTCGGCCCGTTTGCGTTTTGAGATGTCCGTGAAGCTGCCACGGGTGCCAAGGTAATTTCCATGGTCATCGAAGACGGGCTGGCAGATATGATGGATCCAGCGGATTTCCCCGTCTGGACGCACGATGCGGAATTCGATTTCGCCCAGGGCCTTGGTCTGGACAATATCGTGCCGATGACCGGCCAGAATCCGCCGATCATCCGGATGGGCGATGCTCCAGAGCAAACCAGGGTCGGCATTGAACGCCTCGGCCGGATGGCCACTGACCCGCAGGCAAGATGGCGAGTTGTAAATGAAACGCCCTTCCGGGCTCAGCCAGAATTCCCAGTTGTAGGTGTTGTCGGCGACGATCCGGTATTTGACCGCAGCCTCCCGCAGTGCCTCTGCAGCCCGCTTCCGGTTGGTGATGTCGCGTCCTTCAGGAACCAGAAGGACCACCTTTCCAGTTTGGTCTTTCACCGGTTTGAGAGAAAAATCAATGTGGTGAAGAGTTCCATCGGCTGCCGGATGGGTTGCCTCAAAACTCACGTACTCCCCGCGGGCAGCCGCCTTGATGGCTTCACGGAGCCGCTCCTGCTGTTCAGGCGAATGGGTCCACCACGGTGTTTCCCAAAAAGGTTCGCCTATGACGTCCGATTCTTCGACCCCTCTTAACCTCAATGCGGTTCTATTTATCTTTATAACCCTTCCGTCAATGGCTAGTAAGCCCATCAACTGGAAATTCTGATCAAAGATTGCCCGAAACTTCCACTCGCTTTCACGCAACGCATTTTCTGTTTTCTTGCGCTCGGTGATGTCGCGCCCTTCCGGAACCAGCAGGACCACGTTTTGCTTTTCATCCTTCACCGGTTTAAGCGAGAAGTCTACGTAGATAAGCTTCCCTTCAGGCGTAACATGGGTGGCTTCGAAACGGACGAACTCACCTTGCGCCGCCGCCCTGATCGCCTCTCGCAGCTGCATCTGCTGTTCAGGTGAATGGGTCCACCATGGAGTTTCCCAGAAGTGTTTACCGATTACACCGGATTCCTTGCCTTTTATGAAACCGTAGGCTGTCGGGTTGATCTTGATGACCGTCCCATCGGGTTTCAGCAGACCCATCAGATGATCAGCCTGGTTGAAAATGACACTCAATAACTCATATTTCTCATCCTCCGGCAGGCGCTCGTTGCCGCGTATTTTTTTCAGCAAATCATCCATTCTTTTCGTCGACATGGAGGGACTCTTCGCTGGCGAAATCAGGAAAAATACTCTTTTTTCACTATAGCGTACAACTTCTTTTCTATGAAATCTTTCCGGCCCTGGCGGTCCCATGCGATTGATGCAGAAAGCCGCCGCCCCGGCAGTCAGCGGATCCGTTGGTGCAGTGATCAGGTGGTCGGGACTCTACAGATGGTCTTTGTGCAGGCGCCCCAGGCGATAGGCGAGCTGCGGCCGGGTCAGACCGAGCATCCTGGCTGCACCGGAAAGATTGCCGTGCGCCTTGTCCACGGCGGATTCGATCAGCATGGCCTCGACCTGGCCCAGAGTCATGGCCCCGTTGAAAACCGCCTCGCAAAGATCTTTTCCGGGCTCCCACGGGCTGGCATCGAGCCCCCCATTGGAGCCGACGGCGAATTCCAGGTCGTGGTCCTCGTGGCTCAGCGAAAAGAGATGGTCGAATTCGACCCGCGTGCCGTTCGGAGCGAGAATCACGCCGCGTTCAACCATGTTCTGCAGTTCGCGAATATTCCCGGGCCAGGGATAGCGGAGCAGCGCCCGTTTGGCCTTGTCGGTGAATCCACGCAGCTTCTTGCCATGGACCGCCGAGTATTTTTCCAGGAAGCGCTTGGCGATGAGCGGAATGTCCTCCTTCCGCTCCCGGAGGGGGGGAATGTCGACCTGGAAGGCGTTGAGGCGGAAATAGAGGTCGGAGCGGAATTTGCCCTCCTGGACCAGTTGTTTCAGGTCGACGTTGGTTGCAGCAACCAGGCGCACGTCAACTTTGCGGACTTCCTGTCCGCCGAGTCGTTCGATCTCGCCTTCCTGCAAAACGCGCAGCAGTTTTGCCTGGGTGGGCAGGGGCAGGTCGCCGATTTCGTCGAGGAACAGCGTTCCGCCGTTGGCGCGCTCGAAGCGTCCGGGACGGGAGGTGAGGGCGCCGGTGAAGGCCCCTTTTTCGACGCCGAACAGCTCGGATTCCACAAGATCGTGGGGGATGGCGGCGCAATTGATGGCAATGAACGATTTGGCGCTACGGGGTCCGCGGTCATGCAGATGCCGGGCGAAGACTTCCTTGCCGACGCCTGTTTCGCCCTGCAGCAGCACCGTTATGTTACTGCCCGCCGCCTGTTCGAGCAGCCCGAAGGCGGAACGAAAAGCAGGGGAGTATCCCACGATATCCGAGGGCAATTTTTCAATCTTCCCTATGGTTGAACGCAACTGCACGATCTGGGTCTGAAGATCGATGAGCTGGTCGGCAATTGACTCCTGGGCTAAAAAAGGGGTCTCTTCACCGACATCCTCCCACTCCTCGATCGGCTTGCCGACGACCCGGCAGTGGCTCGACCCCATGCCGACGCATTCGACCTCCTTGTAAAGTATCGGCCGCCCCATGAAGGTCGAGGTATAACCGCAGGCGTAGCCGATCTGACTCCAGCACACCGGTTCGGAATGGGGGCCGTAGTGGCGTTTGTGCCATTGCCCTTCCCAGGAATTTTCCCAGAGGTCCTCGCCGTAAAAATGTCCGGTTTGCCGGTCGGCCTCCAGTTTGATGGGAGTCACGCGCACGATCCCCTCCAGGGAGTGGAGCAGCGGCCCGGTCATGAAGGCCTCGAGCACACTCTCTTTCGGGGCGCGTTTGGAAACCAGCTCCGCATCGCGTGCGCCGGATTCATAGCCCATGCGGGTGAGAAGCCTTCGCGCACGGTTCATGCCGAGGGTATCGATCAGTTCCTTGCGCAGGATACCCAGGGCCTCGGCATGGACCAGAAGCATGCGGTGCTCGTGAAGCCAGATCTGGCCGGTTTCGGAACAAAAGTGAATCATGGCCCGCAGATCGTCGCTTGTGGTCATGAAACTTTTCTTCCCGACGCTGGGATTCTTGGCCAAGCTCGCCTCCTTTCTGATGCAACCTGAGCAGGCGTCGCCCCCGCGGGCGGCTTCGGCTATACCCACGACCCAGACCTGCCCATGACCGGCACTAAACGGTTTGGATGGGGCGGTGACCCGTCTTCCGACAATCGTATGCTCCTGTATACCATTGAAGGTGGCATTATAACATGGCTATATTTTATTTCCTGCTTTTTCGTCGCTCCTTTGCCAACGCTCCTCGATTCTGCCGAAGAAGGCTGCGTACTCCCATAAATCATGTGGAAATTTATGTCAGCGGTGGTCCTTTGAAATAACCTAAGCGCCGTTGCCGTACTCTCAAAGGCGCAGGCGCAGTGCCTAAAAGCCCACCCAGGATGATTCGGTAAGGGGCCGACTGAGTACATCGGACTGGACTGGACCTATAATTTACCGGAACGATGAAATTTTGTTCTATTTTTGCCGCTTGAATAATTGAGTGCCTGCCGACGGAGTCCATTGATATCAACACCAAACCCGCTTTGCACCAGCGCGATCCTCTCCCGGCAAGACAGAACTAACCTGCCCAACGGTTGCGAGCCGGACACTTCGCCAGCGGGTGGAAGCCCTCCAGGCACTTTTGCCTAGAGGGCGTCCGACATCAAGTTGAAATTTCCGTCCCGCCGGGGGGAAGCCCCGGCCATCTAGTGGGCGGGGCCGCCCTCCCCCTTCACGGCCGGGTTCCGGAAAGGCCAGTACTGGAAGAAGTTGGCATAGGCGACCATCATCGGGAAGGTGACCGCCAGCATGGCGTTGGCCAGCCAGAGTTCACTCGCATAGGAGGGGGCACCGGCCGGCAGTAAAAAGATCTTCTGGCACCAGGCCGTGTAGAGCAGGAAGCTGCCTTGCGCCAGGGTCACCGCCAGCAGGATCAACACCCCCCCGCGACCCGGCTGGGCGATGGCAATGAACGGCGCACCTTCCATCATGATCAACAGAATAAATATCCCGTAGATGAGACTGATAATGACCCGGGTCAGAAAATCGACCATATCCATCTGCAACCGGCCGACAAACAGCGCCCAGAGGGCGAGGGCGACAAGGACGACGAAGATCGAACTGACGATACCGAACCACGGCTGCCGGCCGATACCCGGAATCCGCTGCGGCAGCAGGGAAATCGGCCAGAAGTCGAGCAGAATCAGGCAAAGGATAACCACAAAGCAGGTCAGGGCAAAGATCAAGGGGATCCACGCCGTGAACAGACCGTGCGGATCGAGGGCGGCCCGGTAGAAGGGCGCCCCTTGAAGAAAATCGAAATTGAACAGGGTCAGAAAGAGCAGCGTCGAAATCGCGTAAGCCGCCGCCAGGACCGATCCCCCGAGCAGCAGCGGCCGTTTGGAAAAAACGACCGAAAAGGGCCAGCATTGGAACGGGACGACCAGGGCCAGGGTAACGGTAACCGCCAGAATGAGAAACATATTGGCAAACGGGGTCGGCGGAGTGATACCGCCCCCCACGGTGGCGTTGGCTATGGCGGCAATCGGCCCCCCCACCAGCGCCGTCAGGAGGCAGAACCCTCCCCCGCGCCAGGGTTGGGACAACTTGGCAAGAAATGCCGGATGCTCCCCATCCAGGACCAAAGACAAAACGATCTGGGGAGGGACCATGGCGACCAGCAGCAGGCCGACCCATGAAATCAATGTCTGAGGGGCGATCATGGCGGTAATCCACAGCGCCAGGACAACCACCAGCAGGGTCGCCAGAACGCCCAGCAACGGGTGTTTCAGTGTCAAGCTCATAAATGGCCTCTTCTCATCGTTAAATGCCTTAAATACATGGATTTTTACCGCTTGCCGCCCTCTGGGGGCAGCAAGCGTAAAATCGCCGTCAACTGGAGGGTTAATGGAAGCGGGCGTTTTCAATGAAGGTTCGGGCAACCTCCTCCACGAACACCCGGTCCATGACATGGGCATCGACTTTCTTCATTTTCAGGTTGCCCGAGACCTTGTTCTCGATGCCTTCCACAAACCCCATATTGGCCTCGGGATCAAAAAGGTCGCCCCCCGCCTGGTCCTGAACACTGAAGCCTTTCATGGGAATAACCACCGTGACCGGGGCGGTGCTCTTGTTCAGTTTGGCGCCGACCTCCTCGCCCAACTGTTTCATTTCGGCCCGGTTGGTCCGGTACAAGGTAATGGCCCGATTGTGCATGTGGGTTTTGCGGCCGTGGAAGCGGTCGCAACCGGGGCCCTCGACAATGAAGTCAGTGGACCCCGGGATGTAAACGGCCGGCAGATTCATGAGCCCGGCCCCTTCGTAGCGCTCGTCGTGCGAGGCATAAAGCCCCCCCGCGATTTTGTCGACCCATTCATGGAGGGAAAACTCCACGACCCCGCCGTCGACGATGGAATCGAGGACCGTCTGCTCCAGGCTCCGCCCCCCCACGCCGGTGGTGTGGAAGGTCACGGTTTCGTAGCCGGCCTCGGTGAACAGGTCCCGGGCCATCTGGGCCGAGGATTCGGTCGTCCCCAGGGTCGACAGCGCGATCAGTTTTTTATTTTCGAGTTTTTCCAGGCGCGCCCGCGCCATACCGACCACCGCTCCGGCGGCATTGGCGAAGATAGTCCGGGTCAGTCGATTCAGACCGGCGACATCTGCCACCGAATGGAACATGTTGATGTCCTTGGTCCCCACATAAAAGGGGACGACAATGCCAACCGCCGCCATGGTGGTGACCATCACCTTGGGAAACCCGATCGGCAGAGCACGCATCACGGCGGTTCCGAGATTGGTCCCCATACTGCCGCCGATGCCGAGAACCCCGTGGATTTTTCCATCGCGGTGCAATCGCTGGGCGATTTTTATCGCACCCCGAATCATCACCTCCATGGCCTCCCCCTCGGACGTGTCGCTTTTCACCTTTTCGATGGTGGAGTCCGCCGCTTCGGCGACCTGTTCCCGGCTGAAATCGGGCGGCAGCAGTGGCGCCCCCAGAATGCCGGCGTCGATGAGGGTGGTTTTGGCCCCATTCTCTTCAATGCGTTGCTTGAGAAACGCGACTTCCCTGCCCTTGGTGTCCAGTGCTGCCACGATCAAGATGTTTTCCATGGTTTGAATCCCCTTTTCTCTGTTGTAATCAACGTTTGTTCCCAAATGGGACCCGCTGGAAAATTTGCCTGGCCCCGTCCCTGTCCGGGTTACATCGTTACGGCAACTTGAGGTCGGCCCGCAGTGTCGATAAAAGGGTTGGACTCGGTAGCTCTGGCCGGTGGCACTGCCCTCCGATACGGAGCACAATCAATCGGTGAACCTGAAGCCGTGGCCGCCCGGCTAGAATTTGAAGCCGACCTTGAGCCATGTGGATGGACCGGTGGCCATGTTGCGGGCTCCGTATTCCCAGTACTGCTTGAGGGTCATGCTGAACCGACCCCGGTCCGGCCAATACTTGACGCCCGCGCCGATGCCGCCGACGCGGCTCTTCTGGTCCCGGACATCCCGGTCATTGATCTGGTCGTTGGTGATCTGCCAGTAGTTGTAACCGACGACGCCGAAACGCAGCCCGTTCTGCGGGGCATAACCGACCGCCCAATCGACATGAAACTCCTGACCCGGCGTCAGATCGGCCTGTACTCCCCCGCTTGCCGGGCCGATATAGGCGTCGTTTTTGGTACTGAAGTCGTACATCAGCTTGGCGTCGACATCGAAACCCCGCCAAAGATAGGTGGCGGCAAGCACGGGCTCGACCGTCCAGTCGTTGCGGGAGAGAATCTGGGTGGCGGGCCGGTACTTATCGTAGTTGCCCGTCGGCGCGAAGATGTCCAAGGCCGCCACCAGGTGGAAATTCGGCCCGAAGTGCCACCCCAGAATCAGGGGGCTGAAAATGATGTCGCCGATTCCCGCCACGTCCGAATCGATCATCGACTTGGGATCGCCGGGAGAGGTGCCGAGCTGAACGTTGGCCGCATAGTAAGGGAGAAAGAGATGCGCTCCCCAGTTGGCTCCGAGCAGCTTATGGGGACTGACGTAAATGAAGCGGGCCACCTCCGCCTCCACGTCGGCCTTGAACTCCCCGATGCTGTGCCCGGAATTGTCCACCAGGCGGTTCTTCGTCGCTAGCAACAGATAGTTGACGAGATAGACTCCCGGAGGGGGGAGGGCTCCGACGACAAAGTCCTCGGCGCCGTTCGGGTAGTGCTGCCCCCCTCCCGCCCAACTGGGAGCAGCGCCCAGCAGGGAAAGGATGAGGCCCAGCACCAGCAAGTGAAAGGTCCTTTGAAGTGGTAACGATTCCAATTTGTTCCTCCTTGAGTGGGTGAGTACGACAAGCTCCGCCTTCAGGCCAACCCCAATCCTATAAACCATTGTTTCTCGAAAATAGCTCCCAGTTTATGGTATTTTTTGACCTCCTTGGAATCTCTTCCCTAATTTGACTTTCCGAAAACAAACATCGTTTGTCTGTTTCTGATAGAAATAGCAGGGTCCAGGCCAAGCCGGATTTCCGGGGCTCAAAAAACCGTTTCGACGCCCGGCAGGAAAAGTTGTTTTTCCTCAATTTCCAGCGAGTTAAGGCCTGGGAAAGGCATCCGAATATAATTAGGCGGGCCCCCTTGCGTCTCTGTAACGGCCAAATTTCGGTTTGATCATTTCGTGAGGAGGGACCGGAGGGGGGGCGATATTTAATCCTTTGATAAAATTCCCGCGACCGGGCAGTCCCTTGACGGGTTGGAACGGAGTGGGAGGGGGCGGGAACGTTCGCGGTGGCTGGAGGCCGGGGAGGTCGAAAGACGATGCAGGGTGGTTAGGAGAGGAAAATCCCGGTGCGGGACCGGAGGCGGTGGCTTGCCCGCTGTCAAACACCAAAAGGCAGTGAGCGCAAGTCCACAGCTCCCAATATCAGCCAAAAGTATTCTGATTTTCCAGCTATTTAAATCAACAACTGGTCCTGCATTATTGCTCGTACGGTTCCAGCGTAAAGTAGAAGGTGGCCCCCTGCTGTATCGCACCTTTTGCCCAGATTCCTCCTCCGTGGCGGTGGATGATGCGCTGCACGGTGGCCAAGCCGATTCCGATGCCGGCAAATTCACTCGTTTTATGCAGCCGTTGAAACGGCAGAAACAGCTTCTCGGCATAGGCCATGTCGAAGCCGGCACCGTTATCCCGCACGAAAAAGATCCTTTCGTCTTCCCGGCGCTGGACACCGAACTCGATGCAGGGGTCGGCAACCTTGCCGGTATATTTCCAGGCATTGCCAAGAAGGTTTTCCATTACGGCCTTAAGGAGCCGGGGATCGGCATCAACCTTAACATCCTGGGCGATATTGACAGCCACCTGGCGTTCCGGATGTTCTTGACGCAGTTCCTCGGCGATCACCTGTACCAGAGCAGAAAGATCCACCAGCTCTCGGTTAATCTCTCCGCGGGAAAAACGTGAAAGGCTCAGCAATCCATCGATGAGCGCACTCATGTCCTTGCAGCCTTCCCGCAAATAGCTCAGGTATTTTCGTCCCTCTTCGTCGACCTGATCGGAATAATCTTCGAGCAGGGCCGCACTGAAACCGTCGATGGCCCGCAGGGGGGCACGCAGATCGTGGGAGACCGAATAGGTAAAGGATTCCATCTCACGGTAAGCAAGCTCCAGCTCTCTGGTTCGCTCAATAACCCGCGCCTCCAGTTCCTGGTTCAGTTGCCGGATCTCATTTTCTGCTTGCTTGCGCCTTGTAATGTCCTGATGGAAGGAACACGAATATTCCTGCTCTTCAAAAGTGAATAGGACCGTCACGATCTCTGCCGGATAGAAGGAACCATCTTTTCTTCTATGCGTGCTTTCAAAACGAACCACCCCTTCACTGAAAAGCTTGTCCCACAATTCATTGAGCATTTTCCTGGTGAATACGGGATCGTGGTCAAAGACCGTCATACCGACAAGTTCTTCTTGGGTGTAGCCCAGAAGCCGGGCTGCCTCCCGATTCGCCCTGACAATTGTCCCCGCCCTATTGTGCCAGCAAATTCCGAAAGGAGCCTTTTCAAGGGTAAGGTGAGCAAAAAGATGCTCTTTTTCAGAGCTAACGAATCGTGGGTCCATGCTTAAATCCTGTTTTGGTGGCAATGCTAATACATAACTATATCCATCGCCTGTCTTGGTCACAAGCGCTCGTCTCCCGGGAAACTAGACCCACCTCAAGGACGGGCAAGTTCATTCAGGTCCGCAAGCGGGCGCTAATCGCCCCCGAGCGGGAGGGGGGGGGCAAAGACGGTTCCTAACCCGCTGTCAGGGACGGGACTTCGCAGGATGATTTCTCGACACCGGGATCGGGCGCTGAAAACCGATCTGGAGTCGATGCAGCAATTGGCCCGGATGCTGCGCAACGCCGAATCGTTGAACTCTCTCATTTTCTTGCCGCGTGGCCAAAACCTGAGTATCGCCCCGGATTCTCCCCCCCCCTTTTTTTTGGCAGGAATCGGTTCGAGCTCCCGTTTTTGACCGGCCCAAAAAAAAATCCCCCCTGCACTTTGCAGGGGGGATTTGCCCTCGGGAGGCACCCGAGTCACAAATTGGCCTTCGTGGTCGCAGCGGAGGGAGATCGTCCCCGCGTTGCGACATTTCCAGGCCCCCGGGCGGCGGTTTCAGCTTTCATGCCCCTTGCCCGGAGTGATCGATGGTTAATTCGTGGCGGCCTTAACGGCCGGCCTGTTCCCCTTTTCCGCCACCGTGGACGGCGTGCTCGAGAGGTCAAGGACCGTCTGCAGAATTTGCTGCGCTTCAGGATGGCCTTTGCTCTCCATGTCCTTGACCCAGGCTTTCCAGACCGGCTTGCCGCCGATCTCCAGCCACCGCTGCCGCTCTTCCTCGGTGAGGGTGTAGAGTTTGATGTCCCGCCCCATGGCCCGGGCCTTCTCAATAGTCGGCTCCTTGGCGATATCCCAGAAGTTGTGCCCCCAGAATTTGGAGCCGCTCAGGCCGCCGACGCTCATGATTTCGTCCTGAACCTCCTTGGGCAGGCAGTTCCATTTCTGCAGATTCATGGTGATGGAGAAGTAGGTCGCCGGAAAGGGGACCTGGGTGTAGTAATTGGCCACCTCGTAGAGCCGGAAGCCGATGATCGGCTCCCAGGCCGCGCCCATGCCGTCGATGACCCCCTTCTGCATCGCCAGATAGCAATCCGGCATCCCAACCGCGACCGGCGCGCCGCCGAGATCCTTCATCTGGTCCACCGCCGGCGCCCCGCCGACCCGGATCTTCAGCCCTTTCAGGTCCTCCAGGTTGCGCACCGGCTTGTCCTTAGTGATCAGGTAATAGGGTTCGCTGGTGTAAAGGAGAAGAACCTTGGTGTCGGCGAACTCCTTCTGGATTTGCGGAAATTTTTCATAGAGTTTCCAGAAGACCTCGCTCCCCTTTTCGGCGGTGCGAAACGGCAGGGCCGGCAGGGCCATGACATCGGTCAGAGGGGTCATCCCCGGCCAGTAGCCGTGCATGTTCCAGCCCATATCGGCGATCCCCATCTTGGTGGCGTTCCAGGTGTCTTTCCCCTTGGTCAGGGTCTGGCTGTAATAGGGTTGAATCTTCACATATCCCTTGGTGGCTTCTTCCACGGCCTTGATCCAGGGCTGGACACAATGCACCGAGCTGTAGGCGGTCTCCGGGTTCTGCATAGCAAAGGTCAGAACGACCGGTGCGGCAAAGACCGTGGCCGGAACGATCAATCCCAGTGTGACGACAATGAGCAAAAACAGTTTTGCGTCTCTCATCTTCAGCTCCTTGGAAATGGTTGGTGACCTGACCGCCTGCAACCACGAGCCCCCCGGCCCCCTCACCGGTGCCCCGCAAGCGGCCCCGTGCCGTGCGCCAAGTTTTTTCATAACGTCGTTCTGCTAATTTATATGCAAGTCAATCGAACACCGCCATGACCTTTTTCGGATGCCCGCTATGCGCTGGAAGTCATACCCGGATCGAGGGTTAAACTACAGGCGTAGCCCTATTTCCGGATCTTAATGATCCTCTCCTTCGATTCTGAAGAGCCCAGACAGAGCTATAAAGAGGTTTTAAAATTCCTTCTTGGCTCCTGCGCGACCCGGGATAATAAAAAGGCCCCGGCGACCGGAAGGTCGCTGAGGCCGAAGCATCGACGGGGGGCAGGTTCAGGCCAGCTCGGCCTCAACGATGCGGGCTGCCGCCCGGAGGGTTTGGGTGGTCACGGCGAGGCCTTCCTCCTCGTCGGCGGCCAGTTGCCATTCGAGAATCTGGCTCACCCCTCCCCGGCCGACGATGACCGGGACTCCCATGCTCAGATTGCGGCAACCGTACTGCCCATCGAGCATCACCGAGCAGGGGAAGACCTTCCCGGCATCTTCGACGATCGCCCGCACCAGGTTCGCCACCCCGACAGCGCAGGTCCACCCGGCAGTCCGCCCGGTCTGCAGTTCCTCGTAGGTCCGCAGGATGGTCGGAACGGTACGCCGGATGCGCTCCTTTTCGGCGGTTTCGAAGGTGACCGGTTTGCCGTCGATCCGCGCCGAACTGAAGAGGAGGACCTGGGTGCTGCCGTGCTCGCCGATCACCGTGCCGCCGACCCGGCTGACTTCGACCCCCTTGGCCGCCGCGACCAGTTCCCGGAAGCGCAGGGAATCGTTCAGCGAATAACCGATGAGCTGGTTCGGGTCGAGGTCGCCGGCGAGATACATGGCGTAGTTCAGCGGATCGATGGGGTTGCAGGCGTTTATCACGATCGCTTCCGGGCAATGGCGCCTTATGTGCTGGGCAATATCCCGGACCAGGGGAATATTCTTGGGGAGCATCTCCATCCGGTCGGCGATCAGCCCCTGGGACACGCCGGCGGTATTGATGACGATCTCCGAGCCGCCGAGATCCTCGTACCCGCCCGGATAGACCTTGACATCGAGGCATGATACCCCGGTGCTGATATCCATGGCGTGATGTTGCAGATGGTTCTGGCGGCTGCCGCCGATCATCAGGATTTCGTCGGCCAGTCCCTGGGCCGCAATGTTGAAGGCGACACACGAGCCGACCGAACCGGCGGCGCCAATAATCGCAATTTTCATGATTCGTCTCCGTTTTGAAGGATGGCTGTCTCTGCCGGGCCGGCTTCCTGTCCGGTCCGGAAGGGTCTGAAATCGGGTCCGTCTCTGGGGTACCGTATACCGTACCCCAAAAATGCCCCACACCGTCGGCCAAGTCAAGAGAAAATAGCACGCCGCTTTCCGCCGCGCTCCCCTCCCTGCGGCCGAAACGATTCGCCATTGACCGGCGGAAAGCTCTGGGGTACAGTATTCAACAGCAAAAAACAGCTTGGAATCAATAAACGTTTCCCATTGGTGGCGCCGCGCATCCGGACCGGGTGCCGGCCGCTATCCGCATTGAGGAGATCCTACATGGTGGCGAAAGATCTGGGGCTGGTCATCGAGCAGCCCCCGTCCATCCGCGAAAAAGTGTACAACCTGATCATGGAGCTGATCCTCGCCGGCAAGCTCATTTCCGGCGAACGGATCGTCGAAAACGGACTGGCCGAACAGCTCGGCGTCTCCCGGACGCCGGTGCGGGAAGCCCTGCATGCCTTGGAACGGGAGGGTTTCCTGGAATCGCTGCCGCGGATCGGCTACCAGGTCCGGGAGATCCGCCGGGAGGATCTCGCGGAGCTTTGTGAAATCCGCAAGGTGAATGAGAGCCTGGCGGCGCGCCTGGCGCTGGAGCGCATCACGCCGGCGGAACTGGAGGCCCTCGAAGCCAACCTCGCTGCGGCCGAAACCGATGTCCAGGCCGGGCAATCGCGCCGCTTCATTCTGCGCGATGCCGATTTTCACGAGCTGCTGGTCCAGGCCAGTAAAAGCCGGCGCCTCATCGATATCTGCCAGAGCCTGCGGCGCCAAATGCTCCTCTACCGGGTCGAGAGCTTTTCCGAACCCGAAACCGCCACTCGGGCCATCGAGAGTCACCGCCACATCCTGGACCGCCTCCACGCCGGGGACGCCCAGGGACTGCAGGCAGCGATCGCCGAACACCTCGACTTTGCCAAGCAGGACATCTACCAGCGGGTCTTCGAAGGCAAGCACTGATCCCTCCCCTCTCCCTCGCCCGCTACGGACCCGCCCTTCCCTGCCGTCACCAGCATCCGCCGCCCCCGGAGGGGATCCCTTCCGGGGGCCCGCCGGGGCACCCTGGTTCGCCATGAAAAATTTCCCTTGACAGCCGTGAACTGCGCCCCTATTCTTGGGGTACAGTATACGGTACCCCAGCCGAAAGACCTAACCGTCCCCTCCTCCACGGTTGAAAGGAGCGCCACATGTCCCAACAGTTCGAAAAACTGCTCTCCCCCTGCAAGATCGGCAACGTCACCGCCAGGAACCGCTTTTTGAAGACGGCCAACGGCACCTCCTTCATGGAGGAGGACCAGACCGTCGGTCCGGGGATGGTCGCCTTCTACGAGCGCCTGGCCAAAGGCGGGACGGGGTGGGTAACGGTCGAGTCCTGCGGCGTCGAGTATCCGCTGGGCATCCAGCACATCCACTACGACGGCGACACGCCGATCGCCGGCGTCCAGCTCCATTTCACCGACGACAAGTTCATCCCCGGCTACCAGAAGCTGGCCGAGGCGATCAAGAAGCAAGGCGCGGTCGCTTCGATCCAGTTCCAGCATGCCGGCCCCTGGAACCCCACCGGGCTGCTGCCGAAATCCCGCGACACCCAGGGCGCCTCGACGATGACCCAGGAGGAGTTGCCCGGGCCGGACTTCAACCCCTGCCGGGAGATGACCAAGGAAGATATCGCCAGGCAGATCGAATACTGGGTCAGTGCCGCCGAACGGGCCTACAAGGCCGGCTTCGATGCCGTGGAAATCAACCACGGCACCTGCCACCAGGGAAACACCTTCCTCTCCCGGGTCTGGAACAAGCGCACCGACGAGTACGGCCCGCAAAGCTACGAAAACCGCACCCGCTTCATCCGCAACATCATCGTCGAAGTCAAAAAACGCTGCCCCGGCCTTACCGTGGTGGTGCTGATGAATATCGCCGAATATGGCCACCCGCGGGCGACCACCATCGAGGAGGGGGCGCAGATGGCCAAACTGGTCGCCGAAGTGGCCGACGGCATCAACTGCCGCGCCGAGAAGTACGGCCACCGCGAGGGGCTGCTGCAACCCGACCGCATTCTCTACCCCGAGCCGCCCGAGCACCTGCCCGAGGGCCTCGACTGGAGCCGGGGCGGCAAGGGCGCCACGGTGCCCCTGGTCGAGGCGGTCAAGGCCGCCGGGGCGAAAATCCCCTTGTGGACCGCCTGCCGCCTCGATCCCGTCCTCGGCGAGGAATATCTGCAAAAAGGGAGCCTCGACATGGTCGGCATGACCCGGCGGCTTTTGGCCGACCCGGAGCTGCCCAACAAGGTCGCCGCCGGCCACATGGAGGATATTCGCTGGTGCCACGGCTGCCTGCACTGCATGGATGAGCGCAACAAAAACAAACGGCTGAACTGCCGGATCAACGCCACCCTGGGACGGGAGCTCTTTCCGGAATTCCAATGCCAGCCGGCGAAGAAGAAAAAGAAGGTTCTGGTCGTCGGCGGCGGCCCGGCCGGAATGGAGGCCGCACGGGTGGCGGCCCTGCGCGGCCACGAGGTGGTCCTTTACGAAAAGGCTTCCTGGCTGGGAGGACTGCTCCCCGTCGCCAGCATGGTCAAGCACCTCGAGACGGTGGATATCCTGACCTTCGTCAAGTACCTGAAGACCCAGATTGAAAAGGAAGGGGTCAAGGTGCACCTGAAGACCGAGGTGACGCCCGCCGTCATCGCCAAGGAACATCCCGACGTGCTGGTCGTCGCCGCCGGCTCCGCCTACACCAAGTTCCAGGTTCCGGGAGGCACCCGGCGCAAGGTCCTGACCCCGGGAGATCTGCACCACCAGCTGAAGTTCTTCCTCAAGTTCCTCAGCCCCATCACCCTGGAGAAACTGACCCGGATCTGGATGCCGGTGAGCAAAAACGTGGTGGTCACCGGCGGCACCCTGCATGGCTGCGAGCTGACCGAGTTCCTCACCAAGCGCAAGCGCAAGGTCACCATGGTGCACAACGGTCCGGCCGCGGAGCTGGGTGAAGGGATGACCGGCGACGACCTGATGAATCTCTGGCCCTGGATGAAGAAGAAGCAGATCCCGATCATCACCGACGTCCAATTCAAGGAGGTGACCGGTCGCGGCCTTGTCATCACCGACAAGGACGGCGAGGAGCGGCTGCTGGAAGCCGGCAACATCTGCGCCACCCAGGAATTCGCCCCCAACCGCGAAATCATGGCGCGCCTCGGGCACCTGGTCAAAGAGGTCTACAACGTCGGCAGTTCCGAGAAACCGGGGCTGATCGTCGACGCGATGCGGGAAGGCTGCAAGGTCGGACTGAAGATCTAGAACTCCGGGTCCGTCGGATCGAAAGGTCCGACGGACCCGGCCCGTTTTGGGAAGAGGGCTGCGGGCGCCCGGCGGCGAAGTTTCAAATAGGTGTTTTTTAAGTTATTTACGGCACCTTATGACGCAAACCGCATGCCGGATATAGCCAAAACATCATCGACCCGCCGAGCCCCGGGCACTAAACTGGACAGGACGTTTTTCTCCTTCGATCGAGAACCTGCCCGCTCTGGCGACGTCGCCCGGGAGCTTGTCAACGGCCCTGCTGAAATGATCCGGAAGAGGTAACCATGGACTGCCCCAAGCGCATTCTGATCATCAACCTTGGCTCCACCTCGACCAAGATCGGCGTCTTCGAAGCCGGGACCATGCGGGTCAGCGAATCGGTCCACCACCCGGCCGACCAGTTGAAAGAGTTCAAGACCATTTTCGATCAATACGAAATCCGCAAAGAGGCCATTTTGTCGACTCTGGCCAAGCATGCCGTCAACCTGGAGGCGTTCGACGCCATTGCCTGCCGGGGAGGGAATACCAAGCCGATCCCCGGGGGGACCTACCCCATCTGCTCCCGAATGATCGCGGACATGCAAAGCGGTCGCTTCGGCCAGCACCCCAACATCGTCGGCGGGATGGTCGCCCACGACTTGGGCAAAGAGCGCAACATCCCGGTTCTGACTCTGGACCCGCCCACCACTGACGAGTTCGGCCCGCTGGCCCGCTATTCCGGCATCCCCCAGATTGCCCGGCAGAGCAGCTTCCACGCCCTGAACCAGAAAGCCACCGCGCGCAAGATCGCGGCTCAACTGGGCAAGGATTACGACCAGGTCAACCTCATCGTCGCCCACCTGGGCGGAGGGATCTCGGTGGGGGCGCACCATCAGGGGAAGGTGCTCGACGTCAACAACGCCCTCGACGGCGACGGCCCCTTCTCCCCCGAGCGCGCCGGCAGCCTGCCGACGGGGGACCTGGTCCGGCTCTGCTTCAGCGGCGACTACTCCAGGGACGAGATCCTGAAACTGATCCAAGGCAAGGGCGGGCTGGTGGCCTACCTGGGAACCACCGACGGCCGGGAGATCGAGCGCCGCATCGCCGCCGGCGATGGGCAGGCGGCCGAGGTCTTCGAAGCCATGGCCTATCAGGTGGCCAAGGAGATCGGCGCCTGCGCCGCCGTTCTCGCCGGAGAGGTGGAGGCGATTGCCCTGACCGGCAGCCTCGCCTACTCGAAAACCCTGGTCGACAAGCTGCGCAGCAGGATCGCCTTCATCGCCCCGGTCTACCTCGACCCCGGCGAGAACGAAATGGAGGCCCTGGCCGCCGGGGCACTCCGCTTTCTCGAGGGCAAGGAAGCCCTCTCCACTTACTGAGCGAGGCCATGCCATGATAAATTCCTTTGCAGAGCTGTTGGGTGCCGTCCGGGATATGCCCCCCAAAACCATTGCCATCGCCGCGGCCGAAGGCTCGGAGGTGGTGAAGCTGGTCAAGGCCGCCCGGCAGCAGAAGATCGCCGATTTCATCCTGACCGGCGACGCGGGAAAGATCCGGGCCCTGGCCGAGGAACACCGCCTCGATCTGACCGGCATCGAGCTGCTCGATTGCCCCACGCCGAAGGAGTCCGCCGCCGCCGCGGTCAAGCTGGTGGTCGAGGGGCGGGCCGGCGCCATCATGAAGGGGAACCTCCCCACCGCCACCTTCCTCAAGGCGATCCTCGACAAGGAGAAGGGGCTCAACGACAACCGCATCATCAGCGAGGTCACCCTCTACGGGAAGGTCGAGGGGGAGGGGTTGCAGATCATCACCGACTGCGCCATCAACATCAGCCCGGATCTCCAGGAGAAGGTGAAGATCGTCGAGAACGCGGTCTGGCTGGCCCGCAAGCTCGGCTACGAAAGACCGAGGGTCGCGGCCCTCTCGGCCGTGGAGGTGGTCAACCCGGCCCTGCCGGACACCCTCGACGCCGCGATCCTGAGCAAGATGGCGGAGCGGGGGCAGATCAGGGACTGCATCATCGACGGCCCCCTGGCCTTCGACAATGCCGTCTCCCTGGAGGCGGCCCGCTACAAGAACCTGCACGGCGAGGTCGCTGGCCAGGCCGACATCCTCTTGGCCCCCAATCTCCAGGTGGCCAACCCCCTGCACAAGGCGCTGGTCTTCTGGGCGCAAAAGGAGATCGCCACGGCGGTTCTGGGGGCCAAGGCGCCGATCGTCATGACCTCCCGTTCCGACTCGATGGAGACGATGCTCAACACCATTGCCCTCGCCGCCTACATCTCCTGAAGCGGCGCGGTCCGGACAACAGCCAGGGGCATCTCTCACCCGCTCCTTACAGTCGCTTGAGGACACAGAGGGCACAGAGGAAAAGAATGGGGCAATAATATTTACTGAAGCCTGATGCCTAACCAGCCAATATTTTCAAGGTCTTCTCAGTGTCCTCCGTGGGCTCTTGAGAGCGCAGCGAACGGGTGAGAGACGCCCTTGGCGACTTAACCAAAGACCCGGTAACCGAAAGGAAGAAGGCATGAAAGAAGTCAGACTGCATGGACGAGGCGGACAGGGCGCGGTGCTCGCGGCCAAGATGCTGGCCTCCGCCGCGGCCATCGAAGGCAAGTGCGTCGCCAGTTTCCCGATGTACGGGTTCGAGCGGCGCGGCATGCCGGTGGTGGCCTTCACCCGCTTCGACGAAGCGCAGATCCGGGAGAAAAGCCAGATTTACACCCCCGACTGCCTGATGGTCGTCGATCCGACCCTGCTCAAGCTCGACGGCCTGTTCAACGGTCTCAAGCCCGGCGGGGTGCTGATCCTCAACGGCAAGAGCGCCCCGGCCGAGCGCATGAGCGACAACCTGGCGCTGGCCGGCACGGTCGACGCCACCCGCATCGCCGTCGAGGAGATCGGCCGCGACATCCCCAACACCTGCCTGTTGGGGGCCCTGGCCGCCGCCACCGGCTGGCTCAAGCTCGAGTCGGTGATCAAGGGACTCGGCGAGTACTTCGAGGGGGAGATGCTGCGGAAAAACATCCGTAACGCCGAGCGCGGTTACGAGGAAGTCGAGGTGCGCACATGGCAGTGAACAACGACAAGAAGCCCGGTGGTATCTTCGCCACCGAAGCCGCCTGGTGCGATGGCTCCAAGGAGCCGCTGTGCCTGCCCACCGGCACCTGGAGAACGACGCGACCGATCCTGAACCAGGAGAAATGCGTCTATTGCGGGCTCTGTTACCTCTATTGCCCCCCGCAGTGCATCGGCGTGGCGGAAGATCACTTCCCCATCGACCTGGAGTTCTGCAAGGGCTGTGGAATCTGTGCCAAGGAATGTCCCACCAAGGCGATCGTCATGGTCCCCGAAGGAGATGCCGATGGAAGCACTGGCGAAAAGTAAGCAATTCAAGGTCATTACCGGTAACGCGGCCGCGGCCTACGCGGCCCGGCTGTGTCGTCCCGATGTCGTTTCCCTCTATCCGATCACGCCGCAGAGCGAGGTCATCGAGCAGTTGGAGAACTTCCACGCCAACGGCACCCTCGACGCCGAGATGGTCGCCGTCGAAGGGGAGAACTCGGCCCAGAACGTGGTCTGCGGCGCCTCCATGGCCGGCGCCCGGGTTTTCACCGCCACCTCCTCCTACGGTCTGGTCTTCATGTACGACGCCATGTTCCAGACCGCGGGCTACCGGGCGCCGGTGGTCATGATCAACGTCAACCGCGAACCGCCGGGGATCCACGCCGTCTGTTCCGGCCAGCAGGACATGATCTCGACCCGCGACACCGGCTGGATCCAGCTCATCGCCGAGAGCGGCCAGGAGATCTTCGACCTGACCATCATGGCCTACCGCCTCGCCGAGGATTTCGACGTGCAGCTGCCGGTCATGGTCAACTACGACGGCTACTACCTCTCCTTCCTCGCCGAATCGGTGGAGATCGCCGCGCAGCACGATGTCGACGCTTTCCTCGCTCCCCTGGAGGACCAGCCTAAAAGGATGACCCTCGATCCCGGCTCTTCGCTGGGCTGCGGCGCCCACGGCCTGGGGGCCGGCTTCGTCGAGCTGCGGCGCAAGCACATGGCGGCCATGGAGCGCTCCAAGGAGAAGTTCGAAGCGGTGGACGCCGCCTTCGCCGAGGTGTTCGGCCGCAGCTATGGCGGCCAGGTCGAAGAATACCGCACCGAGGACGCCGACATCGTCCTGGTCACCTCGGGGAGCGCCGTCGGCACCGCCCGCACCGTGGTCGACGCCAAGCGCGCACAGGGGATCAAGATCGGCCTGGTGAAGCTGCGCATGTACCGCCCCTTCCCCAAGGAACGGCTGACCGCGGCCCTCAAGGGGAAAAAGGCGATCGGCGTGCTCGACCGCAGCATCGCCTTCGGCTGGGACTGCGGGCCGATCTTCCAGGAAATCAAGGCCCTCACCCCGGGGATCGGCATCGTGCCGATGCTCAGCTTCGTCGACGGCCTGGCGAACATGGACATCACCAAACCGAGCATCGAGCGGATGGTCGACGACATCCACAGCGCCGCCCAGGGCAACGCCTACCAGGAAGTGGCCTGGCTGGCCAGCGGGGAATAAGGAGAAATCATGTCCAATACAGCGAAAAAACTACCCAAGGTCACCGAGTACTACCAGGGTGAGGACCAGTTCTCCGGCGGCGTCGCCTTCTGTTCCGGCTGCACCCTGGAGCACAACCTGCGCTTCATCTCCCGGGTGCTGGGCAAGGATGCCATCTTCGTCGGCACCCCCTCCTGCTCCGCCCCGGTTTTGAACGGCGCCAACACCGGCGCCTGGCACAAGCACGCGCACTACGCCTGTACCATGACCGGGGTCGCCTCCAGCGCCACCGGCCTGACCCGGGCCTACCAGAAGGCCGGCAAGGAAGCGACGGTGGTCTGCTACACCGGCGACGGCTGCGCCATGGACGTCGGCTTCCAGCCCCTCTCCGGTGCCGCCGAGCGCAACGAGAAGATGATCTACATCTGCTACGACAACGAAGGCTACATGAACACCGGCATCCAGCGCAGCAGCGGCACCCCCTTCGGCGCGGCGACCAGCACCACCCAGGTCGGCAGCGAGGGGCGGGGCAAGACCACCGGCTCGAAGAACATGCCGATGGTGATGGCGATGCACGAGGTTCCCTACGTCGCCACCGCCACCTTGAGCCACCTCGAGGACTACGCCAAGAAACTGGTCAAGGCCAAGGAGGCGGCCAAACACGGCTTCGCCTACCTGCACGTCTTCACCCCCTGCAACGTCGGCTGGAAGATGCCCACCGACGCCTCGATCCAGGTCTGCCGGACCGCGGTGCAGACCAACTACTTCCCCCTCTGGGAGGCGGAGAACGGCGTGTTCCGCATGACCCACCAGGTCAAGACGCCGAAACCGGTGGAGCAGCTCACCGGCCTGCTCGGCAAGTTCAAGCACCTCAAGCAGGACGAGCTGGCCTCCCTGCAAGGGCTGGTCGACCATCGTTTCCGGGTGGTCAAGGCGCTTTGCGACAGCTTCGAAAGCTAGGATGGTTATGAATCTCGCCATCATCGGCGCCACCGGCCTGGTCGGTGGCGCCGTAATGAAAGAAGCCCTGGAGCGCGGCCACCGGGTCACGGCCCTGGTCCGCAACCCGGGAAAACTGGCGGAACAGCCCCAGCTGACCATTTTCAAGGGGGACGTGCGGCGGATCGCGGCCACGGCCTCCCGTCTGCAGGGGCACGATGCCCTGATCAGCGCCTACAAGACCAGGGAGGGGGCCGATGCCGAGGCCCTCTGCCAGGCCAATGTCGAAGGGTACCGGGCGATTCTGGACGCGGTCCGGATGGCGCAGCTGCCGCGCCTGCTGGTGGTTGGCGGAGCCGGGAGCCTGGAAGTCGCCCCGGGCCAGCAACTGGTCGACACGCCCAGTTTTCCGCCCGCCGTCAAACCCTATGCCCTGGCCGTGCGCGAAGTATTGTCCCTGCTGCGCCAGGATCCCTGGCTGAACTGGAGCTACATCTCCCCCTCCCCGCTGTTGACCCCCGGCGACAAGACCGGGAGCTTCCGCGTGGGGGGTGACAGGGTGCTGACGACCGGGGACGGACCGGCCAAAATCAACGTCGGGGACCTGGCGGTGGCGATTCTGGATGAGATCGAAACCGGCCGCCACCAGGGTAAACGCTTTACCGTAGGCTATTAACGGTGCCGACACCGAACCGACCTCGCCCAGGAATGGGCGAGGTCCCCTTCCCTCCCGTGTCCCACCCCATGCACCGGCTTCGAAGTCCTCCTGGCAAGGGCAGCTGCCTCCATTCCCAACCTGATGGGAACGGCAGCGGGCGCGCCTCAACCCCCGCCCCAAATGCCTGCAGGCCAAGCAAACAACCCGCCCCCCGTAAAAGATAGCCCCGGAGTTCCCTCCGGGGCACGTTTCATTTCAGGAGGTTCTACGCCTCAGTAGTCCGGGTCACGTTTCCCACCGGCTGCGAATTCTCGACTTGGTGGATGGAGCAGAAGGCACCGTTTTCGGCCTCTCTCTGGGGGAAGCCGTGGGGTCCGCCACCGTGCGGCGAACTTCGAGGAAGGCAGTGGTCGGAGTTTTCCAGTCGACATTGCCGGCATACCGGATGCCGTCAAAAAAAAAGGCAGAATACAAATTCTGCCCACAACTCATATCTCAGGAGGTTTTCGTTAAATCGGTTCAGGACTGACTTCTAGAAGAAGTAAATTGCCGACACCTGAAAGCGGTTGGCATCCGCTGTCCCGTTCGAACCGAGGTATTTGGTCGACAGATGCATGTATTCGGCACCCAGACGAACGTTGGCGACATCGTAGGTGACATTGGTCCAGAAGCCGTCGTTGTATTTCCGGATCGCACCGGCGGGGTCGCCGGCGGTACCGAAGGGACCGGCCAACGCCGTCAGACTATCCGCATTGCGGTAGTCGCTGCTCCCCCGGATGCCTCTTCGGCCGTAACCGGCCGTGATGCCGAGCTGCTGCACGGGATAGAAAATGAGCTGGCCGATGGCGGCGTAGCCTTTGGCGGCGGACACATTACCGCTGGCGTCATTGAGGGTGAGGTACTGGGTCCCCTGAATGCCAGGAAGTCCCTCGGCGATGTAGGTCTGCCCTTCGAAGCTCAGAGTCCCGGCGCGACCCTTGCCATCGCTTGATTTCAGGATCGGCACATGGGTATAAAAGCCGACGCTCCAAGCGTCAAAGGATTTGTTGCCAAAGTCCTTATTTTTATCTTTTCCGTAGAGACCGTACACATCCAGGGTCAAGGGATCCATCGGCAGGCCCCAGTAGCCCGGAGACACACCCAGGGCCTTGGTCTGGAACAGGACCTGTCCGGCAACATTGGTCTTGGTCGCGGAATCGTTTTGCTGGGGATCCTCCAGCCCGGCGATGATCGTCAACCAGTTGTCCTCGTTGAAGCGAACCTTCTGGGTAACCCGGAGCTGGGCAATCCGGGGATTGTTCGCGCCGCCGATATTCCCGCCGGTGCCGAAGTCGAGCATCGAGGCGGCAAAGGGGCCGTAAATGTCCCAGAACTGTCCGAACATGACCTGGGTGCCCTTGTCTTTCCAATCCAGGGTGAAGTTCGCATGCCGCATGCGCACGTTCCCCCGTTCATTGGTGCCGCCGGGACCAAAAAAGTCCCCTTCGATAAAGGCCCTGGTTGTGGCGCCGAGATAGTCGGGGCCGGTCACAATCAGGTGGATGCGGGTTTGGCGGGCGGTGATGAGCGATTGATCAGTATGCTCATTGGCCGGGGTTACCGTGGTGAGGGTTCCATAGGCCGCCATGCCCGGGGCGTTAAAGGTCTGGTTGATGTAGTCCAGTTTTACATAGCCACCGAGCGTGGCATCGAACTGGGTCGAAATATTCCCGGCATCGGCGTTTACGCCCAGCGCGCCAAGAACCAAAACTGCAACGGCTATCCAAACGGTTTTTCTCATCAGCGACGTCCTCCGACATGGGCTAAAGTAATAAAGAAACTCTGCTTTCATCTGATTTCATGTAATTTTGCATGCAACTAAGGGCACCCACCTCCTTCCATTGATATGCGGTCCTGAAGCCGGTCAGCTCCTGACTATCCCGGGCGGGCAGGCGGCAAACCCGCATCCCGGAGGGGAAAATCGTTGGTCCGCATCGTCCAGCCCGGTGTCAACTTGGTCAGATGAATCGGGGAACCGTCTTTCTGTGCCCGGGCGCGGAACTTTCAAACTTCTGACATCCCCCGGCAAGCCGGGGGATTACCTCCTGTATGTAACGGCGGGCAATTCTCTCGTTTACCAATCGGCACTTCCCACTCCGGGGACGATTCGGAAGTGCGGGCCGACCTTGTACGGCAACTGGGCGAAGCGCTGCAGTCGTGCGTCGACCTGGGAAATCTTGTTGTCGTTTCTGACGTGGGCCCCAGTTGCGGTATAACGTTCCAAAGGCAAAAGCTTCGCCAGTGACGGTGCTGGTGCCAGTATCGAGTTGCGGGCGTCTTGATCGTCTCCACTTTGAGGTGCGCTACCCCCGGCAAAATGGAAGTCTGGGTCGCTTCCATAGCCCTGCATAAGGTTTTTCGAACAGTGTTGTATTTTGATATTTTAAATCCTTAGCAAGGGGCATGCCGCATTATTCCAGTATCTACTGCCGACTATAAATGCTCTATTTTTTAGGATTTTTTCGTGTTTTTCGGGTGCGGATTCGATGTAAACAATGTTTAGCATAATTTAATCCGTAAAGATTTGATCAGGGTGTAAAACCTGGCTGTTTCGGGGGATGAATTGAATGGATTGTGACGGTGTTCTATTTCAAGGGGGGGGGCGGTGCGCTGGGGAGCGATGGCAGGCTTGGAATCAAGTTCAATCCGGACCGTGCCGGGCGGAGGGTACAACTCAGCCCTTTGGCCCCCTGAATGATTGCCTTCTTTTGATCCTTGCCGGGTGCAAACCGTGAGGCGGGGTGAACGGGAATGGCGGGGGGATCGGTGCAACTGGATTGGCAGCCACCCGGTAGGTACATCTCGAAAAACGAAAGGCCTATCCGCTGGGTTTGGTCCGACCTTTACGATCCATTTTAATGTCGAATTCGCGGATGCGTTTGTCCAGCGTCGGGCGGGAAATCTGCAGAATGCGGGCGGCCCGCGACTTGTCCCAGTCGGTATGCGTCAAGATATTCTCGATATGGCGGCGTTCCAGTTCCCGGACCGAATGAAGCATCAGGGGGAGTTCGGCGCTTTGGTCCAACTGTTGGAGTTGCAGCGCTTCCGGGAGCAGAACATTGCCCGGAGAAAAGAGCACGGCGCGGCGCAAGGCGTTTTCAAGTTCGCGCACATTCCCCGGCCAGGGGTGGTCCAGGAGCAAATCCATGGCGGCTTTCGGGATCACGTCCACCGTGCGCCCGAACTCCCGGCGGATTTTCTCCAGGAAAAACCTGGTCAAAAGCGGAATGTCTTCGCGCCGGTCGCGCAAAGGCGGCAGCTTGATGGTGGCCACCTGGAGGCGGTAATACAGGTCCTTGCGGAACTCACCCGTCGCCATCAGGTCCGCGAGATCGCGATTGGAGGCGGCGATGACCCGAACGTCCGACGAGATGGTATCGACTCCGCCGACCCGTTCGAATTGTCGTTCCTGAAGAAATCTCAGAAGTTTGACCTGGATATCGGTGCTTACTTCGGAAACCTCGTCAAGAAACAGGGTGCCCTTCTCCGCCAGCTCGAACTTGCCGGGCTTGCTGCAATAGGCGCCGGTGAAGGCGCCCTTTTCGTGCCCGAAAAGTTCGCTCTCCAGCACCGTGGGCGCCAGTGCCGCACTGACCACGGCCACAAATGGCTGTTTCTTTCGCTGGCCGTTGAAATGAATGGCTTTGGCAACCATCTCCTTGCCCGTGCCGCTTTCACCATAGATCAGCACCGTGGCGGGAGAATCGGCGACCGCACCGATGGTCTTGAAAACGTGCTTCATCGCCCGGCTGCGCCCGATAATGAGATGGGATTGAAAAGGCATATCGGGCGTATCGCAAAGCTCGAAGCCTCCATCCTGCAGCTCGACCTTTTCGAAGGTCTTGTGCAGCACATCGTCGAGTTCCTCAAAATCGAGGGGTTTGCTCAGATGATCGATCGCACCCAGGCGAATGGCTTCAATGGCCGTTTGCATATCGTCATAAGCGGTGATGACGATCACGGAAAGAGCAGGACGGTAGCGTTTGAGCTCCTGCAGGACCTCAAAACCACCCATGCCGGGCAGGCGCAGATCCAAAAGCACCAGGTTGACGGATTCGTCTCGCCCTTTTTCCAGGCCGGAAGGCCCATCTTCGGCGGTCTCGACCACGTAGCCGTCGCGCAATAAACGCATCTCCAGGGTTCGCCGAATGGATCTGTCGTCGTCGACGATCAGGATTTTTTTCATGCGGAAATCTCCCTTGAGTTCGCGATTTTTTTCTTGGGTAAAGTCACGACAAAGGTCGTTCCTCCAGCTTCACCGTCCTCCACACTCACCGTCCCGCCATGCCGCTGGACAATGCTTTGCACCATGGCCAGACCCAGTCCACCGCCCTGCGCCTTGGTGGTGAAAAAAGGGTCGAACACCCGCTGCCGGTCTTCGGGCCGGATCCCCGTCCCGCAATCCGTGACCTTTAACACCACCTCTTTCGAACCACTCGTCGCGCCGATCACCAGTCGTTTGGGCGCGGGCGAACTCTTCATGGCCTCGATGCCGTTCAGGATCAGGTTGAGCAGGACCTGGCGGATCTGTTCGACGTCGCAGGTTGTCTTGAGGGACCCGGTCCGTCTGACCTCCAGCGCGATCCCGGCCTCTTCCAGCACGCACTGCATCAATTGTGTCACCTTGGCAATTTCCTCGGCAAGGTCGACCCGTTTCAGGCGCAGGGGGTGCGGCCGGGCGAAGTTAAGAATGTCTCCCAAAAGACCATTGAGACGCAGGATCTCCTCGTCGAGGATATTGAAATTCTCCCGCAAATATTCTTCAGAGCCACATTCCTCACGAATGATCTGGACGTTCATGCGCACCGCCGAGAGGGGGTTGCGTATCTCGTGGGTCAACCCCACCGCCATTTGCCCCAAAGCCGCCAACTTCTCGGCGACCAACAGCTCGGCCTTGGTGATTTCGAGGGCGCGGGAATGGGCATCGATGCGGCGGGAGAGGAGGGTGTTCCAGGCGACCAGGGCGGCGCAGGTAATGATCGCACCCGCCAGGATGGTGACACTGAGGGTGATGGAGAGCAATTCCTGCCGCCTGAGGAAGGAGGAAAGGAGCTGCTCCACTTCACTCTCCGGGGTGGCGACGCTCAACATCCACAAAATGTTGCCGATTCGTACCGGCGCATAGCCCATCAACTTGCGTGCAACCTTGGAGGGGTCGACGGGATCCTCGAATTCGTAGGACGCGGTCCCGGGTTGGCCATTCTCCATCGAGAGGAGCAGCTGGTACAGCTTGGGCCATCTGCCGTAGGCGAAGTCCTTGAAACTCTTCCCGTCCAGAGCTTTCTGCGGATGCACCAGCATGGTGCGGTTCGCCACGTCCACCAGCCAGGCGTAGCCGTGTTCGCCGATGTGTACCGAGCGGATGTAGCGATCTGCCAGCGCGTCAACCCCGACCGCAAAGAGCGAAAGACCTTTGAATCGGTCCTTGGCGTCGAAGATCCCGACGACGGCAACCAGCGCCATTTTCCCTTTGTTTTTGCCGGCCACCAAGCGGCGGAAGGGGGCGATATAGATTTCTCCGGGGCGCGCCTTGTCCTTGGCCCACAGGAAATAGTCCCGCCAGGAAAGATTGACGCCGACCGTGTCCGGGGATTTGGGGATGGAGGTGACCACGACGCCGTTGCGGTCGATAACCGCAACGTCGATCACCGGCGTCCCGGACTGGCTATGGTAGATCCTTGCCAGGTCTCCGGCCACCTGCTGGGCGCGCTTTCTGGTGACCTCCCCGCCCTCGAACAAACTGCCCACCAGACCGAGATCGTTCTGAAATCCCGCAAAAAGGTTTTCGATCGCCCGGGCTGCCTGGTCGGCGAGCAGCAGTTGCTGGCGGTTGTATTGGTTGAAGAACTGCTGGCGCGCTTCGGCCTGCACGTTGTTGGTCGTTTGAATGACCCAGGAGAGCGCCGCAAGGGCGCCAACCAGGAGGGTGGGCAACACCAACCATAAAATGCGCGCACGCGTAAAAGTCACCCGCTACCAAGCTTTCCCGCCCCAGGGTCGAGGCGATTTCAAGAGGATTTAACGGTCGAACGCATAAAATTTCCCCCGGGCCGTTGCCATACACCGAAAAATGCTCATGCTTTGCGACGGACAACCGAGACGCTGGGCATGGTTCCCAGGAAATTTTTCAGCAGTTGAATATTCTCTGGCAGAAATTTATAAAGGCCTCAGCGACCTGAAGATCACTGAGGCCGGACCTCCATGCCATTGAACCTTATTTTAAATAGTTAAGGCCACCCCGCCGGGCTCCCGGACGCATCCAAAAGTCCGCCATGATACCTGGATTTGCAACAGGGCACCACTAGGGTACCGTATACGGTACCCTACCACCCCCCTGCCTGGCAAGACAAATCAGGAGAAAACAACGCCGTCGCGCCCTCCCCGTCTGCCGCAAACTGTTCCGCGCCCATCCAGAGGTTCCGGATGGGAACTTGGCAGCAGCATCCCGTAAACCAGATCGACCTCCAGCCCCCCAGGAAGGATTGTCAAATCAGAGAGGCCCCCGCCATCTGCTCATGCCTCCCAGCTTAAGCCCAGCCAGCTTTACACCCTGATTCAGATTTTACGAATTGGGGCCCATTAAACATTGTTCGGATATCTTCCAGATTTAGATAAATCGAATTTCTATTGTAATTTAAAATACTTATAATTTTACAACGTCATACCATTCATGCGGCATGACGCTTGCTTGGTAGCTTGAACAGGGAATGACAAACGCCGTTCTGAGGCGTAAGGGGTTTCTAACTGAAGACCCTGGCTCGTCTGACGGACAATTTTATCTTCACATAAATTCATCCGAGCCAAAACCTGGTGAAGAATTTTGCCGGGAAACAGATTTTTATTCTGGATGCCGGAAGGCGAGTCGTGATGGTTGATTTTGAGTACAGAAATCCACGCGAAAGTAACATGTTACCCCAGGAACGCCCGGTTCGTCTACTAACTACGCAGGACGGTTGTTACAAAGGGTGATGATCGACAGGTTGAACGACGTTACCCCAAGCCATTCGAAGAGAGTGGACCCCAAAAACGTTTTTAAAAAAAGGAGGAAGGTGCAATGAGAAAGAAACTGATGTCACTGGTTGTAGCCGGTTGCGTATTCGCCATCGCAGGCATGCCGATGCTCGCCCAGGCGCGGATGGTCAAGATCGGTTCTGTCGCGCCGCCGAACAACGGACATACCAAGGGTTTGCAGGCGATGGCGGATTACGTCAAGGAAAAGACCAATGGCCGCATCGAAATATCGGTCTACCCCTTGGGCCAATTGGGTAACGAGCGTTCCCAGTGTGCTCAGGTGCAGTCCGGCACTCTCGAGATGGCTTCCATGACAACGAGTGTCCTCCAGAATTTCATCCCTGAGACCGCCGTTATCGACCTCCCGTTCATGTTCCCCAATTTGGCCACGGCTCATGCCGTATTGGATGACCCCGAAGTCAAGGCCAAACTCTTCTCTTACTTTCTAAAGAAGGGGTTTGTCGGCCTGGGTTTTGCCGAAGATGGGCTTCGCCAGACGTTCACCACCAGGGGGCCGATCCGTACGCCGGAAGACTTCAAAGGTCTGAAAATCCGGACGATGAACTCGCCCATGATGCTTGAGACCTTCAAGGCCTTTGGCGCTTCTCCGGTCGGCATCCCCTTCCCCGAGGTCTACAGTTCGCTCCAGACCGGCGTCGCCGAAGGCGTCAACGCCTCCAAACTGGTCGCCTCCCTCATGAAATTCCCGGAAGTCACCAAATACATGATTGATTACGACTTCAATCTCAATGCTCCCATTACGGTGGCCAGCGTGGATTTTTGGAACTCATTGAGCAAGGAAGACCAGAAGATCATGATGGAAGGGGCGGCCTTGGCGACCAAAGTAAACCGCGAATTCAACGAAAAGCTCTCCAACGGGTTGCCCCCCAAAATGGATATCACGGTTGATGAGTACCTCAAGTCCCAGAATGTCCATATCGTGAAGTTTACCGCTGCCGAACGCGAGGCCTTCAAGAAGGCGTCAGCACCGGTCTGGAACGCCACTCGAGAAAAAATCGGCAGTGAAATCGTTGATTTCATGATTAACAAGGTCAAAGAACACCAACAGCAGTAAGCATTCCAGGCGTTTACACCCACGGGCTGGCAAAGATGCCAGCCCGTGGGTACCTACACCGACTAAGGAGCTCTTTGTGAGACGAGCCTTGAAAATTTTCAACCGGTTAGAGGAATTGACCCTTACCATAACCCTCCTGGGACTTGCTTCGGTGGCGTTTGTTCAGGTGTGCACGCGCTATCTGTTGGGTATCAGTTTTGACTGGTTTGAGGAGGGGGGCAGGTACGTCGGCATCTTCGTGACGTTTCTCGGCGCATCCATAGGCGTCAGGCGCGGAATTCATTTTTCCATGGAACTTTTTTTGAATGCGTTGCCCGAGAAACCGGCCAGGGTGCTGAGGATCGCGGTCGCCTTTTTCAGTAGCGCCTGTTTCGCGATGGTTGCCTGGTACGGCATCGAGGTCGTCATGCGAAACCACAAATTCGGCGTCACCTCGGCCTCGATTGGAGCTCCCATGTGGTTGGTCTACCTGCCCATTCCGGTGTTTTCATTGGTGATCGCCCTGAGGTTTCTTGGCGTTGGCGTGGGCAAATTGTTTGAGAAGCAGCTTGAGGAGAGGGCCCAAGGATGATCACGACAATAATCGTCGCATTCACTGGACTCATGGCCCTTGGTGTCCCTATCGCGGTCATGCTCATCGCCGTTACTGCCATAGCGGTATCCCTGCATACCTCGACTCCCCTGAGAATCATTCCCGAGCAGCTTTTCAATGGCCTGGACAGTTTCGTCCTCCTCGCGGTGCCCTTCTTCATTCTCTCTGGGGCGATTATGGCGCGAGGCTCGATCGCCAAGCGGCTGGTCGCTTTTATCAACAGCCTCGTCGGGTGGGTGCCTGGAGGCCTGGCGGTAGCCGGAGTGGGGGCGTGCGTCTTTTTCGCCGCGATATCGGGATCCGGCATGGCGACCATAGCGGCCATCGGCGGGATCATGCTGCCCGCTCTGCAAAAAGCGAATTACGATAAGCGTTTTTCCATAGGCCTGCTGACCACCGCCGGCTCCCTGGGAATCGTGATTCCCCCCTCCATTCCCATGATCCTTTACTGCCTGGTCATGAACACTTCGGTCGCCGAAATGTTCCTGGCGGGGGTCCTGCCCGGACTCATGATCGGCGGCCTGCTGGCGGCCTTCACGCTCTACAAGGGGTACAAGCATGGGTGGAAGGTCGATAAGCGCCCGTCGCTGAAGGAGATTGTTCGAACGGCCAGGGAGGGGACCTGGGCGATCCTGCTGCCGGTTGTCGTTCTGGGGGGCATCTACGGCGGCGTCTTCACGCCCACCGAGGCTGCCGCCGTCAGCGTGATTTACGCCATCTTCGTGGAAGTCTTCATCCATAAAGACTGCAAGATCAAGGATCTGCCGGACATCTGCCTGGGTGCATCGGTGCTTTCGACGGCGATGCTTATCCTGCTCGCCAGTGCCTTGACCTTCAACTGGCTCCTTACCTCGCAACAGATCCCCTTGAAAATTGCCCAGTTCACGCTGGCGCACATCCACAGTCCGTGGATGTTCCTCCTGGTGGTCAACATCATGTTGCTGGGGCTGGGTTGCGTCATGGACAGCGTCAGCGCGGTCCTGGTGTTGGCGCCCCTGTTTTTGAATACCCTGATTGCGTATAACATCGATCTGGTTCATTTCGGAATCGTGATGATCCTTAACATGGAATTTGGCATGTTGACTCCGCCATTTGGGTTGAACCTGTTCGTCTCGATGGGAATTAGCGGCGAACGGATGGAGACGGTTAGCCGGTCGGTCGTGCCCTTTCTCCTGCTCCTCCTGGCCTGTCTGGCCATCATTACCTATGTGCCCGATGTGTCGCTGCTCCTGCCCAAGCTGTTTTTACGCTAAGCGCATACCGTCAACACGCGTGAGCCTTTGGCCTAGTTCTGCATCAATGCATTGATGGATATCGAGAGACTGATCACCACCTTCTGTCACGCCGTCTTTGAAGAGACCGGCAGCGACATCAGTCTGGCCCGGGCCAAGACCATGGTCGGCCTGGCGAGCCTCACCTGGCCCGGATGGCACCTCGAGGTGGCGCCCGAAGTCACCAGCCGGGGGCGCATCGTCTGGCGCTCTGCCACCCTGGACGGCCTCAACATCGGCGGCGCCTTCCGCCGCGACCCCGTCGGCGACAACGCGCCGATCATCATCGACAACATCGACCCGGAGCAGCTGGTGATGCTGGAGGAGATGCGGCAGTGCGCCGTCTTCATCCCCCTCTTTGGCCGTCAGCGCCTCGACCGTTTCGACCACACCCTGGCCGAGCTCTTCGCCCGCCGCGCCGGCAACCTCCCCCTGCCCCCCGCAGGGAGCGACGGCAGCCGGGACTTCTCCTGCGGGAAGGAATACGGGCTGCTGCGGGAATGGCTGGAGCGTCACGGCGCCATCGCCGCGGACGGCACCTGGCGCTTGGGCGGCGCCGCGGCTTAGCAACGGTCCCTCCGGACGCCCCGCACAGAATCGGGAAAAACCTCAAAGACGGCGGCAGCGACGCGGGGCCACGGATCTTCCCCTACACCGCACCGTAAGGGGTGCCCGGCATCAGGAACGGCCAGGGCGAGGCTTCCGTACCGCGCTCGACGGGCACCTCAATCAGGGCCGGCGCGTCGGCGCTCAGTGCACGCTCAAGCACCGGTTTCAAGGCTTCGGGGCTCTGGGCGCGATAGCCGGCGACGCCGAAACTCTCCGCGAGCTTGACGAAATCGGGATTGACCAGTTCGGAGCCGGTGAGCCGGCCGTCGAAGAACCGCAGCTGGTCGCGCCGCACGTTGCCGAAGGACTGGTTGTTGAAGACGATCGAGACCAGATTGATGCCGTACTGGACGGCCGTCGCCAGATCCTGCATGCCGAACAGGAAGCCGCCATCGCCGTTGACCGAAACCACGGCCCGATCCGGGTGGGCGACTTTCACCCCCAGGGCGGTGGGAAAGCCGAAGCCCAGGGTCCCCTGGAATCCGCAGGTGACGAAGGTGCGCGGCTCATAGACCGGCAGGCCGAAATAGGAGCTGAAGCCGACCTGGGAGATCTCCTCGACAAAAAATCCGTCGCGCGGCAGCACCTGGCGAATGACGTCGAGGTAGGCGAGCTGCGGCTGGATCTTTTCGCGGATCTCCTTCTGGGCTGCGGCTTTGACCGCGGCGTATTCCTCCTGCCGGGAGGAGCGATGGCCCAAACGCGCCACCACCGTGGCCGCCAGCGCGCCGGTCGCCGGTTTCGCATCGGCGACCAGACCGACGGTCGTCGGATGCCGGACCATCTCGGTGGGATCGATGTCGATGCGCAGGAACTTCAGCCCTTGAGGCTGCCCGGACCAGCGCCCCCACTGCAGCTCCATGCGGGTGCCGATGCCGATCAGCAGATCGGTCTGCGCCCAGAGCTTAAAACCTTCGGCGCAGTTGAAACCGAGATAATGCTCGTCGCTGACAATGCCGCGGCCGCCGCGGAAGGAGACCACCGGGGCCTGCAGCGCCTCCGCCAGTTCCAGTACCTCGGCCGCGGCGTGCTGGGCGCCGCTGCCGACCATGATCATCGGGTTTTTGGCCCCCCGCAAAAGGTCGACAGCCCGTTGCAGCTGGTCAGTATCGAGCGGAGGGTTGGCGGGGGCCTGGGCCGGCAGGGGCGCGTCGACCGCCGCTTTCAGGCCGCCGACATCCCAGGGCATCTCCAGGGCGACCGCGCCCGGGCGACCGCCTTGCATCTGCTTGAACGCCTCGGCGACCAGATCGGGGGCTTGGCTCGGATGCTCCACCCGGGCGGCCCATTTGGTGAGGGTGCGCAGGGTCGCCACCTGATCGGGGAGCTCATGCAGAGCGCCCTTGCCGGACCCGATAAAGGGGGTCGGCACCTGGCCGGTCAGGCACAGCACCTGGGCGTTGGCGCCCTGGGCGGAGCAGAGCGCCGCCGCGGAGTTCAACATCCCGGGGCCAGGAACGACACTGTAAACACCCGGTTTTCCGGTGGTTTTCGCATACCCGAAGGCCATGTAGGCGACGGTCTGTTCGTGCCGGGCGCCGATCACCTCGATTTTCGGTTCCGATTGGTGCAGGGCGTCAAACAAGTCGTAGGTCTGCGCACCGGGAACTCCGAACACCTTTTCCACGCCTTGCGCCTGCAAGGAAGCGACGATCGCCTGGCCGCCGTTCATTATTTTTGCCATTGATCCGACTCCTTCATCATTTGAATAGTGCCGGTGCCCGGCCCTCCAAGCGGCCGGGGCACCATTGGGGAAGAGTTCCGTCACTCGGGATAGAGGCCATGAACGCGAGCATGGAGCCGGGCCAGTCCCAGCAAGGCATCCATGTACGGGGTCGGCTCGCCGGTTTTTTGACCGATTTCGCGCACGACGCTGACCAGCGCGTCCAATTCAACGGCCCGGCCGGCCTCCGCGTCCTGTAGCATGGAGGTCTTGAAGGCTCCCAGCTTACGCGTCACGGCATTGCGTTCCTCGCCGCTTTGAGCGATGGGGCAGCCGATATTCCGGCCGATCCGGGCCGCCTCGTCCATCACCTTGAGGCAGAAATCTTTGACCAGGGGGTCGTCCAGAATCCGGTCGCAGGTCGCCCGGGTCATCGCGGAAACCGGATTCATGGTCATGTTGCCCCAGAGCTTGAACCAGATATCCGCTTGGATGTTTTGCGAAACCTCGATCTCCAGATCGGCCTGCGACAGAGCCTTCTGCAGGGCGAGGAGTCGCTCCGATACGGTTCCGGTCGGTTCGCCGATGATCAGCTTGTTGCCGAATCCGTGCTTGACAAACCCGGGCTCGAGCAGGGAAAAGCTGCCATGCACCACGCATCCGATCGCATGTTTTCCCGGGATGGCGGCAGCGATTTCCCCCGTCGGATCGACGGATTCCAGGTGCATCCCGGACATGTCGCCGCCAAACCCGTCAAAGAACCACCAGGGTACCCCATTCATCGCGGTCAGCACCATCGTGTCCGGGCCGATCAGGGGCGCAATTTTCCGGGCGATATGGACCATGGCGGTCGCTTTGACCGCAATGATCACCAGGTCCTGCACGCCCAGGCTGGTCGGGTCATCGGTCGCGGTGACCTTTTCGGTGAACAATCCATTTTGGGACTGCAGCCGGAGCCCGTCGGTTTGCAACGCCTTTAACGTGGGGCCTTGATCGACGGCATTGACAGCGAGGCCGGCACGGGCCAGTTGGGCACCGATAAACCCGCCGACGGCGCCCGTTCCATAGATGCAGATTTTCACAATGACTCTCCGATTCCTGGTTGAACAGGTTTTGCCGATGACCCTCTAAAGGTGTTTCCCACCAGCCCTTATTGACCGATGATCCAGTGCATAACCTTACGTGGGCCATGCACGCCAATGGCCGTTGACCCGGGGATATCTCCGGTGCGACGGGGGCCGGGGACCAGCGTCGGACGCGCTCCAATAGAGTGCTCCTTGGCAGCGCAGCATCCGGCAGGCGCCACCAGTATTCACTTTTGTATCTATTTATAGATTCACTTTTGTATGCAATATTGCAGGCCATGGTTATTTTGTCAAACTTTTTTGCGGATAAATTGTTTGGCTCGATCAATTAAGCGGGATCGGCCTGCTCAGGGAAGGGGAAAGCATGGCGCTGAAGAGTGCTAACAGGCTGGATGAATTAAATTTTCGAGAGGGGATTGGAGCCGCTCAAGGCCCCTTGAGAACAAAGCTTGAGAAAAACTGATCCGAGCAAGGCGGCAATGCTGTCCCGGCCTTCCCATTCTTCGGCAATGCGCCGAGAATTGACAAGACCGTGAAGATGCAGTCGAGCAGAATCAGAAGATAAAGGAATGGATGTAGTCTTTCCCCGCCTGGATGTGGGCGGAAATGGCTTTTTGGGCCCGCGGCACATCACGCAGCCGGATTGCCTCATAAATTTCATGGTGCTCTTTTGGTACCTGGATGGTGCGCTCGCCACGAAGTGGACTGATTCGATGGCGCAAGAATATTTTCTGGTAAACCTCCCGGTAATAATCGGCCATGTAGGGGTTTCCGGAAATCTCCACAATACAGGCATGGAACTCCTGGTCGATCAGATAACGGCTGCGGCCCAGGCCATCGGTCACCGCTTTCTTAAAATCCTCCTCTCGCTGCGCCAATATTTCCAGTTTTTCCTCGGTCAAGCTGGCTATGGCCTTTTCAATACTCCCCAGCTCGAGAACTTCCCGCATCTCGTAAAGGGCGTCCGATTCCTGCCGGGTCAACTGGTGGACCTTGTACCCCTGCTTGGCCGCCACATCCAGAAAGCCCTGTTTGGCCAACAGGAACAAGGCATTATTGACCGGCGTGCGACTGACCCCCAGTTTTTCGGCCAGATCGGCGACCACCACCTTTTGGCCGGCAATGAGATCATAATCCAGCAGCATCTGCTTGATTTTCTCGTAGATGATTTCATTGAGGTTCTTTTCCAGCATCTTCTTGATCCTCTCCCCGTCATTGACAGAAAAACCAAAGCGCAGCGGTCCTGACGGTTGGCTGAATGGTCGGCAGCGGCCCTGCTCTTCCGCACCGCATTGGCGTATACAAAATTGAATTCAATTCTTAACCGACCCCTGGACAATTGTCAAGAAGTGTTAAACCACTTGCCCTTAAGTGGAACAAGTAACGCCAGCGACAGTTTCCTGGGCATCCGGACAACGGGGTAGCGCTGACCTGCTCAGGACCTTTGCCGCCAGGAACCCTTCCCGCTCCCCAATGGCCGCGCAGGGACCGCCTTTCTTCCCCAAAGGGCACAAATCCGGCCTTTCAACGCCCCCTGGCAGGATCTGCGTCCGCCAGCGGCCCTTCCGGCAAGGTCGAGCCTCCGTCGACGACGATCGTCTGGCCGGTGATGTAGCCTGCGGCGTCCGAGGCGAGAAAGACCATGGCGGCGGCGATCTCTTCGGCCTCCCCCAGCCGGCCCAGGGGGATCCCCCGGGCCAGGCGGCGGTCATTCTCCGCGTCGCCGAGATTCCCCATCGCCGGGGTGCGGATCATCCCCGGCTCGACGCCGTTGACGGTGATGCCCAAAGGGGCCAGCTCCAGCGCCGCGGCGCGGATGAAACCGTTGACCCCGGCCTTGGAGGCGGCGTAATGGGCCAGCCCCGGATAGGCGACGCGCGGACCGGTGACCGACGAGGTCACCAGCATGCGCCCCTTCCCCTGGCGGCGGAACCAGGGGGTCGCCGCCTGGCAGAGCCAGAAGGCGGTGCCCAGGTTGACGTCGAGGGTAGTGGCCAGGATCTCCGGGGTGATGGCGGCCAGGGGCGTGAGGGGGAAATAGGCCGCGTTGTGAACCACCACGTCGAGGCGGCCGAAGGTTTCGGCGCTCACGGCGACGATGTCCTGCGCCGCCGCCTGGCTGCCCAGCTCGGCGGCCACGGCGCGGGCCTGACCGCCGGCGTCCGCGATCTGTCGGGCCAGGGTTTCGGCGGCGGTTTGATTGCGGTCGGCAATCACCAGGTGGGCGCCCTGGGCCGCCAGGGCGAGGACGATGGCCCGGCCGATCCCCTGGGCGCCGCCGGTGACGAGGGCGACCCGGCCGTCCAGGGCCAGGGAATGCCGGTAGTCGGCAAGATTGAAGGTTGGCATGCTGGACTCCTCGGTTCTCTCGTTATTCAACTGGCAAAGGCCAGGGTCGGCAGATCGACGATCATCGCGCCGCCATCGGCGACCAGCACCGCGCCGGTGATGATCGACGCCTGCTCGGAAGCCAGAAAGTAGCAGGCGTTGGCGATCTCCTCGGCGCTGGCCGGACGCCGCAGCGGGGTGTCGCGGGTCACCAGCGCATAGGCCGCATCGAGATCGATCCCGTCGCGCGCCATCAACGCCGCCATTTCCAGATCGGCCATCGGCGTGCGCACCCACCCTGGGCAGAGGGTGTTCACCCGCACGCCCCCGGCGCCGTAGTCGCGAGCCAGGGATTTGCCAAGGCCGATCAGCCCGTGCTTGGAGGCGGTGTAGCCGCACACTTCGGGACCGGCGGCGAGGCCGGCAATCGAGGCGACCAGGACGATCGCGCCACGGCTTTTCAGCAGCGGCGCGAGGCACGCGCGGGAAGTGACGAAGGCGGTGCTCAGATTGGCGCTCAGGGCGCCCTGCCAGTCCGCGTCCGAGGTCGCCTGCGCGCTCCCCATGCCGAGGCCGCCGGCACAGGCGACGAGGGCATCGAGGCGCCCGCAGCGGGTCAGGATCTGCTCGACGACCGCGGCCATCTGTTTGGTGTCGGCGGCATCGGCGCCGAAGGCCATGCCGCCCACCTCCTGCGCCACCGCCTCGACCGCCGCGCGGCGGCGCCCGACCACGGCGACCCGGTAGCCTTCGCGGCGAAAGCGCCGCGCGCAGGCGGCGCCGATGCCGGTGCCGCCGCCGGTGATCAGGACTACCTTGTCCCCTCTTTTCCTGTCGGTTCCGTTTCCCATGTCGTGCGACCTTCCTGCAATCGCTTCAGACCTGGACGGTCTCCAAATCGTAGCGGGTCTCGTTCATCACGGTGAGAACGGCCCCGACGGGGGTGTTGCAGGTGGCGCCGAAATCCCCCTCGCGGTAGCCGAAGATCTTGCCGCTGGTCTTGTTGTGCGCAAAATCGAGCATCACCACCCCCAGGGTCGGGATGACCTTCTCCCACCAGACGAAGAGGTAGAGCTTTTCGGCCAGCTTGTAGTAACCGCAGGCGTCGGTGTCGGCCAGCCCCGCCTCCGGGCCCTGCAGGCAGTTCCAGGTATAAAATTCCCGCGACAGGTAGATATGCTCGTAGGCGTCCCGGGGACCGTACTGGTAACGCACCCGTTTGCCGACCAGTTCGGTCGTCGGCGCGTGTCGCGGCAGCTGCGCCTGCGGCGCGCGGCCGATGGCCCCATGGACCACCGCAACCCGCATCGGCGACAACGGCTCCCCATCCAGCACCCGCTGGAACAAGGGTTTGTAGGTCTCCTCCCGGGTCGGCATCTTGGTCAGGACCGCCGTCACCGCCATTTGGGTCAGATCGAGGACCAGGCTCACCGACCGGGTCGGCTGGGAGCGCTTGACGAAATCGACCAGGTAGTAGCCCTCCCGCAGGCAGGTTGCCCGGTAGCACTCCACATCCCGCTCCGGCGCCGCCGGGTCGGGGTCGGCGCCCTGCAGCATCTGCCACTCCAGCTGCCCGCCGGCCCGAAAGCTGTGGCGGACGACCCAGCCATTTTCGAAGTGGATGTCGAAGACCCTGCCGGCCAGGTCGTCGCTGTGTTCCAGTTCGTTGCCGCCGAAGTTTTTGACGAAATCCCCGACCTGAACGAATGCGGTGGGTTTGGGTTCTGTCATGGCCCGTCCTCCTCTGCCTGTGGGTTGTCGACTGTCGTTGCGGAGCCTGCCGCTCCGGCCTGGATATCACCATAGAGGAGGGGGGAGGCGGGGTCTATCGGGCAAAAGTATGATTTTGGCGGGGGTCCGGATGGCTCCGGACCTGAGAGGTGAATTCCAGACCGGCGCTCCGCACCACTCTGGAAGGGGGGAACTTGCCCCTTGTCTCTGGCCTGGCACCCGATCCACTGCGGCGACGGGCAACGACGACGGAACCGTAAGTGGAACGACGCCCAGCGCCGCAACCGGTGCCCCAGACGGATGGGCACCGGCGTCTTTGGGTGAAGACCGACAGACCAGACGCGCAGCCGCGACCCATGTTAACGAGACGCCTGCAAGGTCATCGCATGGCCCCACGCCGAGTGGCAGGCCCTTTCTTTGGTGACTTTCTTTGGGCCCGGCAAAGAAAGCCACCCGGCTGCCGGCCGGGACCGGCGAAGTTGATATAGGGGCGATCCTCGTGATCGCCCTGGGTTGGGATCGATGGCAAAATCCGGGCGAATACAAGATTCGCCCCTACAGTCGATGAAACCGTTGGACAATGGCCCGGCCGCCGGCCAGTTGGCGCCAAGCCTTCGATGAAGATCAGGACCGCGGGCGCTGCGCCCCGCACCCCGCCTGACTTTCTTTTTATCCCGCCGAAAAGAAAGTCAGCAAAGAGAACGGCGGGGTACGGTTCACAATCATAGGTAACACTTCGGTTCAGGTACATGGGTAACACTTTTTGTATCCTGAAGGCACTTTCTGCAAGGAGGTGCCCATGCCCTGGAAAGAGGTGAAACCCATGGATCAGAAGTTGTTTTTTATTACCGATCACCTGCGAGAGGTGACCACCTTCAGCGATCTTTGTCTTCGTTACGGCATTAGCCGCAAGACAGGTTATAAGTGGGTAGCCCGGTACGAAGCGTTGGGTTTTGAAGGGTTGCAAGACCAGTCCCGCCGGCCGCGTCAGCACCCCCTTTGTACACCCTATGCAGTTCGTAAGGCGATCATTGAACAGCGATCTGGCCATCGGGATCCGCCCGGGCCGAAGAAGATCCGGGTGCTTCTGGAACAAAACCACCCGGACTGGGACATCCCTTCCAAGACGACCATTTACAACATCCTTGTCGAGGAAGGGTTGATCCGTCCGCAAAGACGCCGCAATCGGGTCCCCGCAGGCCAGCAGCCGTTTGCCCCTGTGCATGAGCCGAATGATGTCTGGTCGGCGGACTTCAAGGGACAATTTAAAACCAAGGACGGCGTTTGGTGCTATCCACTCACCGTTATGGACCACCAAAGTCGCTATCTGCTGGCTTGTCGCAACTTTGACGGGACAAAGCATGAACCGACCAGGAAAGCCTTTGAACTCCTTTTCAGGGAATACGGGATGCCTTGGCGTATCCGCACGGACAATGGCGTACCGTTTGCCTCACGCTCTGCCGGTGGTCTCTCCGAACTATCCAAATGGTGGGTTCGTCTGGGCATCATGCCTGAGCGCATCGAGCCGGGAAAACCCCAGCAAAACGGCCGGCACGAGCGCATGCACAAGACCCTCAAGGCAGCAACGGCCATTCCTCCGGCACAGACGCCTCAGCTTCAGCAGCAAGCTTTTGATGAGTTCTGCACTCGGTACAACAACGAGCGCCCCCACGAGAGTCTTGAACAGAAAGTTCCGGCATCGCAGTATCGCCCATCGACAAGGCCCATGCCGGAGAAGCTCCCCGAACTGGAATACCCGGGCCACTTCCGGGTCAACCTGGTGCACCACAGTGGCATCATCAACCATCAAGGGCACCGTGTTTACATTGCCGGCCTGCTCAAAGGTGAAAGAGTTGGCGTGGAGGAAACCGCTGATGGCGTCTGGGACGTCTATTTCGGTCCATTGCGATTAGGAAGCTTCGATATGCGGCAAATAGTGAAAGCCCGCAACGACTACCTCAGGCTCAATGTGTAACCTATGTACCTGAACTTTTTTGTTACCTATGTCCTTGACCCCACACGGCCCCTGGCGGGGGGCATCACGGTTGCCGGCGACTTGTGGTTTCGGCGACCGGTTCTGCTCGCTGAGCGGTCGCTACCGCCCGGGAAGGAATCCCGCCCCCTTTCTATTAGGGGGAACCTGCCTTTCGTCTCCGGCCTGAAACCAAATCCCGGTCCACCACGGCGCCGGTCAACGACGATGCAACCAGGGTGACGTTTCCGTACCTGACCGGAGTGGTCGAAGGATGGTAGAGAAGCTACTTGAGAACTTGGAAGATTTTGGCGAGGAGCTGGGCGCGGGAGGTCACGGCCAGCTTGTCGAAGATATGCTGGAGATGGGTTTTCACCGTGGAGAGGCTCAGGCACATCCGGTCGGCGATGGCCTTGTTGGAAACCCCGGCGATCAGGTGTTCGAGCAGATCCAGCTCCCGGCCGGTCAGGTGGAAGCTGGCCGCCAAAAGCGAGCGTTCGCTGGTCCGTTGCGGCCGGTAGATGCTGTTCAGCGAGAACTCCAGCAGCGGCTGCAGGTTTCGGAGCAGAGCCAGTTCCCCGGCCGTGTAGTTGGCCAGCTCCGGGCCGCGGATCAGGCTGACAAAGGCGACCACCTCCCTGTCGCGCCGCAAAAACAGGTCGGCCACGTAGCGCTGCCGGCGGGGCAGCATGAACTCACGGTAGTAGCGCGACGCCAGGATCTCCGCTTCGGTCAGCACCTCGTCGAGGCAGACGACCGCCGGGGAGGCGTCGGCAAAATGCCGCGGATGGAGCGGATCGAGGTGGGAATAGACGGTCTGGTACTGGCGGTCGGTTTCGAGGTCGAGGTTGCGCAGCACAACCCCCTTGTTGCGGACGCTGGGATCGACCAGGGCGAAGATCGAAGCGGAGCCCGGGACCACGCGATTGAGGGTAGCCAGGCTCACCTGCTGGAATTCGGTAGGGAAGTTCTTGACGGCCAGCTCAGGCATTCTGGTTATGCGCTTTGCTCGAGTTGAAGACGATTTCCCCTCCCCGATAGGGATACCCTCAGGCCCCACGGAACCGGGTCGGGTCGAGGCCCCATTTGGTGAGCAGGCGATGGATGTGGCGGCGGTTAAGCCCCGAGTGCTTGGCGACCAGGGTCACGTTGCCACGGTAGTGCTCGAGAAGGGTGGTGAAGTAGATCCGGCCGTTCTCCTCCAGCAGGTCGTCCTTGAGCTGCTCGTAGGTCATGCGCGGCAGCGGGTGCCGGCGCTGCGTCTGGATGTGCGGGGGGAGGTGGCGGGGCTCCACCTCGGGGGGGGCGTGGAAGGTCAGGACCTGCTCCAGCAGGTGCACCAGTTCGCGGATGTTGCCGGGCCAGGGGTAGGCCTTGAGCAGCTCAAGAGCGGCGGGGCTGATGCCGGCGGTGGAACGGTTGAGGCGCCGGTTCAGGTGTTTAAGGTAATGCTCCAGCAGCAGCGGCACGTCGCTGCTGCGTTCGCGCAGCGGCGGCAGGTGGATCTCGACGACGTTGAGGCGGTAGAAGAGGTCCTTGCGGAAGCGGCCGGCCTCGACCTCCTCGGCCAGGTCGCGGTTGGTCGCCGCCACCACCCGTCCCTCGGCCATGCGGCGGCGGGTGTCGCCGACCCTGACGAAGCTCTTCTCCTCCAGCACCCGCAGCAGCTTGGCCTGCAGCGGCAGGGGGATTTCGCCGATCTCGTCGAGGAAGATGGTGCCGTCGGCCACCGCCTCGAAGTAGCCGGTCTTCTCCTTGAAGGCGCCGGTAAAGGCCCCCTTGGCGTGGCCGAAGAGCTCGCTCTCGAGCAGGTTGTCGGGGATCGCCGAGCAGTCCACCACCATGAAGGGGCGGTCCTGGCGCGGGCCGGCGGCGTGAATGGCCCGCGCCACCAGCTCCTTGCCGGTGCCGCTCTCGCCGGTCACCAGCACCGTCGAATCGGTCGCGGCCACCGCCAGGATCGCCTCGTGGACCTTGCGGATCGCCGCGCTCTCGCCGACGATCCCCTGCAACTCCGTCTCCCGCCCGGTGGCCTGGGCCAGGGAGCGGTACTTCTTCTGCTGCTGCTGGAAGCTGAGGGCGCGGCGGATGGTCATCTCCACTTCGGCGAGGTCGAAGGGCTTGGTCAGGTAGTCGTAGACCGACTCGCGCATCGCCTGGACGGCGTTCTGGATGGAGCCGTACCCGGTCAGCATGATCACCGGCAGCTCCGGGTCGATCTCGTGGATTTTCCGGGTCAGCTCCAGGCCGTCCAGCTTCGGCATCTGCTGGTCGACGATGACCACGTCCGGCTCCCAGCTGCCGGCCAGCGCCAGGGCCTGGGCGGGGTTGTCCTCGCCGCGCACCTCGTAGCCCATCGACTCCAGAGCCTGCACCAACGCCTCGAGCAGGGGCCGCTCGTCGTCCACCGCCAGAATCCTCGCCCGCACCGGCTCGGTCATGGTTCCTCCGGAAGGAAAATGCGAAAGCGGCAGCCCGTGGGCTGCAGGTTTTCCACCTCGATCTTACCACCGTGGGCCTGGACGATGCCGAACACCGTCGCCAGCCCCAGCCCGGTCCCCTGGCCGAACTCCTTGGTGGTGAAGAAGGGTTCGAAGATCTTGGGCAGAATCTCCTCGGAAATACCGGGTCCCGCATCCTCGACGTCCAGGACAAGGCCGTGGCGGTCGGCGGGGTAGCGGGTCCGCACGGTGACCGTCCCCCCCTTGGCTTGAACCTGGATCGCGTTGCCCAGCAGATTCCAAAGAATCTGTTTCAGTCCCGAACAGTCGACCTCGATTTTGCGGTTTTCCTCCGTCAGGTCCAGCACGATCTCCACTCCCCGGGTCTGGGCCTCGTGACGGGCCAGATCGATCACTTCGCGGATCAGGTGGTTCGGGTCGACCGCCGACTTGACGGGGCTCTGCAGCCGCGACAGGTCGAGGAGGTTGCGCATGTTCCCCTGGATCCGCTTGATCTCGCCCATCACCTTACGCAGGTTTTCCTGGGCGTCGGCGGGGATATCCTCGCGCCGCATCAGCATCTGGGCATGGGTGGCGATGGTCGCCAGGGGATTGTTGACCTCGTGGGCGACCCCCGCGGCGAGCCGGCCGACGGCGGAGAGCTTGCGTTCCTGCTCCACCTCGGCGTTGATGCGCTGCAGCTCGCGGTGTTTCTCGATCAGGCTCGCCGCCATGGTGTTAAGAGCCTGCCCCAGTTGGCCGAATTCGGAACCGTCCTCGGGGATGCGGTGGTTCAGCCGTCCGGCGCCGAACTCCCGGATGCCGAAGAAGAGGGTGCGCAGGCCGTTGGACTGATGCATCAAGGCCAGAAAGACGATGCAGCCGGCGGCGAAGGCCACCGCCAGGATCAGGGCGATGAAGTTGTGCTTCACGATATCGGATTTGGCGACCACCTGCTGGGAGCTCTCGCGAGCCGGCGAGAGGACGTCATTTTCCGGAACGATCAGGATCACCCGCCAGCGCAGGGGTTCGATGACCGCCGACCCGACGTAGGCACTCATCCCGGGGAGGTCCACGCGCTTGATCAGGGCCTCCTTTTGCCACATTTCCGTAACCAGTTCACGTACTTTTGGGCTGGTTGAGGAAAACAGGTCCTGGCCGAAAGAGGGCAAGTCAGGGTTCAAACCGAGGGTCTTCAGCGGCAGGTTATCGGAGGCGGCGACAATTTCGGTACCGGAAAACAGAATGGAGCTCGACCCCTGGGTAATGCGAATTTCACTCAAGGCCTTGAGCAGTCTGGGGAGGGTGATATCGATGCCCACCGTGGCCTTGTGTTGTCCCTTGACCATGACCGGAGCTAGGCAGGAAATCAACCATTTGTGAATCAACGGGTCCTGGTAGACCGGGGTAAAAACTTCCGCGCCCGAGGGGTTTTTCTTCGGCCCCGCCAGATAGAAAAAAGGCATTTCGTAATCGGTCAGTCCTGTGGGGAGTTGCAGCTGATGGAAATTCTGCCAGGGGAAGGTGCGGCTGAAACCGTCGGCATCGATCAGCCAGGCCACGTCCAGCATCGGCTCCCGGCTGGCCAACGGCTTCCACAGCAGGTCCATGGCTTCGGTGGCCTCGATGGCCGGGAGCATGGCGGGACGATATGCCTTGTAAATATACAAGGCGGAATTGCCGTCGGGGGCCGGCATGATATAGGGGCGGGACGCCTTGAGGGCGTATTTACTGCCGTTTCGGTACTGAAACCGCTCGGGAGCGGCCAGAACATGTTCCGCGAAGTTACCGATGCTGTGGGTTTCATCCTGGACCCTGAAAAAGATGAGCGAAAGCCGCTTGGCTTCCTGCGACAGGAGGTCCTCGATGTGCTTGAGCTGGGTATCGATGAGGATTTTGTTGGTCCCCTGCCGGGAGAGGTCCTGGATGAGACTGAGTTGCTGGAAGGAGACAATGGTGACGATGGAGACCGGCAGCACCAGCAGCAGGCCGAAACTGACGAGGATCTTGGTCGAGAGATTCATATTTCGCAGGGAGCGAAAATTCATCGATTGTGCCTGTCGAAAAAGGGTCTAAATCCCGGCGCCTTGCCGGGGAAAACCGGCCTGGAAAGGCGAAGCGGCAACATCCCGGAAGCGGCGCTGAAGACCTCCCTACAATTTATCCCGAACCCATCGCCAACACCACTGGAAAGATCTCCCGCCGGCAGGCTTCCCCCGGCCTCTTCTAGCACGAAGACAGGAACTTAACGAGATCGACGATCCGGTTGGAGTAGCCCCATTCGTTGTCGTACCAGGCCAGGACCTTGAGCAGATTCCCCCCCACGACCCGGGTCGAGGCGGCGTCGACGGTCGCCGAGGCGGCGCAGCCCCGAAAGTCGCCGGAGACCAGCGGCGCGCTGCAGAAATCGAGAATTCCCTTGAGCGGTCCCGCGGCGGCCCGCGCGAAGGCGGCGTTGACCGCCGCGGCCGTGGTCGGCGCCGCGGTCTCCACCACCAGGTCGATCAGGGAGACCTGCGGCGCGGGCACCCGGATCGCCATGCCGGAGAGCTTCCCCTCCAACGCGGGGAGGACCAGCGCCACCGCCTTCGCGGCGCCGGTGCTGGTCGGAATCATCGTGGCCCCGACGGCCCGGGCCCGGCGCAGGTCCGGGTGGGGACGGTCGAGGAGCGCCTGGCCGTTGGTGAAGGTGTGCACCGTGGTCATCTGCCCCTTGACGATGCCGACTTCCTCGAGCAGGACCTTGGCCACCGGCGCCAGGCAATTGGTGGTACAGGAGGCGTTGGAGACGATCCGGTGCCGCGCCGGATCGTAGTCCTCCGCATTGACCCCCATGCAGACCGTCAGATCGGCGTCCGCGCCAGGCGCGCTGATCACCACCCGCCCCGCTCCCGCGTCCAGATGCCGGGCGGCTTCCCGGCGCCGGGTGAAGCGGCCGGTCGCCTCGATGGCCAGCTCGACGCCGAGGTCCTTCCAGGGGAGGGTTCCGGGGTCGGCTTCCCGGCAGACCCGGATTCTGCGGCCGCGCACCAGCAGGTCGTCCCCGGTCGACGCCGACCCCGGCGAGGGGGCCGTGCACCGAATCGTATTGCAGCAAATGGGCCAGGGTGGCCGCATCGGCCTGATCGTTGACCGCCACGATCTCCAGCTCGGAAGTAGTCGATTGCCACCCGCAGCACGCTGCGGCCGATGCGGCCGAAACCGTTGATCGCTATCTTTACCGCCATGGACCTCGTCTACTCCTCGCGCTCCTGCGCGGCGCCGCCCTGCGTGCCGCGATCAGGTCGCGAGTATCGGCCTTTTGGGTGTCAAAAGCAATATCCCCGGCGCGTCCCAAGGCTGCCGGAGTCGCGTTTTTGGGGATTGGGATTGTTTGCGACATCCTTGCGGGGACGGCCGATCCGTCCCCGCAAGGGCTGTTGCCTCAGAAGGAATACTTGATCCAGATCTGGCCGAAGACGTCGTTCTTGTCCGAGCCGAAGATCTCCTTGGCCGCATCGCCCGGCACCGAGACCCCGGTGCCGACGTGGACGAAGAGGTTGTCGTTGACCGGGGTGTCGACAAACAGGTTGACCTCGTTGGACCAGTCGTCGGAGGAGGTCGGAATAAACAGGTAATAGTTCTCGGCGAGCTTCTGGTTCAGGTAGTGGAGGGAGACGAAGACGTTGTCGAGGGGGCTGAAGCCGATCTCCGCCAGGGCCGTCTTCTTGTTGGAATTGGGCAGGTGGAGCTCGCCGCTGATTTCGCCGATGATGAAGCGGTTCCAGGCACTGAACCCGCAGAACATCGGATCGTAATCCTCGGCCTGGTCGTCGGCCGGGTTCTTGTCCCCGGAGAAATAGAAGTAGGAACCGCGCACGTAGGGGGCAAATTTCACCGGCAGGTTGTAGGTCGCGCTGCCGAACCCGCCGAAGGCCTTGCGGTCCCGCTTCTGGCCGGCCAGGGTCCCGGCAGTCCCCGTCTGGTAGACCCCCTCGCCTTCCAGCAGCAGCCCGCCGAGGGTGACGTGGGCGCCGAGATCCCAAGCGGTGGTGTTGTTTCTGGCTACCAGGCCCGGGCCGAGATAGAGGTTGTCGTCGGTCGCCCGGCTCTCCTTGTCGAATTTCTGGTGCAGGCCGGCGAAGACATAATTGGCGTCGTTGAAATCGTAATGCAGATCGACGCCGGCGATTTCGATCCCCTTGACCGGGCCGAACAGGGCTGTTTCGTCCAGTTTCTGCACATAGTTGTCGGAATGGGCCCAGTACAGGGTCGATTTCAGCTTGCCGAAGTCCCCATCCAGCCGCGCCGCGAAGGGAAAGCTGTCATGGAAATTGAGCCAGATGGCCTGGCTCTGGCCGTCGCCGTCGGCCACGACCAGCCAGTTTTCCAGGTGGAGATCCTGGCGCCCCAGGGTCAGGCTGAAGGGGCCGCCCTTGATCTGGCCGAACTTGATCCACGCCTGGTCCACATCCAGGCTACCCTGGTCCTTGGCAACCCCATAGGCATCCTGGTCGATGGTCTGGGTATAGAGCGGTGCGAACTGCCCCGACATCTTGGCCCAGCCGAAATCCTTTTCCGCCGTCAGGCGGAAGGTCGCGAACAGCTCCCCCCAGTTGGCGGAGGTCTTGGTGGAGTTGTAGGCGCCGCCGATCGGGGCTCCGTAATAGGGATTGCTGTCGGCCCGGTAGAAGGTACTGAGATCCATCCCCAGAGACACCTTGTCCATGACCTTTCCCAGGTCGCCGACGGCCACATCGGCCCAGGCGGGCGACGCCACCAGAGACAACGCAATGACCAGCCCCACCATCCATCGCTGCAAACACATATGATGCACTCCTTTCGAAATTGGCCAGAGGCCATGGTTAATGCATTGGACATCGGAAAAAGCTTGTATAAGCCCCGCACCGGTGGCTGAGCAGACCCCCGGAAGCGGGGCTTATACGAATTGCACGACATCTGTTGGAGGTACGCCTCCGGATCAGGCGAAGGTGATCTGGAAACACCGATAATGCGCTTCGCAAAAGACCCGGGAGATCCGCCCCTCATGAGGACGCAACCGGCGCAAAGAAGCCGCGCCTTGGGCCCCGAGGGTAAATCGTCCGCTTCTGGAACGCACCTGCAAGGTGCTCACCAGCGCCGTGCCGCAATCCTGGTGCAGGAGATAGGCTTCCCGAATCTCCACCCATTGGCCGGGATAGAGGAGAAATCCCTCTGCTGCGGGGATCTTGTAGGTCAAGGTCATGATCTCCTCCCATTGCGGGACGCGGCGGTTGGCGGGACCTACCGGAAATCGGCGGCCACTTCCTGGCAGGCGGCCTCGAACGCCTGGAGCGCGTAGTCCATCGTCTCCTGGGTCACCGCCAGCGGCGGCAGCATGCGGATGACGATGGGGTTGTTGATGGTGAACATGACCTGCACCCGGTGCTCGTTCATGAGAATGGCGGCGACCTTGGCGCCGATCGCCTCCTTGGCCGCGGCCTGGTTGCCGACCATCTCCTTGAGGGTCTTGCCGGCGAGGTGGAACTCGATGCCGATCATCAACCCGCGGCCGCGCACCTCCTTGATCACCGCCGGGAAGCGAGCGGCGATCTCCCGCAGCTTGCCCATCAGGTAGTCCCCCTTGCGGGCTGCCTCGGCCACCAGGTCGTTGTCGAAGACGTACTGCAGCGAGGCGATCCCCGCGGCGCAGGTCAGCGGGCTTTCGCCAAAGGTGACGGTGTGGTGGAAGCAGGTCTCCGGGTCGCCGTAGGCGGCGTTCCACAGCTCTTCGGTGCAGATGTAGCCGGCCAGCGGCATGTAGCCGCCGCTGAAGCCCTTGGCGAAGACGATCACGTCCGGCACGATGTCGTCGTGCTCGCAGGCCCAGAGTTTGCCGGTACGCCCCAGGCCGGTCTGGATCTCGTCGCAGACCAGGTAAGTCCCGTACTGGGTGCAGAGCTCCCGGGCCGCCTTCATGTAGCCCTCTGGGTGGAGGCGGATGCCGCCTTCGCCCTGGATCGGCTCGATGAAGAGGGCGGCGACGTCCCGGGTCTTGAGGCAGTCCTCGAGGGCGACCAGGTCGCCGAAGGGGAGATTGACCGTGGCCGGCAGCAGCGGATGCTGGTACTTGCGCCACTTGTCCGAGCCGGTCAGAGCCAGAGAGCCGGTGGTCTTGCCGTGATAGGCGCCGACGATGGAAGCCAGCCGGGGACGATGCCCCTTGGAGGCCATCTTGACCAGCTTGATCGCCCCTTCGTTGGCCTCGGCCCCACCGCCGCCGCCGGTCCACATCCGGGTCAGCTTGCCGCCGGGGGAGGTGATCGCCAGGTTATGGGCCAGGGCGCTGGCCATGCTGTGATAGCCCAGGGCGTAGAAGACCGGGACGTCCTTGAGTTTCTCGATCTGCTCCCAGATGAAGGGGTTGCAGTTGCCCATGCCGATGGCGCCGACGCCGGCGATCATGTCGTAATGGAGGTTCCCCTCGTTGTCCCAGAGCCTGTCGTTGTCGCCGCGCACGAACATCTGCGCCGCGCCGATCATTTCGGCCAGTTCCAGCTTGGTGCCGTTCTGATGCTTCATCTGCAGCTCGCGGATCTGCTCCTTGGTCAGCTGCAGTGCCTGGTCGACGGTCAGAAATCCGAGTTTTCCGCTCTCTTCCATGTCATTCTCCCACTCTTCTGGTTTGGTCGTTGCTTGCTACCAAACGGTTGAAATTCAAGGCCCTCGCTTCAAGGACCGGGCTTAATCGGCGTGAACGCTGTCGAGCTCGTCCGTCGCCACGTCGAAGATCTGGCCGGTCTCCGGCAGCGCTTCGGTGCTGAAGAAGTCCGGCAACCGGTCGTCGGCGCTGGTGAAGCCGGCGGCATCGTTGAAGGCTTTTTCGACCTTCACCACCGCGCCGCCCAGCTCGAGCAGATAATCGCTGCCCAGCTCCTCGCCGACGATCGCCGCCACACACGCCACCAGGTGCTGCTGCAACTCCGGCATGTCGAGGGGCGGGACCATCGCAAACAGGCAAATGCCGAGGCTGTCGACGGCGGCGAAGTAGCGCTGCAAAAACTGCGAGACCGGGGCCTGGCCGCTGGAAGCGGCCGGGTCGTAGCCGGGATTGGCCGGACTCGGCAGGGCATTGCCGCAGGTGTGATCGGCGCCCATGGTCGCGGTGGCGTAGGTCACCCCCGTCCCCTTCAGACCCCGCGGGTCGTAGCCGGAGAGGCATTGCCCCTTGACGTGGGGGATGCGCGCCACGCCGAGGGTTTCCCCGGTATGCTTGACGCCGTTGCCGATCATCCGCCCCCGTTCGCTGCCGGCGCCGATCTCCGCCACCAGCTGCACCGCCGCGGTGGCGTCCCCCCAGGCGAGGAGTCCCGCCTCCATGGCCACGGCGAGCGCCCCGCCGACGTCCATGGTGTCGAGGCCGAAATCGTTGCAGGCCCGGTTCATGGCGGCGATGGCGTCGAGATCGTCGATGAGGCAGTTGGAGCCCATCAGCGCCACCGTCTCGTACTCGATCCCCGCCACCACCAGTTCGCCGGCCGGATCGGTATAGATATTCGAGCACTGGATGACGCAGCCGCGCATGCAGGCATGGGACGGTTTGGCGTTGGGGCGCTGGGCGACGATTTCGGCCATATGCTCGCCGCTGATCTGCTCGGCCCCGGCGAAGCGGCCCTGGGAATAGTTCTTGGTGACGATGGTCCCCATGGCGTCCATCATGTTGACCAGGATCGGCGTACCGAAGGCCTTGAGTCCGCCGATCAGCGGGTGGGACAGAACGCCGCGGGTGAAGGCCTGCACCGCCACCTTGAGGCGTTCCGGATCGGCGACCGGCACCGCGTCGCAACCGGCGTCGTCGAAGACCAGCGCCTTGAGCCCCTTGGCGCCCATCAGCGCGCCCAGCCCGCCGCGGGCCGCCACCCGGACATGAAAGTCGGGGGTCGTCACCGAGATGGCCGCGGCCTTCAGGCGCATCTCGCCGGCCTGGCCGATGGAGACGATGCCCACGCCGGGGCCGCACTCGTTCTTGAGGAGCTCGATGACCTGGTAGTTGCCGCGCCCCGCCAGGGCGGCGGCGGACGCGAAGCGGATCCCGTCGCGGTCGATCTTCACCGTCACGGGCTCTTTGGCCGCCCCCTCGACGATGACGGCGCGGAAGCCGAGGCGGGCGATTTTTTGCGCCACCGACCCACCGGCGTTCGATTCCTTGATGGTCCCGGTCAGCGGGCTCTTCGCCCCCACCGACAGACGGCCGCTGTTGGGAACGCTGGTTCCCGCGCAAAGCCCGGCGGCGAAGACCAGTTTGTTCTGGGTGCCGAGGGGGTCGCAGGTCGGCGGCACCTCGTCGCTGATGATGCGGGCGGTCAGGCCACGGCCGCCGAGGGAACGATAGATAGCCGGCAGGGGCTCGATGGCGGCCTGCCGTTCGGTCAGATTGATGCGGAGAATTCGATGCATATTTCACCTTCCTCGAATATGGTTAAAAAGCCCGATCGGGCAGCCAGGTGGCCAGGGCCGGGAAGAGCATGACCAGGATCAGCACCACCAGCTGCATGATCACGAAGGGGGGGACGGAACGCCAGATGTCGCGGGTGGAAATCTCCGGCGGCGCGACCCCCTTCATCATGATCAGGGCCCAGCCGAAGGGCGGGGACAGATAGGCCACCTGCATGTTGAGGATGAAGAGGATCGAGAACCAGATCTGGTCGAAGCCCAGCATCTTGGCCAGCGGTAGGAAGATCGGCGCACAGATGGTCACGACGGCGTAGTCGTCCATGAACATGCCGAAGACCATCAGGATGCCCTGGATGCCGAACAGGATGAGCCAGCGATTGACATGCAGGTTCTGGACGAAATTCATGACCATGTCCTGGGCGCCGGCGTCGCTGTAGACGACGCCGAAGAAGGTCGCCGCGATCAGGATCCAGAGGGCCATGCCGGTGATTTTCATGGTCCCCACGCAGGAATCCATCAGCACCTGCCGGGTCAGCTTGCCGTAGAGGATGCAGATGATCAGGGCGCCGATGGCGCCGATGGCCGCCGCTTCGGTCGGGGTGGCGATGCCGAAGAAGATCGAGCCGAGGACCGCGAGGACCAGCAGGATCGGCAGGGCGATCTCCCGCAGCGCCCTGAAACGCATCGCCCAGGTCACCTCCTCCTCGTCTTTGGGGAAGAGGTCGTGGTTGAGGTGCCCCCGGATCAGGATGTAGGCCGCATACATGAAGGCCAGCATGAGCCCGGGAACCAGCCCGCCGAAGAAGAGCTTGCCGACGGAAATCCGCGCGATATAGGCAAAGATGATCATGATGATCGAGGGGGGAATGACGATGGCCAACACCCCGCCGGCCATGACGCAGCCGAGCGTGGCGGATTTGTCGTAGTTGCGTTTGAGCATGGCGGGGACCGCCACCAGGCCCATGGTCAGGATGCCGGGACCGAAGCCCCCGCACATGGCCAGGGCGACACAGACCGCGATGGCGACCAGCGCCAGTCCGCCGCGGATCCCCGACAGCCAGTAGCTGAGGCCCTGGAACATCCGCTCGGAGATGCCCGAATGGACCAGGAAATTGCCCATGATGATGAACAGCGGAATGGTCACCAGAGTCGGGTTGGTGATCTGTTGATAGGCGGTAGTGGCCAGCATGTACAGGGCGTAGTGCCCGTTGATGGCCCAAGTGACCCCCACGGAGATCAGGCCCAGGGAAAAGATGACCGGGATCCCGAGTCCCAGCAAAAACAGCAGTCCGCTGAACAGGACCAGGGTTGTCAGTTCGATACTCATTGATAACTCCACAAATGCGCCGCGAAAACGACCCGGCGCCTATTCGACCTTTTCCCGTCTGACGAAGTAATAGACCACGCCGGCAAGCAACATCAGCAGCGCACCGACCGGGATGAACAGCTTGAGGGGCCACAAGGCCAACTTGAAGACGCCGGTCGCCACTTCCCGGGCCTGAAAGGCCTCCTGCCCCATGCGCGCCCCCTGCCAGGTCAGCACCCCGGCGAAGACGGCCACCGCGATGCCGCTCAGGATGCTGATGAGGTTCTTTAGGCGGGGGGAAAACCGTTCGTGAAAAATTTCGATGCGCAGGTGGCCGCCGTCGAGCAGGGTCAGGGGCCCGGCGATCAGGACATAGGCGCCGAACAGTTGCTTGCAGATCGGCCAGACGTAGCTGGTCGGGCTGTTGAGCAGGTAGCGCGACACCACCTCCCAGGAGATCAGCCCCATGATGAGGATCATCAGCAGGCTCGCCAGGTGAGCGACCCGCCGGAATCCTGATTCACACTGTTGCGTCAGTTTTTTCATGCCATTCCCCGGCGGACCGGGCGGCGACCCCGCCGCCCGGTCCGTCTCCCTAGTTCAGGTTGCGCCACTTGCGAACCAGCGCGATCGCCTGCGCCGAGGCTTCATCCTGCTTGGCCAGCTCGCCCCAGATCTTCTGCGCCGTCGCCCAATAGGCGTCGTGAGCATCCTTGTCGATCCAGACCTCATGCAGCTTGCCCTGCTTGACCAGGGCCTCGATGTTCTGGAGCTCCTTGCCGTAGGCATTGACGGTCGCGTTCCAGTAATCCTCCCCGGCCCCGGCCAGGGCCTGCTGGACCTCTTTCGGGAAGGAATTCCATTCGTCCAGATTGATCAGGATGTGGCCGATCATCTGGTCATTTTCCATGCCGCGGATCCAGTAGGGCGCCACCTCGTTCCAGTGCATGCCGCTCACGGCGCTCAGGTCCCACTCGGCCGCGTCGACGGTGCCCAGCTTCAGCGCCATGTACCCCTCGCTGCCGTCGATGACCGCCCCGTGCATACCGACGCCGGCATGGAATTCGTTGTCGATCCCGTCGGCGCGGATCTTCTGCCCCTTGAAGTCGGCCAGGCTCTTCAGGGGTTTGCGCGCCAGCACGAAGGGGACCGGCCCGTAGGTATGGATATCCAGCAGGTAGAGCCCGCGCTTGGCGTATTCCTTGCGCAGCAGATCGATCATTCCCGACTTGAAGTAGAAATCCCGCACCAGCTTGGCCTGCTCCTGGAAACTCTTGCCGGGGAACTGGAAGGCCATCGGCGGCCCGACTTCGACGTTATCCACCGGCATGATGCCATTCCAGTAGAGGCCGCAGGCCTGCAGCATGTCGACCGCCCGGTTCTTGACCGCGTCGAAGAGCTGGCCGCCGGGGACGACCTCCGGCTCGGCGTAGACCTTGATCTTGATCTGGCCGTTGCTGCGCTTCTCGGCGCTCTGGGCAAAGATCGGCAGCGCCCCCATGGAGATGTCTCCCCGCGGGTAGGCCGACTGGATTTTCAAGTGATACTCCCGGGCCTGGGCCACCTGGGGCAGACAGAGCCCCAGCGCGACGACGAGGCTCAGGGAGACCCTACCCACCCAAACCAACAACTTCTCGTTCCTGACCATTCCAACCTCCTTCTTGGTTGCGGTTACCTTCCCAGTCCCCGGCCGACCCAGGGGTAGCGGAGCGCGATTTGGAATTTCTAGAAAGCTGTTCTAAAAAACTTCAATAACCGGACCAATTGCATGCATTTTTTGAAGATAAATTTTTCTCCTTTATTTTCATCTACTTGAATCGCTCCCGCGGCGTTCGGCCGGCTTGATTAATCCGCGGAAGGCTCCTCCGGCAAGGCGACCGGGACATGCAGGTCCCGCTTTCGGCCGGCGGCCGGGACTTTCATGTCCCATCCGCGTCGACGACCACCGGAAGTGGGGCATTCCTGTCCCGTGGCATTCGCGCCGCCGCCGCAAAAGCGCCGCGGGGCGCCACGCAGTTGCCGCTTTGGGGCCGGAGCTAGAACACTATTAGCGGGGGAAATATGCAGGCGCGGAGGGGAAGGGGAGGGAAAAGCGGGGCACGCCGATTCCGGCACGGAGTTTGTTATGGGAATAACCAGGGCCTGGCAAAGGGCGGGGGGCGACCCGGGCAAGCCGCCAGAGCCGGGGAACGCACCGGGGCAGAGCACTGCGCTCGCTGCCGCACCAAAGACAGCAGACCTTCGACGCCAACCATCGATCCATCGGGAGAACGTCCATGAAGTCCAACGCCTACAACCTCCTGCGCCGGGAAACCAGCAGGACCATCCGCAGCGAAGCCCGTTATGCCCAGGACAACCTCGATTGGCTGCTGCAGCAGATGCACCCCTACTTCGCCATCACCATGCAGACCGAGCACGAGGCTATCGCCTGCCTGGCCAGCCGCATCTACTGCCTGCATCGCGAGAAGAGCCTGGTGCTGGCCGACCGCGAGAAGAGCCTGATCGTCGCCCGGCTGAACCGGCCGGGGTCGGTCTACGAGACCCTGCGCCAGCTGAAGCAGAAGGAGATCTCCTACGCCCAGTTCAGCCAGACCTACGAACCGGCCCCGGGCTTCGACCGGGAGCTGGAACTGCAGTGCTTCGAGTTCGACCGCAAGACCCCGGACGAGATCCGCGAGGCCGGCGAGGTCGACCTGCCGGCGGCCTTGCGGCGCCAGGTCATGGCCGAACTCAAGGCCCATTATCCGCGCTTCGACCTGCGCGAGTTCCCGGCCCTGCTGCGGCTGCTCTGGCTCAACAACGAGCAGTACGTGCGCATCTCGCCGCCGCGGCGCATCGCCCAGGTGCTCTGGCTCTACCAGCAGAGCAACCGCAACGGCGGGATCTACTTCCAGGCGGAAGAAGCCGAGCCGATCGGCGACCGCCGGGAGTTTCGCCTCATGTTCGGCGCCGGCAATCCGCCGCAGATGGATTTCCTCCAGCAGTTGATGGAGGTCTTCAACCGCCTGAAAATCGGCGTCAACCGCGCCTACTGCCTGACCATCAGCAACGGCTACCATCCCTATTTCCTCGGCACCTTCTATGTCCGCGCCGGCCAGGGCGGGGTAACCGGAGCGGACTCGGAGGCCTTCGCTCGACTGCGCAGCGAGCTCTACAACACCCAGATCCTGTCGAGCGCCTCCCCCACCTACCGGACCTTCGTCACGAAAGGGGTGATGACCGGCGAGGAGGGGTCGCTGATCAACGCCTTCATCGCCTTCTGCCACACCAACCTCGCCCACCATCAGCCCGACCGCTACGGCTTCGACGACGTGATGCGCGCCTTCCATTCCCACCCCGCCATGGCCCTGCAGCTGGTGGCCCTGTTCCGCGCCCGCTTCGACCCCGACCGGGCCGATCGCGACCGCCGGTATCCCCTATTGCTGGAAGAAACCGCCCGCGCCATCGCCGAACACAACACCGGCCACCGCTACCTGGACGAGGTGCGGCGCACGGTCTTCAACTGCTGCCTGATCTTCATCCGCCACACCCTGAAGACCAATTTCTTCGTCCCCCAGAAACAGGCCCTGGCCTTCCGCCTCGACCCCGCCTACCTGGCCGACCTGGGGCCGGACTTCACCGGCGACCTGCCGGCCGGCAGCCCCTTCCGGGTGACCTTCTTCTTCGGCCGCCACGGCGCCGGCTACCACATCGGCTTTTCGGACATCGCCCGCGGCGGCTGGCGCACCATCCTCACCCAGGGCTGGGACGATTACGTCACCAGCGCCAACACCATCTTCCGCGAGACCTTCGTGCTGGCCCACACCCAGCATCTGAAGAACAAGGACATCTACGAGGGGGGCTCGAAGCTGGTGGTGGTCCTCGACGCCGCCGACCTCTCCGATCGCGACCTGGTCACCCACCGCCTCTACAAGCTGCAGTACGGCTTCATCAACGCCTTCTTCGATCTGTTCGTCACCGCGAACGGCCGGGCCCGCGACCCGCGGGTCGTCGATTACTACGGCGAGGATGAACCGATCGAACTCGGCCCCGACGAGAACATGCACGACTCCATGGTCGAGCTGATCGCCAAACAGTCGGTGCGCCGCGGCTACCTGCTCGGCTCCGGGGTCATCTCCAGCAAGCGGGTCGGCATCAACCACAAGGAGTACGGGGTGACCTCCGTCGGCGTGATCACCTTCGCCGAGGTGGTGCTGGAAGAGCTCAGCATCAACCTGCGCCGCGACCCCTTCAGCGTCAAGTTCACCGGCGGGCCCAACGGCGACGTCGCCGGCAACGCCATGCGCCTGCTGCTGGCGGCCTGCCCGGCGGTGCAGATCCGCCTGGTGATCGACGGCAGCGGCGCCCTCTACGATCCCGCAGGGGCCGACCGGGGGGAACTCTCCCGGCTGCTGCTGAACAGCGACATCGACGGCTTCGCCCCGGAAGCCCTGCATCCCGGGGGCTTTCTGCTCTATCGCCAGCAGCGCCGCAACGACGGGGTGCGCGAGCTGTTCCGCAAGGTCGGCCGCGGTCCCGACGGGCTGGTGGAGAGCTGGATCACCCTCGACGAATTCCAGCGCGACTACAACGGCCTGATCTTCACCGTCCCCGCCGATCTCTTCATCCCCGCCGGCGGGCGGCCGGAGACTGTCGACGAGCAGAACTACCGGCGCTTCTTCGCCGCCAACGGCCAGGCGACGCTGCGCGCCGTCGTCGAGGGGGCGAACTCCTTCATCACCCCGGCGGCGCGCACCCTGCTGCAGCAGCGCGGCATCGTCCTGCTGCGCGACGCCTCGGCCAACAAGTGCGGGGTGATCTCCTCCTCCTACGAGATCATCGCCAACCTGCTGTTGTCCGAAGCCGAGTTTCTGGCCCACAAGGAAGAGTACGTCGCCGACGTGTTGGCCATCCTCGCCCGCCGCGCCGGCGACGAGGCTCGGCTGATCTTCCGCCGCCACCGCGAGGCCGGGGGGAGTCTCCTCTACACCGAAATCTCCGAGGCGATCAGCAGCGAGATCAACGCCCACTACGCCCGCCTCTTCGCCTACTTCCAGCAGCACCCCGAGCTGAGCCTCCAGCCCCTCTTCAAGACCGCGATCCGCAGCCACCTGCCGGCGATGCTGGCCGAAAACGTGCGCTACCGGCGGCGCATCGACCAGCTCCCTCCCAAGTACCGCTTCGCGATCCTCGCCAGCGAGATCGCCTCCTCCCTGGTCTACCGGGGGGACCGGGACAGCGAATTCATCGAACTGCTCCGGGGGCACCTGGAACGGACCCTGCCCGGGCAGCGGCCCGCCTTCCGGGAACCCCTCGCCGTGGGCTGCCGGTCATGATCAGCGACGAGGTTGCCGCCCAACTCGAAGACCAGCGGCTGCGCCTCGACCAGGAGGTCCTGGCCGTCTGGGTCGATCGCGGCAAGCGCTACCAGGGCCGGGGCCGGATCGTCGAGCTGCGTCCCCGCCTGGTCACGGTGGAGCTGCTGGACCCGGTCGGGGACGAGGCCGAGTACCGCGTCGGCGCGCGGGTGCGCATTCCCCGCTACGCGGACCCGATCCACTGGTTTTCAGACTGCCGCGTCCGCAAGATTCCCGACGAACCCTTCATCCACAAGGATTTTCTTTAGAGACTGGTGGGGACTGGCTCCGCAGGTGCCAGCCCCCTTTCTATTCGGGGGAACCCGTTTTTCGTCTCCGTCCTGAAACCCAACTCACCGAGGAGACGGTTAACGACGACGGAACCGTAAGTGGTACTCCCTCTCGCGCCGCACCCGGTGCCCCAGACGGATAGGCACCGGCGTCTTTGGGTGCGGGTCGGTTTGAGCCGGGGGAATCCGCTTGACACCACCATGGACACTGTTCTATTTTTTTACATGTAATTTTGCATGTTATTTCTAGCGTCATACAAGCCCGCCGCCCCCACTCCCCCACTCAGCGGTGCAGATCTCCTGAGCACCGCGGAAAGCCCCTGGAGAGACCATGAACGCGCCCGGAGAACGCACCAGCGGCCTGCTCGCCGCTGTCCTGGCCTACCTGATCTGGGGGTTCATGCCGCTGTACTTCCTGCTCATCGACCCGAAGGTGTCGATGTGGGAAATCGTCCTCCATCGGGTGATCTGGGCCGCCGTCGTCCTTTTCATCTTCACCGTGGTCAGCCGGCGCACCAAACGGCTGGTCGAGACCCTGACCAACCCCCGGCGGCTGGCGGCCCTGGCCGCCAGCGCCACGGTCATCGCCGTCAACTGGGGGGTCTTCATCTGGGCCGTGACCCACAACCATGTGCTGGAAAGCAGCCTCGGCTATTACATCAGCCCCCTGCTCAGCGTCCTGATGGGCTGCCTCTTCCTGCGCGAGCGCCTGCGGCCGCTGCAGTTTCTCGCCGTCGGCATCGCCGCCCTCGGGGTACTGATCCTGGTCTTCGCCGCCGGCCGGCCGCCCTGGGTGGCCCTGACCCTGGCCACCGCCTTCGGCATCTACGGCCTGATCCGCAAGCAGGTGCCGGTGGACAGCTCCACCGGACTGCTGGTCGAGACCCTGCTGCTGATGCCCCTGGCCCTGGCCTGGCTCGGCTGGCTCTATCTGCACCACCAGGCCTCCTTCCTGCTCGTCGACCGGCCGCTCGATCTGCTGCTGATGGGCGCCGGCGCCCTCACCGTCTGCCCCCTGGTGCTCTTCGCCTTCGCCGCCCGCCGGCTGCGGCTGGGGACGGTTGGCCTGATCATGTACATCGCCCCGACCACCCAGCTGATCACCGGTGTGCTCCTCCTCGGTGAACCCTTCACCCGCCTGGAGAGGATCACCTTCGGCCACATCTGGCTCGGCCTGCTGATCTTCTCCCTCGACTCCCTGCTGGCCCAGCGCCAGCTGAGCCGCCAACCGGCCGCCGCACCGCAACGCTGATTCGCAAATCCGGGGATCCTCTGACTCCAGCGGCAGGACCCCGGATCAGTCGGCCAGTTCTCGTCCGGGGTCCCGGTTCAGAGTCCCCACCCCCTTCCCCCATCCTGCAACCGGACAAAAACCAGCAACTATGCCTTGACAGGCCGGAGCGATTTCCGGTACATTATTTTACATGCAATTTTAAATGCAAAGACTAGAAGTGCTTCCCGATCCCCGATCCGAACCGAGGACGCCGTGACGCCAAGGAGTATCTCACACCCCAGCATCCCGCTGATCGCCCTGCTGTTGAGCGGTCTCATCCTGCTGCATCCGCTGCCGGCAGCGGCCGACGAGCTGCTGGTCTTTGCGGCGGCGTCTTTGAGCGAAGTCTTTACCGACCTGGGCGCCGACTTCTCGGCCCACACGCCCGACACCCGGGTGGTCTGTAATTTTGCCGGCAGCCAGATCCTCGCCACCCAGATCGAACGGGGCGCGCCGGCCGACCTCTTCGCCGCGGCGAACACCGAGGTCATGGCCGGCCGGCAACGCCAGGATGCGATCGAGGCCCCCATCCTCTTCGCCGGCAACCGCCTGGTCCTCATCGTCTCGCGCCAAACAGCCGCGCCCCTGGCGGACCTGCGCGCCGCCGCCGCGCCCGGGCGCCTGCTGGCCATCGGCACGGCCAAGGTGCCGGTCGGCGCCTACACCCGGACACTGCTGCAAAATCTCGCCCGCGACCCCGCCTACGGAAGCGACTTCGTTGCCGCCTTCAACCACAACGTGGTCAGTGAAGAGACCAACGTCAAGGCGATTGCGGCCAAGGTCGCCCTCGGCGAGGTGGATGCCGGGATCGTCTACCGCACCGACCTGACCCCGCAGCTGGCCGCAAAGGTCGTCGCCGTCCCCCTGCCGCAGCAGTACCAGCCGACCATCCGCTACCCGATCGCGATCCTGCGCCACGCGGCCCACCCCGGGACCGCCAGCCGCTTTCTGCACTACCTGCTGAGCCCCGCCGGACGGGAGATCCTGCGCCGTCACGGTTTTTCCGAGGTGGAGGGTGACGATGAACCAGCTCGATAAAACCCTCGAGCTCCCCCTGCCGCGCCGGCGACGCGCTTTCCTGCCGCACCGCTCCAGCCGCTGGGCCAACCGCCTCTTCCAGCTGCTCCTGCTGGGCGCCTCCTTAAGTATGCTGCTGCTGATCCTGACCCCGCTGATCGCCCTGGTGCTGCAGGTTTCGCCGGCGGGCCTGCTGCGCCTGGTCGACGATCCGGCGACCTGGTCGGCGGTGCGGGTGACGGCCGTCACCTCGGTCCTCTCCACCGTCCTGGTCCTGACCTTCGGCCTACCGGTGGCCTACGCCCTGTCCCGCCATCAGGGGCGGGGTCGGCTGCTTCTGGAGATGGTCCTGGAGCTGCCCATGGTGCTGCCACCGGTGGTCGCCGGCCTCGGGCTGCTGTTGGCCTTCGGCCGGCGCGGCCTGGTGGGGAGCCTGCTCCTCCCCTTCGGGATCCAGATCCCCTTCACCCTCGGCGCGGTGGTGCTGGCGCAGATGTTCGTCCTCACCCCCTTCTTCGTCAAGCGCGCCGCGGTCCTCTTCGCCGGCGTCGACCGCCAACTCGAAACCGCCGCCATGCTCCTCGGCGCCGGGCCCTTCTTTACCTTCTTCCGCCTCACCCTCCCCCTCTGCCGGCGCGCGCTGCTGGCCGAAACGGTGATGGCCCTGGCCCAGGGGATCGGCCTGTTCGGCGCGGTCATCCTCTTCGCCGGCAATCTGCCGGAGCGGACCCGCACCCTCTCCCTTGCCATCTACGGCGCCTTCGAACAGGACCCCGAGCAGGCCTTCACCCTGGCGGCGCTGATGCTCGCCGGCTGCTGCGCGCTGCTGCTGGTCGGACGGCTGCTGCGACGCTCCCCGGGCGGCGGAGGCGGCCATGGCTGATCTGCACCTGGAGCTGAGCTATCCGCTTAGGCACTTCGATCTGCAAACGACCCTGACGGTCCCCCGCGGCCTGACGGTCCTCATCGGCCCCAACGGCTCGGGCAAGACGACCCTGCTCAAGCTCCTCACGGGCCAGCTGACACCGGCGGCCGGGCGCATCGAGCTGGGGGGCGAAGTCCTCTGCGACACCGCCCGCCGCTGCCACCTCCCCTTGCAGGACCGGCGCATCGGCATGGTCTTCCAGGATCTGGCCCTCTTTCCGCACCTCGCCGTGCAGGAGAACGTCGCCTTCGGCCTGCGCGCCCAGGGTCTCCCCGCCCAGCAGCGGATGGTGCGGGTGGCGGCGATGCTGGAGCGTCTCGAACTGAACGACCTGGCGGCGGCGCCGGTCACCGCCCTCTCCGGCGGGCAGCGCCAGCGGGTCGCCCTGGCCCGGGCCCTGGTGGTGGCGCCGCGGCTGCTGCTCCTCGACGAGCCGACCAGCGCCCTGGATCAGGCCGGGCGCTGGGAACTGCGCCGCTGGCTGGCCGAGCTGCTGGCGGAGCTGGAGATCCCGTCGATCCTGGTCACCCACGACGTCGCCGACGTCGCCTACTTCCGCAAGCGGATCGCCGTGATGGAGGGGGGGAGGATCTCCCAGCAGGGAAGCTACCACCAGTTGCTGCACGCCCCCGCCACCCCCTTCGTGGCCAACTTCGCCGGGGTCAATTTCCTGGCCGGCGAGGTGCGCCGGGAGGCAACCGGGAAACGCTTCCGCACCGCCGGGGGACTCGATCTGTGGGCTCCCTTCGAGGGGATCGAAACGGGCGCGGCCTGCCTGACCATCGCTCCCTGGGAGGTCGCCCTCTACCGGGAACTCCCCGGCGGCAGCCCGCGCAACGTCATGCAGGGCCGCCTCCAGGAGGTGATCCGCACCGCCGAGCGGGTGCGGGTCACCCTCCTCGGCAGCGAAAAGCTGGTCGCGGAACTCTCCCTCGCCGGGTTTGGCGAACTCGGCAACCCGGAACTCGGGACACCTCTTTATGCGGTCTTCAAGGCCCGCGAAACCCGGGTCATGAATGTCCGCGCTGCGGCCGACCCCGCGCCGCCGCTTGCCTACGGAACAGGAGGTCCATCATGATACTCACCGACGCCTACGGCCGCCGGGTCAATTATCTGCGCCTATCAGTTACCGACCGCTGCAACCTGCGCTGCAGCTACTGCATGCCCGCGGCCGGGGTCGACCCGTGCAGCCACCAGGAGGTCCTCAGCTACGAAGAGTTGCTTCGCATCGCCAAGGCTGCTATCTCTTTGGGGGTGGAGAAGATCCGCGTCACCGGCGGCGAACCGCTGGTCCGCAAGGGGATCGTCGACTTTCTGGCCCGGCTCGCCGCCCTGCCGGGGCTGAAGGTCCTCGCCCTGACCAGCAACGGCCTGCGCCTGGGGGAGCTGGCGCAGGACCTGAAACAGGCGGGGGTCACCCGGCTCAACATCAGCCTCGACTCCCTCGATCCGGCCACCTTCGCCGCCATCACCCGGCGCGACGCCTTCGCCCAGGTCATGGAGGGGATCGATTGCGCCGCCCGGGCCGGCTTTCCCATCAAGCTCAACACGGTGGTGATGCGTGGCGTGAACGACCACGAGGTGGAGGAGTTCGCCGCGCTGAGCCTGAAACACCCCTTCGCGGTGCGCTTCATCGAGTACATGCCCATGGTCGGGGAGGAGGATGCCGGCCGGCTGGCGGTCTCCGGCGAGGAGATTTTGACCCGCATCGCCGCCCGCTATCCCCTGCTCCCTTTGCCCCACGACAAGATGGGGGGGCCGGCGAAAAATTTCCGCATCGCCGGCGCGCCGGGGTCGGTCGGGGTGATCACCCCCATGTCCAACCACTTCTGCGGCGACTGCAACCGCATCCGGGTCTCGGCCACCGGCCAGGCCCGCAACTGTCTCTTCGCCCGCCAGACCCTCGATCTGCGGCCGGTGCTGGCCGGGAGCGACCCCGAGGCGCTGCGCCGGGCGCTGAGCGGCTGCATCGCCGCCAAGGGGGAACGCCACGGCGTCAGCTGGCAGGAGCCCGGCATCGACCCGATCACCATGGCGGCCATCGGCGGCTGACCGCCCTGCGCCGCCGCAGCCCGTAACGGAACCTGTCATGTCCCTGGCCGAATCGATCCTCGCCGGCAACCTGCGCGCCGCGGCCCGCCTGATCACCCTCATCGACGACGGCGACCCCGCCGCGGTGCCGGAACTCAAGCGCCTCTACCCGGCCACCGGAAAGGCCGCCATCCTCGGCATCACCGGCCCCCCGGGGGCCGGCAAGTCGACCCTGACCGACCAGCTGATCGGCAAGTTCCGGCAGCGGGGGCTCGGCGTCGCGGTGGTCGCCGTCGATCCCACCAGCCATCTCTCCGGTGGGGCGGTCCTCGGCGACCGGGTGCGCATGAGCCGCCACGCCGCCGACCCCGGGGTCTTCATCCGTTCCCTCGGCACCCGCGGCCACCTCGGCGGCATCTCCCGCTCGACCCACGACATCGTCAACGTCTTCGACGCCATGGGCAAAGAGGTCGTCATCATCGAAACCGTCGGCGTCGGCCAGGACGAGATCGAGATCACCCGCGCCGCCCACACCTCCCTGGTGGTGACGGTGCCGGGGCTGGGGGACGAGGTCCAGGCGATCAAGGCCGGGGTGATGGAAATCGCCGACATCTTCGTCGTCAACAAGGCCGACCGTCCCGGTTCCGAGAAGACCATCGGCGAGCTGCAGGCCCTGGTGGGCCTGAACCATCCCGGGCCCGGCGAGTGGTGGCCGCCGGTTCTGGCGACGGTGGCCAGTTGCAACCAGGGGATCGACGAACTGGTGGAAAAGATCTTCGCCCACCGCGAGCACCTGGCGGCCTCGGGGCTCGGCCGGCGCTTCGAGGAGAGCCGCAGCCGCCACCAGCTGGCAGCCCTGCTGCAGGATTACTACCTGAGCCAGGTGCGGGAGCTGCTGCACAACGACCGGACCTGCAACGACCTGATCGCGGAGATCGCCGGCCGCCGGATCGACCCCTACTCGGCGCTGGAGCGGCTCGTCGCCCTCCCCGCGGCGGGGACGCCATGAGCGGGCGCCCGCTGCCCGATCTCACCGGCGTCCTCCTCGCCGGCGGCCGCAGCCGCCGCATGGGGCGGGACAAGGCGCAGCTGGAGATCGCCGGCAAGACCCTGTTCGAGCGCTCGCTGGAGCTGCTGCGGGAATTCTGTACCACCGTCCTGATCGCCGGCGACCGGCCCGACCTGGCGCGGCCGGGGCTTCCGGCCCTGCCCGACCTCTACCCGGGGAGCGCCCTGGGCGGCCTCTACACCGGCCTGGCCGCGGCGCAGACCGAGTGGATCCTGGTCGCCCCCTGCGACATGCCCTTTCCCGACCGGCGCATCGTCACCCGCCTGTTGCAGCACCGCGCCGGAGCCGACGCCGTGGTGCCCCGCACGCCGAAGGGGTACGAGCCGGTCTTCGCCCTCTACCACAAGAACTGCCTGCCGCTGATGGCGGAGATGCTGAGCCAGGGAGAGTTCCGCATCTACGATTTCTACCAGCGCATCACCATCCGCTTCCTCGATCCCCCGGAGCTGCCGGCGGGGTGGGAACGGACCCTGATCAATCTCAATACCCCGGAAGATTTGGCACGGATCGAGGAGGAACAGATGACGCCACCGGTTGTCTCCATCGTCGCCAAGAGCGGCACCGGCAAGACCACCCTGCTGGAAAAGCTGATCGCCGAGCTGAAAAGCCGCGGTTACCTCGTCGGGGCGGTCAAGCACGACGCCCACAGCTTCGGCATCGACCACGAGGGGAAGGATTCCTGGCGGCTGACCCAGGCCGGCGCCGACACCATGCTGATCACCTCCCCGGCCAAGATCGCCATGGTCAAGCGGAACCCGCAGGAGGAGGAGCCGCCCGTCGCCGAAACCATCGCCCGCTACTGCGGCAACCTCGACATCGTCCTCACCGAGGGGTTCAAGCGCAGCGCCATGCCGAAGATCGAAGTCAACCGCAAGGCGCGCAGCGAGACGCTGATGTGCCGCGGCGCGGAGCACGACCCGACCCTGTTCGCGGTGGCCAGCGATCAGCCGCTGCAGCTCGACGTGCCGGTCTTTGAGCTCAACGACGCCCGCGGGCTGGTCGATTTGATCGTTGCCCGCTTTCTGGCCTGAGGGCCGCCACCACCTGCTTTATCCGGAGATTCCTGCCATGCTCAGTTACGACGAAGCGCTGCAGATGGTGCTGCAGACCGTGCACCCCCTCCCGCCGCTGGAGAGCCCCCTGACCCGGGCCGTCGGCCGGGTGCTGGCCGCACCGGTCGCGGCCCGCTGGGACCTGCCGCCGGCCGACAACTCGGCCATGGACGGCTACGCCTTCGCCTTTGCCGGGCAGGACGCGGGGACGGTCCTGAGGCTGGTCGGCAGCAGCTTCGCCGGCCACCCCCACGCCGGCGCGGTCGCTCCCGGCGAGGCGGTGCGGATCACCACCGGCGCGCCGCTGCCGGCGGGGACCGACACCGTGGTGCCGCAGGAGGAGACCGAAAGTCAGGAGCAGCGCCTGCGCCTGATCCGGCCGCCCAAGGCCGAGCAGCACGTGCGCCGGCGCGGCGAGGAGTTCCGCAGCGGCGAAATCCTCGCCGAGGCCGGCACCCGCCTGACCGCCGGCGAGATCGCCCTGCTCGCCTCGGCCGGCGTCGACACGGTGTGCGTCCACCCCCGGCCGCGGGTCGCCATCCTCTCCACCGGCGACGAGCTGGTCGAGCTCGGCGCAACGCCCGGCCCCGGGCAGATCGTCAATTCCAACCTCCACCTGCTCATGGCCCGGCTCGCCGAACTCGGCTGCGAAGCGCAGCCGCTGGGGATCGCCCGCGACACCCCGGAGGGACTCAGCGACGCCATCCGCACCGGTTTGCAGGCCGACCTCCTGCTCTCCTCCGGCGGCGTCTCGGTGGGGGAGAAGGATCACGTCCAGGAGACCCTGCTCCGCCACGGCTTCGCGCGTAAATTCTGGAAAGTGGCCATCAAGCCGGGCAAGCCGGTGCTGTTCGGCACCATCGGCGCCACCCCGGTCTTCGGCCTCCCCGGCAACCCCGCCGCCACCGCCGCCACCTTCGAGCTCTTCGTCAAACCGGCCCTGCGCCTGCTCGCCGGCGAAAGGGGCGTCCGGCCGGTCACCCGCAAGGCGCGCCTCGCCGGCGCCGTCAAGGGGGGGGCGACCGCCAGGCGTTTCTCTGGTGCCGGCTGGAATGGGACGGCGAGGAGTACCGGGTCAGCGTCTCCAACCGCCAGGGCTCCGGGCAGAGCCGCAGCATCCAGGGCGCCAACGCCCTGCTGGCGATCCCCCTGGGCAAAACCGCGCTGGAAGCCGGGGAGCGGGTGGAAGTCCTGGTGCTCTAGCTCCGGGCGGCAGGCTGGGCACGGCCGGCAAACCAGCCCAGTGCCGCCACAGAAACCCCGACGGGGGGCGCCTTTTGGGCGCCCCCCGTTTTTCACCCCGTTTTAACCTCTATATTCACCCCGTGCCCCCGAACCGCCCGGTCCGGAAGGAGTCCCGCAGCGTGAGTTCCCCCCGTTCAAACGTCGATGCCCGGGGCGCCGGCATCATGGTGGTGTTGTGTGCGGTCCTGGGGCTGCACCAGGTCGTCATCAAGCTGGCCGCGCCCGATATCGCGCCGATCCTGCAGATCGCCCTCCGTTCGGGGCTGAGCGCCCTGCTCCTGGCCCTGTGGATGCTCTGGCGGCGGGAGCGCTTCGACCTGGGCGGCGCCACCCTGCCGGCCGGGCTCCTGGTTGGGACGGTCTTCGCCGTGGAGTTCGTCTGCGTGGCCGAGGGGCTGCGCTTCACCACCGCCTCCCACATGGCGGTCTTTCTCTATACGGCGCCGATCTTCACCGCCCTCGCCCTGCACCTGCTGCTGCCCGTCGAGCGGCTGCGCCGCCATCAGTGGCTGGGGATCGCCCTGGCTTTTCTCGGCATCGTCGCCGCCTTCGCCGGCGGTCTGCTGCGCACCGGCATCGACCGGCAGCTGCTCTGGGGGGATTGCCTCGCCGTCCTGGCCGGGGTCGCCTGGGCGGGCACCACGGTGCTCATCCGCTGCTCCAAGCTCGCCGACGCCCCCGCCACGCGCACCCTCCTCTACCAGCTCCTCGCCGCCTGCGTGCTCCTTCTCGGCTATGCCTGGCTGTCGGGACAGGCGGGCCGCTTCTCCCCGACTCCCCGGGCCTGGGGGAGCATCCTCTTCCAGGGGGTTGTCATCACCTTCGCCGTCTATCTCGCCTGGTTCTCCCTGCTGCGCCGCTACCACGCCTCCCAGCTCTCCGTCTTCCTCTTCATGACCCCGCTGTTCGGCGTCTCCTTCGGGGTGCTGATCCTGCACGATCCCATCGACCGCTCCTTCGCCCTCGGCTCCCTCCTGGTCCTTGGCGGCCTGGCCCTGGTCGGCAACCCCCGGCTGGGGCGCTAAAAGGGCGAGCAACCCCGCCCCGCCACCGGCCCCGCAACTGGCGCGGCCGCTGCGCCCGCCGCCGGTTCCCCGCGTAGGCCGGAATAAGCGCAGCGTTTCCGGCAGCCGGCTCATTTCGCACGGACCAAAAAAATGCCGGGAACGGCTACCGCCTTATCCCGGCCTACAGTTTGAGATGGGTCGGATTCGACTGCGGATTCAAGGTTCCATCGGGTTTTCGGGGGAAGATGGCGACCCCGCCGGCGGCAAAGGTTGCGGTTTGCCGCCCGGTCAATAAACTGAAGGTGCATCCCCGCCGTGCGGTGCAGGGACTCGTCGGGGAGGAACCGGATGATCTCCGTGGTTGGACTCTCCACCATCTTCCTGGGCTACCTGGCGCTGCTCTTCGCGGTCGCCTTCTACGCCGACCTGCGCTATCGGACCGGACGCAGCATCGTCGCCAACTCCTGGACCTACGCCCTCTCCCTAGGCGTCTACATCACCGCCTGGACCTTCTACGGCACCGTCGGCCGGGCGGCGTCGGTCGGGCTCGATTTTCTCCCGCCGGTGCTCGGTCCCACCCTGATGGCCTTCGCCTGGTGGTTCCCGGTGCGCAAGATGGTGCGCATCTGCAAGGAGAACAAGGTGACGACCATCGCCGACTTCATCTCCTGCCGTTATGGCCGCTCCGGGGTGCTCGGGACCTTCGTCACCCTGCTGGCGCTGCTCGGCATGACCCCCTACCTGGCACTGCAACTGAAAGCCATCGCGCACTCTTTCAATTACCTGGTGACCGCGCATTGGCGGACGCCGGAGGCCCCGCACTGGTTGTACGGCATCGACACCGCCTTGTGGGTGGCACTGGTGATGGGGTTCTTCGGCGTCCTCTTCGGCGCCCGTCATCTCGATGCCTCGGAACGCCACGAAGGAATGGTGGCGGTGGTCGCCCTGGAATCACTGGTCAAGCTCGCCGCCCTGCTCGCCGTGGGCCTGTTCGTCACCTACGGTCTGTTTCACGGTTTCGGCGACATCATCAGCGGCTTTCTGCGCACCTTTCCCGAGCGGCGCCAGCTCCTGCAGCTGGGGCCCGGATCGACCCCCTATCTGCGCTGGTTCACCCTGCTGCTGGTGGGGATGATCGGGGTGCTGGTCTTCCCCCACCAGTTTCACATCATGGTCATCGAAAATTCCGACGAGTTCCATCTCAAGGACGCCATGTGGCGCTTCCCCGCCTACCTCTTCCTGAGCAGCGTCTTCATCCTGCCGATTGCCCTGGGCGGGCTGGTTCTTTCCGGAGGAGCCCTGGAAAACGCGGAGTATTTCCCCCTCATCCTGCCGCTGGTCAGTCAGCATCCCTGGCTGGCCATCCTGGTCTTCATCGGCGGTTTTTCGGCCGCCATGGGGATGACCATCGTCACCGCGGTGGCCCTGGCGCCGATGATCCTCAACCACCTCGCCATGCCGCTCATCCTGCGCTTCAAACTCGACCGGAGCGCCGCCCTCCCCCGCCTCCTCATCAACATCAAGCGCTTGGCCATTTTCCTGGTCGTCATGGCCGGCTACGGCTGTTACCGGGTCATCGGCGAAGGCCACACCCTGGCCAGCATCGGCCTGGCGTCCTTCCTGGCGGCGGCGCAGTTCGCCCCCGCCCTGCTGGGCGGGCTCTACTGGAAACGGGCCAAGCTGGCCGGGGCCCTGACCGGCCTGATCCTCGGCTTTGTCGTCTGGTTCTATACCCTCCTGCTTCCCGCCGTCGTCGAATCGGGCTGGCTGGGGCCCGACCTCCTGCGCCTGGGACCGTTCGGCATCGGTTTTCTGCGCCCCACCGAACTCTTCGGCCTCACCGGCCTCGACCGGCTGACCCATTCCCTCTTCTGGTCGTTCTTGTTCAATGTCGGCGCCTTCGTGGCCGTTTCCCTGGCCGTCAAACCGGCCCCGGGGGAAGAGGAACAGGCCGCCAAATTCGTCGACGTTTTTCGCCCGGTGCGGCAGACGGCGCCCCGCCAGCGCATCGACCGGGCCCCGACCGCCGTCGAGTTCATCGACCTGATAGGCAAGTTCATCGGCGAAAAGCCGGCCCAGACCGCTGCGGCGGCCTTCCTGCAAGGGGCCGAGATCGACTACCGGGGGAGCCTGCCGGAGGCGCAGATCCTCGACCTGAAGCGGTTTGCGGAACGGACCCTGGCCGGGGCGGTGGGGGCGGCGCCGGCGCGCATCATCATGGCCAATTACATGGCGGCGCGCGGCAGCGAAATGCAGGACGTTTTCGACATTTTCGGTTCGGTGACGATTTCGCGGCGGGCCAGCCGCGAACAGCTCGGCATCCTCTATGAAGCCGCCAGCCTGGTTGCCCAGGGGGGGGACCTCCCGGCGGTTCTCGACGCGATCCTCGAGCTGGTGCGCCAGCAGTTCGGTTTCGACACCTGCATGATCCGGCTGTTGGACGAGGAGCGGCAGGTCCTCGCGGTCTGGGCCTGCAAGGGGGCCAGCATGGGGTTTTACGATGCCGCGGCCCGGCAGCTGACCATGGACACCTTTACCGGGGAATGTTTTCTGACCAATAGGGTCCAAGTGATAAACGATACCGACTTCATGGACAAGCCGGTCTCCGCCCAGATCGTTCACGGCGAAGGGATCAAGTCCTTCGCCCATGCGCCGATTACCGTCGAGGGGAAACCGGTCGGCGTGTTGAGCGCCCACTCCAAAACCGCCAAGGGAATTTTTTCCGACGAGTTCATGGAGCTTTTCGCCAGCCTGGCGGGGCTGATCGGCGTCGCCTGGCACAATGCCCACCTGGTCGAAAGCCTGGTCAAAACGCGCGAAAAGGACCGCGAGCTGCAAATCGCCCGGGACATCCAGATGTCCCTGCTGCCGACCCGGGTCCCGCTCCTTCCCGGCCTGTTGCTGGCGGGGGTTTGCCTCCCGGCGCAGGAGGTCGGCGGGGACTACTACGATTTTCTCGAACACGGCCAGGACGCCCTGGACCTGGTCATCGCCGACGTCTCCGGGCACAGCGTCGGCTCGGCCCTGACCATGGGCTGGATCCGCACCTTCGTCCAGGAGCGGGCCCGCTCCGGGCGGCTGGGGTCCGCCGGCACGACCCTGGCGGAGATCAACAGCTTCTTCTACGACGACCTCTCCCGGGCCGAGCTCTTCGCCAGCATGTTCTTCCTCAGCCTCGATCTGCGCCGCCGGCGCCTCTTTTACGCCAACGCCGGCCATAATCCGGCCCTCCTCTTCAGAAACGGATCCGGGACCTGCGCATGGCTCGATGCGGAGGGGATGCTCCTGGGAATCAGGCCGCAGGTCGCCTTCCAGGAGCAACAGACGACCCTGGAGCCGGGGGACATCCTGGTCCTCTACACCGACGGGATCATCGAGGCCGAAAACGGCGCAGGGGAGTTTTTCGGCAGCGCGCGGCTCTGCGCCGCGGTAGCGGAAGGTGCCCAAGCAACGCCGGCGGAGCTGCTTGAGCACCTGGTGGGAAAAGCCAAGGCGTTCGTCGGAGCGGGGAGCTTCAGCGACGACCTCACCCTGGTCATCCTGAAAATCGATTAGGCGCCCTGGGCCGAAAAGGGATCGAAGGCGCCTGGCGGGCGCCTTATCGGCAATGGAAGCGGCCAACGCCCTCGATTTCCGATCCGGCCCGAAAAACGCGAACGCGGGGTGAGACCCTGTCTCACCCCGCGTTCGATTCAACCGTTGCAGTTCACCTGCCCCGTCAGGCTCCCGGCTCCTCCACCACCGGCACCACCAGCACCGGCCGCCGCGTGCGGCGCAGGACCCGCTTGACGACGTTGCCGAGCAGTTCCATAACGGCGCCGTCCTTGTCATGGCTGCCGAATACCAGCAGGTCGGCATCCAGTTTGTCGGCTAGGGTCAGGATCTGGTCGGTCGGAGGCCCATGCAGGACGTCGATGCCTGCCACTAAACTGAGATATGCCGGGTTATCCTGCAATTCTTCATGGATGAATTTACGCAGTCGTCCTTCGATCTTCTCGATCAAATCCTTGTTCAGGTTCTCCACCTGCTGCTTATATTTTTCCTCCCCAATCAAGGCCGCAAGGTAATTTTGGTGTGAGGGATCCATCTCCGGAACGACATGAACAATGTGAATCCTGGCGTTGTAATGCTGAGCAATCCCTATGGCGTGCCGCAAGACCGGCCGGGATTTGGGCATCAGGTTCGTTGTGTAAAGAATCGTCTTGTATTGTGGAATCATCTTCCGAGTCCTTTCAGAAACCAGGGTTGTGGTCGCAACCAAATTCGTCACGATCAGGGGATCGGGACAATCAGGGCTGGCCGCGTGAGCTCCTCCAGAACCGCTTCAGCGACACTACCGAGCAAGGTCTGCTTGATAAAGCCTTTGCTGTGGCTGCCGAACACCATCAGGTCAATATCCAGACGCTCGCAGGCCTTGAAGATCTCCGACACAGGGTTCTGACCGGCAACGACCTCGATCCCGCCGATCCAGTCCGGTTCTTCGGCTGAAGTACCCAACTCCTCTTTGGCAAAGGACTTGATTCGATCATGGATTTTTTGCACGATTTCCCCCTTGGACTGTTCCATCTGCGGCCCATTGAGGTCATCACCCAGCATTGACGAGGCATACCCGAGAGAGGTCAACCCCTTTTCCCGTTTATCGAACAACCGCGCCGGGATAACGTGAAGCAGGAAAATTTTTGCCTGGTAGGTTTTGGCGAAACTGACAGCGTGGCGGAAGGCAGCCTTGGCATTTTCCGACAAGTCCGTGGCATAAAGAATTCTCTGGTATTGGGGTAACATTGCTGAGTCCCTTTCTTCCCCTCTGCCTTTTGGCTCAAGGATAGGTTTCTGGGTTGAATGAGTGCCGGCCAAACCCCGGCCGCACGCCTCGCGAAATTGCGCCGCTATGGCCGCCCTCGCGCCAGCTCCGCGGCGGGTACCGGATCACCCTGCTGATGATATTGAGCGCTCCGACATGGCATCCGGGGGAATCACTCCCTCCCCCCGGGCGAAGCAGCCCGCATTCCGCGGGGCGCTTAATCCCATGACAAGCAGTTAACTGGTCAAGGTCTTGCCGCTGCACTGTCCCCGAAGCAGCCAAGAGTGTCTCTCCTCGAGCAGATTCAGCGTTTTCCGCAGCAGTGTTGAGAGGTTCATCCCCATCGCACTGGACAATTCTTCCAGGATTTCTTTTTCATCCGCAGTGACCCGAAATGAAATCACATATTTAACCGGGTCATCGGTATACCTGGGCACAGCATCACCTTCCAAACTTCAGGAAATAAAGCGCGCGTTGCGGTTCTCGCTGGTTTGCGGCTAAACAACCCGGCTCAGGACCGCAGGCTGCCAGATTTTCAGCAGCGCCTCGGCCATCTCCGCCGGGGAGTCGGCGACGCTGATGCCGCACTCGCGCAGGAAGGCCTTCTTGCTGCCGGCGTCCCCCTTGCCGCCGGAGATGATCGCGCCGGCATGGCCCATGCGCTTGCCGGCAGGCGCCGTCGCCCCGGCGATGAACGCCGCCACCGGCTTGGTCATGTGGTCCCTCACGTATTCGGCGGCCTGCTCCTCGGCGTCCCCGCCGATCTCGCCGATCATGATCACCGCCTCGGTCGCGGGATCGTTCTCGAACATCTCCAGCACATCGAGGTGGCTGGTGCCGTTGACCGGGTCGCCGCCGATCCCGACGCAGGTGCTCTGGCCGATATTGCGGGTGGAAAGCTGCCAGACCGCCTCGTAGGTCAGGGTCCCGGAGCGGGAGACGACCCCGACCGGCCCGGGCTTGTGGATGTAGCCGGGCATGATGCCGATCTTGCACTGCGCCGGGGGTGATCACCCCGGGGCAGTTGGGGCCGACCAGCCGGGTCTTCTTCCCCTGCAGGTAGTGCTTGACCTTGATCATGTCGAGCACCGGCACCCCTTCGGTGATGCAGATCACCAGGTCGAAACCGGCCTCGACCGCCTCCATGATGGCGTCGGCGGCGCCGATCGGCGGCACGTAGATCACCGAGGCGGTCGCGCCGGTCTTTGCGACGGCTTCTTCCACGGTGTCGAAGATCGGGAAGCCGTCGATCGCGGTCCCGCCCTTGCCGGGGGTCACCCCGCCGACCATCTGCGTGCCGTAGTCGCGGGCGCCCTGGGCATGGAACAGGCCGGTCGCGCCGGTGATCCCCTGGGTGATGACCTTGGTGTTTTTATCGATCAGAATGCTCATCGTTATCTCTCCTTCAGCGCAGCTTGAACGGCTTTGACGATCTTTTCGGCGGCGTCGGCCATGCCGTCGGCAGATGACGATGTTCAGCCCCGATTCGGCCAGCATCTTCTTGCCCAGGTCGACGTTGGTCCCTTCCAGGCGCACCACCAGGGGCACCTGTGATCCCCGACCTGTTTCGCCGCCTCGATGACCCCGGTGGCGATGACGTCGCACTTCATGATGCCGCCGAAGATGTTGACCAGAATCCCTTTGACCTTCTTGTCCGAGAGGATGATCTTGAAGGCCTCGGTCACCCGCTCGATGGTCGCTCCGCCCCCGACATCCAGGAAGTTGGCCGGCTCGCCGCCGGTGTGCTTGATGATGTCCATGGTCGCCATGGCCAGGCCGGCGCCGTTGACCATGCAGCCGATGTTGCCGTCGAGGGCGATGTAGGAGAGATCGTACTGGGAGGCCTCGATCTCCATCGTGGTCCTCTTCGTCGTAGTCGCGCAGGTCGCGGATGCGGACGTGCCGGAACAGGGCGTTGTCGTCGAAGTTGAGCTTGGCGTCGAGGCAGAGCAGGTTCCCCTCCTTGGTCAGCACCAGGGGGTTGATCTCCAAGCAGCGAGCAGTCGGCCTCGACGAAGGCCTTGTAGAGGTTCTGCAGCAGCGGCACCGCCTGCTTGACCTGGGCCAGGGCGAAGCCGAGCTTGAAGGCGACCTTGCGCGCCTGGAAGGCGCACAGGCCGATCAGCGGGTCGATCGCCTCGAAGAAGATCTTCTCCGGGGTCTTGGCGGCGACTTCTTCGATGTCCATCCCCCCTTCGGCGCTGGCCATCAGGGTGACCTTGGAGGTGGCGCGGTCGACCAGGAAGGAGACGTAGAACTCATCGAGCGATGTTGCACCCCTTCTCGATCAGGACGCGCTTGACGATCTTCCCTTCCGGGCCGGTCTGGTGGGTGACGAGGGTCATGCCGAACATGTCGCGGGCGTACTTTTTCGCCTCGTCGGCGGTCTTGGCGATCTTCACGCCGCCGCCCTTGCCGCGCCCGCCGGCATGGATCTGCGCCTTGACCGCAAAAGGCCCGTCGCCGAGCCGCCGCGCCCAGTCGCGCGCCGAGTTGCTGTTGTAGACCACGTGCCCCTCGGGAACCGGTACCCCGAAGTTGCGCAGGATCGCCTTGGCCTGGTACTCGTGAATGTTCATGCATTACCTCCAGTGACCCGGCCGCGACTGCGGCCGGTTGCCATGACCGGGAACCGCCCCGGCCTTCCACCGTGCCGGACCGCCGCAGCGGCCCGGCGAACGGAACTATTTCGTTTCTCTTACGGAAACTGCCTAGCGTCTATCCGGGGTTTCCGGATGAACACTATTTCGTCAGACGTTCGGTGAGCGCCGGGACGAACTGCAGCACGTCGGCGACCACCAGGACGTCGGCCACCTCGCCGATGGGGGCGTCCTTGTCCTTGTTGATCGCCACCACGAAACCCGACTTCTTCATCCCCGCCAGGTGCTGGATCGCCCCGGAGATGCCGCAGGCGACGTAGAGCTTGGGAGCGACGGTCTGCCCGGTGGTCCCCACCTGGCGGCTGTGATCGACCCAGCCGGCGTCGACCACCGGCCGGCTGGCACCGAGCTCACCGCCAGCGCCTTGGCCAGGCTGGCGATGATCGCCACATTCTCCGCCTTGCCGACCCCGCGGCCGGCGCTGACGATGATCTCGGCCCGGGTAAGATCGACCTCCCCCTTTTCGGCCGCCTCGTAGCCCTGGAATTCCAGGTTGCCGGCGGCCGGCGCCGCGAGTTTCTCGACCGACGGGGAACCGGTCG
>CAVXNQ010000012.1:0-37325 GCA_963763205.1 uncultured delta proteobacterium | reverse complement strand
AAGAGCGTTTGGCCAAGCCCGGGAAAAGTACGGGCGGCCACTTTTCCGGGGAATTAACGGGGCTTGGGCACCACCGATGGCGTTGATGCAAAGGAAGGGGTGGTGAAGAAAATCCAGACCATTGCGCTGAAGCGGGGCGGTATAAACATCTGGGACAGCCCCCGATGAAGCCGGGGACAGTCCCGAGTTTACTCCCCGGCAGCGTCGCAAAGACCTTAAACTAGCACCATTCCTATTATGTCCCCGGAAATCGTGCAATAGATTGAAATAATTGCCTGGCAACGGTGCCTCACATGGCCAAACGGCACTCTCCATCGTTGACACCGATGCACTTATCTGCAATTCTTTGTGAATAATCATTCTCCAAAAGGCCTCGATATCTTTAGGAGAAAAGGCCAACCCATGAAGGACCCGCAGCAACGCCTGGACGACATTATTGCCAAACTCCGCCAACGGGAGTTTCGTATCACGCCGCAGCGGGTGGCCATCCTCAAGGTTCTTCTGAACAGTGATGAGCACCCGAGCGTCGAACGGGTCTATGACAAGTCAGGATCAACTTCCCCACCACCAGCCTGGCCACAGTCTACAAAACGGTCAACCTGCTCAAGGAAATCGGCGAGATTCTGGAGATCGGATTCGCCGATGGCCGCAACCGTTACGATGGCAAAAAGCCCTATCCCCATCCCCACCTGATCTGCACGCGCTGCAAGACCATCATGGATCCCGGGCTCAGCTCGCTGGGGCACCTGACGGCCGAGGTCGAACAGACTTCGGGTTTCAAAATCCAGTCCCACCAACTCAAGTTTTTCGGGATTTGCCCTGCCTGTCAAAAAAAGTAGCCCTATATATTTTTTCGATTTCTATTAATAATGATTATTTCCAAACATTGACAAACGCACACAGGGCGTGGTAAAAGTAAAATTCTATTCATCTTGAGTCCTGCCGCCACACGATTCGGCAGCAATGCCGGCCGGCCGATGTCCGGTCCCGGCGGTGATAAATGAATCGGATGGAGACCGGATCCTTCCGCAATGACAGCTTGTGAATAAGACCAGCCAACGAAAGGAGGCAACTTAATGAGTGACGAGAGCAAATGCCCGGTCACGGGTAAGAGCAGCAGGCAGGTCGCCGGCGGTGGTCCGTCGAACCGGGACTGGTGGCCGAACCAGCTGAACCTCGACATTCTGCACCAGCATTCCAACCTGTCCAATCCGATGGGCGAGGACTTCAACTACGCGGAAGAATTCAAGAGCCTCGACCTGGGTGCCGTGAAAAGGACCTCTATGCGCTGATGACCGACTCGCAGGACTGGTGGCCGGCCGACTACGGTCACTACGGGCCGCTCTTGATCCGCATGGCGTGGCACAGCGCGGGCACCTACCGCATGGGCGACGGCCGCGGCGGCGGAGGGACCGGCAACCAACGCTTTGCGCCGCTCAACAGCTGGCCCGACAACGTGCTCCTCGACAAGGCGCGCCGTCTGCTCTGGCCGATCAAGCAGAAATACGGCAGGAAGATCTCCTGGGCCGACCTGATGATCCTCGCCGGCAACTGCGCTCTGGAGTCGATGGGCTTCAAGACCTTCGGCTTCGGCGGCGGGCGCGAAGACATCTGGGAGCCGGAAGAGGATATCTATTGGGGGTCCGAGGCCGAGTGGCTTGGCGACAAGCGCTACTCCGGCGACCGGCAACTCGAGAATCCGCTCGCGGCCGTGCAGATGGGTCTGATCTATGTGAACCCGGAAGGCCCGAACGGCAAGCCGGACCCGGTCGCGTCGGGCATCGACGTTCGCGAGACCTTCGGGCGCATGGCGATGAACGACGAAGAGACCGTCGCCCTGGTCGCCGGCGGGCACACCTTCGGCAAATGCCACGGCGCGGGCGATCCGGCGCTGGTCGGTCCCGAGCCCGAAGCCGCCCCCATCGAGGAGCAGGGCCTCGGCTGGAAGAGCAGCTTCGGCAGCGGCAAGGGCGGCGATGCGATCGGCAGCGGCATCGAGGGCGCCTGGAAGCCGCACCCGACCCAGTGGGACATGGGCTATCTGAAGACGCTGTTCAAGTACGAGTGGGAACTGGTCAAGAGCCCGGCCGGCGCGCATCAGTGGCTGGCCAAGGACGTCGCCGAAGAGGACATGATCGTCGACGCCCACGACCCGTCGAAGAAGCACCGGCCGATGATGACCACGGCGGACCTCTCGCTGCGCTTCGACCCGATCTACGAGCCGATCGCGCGGCGCTACCTGCAGAACCCCGAGGAATTCGCCGATGCCTTCGCCCGCGCCTGGTTCAAGCTGACCCACCGCGACATGGGCCCCCGCTCGCGCTATCTCGGCCCGGAAGTGCCCGACGGAAGAGCTGATCTGGCAGGACCCCGTCCCCGCGGTCGATCACGCGTTGATCGATGCGCAGGACATCGCGGCCCTCAAGGGCAAGATCCTCGCTTCGGATCTGTCCGTTTCGCAACTGGTCTCGACCGCCTGGGCATCGGCCTCCACCTTCCGCGGCTCCGACAAGCGCGGCGGGGCAAACGGAGCGCGCATCCGCCTGGCCCCGCAGAAGGATTGGGCGGTCAACCAGCCGGCCCAATTGCAGACCGTGCTGCGGACCCTCGAGGGCATCCAGAAGGAGTTCAACAGCGCGCAGTCCGGCGGGAAGAAGGTTTCGCTCGCCGACCTGATTGTCCTGGGCGGATGCGCAGCTGTCGAACAAGCGGCGAAGAATGCCGGCTACGCGGTCACCGTTCCCTTCGCGCCGGGGCGTACGGATGCCTCGCAGGAGCAGACCGACGTCGAATCCTTCGCCGTCCTCGAACCGAAAGCAGACGGGTTCCGCAACTATCAGAAGACCAAATATGCCGTATCGGCGGAGGAGCTGCTGGTTGATCGGGCGCAACTGCTGACGCTGACCGCTCCCGAGATGACGGTTCTGGTCGGCGGCATGCGCGTCCTGAACGCCAACTTCGGACAGGCCCAGCACGGCGTCTTCACCAAGCGGCCGGGGGCGCTCACCAATGACTTCTTCGTGAACCTGCTCGACATGAGAACCACGTGGAAGCCGACCTCGGAAGCCGGCGACGTGTTCGAGGGTCGGGATCGCGCAACGGGCGAACTCAAGTGGACCGGCACCCGTGTCGACCTCATCTTCGGTTCGAACTCCCAGCTGCGGGCGGTCGCGGAAGTCTATGCTTGCGAGGACTCCCAGGAGAAGTTCGTGCATGACTTTGTGGCGGCGTGGAGCAAGGTCATGAATCTCGACCGCTTCGACCTCGCCTGATCGGAGCCAAAACCTCCCCGAGGGTTTCTGAATTGCCTATCGAACAATCTTGCAGCCTCGATTTTTTATCGAGTCGGGGCTTTTTCCATTTCCCGTAGAAGCACTGTGCCCCTGGGGATCAAACAACGCGGCTGAACCACATCCGTCATCAATCATCCTGGGATTTTTCCTTAGCAAAGGAGTAAAAAATGTCCGGAACGCTCAAGGGTACGAAAACGGAAAAGAACCTCCGGGAAGCTTTCGCCGGGGAATCGCAGGCCCGCAACAAGTACACCTACTTCGCCGCGGTGGCGAAAAAGGAGGGGTACGAAACGATCGCCGCCTTTTTCCTGGAAACGGCCGACAACGAAAAGGAGCACGCCAAGCTTCACCTTAAGGCCCTCGGCGGGATTGGCACGACCGCCGCAAACCTGCGCGCGGCGGCTTCCGGCGAACAGGGCGAGAGCGAGGACATGTATCCCCGCATGGCTCGTGAAGCGCAGGAAGAAGGGTTCCCGGAGATTGCTTTCACCTTGGAAGCGATCGGCAAGATCGAAAGAGCCCACAAGGAGCGGTATCTGAAACTGCTCGACGAACTGGAGAGCGGAAGCCTGTTTTCAAGGCCGGAATCGGTTCGCTGGAGGTGCCGCAATTGCGGGCATATCCACGAAGGGACCGGCGCACCTGAAATCTGCCCGGTCTGCAAGCATCCCCAGGCCTATTTCGAAGTGGCAGAGGATCATTATTGAGTTGGCCAAATTGACTTTCCCCACGGAAGATTGCGGGCCAGTTCCCTATGGGACCGGCCCGTTGTTTTTAAAGTCACCACGTGGAAACATCAAATCCCGCACAGATTACCTGGCGGGGTTTTTCTGGATTGCAGGGATTTAGGACAGTATTGGCGGGGTCTTAATAATTCCAAGCATTTTCCAGACAGCAGCAGACGCCTCCAACGAACCTATCCTCCAAAACGGTCCCAATTACGTCCAGCGTGGGGAGCCAACACTTCAGGTGTCTCCGGTTCAGCCCAAGGCGGATTGGGCTCGATATTCTGTCGAAAAGTTCCCTGCCGGCTATTGACATTGGAGATTTTTATGGGTTTCTTGCTGGGCGGTAATAAAAAGCCCGCAACCCGGATTTCTCCCGAATGCCAAAGGAGGAAGGGATGGACTTTTTTGAAGGCGAACGCGTCCGCTGTCTCGGCCGGCCGGAATGGGGGCCGGGGTTCGTCGAGGCCGACAGTCAGAACGGCAAGGTCCGCGTCGCCTTTCTCGGCGGCGGCCGCAAGCTCTTCTGCCTCCGCTACGCCAAACTGATCAAGGTCAGGTCGCCCCGCTTCGAGACCGGGAAATCTCCCCGGCGGTAACCAGTCTCCGATCGAAGTCTCGCTTTTCCCCTGCCGCGAGCCTCCTGCCGGAGCCGGTGAAGCGCTGCAACCGGAGCTTGCCGGAAAAATTCCGCCACCTCAATGCCGTGTCTGCAGCAGCAGCCTTTCCGCCTGGGGGAGATCTTCTTCGGCAACGCGGATTTGTCGGGGGCCGAGGCCCTGCACCGGTTCCGCCCCCAGGCTGAATTCGATCCCTCCCCGGCTGAGGATCGCCGTCACCCGCTCGAGGTCGCTGCTGTCGATCGGATCGTAGAATCGCACCATGGTGCCACCTCCTTGTTCCGGATTCCTTACCTTTTGATTCTAACCTGTCCCCGGGCCCCCGGTCATCCCCGCCGGCACCGGCGTGAACCTGCCCTGCGGGAAGGGCTCACGCCGCCCGAAAGGGGGTTGGGATTCGGCCGGAGAAAGAGTTAAAATAGATGTCCTGAAGCATCCTCATCGCGAGGAGCCCGAACAACCGGCGAACGCCAAAGGATCCCACCGTGAACGTTATCCGTACCTTCCTCGTCATCGCCCTGTTTCTGTTCGCCTTGCCCATCGCCGCCGCGGCCTGTCCAGTGGCGAACGGCTCCGGCACCGCCTCTCTTCCCGACGGCTCGGTTTACCGGGGAGAATTCGCCGCCTGTCTTTTCGAAGGAGCGGGCGAGTTGCGCTGGCCCGACGGCTCGACCTACGTGGGGACGTTCCATAAGGGGCGGCGCAACGGCCACGGGCGGATGGTCTCGGCGCGCTGGACCTACGATGGAGAGTTCCGGGACGGCCGCCTGAGCGGGACGGGGGAAATGGCCTTCAGCAATGGCGACGTCTACCAGGGCGAATTCGCCGACGGCCGTTTCAACGGCGAGGGGACCTTCATCAGTGCCGGCGGCGAGACCTACCAGGGGCAGTTCAAGGACGGACTTTACGACGGCACCGGCGTGCTGCTCCAGGAAGACGGCGCGCGCATCCTCGGCGAGTTCCACGACGGCCTCTGCAGCGGCAAGGCCGTGGCCATCTACGCCAACGGCGATCGCTACGAGGGGGAATTCCGCGACGGCTACTGGGACGGCACCGGGGTCCTGGTCTATGCCAGCGGCGACAGCTATATCGGCCAGTTCCGCCAGGGTCTCTTCAACGGCAGCGGCCGTTATACTTCTGCCGAAGACGGCGAAGTCCTCGAGGGGGAATGGCAGGATGGTGAATTCGTCGACCCGGAAGCCCAGTCCCATGCCCCCGCAGGCACGGCTCCCGGTCTCGATCTGAGAACTTCTCAGTTCCCCTGTCGAGCGGCCGGCCCGGGCCGGCCGCTCGGGTAACTTCCTCCTCCCTCTTACCCATCGAGCGCCCATGAAGGTTCATATCCTGCAGCACGTCCCCTTCGAAGACATCGGCAGCATGGCCGGCTGGCTGGCCGGCCGCCGGGCCAGCCTGACGCGCACCCGGTTTTTCGCCGATCCCACCCTGCCGGCCGTGGACGACCTCGATCTGGTGATCGCCATGGGCGGGCCGATGAGCGTCAATGACGAAGATCGCTATCCCTGGCTGGCTGCCGAAAAACGCTTTCTGGCCGCGGCGATCGACCAGGGGGTCGCGGTGGTCGGCATCTGCCTCGGCGCCCAGCTGATCGCCAGTGCCCGCGGAGCGCGGATCTTTCCCAATCCGCACCAGGAGATCGGCTGGCTGCCGATCCGGGGACGGGAAGCCGGCCCCGGCTGCTTCTCCTTTCCCGCCGCCGCCGAGGTCTTTCACTGGCACGGGGAGACCTTCGATCTCCCGGCGGAGGCGACCTTGCTGGCGAGCAGCGGCGCCTGCCGCAACCAGGCCTTCCAGATCGGCCGCAACGTCATCGGCCTGCAGTTTCACCTCGAAACCACGCCCGAGAGCCTCGACGCGATCATTGTCAACAGCCGGGACGAACTGGTGCCCGGACCCTACATCCAGAGCGAGGCGGCGATGCGCGCCGCCGGACCCGGCCATTTCCCCCGGGTCAACCGGCTGATGGCCGCGGTCCTCGATCACCTCTGCCCGCCGGCCTGAACCCGGCACGCCGGCCAGGGCCAGGCCCGCATCCCTGGAAGCCGCCAGACACCCGGGCCACCGAACCGCGAAAGGAGAGCCCCATGATCCCCGTTCCCCGTCTGCTGTTCCTGCTGGCCCTGGTACTGATCTCCGCCTTCCCGGCGTGGGGCGCGAAGCCGCCGCAAATGACCGTTCACGGCTCGGCGCAGGTCTCCCGGCCTGCCGACCAGGCGCAGTTCAACATGGCCGTGGTGACGACCGCCCCCACGGCCGAAGCCGCCCTGGAGGCCAACAGCAGCCGCCTCGCCGCGGTCGAAAAGGCCCTGCTCCAGGCCGGCCTCGAGTCCGGGGAGTACCGGACCGGGCATTTCGAGATCCGCCCGCAGTGGACGCCGCGCCCGCGCAATGCCGGGCCCGACTGGCAGCCCGCCATTGCCGGCTACACCGTGAGCAACAGCCTGCACCTGACCACCGCCAAGCTCGCCCGGGTCGGGGCCCTGATCCAGGCCGGAATCGAGGCCGGTGCGAACAGCATCGACGGCCTGAATTACGGCCTCGCCGATACCCGGCCCGCTCGCGTCAAGGCGATCGTCCAGGCCACCGCCAACGCCCGCAGCGAAGCGGAGGCCGCCGCTGGCGCCGCCGGAGTGAAGCTGGGAGAGATCCTCTCCCTGCAGCTCGATCCGCCGGTCGAGGAAGGTCCGGTCCGGATCGTGCGCATGGCCGCCGAGGCCGCCGCTCCCCCCTTGACCGCCGGCGAGGTCACCGTCCGCGCCAGCGTAACGATCGTTTTCACGATTGCTCCGCAGTAGCAGCGAGACGTTTCCGCAACCGGGCAAGCAAGCCGCAACGGGCGCGGGCGCAGGCCCGCATCGACCTCACAACCCTTGACAATCATTCTGGAAAACGGCATATACTTCCGGAGGCGGCACAAGCCTCGGCGCCGCCTCTTTCCCTGCGCTTCAGGAGCCCAACCATGAGCACTGCCAACCCACTGGTCCAGATGGAAACCTCCCTGGGGGAGATCCTGCTGGAACTCGATGCCGCCAAGGCGCCCCTTTCGGTCGCCAATTTCGTCGCCTACGCCAAGGCCGGCCATTATGACGGCACCATCTTTCACCGCGTCATCAAGGGCTTCATGATCCAGGGCGGGGGGATGACCCCGGAAATGGCGGAACGCCCGACCGGGGAGCCGATCAAAAACGAGGCGGGCAACGGCCTGAAGAACAAGGCCGGGACCATCGCCATGGCGCGCACCGCCGAGGTCGACAGCGCCACCGCCCAGTTCTTCATCAACACCGCCGACAACAAGTCCCTCGATCACGGCGGCTCCCGCCCCGAACTCTACGGCTATGCCGTTTTCGGCAAGGTCGTCGACGGCATGGACGTGGTCTATACCATCGAGCAGGTCGCCACCGGCAGCCAGGCCGGCCACCAGGACGTCCCGTTGGAGCCGGTGGTCATCAACAGCGTGACGATCATCGATTGACGGCTGGACCGCCCGGCGCCGGGCATTCGTCACCGCCGCGTCTGACATCGCGGCGCCGCTTGCCGGCCCATGCCCCGAACCGGAGGGACAGCCATGCCAGCAACGCTCGCCTTCGATGTCTACGGAACCCTGATCGACACCGCCGGGGTGGTCGACGCCCTGCGCCGCCTGGTCGGCGGCCGGCGCCGCAGAGTTCTCCGCCGCCTGGCGCAACAAGCAGCTCGAATATTCCTTTCGCCGCGGGCCTGATGCAGAACTACCAGGATTTCTCCGTCTGTACCCGCCAGGCTCTCGACTGGACCTGTGCCACTCTCGGCGATGGCGATCGCGGCTTCCGACCGCGAGGAGCTGCTGGCCGGTTATCGCAAGCTGCCGGCCTTTGCCGACGTCGGCAACGCCCTTCCCGCCCTGGCCCGGGCCGGCCACCGGCTCTTCGCCTTTTCCAACGGCAAGGCCGCCGATGTCGCCGCCCTGCTGGAAAATGCCGGCATCGCCGGCTACTTCGCGGACGTGGTCAGCACCGGCGAGATCTCCAGCTTCAAGCCGAATCCGGCTGTCTACGCCCATTTCCTGCGCCGGGCCGGCGCGACCGGGGCCGCGGCCTGGATGATTTCCGGCAACCCCTTCGACGTCATCGGCGCCCTCTCCGCCGGGATGCGGGCGGCCTGGGTCCGGCGCCAGCCGGGCCACATTTTCGACCCCTGGGAATTCGAGCCGACCCTGACCCTCGCTTCGTTGGCCGACCTGGAGCCAGGGCTTGCCGAGGCCCTTGATTCTCCTGCTGGATGAAGACACTGGGACAGGAATTGGTCGGCTCAGCGTTTCAGGAAGGTACCGAATGAACGAGCAGGAAATCATCGAGGGGCTCAAGGCGGTCTGTCTCTGCAAAGGCATCCGGCGACGGACCTTTCTCGCCCTGATCCGGGACGGCAAGCGGAGCCTGCACGAACTGCAGCAGGCGACCGGGGCCGGCAGCGGACCCTGCGGCGGCAAGCGCTGCACCCCGCGCATCCTGGAGCTGCTCGCCCAGGAAACCGCAGGCACCCAAGCCGACCCGGATCAACCGTGACCCGTCCCTTCTTTCGCTGAACGGTACCGGAGCCTAATCCGAATGCTGCACATTTCCGCCCAGGTCGCCATCCCGCTGGCCGAGATCGAAATGCACGCCGTTCCCGCCCAGGGGGCCGGCGGCCAGAACGTCAACAAGGTGGCGACCGCCATCCATCTGCGTTTCGATATCCGCGCTTCCTCCCTGCCGGATTTCTACAAGGAGCGGCTGCTGCAGCTGCATGACCGGCGCCTCACCGCGGAAGGGGTCATCATTCTCAAGGCGCAGCGGTTCCGTACCCAGGAGCGCAACCGCGAGGATGCCTTGGAGCGCCTCCGGGAGCTGATCCGCAGCGTCGCCGTCACCCCTGCGAAGCGCCGCCCGACCCGCCCCTCCAAGGCCGCCCGGGAAAAGCGGCTGACCGGGAAAACTCGCCGCAGCCGGATCAAGGCGCTGCGCGGCAAGGTCTCCGATTGACTGGCGACGGTCCACCCCCCTTGAAATTTTCGCGAAGGGTATTTAACTATTAGCCATCCGGAAATTCCGGATGGCCATTAGGCAGTTTCCGGACGGAAACTAACTATTAACGACCGGCTCCCGCGGAGACCGTCCCTCGTGACCGGCCGGTCGCATTCCACCTGTTCATCCTGCCTCGGAAAGGAGATCTCCCGTGCAAAGGATCACCACTCTGGCCCTGGCCCTTGCGGCCGCCCTGCTCTTCTGCGCCCCGTCTCTGCACGCCGCCGACGAATGGCATGAATTCCCCGCCGCGGCGGCGATCAAGAGCCCCCTCGGCCAGGAGAAGCTGCTGCCGAACATCCAGGTCTTCATGAAGGGCCAATCCCATCCAGGAATCGCCAAGAAGTTCAGGGAGTTCAAGACCAACCAGCGCAGCAGCAAATTCGGCAAGTCGGCCCAGGAGGCCTGCGACACGGCGTTCCTGTCGGGCCTGATCGCCCTGCAGAAACGGGCCGAACGGGAAGGCGGCAACGCGGTGGTCGACATCTACACGATCACCAAGAACCAGAAGTACGAGAGCCCGGATAACTACAAATGTATCGCCGGGAGCATGATTTCCAACGTCGCCCTTATGGGGACGGTGGTGACGCTCCGCCACTGACCGCCGACAACACTCCCCATGCAAAGGGGCGGACGGCCAATGCCGTCCGCCCCTTTGCCTTTGGCGCTGCGGGCGACATGAAAAGTTGCCGGGATCGGCCTATAATGGGTCATCGGTGCGGTGGTGCCGCCCTCCTCCCGTCTCGCGGGTGGAGGGGAGCGCTGTGCAATCCCCAACTTCCTGTGAAAGGAGAACTCCCCATGCTGCGCATGTCTCTCTGTTTCGTCCTGCTGATGGCCCTGGCCGGGACTACCGACGCGGCGGTCCAGGGACGGGAAATCGACTATTCCGCCGGTGACGGGACCACGCTTAAGGGCTACCTCGCCACCGATCCCGCCGTGACCGGCAAACGCCCGGGCATCCTGGTCGTCCATGAATGGTGGGGGCTTAACGCCTATGCCCGCAAACGGGCCGACATGCTCGCTGGGCTCGGCTATACCGCGCTGGCTGTCGACATGTACGGCGGCGGCAAAACCGCCATGCATCCCGATACGGCCGGCAAGTTTTCCAGCGCCGTCAGCAAGAATCTGCCCCTCGCCAAAAAACGTTTTCTCGCCGGGCTCGAACTGCTGAAAAAACAACCGTCCGTCGATCCCGATCAAATTGCCGCCATCGGCTACTGCTTTGGGGGCGGAATCGTGCTGGCCATGGCCCGCGCCGGCGTCGACCTCGACGGCGTTGTCAGTTTCCACGGCAGTATCGGCACCGGGGCCCCGGCCCAACCGGGCAAGGTCAAGGCCAGGATCCTGGTCCTCAACGGCGCCGATGACCCCTTCAATCCGCCGGCGCAACTCGCCGCTTTCCAGAAGGAGATGGATGCGGCCGGCGCCAACTACAAGATCATCAACTACCCCGGTGCCAAACACAGCTTCACCAACCCCGATGCCGACGCCTACGGCAAAAAATTCAACCTCCCCCTGGCCTACAATGAACAGGCGGACAAGGAGTCTTGGCTGGCGATGCAGGGGTTCTTCAAGGCGATCTTTTCCCACTGAAAGACGCCGGAGGAGAGCAGCAGTGGCAGAATTCGTGGATACCGCAACCCTGGAGAGTCGTCCTGTTCGCCCCGACCTGACAAGGGGCGTCACGGCGCGGCAACTGTTGGATCGGCCGGTCGCCATGACCCTCACCCGGGTGGTTCCTGGAGGCAGTTTCCAACCCCACCGCGACCAATACGGCCATTTGTTCCTGGTCCTTTCCGGGCGAGGGGAAGTCCTGACGGAAGAGGAGCGACACCACCTCGGTCCGGGCCAGATGGTGCGCATCGCCCCGGGGGAAAAGCACGCCTATGCCAATACCGGCCAGGAAGATTGGCTGCTCCTTTCCCTCAATATCCCCCAGGGAGGGTGACCCCTGCCGGGCGCGTACGCCCCGGGGAGACCTTCGCCGCAACGGAGGACCCATGCAACATCCCCGTCACATCATCGTGGTCGGCGCCCTGGTGCGCAACGCCGGAGGAGCGCTGCTGCTGATCCGCCACCGCCGGCGGGGCTGGGAAATCCCCCAGGGGAGGGTGGAAGAGGGGGAGGGTTTGCTGGATGCTCTGCGCCGTGAGGTTCACGAAGAAACCGGCATCGAAATCGAGCCCGGTCCGCTGGCGGCCATCCATTCCAAGCTCACGCCCCCGGCAGCCCTGATCCTGACCTTCCTCGCCACCGGCATCGGCGGCAAACCGACACCCAGCGAGGAAAGTCCCGAGGTCGCCTGGGTCGAGGCCGCTGAGGCTCTGCCGCTGGTCACCCACCCCGTCAACCGGCAGCGCCTCGAGACCCTGCTGGCCTTCCGCGACCGGACCCTGTTCGTCAGCTATGCCACCGATCCCTTCCGGGTCCTCCAGCAGATCGGCCCATCATCTTCCGGTCTCTGATCCCGGGGCGTAAGGAGCAAGGCCGCCCCCCGCTTCTGCCCGATGGCACGATTTGCCAAGGAGCGGGGTTGGGGTTAGGCTAATGGCAGAACCAATCCGCTGGCAACCCATCAAGGAGCGACCGAACAACCATGAAAATCGGCAAAAAAATAGCTATTTTTGTCGTCGTCCTGATCCTGATCGTAGCGGGCGGAGTCTTTTTCCTGGCCGGCAACCTCGATTCCCTGGTCAAGAAGGCTATCGAGGAGTACGGTTCCGAGGCGGCGGGAACGGCGGTGAAGGTGGCCAGCGTCCACATCGATCTGGGGCAGGCGACCGGCACCATTCGCGAGTTGAACGTAGCCAACCCGCCGGGATTCAACGGCAAGACCCTGTTCCGCCTCGGGGAGGTTACCTTGAAACTCGATCCCGCCAGCCTGACCGGATCGCAGCCGACCGTGGATGAGATCCGCATCGTCGCACCGCAACTGCACTTCGAGGTCAACGCCGTTGGCCGGACCAATCTGACCGTCTTCCGCCAAGGCGTCGCCGCCGGTTCCGGCAGCGAATCAGGGACGGCCGCCCAGCCCCGACTCCTGGTGAAAAAGCTGACCATAGCCGATGCCGGGGCGGACATCGACCTGACGGCGGTGGGGGGCAAGACCTATACGGGGAAGCTTCCGCCGCTGACCATGACCGATCTCGGCGGACAAAAGGGGGTCACGCCGAAACAGCTGGGCCGGATCGTAATGGCCGCCCTGGCTGACCAATTGCAGAAAGAGGCCACCCGCCGGGGTATCGACGCGGCCTTGAAAGAACAGCTCGGCAGGAATAGCGGCAAACTGCAGCGCAAACTGGACGAGAAACTCGGGCCGGGCGCGGTCGATGCCGAAAAGGCCCTGAAGAAAATCTTGGGCAACTGAGCCGCGAGGGCAGTCCCCTTCCGCTCCGCCCTGAACCGCCTCCCATTAACAGCAAGGGCGAAACCTTCTCAGGCTTCGCCCTTGCTGTTTGTCGCGGGAAAAACAGACCCGGATCAGAAATGGAAATCGAAGTTCTCGTCGACCCCGGCACTGTGCAGCAGACCGAGGGTGTGCTGGAAGTCGTTGCTGGAGGTGATGATATAGCCGAGGATGTCGAGGCCATTACGGGCCGCCTGGGCCTCCTCGCTCGCGTCGCCCTGCAGGCCGAGCAGGATCCCGGTCAGCCGTTTGACGACAGCCGGATCGGTCTTTTTGGAGATGATCAGGGTATTGTTGGGGTTCTGCCCCGCATCGCTGCCGAGCTCGACGAGTCCGGGGTAGCGTCCCTTGAGGTTGTCCCAGACCCGGTTCTTGACGATGCCGAGATCCGCCTGCCCCTTGGCGACGGCCTCGATCGCCGCCCCATGGGACGGGGCAATGGTGACCTCTCGGGCGGCCTCAAGGGCGCCGGGAATCGAACGGATAAAGAACTCGCCCGCCGAGGCCAGGGCACAGAAGACCACCCGCTTCCCCTTGAAATAGGACGCCTCCGGGACGAAAGCCGGGGCGCCCTTGGGGGCAACGACGACCGCCCAATAGGTGCTGATCCCCTGCCGGTCCACCGGCCGCACCACGGGATAGGCCAGCCCCTTGATGATCATCGTGGCGGCGACTCCGGAACCGCTGAACATGCCGTCGGCCTTCCCTTCGGCGAACATCAGGGCGGCATCGGTGTAACTCCTGGTCGGCACCAGTTGGACCTGGATGCCCCGTTTGTCGAGGTACTGGGCCAGGGGCGCGAACCGGTCGGCGGCCCCCTTCTCGGCCTGCATGATGGCGATCCGGAAGGTTTCCGCCCGGGCGGGAAGGGGCACGGCGGCCACGGTCCCGGCAGCGACGATGGCCAGCAGAGCGATCCGGACCAGCTTCTTCAAATTCTGCATGCGTTTCATCCTTGGTTGCACCTCCAGTTGGGAATGATCCCCCTCCCACTCAGGTGAATCGGCTCGTAACAAAGCGCGTTAATTCGCCAAATCTAACACGGCTATCCGGCGCCCACCTAGAATTAATTGCAACCTCCCGTTTCAACCTTTCCCCCCGGCTTCGAGCAGAGTCTTGATGCCGTATTTTTCCGCCCGATAGAGAAACTGCTTGTAGTTCATATGCAACAGGCGCGCCGCCCGGGTGGCGACACCGCCGCTGCGGTTGAGGGCCTTGCGCAGCAGCTCCTTCTCCAGCTCCTCCAGGTCGAGCCCCTCCGCCGGCAGTTCGGCCCAGACATGGCGCTCGCTGCGCCGGGAGACGAGCAGCCCGCGGATGTCCTCCTGGGTCAGCACCCCGCTGTCGTTGAGCAGCACGGCCCGCTCGATGACGGCTTCGAGCTGGCGGACGTTCCCCGGCCAGCAGTATTCCTGCAGGGCGCGCAGGGCCTCGGGGCGGACCTCGCGAATCCGCCTCCCGAATTCGGTATTGTACTTGCCCAGGAAATGTTCGATCAGCGGCGGGATGTCCTCCAGCCGCTCGCGCAGCGGGGGGAGTTCGATGAAGATGACGTTGAGCCGGTAGTAGAGGTCCTCGCGAAAAGTCTTCTGTTCAACCGCCTGTTCGAGGTCTTTGTTGGTGGCCGAGATGATGCGCACGTCGACCTTGATCTGCTCCTTGCCGCCGACCCGCCGGATCTCCCGGTCCTGCAGGACCCGCAGCAGCTTGGACTGCATGGTCAGGGGGAGATCGCCGATCTCGTCCAGAAACAGGGTGCCGCCGTTGGCCACCTCGATCAGCCCCTCGCGGCGGCCGTTCGCCCCGGTAAAGGCCCCGGGCTCGTAACCGAAAAGTTCGCTTTCGAAGAGGTTTTCGGGAATCGCCGCGCAGTTCAACGCGGTGAAGGGACGGCTGCGCCGGGGACTGTTGTAGTGGATGGCCCGCGCCACCAGTTCCTTGCCGGTCCCGCTCTCGCCGCGCAGCATGACCGTGGCCGGCGATCCCGAGACTCGCTTGAGGAGATTGACCACCTCGTGCATACGCGGCGAGCGGCCGATGATCCCCTCCATGCGGAAGCGGTCGTAGAGCTGCTGGCGCAGTTGCAGGTTTTCCCTGAGGATGGCGCTGCGTTCGGCGGCCTTGCGCACCGCCAGCAGCAGCTGCTCCTTGTCGAGGGGCTTGGTCAGGTAATCGAAGGCGCCGCGCTTGACCGCATCGACCGCCGAGGAGATGGTCCCATGGGCGGTGACCATGATCATCGTCGGCGGCGGATCGAACCGGGTCAGGGCGTCGAGCAGTTCCATCCCGTCCATGCCGGCCATGCGCAGGTCGGAGAGAACCACGGCGGGGCGCAGGGCGCGGATGCGCTGCAGCGCCTCGGCACCGGAGGCGGCGGTCAGAACCTCGTAGCCGGCCTCGCCGAGGATGGTTTCGAGAATCTCCCGCTGCAGCGGTTCGTCATCGACGACCAGAATCGATGGCTTCATGCCCATGCTCCTTCACCGGCAGGCGAATGGATACCGTGCTGCCGACACCGGGACGGCTGGCGAACGCAATCGTGCCGCCATGTTCCTCGATCAGCCGGCGGGTCAGGGCGAGCCCGAGCCCCAGTCCCTTCTCCTTGGTGGTGAAAAACGGCTCGAAAATCCGCTCCAGCTCGGCAGCTGCGACCCCGCAGCCGCTGTCCCGGAATGCCAGCAGCAGTTCCCCCGCCCCGACCGCCCCTGTAACCTCCAGGGTCCCGCCGCCCGGCATCGCCTCGCAGGCATTGGCGATGACGTTGAGCAGGCAGGTGCGCAGAAAGTCCGGATCAGCCTCGATCGCCGGCAGGGCGCCATAACTGCGCACCAGCCGGATCGACTGCTGCCCGGCGCGGGCCGCGACCAGGTCGAGCAGTTCGTCGAGGAGCTGGGCCGGGGCGAGTTCCCGGCGCCGCAGCTCGAAGGATCGGCCGTATTCGAGGTAGTTCTCGACAAAACGGCTGATGCGCTGGATTTCCCCCTTGATGTTGCCGACCAGCCGCAGGTAGGGTTCGGCCCGCTGCGGTTCCGCGGGGCAGTAGGCGTCGCGCATGTGGTCGATGGAGAGGCTGATGAAGTTGAGCGGGTTACGGATCTCGTGGGCGATGTTCCGGGCCACCTGGCCGAGACTCGCCTGGTGTTCCGCCGCCCGCAGCCGCTCCCCGAGCTGCCGGTCCGCCCGCAACCGCAGCAACATGTCGTTGAAACTGCGCGCCAGGGTGCCGATTTCGTCGCGCCGGGCAAGGGGGAGCTGGGGATCGAGATTGCCCGCCGCCACCTCGCGCGCCGCTGCCACCACCTGCTGGATCGGCCGGGTATAGTGCCCGGCCAGGAAAAAGGCGACCACGGTACCGAGGGCGAGGATGATCAGGGCCGCGCCGATGCGGCGGATGGCGCTGGCGCGCAGGAACACCGAAAAGTCGTCGGTATTCAGCGCCAGGTGGATGTAGGCCATCGTCTGGCCGTCGCTGACCACCGGGACGATGACGTTGTAGACCGCCCCTTCGCCGGTCACCGGCTGGCCGAGTTCAGCCTTGAAGATCAGCTCCTTGCGGCGGTCGGTGATCCATTTGCCGACGCTGTCGCGATTGGTGCTGGCGAGAATCCGGTCGGCACTGCTGATCACCGAGATCTCCCGCACGCCCCTGGTATTGAGGCTGGACAGGTAGGCCTGCAGCTGGGCAGGGTCGGAGAGGTTGGCGGCGCCGCCGCCGCGCAGCCCGACCTGGATCGCCTTGGAGAGCTGGGTGGTCTGGCGCTGGAACTCGTTATAGAGGGCTTTTTCGCTCTGGTAGTAGAAGAAGACCAGGACGCTGATCAGGCACAGGCTGGTCAGCAGCATGAGCCCCATCAGCCGCGTGCGCAGGGTCACCCGGGGGAATAACCGGAGCCGCTTCCGGTTCGATTTGGATTCCAAGTTTAATGCTTTCGCAAGAAATCAAAATATGGGATGGCTAAGCAAAAAGCGCCAAATGCAAGGCGCGCCATTGTCGAGCAATGAGGCGTACTTAGGTACGTCGAAGCAGCGAGAGCAAAGGCAGCAACGCGGCAGTTGGTGAGTTTTTGCGACGCCATCAAGTTTCGGCCTCACCGGGGGCAAGGGCGTGCAGGATTCAGCGCAGCGGCCAGCGGATCAGGCTTCGTCCGCCGGCGGTGAAGGACCAGTACAGGAGCTGGGCGTCGCGTGGCTGCAGGACCAGAACGAGCTCAGTATAGGGCTTTCCGCGAAAAAATTTCCAGTCGGAAATCAGCGGCCGGCTCAGGCACCAGGCGGCCCAGCGCCAGCCGTCGATAATCCGGCCGAAAACTCCCCGGGCACAAGGCGCCACCCGGATCACCGTCCCATCATCGAACAGCAGCTGGTAGCGCACCGGCATGTCGTCGATTTCCAGGGCCTGCAGATCGCCGCCGGCGGTCAGGGTCGGGGTTTCGGCGGCAGGTGCGACGCGAATCTTCGTCCGCTGGGGTTCCGCCAGGGTATCCTTTTCCACCAGCACATCGATGCGCGGCTCGCGCGGGTGCCCCCACAGCCGCCAGCCGGCCAGGGGCAGTTCGGCGACACTCAGCCCGCTGGCGCGGAAACTGACCTGGTGGGCGGGGAGGTCAAAGACGAAATAGATCTGGTTCTCCTTGGCCAGGTGCAGCTCCTGCCGCAGCAGGCGATAGTCGGCGGGGAAAACTTCGCCGGGTGCCGCGGCAGCCGCAGGCAAGGCGGCACCCAGGGAGAAGCAGAACAGGCAAAACAGGAGTCGCTGCAGCATCAGTAGATGATCACCCGGGTGCCGAGAGGGACGCTCTTCACCAACGCCTTCAGGTCCTCGTCCCCAAGCCGGACACAGCCGTGCGAGACGTTGCGGCCGAGCAGGCGCGTATAGAGTGTTCCGTGGAGAAAATAGCCATGGCCGATGCCGACCGCGTAATCGCCGAGCATGCCCGGCTGGGCTCGCTCCTTCTGGTCGCGGGGGATCGCCTCGCCTTCTTCGAGGTAGGCCCAGTCGGGCTTGATCCAGACCGGGTTGTTGACCTTGGACTGGACCGAGAAGACCCCACGCGGGGTCTCGAAGGTCCAGGTCCGACCGCCGACCGGGTCTTCGAGAACGTTGCCGCTGCCGCAGGAGGCGACCATGGCGCGCAGCAGCTGGTTGCCCTGCCGCAGGTAGACGCGGTTGCCGGCGGTATCGACGACCACGAAGACCCCCTTGGGGGCGAGGGCGGCGAGCCGGCGCTGCAGGTTCCCGGCAGCAGCGGCAAGCCGGCCCGGGCTCGGCAGCGGTTCCTCCTTGGCGGCCGGCCCCGCTGGCGCGGGAGAGGCCCGTCGGGCGAGCATCCAGCCGGAGATTTCCAGAACCAGCAGCAGCGCCAGGGCGGTAGCCAGGAGCATCGGCAGCAGGCGCCGCCGCCCCTGGTACCAATGGCGGGAGGGGGCGGATCGGGGGTGCGTCACCCGCTGATCGAAGCCCCGGGCCCGGACGAGGGCAAAGAGCGTTTTCATTGCAGCCCCCGCAGGGCGACCGCCAGGAGATTGTCCTGCTGCAGACTGCCGACGATGGTCACCGCGGTCCCCTGCGGGACCAGGTCGAAGAGCTGTTCCATGTCCCCGTCTTCGAGGGCGATGCAACCGTTGGTCAGCCCCTTGCGGCCGCCGCCGTGAATCTCGATCAGGCTGCCGACGCCGGCGGAACGCGGGATCAGTCCCCTGCGCTTCGCCTCCTGATAGCGCTTCCGGTCCTCGGCGTTGGGATAGTCGAGCAGCAACGCCCGATCGTAGCGGCTGTGGGGATTCTTGCCGGCCACCCGGTAATGTCCTTCCGGGGTCGCCTTGTCGCCGGCAAAGAGCTTGTCGCTGAGCATGTTGAAGCCGAAACCGACCGGGAAGCGCCGCAGCTCCTGACCGCTGCGGTAGACCAGCAGCTGCCTCTCGAGCTTGCTGACCACCAGCACCAGCCGCCCCCGCTGCCGGCTCTCCAGCAGCGTCTCGTGAACCATCCGCTGCCAGCTCTGCAGCTGCACCGGGTCGGCGAAACGCGTCACCAGGGGGCGGATCTGGCGCACCTGCTCCTGGATATCCCGTTCCGCCCGATCGAGACAGGGGGTGACGGCGCGCAGCTTGTCGGCCTGCAGGAACCCTGCGGCGGCGTCCAGGTCAACCTCGGAGCGCGCCAGGCGCCTTCCGGAGAGCCGGCTGTCCTTGAGATTCCCGGCCAGGTCCCGGAGCAGCCGGACGAGCCGGCGCAGACGCTCGAGCCGTTCGCCGGCTGCAGTACGCTCGGCGGCGGCAGCTGCCGCAATTTCTCCCCGCAGGCGCTCCCCCCGGTCCAGCACAGCCCGGAATGCCTGGGAGACGGCCCCATAGTCGCGGAACCAGACCAGCTGCGAACGTTCGGCGTTGAGCGTGTTGCGGGCCGCCTCCAGGGCGGCCCGGTAGGCGGCATAATCATCCGGGGCATAAACGGATGCGCCGGCCCGCCAGAGGTCCTGTTCCTGGCTGATGACCAGTGGGACCTCGGGCGGGACCGGCGGTTCCTTGCATCCGACGAGAGCGGCAAATGCCGCGACCAGCAGGCCCGTTTTCAGGAGGGAAGAGAAGCGCAACGGGCCGGTTCCTTACTTCTTGCGGGGCTTCTTGGCCATGGCCATGGCCATTTTTTCCTGGGCGGTGTGCACGTCAAGGGCAATGGCGGCGGCCTTCTCCTTGATCGAGGCGGCGCGATCGGCGGCGGCGGCGAAGTCGCCGCTGTCGATCAGCGGCTGGACTTCACCCAGGGCGCCCTGCAGGCCCTGCAGGTCGCTTTTCATCATCGCGATGTCGGCCTGGGAGCCTTTCCCCTGGGGGGCGATCTCCAGCAGCGAGGCGGCCTCGTTCACGGCGGCATTGGCGTCGGCCAGGGCGGTCACGGCCTGGTTGCGCAGTTCTTCCTTGACCGTCGTCACCTTCTCCTGGAGGGCGACGGCGTCGGTCTTGACCGCGGTCAGCAACTGCTTGGCCTGATCGTAATTCTTGAACAGTTTGCCATCCTGAACCTTGATTTCGTCCATGGCGGCCGTCAGCTTGTCATTGACCGCCTTGAGGTCGTCGGCGGTGTACTTCTCGGCACCTTCGGAGACGGCGGAATCGATGGCGGCCTTGGTGGCGTTGATCTCTTCGACCGGCTGCTTGCCGCAGGCGGCCAGGGTGAGGGCCAGGGTCAGACCCAGCAGGAGGAGGGACAGCTTTTTCATCGGGCGGTGCTCCTTGAAAAAAGAAGTTGTTGGTTGCTGCGCGTGCAGCGGATGGTCTCCCTCAGAGCAAGCCCCGTTCCAAATCGCAAGTCATTGATTCTTCGTCGGTCTCTAATTTGGCCCTTCCCCATCCGGGGAGCCGATTCCGCAAATGGGGAATATCGGCGTTGAAGCCGGCTGGGGGCCGGCCGGAGTGTGGCTTGTAGCGAGTAGCGAGTAGCGAATGACGAATGACAAATGACAAATGACAAATGACAAATGACAAATGACAAATGACAAATGACGAATGACAAATGACGAATGGCGAGTACAACTCAAAACTCAAAACTCAAAACGCCCCTCACCCTCCCCTTCCGCACCAAGGCGGAACTACCCCCTTGGCCGGCATATCGATTCGGGCTATTCTTAAGGGTAGATTCAAAAAGATTGTTCCGCATCGCCCGACGATCCAACAACGAATTGCCATGTCGCCACTTGCCCAGATCGAACGCTCCCTGCGCTCCTGCCCGCGGCCGCCGGCCCCGGTATGCGGGCGGACCCGTTCGGCCGTCGCCATGCTGCTGCGGGAGATGCCCGCCGGCCCCGAGGTCCTCTTCGTGGAACGGGCCAGCCACCCGGGCGACCCCTGGTCGGGCGATCTCGGGTTTCCCGGCGGCAAGCTCGATCCCGCCGATGCCGGGCTGCGGCAGACGGCGGAACGGGAGACCCGGGAGGAACTGGGTATCGATCTGACGGCGGCCCGACTTTTCGGCCGTTTGGGAGAAATCGGCGGCGCCCACCTGCCGGTGGTGGTCAGCTGTTTCGTCTACCTGGTCGCTGCCGACCTGCCTCTTTATCCCAACCATGAATTACAGGGAGCCTACTGGGTTCCCTTGGCCACCCTCTTCGACCCGGCCCAGCGCACCATGGCCACGGTCCGCTTCCGCGGGGCGGAGCTGCTCCGTCCGGCGATCCGGCTCCCCCTCCCCGGCCGCGACATCCTCTGGGGGATCACCTACCGGCTGGTCATGATTCTGGCCGAACGGGTTCCGGAACTGGCGGCCGGACCGGGTGAGGCGCCGGAGAAACCCGGCACCATGACCTGAACCAATGAAGAGCCAGCCCAAACCGCAAATCGGTTCCCCCCTTTTGAAAAACAAATTTACCGCAGAGGACGCCGAGTTTGCAGAGAAAAGCTTTTGATCTTAGAAGGTTTCCTCTGCGATCTCTGCGGTGAGAAAATGACTTTTTGCGATTTCATCACTTTTGGTTTGAATCCTGACTTCCCTTGCGATCTTTGGGTCTTGAGAGTGCGGCACGAAGGGGCGGTGAGTAAGGGCCAGGGCTTGGTTTCACCGCAAAGGCGCAAAGGACGCAAAGAGAGGCCAAACCCATTGGAAATCCTTGGATAAAGTCCGATTAAAATCTGATTTAACCAGGGCCCAGGACCTGATCGGATTTTCATCCGAAGTGCTCAGACCTGATCCGCGGGCAGCGCCTTGCCTCTATGTTTCGTGGCGTTCCCTGGCAAAATCTGCTATACCTTTCAGCGCTCCACACTCCCAGGGAGGATTCCGTGTCCGTACCGAACCGCCGCGTTTGCCCCCCTCTCCTGCCGGTCAGTCTGCTCGCGGCGGCTAGTGCGCCGTGCGCCGCGGCGAGGGCCTGGTCCTGAGCCGCCCATGACGAACTGGGAAGACCTTTGCCGCCGCTGCGGCGAGTGCTGCTTCGAAAAATGGATCGAAGAGGACGGGACCATCCGCCCCACCAGCATCGCCTGCCGTTATCTCGATATCGTTTCCCGGCGCTGCCGGGTCTATCACAAACGCTTCGACGTCGGGGAAGGCTGCATCCAGCTGACCCCGGAGGTTGTCGCTACGGTCTGCTGGCTGCCCGAAGACTGTGGTTACCGCCAGTGGTTGCGCTCGACCGACCCCGTCCCCCCCAACCAAGGGAGTTGATTCCATGTTCCGTCCCCTGATCCACCTGCTCGCCGCCCTGCTTTTCCTCCTCGCCGCCCTGCCGGCCCTGGCGACCGACTCCGCTGCTCCGGCCACGTCCCCGGAAAATTCCGTCCAGGCGGCCTTGAACAGGGACTTCCCCGAAGTGGGCAAGGACGTCACCGAAATCCACCCGACGCCGATTCCGAACCTTTACGAAGTCATGACCCATCGCGGGCTGCTCTACTATTTCCCCGAGCAGGGATACATCTTTGTCGGGGAGCTTTATGACAAGACGGGCACCAGCCTGACCAAGGCGTCCCTCAACCAGAGGATGCAGGAGAAGCTGGCCGACCTGCCGCTGGACAAGGCGATCAAGATCGGCTCGGGCAAAAATACCGTCATCGAATTCACCGATCCGGAATGTCCCTACTGCCGGCGCGGGGCGGCCTACTTCGCCAAACGCAGCGACGTGACCCGCTACATCTTCCTCTTCCCGCTGTCGAATCATCCCCATGCGGCGGAGAAAGCCCGCTTCATCCTTTCCTCCGCCGACCCGGCCAAGACCTACGAGGAGGTGATGGCCGGCAAATACGATCAAGGCCCCCTCCCCCCTTTCAAGGACAACGGCCGGGCCGCCGAGCAGAAGGCGATCGGGGACAAGTTGGGCATCGGTTCGACGCCCATGTACTTCGTGAACGGCCAGGTCGTTTCCGGGGCCAATATCGGGCTGCTCAACACGCTCCTGTCCGTGCCGTCGACGCCAGGCCTGCCCGTGAAGCCTGCCGGCCATGGTTACGGCCGATAACCGCCGGGCCCGCCTGGGCTGGTGCCTCTATGACTGGGCCAACTCGGCCTTCGCCACCGTCATCCTGGCGGCGGTGCTGCCGGTCTATTTCGCCAGCCTGGTGCCTCCCACCGGCGCCGTGGTCCCCCTTCCCTGGGGGGCCCGGGTCATGCCCGCCAGCGCCCTGTGGGGCTATGCCATCTCCCTGTCGATGCTCATCGTCGCCCTGGCCGCGCCGAGTCTCGGCGCCCTCGCCGACCGCCGCGGCGTCCGCCGCCGACTGCTGATCGCCTTCTGCCTTCTCGGCAGCGTCGCCACCATGCTCCTGGCCCTCACCGGCGCCGGCGATTACCTGCTGGTCGGGGCCCTGTTCGTCATCGCCAACATCGGCTTTGCCGCCGGCAACATCTTCTACAACGCCTTCCTTCCCGCCCTGGCCAGCGGACCCGAGCTGGATCGGCTTTCCGCCCGCGGCTACGCCCTCGGCTATATCGGCGGCGGCCTGGTCCTCCTCGCCGTCTTCCTGATGATCCAGTTTGCCGGTCGCCTCGGTTTTTCCGGCCCCGGTGCCGCCTCCCGTGCCGGTTTCCTGCTTACCGGGGTCTGGTGGGCCGGCTTCGCCCTGCCGACCTTCGCCTGGGTGCGCGAGGAAGCCTGCCCGCGCAATCCCGCGCCGCTGGTACGAGGGTTCCGCGGCTATCTGCACACCCTGGGCGAAATCCGTCATTTCCGGGACCTGGCGCTCTTTCTGCTCGCCTTTCTCTTCTACAACGACGGCATCCAGACGGTGATCGCCGTTTCGGCCATCTTCGGCCGCGAGGAGCTCGCCCTTTCCCGGTCCACCATTCTCGGCACTTTCCTGATGATCCAGTTCGTCGCCATGCCCGGCTCCCTGGTGTTCGGTCGCCTGGCGGAACGGTGGGGAGCCAAGCGCAGCGTCATGCTCACCTTGGTCCTCTTTCTGGGAGTCACGGGCTACGCCTATCGCATGCAGCAGGGCTGGGAGTTCTGGATCCTCGGCCTGGTGGTGGCGCTGATCCTCGGCGGCAGCCAGGCGATCTCCCGCTCCCTCTTCGCGGCCCTCATCCCGCCGGGGAAGAATGCGGAATTCTTTGGTTTCTACGCGATCAGCGGCAAGTTCGCCGCCATTCTCGGCCCCCTGGTCTTTGCCGCCATCGCCGATCTCACCGGATCGACCCGCCTCTCCATCCTCGCCCTTTCCGTCTTCTTCCTGATCGGCCTGGGACTGCTCGCCGCGGTCGACATGGAACGGGGGAAGGCAAAGGCCCAAGGACAATTTTGATTTTGCATCCTGGAAACAGCGTATGCACCGCAAAGGCACAAAGAACGCCAAGTAAATCAAACGGATAAAGACTTTCTCCAAATGGGAAAGGTCTTCATCCCCTTGAATATTTGATGGCGTCGCAAAAAGTCCGCCCTACGGCGTTACGTCGTTTTTTCAGGACCTCGACCTACCTGATGTAGGCCTTCACCCGTGAATAACCACCAGGCCTTGGAGTACAGAATTTTTGCTTATCCATCCCATGAGTTTTTGCGAGTGAATCAATGCTTGACCTTCTTTGCGACCTTTGCGCCTTTGCGGTGATGACCTGCTGTTTTTAGGTTAAGTTGCTGACCGGGCCCCTCGATCATTCACGCCGCGGACTCAGGATTTCCCGCCCAAATGCCCGATTTGATTTTTATCCACCTTGATCCGATTTGATCTGCGAGAAACCGGTTTTGAAGTTGGTCCCCACCGTTTGTCCTTCCCTTCGTTTACGCGGGTGAAGGCAATGAACGGCTAATGCCGTAATGAACTCAGAGAAATTTGGCTTGGTCCCTTTTGAAGCTGGGTTTTTTCTTTTATATTTTGATAGGTTCAATGATGTTTTTGAGAAATGGCTGGAAGTCTTCCGGGAGGGGAGCGGTGATCTGCAGGGGGCGATTTTCGCGGGGGTGGGTGAACGCCAGGCTGCGGGCGTGGAGGAGATGACGGGGGGCGACCAGGACCTCGCCGCCGGGGAGGATCAGGGTCCGCGGTCCGCCGTAGAGGGGGTCGCCGCAAAGGGGAAACCCGCGGTCGGCGAGATGGGTCCGGATCTGGTGGGTACGTCCGGTATGGGGGCGGGCTTCCACCAGGGCGAACCCCGGGCCGCGACCGAGAGTACGGAAATCCGTATTGGCTTCCTGGCCGCCGCTTGCGACCCGCACCGTGCGCCCGCGCACTCCGGGCCGCAGGCGATCGACGACGGCAAAGAGTGTCGGCGGTTCCCCAACGACCAGGGCCAGGTAGGTCTTGGCCAGACGCCGCTCGGCGAAGTCGCAGGCCAGCACGCGGTTGGCCGCGGCGGCGAGGGCGAAGAGCAGCACGCCGCTGGTATCGGCATCGAGGCGGTGGAGGAGGATCGGCGCCGCTCCCGGTCCCAGCATGGCTCGGACCCGGTCGAGGGCGTTGGCGCGGCCGTCCCCGGTGGGATGGGCCGGCATTCCCGGCGGCTTGTCCACGGCCAGCAGCACCTCATCCCGGTAGATCACCGCAAGGGTCGGTACCGGCGTCTCGTCCGGAACGGCAGGCAGGGTCAGGACCAGGGATTCGCCCCCGGCCAGGATCCGCCCGGCCCGGCGCTCGACCCGACCGTCGATGAAGACCTGGCCGCCGTCGAGAGCCCGCTTGATCGCCTTGCGCGAGGTGGTGGGGATCGCCGCCGCCAGGAAGAGATCAAGGCGCTTCCCCTGGCCACCCTGCGGAACCCCCAGCTGCCAGCGCCGGGTGGCGGCGGGGCCGTTCACTGAAGCGCTCCCAGCAGTTCCCCCCGCAGCTCTCCCTGTTCCGCACCGGTCACCCGCACCCGTGCCAGCTGCCCGACCAGTCCTTCCGGTGCGGCAAACCTCACTGCCAGGTAGTTCCGGGTCAACCCGCGGCGCTCCCCATCAGCACCGCCCCCTTCGACGACGATTTCCACCTCCCGCCCGACGAACCGCTCGGCGAATCGCTGCTGCTTCTGTTCGCCGAGGCGGCGCAGACCTGCCGCCCGTTCCTTGATCAGCGCCACCGGCAGCTGGCCGGGCATGGTCGCGGCCGGGGTCCCCGGACGGCGGCTGAAAGGGAAGACGTGGAGGTGACTGACCGGCAAGGCGCCGATCAGCTCGCAGGTGGCGGCAAACTCGCAATCGCTTTCCCCGGGGAAGCCGGCAATGACGTCGAGGCCAATGGCCACGTCGGGGACGGCCTTTGCCACCCGCGCCAGCAGGTCGCGGAAGAAGGCGGTATCGTAGTGGCGGTTCATGCGCGCCAGGACGCCGTCGCTGCCGGCCTGCAACGGGATGTGCAGGTGCGGGCAGAGGGCGGAGTTTCCCGCCAGTTCCTCGATCAGATCGGGGGAGATTTCCGTCGGTTCCAGCGAACCGAGGCGCAGGCGGGTCACGCCGCTCTCGCGGGTCAGACGTCGCACCAGGTCGAGCAGGGAGGAGGCCGGTTGCAGGTCGAGGCCGTAGCCGCCGATGTGAATGCCGGTGAGAACAATCTCCGGGTAGCCGGCAGCGACCAGGCCGCCGACCTGGCGGACAACCTCGCCGGCGGGCACCGAACGGCTGCGGCCGCGGGCGTAGGGGATGATGCAGTAGCTGCAAAAGGCGTCGCAGCCGTTCTGGATCTGCACGAAGGCGCGGCTGCGGTCGGCGAAGGTCGAGAGCTCCGGCACCCGGGCGGAGTCGGCGCTGCGGATGTCGGAGACCAAGATCCCGGTTTCGTCCCCTTCCAGCAGCTCTACCAGGCAGCGCTTCTCTTCGTTGCCGAGCACCAGCGAGACGCCCGGGGATCGCCCGCAGCGCCTCGGGATCGACCTGGGCGTAGCAGCCGGTGACAATCACCCGGCAGGAGTCGTTGAGGCGCCGGGCGCGGCGCACCAGGTTGCGCGACTGGCTGTCGGTGGCCGCGGTCACCGTGCAGGTATTGACCAGCACCAGGTCGGCGCCGGCCTCGAAGGGGACGATGCGGTAGCCGGCCTGCTCCAGGCGCTGCTGCAGGGCCGCCGACTCGAACTGGTTGGTCTTGCAGCCGAGGGTGGCGATGGCGACGGAGCGGTGTTTGCAAGGATCCATATCAATTAAATCGACAGGGGAAATCGTAGGGGCGAATCTTGTATTCGCCCGCCTTTCGGGCGATCACAAGGATCGCCCCTACGTAATCCATCCGCCCCCCAGCACCGCGTCGTCCCGGTAGAAGACCGCCGCCTGGCCGGGCGTCACCCCGTGCTGGGGCGCATCGAAGGTTACCCGGGCGCGGTTCCCGGGCAGCGGTTCGATCAGGGCCGGAACTTCCCGGTGGCGGTAGCGGATGCGGCAGGCGGCGCGGAGCGGTGCGGCGGGGGGGCATCCCCCCAGACCACCTCGTGGACTTCGAGTTGGCCGACCGCCAGGTGCTCCCGCTCGCCGACCAGCACCCGCCGCGTCTCGGCGTCGATGCCGACCACGAACAGGGGCTGCGGCCAGGCGATCCCCAGCCCGCGGCGCTGGCCGATGGTGTAGCGGTAGGTGCCGAGGTGGCGGCCGAGGACCTTGCCGCTCTCGACATGCACGATCTCGCCGTCCAGCTGCCCGGCGCCGCGCTCCTCTTCGAGAAAGCGCACGTAATCGCCATCAGGAACGAAGCAGATGTCCTGGCTCTCCGCCTTCTGCGCCACCGGCAGGCCGAAGCGTTCGGCATGGGCGCGCACCTCCTCCTTGGTCAGTTCGCCGAGAGGGAAACGGACCATCGCCATCTGCGCCTGGTCGAGGGTGAAGAGGAAATAGCTCTGGTCCTTGGCGGCGTCACGCCCCTTGCACAGGGCGTAGCGGCCGTTCTTTTCGACGATCCGGGCATAGTGGCCGGTCGCCAGCCAGTCGGCTTCCAGCTCCCTGGCGCGGCGCAGCAGCAGCTCGAACTTGAGGCGCTGGTTGCACAGGACGCAGGGGTTGGGGGTGCGCCCGGCGAAGTAGTCGTCGCAGAAGCGGTCGATGACCTGGTGCTGGAAGTCTTTTTCGAAGTTGACCACGTAGAAGGGGATGTCGATCGCCGCGGCGACCTGGCGCGCGTCGTAGACGTCGTCGAGGCTGCAGCAGGTGCCGAAGGTCTCGCCGTGGTCGGCGGTGAAGGTCGAATAGTCCCAGATCTGCATGGTCAGGCCGATCACCTCGTGGCCCTGCTCAGCCAGCAGGGCCGCGGTCACCGAGGAGTCGACCCCGCCGCTCATGGCGACGACGACGCGTTTTTTCTTGTCATCCATAAAAAAACCGTTCAGGGGCGGATATATAATCCGCCCCTGTGTGTTTCGTTCGTTGTTACGGCTGCGTTTTCGGGATGGAGGGCAAGGCGCCCGAGGGGCGATCGACGCAGGCGTAGCGGGAGCTACGTCGAGGAAGGGCGCGCCGAGGCGACGCCGCCATTCGCCCGAAGGCGCAGCCGCAGGTTAACCCTGCCCGTGGGTTTCGCGATAGTTCTTGATCGCCTCATGCAGGGCGTCGGCGGCCAGGTTGGAGCAATGCATCTTCTGCGCCGGCAGGCCGTCAAGGGCCTCCGCCACCGCGGCGTTGGTCAGCTCCAGCGCCTCGTCTATGGTCTTACCGATGGCCATCTCGGTCACCATCGAAGAGGTGGCGATCGCCGCACCGCAGCCGAAGGTCTTGAATTTGACGTCCTTGATGACGTCGTTCTCGACCTTGAGATAGATCTTCATGATGTCGCCGCAGGAGGCGTTCCCCACCTCCCCCACTCCGTCGGCGTCCTCGATCTCCCCGACGTTGCGGGGATTGCTGAAGTGGTCCATGACTTTTTCGCTATACATGATTCGCCTCCCGGCTGTCTTGAGTTTTGAGTTTTGAGTTTTGGGTTTTGGGTTTTGAGTAGTTTTGAGTTTTGTGTTCAAGATTCGGTCTTCAGCAGCCGCTGGGTCCTGAGATTTTGAGCCGTCAACCTAAAACCTAAAACTCAAAACCCAAAACATCTACCTAGCACCTCCTGACGATATTACACTCCTCGCAGGTCAGCGGTTCCTTGCGGTTGTACAGGGGGCTCATCTCCCGCAGCCGCTGCACGATCGGCGGCAGCACCTCGAGAATGTAGTCGACGTCCTCCACGGTGTTGTCGCGGCCGAGGCTGAAGCGGGTGCTGGAATGAGCCAGCACCACGTCCACGCACATGGCGCCCATGACGTGGGACGGCTCCAGGGAGCCCGAGGTGCAGGCCGAACCGGAGCTGGCGGCGATCCCCTTCATGTCGAAGTTGAGCAGCAGCGACTCGCCCTCGATGTAGGCAAAGCTGACGTTGAGGGTGTTGGCCAGGCGCCGCGCGGGGTCGGGATGACCGTTGAGCTTGATCTCGGGAATCGCCGCCTTGATCCCAGCCTCCAGCCGGTCGCGCAGGGCGCCGACGCTGGCGGCGTAGCTGTCGATTTCGCTACCGGCCAGCTCACAGGCCAGACCCAGGCCGACGATCCCCGCCACGTTGTGGGTGCCGGCGCGGCGGCTGCGCTCCTGGTGGCCGCCGTGGACCAGCGGCAGCATCCGCGTCCCCTTGCGGATGTAGATGGCGCCGACTCCCTTGGGGGCGCCGATCTTGTGCCCGGAGAGTACCAGCAGGTCAACACCCGCCCGCTGCACGTCCACTGCCAGCTTGCCCACTGCCTGCACCGCGTCGGTATGGAAGCGCACCTTGTGCTTCCTGGCGATGGCACCGATCTCCTCGATGGGATAGATGTTGCCGGTCTCGTTGTTGGCCCACATCACCGAAATCAGGATGGTCTGGTCGGTGATCGCCGCCTCGAGCTGCTGCAGATCGAGCATGCCGTCGCGGTCGACCGGCAGGTAGGTGACCGAATAGCCCTGCTTCTCCAGGAAGCGGCAGGTCTCGAGGACCGCCGGATGCTCCACCGTGGTGGTGATGATGTGCTTGCCCTTTTCGGCCAGGGCGGCAGCTGTCCCCTTGATCGCCATATTGTCACCTTCGCTGCCGCAGGAGATGAAGACGACTTCCGCCGGGGAGCAGTTGATCAGTTTCGCCACCTGCTCGCGGGCTTTCTCCACCGCGCCGCTCACCGCCCGCCCCGCCCAATGCACGCTGGATGGGTTGCCGAACTGCTCGCGGTAGAAGGGGAGCATGGCATCGAGCACTTCGGGGCGCACCGCCGTGGTGGCGTTGTTGTCCATGTAGATGTGTTTCACGTCGTTCCTCCGGAAATTCTAGATAATCCGGCCGGCAAAGCCGGCGGGAGCGGGATCACTGATCGGCGGCAGCTCCGGATGACCCGGAGAGTTTGCCCCGGGCCTCCAGGGTCAGATCGTGGAGGGTCATCGAGGAAAGGAAACCACGAATCCGGTCCCCGAGCCCCTGCCAGACGCTGTGGGTCACGCAGTGGTCGGTGCAGGCGCAGCGACCGTCCTGATCCATGCAGGAAACCGGCACCAGCGTCTCCTCGACGCTGTCGATGATCTGGTCGACGCGGATCTCGTCGGCGGGGCGCGCCAGGACGTAACCGCCTCCAGGGCCGCGCACGCTGCGCACAATCTTGGCCCGGCGCAGCTTGACGAAGAGCTGCTCGAGGTAGGCCAGGGAGATCTCCTCCCGCGCGGCCATGTCGCGGATGGTGACCGGCCCCCCCTTGGCGTAGAGGTTGAGGCTGACCATCGCCCGCACGGCGTACTGGGCCTTGGTGGAGAGACGCATCTCAGGCCCGTTTCCGCTGCGCTGGGGTTTCGCTGGCGGCGAGGTGGGACTTCAGTTCTTCGTGCTCGTCGGTGAGCTCCTGGACGCGTTTTTCGAGGGCGCGGATCTGGTCGAACAGACAGCTGATCGCCTTGGCCTCGGGGTCGGGCAGGCGGCCATGCTCGAGATCGGCCCGGACCTCATGCTTCTGGCCTTCGGTGAAGACCACCCGCCCGGGAACCCCGACCACGGTGGAATCGGGGGGGACTTCCTTGACCACCACCGAGTTGGAACCGACCTTGCTGTTGTCGCCGACGGTAAAGGGACCGAGGATCTTGGCGCCGCTGCCGACGACGACGTTGTCGCCGAGGGTCGGGTGGCGCTTCTCCTTGGCCCAGGAGGTGCCGCCGAGAGTAACGCCGTGGTAGAGGGTGCAGTTGTCACCGATCTCGGCAGTCTCGCCGATCACCACGCCCATGCCGTGATCGATGAAGAAGCCGTGCCCGATCTTCGCCCCCGGGTGAATCTCGATGCCGGTGAAGAAGCGTCCCAGGTGGGAGACGAGGCGGCCGAGGAAATAGTACTGGTTGACCCAGAACCAGTGCGCCAGCCGGTAAAAGAGCATGGCGTGGAAGCCGGGGTAGCAGAAGATGATTTCGAACACGCTGCGAACCGCCGGATCGCGCTCGAATACCGCCTTGAAATCTTCACGCAGGGTCTGGATCACCGCTTCACTCCTTGGGCGGCGCGGGGCCGCAACAGTAATTTACGCCGCCGGCGGCATTGCCCCGGCGGCAGAGTCAGTAAATGGATAACATACCTGACTATTACTGTCAATTATTTTAGAAGGGAAACGGCGGGGTTGGGAGGGGCAAGGGGCGAGAGGGGCCGTTTTGAATTTTAGGTTTTGAATTTTAAGTTAATAGGCCTTGGACTCGGGACTCGGGACTCGGGACTGGGTACTCGCCTCGGCTTAAAGAAAAAGCTGATATGCGGGATTGGCGGTCTCCTCGACAAAGCGGTAGCCGAGCTCGCCGAGAAAGGCCCGGAATTGATCCTCTTCGCCGCGGGGGATTTCCAGGCCGATCAACACCCGGCCGTAATCGCCCCCCTGCATCCGGTAGTGGAAGAGGGAGATGTTCCAGTCGGCGCCCATCGCGCCCAGAAAGCGGGAGAGGGCGCCGGGGCGCTCCGGGAACCAGAAGCGGTAGAGGACCTCCCGGCCGACCTGGCTGGAGCGGCCGCCGACCATGTAACGGACGTGGGTCTTGGCCAGTTCGTTGTCGGTCAGATCGAGGTTGGCGAACCCCTGCTCAGTGAGGTGGCGGGCGATGGTCAGCCGCTCCTCTTCGTTGCGCACCGACAGCCCGACGTAGATGTGGGCCTGGTCGCGGGCGGCGAGGCGGTAGTTGAATTCGGTGATGTTGCGCTCGCCGAGCACCTCGGCGCAGAAACGGCGCAGGGCTCCGGGCTCCTCGGGGATGGTGACGGCGAACAGCGCCTCCTGCTTCTCCCCGATCTGGGTGCGTTCGGCGACGTAACGCAGCCGCTCGAAGTTCATGTTGGCGCCGCTGTTGACCGCTACCAGGGTCTTCCCGCTGCAGCCGCTGCGCCGCACGTACTTCTTCATCCCGGCCACGGCCAGCGCCCCGGCCGGCTCGACGATGGAGCGGGTCGCCTGGTAGACGTTCTTGATCGCGCCGCACAGCTCGTCGGTGTCGACCAGGATGATCTCGTCGACACAGCGCCGGCAGAGATCGAAGGTCAGCTTCCCCACCTCGCGCACCGCCACACCATCGGCGAAGATGCCGACCGTGTCGAGCGCCACCCGCCGGCCGGCGGCCAGGGAACGGGACATGGCGTCGCTGTCGGTCGGTTCGACGCCGATCACCTTGATCTCCGGGCAGAGGGCCTTCAGGTAGGCGCCGACCCCGGCGATCAGGCCGCCGCCGCCGACCGGGAGGAAGACCGCATCGATCTTCCCGGCGCTCTGCCGCAGCAATTCGTCCCCCACCGTCCCCTGGCCGGCGATCACTAGTTCGTCGTCGAAAGGGGGGATGAAGTTCAGCCCCGACGCGGCCACCAGCCTGGCGCAGTGGTCGGCGGCCTCCGAGTAGTTGTCGCCGTGCAGCACCACCTCGGCGCCGTAGGCCTTGACCGCCGCGACCTTGATCTGCGGCGTGGTCACCGGCATGACGATCACCGCGCGGATGCCGAGCTTGCGGGCCGAAAAGGCCACCCCCTGGGCATGGTTGCCGGCGCTGGCGGTGATCACCCCGCGGGCCAGATCTTCGGCAGCCAGGTGCGCGATGCAGTTGTAGGCGCCGCGAATCTTGAAGGAGAAGACCGGCTGCAGATCCTCCCGCTTGAGCAGGACCCGGTTGCCGAACGCCTGGGACAGCCAGGCCGACTCTTCGAGGGGCGTCTCGACGGCAGCTTCGTAGACGCGGGAGGTGAGGATGAGCTTCAACAGTCTTTGCATGGGGAAATCCCGGATCGATGGAGGAAACAGACTGTCGACTTTAGCACAGACTGAGCCGGAAGAAAATGCGGAACACCCCGAAGCCTTTCATAAATATCGACAAATGTATACACCTCCTATATAATGTCCAGCCGTATGCCCTGGAACCCGCGACGCCCACAGCGCCGCCCATTTCGATGCATAAAGGAGAGAAGCGATGGCCACTCCGGAATTCAAGTACCAGGACCCCTTCCCGCTGGCAAAGGACACTCACCAAATACACCAAGATCCCCGGCTCCGAACAGTACGTCAGCCACGGTGCAGTTCGAGGGCCAGGAGATGCTCAAAATCCAACCCGAGGCGCTGACCGTCCTCGCCAACCAGGCGATGAAGGACGTCTCCTTCCTGCTGCGCCCGGCCCACAACGAGCAGGTCGCCAAGATCCTGAGCGACCCCGATGCCTCCCAGAACGATAAAGGGGTGGCGATGGCCTTTCTGCGCAACGCCGAGATCGCCGCCAATTTCGAGCTCCCCGTCTGCCAGGACACCGGCACCGCCACCGTCGTCGCCAAGAAGGGGCAGCAGGTCTGGACCGGCGTGAAGGACGAGGAGTATCTCTCCAAGGGAATCTACAAGACCTACACCGAGGAGAACCTGCGCTACAGCCAGACCGTGGCGCTCGACATGTACAAGGAGAAAAACACCGGCACCAACCTGCCCGCCCAGATCGACATCATGGCCACCGACGGGGATTACTACAAATTCCTGTTCATGGCCAAAGGCGGCGGCAGCGCCAACAAGACCATGCTCTACCAGGAGACCAAGGCGCTGCTCACCCCCGAGAAGCTGGAGAAGTGGCTCATCGAGAAGATGAAATACCTCGGCACCGCCGCCTGCCCCCCCTACCACATCGCCTTCGTCATCGGCGGCACCAGCGCCGACGCCTGCATGAAGACCGTCAAGCTCGCGACCGCCAAGGAGCTCGACGGCCTGCCGACCCAAGGCAACGAGCACGGCCAGGCCTTCCGCGACCTGGAGCTGGAGGAGCGCCTCCTCGCCGCGGCGCAGAAGCTCGGCATCGGCGCCCAGTTCGGCGGCAAGTATTTCGCCCATGACGTGCGCGTCATCCGCCTCCCCCGCCACGGCGCCTCCTGCCCGGTCGGCATGGCGGTCTCCTGCTCCGCCGACCGCAACATCAAGGCCAAGATCACCAAGGACGGCCTCTTCGTCGAGGAGATGGACCGCAATCCCGGCCGGCTGATCCCCGAGCAGTACCGCGGCAAGCACGAGCACGGCGTCAAGATCGACCTGAACCAGCCGATGGAGGAGATCCTCGCCGAGCTGACCAAGTACCCGGTCTCCACCCCGCTGCTGCTCAACGGCACCATCGTCGTCGGCCGCGACATCGCCCACGCCAAGTTCAAGGAGATCCTCGATAGCGGCAAGCCGCTGCCCGACTACCTCAAGAACCACCCGATCTACTACGCCGGCCCGGCCAAGACCCCGAAGGGCAAGCCCTCCGGCTCCTTCGGCCCCACCACCGCCGGCCGCATGGACAGCTACGTCGACCTGCTCCAGGAGAACGGCGGCTCGCTGATCATGATCGCCAAGGGCAACCGCTCCCAGCAGGTCACCGACGCCTGCAAGAAGCACGGCGGCTTCTACCTCGGCTCCATCGGCGGCCCGGCCGCGGTCCTCGCCGAGGAGAACATCAAGAAGGTCGAGTGCATCGACTTCCCCGAGCTGGGGATGGAAGCGGTCTGGAAGATCGAGGTCGAGAACTTCCCGGCCTTCATCCTGGTGGATGACAAGGGGAACGACTTCTTCAAGCAGCTTGGACTGTAGCAGTAAAAAGCCCCCGGCAGCCAGGCTGCCGGGGGCTTTTTACGTCAGTTGTCAGTAGTCAAGGGCGAGTCCAGAGTCTTGAGTCTCGAGTCTCGCCACTAGTCCCCAGTCCACTGATCCCGCGCCCCTCGCCCTTCGCTTCCCGCCTCTCACTGATACTGAATATACAGCGGCTGCGGCCGCAGGCTGAGCACCTCTTGCGGCGTCATCAGCGGATCGCCATCCTTGGTGTCGTTGTGGAAGAAGAGTTTGAAGCCGGTGTACTGAACTGGCTCCGCTGCGACGCAGTCCCGGTAGGTGGCGCGCTTGAAGGCCGGAGGGCCCCAGCCGTCCATATGCATGACGATCTGCACCTCGGGTCGCAGCACGATGTTCTGGGCATTGGTCACACCGTCGCGGGTAAAGCGGTGGACGGTCAGCACCTTGGGCGGCAGGTGATAGCGCTCCACCAGGTCGGCCAGCCAGGCGGAAACCGCGTTGACGTCGACGGCATCGTAGCTGCCGATCTTGGTTCCGGGAATGGCCTGGCTGTTGACCAGGTTGAATTCGGGGTCGATCCCGAGGTGAACGTCGGGATTCTTCAGGATCCACTCGAACCGGGGAAGAATCGTGCGGATGTCTTCGTGACCGGTCTGGATATCGATAAAGAGCAGCGCCCCTGCTTCGCGGGCCCAGGAATAGACCTCGTTCACCAGCGCATCAGTCATCAACTTGCGATATTTTCCCGCCCGCCCCGGTGTCCCCTGAGCCACTACCGCGATCAGGTGAAGAGCCGGTTGTACTTCGGTCCCGGGATCGGCGGCCTCCCAGATGGAGACCTCCTCACGAAGGCGACGCAGGAGCTCTTCCTTGTCGCAGGCACCGAGAATCCCCATCCGCGGCGACAGGGGGTTGCCATAAAAGGCGACGATCCGCTTGTGGGGCAGAATCGCTCCCGGCAGCGGCTTACCAGGCGGCACCAACAGCTCACCACCGCCACCGGGCAGGGCCTCTCCGGTCATGGTGAAGTCGGTCGCTGCAGCTACCGGTAGCGGCGCAATGGCAACCGGGAAGGGGACGGGTTGCAGCGCCGGTGCGGGGAAAACAGTCGTGGCGCCGGCAACGGGCTTAACCACCATTGCCGGAGGCGGTGCGGGCGGCGTTTCGGAAAGGACGGGTTCGGCAGTGACTTCCGGCGCGGCAGGGCGTCCATAATCGTCCCGGGGCAGGGCTCGCGCCCGGATGGGACAACAGATGAGAAGCAGCAGGATCAGCGCCACCACGGCCGGGCGGCGCCCGCAAACCGGCGGGCGGAACAGGGACACAAACACTCCTGGGGATCCTTTGCGGGGAGTCGGCAAACCGAACGCCGGATTAAGGAAACAGCTTGCCGGGCGGCGGAGAAAAACACCAAGAAACAACATCTTGCAATACTAAACAGCAGTTTCGGGCCACGTGTCAAGGGGATATTCCGGCACCGCGGATTAATGAATATAAAATCGGCTGCTTACAATCCCGCTTGGGGGGAGGGGAACCGGCGAAGGAGCCTGTCGAAATGTTTTTTCTCGTTGCGCTCGCCGGACCGCCCGGGGCAGAATGGCGCCATGCCCGCGCCCTGGAAAGATCTCGTCACTGCCATCCACGCCCGCTTCGAGGGCGAACTTGGGCCTTTGCTCACGGGCTGCCGGGAGCGCGGCGCCAGGACCTACTGCGCCGCCGGTTGCGGCGGGTGCTGCACCCTCAACGTCGGCGCAACGCTGGCCGAGGCGTTGGTGGTGGCCGGCGGGCTGCAACCGGCGCAAATCGCGGCCGTAACCGACTACCTCAACCGACTGCGGCCGGTTCTGGCCGAAGCGACCTCTCTCAAAGACTTCCTGCGCCGGCATCGCCAGTCGGCCGGTCCCTGTCCCTTCCTCGACGACCGGCAGCAGTGCGGCATCTACTCCTTTCGGCCTTTGGCCTGCCGCGCTCTCTTCTCCACCCGCAACAGTGCCTGGTGCGGGGTCGACTTTGCCGACCTGCACCCAGCCGAGCGCCAGGCGTTCATGACCAGCCTCGATCCGGCGCTGGTGGCCTTCCCAACCCACTTCCTGGCCGCCCCGCAGGATCTGGCGCGGACGCTGGAACTGGAACTCGAAGGCGAGGCCATCGCCCGCTCCGGTTTCAGCCTGACCGGCAACCTCCCGCTGCTGGTCGGACTCTGCCGGAACCTGGATCTCGACGCCGACTTCCCTCCCCTGCCCCGCCTCAAGACCGCCCTCGTCGCTTCCGGTTTGGCCCACCCCTTCACCGTCACCCTCTTGACTTAGAAGCGGGGACTGAAGACAAGACT
>CAVXNQ010000011.1:0-59479 GCA_963763205.1 uncultured delta proteobacterium | reverse complement strand
AGACAGAGCCCGACAATGCAGGGTTCTGGATGAAGATCGAGCATCCGGGCTTCAATCTTGGATACATCGAGGATGTCGCTGATCAGCCCCAGCAGGGAGTGGGAAGAACTGCTCGCCATCTCCAGGAGCTGCGCCTGGTCTTCCCGCAGTCCGGATTCCTGCAGCAATTCGAGGGCCGACAGGGTCACCGTCATCGGCGTGCGGATCTCGTGGCTCATGTTGGCGAGAAAGGCGCTCTTCGCCCTGGTGGCCTCTTCCGCAGCGTCCCTGGCCTGCTGCAGCTCAGCGTTGAGGCGCTGCAGTTGTTTTTTTTGCCGGTAGATGTCGAGAAAGACGTTCACCTTGTTGAGGAGGATCTCCGGCTGGAGGGGCTTGACCATATAGTCGACCGCTCCGCAGGAATACCCCTGAAAGATCTGATGCTGCTGGGTGTAGTCGGCGGTGAGAAAGATGATCGGCACCCTGGAGAGGCACTGCTCCCCCCGCATCAGTTCCGCCAGTTCGAAGCCGTTCATCTCCGGCATGTTCACATCCAGCAAAGCCAGGGCGAATTCCTGGTTGAGACAGGCTTTGAGGGCGTCGTTGCCGCTGTGAGCTTTGACCGTCACGGCGCCGGTCCGCTGCAGAATGCGCTCCAGCGCCAGAAGGTTCCCCTTCTGGTCGTCAACCATCAGAATGGCTGGTTTATCCATGGCCATGCTCCTGTAGGGAGGGGCGCAGGGATCGCCCCTGCATGCTCAATCGGACCAGGGTCTCCGCAATCGCTTCCAGATCCACCACCAGCGCCTGCGGCGTGGTCTGCAGTGCCGCCTCCGGCATCGCCGGCCACTCCGCGGTGCGGGGGGACTGCACCAGGGCCAGGCCGCCCGCGGCGGCGATTTCGGCCAGCCCCCGGGCACCGTCGCCGTTGGCGCCGGTAAGGACGACCCCGATCAGCGTCGGGCCGAAGGCGTCGGCGGCGCTGGAGAAGAGCAGGTCGATACTCGGCCTTGCGAAGTTGACCTTTGCGTCCACCGAAAGGGCCAGGGTGCCGTCCGTCTCCAGCAGCAGATGGTAACCGGGCGGGGCACAGTGCACCGTACCGGCGGCCAGCGGCATCTTGTCCTCCGCCTCCACCACCGGCAGCCTGGCCTGCCGGTCGAGATACTTCACCCAGCCAAGCGACTGGTCGGGACTCTGATGCAGCGCCACCGTCAGCGGCAGCGGAAAGCTCTCGGGGAGCGCCGCGACGATGGCGGTCACCGCGCTGATGCCCCCGGCCGACCCGCCGAGCACCACTGCACCGAAGCGGCCCGGGCGTCCTTCTTCCGGCGCCCTCATTCGGCTTTGCGGTAGACCTTCCACGTCGCCTCCAGTTCCTGGAACTTTTCCCGGCAAGCGCTGTGATGCAGCGACTCCTTGCTGCCCAGGGCCAGAAAACCCCCATGCAGCAGGCTGCTGTGAAACAGTTCCAGCACCCGATTCTGCAGGGCACTGTTGAAATAGATCAGCACATTGCGGCACAAGATCAGGTGGACCTCGCTGAACACCCCGTCCGTCACCAGGTTGTGGTTGGCAAAGGTGATGTTCTTTTTGAGGTCCGCCTCCATGATCACCGAGTCGTAGTCGGCGTGATAATAGTTCGAAAGCGTTTCCCGCCCTCCGGCCCGCCGGTAGTTGGCGATGTTGGTCTTCATGCTGCGCAGGGGAAAGATGCCCTCCCGGGCGTTGCGCAGCACGGGATCGACGAAATCGGTGGCGAACAGGGTGCAGCGTTCGGAGATGCCCTCCTCCCGGAGCAGGATCGCCAGGGAATAAACCTCCTCGCCGGTGGCGCAGCCGGCCACCCAGATACGCACGAAGGGCCAGGTCTTCAGGTAGGGGACGATGACGTCGCGCAGGTACTTGAAAAACAGCGGGTCGCGGAACATCTCGGTCACCGGGGTGGCGAAGGCCCCGACCACGCTGCTGAACAGCTCCGGCTCGTGCAGCAGGCGGGGAACCAGCTCGCTGATATGGCCGACGCCGACCGTGGCGGCGAGCTGGCGAACCTTTCGCCGCAGCGAAGCCCGGGCATAATCACGGAAATCATAGCCGTAGCGGCGCTGGATCGCCTCCAGCAGCAGGTCGATTTCCAGCTCTTCCATCTCCAAAGGATCGCGACCGACCATTTCCGTCACACCTGGTCTCCGAGGCTGATCGAAAATGCCCGGATGCAAGGCGCCCGACGTCCCGAGGAATAAGGCGTACCTGGAAGGTACGTCGTTGACGAAGGGCGAGGGCAACGCCGCAGATGGGCGTTTTTCATCGGCCTGCTACGCATAGAGCCAGACCCGCATCATCGACATCAGCCGGTCCATGTCGACCGGTTTGGCGAGGTAGTCGTCGGCCCCGGCGGCCAGGCACTTGTCCCGGTCCTCCTTCATCGCCTTGGCGGTCAGGGCGATGATCGGGGTCTTGATGCCCAGCTCCCGGATGGCGCGGGTGGTCTGATAGCCGTCCAGCCCCGGCATCATGATGTCCATCAGGATCAGGTCCACCTCCGCCCCCTCCCGCAGGACCGACAGCGCCTTGTCCCCCGCCTCGGCCTTGACCACCCGCAGCCCGCGGTCCTCCAGGACCTTGGCCAGGGCGAAGAGGTTGCGCATGTCGTCGTCCACCAGCAGCACTCCCTTGCCCTGCAGGTAGAAGTCGCGGTCGTACAGATTGACGATGACCTGCTGCTGGCTCTTGCCCAGGCGGTTCACCACCCGGTGCAGGAAGATGGCGGTCTCGTCCACCAGCCGCTCCGCGGATTTGGCCCCCTTGACGATGATCGACTCGGAAACCTCCCGCAGCTCCCGCTCCTCGTCGCGGGACAGTTCGCGCCCGGTGTAGACGATCACCGGCAGCGCGGCACAGCGGCCGTCGGCCCGCAGGCGCTCTGAGCAGCTCGAAGCCGCTCATGTCCGGCAGCCCCAGGTCGAGCACCATGCAGTCGAAGGGCTTCGCCTCCAGGGCCGCCAGGGCGGCGGTTCCGCTCGGCGCGGCGGTGATCGCGATGTCCTCGTGGGCGAGCAGCCGCTCGATGCTCCCGCGCAGGTCGTCGTCGTCCTCGACCAGCAGGAGTTCCTTGATGCTCTTGCTGAGGACCGCCTCGAGGTTTTTCAGGCTCCCTTCGAGTTCCTCCCGGCTGGCCGGCTTGCGCAGGAAGCCGACCGCGCCCCGGGCATAGGCGTCCCGCGAGGGATTCTCGCAGGAGACGATGTGGACGGGGATGTGGCGCAGTCCGGTCTCCGCCTTGAGGGTCTCCAAGACCTGCCAGCCGCTCATGCCGGGGAGCCGCAGATCGAGAATGATCGCGGCGGGCAGATGGGCCCGGGCCAGAATCAGCCCTTCCTCGCCGGTGAGGGCGCAGATCGCCTTGAACTCCATGGAGCGGCAGACCTCCCGCAGGGTCGCGGCAAAGGCGGGGTCGTCCTCGATGATCAGGATCGAGCGCTCCCCCCGGGCGAGGCTGCCGCGGTCGTCCTCGACCGCGGGCACCGCGACGGCAGGAACACAGGTGGCAGACGGTCGGGGCGGAACGGACGCCGGGGCCTGGGTGGCCGGCAGGGAATGGCTCTGCGGCAGGCGCAGGGTGAAGGTCGAACCGGCGCCGACGGCGCTTTCCACCGTGATGCTGCCGCCCAGCAGCCCGGCCAGGTTGCGGGCGATGGCCAGCCCCAGGCCGGTCCCGCCGTAGCGCCGCGAGGTGCCGCTGTCCGCCTGCTTGAAGGCCTCGAAGATCCCCGTTTGCTTGTTCGCCGGGATGCCGATGCCGGTATCGCGCACGGTAATCACGATCGGGGAAGCCTCCGGCGAGGCGCCGGTCGCGGCGTCGAAGGTGACCGCCACGCTCCCCTGCTCGGTGAACTTCACGGCGTTGGCGACCAGGTTGTTCAGCACCTGCTCCAGGCGCTGCCGGTCGGTGCGGATCCCCGCCGGAGCCCCCGCTTCCAGCTCGACGCGCAGATCGATCCCCTTTTGCCGCGCCTGGGGGAGAAAACGCGCCTTCAGGGCATCGGCCAGGTCGCGCAGCGCCAGCTCCTCCTCGAACAGGTCCATCCGCCCCGCCTCGATCCGGGCGAGGTCGAGGATGTCGTTGATGAGGTTGAGCAGGTCGATGCCGCTGTTGTGGATCACCTGCGCCGACTCCACCTGCTGGGGGACCAGGTTGCCGTCGCGGTTTTCCATCAGGTCGCGGGACAGGATCAGCAGGCTGTTCAGCGGGGTGCGCAGCTCGTGGGACATGTTGGCCAGAAAGTCGGACTTGTACTGGCTGGCCGTCTCCAGGTCATGGGCCTTCAGTTCCAGTTCCCGCTGGGCTTCTTCCAGCTCGCGATTCTTCTGCAGGATATTTCCCCGCTGCAGCTCCAGGTCCTGGGTCTTCTCCTCCAGCTCCTCGTTGGTCGCCCGCAGCTCCTCCTGCTGCTCCTTCAGCCGCAGCTCGGAAGTCCTCAGGGCCTGGGTCTGCTCTTCCAGTTCCTCGTTGGTGGCGGCCAGTTCCTCCTGCTGCAGCTGCAGCTCGGCGGCTTGCTCGAGGGTGGTCTGCAACAGCTGCTGCATCTCCCGGCGAGCCAGGGCGATCCTGAATCCGGAGCCGAGGATGGCGCAGGCCCGTGCCACGAACTCCTGCTCCAGGTCGGTGAAGGCGGTCAGCGAGGCCAGCTCCACCACCCCCAGCAGACGATCCTCGAAATGGAAGGGGGCGATGAGCAGATGGCGGGGGAGCGTCGCCCCGACAGCGGAGCCGATACGCAGGTAATCCTCGGGGAGGTCGCTGAGCAGCAGCGTGCGGCCGTCGGCCGCGGCCTGGCCGACCAGTCCCTCTCCCAGGGCGAAACCGGCGGGGACCTCGGCGGCGGTGCAGGCGTAACTCCCCTGGAGGCAGAGCCGCTCCTGGTTCTCGTCCAGCAGGTAGAGGCAGCCGAGCTGGCTGTGCAGACGCTCGGCGAGAAACCCGATTCCCGCCATGGCCAGAACCTGCAGCTCCTGGGTGCTGCGCATGCTCTCGCTGAGCTGGTTCTGCCCCGTTTTGAGCCAATCCTCGGCCCGGCTGTCCCGCTCCTTTTCGGCGAGGACGCCGGTCATGCGGCGCAGGGCGATCCCCAGGGTGTCCTGCTCGGAACGCAGGTGGATTTCCTCCCCATAGCGGCCGGCGGCGATGGTGCGCGCCTGTCCCACCAGCCGGTTGTTGGCGGCGATGATGGCATTGAAGGAGCGCTCCAGCTGGCCAACCTCATCGGCGTAGCGCACCGGCAGTTCCTGGAGGTCTTTGCCGAGGGCGATGTCCCGGGCGAGATTGACGAGATGTTGCAACGGCCCGCCGATGCTGCGGATGACCAGCAGGGAAACGAGGATGGCGATCAGCAGGACGGCAGCCAGCATCACCGCCATGGCGTACATGGCCCGGTTGCGCTGCGCGCCTGCCTCCTGCATGAAATGATCGGCCATGCCGGCGGCGAACCGGACCATGGTGTCCGTCGCCGCTTCCAGCCGGTCAATCTGGGGCAGCACCTGTTCCCGGTCGAGCCGGCGCGCTTCCTCCCGCTTGCCCTCGCCGATCAGCGCGATGACCTGATACGCTGCGGCTCGCCAGGTTTCATAGCTGGCCGCCACCTGCTGAAAATCGTCCATCGGTCCCAGGTAACGTTGACCCACCAGCTTGATTTTTTCCCTGGCGTCGCGGTCGCAGGCGGTGAACCGGGTCATCGCCTTCCCGACCTCGCGGGTGTCCGTGTCGAGCAGGGCCGTCAGTTTTTGCGCCCGCATGGCCTCGATGTCGGTGCGCAGTCCGAGCAGCGCCCCGCTGACAGTAAAGGGGTGATCGTGGAATTGCTGGGTAATGTCGGCGAGGGTGCCGAGCTGATAGATCCCGACGGCTCCCACGCCGAGGATGAAAACCAGCTTCAGCAGGAAACCGACGGTCAGTCGGGTGGGAAGGGAGAGTCTGCGAATCATCGGGCGCTCCTCTTCTGTGCAGGGCAATCGGCGAAACCGGAATGTAACCGTGGCATTTTAACTTCAAGGTTTTTTGTTTGCATTAAAAATCCCGGGATTCTTGCCCGGTTTTCCGGGAGCAGGCCGGCCAATCGGCGCGGCAGCAAACAGCCCCTACGCAGGGGACGGGGTGGCCGGAGACTCCTTCCCGGTCACATCTTCGAAGCCGGAACCTGCTCCGCAAGAGCCAAAAACCGCTCACCTTAGCGAATAGATTCGTTTGCTTGGAGACCATTGGGGAATTTGCGACTGATTTATCTCGGAGGGATGTGGGGGCAAAAGTAGCCACAATAGCAAAGGGCCGATTTCGTGAAGGAGATCGGCCCTTTAAGGTTATCGCTCCCAAGGCAAGGAGCCAAGGGAAGAAGCGGGGTCGGACCAAGTCAACCCTTTGATATTCCAGGGATACCATCCCAAAATAGTCGTTATTTTGGCCTATAGGCCGATTTTCAGGGCTAAAATCAGGCCCATAGCTTTCCTGCTCTTCACGAAGCACAAAGGCGTCACCGGCTTCGCCGACACTTCGTCCTTTCCCGCAAGCCCCAAGAATCTCCCGGGTTTTTGCCACAAACGCGGCACTTCCGACGGCTACGCCACCCGTCCAGATCTCGTTCCGCACCCGGCCGTCAGCTGCCAGCGCCTCTTCGATCCAGCTCCGATGAGCTTCTGCCAGCCCTTCCGGGTTGACCTCTGCCGCCTCGGCGAGAGACTCCAGGGCGAGAATCCGGTTGCGCCGCCGCAGCCCCTGGATCTCCCGATAGCCGCCATGGACCCATTCTTCCGGGTGAGTGGCCACGCCGGCCCGCACCATGTTCAAATCGACATAGACCAGACAGCGCCGCAGGTGTTCACCGGACTCGACAGCGGTGGCATGATACCGGTCTTCCCAGAACGCGCCCTTGCGCTGCTTCCGCTGGTTGTACTCCTGCCCTGTCCGCCCGGCGATCAATTGCATGGCGGCCGGGATACAGCTTTCGCTACCGTGGTCTTTCACCAACAGGTGCACGTGGTTGAAGGTGATGGCATAGTTCAGGACCTGGAGGCCGAAACGGCTGCGCGCCCCGCCGAGCCAGGTTATAAAGCGGTTCCGGTCCCGAGCGAACTTCAGAAGGAATTCCTTCTTGTGGCAACGATGAGTGATGTGCCAGATACAGCCGGGAATGTAATGCCGATTGGCCCTTGCCATGCTCCCCCCTCCACGACCAGACTTGCTATGGGCCTGATTTTGGCCTCGAAAATCGAGCTATAGGCCGATTTTTACGGTAAAATCGGCCATGTTTTTCAGTGTTTTCAAGGTGGTTGACTTGGTCCGACCCCATGTCCCTCTCTCTACCGCGCCGTTTCCACCGACCACGACCGTCTTGGCCGGCTTGACGCTGGCCGCGATCGCGGCCAACCAGCCGATACCCAGGACGTCGGAAACAGCAAACAGGTCCGGCAGCAGATCGTCCGCAGGCACCTCCGGGTTGGCCGCTCAGCGACCGGTCATCTTCTCCAGCGCCTCGGGGTAGCGCGCTCCCTGCGACGGTGATCTTCGCGGCGGCCGCATAGATATTCCTCAGGTCGGCGGCCGTGAGTTCGATGCTGGCCGCGCCGAGGTTCTCGTCCAGGCGGTGCAGCTTGGTCGTTCCCGGGATCGGCACGATCCACGGCTTCTGCGCCAGCAGCCAGGCCAGGGCGATCTGCGCCGGGGTGGCGCTTTTCTCGCCGGCGATGCGGCCGAGCAGCTCAACCAGAGCGAGATTGGCCTTGAGGGCCTCGGGGGTGAAGCGCGGCAGCTTGCTGCGAAAATCCGAACTGTCGAAGCTGGTCTTCTCGTCCATCTTGCCAGTGAGGTAACCCTTGCCCAGAGGACTGTAGGGAACCAGGCCGATGCCGAGCTCTTCGAGGGTCTGCAGCAGCCCCTCCTCGGGGCGCCGGAACCAGAGGGAGTACTCGTTCTGGACCGCGGCGACCGGCTGTACCGCGTGGGCGCGCCGGACCGTCTCCAGCCCGGCCTCAGAGAGGCCGAAGTGTTTGACCTTCCCTTCCGCGATCAGCTCCTTGACCGCTCCCGCCACCTCCTCGATGGGGACGTCCGGGTCGACGCGGTGCTGGTAGAAGAGGTCGATGACCTCGGTTTTCAGGCGCTTGAGGGAGGCCTCGGCCACCTGTTTGATGTGTCCGGGGCGGCTATTCAGGGGCGACTCACCCGGCTTGGGGTTGCGCGGATCGACCTGGGTGTTGAAGCCGAACTTGGTGGCGATCACCACCTGCGCGCGCACGGGAGCGAGGGCCTCGCCGACCAACTCCTCGTTAGTGAAGGGGCCGTAGACCTCGGCGGTGTCGAAGAGGGTAACGCCGCGCTCTACGGCGGTGCGGATCAGCGCGATCATCTCCTTTTTGTCCTTGGGCGGGCCGTAGGAAAAGCTCATCCCCATGCAGCCCAGCCCCAGGGCCGAAACCTCCAGGCCGCTTTGGCCCAATATCCGTTTTTGCATTGTTCTCTCCTTTCACGGCGTCGGGTGTGTTCTTCGTTGAACCTACTCTACTCCCGCCGAAGCGCAAGCCGGTAGATCGACCCTGCCGGATCATTGCCCGATTGTCCGAAAGCGGGCCATAGCAGGGTCACATAGTAGGGTCACACATAGTAGGGTCAGATCTTGCCATGCCACAAAAGTGTCATGGCAAGATCTAGACCCCAAGATTCCCGTTCCTCCCGACGGATCATGCAACCGTCCTAACAATTATCTTGAAATTAACATCAAAAATAACTATTTTTTCAGAAAGGCGCTTAAAATAAATTATTTCCATGGAAGCGTAACGATTTTTCGAGGAATGATGACCTTGGACACACCACAGAACCGGCCGGCGGGATATGCGTTTCTGATCGAGCGGTACGAATTGAGCGTTTTGCCGAACTGGCACACTTCCTCCGTCAGCCCGACTGGAACGTTGCGCCGGGCCATTCAGGATGGGCAGGTGGAATCCGTCTATCCTCAGTCCTACTGGCCTGGAGACGGGACGGGAGACCATCTGGAGTTCGCCCTCAAGTACGACGGCGTCAACCTGGGCATCCTGTCGGCTCTGTTCGACGTGGCCCCGGCCGACGAGATAGAAGCCTGGATCGACTCGAAACCCACCGGGAAATACGCCCGCAGAGTCTGGTTCCTGTATGAGTTTCTGACCGGACGGGAACTCCCGCTGCCGGATCTGCGCACGGGGAATTACCTCGAGCTGCTCGAGTCGGCCCGTTACTACACCACGGCGCCCGGCCATCGCGTGCAGCGTCAGCGGGTCATCGACAATCTGCCTGGCGGGAAAGATTTTTGTCCCATCATCCGGCGCACCGAAAAGCTCGCCACCATGGAGGGCATCGATCTGCGGAAACGGTGCGAAGAGGTCGTGACCTCCTATCCCCCGGAGCTGCTCAAACGGGCACTGAGCTACCTGTACAACAAAGAAACCAAATCCTCTTTCGAGATCGAACATATCAAGCCAAGCGCCTCCCGGACGGAGAAATTCATCGGCCTGCTGGAAATGGCCGCGCACCAGGACTATTGTGAGAAGCCCCTCCTGATCGACGTGCAGAACCGCATCGTCGATCCCCGATTCCGGGATCCGGATTACCGTGCCAGCCAGAATTACATCGGACAGACCGTTTCCTACCAGAAGCAGTTCGTTCATTACGTCTGCCCGAAACCCGACGATCTCCCCGGGCTGATGGAGGGCCTGCTCGCCGCTCACCGGCGGATGAAGGAAGGCGCGGTCCCCGCCGTTATTCATGCCGCAGCCATCTCCTACGGCTTCGTCTTCATGCATCCCTTCGAGGACGGCAACGGCCGGATTCACCGCTTTCTCATTCACAACATCCTGTCTCTGCGCGGCGCGATCCCGAAAGGGCTCATGTTCCCGGTCTCCGCCGCCATGCTGAAAAATCCGGCGCTTTACGACAACTCCCTGGAGGCGTTCTCAAACCCGCTGATGCGGCTGGTTGAATACGAACTGGACGACCTCGGCCAGATGACTTTGTCGGGGGAGACCGGACGGCTGTACCGGTATATCGACATGACCGCCCAGGCGGAGGCGTTGTACGATTTCGTCCAACTGACCATCGAACGCGAGCTGGTGGAAGAACTCGATTTTCTGGCGAATTACGACAGGACCAGGCAGGCTATTCAGGCAACCGTGGATATGCCCGACCGACTCATCGATCTCTTTATCCGGTTCTGCCTGCAAAACAACGGGCGGCTATCGGCGAAAAAGAGGGAAGCGCATTTCGGATTTCTGACCGATGACGAAGTGTCCCGCATGGAAAAGGCTGTCAGGGAGGGGTATGCGCAATCTACAGAGAAGCGGGGTCGGACCAAGTCAACCCTTTGATATTCCAGGGATACCATCCCAAAAATAGTCGTTATTTTGGCCTATAGGCCGATTTTCAGGGCTAAAATCAGGCCCATAGCTTTCCTGCTCTTCACGAAGCACAAAGGCGTCACCGGCTTCGCCGACACTTCGTCCTTTCCCGCAAGCCCCAAGAATCTCCCGGGTTTTTGCCACAAACGCGGCACTTCCGACGGCTACGCCACCCGTCCAGATCTCGTTCCGCACCCGGCCGTCAGCTGCCAGCGCCTCTTCGATCCAGCTCCGATGAGCTTCTGCCAGCCCTTCCGGGTTGACCTCTGCCGCCTCGGCGAGAGACTCCAGGGCGAGAATCCGGTTGCGCCGCCGCAGCCCCTGGATCTCCCGATAGCCGCCATGGACCCATTCTTCCGGGTGAGTGGCCACGCCGGCCCGCACCATGTTCAAATCGACATAGACCAGACAGCGCCGCAGGTGTTCACCGGACTCGACAGCGGTGGCATGATACCGGTCTTCCTAGAACGCGCCCTTGCACTGCTTCCGCTGGTTGTACTCCTGCCCTGTCCGTCCGGCGATCAATTGCATGGCGGCCGGGATACAGCTTTCGCTACCGTGGTCTTTCACCAACAGGTGCACGTGGTTGAAGGTGATGGCATAGTTCAGGACCTGGAGGCCGAAACGGCTGCGCGCACCGCCGAGCCAGATCATAAAGCGGTTCCGGTCTCGAGCAAACTTCAGAAGGAATTCCTTCTTGTGGCAACGATGAGTGATGTGCCAGATACAGCCGGGAATGTAATGCCGATTGGCTCTTGCCATGCTCCCCCCTCCACGACCAGACTTGCTATAGGCCTGATTTTGGCCTCGAAAATCGAGCTATAGGCCGATTTTGACGGTAAAATCGGCCATGTTTTTAGTGTTTTCAAGGTGTTGACTTGGTCCGACCCCATGTCCCTTCTTGTTTCGGGATTGAAGCCGGCGCGGGGATGATCGGGGAGGGGCGGCTGGAACTGTTCGGGAGGCGGGGAACCGAGATGGGAGATGAAGGCCCCCTTTTCGAGGATGGCCCACACGGCGAGGACCACCAGGGCGCTCGCCCCGAGCAGAGCCAATCCCCTGAATGTCCCCTCCATGATACCCCCCCAGCGAAACCCGGAATCGGTTCCGGAATCCCCGGCGAGACGGAAACAAGTCCAATCTTTCCCGCCGGTTGCCCCCTAAAAGTACCCGCTCGCGCGGCGGGCCGTCAATCGAATTTTCGGCGGGCCCTTCCCGCCCACGCCTTGCCTATTCGGAATCCATGCGGCCAAAGGCGGCGGCCGCCCCTTCCTGGTCGCCGCGCCCCTGGCGCGCCTGGCCGATGATGCGCCAGTTCTCCGCCCGCAGCCGCCAGCCCTCGGGCGCCAGGGCGTTCGATTTCGCGGCCAGGTTTTCGGCCTGCGGGAATTCCCCCTGCGCCAGCCGCACCTGCGCCAGCTGCTGCCAGAGGACGGGGTTGCGCGGCTCGATGCGCAGGGCCCGCTCCAGCGAGGCGCCGGCCGCCGGCAGCCGGCCCGCGGCGCTCTCCTGCCGGGCCTGGTCGAGCAGCGCCAGCACCCCCGCGTTCTGCGACGGTTTGGGGGCCAGCCCCGGCAGCAACCCGGTACAGCCCGCAAGCAGCAGCGGGACGAGCAGGACGAGGATCGGGACGTCTGAGTTTCATCGGCCGAAGATCCTTCCGAAAAAGCTCTTGATGGAACTCCCCACCGACCCGGGACCGCAGGCGGCGGACTCGGTCGGCGCCGAACCGGCGATGAACGGCAGCTCCACCGCGCCTTGGCAGCCGCGGGCGCTGAGCAGGCCCGAGGCCGGCTCGATCCAGTCCTCTTCGACGTTCGCCGGCCGAGTCAGGACCAGCGGCGTCGGCTGGAGGTCGGCCATCATCTGGCCCCAGATCGTCATCGCCCCGGCCGCGCCGGTCAGACCGGTCGGCGCGTTGTCGTCGCGGCCGACCCAGACCACCGCCAGATGTTCCCCGGTGAAACCGGCGAACCAGCTGTCGCGGAAATCGTCGGTGGTGCCGGTCTTCCCGGCGGCCTCGATGGCCGGCGGCAGGTACTGCTTGAGGCTCGCCGCGGTCCCCTCGCGCACCACGTCCTGCAGGGTCCGGGTCAAAAGGTAGAGCGGCGCCGGCTTGACCACCTGCTCGACGTTGAGGGGGTAGCGCTGCAACGGCTCCCCGGCGGCGGTGAGGACCGCCTGGATCGCCCGCAGCGGCGTGTAGAAGCCGTCGCCGGCGAGGGTCTGGTAGACCTGCGTCACCTCCAGCGGCGAGAGGGCGTTGGCGCCGAGGAGGCTCGAGGCAAACGGGGGCAGCTCCCGCTCCACCCCGAGCCGCTGCAGGTTGGCCATGACCGCGGGGACGCCGAGGGCCAGGCCGAGATTGACCGTCGGCACGTTGTAGGAATGGACCAGCGCCGCCCGCAGCGAGACCTGGCCGCGAAACTGCTGGTCGTAGTTCTGCGGCGCCCAGTCGGCGGCGCCGGGCTGCTGCAACACCAGGGGGCGGTCGGCGAGCCGGCTGGTCAGAGTGTAGCTCTCCGGCTGCTGCAGCGCGGTCAGGTAGACCACCGGCTTGATCAGCGAGCCGATCGGGCGAAGGGCGTCGAGGGCGCGGTTGAAGCCCTCGAAACGCGGGTCGCGGCCGCCGACCACGGCCTGCACCTCGGCGTTCTCGGGGCTGGTGGCGATCAGCGCTCCCTGCAGGGTGCCGGGCGCCAGGCCGCGCTGCCGCTCGAGGCGCGCCAGCCCCTTGGCCAGGGCGGTCTCGGCGGCCTGTTGCACCTCGGGGTCGAGGGTGGTGAAGATCCGCAGCCCTTCGGTGCGCAGGTCCTCGTCGTGGTAGTCGCGCTTCAACTGGCGATAGACCAGGTTGAGAAAAGCCGGATAGGGGGAGCTCGACCCCGGGGGACGCGCGACCACGGTCAGGGGCTCGGCCACGGCCACCCGCAGCTGCGCGGCGGCGAGGAACCCTTCCTGCGCCATCTGCTCCAGGACCAGGTTGCGCCGATCTCAGGGCCCGCTCGGGGTGGCTGCGCGGGTTGAAATAGGTCGGCCCCTTGAGCATGCCGACCAGCAGGGCCGATTCGGCATCGTCCAGCTGCGCCAGCGGCTTGCCGAAGAAAAAGACCGCCGCCAGGCCGAAGCCGTGGATGGCCCGGTTGCCGTCCTGGCCGAGGTAGACCTCGTTGATGTAGGTTTCGAGAATCTCCTGCTTGCTGTAGTGGGCCTCCAGCAGCAGCGCCATGATCATCTCGGTGAACTTGCGGCTCAGGGTGCGCTTGGGGGTCAGGAAGAAATTCTTGACCAGCTGCTGGGTCAGGGTGCTCCCCCCCTGGATACCGTCGCCGCTGGCGGTCTTGACCAAGGCCCGGAAAATCCCCCGCGGGTCGATGCCGTGATGGGAATAGAAACGCCGATCCTCCGCAGCGATCAGGCCGTTGACCACCGCGTCGGGAACCTCGGCGAGCCGGACCAGGACGCGGTCTTCGTAGTTGCCGGGATAGATGCCGCCGATCAGGGGCGGATCGAGGCGGACCAGCGGCAGCGCGTCCCCCTGCTCGCCGGTGATTTTCCCGATCCGGTCGCCACGAAAGGCGATGCGCACCCGGCGCGGCGCCTGGGGGCCGTCGGCGAAGACGAAGGGGCGCGAGACCAATTCCAGGGTCGCGTCGTCGGCGCGATAGGTCCCCGGCTCCTGCGGAGCCTGCTCCACCTCGCGGTAGCGCAGCCGGCCGAGCTCCCGCTGCAATGCCGCCGGGCTCAGCCGTTCGTCGGGATACAGCTCGAGGGCCCGGGCATAGACCTTGGCCGGCAGTTTGAAGCGTTTCCCCTCGAAGCGCGTCCGCACCGTGTAATCGAGGTAGGCGGTGTAGAGGGCGAGGAGGACCAGCCCGGCCAGGGCCAGAATCAGGATGAATTTTCTTTTCGGCGGCAGGCGTTTGAACATCGTTGTCGCTAGCGTTTCATTTCGAAAGGGATCAAGGGGTCATTTTATGCCGCTGGCGGGGGTGAAATGGCGGTTCGGTCGCGCCCCTCCCGCCCCGGCAGCGGGGATGGGCTCAGGCCGGAGCTCCCGCGGCTGCCACCCGGGGCCAAAACCACGGACCGGACCCGGCGGATCCGGGAGGGCCCGGTTTTCGCCCGGGCCGCAGCAGGGATGGGAAATCAGCAAAAACCGTTCCCAGAGGTGAAGGAGGATGGCCCTTCCTCGGCGCCGCCCGCCGGATGAAAGTCCGGCCAAACGCAACGGATCGTGGCCTGATTTTACGCTGAAGACGGCGCCAAGCCAATCCCAGACTTTCGCCTTCCGGACTTCTCAACGGGCAGTACGGAGGGTTGCTGCAGGCAACCAGGGAAGGGCAAGCGGGCCGATTTCCAGCAGGAAACCGGCCCGTTGATTTTATGGCTCTCCACGCTGGACGCTATTCGAACTTTTTTCGCTCTGCAGAGAGGCTGAATCTGATCCTCTAGTTCCCTAGCTCACAGAACGATTTCTGCGGAGAATGGGCGAAGTGGTCCTGGTTAAGAACCGGAGACAGGTCGGCGAGACGCCTATTCTCCCACCTCGCCCTCCATTTTCAAATCAGTTATACTTTACTCTCTTCCAAAAAAATCCGGGTTCTCCTGCCCAGATCAGGAGGTTCGGCTGATTTTGCGGGTTGGTTCATCCAACCTATGGAACACCAGGGAGAGTCTGAAAAAATATATGAATCCCTCAGGTAAAACGCCTTCACCCCCCAGCCCGATCCCATTTCTCGCAGAGCACGGGGAAATGGGTGAACGAATCCGCACCCTGGATTGGACCAAAACACCCCTCGGGCCGATCGAAGGTTGGCCGCAGAGTCTGAAGACAGCTATCGGAATCATGCTGGGAGCGCACTCGCCCGTTGCTGTTTTCTGGGGAGCCGACCACATCCTCCTCTACAACGATCCCTATCGGAAAATGATCGGGAAAAAGCATCCCCAGGGACTCGGTCGCCCTGCCCGGGAGGTCTATCCGGAAGTCTGGGACGAACTGGCCCCGATGTTTGAGCGCGTCATGTCCGGCCTGGGGGCGACCGCAGCGCAGGACCAACTGCTGCCCATCGATCGAAACGGCAGCATCGAGGACGCCTGGTTCGATTTCAGCCTGAATCCCATCCCCTGCGAAGACGGTTCAATCAGCGGAATCTTCAACTTTGCCCTGGAGACCACCCGTAAAGTTCATGCCGAAAAGGCACTCCGGGATAGCGAGGAGCGCTACCGCCGCCTGTTCACCTCCATGACGGAGGCGTTCGCCCTGGGTGAACCCATACTTGACGAGGAAGGCCGCCCCCAAGACTTTCGTCTCCTGGAAATCAACGAGGCTTTTGAGAAACAGACGGCCCTCTCCAGGGATATCATAGGGAAACCGGCATCCCTGGCCCTTCCGGGGTTGGAGGATTACTGGGTGCAAACCTACTGTTCCGTGGCGCTGGGGGGTGGCCCTGTCGATTTCGAGCAATTCAACCGCGATACCGACCGCTGGTATGCCGTTCATTGCTACTCCCCGGCCGCGGGGCGCTTCGCCATCCTCTTTAGGGACATCACCCGGAGCCACCGGATGCAGGAGGAATTGCGTGAGAGCGAGGAACGTTTTCGGGCACTGGTGACGGCCAGTTCGGAAGTGCTCTATCGCATGAGCCCGGACTGGAGCGAAATGCGCCGGCTTTCAAGCCGGGATTTTCTCGCCAGTACGGAGAAGCCCAACCACGCCTGGCTCCGGGACTACATTCCTCCGGAGGATCAGGCGCAGGTAACGTCCGCCATCGACGAAGCCATCCGGACGAAGAGCGTCTTCGAGCTGGAACATCGGGTCCTGAAGGCGGACGGAAGTTTGGGATGGACGTTCTCGCGCGCGATTCCGCTGATGGACAACCGGGGCGAGATCCTGGAATGGTTCGGCGCCGCTACCGACGTTACCGCTCGCAAGCAGGCCGAGAAGAGGCTCAGGGAAGCCAAAAACGCCGCCGAGGAGGCCAGCCGGGCCAAAAGCGAATTCCTGGCCAACATGTCACACGAGATCCGCACGCCCATGACCGTCTTCATGTCCGCCATCGAGCACCTGCTGCAGATCGACCGCAATCCCGAGCGCCGGCAACTGCTGGGCATGGCGGATGTCTCGGCCAGGCGCCTGCGCGCCCTGATCGACGATATCCTCGATTTCTCCCGCATCGAGGCGCGGAAGGTGGAGCTCGAGGAAGGGCCTTTCGATCTCCGGGCCTGCGTCCGTGAGGCGATCGACATGTTCACCCTTCCGGCGCGGGAAAAGGATCTGACGCTGGAGAGCGAGGTATCGGCGGACAGTCCCGAAAAGGTGCTCGGGGACCCGAACCGGGTGGGGCAGGTGCTCATCAATCTGATCGGCAACGCCGTCAAGTTCACCCGGGAGGGAACGGTCCGCGTCTGCGTGCAGCCACGGGGCGACCTTCTGGAGTTCTCCGTGGCCGACACCGGTATCGGCATCCCGAAGGAAAAACTTCCTCTGATCTTCGAGAGCTTCAGCCAGGTGGATATGTCCTTTCACCGTCAGCACGAGGGCAGCGGTCTGGGGCTGGCCATCTCCAAGGGACTGGTCGAATTGATGGGAGGGGAGATCTCCGTTCAGAGCCGCCTGGGAGAGGGAAGCGTCTTCACCTTCACCGTTCCCCTGAAAACAATCGAAAGGCCCGCTTTCGAACTTCACCAAGCGCCCCCAGAAGGACCCGATGGGGGGCGCCCCCAGGTTCGCATCCTTCTGGCGGAGGATGAGCCGCTGATCCGGGAGATGATCACAATGATGCTGCAGCAGCGCGGTTATCGGACCGAGACCGCCGGAACCGGACGCGACGCCCTGCGGCGATGGGAGGAAGGAGATTTCGACCTCATCTTCATGGACCTGCAGATGCCCGAAATGAACGGGATGGAAGCCACGCGGGCTATCCGCCAACAGGAAAAAGAAGGCGAAAAGCGCACCTGCATCATCGGCCTGACCGCGCACGTGCGGCACGAAGTGAAGGAGGAGTGCCTCGCCTCGGGGATGGATCGGGTTCTGGCCAAGCCGGTGCAGATGAACGATCTCTTCTCGGCGATCGAAGCCTGCCTGACCGACTGAAAGTTCAGACCTAAATGGCGTGTCCAACGCCGTGCGGGGTCGGACCAAGCCAAGCAATTGAAAATCCAGGAAAATCCATCATTTTTGGTCCTTGTTTGCCCTTATAGATCGATTTCCGGGGTCAAAATCGGGTCTTTGGAGAGCCGCCCCCCACTGCCCCCGCATTCTTTGGCTTGATGGGACACTCCCCCCGCGAGATCCTGCCGATCCAGGAACTCCACCCCTTTCTTGCTTGGCTCAATCAAACGCGAGTGCGGTGAGACTTTGGTGGGATACACCTCCGGCAAAAATGCGCTATGCTTCCAACCATGCTGCCCCCCCGCCTGAAGACCCTGTTCACCCTGCTGACCCTTCTATTGCTCCTCGTCGGCTGCGAGGCGAAGCCGGCGATCCGCCCGCTGGCACCCGGCGCGACGATCCTCGCCTTTGGCGACAGCCTGACGCACGGCAACGGCGCGAGTGCCGAACAGAGCTATCCGGCGGTACTGGGGAAGCTGCTCGGGGTCCGGGTGGTCAATGCCGGGGTGCCGGGAGAAGTGTCGGCCGCCGGGCGCGAACGGTTGCCCGGGGTGCTGGAGCAGGTGCGGCCCCAGTTGGTCATTCTGATTCACGGCGGCAACGATTTTCTGCGCCGGCTCGACGTTGCGCAGACGAAGCAGAACCTGCGGGCGATGATCGAAGCCTGCCGGCAGCAGGGCGCCGACGTGGTCCTCGCCGGGGTACCGCAGCTCGGGCTGTTCCTCTCGCCGGCTCCCTTCTACGCCGAACTCGCCAAAGAGTACCGCCTCCCCTACCTTGAAGACACTCTCAGCGCCATCCTTAAAGACAGCAGCCTGAAGAGCGATGAGATCCATCCCAACGCAGCCGGCTACCGGCAACTCGCCGGGGCGCTCGCCGAACTGATTCGCGCCGCCGAGGGGTGATGGCCGGCGCCAACATGGCCCGCGCTGCGGACTATCCTCCACCTGCAATGCATTTCCGCGCGGCGTTTAAACCCACTTCCAGCGGACTGCCGCCATGACCGCTACGGGGTCTTAGCCTTCTCGCTTCATCTTCTCGCGCCGAGCGACTTCTGCCGGGGTGGGTGGGTCCATGGCCAAATCTCCCGTCTTTACTGCGCCGTCGCGTGCAAACTTCGCCATTAAAATGCCCTTGGGCGATATCCGGCTTGCGATCATTCGAAATGCCCCGGCTCTTGAGCCGGCGCCAAACAACTTCTTGCCCTGCCCGAGGACGATTGGGAAGATAAACAGATTGATCTGATCGACGAGATCATTCGCAAGCAGCGTCTGGATCAGGTCGGTGCTGCCCTGCGTCAGCAGCGACGGGCCGTCCTCCCGTTTCAGCCTGGCGACATCTGACTGCGGCATCACTGAGGGCCACCGAATCTTTCCAGGTCAGATCCAGGCCCTTCCGGGTGGCAACATACTTCGTGATTGAATTGAAGGTCCTGGCAATGACATCGTCGGGCCCGCCCTCGGCGTAGGGCCAGTGCGCCGCAAAGATCTCGTAGGTCTTTCGCCCGAGCAACAAGTCGAACGGCTCGCTCAACATCCTGCCAATCTCTTCGCCGAAAACCTCGTCCGCCAGCGGCGCGACCCAGCCGCCGTAGTTGAACCCCAAGGTCGGGTCTTCATGGGGGCCGCCGGGCGCCTGCATGACGCCGTCCAATGAAACCATGGCGCCGATGATTACTTTTCTCATGAGTCAGACTCCTCTCATCCTCCCTCGTGAACGTCGCAAAGACTCATAACAACCGGGTTCCGCGGCGGCCTGCGGGCATCATTGCCGCGACGCGGCCGAGAACGTCGCTCCGCATGACGTTTGCTGGAACGCCTTGCCAGGCCTCAATCCTCGACAGTGAGCTGCGGATTCCATACGACCTCCCACAGATGCCCGTCGGGATCCTGGAAGTAGCCCCCATAGCCGCCCCAAAAGGTCTCTTGCGCCGGTTTCACGATCGCCGCACCGGCGCTTCTCGCCTGGGCCATCACCTGGTCGACTTCAGCCCTGGAAGAGACGTTGTGCCCGAGCGTGAATTCCGTGGGACTGGAGCCGCTGACCTCGACGCCGGAATCATGGGAAATACTCCGGCGCGGCCAAAGGGCAAGGCGGAGTCCCGGCTGGAGATCGAAGAAGACCACCGCGCCGTGCTCAAACTCCTGCCCGACGATCCCTTCGGTCTTGAGTCCGAGGCCATCGCGGTAGAAACGAAGTGCTTGCTCCAAGTCATCAACACCGATGGTGAGTACCGTCAGACGAGGTTTCATGCGCGGCCTCCTTCTTGAGACGTAACAGGAAATGGACCGTCGGCCTCCCGACACCCTTGCCACCCTTTATAGAGAAGGTGCGGATAGATGATGGCGTTACGCGCGAGCCGGTACGGGCCCGCTCGTCTTGCCCCATTAACCTGCCCGAGGTGCACGCTTCCAAGCTGCAGCCTCAGCCGCGAAACGCCGCCTCGATCGTCGCGACGTCGATCTTTCCCATCTGCATCATCGCCTCGAAGGCGCGCTTGGCGGCCGCCGGATCGGGATCGGTGATCGCCTGCGTCAGGGCGATCGGCGTAATCTGCCAGGACACACCCCATTTGTCCCTGCACCAGCCGCACACGCTCTCCTGGCCGCCGTTGTCGACGATCGCGTTCCAGTACCGATCGGTCTCGGCCTGGTCAACGGTGGCGACCTGGAACGAGAAGGCTTCGTTGTGCCTGAACTCGGGGCCGCCGTTGAGCCCGAGGCAGGGAATGCCCATCACGGTAAACCAGACCGTCAACACATCCCCTTGCTTCCCGGCAGGGTAGTCTCCCGGGGCGCGGAAGACCGCGTCGACGGACGAATCGGGAAAGGTCTCGGCGTAAAAACGCGCCGCGGCCTCGGCGTCGCCGTCGTACCAAAGGCAAATCGTGTTCTTTGCGGGCTTGATCATGGCATTTCTCCCTCAAGATGAGCCATCCGGGGCGGAAGTCAACGCTGCGTCCGCAGTCGGCGAGCATCGGCTCTGCCGGCATTTCCCTGCGAACATACTACCACCCCCTGAACAGGAAAATCTTTAGGGTAGCGTCTTCAGATTTCCAAAAATGAATTCTGTCGTCGCGCCCCCTGTTGCTCCTCGAAGCCGATGCCGCCGTACAAAGCGCCAAACCAATGCCCGTGGCCGCTTCGGGCAAGGGTTTCGCCGACCTCGGCGGTGATGACGATTAACCATGCAGGCGTTCATCGATCTTCTCAGGTCGCATTCGAAACTTTAAACCCCTGATATTCCTGAATGGATCGGATTCTCAGCTTGCTGGAAAGTCCCCCTTTATGAAAGGGGGATTTGCTTGTCGGCGCCGTTAAATCCCCCCGGCCATCCTTTCTCAAAGGGGTAAATCCCTTCGGCTGAGAATGGAAACCTTCCCATCAGGTTGATTTTTTTTTGGGGAGGGGATTTTTGGCAAGAGGTATTGGGGAATCAGGAAATACAAAGAGGCCAATTCCCCTGAGGGAATCGGCCTCGTTCATGTCTTGGCTCGCCACCCTGGAGGTTATTCGAACCTGCTATTCGCTTCAAAAGGAGAAGATCGGTGGGGGCAAAGGACGGCTCAACCTGATTGTTCCCGTTAATTTTTATCCTTATCTCGTCCCGATTCAGCCCCATCGCCAGAGCGCGACTATGAAGACGATCGCCAACACCAAACCAAGGTTCAAATAAGCCATGGCGAAAAAGAGTCTTTTCGGCCCCGAGTTCTGGGGCTCACCGGATAACCGTCCGACCTCGGGAAGCTGCAGGATGCGATCCTCGCCATGGGGTGCCTGACCCAGCGCTTCGGTCAGGTCGCAGCCTGCGGGGTGCCGCCGCATGTGCCGGCCACCCTGCCAGAGCCTGCTTCCGGCGGCATCGTAAATCCGTCCGCGATAGGCGAAGTAGTTTGGCCTTCCCTCTTGACCATCACAGCGGCCCAACTGCTCCAAAGTCAGGTCTCCACTGGCCGGCACCAACCCGCCCCCGCGCTTCAGTCGCGGTCCGACAATCAGCACGGCAACCAGCGCGCAGGCCACCATCACCGAAAACAGACCTACCTTGATCAGCAATAAAATGACCGAAGTGGGTATGCAGCAGGGTGTGAAGCGAATGGATGCGGTAAACGGCCAGAATTCCGCCGGTGACGGCCATCACCGCCATGGATGCCAGGCCCACGCGAACTTCACCCCGCGGGAGACCCGAGGAGGCGTAGGCCGGCTTGAGGACAAGGTGCACGTAGAGGATGGTGCCAAACCAAAAGATGGCCGTCAGTAAATGCAGAAAGCCAACGACAAAATGAAACACCCGGGATGCGGCGGATGGGCGTGCAGAACCAGCGCTCTTTTCGTGTTGGGCGAAAAAAGCTTGCCCGGCTTCCGTCAATTCGCCTCCTCCGGCGGGATCGAGGTGACAGAAACTGCACTTTTTGCCGGTCTGCTCGAGCGAAATCCTCCGTCGCACCGGCCAAACCGGCAGTGGCCAATAGCAACAAAACAATAAGAAATAATCGATACATGCCGTTCTTATATCCAAGGCACTTTTTTCTGTCAACGATATAAAGACTCCAGCCGCGGCAGCAAAACCGCCCGCGCCAGAATCGCTGGAAAGTTGCCCCTGGCGTGGCGTTGCACAGCGCCTGGGGGGGTCCCTGCGATACCAGGAGTAGAGCCCTGCAGGCCCGAAATGCCGCCCCATTTTCCGGCCTCGTGGAAATAATTACAGAGGCCGGAGGAAAAGAATGACCTAAATCAAGGCGAGGGATGCCTGCCTGCTGTAAATACAACCGACACGGGTCGCGCAATGGGGGCCCTGGTCGCGCGCCAGCCCCGGTAAATGCTCGCCACGCCCGAGAATCCTGCCTGGCTAACGCCCGTCCGTTTCCGGATCTCTTGTTCCGTCGCGACCGGGATATCGCAATCCGCTACCTAAAGGGGGATACAAACCTTTGTACCAAAGACGTGTGCACATCTTTTTACGGCGGCATTTGGCGGTTCGTCGGCGCCTGGTCCGGTTGCCGCGCAGGTTCAGGGCGCCCCTGCGCGGGCAGCACCCCCCTTTGTCCCTGCGCTCCTCGATCTGGAGTCTGCTCAGCGGCACCCTGGGCATCCTGGCTATCGCCGGCATCACCAAACTGGTCGGTCATCCCTTGCTGATCGGCTCCTTCGGCGCCTCGACGGTGCTGCTCTTCAGTACCCCCGACTCAGCCCTCACCCAGCCCCGCAACCTGATCGGCGGCCATGTCATTTCGGCCTGCGTGGCCACGGTCATGGTCGCCCTGTTCGGCTCCGGCCCCCTGATCATGGCGCTGGCGGTGGGCCTGGCGATCTTCCTGATGAACCTGACCCACACCACCCATCCTCCCGGCGGGGCCACCGCCCTGATCGGCGTGCAGGGTGCGGCCGGCTGGTCCTATATCCTGCTGCCGGTGCTGGCCGGAGCCCTGATTCTGCTGGCCGTGGCGCTGTTCACCAACAACATCGTTTACCACCGTCGCTATCCGCAGCATTGGTTCTGACCGCTTGCGGCGAGAGTGGAAGAAAGGATAAGCACCATGGCGAAGTCTCTTCCGGATACCGGGGCCCCGCGATGACGGGGGAATACGGAACACGCCGGCCGCTGCGGGAACGGATGGCCGGCACCGATTGCTGGCGGCTTGTCGTCCAGTGGGGCTTTTTTCTCTGGATACTGGTGATCGGCGTCCGCTTCGGCCGCTTCGTCCGGCATTTCGAGTCGGGCACAGGCGCAGCTTACGTCTCCCGCCCGCCCGGCGTGGAAGGATTTCTCCCCATCGGCGCCCTGGTCAGCCTGAAATACTGGCTCGTCACCGGGATCTTCCCCGGCGTTCATCCCGCGGCCCTGGTTCTGTTTCTGACCTTCCTGGCCATGAGCCTGCTGGCCAAGAAATCGTTCTGCTCCTGGCTCTGCCCGGTGGGAACCCTCTCGGAAGGACTCTGGAAGCTCGGCCGGCGCCTCCTCGGCCGCAACTTTCGTCCCTGGCCGAAACTGGATCTCCTGCTGCGCGGGATCAAGTACCTGCTGCTGCTGTTCTTTGCCAAGCTCGTCCTGCTCGGCATGCCGGCCAGCGCCCTGGAAGGGTTCCTGCAATCCCCCTACTGGGCGATCAGCGACGTGAAGATGCTGCACTTTTTCTCGGCCATGTCGGCAACCACCCTGGTGTGCCTCCTGTTCCTGGCTGGACTATCCCTGCTCTACCAAAATGCCTGGTGTCGCTACCTGTGCCCCTACGGCGCCCTGTTGGGCCTGGCCAGCCTTCTCAGCCCGCTGAAGGTCCGGCGCCGGGAGGAGGCCTGCACCGACTGCCGCCGCTGCAGCAAGCGATGCCCGGCCGGGGTACCCATCCATCGGAAAAATTCGGTCCACAGCCCCGAGTGTACCGGCTGCCTGACCTGCGTTAATGCCTGTCCCGAACAGGCCCTGGCCATGGATTTCTGCCAGCGGAAACGATCTGTGCCCCGGTGGACTTTTCCGCTCCTGGTGGTGGCCATTTATTCCTGCGGCGTCGCTGTCGGCATGGTGACGGGGCACTGGGAAACATCCCTGACTGCCCACGACTATCAACAACTGATCCCGATGGTGAAGTACCTGAGCCATTAAGTGGCTGGGGCGGCGGCCGGCCTCTTCTTACGCGCCAACCGGAATCAACAAATCCCCCCAGCCGATGGCTGGGGGGATTTGGCCTGAGCAGTCCAGGTCGGGATAAAGAGGTCAAGCTCACCCAGGCCCCAACCGTGAGGTTGAGACCGGCTGGCTCTTGGCGACCAGGTAATAAACCACACCGAGCACCAGGAGCGTCCCGGCCAGAAAAAGCTGGGTGGTCAGGGGGTCATGTTGCAGGGTTGATATGAGAATTTCCCGGATAATGGCCACGATGACCACGCCGATGAATATCAGAATGTTGAACCGCCCGCCTTTCAACGTCTTGATCTCGTTATCCATGAGCTCGATCATCATCCAGAGGATGAGTAGGGTCCCCAGGGCGCCCAGGATCCCCTTTTCGGCGTTCCCCGAGAAAATATGGGCAATATCCCAGAAAAAGAGGCCGACGACGGAGAGCGAAACGCCCACCAGGGCGAGTACGAGAATCAGGTTAAGCCCGTAGGTGAATCGCTCCGTGGCCTTTATGAGTTTGGATTCGAACCGCCGGGAGATGAAAACCTTGCGCAGCTCCTCTTCCAGGTAGGCGGCGGTCATGATGTCGAGGTTGAGATCCAGAATCTTCTGCACCGCATCGATCAGCCGGCGCCGTTCTTCCCGGTCGGCATAGTTCTCCCGGATCATGTTGGCCGTGAAGCGTCTCACGATGTTCATCGCCGAGTTCACGTAGTGGGCGTCGAGCCCGATCCTGACGTGAACCTGGCCGATCCGCTGCAGATCGTGCAGATAGTTGTTGTCGTAGACCCCACGGAAGAGGCTGAGAAACCACCCCGAATGACTCTGCTTCAGCCGCTCCAGAACCCCTTCTGCGGAGAGAAAGGCCGCGGTTTCCGGTATGCCGAGGAGATAATCGTAGAACTCATTGATCATCCGCTCCTTCTGGGCCTCGGCCAGAGGTTGCAGGGCCTTCAGTGCCGCGGCATCGTCCTGCGTAAACAGATAATGGCTCTTGATCTCCTGCATGGTGAGCATGAGGCGATCTCCTCCTTCCGGCAGGCCCTGGATGCCACGGGGAAAACGTTCAATTCCTAACCCTGTAATTGTATACGATCCGGCCCAACCTGCCAGCCGTCAATGCCAGCGGCGGCAGGTAGCGCCCAGGCTCGCCCCCCCTCGGGAGTTGGGCTGGCGGCAGCGGCCAGGGAAGCGGCCCGGCAATATGGAAACAGGAGAGTTGCCCCGATACGCCAGGCCAACCCTCCTGTTTCAGTCCAAAGCGGCAACCTGTCCGGTTCGGCCGCTTCCAGCTCAGGCGCCGAGCATCGCCTGCATGTCCTCCTCGACCGTGCCGAGGGGGGCGAGGTTGAAGTTCTCGACCAGGAAATTCAGCACGTTGGGGGTGACGAAGGCCGGCAGGGTCGGGCCGAGCTTCATGTTCTTGATCCCCAGCGAGAGGAGCGAGAGGAGCACCACCACCGCCTTCTGCTCGTACCAGCTAAGGACGATGGAGAGGGGCAGGTCGTTGACCCCGCACTCGAAGGCGCCCGCCAGCGCCAGCGCGATCTGCACCGCCGAGTAGGCGTCGTTGCACTGGCCGACGTCGAGCAGCCGCGGGATGCCGCCGATATCCCCCAGGTCGAGCTTGTTGAAGCGGTACTTGCCGCAGGCGAGGGTCAGGATCACCGTGTCGTGGGGGAGCTGCTCGGCGAACTTCGTGTAGTAGTTGCGCCCCGGCTTGGCGCCGTCGCAGCCGCCGATGACGAAGAAGCGCTTGATCGCTCCGGACTTGACGGCGGCGATGACCTGGTCGGCCAGCCCCAGCACCGCGTCGTGGCCGCAGCCGGTGAGGATGTTCTTGCCCGGCGTCTCCTTGAACCCCTCGGCCATCTGGGCGGCCTCGATCACTGCCGAGAAGTCCCAGCCGTCGATGTGTTTCACCCCCGGCCACTGCACCCGCCCCCAGGTGAAGAGACGGCTCTTGTAATTGTCGGCGGGGCGCTGGATGCAGTTGGTGTTGAAGATGATCGCGCCGGGGAACTCCTGGAATTCCTGGTACTGGTTCTGCCAGGCGCTGCCGAAGTTGCCGGCCAGGTGCGGATACTTTTTCAGCCCGGGATAGCCGTGGGCGGGGAGCATCTCGACGTGGGTGTAGACGTTGATCCCCTTGCCTGCGGTCTGTTTGAGCAGCTCTTCGAGCATCTTCAGGTCGTGGCCGGAGACCAGGATCGCCTTGCCGGCTTTGGCGCCGATGTTCACCGGGGTCGGCGTCGGCGTCTGGTAGTGCTCCTTGTGGGCGCTGTTCAGAAGCCCCATGCAGTCGATGTTGGTCTTGCCGCATTCCATGCACAGGCCCACGAAATCCATCAGGGAGCCTTTGCTCTCGGCGATGGCGGCCAGCGCCTTGTGGAGGAAGGCGTAGATCGCCGGGTCGTCCTTGCCGAGGATGTGGGCGTGGTCGGCGTAGGCGGCCATCCCCTTGCAGCCGTAGAGGAGGATGTTCTGCGCCGAGTTGACGTCGGGGTCGCTGTTGAAGCTCTTGACCCCTTTCGCCTTGCCGAGGGCCACCTGCGCCTCGCGACCGGCCGGCATCGCCCAGTTGCCGGCGGCTTCCGGGACCTGCCCGGCAAAGGGCCCGCCGTTGGCTTTTTCGAACAGCGCCCGGGCGGCATCGCGCATCTGCACGGTCTTCTGCGCGACGGCGGCGCAGCTGTCGGCATCGAAGTCGACGTTGGTCACCGTGGTGAAGAGGGCCTCGATCAGGTGCAGGTCGATGGCCGGGTCGACGGCCCCCCTGGCGCGGGCCTGGTGGGCCCAGAAGGCGGTGCCCAGCAGGCCCCAGACGATCAGGTTCTGCAGGGCGGCCACTTCCGGGGTCTTGCCGCAGACGCCGATCTTGGTGCAGCCGGTGCCGCCGGCGGCCTGTTCGCACTGGTAACAGAACATCTCTTCCATCGGTTTCTCCTTGCCTATGAGGGTGGTTGGAGCTCATGCCGGATCGGGCATCGGAATGTCATTGCAGGTTTCTACTGGATAGCAGATATCTCCCGGATGTCCACCTCGCAGGGGACAGAAAGAACGCAAAACAGCCGGGGCCCGAAGGCCCCGGCTGTTTTTGTGCTGCGGGAGGTGCTGGTCGATCAGCCGAGGATCTGCTTGAGATCCCCCTCGGCGGTGCCGATCGGGCCGATGTTGTAGTTCTCGACCAGGAAGTTGAGCACGTTCGGGGTCACGAAGGCCGGCAGAGACGGGCCGATCTTGATGTTCTTGATCCCGAGGTGGAGCAGGGTGAGCAGGATCGCCACCGCCTTCTGCTCGTACCAGGAGAGGATCAGCGACAGGGGCAGGTCGTTCACGCCGCACTCGAAGGCATTCGCCAGGGCCACCGCCACCTGGATGGCGCTGTAGGCGTCGTTGCACTGGCCGACGTCGAGCAGGCGCGGGATGCCGCCGATGTCGCCGAGGTCGAGCTTGTTGAAGCGGTACTTGCCGCAGGCGAGGGTCAAAATCACCGTGTCTTTCGGCGCCTGCTCGGCGAACTCGGTGTAGTAGTTGCGCCCCGATTTGGCGCCGTCGCAGCCGCCGACCAGGAAGAAGTGCTTGATCGCTCCGCTTTTCACCGCCGCGATCACCTTGTCGGCGACGCCGAGGATGGCATGGTGGCCGAAGCCGGTGAGGATCTCCTGCCCCGGCTTCTCCTCGAACCCGTCGCACTCCTGGGCCTTCTTGATGACGGCACCAAAGTCCCAGCCCGCGACGTGCTTGACGCCCGGCCACTGCACCAGGCCCCAGGTGAAGAGGCGGTCCTTGTAGTTCTCGGCCGGTTTCTGGATGCAGTTGGTATTGAAGATGATGGCGCCGGGAAAGTCCTGGAACTCGCTGTGCTGGTCCTGCCAGGCGCCGCCGAAGTTGCCGGCGAGATGGGCGTACTTCTTCAGGCCCGGGTAGCCGTGGGCGGGGAGCATCTCGCCGTGGGTGTAGACGTTGACGCCGGTCCCCTCGGTCTGCTTGAGCAGCTCTTCGAGGAACTTCAGGTCGTGGCCGGAGACCAGGATCGCCTTGCCGGCCTTGGTGCCGAGTTGGACCGGGGTCGGCTGCGGCTGGCCGTAGGCCTCGATGTGCGCCTGGTTGAGCAGCTCCATGGTCACATAGTTGATTTTGCCGGTCTCCAGGGCCAGGTTAACGTTGGCCATCAGGTCGAGGCTGTCGTCGAGCAGCGCCGCCAGGGCCTTATGGGTGAAGGCGTAGATCTCGTCCGACTCCTTGCCGAGAATCCGGGCATGGTCGGCGTAGGCGGCGTAGCCCTTGAGGCCGTAGGTGATCAGTTCGCGCACCGAGTGGATGTCGGCATCGACAGTGAAGCTCTTGACGCCGTGCAGCCGGCCGAGCTTGACCTGCTCCTCGCGGCTGGCGGGAAACGCCCAGTCCTGGGCCGCGGCCGGAGCCGGACCACTTGTTGCGCCGGCGAGCTGCTTGGCCTTGCCGCGCAGGCGCACCGCTTCGGCGACCAGTTTGGCGATCTCATCGGCGTCGAAGTCGACGTTGGTGACGGTGGCGAACAGCCCGTCGATCATGAAGCGATCGATCTCGGCGTCCTTCTTCCCGGCCTGGCGGGCCTTGTCGGCCCAAAAGGCGATCCCTTTCAGGCTGTAGACCAAAAGGTCCTGCAGCGCCGCGACGTCCGGCTGCTTGCCGCAGACGCCGATGACCGAGCAGCCGCCGTTGGCGGCCTGTTCGCACTGGTAACAGAACATCGACGGGTCCTTGGCTGCTCTTTGCGGCTCGGTTGGCGCCGATTGATTTTTGCCGAAACCGAGAAATTCGAGAATACCCATGGCGTGTCTTCCTTTTCAGATTAAGGGTTAATGTTCACGGCACTTGTCTGCGACGGTTGTTGGCCTGATTTCGTCAAGGCGAGCGGTAAGAGGCCGTATGGACAACTTCAATTTCTTCTTTCGCCATCGACGCCGATCATCACCACTTCGAGCGGAACGGTCTTGCCCGACTGGGCAATCGCCTGCTGGGCGAGCATGGCCAGACCGCGGCAGCAGGGAACTTCCATGATGGTTACGGTGATCGACTGGATATCGTTGTGGGCGATCATCGCCGCCAGCTTATCGACGTAGGGACTGGTGTCGTCCAGCTTGGGACACGCGTTGACCAGCACCTTCCCCTTGATGAAATCGCGGTGGAACTCGGCGTAAGCGAAGGGGGTGCAGTCGGCCGCGATCAACAGGTGGGCGTTCTGCAAGTAGGGCGCCGTCGGCGGCACCAGGTGCAGCTGGGTCGGCCACTGGCGCAGTTCCGAGGCCAGCCGGCCGCTCGGGGCGGTGTCGTCATGCGCATTTTTTTTCATGGTGCGAACCTGGGAACCTGGGCAGCCACATGCGGGATTGGTCATGATCGTTTTCCTTTATCCGTTACGAATCTTGAGGTTTCTATCGTCAGGGTGTATCCAGACCGGCAGGGGTCGAACCATCGTCACCATTTCTTTGTTTCCTTCATGGTAGCCCGACTATAGGAGACCCGCCCGAAGGAAAACATGACCCAAGTCAAAATGTGACCGAACTTGTAATGTTTGGCTTCAATTACCGGCTTCGAACTTGACCCGTCTCCGGGAAATCGTCAATTTGGGCGGAAGGAATTTGGCGGCCAAGAGGTCGGTCCGCCCCAGGTTATTCGCGGGCAGGATGGAGATGGAGGGTTGAGCTTAGGTCGGACCAGGCGGGGTCTTACGATACTATCCTGAGGAGGAACAAGGGGTGGGAAGGAGAGTCCTTGGCCACGGGTGCCAGAGAATTTTCACCAGGCCCCTCTGAATCGGAGATCGCTATGGCTTTTCAGCACTCGGTCAGCATTACTCGGTCGCCAGAAGACAGGCAGCCGCCTCTCAGCACCCGGGCAAAGACCCCTTCCTTCGGCATCACACAATCCCCGGCCTGGTAATAGATGGCGCAGCGGTTGTGACATTCCTTGCCGATCTGGGTGATTTCGAGTTGGGTGTCACCGATCAGCAAGCGGGTACCGAGGGCCAGCCCGGGCAGGTCGATGCCTTCGGTGGTGAGGTTTTCGGCAAAATCGCCGTTATCGACATCGAGGCCCAAAGCCCGCATCTTGTCGACGCTTTCCTTGGCCAACAGGCTGATCTGGCGGTGCCAGTTGCCGGCGTGAGCGTCGCCGACGATGCCATGGTCCTCCCGCAGCAACACCTGTTGGACCGGGGTCTTTCTCTCCCCCTTGTTTTTGCTGATACAGACTGCAACGATTTTTCCGGACATCACTCAGCCTCCAAGGCTCGCCATGCTGAAAGGGATCGGCCACCGTTGTTCAATACTCAGGCAATGCCGGACCGGTTTGCCGGTAATCACCTGTTGCAACATCCCGCCCGCCGGCATCCAGTAACGACAGCGCAGGTTGCCGCGATCCGTGATCGACAGGTGCAGATAATTGATGAGTCGACCGTGGCTATCCGGCATCCCAGACCTTCCGCTTCGCAGTGAAAATTTCTGCCGTTCACAAACCTTCCTCGGCCGCAACGGGTAGCCGCAGCAGCATGATTTCCACCCGGTCACCGGCCTCCAGGTCAGGACTGCCGCTCGCTACCGGCAGCAGGGCCTGGACGTTCTGAAGGCTGCGGGTTTGGCCTGAGCCCTGGCGCTGCGAGGGAACGAAATGCAGTTCTCCAGCCTCGGTGGAAAGCCGCCCCCAAAGGAACTGCTGGCGGTTTCCTCCCCCCCGGACCTTTTCGGCGAGGCGGACGCGGAGCCGCGGCATCAGGGGATTGCGATGGCCGGCGAGAATGCGCAGCGCCGGCCGCACGAACAGTTCGAAGGTGGCGGCGGTCGCGGCCGGGTTGCCCGGCAGCCCGAAATAGGGCCGATTTTCCAGGATGCCGAACAGGACAGGTTTTCCAGGCTTGATCGCGACCTTCCAGAATTTCCGATCGAAGCGGCGTCGGTTCAGGGTTTCCTGCACCAGGTCCTTCTCCCCGACCGAAACACCCCCCGTGGAGAGGATCAGGTCGGCCGCCTGCGCCTGGTCGAGAATCCGCTCCAGGCCCTCCTCGCGGTCGGCACCGATGCCGAGGGGGAGCGGCTGGCAACCGCATTCGACGAGACGAGCGAGCAGATACTGCAGGTTGGAATTGACGATCTGGCCCGGCCCCGGCTCCTCGCCCAACTCGACCAGCTCATCGCCGGTGGAAAAGACCGCGACGCGGGGCCGCGGATGAACCTGAACCCGGTCGATCCCGGCGCCTGCCAGCAGGCCGACGGCACCGGCATCCAGCAGCGTTCCCGCATCCAGCAGCCGTTCATCCCGGCGATATTCCTCGCACCGGTAGCGGACGTGCTGGCCTTTGACCACCGGCCGGCGCAGGGTCAGGGTCTCACCTGCGGTTTCGGCCTCCTCCACCGGCACGACGCTGTCGGCACCGGCCGGCAACGGTGCGCCAGTGGTGATCCGGATCGCTTCTCCGGGCCGCAGACTGCCGGTGAAGGGGTGGCCGGCGTAGGCATGGCCGACAATCCTCAAACCGCCCTCCCCGTCGGCGGCGGCCGCCGCCAGGGCAAAGCCGTCCATCGCCGAATTGTCCCAACGGGGCATGTCCCAGCGGGCACTGGCCGGTACCGCCAGCACCTGGCCGACGGCCTGGCCAAGGGGAAGATTCTCGGCGGGGAGCGGTTTAATCGCGTCCAGGACCCGTTGCAGGGCCTCCTCGTAGGTCAGCATGGCATCACTCCTGAATCGTTTTCGATACGGGCTTCGCGGGCTTTGAAGACCGCCCAGAGCCGTTCGCCCGGTTGCGGCTCGCCCAGGGCCTGGTAACCACGGCTACTCAGCTCGGCCACCAGCTTGTCCTTGGCGGCCAGGGTCAGTCGCACCCGGTCGCCCAGAGGTACCGCATCGAGTACCTGCCCGTGCAGCTGGTTTTTGGGACACCCGTTCGGCAGTTGCCGGTAGAGCGCGATATCCCAGGGATAAACGGTCAGGCAGGCCGGCCCCGGCCGCACCCGGTCGAAGGGGGCAAGGAACGTGGCGCCGCCGGTACTGCGGAAAATCGATTTCCCGGAATCCCGGAGAACTTCGCCGGAGATATAGTTGACACCGACAAATCGGGCGATGAACTCACTGGCCGGAGCCCGCAGCAGTTGAAGGAAACTGCCCTGTTGGACAATCCGCCCCTGTTCCATCACCGCGATCCGTTTACGGAAGTAGGCCGCCTCCTCGATGTCGTGACTGACCAGCAGGGTCGGAATGTTCAACTCGGCCAGGATCCTCAGCAGCCAGCGCCGAATTTCATGGCGGGCTGCCGGATCGAGGGCCGCCGTCGGCTCGTCGAGCAGCAGCAGTTGCGGCTCGGTGATCAGGGTGCGGGCCAGCGCCACCTTCTGCCGTTCGCCCCCCGAAAGATCGGCAATGCCGCGCCTGACCAGACGCTCGATGCCGAGTTTCTCCAGCAGCGGAGCGATCCGCCGTTGGCGTTCGTTCCGCCTCAGGCCGCGCAATTTCAGGGCAAATCCGATATTGCCGCTGACATCCAGATGCGGAAACAGGGCCAAGTCCTGAAAGAGCATGCCGATTCGCCGCTGGTCGGGGGGCAGATCGATCCTCGGCCGGGTATCGTACAAACAGCGTTCGCCGAGCATGATCTGCCCGTCAGCGGGCCGGTTGAGTCCGGCCAGCAGCCGCAACAGGCTGCTTTTTCCGGCGCCGTTCGGCCCGAGCAGGACGGTGATTCCGGGGGGAACCGCCAGCTCCAGGTCGAGGGCGAAATGCGGCAGCCGGTAGTTCAGCCGGCAGCTCAGGTCTTTCATGTCCGCTCCTCCCGCGGCTGCAGAACACGTACTGCCGCCAGCAACAGCAGGGAAATCAGCAGCAACAGGGCGCCCAGGGCAAACGCCTGCTGCGGATCCGACTCGAAGGCGGTGTAGAGGGCCAGCGACAAGGTCTGGGTGCGCCCCGGCAGGTTGCCGGCGAAGAGGATGATCGCACCGAACAGACCGAACCCCTGGGCCATGGCCATGATTGCCTCGGCGAACAGGCCGCGGCGGACCACCGGCAGGACGACATGCCAGAAACTTTGCAGCGGGCTGGCGCCGAGCAGGAGCGCCGCATCTTCCAGCTTCCGATCGACGCCTTCGAAGAGGACCGAACTGCGCCGGACGAAAAAGGGGGTAACGACAAACAGAATAGCGAGCACCACCGCCAGCAGGGTGAAGGGGATAAGCACGCCGATGCGGGCCAAAACGCCGCCGAGCAGGCCGCGCCGGCCGAAAGCGAGCAGCAAAGCCAGCCCGGCCACCACCGGCGGCATCACCATCGGCAGCTCCAGCAGGATCTCCAGGGCGCGCCGGAGCCGGCCCCGGCAGCGGGAGAGCCCGTACGCCGCAGGCAGGCCGAGCAGAAAGATCAGCGGCAGCGCCAAAAGGGACGACAACAGGGTGATCCACAGGGCCATCAGGACCCCGGAATCGCCCAGCAGACGCAGCAGCGCCGCCGGACTGCTGGCCAGCAGCAGGGCGAGAATCGGCAGCAGGATCAGGCTGCCGAGCAACAGCCCGCTGCCGACAAGCAGCAGGGTGAAGAGCCGCGGCCTTCTCATCGCTCGCCCCCCAGCTGCAGGCCGTAGCGGGCAAAGATCCGTTGCGCCCGGTTCACTAATAGAAAGTCGGCAAACGTCACCGCCTGGGCAGACCCGCCGCGGACCTTGGCCAGCGGATAGACGATCCGGGGAAGGTGGCGCTCCGGCAAGGGGATGGTTTGCAGCCGGCGGCCGGCGCCGGCCACCAGGTCGCTGCGGTAGACGAAGCCGGCATCGGCTTCACCGAGCAGCAGCTTGGCCAGGACCGCCTTCACCTGAGTTTCTTCGCTGACCACGTTCCCCTCGATCCCTTTCACCAGGGTCGGCCCGTAGGCCGGATCGGTGGCCAACCCGGCAAAAAGTTGCCGGGTATACTGGCCGACCGGGACCTGCCGGTTGCCGATCGCCAGCAGCAGCCCGGGCCGGGCCAGATCCTTCACACTCGTCACAGCCGGTTGCAGGTTGTTGCGAACGGCCAGCGCGAGCTGGTTGCCGAGCAGGGGCTGCGGCGTCTCGACCAGTCCCTGGCTTTGCAGCCTCTTCATCACCTCGCCATTGGCGGAGATGAACAGGTCGGCCGGGGCGCCCTGCTCGATCTGGGTCGCCAGGGTCTGGCTGCCGGCGAAGCAAAGCAGGAGCTTCGTGTCGGGGTGACTGGATTCGAAGTTTCCGGCCACCTCGCGCAAGGCCTGGGTGAGCGACGATGCGGCGAAGACCGACAGCTCGCCGGCCCGGACCGGCAGGCTGATGGCCAGGAAAACCAGCGTTAGCAGCAGCGGGCGGATCAGGGCCATGTGCCGAAGTGCTCCGCGAAGGCCAGGTCGACCTGGCGGTGGACCTGCTGCCGCAGTTCCCGAAACTGCTGGAGCAGTTTTCTGGCCTCGGGGGTGAGCAGGGTAGCGCCGCCCCCCTGGCCGCCAGCGCGCCGTTCGAACAGGGCGAAGGGGGCGTGCTCTTCCATCGCCTGCAGTTGCGACCAGGCCTTGCGGTAGGAAATGCCGAGGGTTCTGGCCGCGGCGTTGATGGAGCCGCTCTCTTCCAGCGCCGTCAGCAGCCGGTAACGGCCGCCGCCGAGCAGGGGCAGGCCGCGGTACTCCAGCCAGACTTTGGAACGAACCCGGATTTCACTCATCGCAGATACCGCTCGATGATCAATTCACACAGACCGGCAGCGTCATTGAGGTCATAGACCGGCACGTCGAGTTGCAGCGGTCTGTCGCTGGCAACGGCGATCAGGGTCGGATCGTGCTCCTGGCCGCGGCAGAGCAGTTGGTCGCTGCGCTCCTGGCGGTGCACCTCGATCTTCGGCATGCTGCTGCGCTTGAACCCCTCGGTGAGAACGATATCGAGGTCGCCGCAGAAAGCGGCAATCGCCTCGCCCAGGGGCGGTTCCTGATCCTGCGGGTTCCGCTTGACCATGGCGACCTTGGCCGGCGAGGTGATCAACATGGTGTCGGCACCAGCCTGGGTCAGCCGCCAGGAATCCTTCCCCTCGTGGTCGATGCTGAAGCTGTGGGCATCATGCTTGACGGCGCCGACCCGGTAACCGCGGGATTTCAGCTCCCCGATCAGTTTTTCCAGCAGCGTGGTTTTGCCGGTGCCGCTTTTGGCGACGATCGAAACAACCGGTGGCGTCATGCCTTCCTCCTTGATGCGGGCCAGATCCTGGGGGGTATTGACGTTGACCAACGAGCGCTGCCAGCCCTCCGGTAGCTCCGGCGGGTCGAGAAAACGGATGTTGATCCGTTGGTAGAAATCGTAGATGCGGAAGCGGTTCTGCTGCAGCATGGACTCCATCTGCGGCAGACAGTTCTTGTGATAAAGGGCGAAGACCGGTTCGTATCCCTCCGGGGTGCGCGGGACAACCGCATCATAGCCGTTGCGATGACTCAGCAGCCCTTCGACGATACGGCCATCGGGAAAGGGCATGTCGCAGGGCGCGACGAATATCCAGTCGGTCGCCGCGGCCTTCAGGCCAGTGTGCAGCCCGCCCAGGGCGCTGCCCGGATAAATATCCGGGATCGCCGGGAGTCCCGGGCCCGCCAGCTCGGGGCGGTCGCCGGCAATGATAATGGTTGGAAAAAACCGCTGCAGCAGGCCCAGGGAACGCTCGAACAGGCTCTGCCCATCGAAGGTCATCGTTGCCTTGTCCCGCCCCATCCGCCGACTCTTGCCGCCGGCCAGCAGCACCCCGGTGACGTCCGGGTAGCGTGTAACAGCCGTGCTTTCGATATGCGGATTCTGCATAGCGCTCTTCCTGAAAAATGCGGTCCCGGACCGCAAATCCAAACGACTTGAGTCGATCTTCGCCCTCCCCGCCGCCCCTGGAAGAGCAGGCCCGCAGGGGGGGCGAGGGGGCGACGCCGCCCTCACCCCGCCCCTCGCCCTCAGGACGAGGGGGAAGCGGCGGCTTCCAGTTCCTTGATCCGTTCGCGCAATTCTTTTTCCGTGGCCTTTTGCGTCGTGGAATCCCGCAGGATTGCCGCCACACCCTCCACCCGGCCGGTTTCATCGCGCAGCATGACGATGGAGAAATCGCTGAACATCCGCCGGCCGTCCTTGTGCTTGGCTGGGACCGAAAGGAGTTGCGTCCCGTACTTGCTCTGTCCCTCTGCCATCACCTGGTGGTAACCGTCCCAGTGCCGTTGCTGCAGTTTCTCGGGAATGATCAGGTCGAGACTCTGGCCGATGGCTTCCTCGGCACTGTAGCCGAAAATCCGCTCGGCCCCCCGGTTCCACAGCCGGATGACCCCTTCGCGGTCGGCGAAGAGGATGCCGTCCGGGGCTTGTTCGATAATTTCGCGGAAGATTTTTTCCTGCATGGAACACTCCTGGTGTGGGGATAGGGACGTGTTGGTTAAAGGGGCGTCAGGTCGAAACCGACAACTCCGGGGATCGACGGCGGGTCACCTTCAGCACCCAGGCCAAAAGCAGGGCCAGGCCGGCCAGGACTACGAAGACCAGAAAACCCCGGGCGTAGCCGGTTTTGCCGAAGGCGCGGACAAAGGCTCCCAGCAGCGGCGGGATGGCGAAACCGCCGAAGGCGCCAAGGCCGCCGACCCAGCCGGCGGCACCGCCGACGGCGTGCGGCACCTCCTGGGGCACGAGCTTGAAGACGGCGGCATTGCCGACTCCCATGCCGACCGCCATCAACACCTCGGCCAGCACCGACAATTCCATGCTGGTCGAGATGCTCATCAGCGCCGCCCCCCCCAACATCATCAGGAGGGAGCCGATGGCGGTGTTCTCTCCACCAACCTTGTCCGCTATCACGCCGCCGAAGATCCGGACCGCCGAGGCGAGGATGGAGTAGAGAGCGGTCAGCAGGCCGGCGGTCACTGCTCCGGCGGCCAGGTAGGTGCTCCAGTAGATCGGCAGCCAGGCAGTCATGGCGATGAAGCCACCGAAGGTGGTGAAGTACATGGCAACCAGCAGCCAGGTCTTCCAGGCCTTGGCCGAGGCCAGCAGGGAGTCCTTGAGGCTGCCCGCCGGCAGCAGCTGCTGGCCGTGCTCGTGAGCCTCCTGCCGTGCCTGGTCAGCGGGAATGCCCTGCGCGACGAGTTGGAAGAAGGGGGCGTTCCGGGCGTAGACAAAGTAAAGGAAGGTGCCAAACCCGAGAAAAACCAGCCAGGCGAGATAGGAACCGCCCAGGCCCAGGCCGGTCAGCGCCAGGGGGAGCAAAAAGGAGAAGATCCCGGGGGCGAGGTTGCCGACGCCGGCATACATGCCGAGGGCCTGGCCTTGCTCGGCCATGGTGAACCAATAAGAGACCTGGCCGATTCCCACCGAGAAGGTGGCGATGCCGCAGCCGCACAGCGCCCCCAGGAGCAGCAGCAGGGGATAGAGATCCGCAGTGAGGTGCTCGGGGTAGAGGAAATTGGCCACCAGAGTCAGTCCCAGCATCCCGGCCAATGACAGGACCAAAAGCACCAGAAAAGGCTTGCGGCCGCCGGTGGTGTCGACCCAGGCGGCGAAAGGAATGCGCAGCAGCGAACCGGAGAGAGCCGGCGCCGCCACCAGCAGGCCGACCTGCTCGGGATCGAGGTGCATCAGAACCTTGAACTTGCCGGCGGTCGGCCCGAACAGGGCTACCGAGGCGAAGCCGAAGAAAAAACCGAGGGTTGCCCCGTAAAGTCCGGCCCTGGGATTGCCCTTGATATGATGCATGGTCGTTCCTCCCTTCCCGCTTCCTCAGTCGACCGCCTTTACCGTCGTTAACAAGGCATCTCCGCCTGGCGCCGCGCGTAGTACCACCAGGTCAGCACGATACAGCTCAGGTAGAAGACGAGAAATCCGTAGAGCGCGGCGTCGGGAGCCCCGGTCAGGGCGAGGGAGGTGCCGAAACTCTTGGGGATGAAGAAAGCGCCGTAGGCGGCGAAGGCACTGCTGAAACCGAGGACTGCCGCCGATTCCTTGGCGGCGTGTTTCAAAGCCAGGTCCTGCTCCGGGGTACAGGTGTGGGTGTCTTCGCAGCGGTGGTGGGTCATGAAGATGATGGGAATCATGCGGAACGTCGAGCCATTGCCGATCCCCGTGGTGAAAAAGAGCAGCATGAACATGGCAAAAAAACCCCAAAAGCTTCCCCCGGCCCCATTGTGGGGAAGGAAATGGAGGACACCGAGGACCGCCAGCGCCATGAGGATGAAATTCCAGTAAGTGACCCGCGCCCCGCCCAGCTTGTCGGCCATCCATCCCCCCGGCGGCCGGCTCAGGGCACCGACCAGCGGTCCGAGAAAGGCGTAGGCGGTGGGGTCAACCTGGGGAAACTGGGACTTGATGAGCAGGGGGAAACCGGCCGAGTAGCCGATGAAGGATCCAAAAGTGCCAAGATACAGCCAGCACATGATCCAGTTGTGTTTGCGTCGGAAAATGACGGCCTGTTCGGCAAAGGAGGCCTTGGCCGAGGCGATGTCATCCATTCCGAACCAGGCTGCTAACGTTGCGACGACGATGAACGGTACCCAGATAAAGCCGGCGTTCTGCATCCACATCTGCCGCGTCGCTTCCCCCTTGACCCACTGCTGGGCGGGCCCGCCGAGCCCGCCGAAGACCCCGGCGGTGATCACCAGCGGCACCAGAAACTGCATCACGCTCACGCCCAGGTTGCCCAGGCCGGCGTTGAGACCCAGTGCCGTCCCCTTCTGCGCCTTCGGGTAGAAGAAGCTGATATTGGCCATGCTGGAGGCGAAGTTGCCGCCACCGAAGCCGCACAGCAAGGCCAGGAGCAGAAAGACACCGTAGGACGTGCTGGGGTCCTGGACCGCGAAACCCATGCCGATGGCCGGCAGGAGCAACGATGCGGTAGAAAGGGTGGTCCACAGCCTGCCGCCGCAGATCGGAACCATGAAGGAGTAGAAGATGCGCAGCGTCGCCCCGGAGAGGCCAGGGAGAGCCGCCAGCCAAAAGAGCTGGTTGGTACCGAAGTGGAAACCGATGTTGGGCAGGTTGACGACCACCACGCTCCACACCATCCACACGGAAAATGCCAGAAGCAGGGCGGGGATCGAGATCCACAGGTTGCGCCGGGCCACGGCCTTGCCCTGTTTGGCCCAGAAGGCCGGATCTTCGGGATTCCAGACAGTAAGAAGACGAGACGACATGCGATTACTCCTGTGCAATGGATCCGGCACTCGAGAAAGAGGTTGAATTCAGGGCGTGACGATTCTTCGGCGTAGGATTGCGCCGTGGGCGGCGGCTACTCCTGCTCCCGGCGCCGGCGGTACCAGACCACCACCTGGTAAGGACGCCCCAGGTAACCAAGCGGCACGCTGACGATGTGCACCAGGCGCGAAAAGGGGAAGAGAGCAATCAGGACAAAGGCATTGACCGCGTGCACCTTGACCACGGTCGGCAATGCGGCGAGGTACTGCACCTGGGGATCGAGCTTGAGCAGCGACCAGAGCCACGGGGTGGCCGTGTGCAGGTACCAGACCGAACCCCAGCGCAGGGTCGCGGCGATGTAGACGCCGGTCGCCACCTGCAGCAGCAGCGCGACCAGCACCAGCCAGTCCATGACCGAGGTGACGGCGGCGACCCGGGCGTTGCCGGCGCGGCGGACGATCAGCAGCAGCACGGCGAAGAGGGTACTGACGCCGAGGGCCAGGCCGGTCACCTCCAGCAGCGTAGAGGCGCGCCGGCCGTCCCAGCAGCTCCCCCCAGCCGGTGGGGAAGAGAAAGGCCAGCAGGTGGGCGGTGAGAATGGCCAGCAGCGCGTAATGCCAGGGGACCGAGCCCCAGAAGAGCGCCCGGCTCTCCAGGAACTGCGAGGACTGGGAGGACCAGGAGTAGCGGTCGATCGCGTAGCGGTAGAAGCCGACGGCAACCGCCAGGGCCAATGCCACGTAGGGAAAAACACCGAACAGCAATAGATTCGTCATGATGCGACCTCCTTTGCCCCGGCCGTGCCGGTCTCATTCAGATAGGCCTGCAGGGCGCCGAGCAGCGCCCGGTAGGGGTGCTGCGGGTCGTCGAAACCATGCAGCAGCTTGTCGAGAGCTGGCCGCAGGCCGTCGTTGAGAAGTTCGGCGCGGGCCGCTTCATCCTCGGCCACGGCGAAGAAGCCAAGAACCTGCGGGAGATGGTCGGGAAGGTCCTCCCCCGCGGTGAAACCGTGCTCGCGATAGAGCTTTTTCAGTTCCAGCAGGAACATGGTCCGCTGCTGGCTTTCGCCGCACAGTTGGTAGCCGATGTAGGGATGGCAGAGGGGCTGCAGATCGAAGGTCGCGGTAAAGACCTCCTCGATCCTTGCCCTGTTGGCGGTGGCCAGAAAGTCCGCAAAGGCCTGCAACTGCTCCGCCGCTTGCGGATGGTCCGCCTGCAACCGTTCCAGACACGCTGCCGTGGTCCGGGACAGATCGGCGGCCGGGTAGCTCAACAGCGCAGCAAACTGCCGGCAAATATCCTGATTAACCATCGGCCGGGTCATGGTCACCACCGCCGTTTCGGCGGACGACGGCTGCCGAAGCCCATCTCCTGCTTATAGGCTTCCGGATCCATCCCCGCCTCGATCGCCTGCTCGCGCAGCATCGGCGGCACCACGATCCGCTCCTTGATGCGGGTCAGGGCGGTCATCCGGTAGATGGCCTCGACCGCCGCGGCACTCACCCCCGCCAGTTCGCCGGCCTTCTCCACTTCGCCGGCCGGCAGATCGCCGACGCTTTCCTGGCGGCGCTGCAGGCGCACCGCGATCAGCTTGCGGTAGACCGCCTTGACCTCCTCCTCGTTGCCGCCGGCGAACAGCCCGGCCAGGTACTGGATCGGCAACCGGGCCTGCTCCAGGGTGGTGAAGAAGTCGTCGGCCAGCCGCTGGGTCCCCTGCTGCTCCTTCGAGAGTACCGGCAGCAGCGGCGGCACGTAGAAGAGCATCGGCAGGGTGCGGAATTCGGGATGCAGCGGCAGAGCGATGCCCCACTCCTTGACGAACTTGTAGACCGGCGAGGCCTGCGCCGCCTTGAGCACCTGTTCGGGAATCCCCGCCTTGCCGGGCCTGCGCCAGCACCTGCGGATCGCAGGGGTCGAGGATCATCTCGCGCTGCGCCGCCGCCAGCTCGCCGTCGGGGCGCTGCGCCGCCGCCTCGATGCCGTCGGCGTCGTAGAGCAGCACGCCGAGGTAGCGGATGCGGCCGACGCAGGAGTGGAAGCAGGCCGGCGCCTCGCCGGCCTCCTGGCGCGGGTAGCAGAGGATGCACTTTTCCGACTTGCCGGTGGTCCAGCCGTAGTAGGTCTTCTTGTAGGGGCAGGCCGAAACGCACATCCGCCAGCCGCGGCATTTGTCCTGGCTGATCAGCACGATGCCGTCTTCGCCGCGCTTGTAGATCGCCCCGGAGGGGCAGCCGGCGACGCAGGCCGGCATTGAGGCAGTGGTTGCAGATGCGCGGCAGGTAGAACATCACCATCTTCTCGATGGCGAACAGCTGCGCCTGCTCCTCAGGGCTGAGCTTGACCACCCCGGGATCGTTGGCGGCATAGACGTTGGAGCCGGAGAGGTCGTCGTCCCAGTTCGGCCCGGCTTCGATCTTCATCGGCTTGCCGGTAACCATCGAGACCGGCCGGGCGGTCGGCTGATCGTCGCCGGCCGGGGCATTGGTCAAATCGCCGTATTTGTAAGTGAACGGCTCGTAGTAGTCGTCCATGGTCGGCAGGCTCGGATTGTGGAAGATCTTGCCCAGGGTGCCGCCGCGCCCGCCCTGCTTGAGCCGCAGCTGCTGCCCCTTCATCTCCCAGCCGCCGCTGATATTTTTCCTGGTCCTCCCATTGGGTCGGGTAGCCGGTGCCGGGCTTGGTTTCGACGTTGTTCCACCACATGTACTCGGCGCCCTTGCGGTCGGTCCACAGGTTCTTGCAGGCGATGCTGCAGGTGTGGCAGCCGATGCACTTGTCGAGGTGGAATACCGATGAGACCTGTGCGCGAATATTCATGATGTATCTCCTCATCCCCTTCCGGGCCGGAAATCGTGCCGTAGGGGCGAATCTTGTCTTCGCCCTGGGCGATCCCAAGGATCGCCCCACCATCAGCCATCCCCCTTACCATTGCGGCTCCCCCTCCAGTTTGCGCACCAGGATGTAGGTGTCGCGGTTGGCGCCGGTCGGCCCCCAGTAGTTCCAGCCGTAGGTGAACTGGCCGTAGCCGCCGAGCATCAGGTTCGGCTTGAGCCGGATGCGGTTCAGGCTGTTGTGGCCGCCGGCGCGTTTGTTGCTGCGCAGTGGCGATTTGGGGACGCCGATGGTCCGCTCCGGGGCGTGGTAGAGAAACGAGATGCCGCGCGGCAGGCGGGCACTGACCACCGCGCGGGTCACCACCACGCCGTGGTCGTTGTAGACCTCGACCCAGTCGTTGTCGATCACGCCGATCTGCGGCGGCATCCTGGTCGTTGAGCCAGAAGGGATGACAGCCCCGCGACAGGGTCAGCATGCGGTGGTTGTCGCCGTAGGTGCTGTGGATGCCCCACTTGCCGTGCGGGGTCAGGTAGTTGAGCATGATGCTCTTGGCATCGCTGGTATCGCTGACCAGCAGATCCTGCAGGCTGCTCGTGATCGGGCTTCGGCTTGTAGGTCGGCAGGTGTTCGCCGGCGGCGATGTAACCCTGATGATCGAGATAGAAGTGCTGGCGGCCGGTCAGGGTCCGCCAGGGGACCAGCTTCTCGACGTTGAGGCAGTAGGCCGAATAGGCCCGGCCGTTGTCGGTCAGCCCGGTCCAGATCGGGCTGTTGAGCAGCCGCCGCGGCTGGCGGTCGAGATCGGCGAAGGTGGTGCGCACGCCGCGGGTAGCGGCCGCCAGATCGGTCAGCGGCAGGCCGACCTTCTTCTCTTCGGCGGCGAAGGCGCGGATAGGCCATTTCGCCGTTGGTCTCGGGGGCGAGCTTGAGGATCACCTCGGCGGCGTCCTTGGCCTCGCTCAGCGTCGGATAGCGCTTGCCGCCCCACTCCACCGCCTTGGCGCTGGCGGCCATCTCGTCGTAGTAGTCCTCGACCGGCCAGGTGAGGCCGTGGGCGCCGATCCCTTCCCGGGCCTCGGGACCGAAGGAGATGAAGCGGTTGTAGAGATTCTTGTAGTCGCGCTCGACCACCACCAGCCCGGGCATGGTCTTGCCGGGGATCGGCTCGCACTCCCCCTTGCTCCAGTCCTTGATCTCCGGCTGGGCCATCTCGGCCGGGGTGTCGTGCTGCAGCGGCACGGCGACGATGTCGCGCACCGGATCCGGCAGATGGACTTCGGCCAGCTCGCTGACCTTTTTGGCCAACCCCTTGAAGATGTCCCAGTCGCTCTTCGACTCCCAGCAGGGGGGCACCGCCGCCTGCAGCGGGTGGATGAAGGAGTGCATGTCGGTGGTGTTGAGGTCGTCCTTTTCGTACCAGGTGGCGGTCGGCAGGACGATGTCCGAGTAGAGCGCCGAGGTGTCCATGCGGAAGTTGATGTCGACCACCAGGTCGAGCTTCCCTTCCGGCGCCTTGTCGTGCCAGATCACCTCCTTGACGAACTCCTCGGCGGTTTCCGGGGCGACGCTGTTGGTGTGGGTGCCGAGATAGTGCTTGAGGAAATACTCGTGCCCCTTGGCGCTCGACATCAGGGCGTTGCCGCGCCAGATGATCCACAGCCGCGGCCAGTTCTCCGGCGCGTCGGGGTCCTCGACGGCGAACTTCATCTTCTTGTCGGCCAGCTGCTTGACGGTCCAGTCGACGATTTCCTGGTTGCTTTCGGCGCCCGGCGGCCTCGGCCTGTTTGACCGCCTCGATCGGGTTGCGGTCGAACTGGGGGTAGAAGGGCAGCCAGCCGTTGCGCACCGCGCGGACCTGGTGATCCATGGTGTGCCCGGCGGTGATCGGCGCTCTCCTCGGCGACCGGGCTGGATCCGCGCCTCGTCGGAGGTCCGCTCGTAGCGCCACTGGTCGGTGTGCACGTAATGGTAGGAGGGGGCATTCTGGAAGCGCGGCGGCTTGGCTCCAGTCGAGCGCCCCCATGATCGTCGCCCAGGGCGCGGCCGGGGCGAGCTTCTCCTGGCCGACGTAATGGTTGAGTCCGCCGCCGTTCTTGCCGACGCAGCCGCAGAGCATCAGCGCGAGATCCCGGCGCGATAGATCAGGTTGGAGTGGTACCAGTGGTTGACGCCGGCACCGATGATGATCGAGCACTTGCCGCCGGTCTTCTCGGCGGTCGAGGCCCACTCGCGGGCAAACTGGATGACGTTGGCGCGGTCGATGCCGGTGTATTTCTCCTGCCAGGCCGGCGTGTAGACGCCGTTTTCGTCATCGTAGTCCGCCGGGTAGTCGCCGGCCAGGCCGCGATCGACGCCGAACTGGGCCATCAGCAGGTCGAAGACCGTGGTGACCGCGACCCGCCCCTGGGCGGTTTCCAGATAACGTACCGGCACGCCGCGCTGCGACCGTCTGCTCGGCGCCGAAATCGTCGAAGGTGACCTGCAGCACATCCTCGTCGACTGTCGAGCAGGGAGAGATGCGGGGCAAGTCGCGCCGCCATCCTGCCCATCCTTCATCTGCAGGTTCCACTCGCCCTTCTTCTCCTGCCAGCGGAAGCCGAGGGTCCCGAGCGGCATGCGCGGCGCGTCGGCTGGTTTCATCCCAGACCAGGTACTTGAAGTCGCCGTTCTCCTCTTTGCTGTAGCGCTCCAGTTCGCCGGCCCGGGCCATCCGCCCGGCGCGGTAGACGCCGTCCTTCTCCTCAAGTTCGATCAGGAACGGGGTGTCGCTGTAGCGCTTGAGGTAATCGAGGAAATAAGGGGTTTTGGCCTGGTGGTGGAATTCGCTGAGGATGACGTGGTTGACCGCCATCCAGAAGGCGCCGTCCTGGCCGGCATGGGCCGGAATCCACCAGTCGGCGTGCTTGGAGGTCATGTTGAAGTCGGGGGCGAAGACCGTCACCTTGGTGCCGTTGTGGCGCGCCTCGGACAGGAAATGGGCGTCCGGGGTGCGGGTCATGTTGATGTTGGAGCCCATCACCGCGATGTACTTGCTGTTGTACCAGTCGGCACTCTCGGCGACGTCGGTCTGCTCGCCCCAGATCTCCGGGCGAGGCGTTGGGCAGGTCGCAGTACCAGTCGTAGAAACTCAGGTTGGCGCCCGCCCATCAGCTGCATGAAGCGCGACGCCGCCGGCGAAACTGAGCATCGACATGGCCGGAATCGGCGAGAAGCCGACCAGCCGGTCGGCACCGTACTTCTTGATGGTGTAGATCGACGAGGCGGCGATGATCTCCTCGACCTCGTCCCAGCTGGACACGGCGGAAGCCGCCCTTGCCGCGCGCCTGCTGATAGCTCTTGCGCTTGGCCGGGTCCTCCACGATCGAGGCCCAGGCCTCGACCGGATCGCCGTGCTCGGCCTTGGCCGCGCGCCAGAGATCGGTCAGCACGCCGCGCAGGTAGGGATACTTGATGCGCAGCGGGCTGTAGAGATACCAGGAGAAGGAGATTCCGCGCTGGCAGCCGCGCGGCTCATAGGGGGGAAGCCCTGCTTCAAGCTCGGGGTAATCGGTCGCCTGCAGCTCCCAGCCGACGATGCCGTCCTTGACATGCACGTTCCACGAGCAGCCGCCGGTGCAGTTGACGCCGTGGGTGCTGCGCACCACCTTGTCGCACTGGTTGCGGTTGCGGTAGAACTCCTCCCACTGCGCGACTTCGGGTCGACGATATCCTTGATCCAGCTCATGCCCTGTGTCCTCCCTCTTTCTTGACCTGCTCCAACAAAGGCAAACGCACCCCCTGCAGCCGCCGCCAGCCAAGAACGGCGAGAAGGGCGAAGAAGGCCACGACGACTATCCCCACCTGCCAGGCCAAGGGCGCGACAATCTGCGGCGCCGCCGCGGCATCAACCCTGGCCAGGAAGGCGCCAAGGTCGGCCTGTTCCTGCTCGGTCAGGGGATGTTTGGCAAAGATCGGGGTCATGCTCGGAAAGGAGAGGTCGGCCAGGGTGGAGGCAACGCCATCGGCACCGAAGTCCCGGTACATGGTCGTCAAGTCCGGCCCGTAACTCGCCCCTGCAGCCTTCCCCAGACCGGCGCCGCCGAGGCCATGGCAACCGAGGCAGGGCGCCCCGCCGTTGGTCATGGCGACGGCGCCGATGAAGAGCGCCTCGCCGCGGGCGGCGTCCCCGCCGGTCCCGGCGGAGGCAGGCACCGGCGCTTCGGTCGCGGCCTGTTCTTTGGGTGCGGACAGGTAGGCGAGCAGGGCGTCGACCTCGGCGGCGCTCAGACCGAGGTTGGGCATTGCCAGGTGGAATTTTGCCAGCAGCGCGGTAGCGGTGGGATCGCCGGAAGCGATCATCTTGTCCGGCTCGCGGATGAACCGGGCCAGCCAGTCAGGTTCGGCCTTTTCGGTGATCCCGACCAAATCAGGACCGGTCGGCCGGTCGCCGCTGCCGAGGCCATGGCAGCCGCTGCATTTCTGCTCAAACAACTGTTTCCCTTGGGCAACCAGGGCATCCTGGGCCGCGGCACTCAGCCGAGAGAACCGGCAATGCCAGCCAGACCAAGGCCATAATCAAAACCGCGCCTGGGCGTGGGCCTTTGCCCCTATGGACACTGAACATGACCAGCCTCCTGCTGAAGTCGGTGCAATCAATCACTACCGCCGTTTAACCTTTGCCGGATGTCGCAACATTGTCGGAAATTTTGGGCATTCGCCTTAGTTCTCGACAATTTCGCTCTTTCCGATCGCGTATCTGCACATTTTCGAATCAAACAATAGAACATTTTTTGAGAACGACTATTGACCTGAGTCAAAAATATTTTTTTCGGATGGAGCTTCTTCGGTGCCATGGATTGCCCGCCACTTTTTGATGACGGTCAAGAGCACCTGGCACCGCCTGAGCTAAACTGGATGCCGGTTGACACCCAGCGGGAGCCCGGAAGTATAGCCATCCCCCCCTTGTTGCCTTGAGCCGTCCGCCACCCGTGGGGGGTCGAAAAGAACCACCGGGGTTTTTTGGGGGGATCGGGGTTGGGGGGAATCTACCGACTAAGGAAAGTTGATGAAATCGCAAAAGGACATTTTCTCACCAGATCGCAGAGGAAACCTTCTAAAATCAAAAGCTTTTCTCTGCGAACTCGGCGTCCTCTGCGGTAAATTTGTTTTTGCGTCGCCATCAAATTTGATGGTTTCGCAAAAAAGCATGGGATGGCTAAGCAAAAATTTCGGCCTACAAGGCTTGGTGGTTTTTCAGGGGCGAAGGCCTACATCAGGTAGGTCGAGGTCCTGAAAAAACGCCGTAACGCCGTAGGGCGGACTTTTTGCGACGCCATCAAAATTTGGCTAACGCAAAGAAAGGATCCGCAGTGAAGAGACGGGTCGTAATCGTGGGCATGGGATTTGGCGGCATCCGGGCCGCGCGGGTGTTAGCCGGCCAGGGATGTGAGGTCGTGCTGGTCGACCGGAACAATTACCACCTGTTTCAACCCCTGCTCTACCAGGTGGCAACGGCAGGACTGGAGCAGGAGTCGATTGCCTATCCGGTACGGGCGATGGTGCGGGGCTGGAAAAATATGACCTTTCATCTCGCCGAGGTGACGGGTGTCGATTTCGCGGCCAGGCAGATCCAAACTGACAACGGCCCTCTCTCCTACGATTACCTGGTCATGGGTGCAGGCAGCGTCACCAATTATTTCGGGCTCGAATCGGTGCGGCGGCACGCCTTTGATCTCAAGGAGCTGGCCGACGCCGAGACCCTGCGCAACCACATCCTCACGTCCTTCGAACGGGCGGGCCACGAGCCCGACCCGGCCCGCAAGCGGGCGCTGATGACCTTTGTCATCGTCGGCGGCGGCCCGACGGGGGTCGAGTTCGCCGGCGCTCTTGCCGAGCTGGTGCACTTCGTCCTGGCCAAGGATTATCCGGAACTGGGAACCCATACAGCCAGGGTGGTGTTGATCGAAGCCACCGACAGGTTGTTGGCGCCCATGCCGGACACGCTGCGAAAGTACACCCTGAAGAAACTGCGCAGCATGTCGGTAGAGGTCGTCCTCAAGGCCCGTGTTGTCGATGCGGAGCCGGAGCGGGTGGTGCTCCATGACGGCGCCGTCATTCCCGCCCACACCCTGTTCTGGGCGGCAGGCGTGACGGCGGCGGCGATCGCCACCGCCCTGGAGACCCCCACTGCGGCCGACGGCCGCATCCCGGTGGAACCGGACCTTACCCTCCCGGGACGTCCCGAGGTCTACGTCATTGGCGACATGGCCTACCTGAAGCAGGACGGGAAGGAACTGCCGATGACCGCGCCCGTCGCCATGCAGATGGGCATCTATGCCGGCAAAGCCATCCTGGCCAAGGAAAAGGGCGTCCCCCTGCCCCCCTTCGCCTATCGCGACAAGGGAAGCATGGCAACCATCGGCAGGAATGCGGCCGTAGCAAGCGCCTTCGGGATGAACTTTCGCGGTTATCCCGCCTGGCTGGTCTGGTTGCTGCTCCACCTCTACTACCTGATTGGTTTTCGCAACCGCATCGTCGTCATGCTGAACTGGATCTGGTATTACTGGTTTCATGAACGCCAGGTTCGCCTGATCACCCGCCGGGAATCCCGAAACGGCCCAGGGGCGCCCCCCGGCGGCCAACATAGCCGGGGAAGGGATGAGAACCGTTGAATTCAGACGAGGAGGACTTGATGATTACGGAAATGGCGAAGGTTCAGGACTGCTCGGCGCTGGCCTGTGTTCACAACCGGACCTGGCGATGTCGGGCGCAGCTTATCATCGTGGGAAGCCAGGGGATCCCGGCCTGCGACACCTTTGCTGCCGAAACCGCCAAGGCGACCGAGAGTGAGGCCGGGAAAGAGCAGGGAGTCGGCGCCTGCGACATGTATATGTGCCTGCGCAACCGCGACCTGAGGTGCACCGCCTATACCATCAAGGTGCGGTTCGAGGATGGGACTCCCCGGTGCAAGGCCTTCAAGAATCGTTATAAGTGAGCCACCCGCCCGAAAGCCCCTCCTTTTGGTCCTGGTGACGGGAACGGCACCAAGCCGGACACGGAATTTCAACCGACGGATTTTATGGAGATTGTCTGAGGGGACGCCGGGGGGGAAAGCCCGGAGGGACCGGAAACAGGTCGATTTCACTTAAGAACTCGGCCTGTTAATTTGTTGGCTTTGCACCTTGGACGTAAATCAAACCTGTTTCACGCTTCAGCGAGGAAATAGCTGATGCGCCAGCCGGTGACTTCTCAGCCGCCCGCCGGTTGCCGCAGGCCCGTGATTGTGCGGCGCTTGACCGAGACTGCCAGGTAGCCATTTTTCGCATTTATAGCCTTGCGCCTATTTTTATTTATTATAGTCTATTGACTATATCTCTATTTTATAGCTAAATCCCTATATGCGTGACAGGAGGCGGTGATGGACCAAAGGATCATTTCAACACAGCACCTCGGAGAGGCGCTCCGGGCTGCCCGGATGAAGAAAGGCATGACCCAACAGCAGGCGGCCAAGTCGGTGGGACTGGATCAGCCTTCGATGTCGAAGATCGAGCGGGGGGAATCGAGTCCGCGCGTTGACACGCTCTTCCGGCTGTTGGCCGCCCTAGACCTTGAGCTGATCCTTCAGCCGCGGCAGAAACCGCTGGACGAGAGCCAAGGAGACCGCTGGTAATGGGGCGCAAACGGGTCGCCGCAGAGATGTTCATCTACATGAATGGCCAGAAGGTGGGCAGACTGCTCCAGAATGCGGCCGGCAAGCTAGAGATGACCTATGCCGAGGAGTGGCTGGGTTCCGAAGCCCGCCGCCCGCTCTCCCTCTCCTTGCCTTTGAGCAACCAGAAACACTCAGGGGAGGTGGTCGAGAACTTCTTCGACAATCTGCTGCCGGACAGTCAGCCGATCAGGAACCGCATCCAGACCCGGTTCGGCGTGAGATCGAACAGGAGCTTCGATCTGTTGTGGCACATCGGCCGCGACTGCGTCGGCGCCCTGCAGCTCTTCCCGGAAGATGCCCCCTTTGATATCCGAAGGGTGGACGCGGAGCCGCTCACGGAGGCGCAGATCGCAGAGACGCTGCGCAACTACAGGACCATGCCCCTGGGCATGGGAGCGGACACCGAGTTTCGTATCTCGATCGCGGGGGCGCAGGAGAAGACGGCCTTGCTCCGTCTGGATGGGGGGTGGCATCGGCCGCTGGGGACCACCCCGACCACCCACATCTTCAAACTGCCGATCGGCCGCATCGAGCACAGCAACATGGATCTGAGCGACAGCGTCGAGAACGAGTGGCTCTGCCACCTGATCCTGAAAGCCTACGGGATTCCGGTCGCCAACGCCGAGATCGCCACTTTCGACACCGTCAAGGCATTGGTGGTCGAAAGGTTCGACCGCCGCTGGGCTGAGGACCGTTCCTGGATCATCCGCCTGCCCCAGGAGGACATGTGCCAGGCGCTCGGCGTACCCCCGGCCCTGAAATACGAAAGCGACGGCGGGCCCGGCATCGAGAGAATCATGAAACTTCTCTTCGGGTCCAGTGAGGGACTTGCCGGCCGGCGAACGTTCCTGGCCACGCAGGTCGTTTTCTGGCTGCTCGGCGCCATCGACGGCCATGCGAAGAACTTCAGCATCTTCCTGCTTCCCGGGGGAGGTTTCCGGCTCACTCCCGCCTACGACATCCTGTCCGCCTATCCGCTGGTCGCCAAGGGGCAACTGGAGCAGACCAATCTCAGGATGGCGATGGCCCTCAATGGAAAGCACCGGCACTATGACTGGACCAGAATCCTCCATCGGCACTGGCTGGGGACGGCTCAAGCCTGCCGCTTCCCCGCAGAAGAGATGGAGGCCATCATCGGCGACCTCCTTGGTCGGATGGACGAGGTGATCAAGACTGTAAAAGTCCAACTACCCTCTTCTTTTCCTGCCGATGTCGCGAAACCAATCCTGGATGGAATGAGGCAGGCGCGCGATCGCCTCATCCGCTCCCGCCAGTGAGTAGAACAGAGGGCCCTCAAGCTGATTTCGGGCACCTTCTTTCTCCTGGCCGCCTACCTGGCGCTCGACGCCGGCTATGCCCTCCTCCGTCACGAGGAGCCGCAGACTTCGGTACCCGGGCTGATTCTGGCTGTTCTCTCCTTATTGGTGATGCCGCTCGTCGCCTTGGCCAAGCACCGGACCGGCCGCCGCCTCGGCAGCCGGGCGCTGCAGGCCGATGCCATGGAAACCTGGGTCTGCGCGTGGTTGTCCCTGTGTCTCCTGGCCGGAGTGGGGCTAAATCTTTGGCAGGGATGGTGGTGGGCCGACCCCGCAGGAGCCCTGGCTATGCTGCCGGTGGTCGTCTGGCAGGGATGGGAGACGCTGGCGGAGGTCGGAAAAGAAAAGGCGAAAGGCTGAATCGGTGCAGATACAGTCTGACCCAGGGTGAGGATTGTGGCAGCCTGCGGGAAGAGCACCGCCCCGCCACTGCCGGATATTCGGGCGTCGATATCAGCGACACCATGGTCGTTGTCGCCAAGCGCGCCTGGCCCGCTTCGGGACCAGGGGAGAAGTCGCCATGAGAAACTCCTTCTTCTGGGGCGCTACGGTCACCGGCTTCGCCCTGGGCCTTTTTCTGCTGGAGCGCCGCTTCCCCCTGCGCCGGGCGAAGCGCCCGCTCGCCGGAAGGCTCCTGGTCAACCTGACCTTCGCCGCCGTCGCCTTCGTCACGGTTTCACTCACCGTGCGTCCGGCAGCGGCGGCAATGCTCGACTGGACCTGGCAGCATGCCTTCGGCCTGGCGCAACTGCCGGCCGTTCCGTCCCCCCTCCGGCCGCTGCTGGCCTTTCTGCTGCTGGACCTCACCTTCTACTGGTGGCACCGCGCCAATCACCGGATTCCCCTGTTGTGGCGTTTCCACAACGTCCACCACATCGATCCCGATCTGGACGTCTCCACCGCCTTCCGCTTTCACTTCGGGGAACTGATCTTCTCCTCCGGTTTTCGCATCCTCCAGCTGGGCCTGATCGGTCCCTCCCTCGGCAGCTATTTGGTCTACGAAACCGTTTTCCAGGCCGGCACCCTCTTTCAACACAGCAACCTGCGTCTGCCCCTTGGGGCCGAGCGCCTGCTGGTGCGGCTCATCGTCACCCCGCGCATGCACGGCATCCACCACTCCCAGGTGGCGGAGGAAACCAACTCCAACTACGCCACGGTCTTTTCCTTCTGGGACCGGCTGCACCGCACCCTGGGGCTCAATATCCCCCAGACGGCCATCGCTGTCGGCATTCCGGCCTATGCTGAAGATAAGGACAACGCCCTGGGCAGCGCCCTGCTGGCGCCGTTTCGGGCGCAGCGCGACTACTGGCGCCGAGAGGACGGCAGCGTGCCGGAGCGGGCCGGGACGGAGGGGGAAAGGGCCCGGTTGGCCGGATAGGGACGGCGCACTGGCCTAGTCAGTGCGTATATTCGATCAGGACAATGTCGGAAATCGTGAATTTTGGAAGGCCAGATTAAACCTATCTCCAAATGGGACTTTGATCTGTCATGGAGCAGTGGGAGGTGCTTCAGTCGAGTCTCGGCCATTTTCCCAATCCCTTGGTCAGTGACCTATTCGGCCTCCATTTCCTGTGCGAGTGATTGCCTGGTAGCGGCCCAGAAGGCCGGGATCGTCGATCGAGCCGTGGTGATGAACCTGCCGCCAACGGCCGTCGATTTTTCGAAAGATCCGGCTGGTGCGGATGGCCAGCGGGATGACTTCCGCGCCGATGCGTATCGCTCCCCGCTCTCTACCTACGGTGAAGAACGTTTCCGGCCTCTCGTGGATCGTGTAGTCGTAATATTCGACATAGACGACTGCGGGACCGCTGAAAATCCTCCTGTAAACTTCCTTGATTTCGGACCAGCCGCGTTTGATCCCGCCCACCGGATTATCCATGGCGATTTCTTCCGCCTGCGCCCAGACCTCGGACATCATCTCCAGGTCGCCGGCATTGAAAGCACGGTAGAACCGGACGAGGGCCTGATAGGGAGATGTCTCCTCCTGCTTGTCTTCTTTCCCCGTGATAGGCTCCTGAACTGGCATCATGTGACTTGCTCCTTTCCGTTTCAATAAGACCATTGCGAAGGCGGAGGTTATTTGCTGGCCCTGCGCCTCGCGGTGACGGTTTCACCGGCGATCCCCCAGTTGTCGGTGTCGACTTCGTCGATAACGACGACCGTCGTCGCCGGGTTTTTCCCGAGCACGTCGACGAGCAGTTGTGTCGCCCCTTTGATCAGTTGGGCTTTCTGGTCGGCTGTGGCCCCTTCCCTGGTGATCTTGATGTTGACGTACGGCATCTTGGTATTCCTTTCTATGGCTTATCGGTCTGATAGCGGCGATCAACGGCGATGAACACCCCACCCAGGGCCACGCAGAGCGCGGCCAGCAGCAGCGGGATGGCGAACCCCTGGTGAAGATCGGCCAGCCGCCCGGCGATCGCCGGTCCGAGCATTTGCCCGACCCCGAAACTCGCCGTCAGCACCGCGGCTGCCCGACCTTCTCCTCCGGCATTCTGAAACCCCCTTCAGTGAGAGTCAGGGCGGTGATGCCCAGAAAAGTCCCCCCGAAGGAGACGGCGAAGAACACCACCTCGACAACGGTATCGGCCTGCAGGCCGACCAGGATGCCGGCCGCCTGCAGGGCAAACGCGGCCAGAAGAGCCCGTTTGTTGCCGATGCGCCTGGCCAGGTGCGGCCAGAAAACGGTCGACGGAATGGCGGCGAGGCCGACGGCAACCCAACTGTAGGGCGCAAAGCCGGCGAGACCGGGGGTGGCCGCGATGATAGCGACGATAAAGGTCGCGGGGGCGGCATAGCCGAGGCCTTCGAGGAAATAGGCCACCGTCGGCAGCCAGATGCCGCGCAACCCTCCGGAATGCTCTGACGGATCGGATGCGGCCGGCCGGCCGAGGTTTTGATTGCGAACCAGGGCGATCCCGGCGGCAGCAAAGAGCGCCGCGATGATTCCCATGCCGATCCAGGTGCCGTTCCAGCCTCCCGCCTTATCCAGTTGGGGAACGATCATGCCACTGAGAGCAATGCCGAGGCCGACCCCTCCATACAACGCCCCGCTCCAGTGCGCAAAGCCGCGCCGGATGAGGGTCCCGCCGACTTCCGCCGAAATGGCGATGAACAGCGTGACGCTAGCGAAGCCGCTGCCGAACCGCAACAGTCCCCACCCGGCATCCGAAGTCGTCAGCCCCATGCAGGCGGTCGTTGCGAGGCTTGCCAGCAGGGCTCCGCCGACCACCAGCCGGGAGCGCAACAGGCGAGGCCAGGTGGAAAAGAGAATGGCGCCGCCCAGATAGCCCAGGTAATTCAAACTCGCCAGAGCCCCCGCGACCGAGTTGCTCATGCCGAGGTCGCGCTTCATGAGCGGCAGAATAGGCGTGAAGGCGAAACGCCCGATCCCGGTGACGACCACCAAGCCGAAGATTCCACCCAGCAGGACTTTCACCATGGCCCCATCGGGCTGGCGGGGGAATTCATTATCCAGGGCTTCGTTCGTATTCATGACTGACCGTACCCTTCCAGGAAGCATCCGTTATTGACATGCTAAGCCCGTAGGATATATCATTTCAACTGAAATATTTTGATACTAAATATCACCGAAAGAGATACACAAAATGTTAGATCTCAATGAGCTAAGAATCTTCAGAACCGTCGCCCACCGGGGGAGCATTTCGAGGGCCGCCGAAGAACTGCATTACGTCCAATCCAACGTCACCGCCCGCATCCGGCAGCTTGAGGAGCGTCTCGGCACCCCCCTTTTCCACCGCAGGAGCAAGGGCGTCTCCCTGACCGCTTCCGGCCACCAGTTGCTGGACTATGCCGAGCGGATCATCCGCCTGGTCAACGAGGCTGAGGAGGCGCTCAGCGACCGGGGCGAACCGCAAGGCCGCCTCGTCATCGGCACGATGGAAACGACCGCTGCCGTTCGCCTGCCGCCGCTTGGCCGGCTTTCATCGCTCCTGTCCCCAGGTCGAACTGAGTCTCGTGACCGGACCGTCGCAGGCCTCCCTGCAGCGGCTTCGCGAATATCAGGTCGATGGTGCCTTTGTGGCGGGCGATGTCGCGGACGATGCTCTGGTCGCGGAGAAGACCTTTGAAGAAGAATTGGTTCTGGTGACGCCGCCGGCCGTCGATCCCTTCGAGAAGGCCGGCAGCCTGAAAATCCTCGTGTTTCAATCCGGATGCAGCTACCGGGCGCAACTGGAAAAATGGCTCGCGACTACAGGGGGGCAGTATCAGGCAATGGAGTTCGGTTCGATCGAGGGGATTCTGGGATGCGTGGCGGCGGGGATGGGGGTAGCGTTCTACCCCGTTCGGTCGTCGAGCGCTCGCAATATCGGGAGACCTGCGCGCTTCGCCCGCTGCCGGAGGATTTCGCCACCATGACGACATGGCTCGTTCGGCGCCGGGACGAAAAACCCGGCCGGGCGCTGCAGGCTTTCCGGGATCTGGTGGTTTCATCAAAATAAGCAGAAACAATCGTTTCAAATTGGATCTGGGGAGTAAAACTTTCTATCGCTCCTGCCCTCTCAGATTCCCTGCATTGTGAGCAAGTTGACGTTCTGATGTTACGATGAGAATGATTCCAAGTCGGACTCGAACCTTTAAGTCTTCCATTTTGTAGGGAATTTGGTCGTTGGCTTTTTGGGTAAAAATGGATGGAATGGCAAAAGCGGCCGATTTCACGAAGGAAATCGGCCGTTTGATTTGTTGGCTCCCCAACCCGGACTCGAACCAGGGACAGGGTGGTTAACAGCTCTCCTATCAGTGTTTCCAGGTCATCCATAGCACATGAATACCTTGATTTCACTGAACTTAATGGCTATAGTTCGTTCACGCGCCTTCACTCCCAATCTGGGACATTCAGCCATTTTCTTGGCACCTTTCTTGGCACCCACGGAGGAGACCCCATGTCATTGAGAGACGGACTGATATCTACCGGCCGCAAGGGGGTCTTCTATCGGCCACACTCCAAGCGGAAAAACGGAGTCAAGAGAAATGGGAGATCGTCCTGCGCTACACTATCGGCGGGAAAACCCGAACCGAAACCTTCGGGTGGGAGAGTGCCGGGGCGTCCGAGATTGACGCCGAAAACTTGATCCTCACCTTCCGAAAAAATCACAAAAAAGGCGAGGGGCCAACCTCCCTTGGCCAGATGCGGGAAGAGGAACGTCAGGCTCAGCAGGCCGCTCAGGCGGCTGCGGAAGCGGCGAGGCTGGAGGAGGAGCGCCGCCGGAAAACCGTCGATTCCTTCTTTGCCGATCACTATCTCCCCAAGGCAAAGCTGGACAAAAAGCCCGATACCTGGGAATCGGAAGAGCGCCTCTACCGGCTGTGGGTCGCCCCGGTCATCGGGGAGTTGTCCTTTGTAACATTACCATTGAGCATCTCGATCGGATCAAGGCTGCCATGGCGGAAGGCGTGCGCGGCGCCGCCCTACCACACCGCCGGGACAAGCAAGACGCCAACCACCGGCGCAACCCGCCCCGCCCTATGTCCAAAAAGTCGATCAACCTTGCCCTGGCCTTGGTACGGCAGGTTTGGAACCTTGCCGCGGCTGAACCTCATAACTACGCCGTCGGCGACTGGCCGGGCAAGGTAAAGGTCTTCAAAAAGCCCAGGGTAGAAAATGAACGCCAGCGATATTTGACCGCCGAGGAGGCAATTAGCCTGCTCGCCCGACTGGCGAAGTCCTCTCAGCAGGTTAAAGGATTTTGTTCCCTCCCTGAGTCTCCACTGTGGCGGACGGGAGGGGGAGCTTTTCGACCTCACATGGGATCGGATCTTTTTGAAAAAGCGGGAGGTACGCTTTTTGACACCAAAAACGGGGAAAGCCGCAAGGCTTTTTGCAGAGCCCCTCATGACATGCTTCTTCGCCGAAAATCTGAAAGGGAAAATGGGCAGGTCTATGTCTTCACCTCCAGCAAGGGAGGAAAGATAAAGCAGCTTGCTAGCACCTTCGGCCGAGTGGTCAAGGAACTGAAGCTGAACGAGGGCGTCACCGACAAGAGAATGCGGGTGTGCTTCCATACACTTCGGCACACCTTCGCCAGTTGGGTACTGGACTGTGGCGGGAACCTGAAGACCGTCCAAAACCTGCTGGGGCACAAGACTCTCGCCATGACCGTTCGCTATCTTCACGTCAACGAGGACTCGCAGAAAGCGGCTGTCGTTCGGCTCGGCGACAGTATTGACCAAAGCGAAACTTGACTGGAACGGCTAATTGATGTAGGTTCTCACATTGTTGTATGATAATCTGAATGTGCTTAAGGAGGATTGAATGTTTAGATTTTCACTACTTGTCACGTTTTCCATTCTTCTATGCAGCACTTCTGCTTTTTCGTTCGAAGCTAACAAGAAACAAATCTTCACAACATTTGCTGCTACCTCATCATCCTCTTGCAGCCTTTTTGAGGTCGGAAATCCAAGCAACCATTTTGAATCACATGACATGGGAGACCATTGTCTAGTCTCCGTTTCAAAAAAGGAGTTCGAAAGGCAATTCCAGTTTTGTACCCTTGCAGGAATAAAGAGTTACTCTACTAAAGGGGATCTAATAGATGCAGAATTCAATCCTCTAGTTGGGGGTTGGGGGGCACCTAAAACATACGAGGTTTGTCTGGGGGAAAAAAGTTTCTGCTCAATTTCTATGCATTAACCGCTAGCCATCTCTGTCCCGTCTCTGGCGTATCAAGACTAAATGAAAGTTACTCTTGTCCATTGAACCTCTAGGGCCACCGACATCATCGATGGCCCCGGGGTTGAATTCTCGAAAGGGCGCCTCCGTCAGAGGCCAAGCCCCGGCTGTTCGTCTTCTGCTTCTGCCGCCGTTCCCCTTCTTGCCGCCTTGGCAGCATCTGCAACTTCGCCTCGGCCTTGATGGCGCGGTGCTCGAAGTCGGTCAGCGCATCGATTCGCGTCGCTGCTCCGCCACCACGACTCTCAAGCTGCCGCGCACGCTCTTCGGCGACGGCGGCCAGCTTCTCTGCCTGGGCCGGCGCTCCCGCAGGGCGCCGGCTTCGCGGTCCAGTTCGATGAGACGCGCTTCGGCGCGCTTGGCCTCCGCCAGGGCGGTCTCCGCCTCCTGCCGGCAGCGCGCCGCCGCCTCGGCGGCTTCGCGTTCATGACGGAGGGCCTGGTCCCGCTCTCCCTGCAGTTCCTGGGCGCCCTCCTTGAGGGCCGCGCGCGCCCCGCCGACTGTTCCAGCTCGGTTTCAAGAGCCTTGATCCGCTTCGCCGTGGCCTGCTGCAGGGAATCGAGTTCCTGCCGCAACGCCTCCTCGCTCGCCTCGGCCCGGCCCTTCTCCTCCTCCGTTTCCGAGAGCTTCTCAAGCGCAGCCTTGAGGTGGGCCGTGAACTGTCTCGACCACATGGGCCGCGTAGGCGTCCATTTCCGCAACGATAGTGTCGAGCAGTCGTCGGCTGAGGGTATCGTGCCCAACCCTATTGGCAGCGAGTAGATTCTGCAGCCACTGTTGCCAGTACCCCTGGATCATGGAGTTCGACCCACCCGTCTTTGCCACGATGGCCCGGATCGTCGGCACCTTGCCGTCAGCCATCATCTGCTCGACCACCTCCAGAAACGTCTCGTACGTCACGTTCTTCCTCTGGTCACCTCCTCCTTTGTAAGTTGTTACGGTAACAGCCGGTGTGACGGTAACAGCCCGCCGCCTCACTATGCAGCGGCCTGCCCGCGCTCACGCATCCACTCGATCAGGCTGTCCACCGGGTACCCCACTTTGCGGCCGACCCGCACTCGCCCCTTGGGCCCCGTCCCGAGGCTATCGTGGTTAGCCAACGTTCGGGCATTGAGCAACCCGCCGGCGAAACGATCGAGGTGACGCTGATCTCTGACCACAATGGGGGACGGCCAGTTCTGCTTCATCGCCTCAAAACAATCCATGGACACCTCCTCTCCTGTGGCCCCAGAAACCTCCCGTGGATGATGAGACCTTCCGGGGTCGTCACCTGCCTCACCATCCGAGCAGGCAGGATTGAAGCACATCCAGGGAGGAAACCAGAAAAAAAGCCGATGTTGCCCTTGTGTGCCAATGTGAACTCTTGTGATTTCCGACACTTATCCAAGTCAAGTCTTTTTTTTGTCCTCAAAGCGCTTTTTTTCCATCTCCTTCATCGTTCTCCCGGACCGCCGCGCGTTCCTGTTTGTCGTTCCGCGCGGCCTTTCGAAGTTGGCGGATGCGCCGCCGCAGATCTTCGCCGTCGGCAACACCAAACATCCGCTCCGCGGACGCCACCACGTCGTCGATGTACCGCTTCGCGCCCTCTCCGTCGGAGTCCGCGTACTGGGCATAGATCCAGCGATCGAGAGGTGAATACTCCGGCCGCGGACGGGCCAGC
>CAVXNQ010000010.1:0-135269 GCA_963763205.1 uncultured delta proteobacterium | reverse complement strand
GGAAAAAGCGGTGAATCTGTTCACTCTCCAGGCTGAACGCAAGGGATTGAAACTCCTGCTGGAACTGGCTCCAGGCGTGCCGGAAACCGCGGTCTTCGACCCGGACCGATTTCACCAGGTGCTGGTCAACCTGCTCGGCAATGCCATCAAATTCACCGAGCAGGGGTGCATTACGCTTGGCGCTGCCGGGCAGGGCAACGGCCTGCTGATCTCCCTCCGGGACACCGGCATCGGCATTCCGAACCATCAGCTCGGCCGCCTCTTCGAGAGCTTTACCCAGCTGGACGCTTCGTCCACCCGCCGCTACGGCGGGACCGGCCTGGGCCTGGCGATCAGCAAGGGGCTGGTGGAATTGATGGGTGGTGAGATCTGGGCGGAGAGCCGGCCGGGAGCGGGGAGTACCTTTTTCTTCACCGTGCCGCAAGTGGAGCTGGCGGTGGGTCCGGTCGCCGGAAGCCCGCGGCGGGAAAAGATCGACCAGCTGGCCGCGCTGCAGGCCCGCATTATGGTGGTGGACGACGATCCCCTGTTGCGCCAGTTGGTGGCCATGTTCCTGGAGAAATGGGAGTGCCAGGTGCTGGCCGTGGAGGGCGCCGAGGAGGCGCTGCGGATCCTCGGCCAAAACGGCGGCTGTGGCTGTGACCTGATCCTGATGGATATGCAGATGCCGAAATTGAACGGGCTGGATGCGACCCGGGCCATCCGGGAAAAGGAGCGGGACTTGGGGTGCTACATCCCCATCGTCGCCCTCACGGCCCACGCCCGCCCGGAGGACCAGCGGGATTGCCTGCAGGCGGGAATGGATGCTTGGGTGACCAAGCCGATCGACACCCGGGAACTGCACGCCGTCCTTCGGCGGGAGCTTGGCCGTCGGCGATCCTGAGACTTGAAACCGGTCATTCCGGCCCCGACCGGGATTTCCCGGCGGGCCGGGAATCAGCAGGCCGTTTCCGCAAGGAAGCGGCCTGTTTGTCGATTTGGCAAGGACCGGAAGACCGGATTTGCCGCCGGCTCAAGGAGGGTCGGACCGTCTCCTAGTGATCTTCGTCGCGGGCCGGTCCGGAAAGACAGGCTACCAGGTTGTCGGCCAGGTTGTGCAGGAGGGTGAAGTAGGCCGCGGGACCGGGCGGGAGGTCGGCGCCCAGGGGATCGAGGACGCTGCTGCGCGCCCCGGTGCCGGCACTCAGCAGGGTGGCCAGCTTCGGTTCGAACTGGGGTTCGCTGAAAACGCAGCGCGCCCCGCTCTGTTTGATCCGGTCGCGGATCTGGGCCAGCCGCCGGGCGCCGGGCGGGCGGTCGGGACTGACGCTGATCGCCCCCACTGGACTCAGCCCGTAGCGGTGCTCCAGGTAGGGGTAGGCGTCGTGGAAAACGATGTAGGGGACGCCGGCCAGCGGCTGCAACTGGCCGGCGAGCTGCCGGTCGAGGCGCTCCAGGCGCTCTTCCAGGTCCGCTCCGTTGCGGCGGTAGGCTGCGGCATGGCGGGGATCCATTGCCGCCAGCACCGTCACCGTGCCCTGGACGATGGCCCGGGCGTTGTGGGGGTCGAGCCAGAGGTGCAGGTTCATCTCTGCGTGGTCCTCGCCCGCCGCTTCCCCGGCATGGTGGTGGTCCCCTTCCCAGACCCCGCCTTTGCGGGCCGGCAGCAGTTCCACCCCGGGCAGGGTGGACACCGACAGGATGCGCGCCGTTCCGGCCAGGGAGGCCAGCGGCCGGTTGAGAAAGGTTTCGAAGTCGGCATCGATGCGGATGACGAGGTCGGCGTGGGCCAGCAGCCGGGCGTCCGACGGGCGCAGGCTGTAGCTGTGGGGAGAGCCGGCCCCGGAGATGAGCAGCCCCGGTTCGGCGACTCCGGCCATCACGGCGGCCACCAGCGAGTGCAGCGGCTTGATGGTGACCACGACCTGCGGCACGGACTCGGCCGTTGCGGCACCGGCCGGCAGGGCGGAGAGCAGGGGGAGGAGAAGCAGCAGCAGCCTGCCGCGGTGAGGGAAAAAGCGCATCGGACGGGTCCTTTCGAAACGGTGTATACCGTTCCATTATTATGTTATATTGTTGCAAAATCAAGCAGGGAGGAACAACTTCGCATGGCGACCGACATCCTTGCCGGCGGCGGCTTCGGCTGCAGCGGCCGGGAACACACCCACTGTATCCGCCAGGCCCTCGCGGCCGCCGAGACGGTCTGCCGCCAGCGCGGGCTGCGCCTGACGCCGCTGCGCCGGCGGGTTTTGGAGCTGGTCTGGGGAAGCCACCGGCCGATCGGCGCCTACCCGCTGCTGGAAAAGTTGCGGGAAACGATGGGCCGGGTGGCGCCGACGACGGTCTACCGGGCCCTCGACTTTCTCCAGGCCCAGGGGCTGGTCCATCGCCTTGCCTCGCTGAACGCCTTCATCGGCTGTGTGCGTCCCGGGACGCCCCATTCCGGGCAGTTCCTGATCTGCTCCTGCTGTCAGGCCCTGGCGGAAATCGATGATCCCCAGCTGCGCGGCGCGATTGCCGAGAGTGCCGCGGCGGCGGGCTTCGAGGTCCGCCAGCCGACCGTGGAAGTGCTCGGGCTCTGCCCCGACTGCCGGCAGCAAGGAGGAGTCATGACGTCGCCCAACCACGACGGCTGGTGAAATCCTCGCGACGGTCGAGGAGGTCCGGGTGCAGCTGGCGCGGGGTGAGGCCCTGGCCGGAGTCAGCCTGGAGATCAAGCGCGGCGAGATCGTCACCATCATCGGCCCCAACGGCGCCGGCAAGACCACCCTGCTGCGGGTCCTGCTCGGCCTGCTCGAACCGACCAGCGGCCGGGTGCGGCTGGCCCCGGGGGTGCGCATCGGCTACATGCCGCAGCGCATTCAGATCGATGCGGTGCTGCCGCTCAGCGTCCGCCGCTTTTTGACCCTGACCGGCCGGCGCAGCGATGCCGACCTGCGCCGGGTCCTGGCCGAGGTCGGTGCCCCGGCGGTTATCGACAGTCCGGTCCAGGGAATTTCCGGCGGCGAGATGCAGCGCATCCTGCTGGCCAAGGCGCTGCTGCGCAACCCTGACCTGCTGGTGCTCGACGAGCCGGTCCAGGGGGTGGACGTGCAGGGGCAGGTGGAGCTGTTCGGGCTGATCGGCCGGCTGCGCCAGGAACGGGGCTGCGCGGTGCTGATGGTGTCCCACGACCTGCACCTGGTGATGGCGGCGACCGACCGGGTGGTCTGCCTCAATCGCCACGTCTGCTGTACCGGCACTCCGGAATCGGTCCAGGGGAGCCAGGCCTTCGTGGAACTCTTCAGTCCGCAGGTGGTCACCAACCTGGCGCTCTATGCCCACCAGCACGATCATCGCCACGACCCGGTGCGCGGAAAGGAAACCGACCGTGGATGACTTTCTGCTGCGCGCCCTGCTCGGCGGCATCGGCGTCGCCCTGGTCGCCGGGCCCTTCGGCTCCTTCGTGGTCTGGCGGCGCCTGGCCTATTTCGGCGACACCCTTTCCCACTCGGCCCTGCTCGGTGTCGTCCTCGGCTTTCTGCTCCATGTCAACCTGACCCTGGGGGTGATCGTCGTCTGCCAGCTGCTGGCCCTGCTGCTGTTTCTCATGCAGCGCCAGCGGCACATTGCCGGCGACACCCTGCTCGGCATCCTCGCCCATGGCGCCCTGTCCCTGGGGTTGGTGCTGCTGGCGCTGGTGGAGACGGTGCGCATCGACCTGCTCTCCTACCTGTTCGGCGATATCCTCGCCATCGGCCCTTCCGACCTGCTCTGGATCTTCGGCGGCGGCACCCTCTCCCTGGCGGTGCTGGCCTGGCTCTGGCGGCCGCTGCTGGCGATGACCGTGCATGAGGACCTGGCCCGGGTCGAGGGGGTGCCGGTCGCCCAGATCAACTGGGCGTTTCTGGCCCTGCTGGCCCTGGCCGTCGCCCTGCTGATGAAGGTGGTGGGGCTGCTGCTGGTCACCGCGCTGCTGATCATCCCCGCCGCCACCGCCCGGCGCTTCGCGGCCACTCCCGAGGCGATGGCTCTGCTGGCGGCCCTGTGCGGCTGCGTGGCGGTGGCCGGGGGACTCGCTGCCTCCTACCGCTGGGATACCCCGGCGGGGCCGTCGATCGTGGTGGCCGCGGCGCTGCTCTTCGTGGCCAGTCACCTGGCTCCGCGCTGTCGCACCTGACGCCGGGAAAAGGGAGGATTCGGCAGCCAAGGGGAGGGGGGCGAACCGGATCACTCGCGCACCGCAGCACGCGAGCCGGCCCGTCAATTCATGAGTTTGAGCCAGGAACGAAACCCCTGCATGATCATTTCGACGGCAAACGTCCCCACCACCAGAGCCGTGACCCGGCCCATAATCTCGATGTAACGCTCCACCAGCCCCTCGTTGCGCGGCCGGACGTAGTCGTGCACCCGCTTCAACCCGATCACCACCAGCACCGAAAACCCGACGGCGAGCAGGATCGCCAGGATGGCCATCCCTCTGCCCAGGCTGTTGCCGGCGAGGATACTGGCACTGATCGTGGCCGGGCCGATCATGATCGGCATGGCGATCGAACCCGCAATGTGTTCGGGCCGGCCGCGCAGTCCCTTCATGGCCTCGGTGCCGCTGAAGACGAAGCGGACGCCGATGATCAGAAAGACGATCCCGCCGAAGATCTGGAACGATTCGAAGCGGGCCTGCAGCAGGTCGGAGAAGATGGTCTCGCCCAAGAGGGCGAAGACGATGAAGATGCCGCTGCTGATCAATCCGGCGCGGATCAGGACGCGGTTGAAGGTGCGCGGTTCCAGGTCCTGCACCAGGTCCATCAGGTAGACGATCATCAGGAAGGGGTTGAGGAGCATCAGCAGCAGGGTGAAGGATTTGATGAAGCTGGCCAAAGCGGGCAAAATCAAAGGTCCTTTTGACAGGCAGGGGATTTCTGATCATCTTAACAGGCCCGCGGGCCGGCGCCAAGGGCCGGGCCGGACTTGCCAAGCTCCGGATTTGGGGTAGACAGAAGACATAAGTCACCCTTACCCGGAGGATACCATGACCCAGCGCAGCCCCTTCAGTTTCGGGCGGGAGATCGCCCACCCCTTCGCCGAAACCGTCCCCCGGGTGCGCGAAGCCCTGCAGCAGCAGGGCTTCGGCATCCTCAGCGAGATCGACGTGCAGCAGAAATTGGCCGAAAAACTGGGGGTCGAAATTCCTCCCTACCTGATCCTCGGCGCCTGCAATCCGCGCCTGGCCCACCAGGCCCTCAGTGCCGAACCGGAACTCGGCACCCTGCTCCCCTGCAACGTGGTGGTCTATGCCGGCGACGCGGGGACCTCGATCGTTACCGTCATGGACCCGGTCGCCATTCTCGGTCTGGTCGACAACCCGCAAATCGCTCCCCTGGCCGGCCAGGTCCGGGCGCTTCTCGAGGCGGCGCTGGCGTCGCTCTGAGAACCCACGAGGGGAATGCTGGCCCTGGGTCATCGGGAGAAAAATTAGAAACAGCCAAATTTTTTTCTTGACAGGGGGCGGGCCGTCGTCTAAAAAAGGACAAAAATTACCTAAAAGGTCATCAATTAGGGTGGGGCTCACCCGCAACGACGAAGTTACGATCGCCGGCCGGGTCTTTCCGGCCCGCCAGGCGGCCAGAAGCCTGGTGGCGATCAACGAAATCGCCGCCTGAAACCGGCAGGATGCCGTGCCATGTTCCAGCGTTTCGCGAAGATCTTCGATTTTTACCGCCAGGGTTTCCGTTCCATGCGTCTCGGCCGGACGTTGTGGACGGTGATCCTGATCAAGCTGGTGGTCCTTTTCACCCTGGCCAGGTTGCTGCTGCCGGACCACCTGCAGAACCTTCCCACCGACCGGGAGCGTGGCGCTTACGTCCTTGGCCAGCTGACACAGCCGCCGCCACGTCCCTAACCCCGCTGCAACGGAGGCAACCGTGCTGGAATCGATCGACCTGACCCAAGTCGACTGGGCGCGCGCCCAGTTCGCCCTCACCGCCATGTTTCACTGGATCTTCGTCCCCCTGACCCTGGGGCTCTCCTTCCTGGTTGCTTTTTTCGAAAGCATCTACGTCAAGACCGGCAATCCGGAATGGAAACGCCTCACCCGCTTCTGGATGGGGCTGTTCGCCATCAACTTCGCCATCGGCGTGGCCACCGGCATCATCATGGAGTTCGAGTTCGGCACCAACTGGTCGAACTACTCCTGGATGGTCGGCGACATCTTCGGCGCGCCGCTGGCCGTGGAGGGGATCTTCGCCTTCTTCATCGAGGCGACCTTCTTCGCGGTGATGTTCTTCGGCTGGGACCGGGTGTCGAAAAAGACCCACCTCTTCGCCACCTGGATGGTCGCCATCGGCTCCAACCTCTCGGCGCTGTGGATCCTGGTCGCCAACGGCTGGATGCAGCTGCCGGTGGGGATGACCTTCAACCCCGACGCGGCGCGCTTCGAGATGCAGAACTTCTGGGCGGTCCTCTTCTCGCCGGTGGCGATCAGCAAGTTCACCCACACCACCAGCTCCGGCTTCATGCTCGCCGCGGTCTTCGTCATCGCCGTCAGCTCCTGGTTTCTCCTCAAGCAGCGCCACGTCGAGATGGCCAAACGCAGCATCGTCGTCGCGGCGAGCTTCGGCCTGATCGCCGGGCTCTTCGTCGCCTTCACCGGCGACGAGTCCGCCTTCACCAACGCCCACCACCAGCCGATGAAGCTGGCGGCGATGGAGTCCCTCTACCACGGCGGGATACCGACCGGCCTGATCCCCTTCGGCATTCTCGACCCGGCCAAACAGCCCGGCGACGGCAAGGACGCCTTTTTGGTCAAGGTCGAGGTGCCGGGCGTTCTCTCGCTGCTCGCCAACCGCGTCCTGACCAGCTTCGTGCCGGGGATCGACGATCTCCTCTACGGCAACCCGCAGCAGCACATCATGAGCACCGGCGACAAGATCGCCCGGGGCAAGCTGGCGGTGGCCGGCCTGACCCGCTACAAGGAGGCCAGGCAGACCGGGGACGCGGCCGCGGCCGCCAGCGCCCTGGAACAGCTGCGGGCCAACCAGGACTACCTCGGCTACGGCTACCTGAACCGGCCCGAGGACGCGGTACCGTCGGTACCGCTGACCTTCTACAGCTTCCGCGCCATGATCGCCCTCGGTACCGTGCTGATGCTGGTCTTCGTCCTCTTCCTGTTCTTCTCCTGGACCGGGCGCATCGCCGAGCAGCGCTGGCTGCTGCGCCTCGGGGTTCTCAGCGTCTTTCTCGCCTACCTGGCCTCGGAGGCCGGCTGGATCGTCGCCGAAGTCGGCCGCCAGCCCTGGGCGATCCAGGACCTGCTGCCGGTGACGGTGGCCAACTCCAACCTTACCGCGGGGACGGTGCAGACCACCTTCTTCGCCTTTCTGATCGTCTTCACCACCCTGCTGATCGCCGAAATCCGCATCCTGCTCAAACAGATTCAAACCGGACCGGAGGGCCACTGACATGTTCGGACAACTCGCACTCGCCCAGTTGCAGCAGCTCTGGTGGCTGATCGCCTCCCTCGTCGGCTCCCTCTTCCTGATGCTGACCTTCGTCCAGGGGGGGCAGACCCTCCTCTTCACCCTGCCGCGCTCGGACCAGGAAAAGCTGCTGATGGTCAACTCCATCGGCCGTAAATGGGAGCTGACCTTCACCACCCTGGTTCTCTTCGGCGGCGCGCTCTTCGCCGCCTTCCCGCTCTTTTACGCCACCAGTTTCGGCGGCGCCTACTGGGTATGGATCCTGATCCTCTTCACCTTCGTCGGCCAGGCGGTGAGCTTCGAATATCGTCGCAAGCCGGGCAACCTGCTCGGCGCCAGAACCTTTGAGGCCTTCCTGTTCATCAACGGCAGCGTCGGCCTGCTCCTCATCGGCGCCGCCGTCGGCACCTTCTTCACCGGCTCCAACTTCACCCTCGACAGCTACCACCTGGTCACCTGGCAGCACCCGCTGCGCGGCCTGGAGGCGGCCTTCAATCTCTTCAACGTTGCCCTCGGCCTCTTCCTGGTCTTCCATGCCCGGGTCCTGGGGGCCCTCTACCTGCTTAACAACATCGAGCACGAGGCCCTCAACGGCCGCTGTCGCCAGGCGACCTTGGTCAACCTGCTGCTGGCCCTGCCGTTCCTGCTCTTCGTCCTCTTCAAGCTGGTCACCATGGACGGCTACGCCGTCGATCCCGCCACCGGCGCGGTCAGCCTGGAGGCCGCCAAGTACCTGCACAACCTGCTGGCCCTGCCGGCGGTCCTGGCCCTCCTGCTGGTCGGCCTGCTGCTGGTGGTGTGGGCGGTGGTCGCCAGCCGCTTCCTCGGCAGCCGCCGCGGCATCTGGTTCGCCGGCCTCGGCACGGTGCTGGTGGGCCTGGCCCTCTTTTCGCTGGCCGGCTACCACGACACCGCCTTCTACCCCTCCAAGGTCGACCTGCAAAGCAGTCTGACCATCCACAACGCCTCCTCCAGCCACTACACGCTGACGGCGATGAGCTACGTCGCCCTGGCGGTCCCCTTCGTGCTTGCCTACATCGCCTACTTCTGGCGACTGATGGACGCCAAGCCGCTGAGTGCCGACCAACTCGAAGGCGAACACGCCCAAGACCTCTACTGAGAAGGAGACCGCGAATGATGACGACCCTGTTGCTGGTTGCCTGGCTGGCGGTGATCGTCGGCTCTTACCGCATTGCCGTCCTGGTGCTGAAACGCACCGGCCAGCTGTGACCCGAATCCGGACGGCACGGGCCGCCCACGAAAAAGCCCCCGGCGCTGCGGCGCCGGGGGCTTTTTCGTGATCGCTTCGCGAGGGGGAAATCAGGCGACTTCGACAACCTCGATCTCGAAGGTCAGATCCTTCCCGGCCAGCGGGTGATTCGCGTCGAGGGTGATCTTCTCCCCGTCCACCGCGGTCACGGTGACGACAAAGTTCTGGCCGTCCTCGCCGCGGCTTTCGAACTGCATGCCGATCTGCGGGTTGGCTTCCGGGGGGAACTGATCGCGGTTGGCTTCGACCACCATCTGCTCGTGGTAGGGGCCGTAGGCCTGGTCGTGGGGAATGGTCACGGTCTTCTTCTCGCCGATCGCCATGCCGTCCACCGCCGCATCGAAGCCGGGAATCAGCTGCCCGGCGCCGAGGGTGAATTCCAGCGGCTCACGCCCCTGGGAAGAATCGAAGACGGTCCCGTCATCCAGTTTCCCGGTGTAATGGACCTTGACGGTAGCGCCGTTTTTTGCCTGTGCCATGGAACTTCTCCTTTGGTTTTGAGGGTGAAGGAGTCCCACCGTACCAGAAGGGCGGTAATTTAGTAAAGCCCCCGGGGGAATTTTTCAGTGACCGGGGCCGGATGGACAGGTAAATTTAATTCGATCGATTGAATTAAATGCAACAGTGCGATAGAGTAGGAAAAAACCGAAAGGATCCGGCATGCCGAACAAGGAACGCCGCGCTAAAGCCACCGCGGAGGACCCGATCCGCACCCGGGATCGGCTGCTCGAAGCCGGGCTGGACATCTTCGGCGAGCACGGGTTTACCGCGGCGACGACCCGCATGCTCGCGGAGAAGGCCCGCGTCAACCTGGCGGCCATCCCCTACCACTTCGGCGGCAAGGAGGGGCTCTATCGGGCGGTGGTGGCGCATATCGGCGACCGCGTGCACCTCGGCCTCGATCCGCTGCTGGCGGAGATCCGGACCGCCCTCGCCGGCGGCGTGCTGCCGGCCAGAGCCGCGGGGCTGCTGCTGGAGAAACTGCTCGGGGGGCTGATCGATTTCGTCGTCGGCGCCCCCGAGGCGGTGCGCTTCAGCCGCATCATCCTGCGCGAGCAGATGTCCCCCTCGGCGGCCTATGCCATCGTCTTCGAGCGCATCATGCAGCCGCTCCTGGAATCCCTGGCGGCGCTGTTGGCCGCGGCCCGCGGGCGGCAGCAGGCGGATCGCGAACTGCGGCTGCAGGCCATGACCCTGCTCGGCCAGGTTCTGGTCTTCCGCTTCGGCCGCGAGACGGTGGTGCGGGGCATCGGCCTTTGCGGCTACAGCGCGGCCGAAACCGGGGAGATCCGTGACCTCATTCTGAAGCAGACCCGCACGCTCCTGGCGGCTCCGGATACCGGATTGGCGCCGGTGGAAAGGAAACAACCATGAAAAAGCGGCTGTTGATCGTCGGGGTGCTGGTGGTGGCGGCGGGGGTGGCGCTGGCGGCCTGGCTGCTGCGGGAGACGCATGAACCGCAGCGCGGCCTGACCCTCTATGGCAACGTCGACATCCGCAAGGTCGACCTCGCCTTCCGCGTCGGCGGCCGGGTGGCCTCCCTGGAGGCCGAAGAGGGGGACCGGCTCGCCTCCGGGCAGGTCGTCGCCCGCCTGGAGCAGACCCCCTACCAGGACGAGCTGCGGCTGGCCGCAGCCCAACAGGCCCAGGCCGCCGCGCAGCTGGCCAAGCTGGAGGCCGGCAACCGTCCCCAGGAAGTGGCCCAGGCGAAAGCGCTGGTGGGCGAGCGCGAGGCGACGGTCGCCAACCTCGAACTCGATTTCCGGCGCAAGCAGAACCTGCTCGCCGCCGGGGTCATCGCCCGCCAGGCCTTCGACGATGTCACCGCCCGGCTGAGCGAGGCCCGGGCGCGGCTGGAGACCGCCCGGCAGGGACTGAAGCTGGCCCGGGCCGGTTTCCGCCAGGAGGACATCGCCGCCGCCCGGGCCGATCTCGAGGCGGCCCAGGCGCGCCTGGCTTCAGCCCGGACCCGTCTTGGCGACACGGAAATCCAGGCTCCCGACGCCGGGGTGCTGCTGACCCGGGTGGTCGAACCGGGGGCGATCGTGGCGCCGGGGCAGACCGTCGCCACCCTCACCCTCGACGACCCGGTCTGGGTCCGGGTCTACGTCGACGAACCGGACCTGGGGCGGCTCGCCCCGGGGATGGCGGCCGAGATCTATACCGACACCCGGCCCGACCGCCCCTACCGGGGGCAGGTCGGGTTCATCTCCCCGGAAGCCGAGTTCACCCCCAAGGCGGTGCAGACCGAACAGCTGCGCACCCGCCTGGTCTACCAGGTGCGGGTGATCGCCGAGAATCCCGACCACGGCCTGCGCCAGGGGATGCCGGTCACGGTGCGCCTGGCCGGCGCGGCGGCGGCCGGCGGCGGGAGCTGACCCATGCCCGCGCCCGCGGTAGCCATCAACCGGCTCGCCTTCGCCTACGTCCCGGGGGAGCCGGCCCTCGCCGAGCTCAGTGCGGAGATCCGCCCCGGGCGGGTGACCGGCCTGGTCGGCCCGGACGGCGCCGGCAAGACGACCCTGATCCGGCTGCTCGCCGGGCTGCTGCTGCCGGCTGCCGGGACCATCGAGGTCTTCGGCCACGACACCCGCCGGGCCGCCCGCCACCTGCCCCGGCTGATCGGCTACATGCCGCAGAAGTTCGGCCTCTACGAGGATCTCTCGGTGCTGCAGAACCTGCGCCTCTATGCCGATCTGCGCGGGGTGACCGGCGCCGCGCGCGAGCGCGGCGTTCGCGCGGCTGCTCGAATTCACCGCCCTTGCGCCCTTCCAGGGGCGGCTCGCCGGCCGGCTCTCGGGGGGGATGAAGCAGAAGCTGGGGCTCGCCTGCGCCCTGATCCGCAAGCCGCAGCTGCTGCTGCTCGACGAGCCGAGCGTCGGCGTCGACCCGGTGTGCCGGCGGGAACTGTGGCGGATGGTCCGGGAACTGGTCGACCAGGAGACGGCGGTGCTCTGGTCGACCGCCTATCTCGACGAGGCGGAGAAGTGCGACGCGGTGCTGCTGCTCAACGAGGGGCAGCTGCTCTTTGCCGGCCCGCCGCAGCAGCTGACCGCGCGGGTGGCCGGGCGCTCCTTCCAGGTCCGGGACGTGAGCGGCAACCGCCGCCAGCTGCTGACGCCGGGCTCTGCAGCGCCCCGAAGTCCAGGACGGCATCGTCCAGGGGCAGAACGTGCGGCTGGTGCTGCGCCAAGGCGCCGCTCCGCCCGCCCCGGCGGAGCTGGGCGCGGCGAGGGGCGCGGCTGGTGGCGGTGGCGCCGCGCTTCGAGGACGCCTTCGTCGATCTCCTCGGCGGCGGGCCGGGCGGCGAATCGGTGCTCGCCGACGACGCCTGGCGCCGGCTCCGGAAGCGACGGTCCCACCGTCGAGGCGGACGAGCTGACCAAGCGCTTCGGCGATTTCACCGCGGTCGCCGACGTCACACTTCAGCATCCGCCGCGGCGAGATCTTCGGGCTGCTGGGACCCAACGGCGCCGGCAAGTCGACCACCTTCAAGATGCTGTGCGGCCTGCTGAAGCCCAGCGCCGGGCAGCGGGCGGGTGGTCGGCTTCGACCTGCGCCAGGCGCCGGGCCAGGCCCGCGGCGCGGCTCGGCTACATGGCGCAGAAGTTCTCCCTCTACGGCGACCTGTCGGCGCGCCAGAACCTCGATCTTCTTCTCCGGGGTCTACGGCCTTGCGCGGCGAAGCGCGCAGGCGATGGTGGCGCAGATGGTCGAGATCTTCGGCCTGCAGCCGCACCTCGACGACGCGGCCGGGGAGCTCCCGCTCGGCTTCAAGCAGCGGCTGGCGCTCGCCTGCGCGGTGATGCACGAGCCGCCGGTCCTGTTCCTCGACGAGCCGACCTCGGGGGTCGACCCGCTCACCCGCCGCGAGTTCTGGACCCACATCAACGGCCTGGTGGAGAAGGGGGTGACGGTGCTGGTCACCACCCACTTCATGGACGAGGCCGAGTACTGCGACCGCATCGGCCTGGTCTACCAGGGGCGGATCATCGCCAGCGGCTCCCCCGACGCAGCTCAAGACGCAGGTGGCTCCAGCGCGCTCCCCGACCCGACCCTGGAGGATGCCTTCATCGCCCTTCTGGAGCGCTGGGACGCCGAGCACCAGGAGGCGCTATGAGTCCCCGGCTGCGCCGCCTGATGGCCCTGATGGGCAAGGAGTTCGTGCAGATCCTGCGCGACCCGAGCAGCCTGCTGATCGCCTTCGTCCTGCCGCTGATCCTCCTCTTCCTGTTCGGCTACGGCGTCTCCCTCGATGCCCGCCAGTCTCCCCCTCGGGGTGGTGGTGGAGGGCAGCGGCCAGGGCGCCCAGAGCCTCGCCCGGGCCTTTGCCGCCAGCCCCTACTTCGCCGTGGTGGAGGCGCGGGACGTCCGCCGGCTGCAGCCGCAGCTCCTCGCCGGGCGCCTGCGCGGGCTGGTGGTGATCCCGGCCGATTTCGACCGGCGGCTGGAACGCGGCGCGCCGCCGGACCTGCAGATCATCGCCGACGGCAGCGAGACCAACACCGCCAACTACGTGCAGAACTATGCCCAGGGGGTGGTCGGCAGCTGGCAGGCCCGGCAGGGCCTGGAACGGGGCCGGCCCGGCGAAGGGGGGCCGCTGCTGGTGCCGCGGGTCTGGTTCAACCCGCAACTGGACAGCCGCGACTCGCTGGTCCCCGGGGCGATCGCGATCATCATGGCGATCATCGGCACCCTGCTGACCGCCCTGGTCGTCGCCCGGGAATGGGAGCGCGGCACCATGGAGGCGCTCCTCGCCACCCCGGTGGGGATCCTGGAGCTGATCGCCGGCAAGCTCCTCCCCTACTTCGTCCTCGGCCTGGCGGCGATGCTCGGCAGTGTGGCGGTCTCGGTCCTCCTCTTCGGGATTCCCTTCCGCGGTTCGCTGCTGGCGCTGTTGGCCACCTCGTCCGCCTTCCTGCTCGCCGCCCTGGGGCAGGGGCTGCTGATCTCGACGGTAACCAAGAACCAGTTCGTCGCCTCCCAGGTGGCGGTGATCACCGGCTTTCTGCCGGCCTTCCTCCTCTCCGGCTTCATCTTCGAGATTGCCTCCATGCCGCTGCCGATCCGCGCCCTGACCCACATCATCGCCGCCCGCTACCTGGTCAGCAACCTGCAGACCCTGTTCCTCACCGGCGACGTCTGGCCGCTGCTCCTCCCCAACATCCTGGTGCTGCTGCTGATCGCGGCGGTACTCTTTCTGGTCACGGCGAAGAAGACCGTGAAGCGGCTGAGGTAGTGCTATGCTCGGACGGATTAAAACCCTGATCGTCAAGGAGCTGCTGGCGCTGTTGCGCGACAAGAAGAGCCGCTTCGTCCTCATCGTCCCGCCCTTGGTGCAGCTCTTCGTCTTCTCCTTCGCCGCCACCCTGGAGGTCGAACAACCAGAGCCTGGCGATCCTCAACCAGGACCGCGGCCGCCCGGCGGCGGTCCTGGCGGCCCGCTTCGCCGCCGCCGGCACCTTCAGCGCAGATTCTTGCCGCTGCAGCGCCCGGAACAGATCGCGCCCCTCATCGACCGCCAGCAGGCGATCGCGGTGCTGTGGATCCCGCCGGACTTCTCCGCCAACCTCGCCGCCGGCCGGCCGGCGCAGGTCGAGCTTCATCGTCGACGGCCGCAAGACCAACGCGGCGCAGATCGTCCAGGGCTACGCCCAGCGCATCGTCAACCAGTACCGCGTCGAACGTCGCCCCCGGCGGCGGGCCGCCGGCGGTGCAGCTGGCGGTGCGCAACTGGTTCAACCCCAACCTCGAATTCCGCTGGTACACGGTGCCGAGCCTGGTCTGCATCCTCACCACCTTGATCGGGGTGCTGGTCACCGCCCTGTCGGTGGCCCGGGAACGGGAGATGGGGACCTTCGACCAGCTGCTGGTCTCCCCCCTGCATCCGCTGGAGATCCTCGCCGGCAAGGCGCTGCCGGCGCTGCTTGGTCGCGGTGGCGGAAGGGAGCTTCATGATCCTCGCCGCGACCTTTCTGCTGCAGGTTCCCTTCAACGGTTCCCTGCTCCTGCTCTACGCCGGCATGGTCGTCTTTTTGGCGGCGGTCATCGGCGTCGGCCTCTTCATCTCCTCCCTTTCCATGACCCAGCAGCAGGCGATCCTCGGCACCTTCGTCTTCATCGTCCCGGCGGTCATCCTCTCCGGCTTCGCCACCCCGATCGAGAACATGCCCGACTGGCTGCAGCTTGTCACCTACGCCAACCCGCTGCGCTACTTCATGGTGGTGGTGAAGGGGATCTTTCTCAAGGACGTTTCCGCAGCGGTGGTCTGGAGCCAGACCTGGCCGATGGCGATCATCGCGGCGGGGACGCTGGGGAGTGCGACCTGGCTGTTCCGGCGGCGGATGGAGTGAGGGGGGAACGGGAAATGGGGAAGGGCACCCCGGTATCGAGGTGTGGCTCCGAGGCCGTCCCGGTTCCCGGTCAGACGCAATGCAGGTGAGCCAATTTCAGGAAATTGGCCAGGAGGCGGAGCGAGAGATGATGCCAGGCCGATTCCGCCTCACGGAAACCGGAAACATAGTCCTCGCCGGGGGCTGACCGGGCATTCCACGCGGCGACGATCTCCGCATTCACCTCGGGATGAAATTGCAGGCCGTAGGCGTTGCGGACCCGGAAAGCCTGGCCCGGGCAATGCTCGGAGGCGGCCAGGTGGACGGCTCCCGCGGGAACCTCGAAGCTGTCGTTGTGCCATTGAAAGGCGTCGAATTGTTGCGGAATCCCCGCCAGCAAGGGGTCCTTTTCTCCTTCCGCCGTCAGTCGAACACCCCGCATCCCCCTCTCCCCCTGTTGGTTCGCCGTCACCTTGCCGCCGAAGGCATCCGCGAGCAGTTGCCCGCCAAGGCAGATGCCCAGAAGGGGCATGTCCGCCTCGGCCGCTTCCCGGATGAAGTTTCGCAGTTGCAGGAGATGGGGATAGTCCGCATCATCACCGACGCCCATGTAGCCCCCGAGAACGATAGCGGCGGAAACTCCGTCTATCGGGGGGAGCCGGTCGCCGGCGAAGAGGCGCAAAACCCTGGGGCATATCCCTGCATCCTGCAGGAAATCCCCGAAGATGCCGGCTGGCACTCGCGGGTCGTTCTGTACGATGATCATGGCTTTGTCTTCCTGCCGGCGTCAGTCGATCCTCGCGCGGCGTCCGGCCAATTCCGGTGGTTTCCACGCCGCTGCCGCATTGGAGCGACGCTGTGTCCAAAAAGGGGCTGTCACGGGGGTGAAAAAGCGCTCCGGTGATCGAATCGTACAATCACCGGAGCCAATAATCCACCATCAACTGCCTGTTGGGCTAAGGGAGGTTGGGTCGTCCTCAGGCCGTTTCCCTGGCCACGACTCCCCCGCTGGTTGCAACGGAGCTGGCCTGGGTCAGGGTCAGGCCCCGGGTCTCCGGAGCGAGGGCGATGCAGATCAAGAGGCCGATGAAGGTCACCCCGGTCATGATCAGCATGGTGGTGCCGATGCCGTAACTGTCAAGCCAGTGGGGCAAGGCGAAGGTTCCCATGGTGGCGCCGATGCGGCTGATCGCCGTGGCCACCCCGACTGCCGAAGCCCGCACTTCCGTGGGGAACAGCTCGTTGGGGTAGATCCATTCCAGGATGTTCGGTCCCCCCGAGGCCAGCGCGTAGATACTGAAACCTGTCATGATGACCCACACCGGGGCGTTGGGGAAGAGCCCCAGGATCAGCATGCCCAGGGTCATGAAGGCGAAGCTCCAGATGATCAGGGGCCGGCGCCCCACGCTGTTGATCCAGATCAGGGCCGGGATGCAGCCGACGATGAAGACCAGGCTGAGCACCGAATCGCCGAGCATGGCCTCCTTGCCGTGCCCCAGGCCGAGGGAGGAGAGGATGGTCGGGCCGAAGGTGTAGATGGCGAACAGCGGGACGACCTGGGTTAACCAGAAGGCTCCGGAAAAGAAGGTCCGGGGAAAATAGCCTTTTTCAAAGATCTTGCTGAAACGGGTGCTGACGCTCTCCGGCGCCTTTTAATGGGTGACCCCGCCTCTATTTCGGAGAATTCAGGCAAATATGTCGCAACAATCTCACCGTACTGCAGAACATTGAAGCCGGGCCGCGAATTATTCCGAGAGGCTCCTAGGAGCCGATGCAGATTGAGTAGCATGGGCTACAGCTAACGCATTTCACCGCACCACCACCTCCAGCCCGTCCCACGCCACCTCAACCTCCACCCCCCGCTGCCGCCGTGGCTGATGATCATCTTCGGCACCCGACCTCCTGCCGAGCTCGTCAATCCTGCCCGGGCTGGGCACGCAGGCCGGGAACCTTGAGAAAGACCCAAAGGGCGTAAACCAGGGCGATGGCTGCGCTGAGCAGGATGGTCAGGGGCTCGCTGACGACCTCGGCGGCGAGGCCGGCCAGCAGCGCGCCCAGGGGCATCAGCCCGAAGATGCACATGGTGTAGAGGCTGATCACCCGCCCGCGCACCTTGTCTGCCACCAAGGTCTGAATGAGAGCATTGCACAGGTTGAAAAGGACCATGAAGCTCCACCCCACGAGGATCAGCGCGCCCAGGGACAGGGGCAGCCAACGCACCGCGGAAAAGACCAGCAGCATTCCCGGAAACGCAAACGTCCCTAGGGTGAGGAGCTTGCCCTTGAAGCGGAACCGCCCCAGGGCTGCGATCACCATGCCGCCGCAAAGGGCGCCGAGGCCGCGCGCGGAGAGCAGCCAGCCGTTGGTTGCCGCATCCCCGCCCAGGACCTTGACGGCCCAGGCCGGCATGAGCGTCATGTAGGCATTCCCGAACAGGCTCATGACCGCCACGATGCTGAGCAGCGTACGGATCTCCGCATGGGCGGCGACGTAGCGGAGCCCCTCCTGCAGATCCTTCAGGAAGGCCGTCCCCTGGGTCGGTCTTGCGATGGGCTGGATCCGCATCATGGCCAGGGCGACGATCACCGCGATGTAGGTCAGGCCGTTGATGGTAAAGCACCACGCGGGTCCCACGACGGCATAGATCACACCGGCCACGGCCGGTCCGAGCACTGTCGCCAGGTTGAACATGATGGAGTTGAGGGCGATGGCGTTGGCCAGGTCCTCTCGCTCCACCAGTTCCAGGACGAAGGATTGGCGGGCCGGTGCGTCGAAGGCCGTGACTATTCCCAGGGCGAAGGTCAGCAGAAGGATGTGCCACGGCTCGACCTGTTTCAGGAAAGTCAGGGCGGCGAGAATCAGGGCCAGGAGCATCATGGTGCTCTGCGTCGCCAGCAGCAGCTTCTGCCGCGGCAGGCGATCAGCGACGACCCCGCCGTAGAGCATCAACAGCCAGGCTGGAACGCCGGTGGCGAAGCCGACGTAGCCCAGGTAGGCGGGGGAGCTGGTGAGCTGGTAGATCAGAAAGCCCTGGGCGGTCGTCTGCATCCAGGTACCGATCAGGGAAACCAGCTGCCCCCGGAACCAGAGGCGATAGTTGCGGTAGCGGAAAGCCACGAAGATTTCCCGCCAGCTCAGCCGTGGCAAGGGGCGCCCGCCGCTCAGTTCGGCGACGAACCGCAACCATCTGCTGGAACGCGAGATCCCGCCTGATGTGTTCCCGTCCCCGGGGGGCGTCGCTTTTTTGCCCATTTCGGACTCCCGCCGGGAGCTTGGTCCAGATTAGGGCCAACGGAGGGCAGGCACCTTTTCAGCACCGGCAGTCTCTCCCCCCTTGGGCCGATAAGTCCAGTGGCGTCGTCGTCGGGCGCTAATCCGGAATTTCGCCCTCGACCAGTTTGGCCAGCAGGGTGAGCGATTCCTGCCAGCCGAGATAACAGGCCGCGGCGGGGATGACATCAGGCACCCCTTCCTGCACGATATTCAGGTCGGTCCCGCAAGACACCTGCTGCAGGGTGACCGTCATCCGGATCTCCCCGGAGAGGTTCGGGTCGTCGAAGCAGTCGGTGTAGCGAAGGCGCTCGTGCGGCACCAGTTCGAGATATTCCCCGCCGAAGGCGTGACTTTTCCCGGTACCGAAGTTGGTGAAGGACATCTGGTAGCTGCCGCCGACCCGGGCGTCCAAGTGGGCGACCCTGGCGGTGAAGCCGTTGGGCGGCATCCATTTGACCAGGGCGTCGGCATCCAGGAACGCCCGGTAGATTTTTTCCGGCGCCGCCCGCAGCACGCGGTGCAGTCGGATGGTGTTGGTTGCCATGGTTTCGTTTCCTTTCGGTGCGGGTTTGCCGCTTTTCCGAACTTTCCACAATTCTGCCACACTTCCTCCCTATTTGCCGGGCAGACATGGACACAACGAAGAGTGAACGGTCCTGGGTCCGCTGGGAACGGGACGCTATCCGAAAGGAGTATGTTATGGGAATCCAGGTTGCGACAAAACCGGCGCCCCAATGGCTGGTGGTTTCGATTGCGGCGCTCCTCCTGTTCGCGTTGGCCGGCCCCTGACGACCGGCCCGGGGCGGCGCTTTCCTGCCGGCCCCCGATGCGAGAAAAGGCCACCCCTGCCAGGGTGGCCTTTTCAGTGTCTGGCAGGCAGGGACCGTCAGGAAAGCAAACGGGGGACCGGCGGCATTCGCAGAAAAGCAGCCGGTCCCCCGTTTGATGTTCATTTCGATATCTGCGACGAGGTAGCCCGCTCGGGCCCGCCAATCTGCGAGGTGTAGCAGGACGCTGCGCGATGGTGCGCCACCAGGGTTCCCACGACCGTCTCGGCGAGAGTATCTATTCCCGCTGCCGGAAATGGCTGCCGCTCAGCGGGGAGGAGCTGTCCCCGTTTCAAAGCACCGGGGCCGTGCCAGGTTAAATGATTTCCGCCCTTGTCAAGCCTGGTAGCCCCGGGGTTTTGCACCCTGGTTCCGTCGGGGCCTGCCTCCTTGGCTGCGTTTCACCCCGCCAGCCGCGCCCGAAGGTTGCGAACCACGACCGGCAGCAGGAACATGGCGGCGAGGATGATCAGCATCGTCGTGTTGGGGTCATGGATATAGGTGTTCAGGCCCAGGGTGGAGACGGCGATCACGCCGAAATAGAGCATGTCTCCGGCAATGGCGATGACCCAGCCGGCGATAAACCCGTGCCCCGCGGCGAGGGCCGAGGCGCGACCGGTCATCGGGTCGACGCCGAAGGCGATCATGACCAGGGCCAGCGGCCCGGCGCCGGTGCCATTGAAGTGGGCGACACTGCGCTCGCTGGCATTTTTGAAGGCTGCGCCGAGGCGGGCGCCGAGACGACTCCGGTTCCCCCAGCGGCTTCCCAGGCGCAGGAGCGGCTCGAAGGCCAGGGCGAGAAGCGCATCCGAGACCAGGTAGACAATGGCCGTCACCGGCCAGGCCAGCCCTTGCCTCCGGGCCAGGAGCACCCCCGCCGGAATGCCGCCGCCGACCGGTATCACAAAGAGCCTGAGGACGGAGAAGCTGCTGGCGAGAGTATGGGATAACGAGGGGGTGATGGACATTGGCTGCGTCGGGCGAGTAAAGGGGTTGTAGGGAAGCGGTGAGGGGCCGCGCATCCGCACAGCGCGGCGACGATCGGAGTGTAATGGATTATCGACCTTCTGTGTTCAAAAAGCGGAAGCCTGTTTCATCCCTCTGCGTCCCGACCAAGAATTCTGGGTTCTCCACGGTCCACGATATCGATTGGAGCGAACGTGTGAAGGAGGGTACGGAGGGACCGTTTCACAGAGAAAAACGATCCTGTCCTGTTTCACCTCAGGCTGCTTTGGAGTTCACGCCGGAAAGTTTGAAGGTTGAGTCTGCTCCCCAACGCCCCTTCCGGAACCCGCAAAAGCGCCCTCTTTCCGGCAGGGGCCTACCTCTGGCGGGCACCGATCTGTCCCGGGAAATCCCCGAACCCGGCGGGGAGCCTGTTAGCTCTCGGGGCTGTCGACGTTGAACACCGGATCGCCCGTTCCGACCCGCACCCCGAACAGGAGCTGTTTTTCCGTGCCTGGGTTGGACTCCCGGTGCACCGTTTCCTTCGGGATGTAGAGCACCTCGCCCGGTCCGGCGCGGCAGTTTTCCCGACCGTCTTTGCCGAATTCCATCCGGATCTCACCAGCGACGACGTAGATGAAGGTCTCGTAATCCCCGTGATGGTGCCATCCCGAAACGAAACCTGCTTCCGTGCTGACTATTCCCACCCAGGCGTTGGGGGTGGTGACCAGCTCCTTCCTGAGCATTCCCGAGGTTTGCGTTGTCTGGACGCTGCCCTCTTCTTCCCGGAAAACGACGATTTTGCTCGGCATGAAACCGCCTCCTCTCGCTTTCATTGTCTGAAAGCTGCGACCGGGGTGTCAAGCCGCCCTCATCCTTCCCGGGACGCGTGCGACCGGCCACCGGACGGGCCGGAACCAGGTCCCTGCGGTCCCCGGCATGCGGCGGGATTCCGCGGGATGTTGCTGATTTTTTCCGCCACCGTGCGGTAGCAAGACATCTCCAACCTGGCTTGGGTGGTCGGCGGGGCGGTTCCCCTGCCCTACGCGGACGACACCTTTTCCCTAGTCATCACCCGCTACAGCTTTCATCACCTGCTGGCGCCAAAACGGGCCCTGGCGGAGATGATCCTAGAGACCAGGGGTCAGATCTTGCCTTGCCTTGCCATTTTGTATCCACCCCCTTCACCATTTTGCTAACATTGATGGCCGGGCTAACCGCCTCTTCCTTGAACTCCAGTGTGAAAAATTGCCTCGGTATGCGTTCCAATTGGACACCTCCTTGAGCCTCGTAGGCTATCAGATGGGTGTCCACTTTTTCCAGCCCACCTCTAGGTTGATACCAATAATTGTTATGATACGCTTATTTCCAATGTTAATTTGAAGCAGGCATACAGGAAGGGACATCACATTTACCTATTTTTCAGGAGGAGTGAAGGATGAAAAATCTGGTTTTGGCACTTGCCTTGGTATTGGTAGGGACACCCGCTCTCGCCCAGCATATCGGTCCGGCTAGCACAGCGGGTAGGGATCTCAAACCCATTATCGGCGTTGGGTACGATTACCACCAGGCCCAATGGGATGGGGCCGACGTCCAACAGAATCGCGCCTATGTGCACATTGGTATGGGGGGAGGCGTTGCCAATGAACCACGATACGAGTTGTATTTAAACATTGGCGCAGCAGACCTGAAGATTGACAACTATCATAAATTCGATGCTAACTTTCAACCGTTTGTCGGGGCAGGTCTTAAGATTAATTTCCTTCGTCCTGATCTGCCATGGGGGCTTGGCCTGGTCGCACAGGGGGCCTATTTCGGCGCTTGGGACGATGAAACTGATGTAGGGCATTTGAAAATAAGGAATGCGTGGGAATTTGAAGGGGCAGTTCCGATTGAGTATTCGTTCCAACCCTTCACTGTTTATGCAGGACCCGTCATTTTCGGTTCGAGGGCCCAGGTTCGTAACGAAAGCACTAAGGGCAACTTTGAGGAAGACGATAATTTTGGCGTGTTCGGCGGATTAGCTGCCCAGTTCGGCCCGTGGAGGATCGAAGCCGAAGTTCAGCAGAAAAGTGACACTTCACTTAGTGGACTTTTGACCTATTCTTTCTGACAGAATTTATTGAAGACACCTTAACCCCTACGGAGCAGTGGCAAGCTCCGTAGGGGTTTTTGCGTAAATAGGTCTTACCAAATCTACCTCGACTCAAACAGAGCCCGGGTCTACCATCGGAATTGGCAGATGGCGGGGCACCCCTGGGTTTGATAATCTTTCACTGACGGGGGTGTGGCTCTTGGGGTCAGTGATCTGTTCATTCAGGCTCACTTCGGCCTGAAATGCCGCCCCCGTCCTTTGCATCATCCGGCGGGTCGACCGGGATGGTGCCGAACGTGTGGCTCTGGAAGTAGACGTGACCCAAGGATGATGTCCTCGGGTTTGCTCTACCGAAAGGAGCCATTTATGCTTTCTCCTACTCCTCTTGATATCCGTGTTTGCGTCGATGTCGGTTGCAAGTCCCATCAGGTGGCGGTGGGGCTGTCCACGGGTGAGGTGATCGCCGAATTCAGCATCCGCCATCACCCGGACGGTTTTCGAACCTTCTTCACCAGGCTTGAGCAAATTGAACAGCAGTATCAGTGCCCGGTTCGGGTCGCCATGGAAGTCTACAATGGCTAAGCAAGACCCCTGGATTCCATGGTGCTGGCGCGGGGTTGGCAACTGAACAACATCAACAACCTGAAAATGGCCCGGTTCAAGGAGGTCTTCCCAGGTGCCGCCAAGACCGATGCTATCGATGCCCGCCGTGGCTTGGAACTTTTTCAGATCAAAGACCATCTCCCCACCGCGAAAGATGTCCTGCAAGTGGTCGCCGAATCGCCTCGGGAAAACCAGATCCGCAAACAGCTGAGTCGTCGCCGCCGAAGATTGGTCAACGAGCGGGTGCGGGTGTCGAACAATCTTCAGGCCGACCTGCAAGCCGTTTGCCCCAGTCTGCTGACCCTGAGGGGCGATGCCTGCAACTTCTGGTTCCTTCAGTTGCTCACCCATGCCAACGACTTGCGGAAGCTGGCTCGACTCCACCTGAAAACCTTGCGCAAGATTCCCGGCATCGGTGCGGCTTTCGCCAATCATGCTCGGCAGTGGCAAAAACAGGCTCAGTTCAGTGCCGAAACAGAATGGGTCGGCGAAATGATCCACCAGGATGCCGTCCGCATCCTGGAACTGCACAGCCAAATCAAGGCGTTGGAAGACAAGATGGCCGCAGCTGCAGCGCAATCCAAGCTGGCTGGATGGCTGGCAACCGCCCCCGGCTTCATCGGGGGCTGTCCCAGATGTTTACGGGCTATGGAACTCGGGTGGTTCGCGCCGCAAAAGCCTGGGACAGCCCCCGTTCAGGGACAGTCCCGGTTTTGCTGCTATCCACCCTTAAACCAGCGCCATTCGGGACATAATACCTATTAATAATGGGATGCCGGGGCAGGTCCTCCAAGTCTTTCACCGCACCTCCTCCATACCGTCCCACGCCAACTCAACCCCCCCCCGCTCCCGGGCGCAAGCCCGGATCTCCTCCAGCACCCCCGCGTCCTCGAAATCGATCCCAGCCGGTATCAAGGCTTGAAGGTTTCGCAAAAACTCATGGGATGGCTAAGCAAAAATTTCGTCCTCCGAGGCCTGGTGTTTTTTCAGGGGCGAAGGCCTACATCAGGTAGGTTGAGGTCCTGAAAAAACGCCGTAACCCGTAGGGCGGACTTTTTGCGACGCCAACAAGGCTTAGGTGCCGACGACTCCCGTTTCCTGGAGCTGCCGGCATTCCTCCGGCGACAACCGGAGCAGGTTCTGGAAAACCTCCCGGTTGTGTTCACCCAGAACCGGCGGCGCCTGCCGGTAAGCCACCGGGGTCCGGGAGAACTTCATCGGGTTGCCCACCAGGGGGACCCGGCCGGCCTGCGGATGGTCCAGCTCGATCCGCATTTGCCGGGCCTCGACCTGGGGATGGGCGAAGACTTCGGCCAGGGTGTGGATCGGACCGCAGGGGACCCCGGCCGCTTCCAATTGGCTGATCCACTCGGCATTCGGACGGCTTTTCATGACCTGTTCGAGGATGGGACATGAGTTCCGCGCGGTGGTTGACGCGGGCCGCATTGGTGGCAAAGCGCGGGTCGTCCGCCAGCTCCGGGCGGGCGGCCACCTGGCAGAACTTCCGGAACTGCAGGTCGTTACCCACGGCCAGGATGATATGGCCGTCGGCGGTGGGGCAGGCCTGGTAGGGAACGATGTTGGGGTGAGCGTTGCCGAGGCGCGACGGGGATTGGCCGGAAATCAGATAATTCATGGCCTGATTGGCCAGGGTCGCCACCTGGACATCGAGCAGGGCCAGGTCGATGTGCTGGCCCTCTCCGGTCCGCTCACGGTGGGCGAGCGCCGCCAGCACGGCGGTGCTGGCGTACATGCCGGTGAAAATGTCGACGATCGCCACCCCCACCTTGATCGGACCGCCGCCCGGCGTCCCGTCCGGTTCGCCGGTGACACTCATCAACCCGCCCATTCCCTGGATCAAAAAGTCGTAGCCGGCCCGCTGGCAATCCGGCCCGGTCTGGCCGAAGCCGGTGATCGAGCAGTAGATCAGCCTGGGGTTGACCGCGCTGAGCGAGGCATAGTCGAGGCCGTACCTGGCCAGGCCGCCGACCTTGAAGTTTTCCAGGACGATGTCGCTCTCGGCCGCCAGTTGGTAGACCAGGTCGCGGCCCTCGGGCCGGGTAAAGTCGATGGTGACCGATTTCTTGCCACGGTTGGCGGACAGGAAGTAGGCGGCATCGGTGGTGGGGGTCCCCTCGCGGTCGGTCAAAAAGGGCGGGCCCCAGCCGCGGGTGTCATCCCCCGCGCCCGGACGTTCGACTTTGATGACTTCGGCTCCGAGATCGGCCAGGGTCTGGCCGGCCCAGGGACCGGCCAGGACCCGGCTGAGATCCAGAACGCGAATGTGACTAAGCGGTCCCGACATAACTTGCCCTTTCGATGGTGGCCGCCGGCATCTGCAACCGTATGCCCGCGGCCGGGAATCTGATCAACTGGCGAGTTTCCCCTCCAGGGTGGAAGCCAGTTGCAGGGCATCGGCAACCACCAGCACGTCGGCGACTTCGCCGATCGGCGCATCCTTGTCCTTGTTGATGGCCACAATGAAGCCTGCGCGCTTCATCCCCGCCAGGTGCTGGATCGCGCCGCTGATGCCGCAGGCCAGGTACAGCTTCGGGGCCACGGTCTGACCGGTAGTTCCCACCTGGCGGGAGTGCTCGACCCAGCCGGCGTCGACGACGGGGCGGCTGGCGCCGAGCTCACCGCCCAAGGCCTTGGCCAGGCGGGCGATGATCTCCACGTTCTCCCTCTTGCCGATGCCGCGCCCGGCACTGACGATGACCTCGGCCCTGGTCAGGTCGACCCCGCCCTTCTCCGCCGCCTCGTAACCGAGAAACTCCAGCCTGGTCGCTGCACCGGCGGTCAGTTCCGTGACCCGCGGCGTTCCCGTCGGCAGCTCGGCGGGGCTGAAGGCGCCGGCCTGGAGCGTGACGACGGTGAGGGGAGTCTGGGACTTGACGGTGCGGCGCAGCTTGGCGTTGCAGGCCGGAACGACGAAGGCGCCGTCCGCGAAGCCGACCACCTCGGAGACCTGGGCGGCCTTCAAGGCCAGCGCCAGGCGCGGCGCGAGGTCCCAGCCGTAGGAGGAGTGGCTGAAGACGACGAGGTCGGGCCGCTCTTTCTCCACGACCTGCAGCAAGAGCGCCTTGTGCAAGGCCGGGTTGTAGTCCCCGCAGCGCGCCGCTTCGGCCAGGTAGAGAGGACCGTCGATCTGCGGCAGGTCGGCGGCGCTGCCGACCAGGAAGGTGACGCACTCGGCGCCGAGCTCTTGGGCGAAGGCGTAGGGTTCGTAGCTGGAGGCGAGCAGCTTGCCGTCGCGGGATTCAGCAATCAGTAGGGCTTTCATGGAAAACTCCTTTTTTAAAGGCAGCTATAAGCCGTCAGCTATCAGCTATCAGCTTGGGGCTTTAAAGGCTTTGGCTGAGAGCTGTGAGCTGATAGCTGAAGTTAAGCCAGCACCGTGGTCTTTTCCTTGAGCAGCTTGATCAGCTTGTCGCTGAGCTCGCCCACCTCCCCCTCGAGGATCAGGGCGCCGCCCTTCTTCTCGGGATAGGCGATCTTCGCGGTGGCGGAAAGCGGCTCGACCTTGAGCAGGTCGGCGACGTTGCGGGTGACGAGCTCCTTCTTCTTGGCCTTCATGATGTTGGGCAGGGTCGGATAGCGCGGGGTGTTGAGGCCGAGCTGGCAGGTGACCAGCGCCGGCAGCGGCACCTTCACCACCGCCTTGAGCCCCCCTTCCAGCTCCCGGCGCACGGTGACGGTGTCGTTCTCGAAGGCGAAGCCGACCACGGTGGTGACCGTCTCCATCCCGAGGAGTTCGCCGAGCAGCACGCCGACCTGGGCGGAGCCACGGTCCTGGGACTGCATGCCGGTGAAAACCACGTCGAAGGCTTCGCCCCGGGCATATTCGGCGAGGATGCTGGCGATCACGAAGGGGTCCTTCTCGAAGCTCGCCTCGTCCTTGATGTGCACGGCGCGGTCGGCGCCCATGGCCAGCGCCTTCTTGATCGCCTCCTTGACCCGGTCGGGGCCGATGGCGGCGACCACCAGCTCGGCGCCGCTCTGCTCCTTGAGCTGCACCGCCTGCTCGACGGCGTACTCGTCGTACTCGTTCATCCGCCAGGCGAGGTCCTGGTCGCTGTACCAGGTCCCGGCGGGATCGATCTTGAAGCGCGATTCCATGTCCGGAACCTGCTTGATGCAGACGAGAATCTTCATCGTTTTGCCTCCTTGGGTCTTTATCGGACCGACCGGTCGGATCCGTCGGATCGGTCCGAGGTTTAAATTCTTACAGCCGCTCCGCCAGCAGTTCCAGCAGGTCCCGCGGTGCCAGCTGCGCCTCCAGGCCCGCCCCCTTGATGCCGTCTTCGAACATGGTCAGACAAAAGGGGCAGTTGGAGACGAGCAAGGGGGCGCCGGTCTGGGCGGCCTGTTTGGCCCGGGTTTCGCTGATGCGGGTCCCTAACTTCTCCTCGGCGAGAATGCGTCCGCCGCCGGCGCCGCAGCAGAAGGACTCGGCGTGGTGCTTCTCCATCTCGGTCAGGTGTCCGCCGGCGGCGGCAATAAGCTGGCGCGGGGCGCTGTAAAGAGCGTTGTGGCGGCCGAGATAGCAGGAGTCGTGGTAAGTGCAGGCGAAGGCGGCGGCGTTGAGCTTGAGCTTGCCCGCCTGGAGCAGTTCCTCAAGCAGGGTGGTGGCGTGAACCACGGGGACGTCGAAGTCGAGGTCGCGGTAGTCCTTGGCCAGGGTGTTGTAGCAGTGCGGGCAGGCGGTGACGATGCGCTTGACGCCGTAGCCTTTGATCGTCTCGATGTTCTCGGCGGCGACGCTCTGGTAGAGATACTCGTTGCCGAGCTTGCGCACCGGCTCGCCGCAGCACTTCTCCTGTTTGCCGAGGATGCCGACCTTGAGCCCGGCGGCCTGGCAGAGTTTTACGAACGCCTTGGCGACCTTGATGTTGCGCTTGTCGAAGGAGGCGTAGCAGCCGACGAAGTAGAGCAGGTCGACCGCGGGGTCTTCGGCGAGGGGCTTGATGCCGAGTTCCTGCGCCCAGTCGCCGCGGCCGGCGTGGCCCATGCCGAGGGGGTTGCCATTGACCTCGACGGCCTCGGCGGCAGTTTGCACCTCCTCGCCGGGGAACTCCCCTTCCATGAGGACCAGGTTGCGGCGCATGGCGACGATCTTGGGCACGTGTTCGATAGCAGCCGGGCAGATCTCCTGGCAGGCGCGGCAGGTAGTGCAGGCCCACAGCTCGTCCCGGCCGACGGTGTCGATCAGGCCGGCCCCGGACGGGGTGAAGGCGAGTTCCTGGAGCTGGTTGACGATCTTCATCGGCGAGAGGGGCTTGTCGGTGGCGTAGGCCGGGCAGCGGTCCTGGCAGCGTTTGCAAAAGGTGCAGGCGTCGCTGTCGAAGAGGTCTTTCCAGGACAGATCCGAGAGTTTGGCGGCGCCGAAGCTCTCGGCGGCCTCGTCTTCGAGATCGAGGGTGGCGAGTTGCCCGGTCGGGCCGCGGTCGGCAAAAAGGTAGTTGGCCGGGGTGAGAAAGAGGTGGCGCAGCCGGGTGAAGGGGATCAGGGCGATGAAGCCGAGGGCCAGCACCAGGTGCAGCCACCACAGGGAGGCATGCAGGGTGCGCAGGGCGGCGGGACTCATGCCGGCCATAAGCTTGGCGACCACCAGCCCGCCGGGGGACCAGGCGGCCAAGGGCGTGCCGAGCTCGGTGGCGGCCATGCGCGCGCCCTCGATGAGAAAACCGGTGACCAGGATGACGAGCAGCAGGCCGAGCATCAGGGCGTTGTCGCGGACGTTGGGCAGGCCGGCGGGACGCACCAGGTAGCGGCGCACGGCCAGGCCCAGGAGCATGGCGATAGCAACCAGCCCGGCGAGATCGAGAACGACGGAGAAGAGCAGGTAGAAGTTGCCCTTGAGGAAGGTGATGCCGAACAGGGGATGGAGCAGGTCGGCCTGAATGAAGATCAGGGTGGTGCCGATGGTCAGAAGCACGAAGCCCCAGAAGAAGAGGCCGTGGGCGGTGCCGGCGCCGGGGACGCGCAGCACCTTGGTCTGGCCGAAGGCGGTGGTCACAAGCGACTTGATCCGCTCGCCCAGGTGATCGAGGCGCGAAAGCGGCAGCCCCTGCCGGTAGATGCGGATGCGCCGCCAGAAGCCCCGGGCCAGGACCGCGAAGGCGGCCAGGGCCAGCAGGTACATGGGCACCAAAGTGGCCGCCCCGCGACCGACGTTCCAGTAGATTTGCCGGGAATACTCCATCGTTTTACCTCTTCATCAACGCTGTGCGCTTTTTCCCTCGGGGGTTGGGGCGGCCTTCCGTGGCGGCCCGAAAGGCTTGGTCTTTCCCCCTGCGGCCGGTCGGAAAACGGCTTCGCAGAAGGATCAAGTCAGCGGGCGTAAGTAAAGAACCCTCTGCCGCTTTTGCGCCCCAGGTAGCCCGCTTCGACCATCTTGACCAGCAGCGGAGCGGGGCGGTACTTCGGGTCTTTGAAGCCGTCGTAAAGCACCTGCATGATCGCCAGGCAGGTGTCCAGGCCGATGAAATCGGCCAGGGTCAGCGGCCCCATCGGCTGATTGGTGCCGAGTTTCATCGCCTTGTCGATATCCTCGGCGCTGGCCACCCCTTCATAGAGGGCGAAAGCCGCCTCGTTGATCATCGGAATGAGGATGCGGTTGACGATGAAGCCGGGGTAATCGGCCGCCACTGCCATTTCCTTGCCGAGCGCCCCGATCAGATCGCGGACGACGGCGAAGGTCTCGTCGCCGGTCGCCAGACCGCGAATCACCTCCACCAGCTTCATCACCGGCACCGGGTTCATGAAGTGCATGCCGATCACCTTCTCGGGGCGCCCGGTCACCGCGGCGATGCGGGTGATGGGGATGGAGGAGGTGTTGGAGGCGAGAATCGCTCCCGCTTGGACGATGCCGTCGAGCTGGCGGAAGATGTCCAGCTTGAGGTCTTCGCGCTCGGTCACCGCCTCGATGGCGATGTCGCACTCCTTCAGGTCCTCCATGGCCATGGTGGTGTGCATCCGCCCGAGGATCCCGGGGATGTCCGCCGCCGCGACGGTCCCCTTTTCGGCCTGGCGCGAAAGGTTCTTTTCAATACCCTTCAGACTCTTCTCCAATTGGGCCGGGGCGATGTCGAAAAGGACCACCTGGTAGCCGGCCTGGGCGAAGACCTGGGCGATGCCGCTTCCCATCTGACCGGCGCCGAGAACGCCAACCTGTTTGATCATTGCTACCCCCTTAAAGGCGTTCGAAAATGGTCGCGACCGCTTCGCCGCCGCCGATGCACAGGGTGGCCAGGCCGTAACGGGCCCGGCGGCTTTGCAGCTCCCTGATCAGGGTGGCCACCAGGCGGCCGCCGCTGGCGCCCAGCGGATGGCCGATGGCCACCGCGCCGCCATTGACGTTGACCTTGCCGGGATCGAGGCCCAACTGCCCGATGGCGATCAGCGGCACGGTGGCAAAGGCCTCGTTGATCTCGAACAGGTCGATCTCGGCAAGGCCGAGGCCGGCTTTTTTACAGGCCTTCTCGATCGCCCCCACGGGGGCCTCGGTGAACCGGTCGGGATGCAGGCTGTTGCTGGCATAGGCCACCAGCCGGGCCTGCGGCCGGAGGCCGTGGCGCGCCACCGCGTCACTCCCGGCGAGCAGGGACAGGGCCGCGCCGTCGTTGATGGTCGAGGCGTTGCCGGCGGTGATCGTCCCGTCCTGGCCGAAAGCGGGCCGCAGGGTGGGTAGCTTGGCGAAGTCGACCTTGAAGGGCTCCTCGTCCCGCTCGACCACCCTTTCACCCTTGCGCGTCTTGATCGCCACCGGCACGATCTCGTCGGCAAAGACCCCGCCGGCGACGGCGGCCTGGGCCTTGCGGTAGGAGGCGAGGGCGAAGGCGTCCTGGGCCTGGCGGGAGAGGTCGAAGCGGCCGGCGCTTGCCTCGGCGATCTGCCCCATGTGCCGGTTGCTGTAGGGGTCCTGCAAACCGTCGTGGATCATCAGGTCGATCAGCTCGCCGTTCCCCATCCGGTAGCCGTAACGCCCCTGCCCGAGCAGGTAGGGAGCCTGGGACATGTTCTCCATCCCCCCGGCCAGCACCACCTCGGCGTCGCCGAGACGGATGGAACCGGCCCCGAGCATCAGGGCCTTGAGGCCGCTGCCGCAGACCTTGTTGATGGTCATGGCGGGAACGGCATCGGCGATCCCCGCCAGGCGCATGGCCTGGCGGGCCGGGGCCTGGCCGCTGCCGCCGGAGAGGACCTGGCCGACGATCACTTCGTCGACCGCCTCGGGCGCCAGGCCGCTGCGCTCCAGCAAGGCGCGGATGACCGTCGCCGCCAGCTGCGGCGCCGGCACCTCCGCCAGGGCGCCGCCGAAGGAGCCCTGCGCGGTGCGCAGGGCCTGTATCACAAAGACCTCCTGCATGGTCGCTTCCTCCTTGGCCCGATCAGGGCCGGTAAGCCGGGATGCCGGTGACCTGCTGGCCGATGATCAGGGTATGCATGTCGTGGGTCCCCTCGTAGGTGTAGACCGATTCGAGGTTGGCCATGTGGCGCATGATCGGGTACTCGCCCATGATGCCGTTGGCGCCGAGCATGGTGCGCGCGCTGCGGGCGATCTCCAGGGCCACGTTGACGTTGTTCATCTTGGCCATCGAGACCTGGGCCGGGGTGTAGGTCCCTGCGTCCTTGAGCCGCCCCAACTGCATCACCAGCAGCTGCCCCTTGGTCAGCTCGGTGACCATTTCGGCGAGCTTCTTCTGCTGCAGCTGGAAGGAGGCGATGGGACGGTCGAACTGGATGCGGGTCAGGGCGTAGTCGAGGGCCGTCTGGTAGCAGGCGTCGGCGGCGCCCAGCGCCCCCCAGGCGATGCCGTAACGGGCCTGGGTCAGGCAGCCCAGGGGCCCCTTGAGGCCCTTGACGTTCGGCAGCAAGCTCTGTTCCTCGTCGACCAGCACGTCCTCGAACACCAGCTCGCTGGTGACCGAAGCGCGCAGGCTCCATTTGCCGGTCATCTTCGGGGCGGTGAAGCCGGGGGTCCCCTTCTCCACCAGAAAGCCGCGCACCCCCTCGTCGGTCTTGGCCCAGACCACCGCCACGTCGGCGACGCTGCCGTTGGTGATCCACATCTTGCTGCCGTTGATGCGCCACTTGCCGTTGCCTTCCCGCACGGCGCGGGTGCGCATGCCGCCGGGGTTGGAGCCGAAGTCGGGTTCGGTCAGGCCGAAGCAGCCGACCACCTCGCCGGTGGCCATCTTCGGCAGCCAGTAGTCCTTCTGCGCTTCGCTGCCGTAGGCGTAGATCGGATACATGACCAGCGAACCCTGCACCGAGGCGAAGCTGCGCAGGCCCGAGTCGCCGCGCTCCAGTTCGTACATCAACAGGCCGTAGGCGACGTTGGAGAGGCCGGCGCAGCCGTACTTCTCCGGCAGATTGGGGCCGAAGAAGCCGAGCTCCCCCATCGGCCGGACCAGATCGGCGGGGAAGGTTTCATTTTGCGCGTGTTCCTCGATGATCGGCAGCACCTGCTCGTTGACAAACTGCCGACCGGTTTCCCGCACCAGCTTCTCCTCGTCGTTCAGCAGGCCCTGAAATCCCATGTAATCCGTCAGATCCATTCGTTCGCTCATGCTGTCCTCCACTGCGGCGGGTTCTTGCCAGACCCTTGCCGGTTGATGGGCGTTGCGCCCGGTTGATTGAACGTTTTCCGTTAGGCCCGGGCGAACCCCGGGAGTCGCGCGGCGGCGGCGATCGCTTCCACCTCCGGCGCCGCAAAATCGAGGGCGGCCAGCTCCGCCACCGGCACGTCGAAGACCAGCCCGCTGCCGGGCAGCGGTTCGTTGCGGAAGAAGGCCGGCAGGTCGTTGTCCCGGTTGGTGATCCCGGCCCCGCGGTTGAATTCCGCTTCGATCCGCAGCACCTGCAGGCCCTGTTCGAGGAGCCGCTCCGGCGTGGTCTTTGCGCCGTTGGCGAAGGCGACGAGCTCGGCCAGAAAGGGCATGGTTTCCGGCACCGGGCCGACGAAGACGCAGACTCCGAGGATGTCGCAGACCATCGACATCACCTGCAGCTCGCGAGAGAGGCGGGCCTGCCCTTCCGGTTTGTGGCTGTCGAGCCCGCCGCGCCCGGGGAGACAGTTGCCGGTGGTGTGATCGGCGCCCATGGTGCTGGTGGCGTAGGTGACCCCGGTCCCCTTGAGGGCGCGGGGGTCGTAGCCGGAGAGGGCCTGTCCCTTGACCGCCGGCACCCGCTCGACGTCGAAGGTCCGGCCGGTGAAGGTCGCCCCCCGCGCCAGGGTGCGGCCGATGGGGGTGCCGGCGACCACCCCGCGGATGGCCGCCTGCATGGCGGCGAAGTCGCCGAAGGGCAAAACCCCGGCCTCCATGGCCACCCCTAGGGCCACCCCCATCTCCATGGTGTCGATGCCGAGATCGTCGCAGAGCCGGTCGAGGCGGGCGATGGCGTCCAGATCGTGCAGACCGCAGTTGGAGCCGAGCAGGGCAATGGTCTCGTATTCCAGCCCGGCGGTCAGATACTCCCCTGCGGCATCGTGATAGACGTTGGAGCAGCGGATGACGCAGCCGGCGTGGCAGCCATGGCCGGTGGTGCCGCCCCGCTGGTGGGCGAGGCGGTGGAGCCGTTCGCCGTCGAAGGTCCGGGGTCCGGTCGTTGCTCCCCCTGGAGAAGTTGCGGGTCGGCAGGCCGCCGGCCTCGTTGACCACATTGACCAGCACCGCTGTACCGTAGGTGGTGAGCGCCTTTTTCCCCTCGACCAGGGTCCTGGCGAAGCGCCGTACCGTGTCGCGAAACCGTTGCGGCTCGGCGACCGGCACCTGGGCGACAGCGGGCCTGGCAATCACCACCGCCTTGATCCCCTTGGCGGCCAGCACCGCCCCCATTCCGCCGCGGCCGGCATGGCGGGCGGGGCGCCCCTCGCGGTCGCAGACGGCGATGGTGCCGAGCAGCGCCCCGACCTCGCCGGCCGGACCGACGGCGATCACCGCGCTGTCGGGGCCGTACTCCTGGCGCAGGACCGCAACCGCTTGATAGTTGCCGAGTCCGGCCAGGTCGTTGCGCACCAGCAATGCGCCGCCCTGGGCATCGAGGTGCAGAATCCGGGTCTGGCCATCGGGCGGCCGTCCCTCGAAGACCAGGGCCTTGATCCGCTGACCGGCCAGGTACTGGCCGGCAATGCCCCCGACATTGCTCTCCTTGATGGTGCCGGTGAGGGGGCTCTTGGCGCCGACGGAAGTGCGTCCCGAGCAGGGAGCGCCGGTGCCGGTGAGCAGTCCGGGGGCGATCACCAGCTTGTTTTCGGGGCCGAGCGGATTGCAGCCCGGGGCGACCTCCCGGGCCAGCAGCGTCGAGGTCAGCCCGCGGCCCCCCAGACCCCGATAGGCAGCGGAGACCTCTTCCACTTCAATTCGCAAGGCGCCCATATCAAGACGGATAATTTTCATGGTCCTTCCTTTCCGGTCCGAGGCGGCGACGATGACGCCAGCGTCCCGTCACTGATTGGCGACGGCCAACTTGGGGGTCTGCTCCGCAAAGTTCCGCTCCAGATGTCCCCGGAGCATGGCCGCGAACTCCGCTTCGCGATCGCCGCGGTAGACGATGGAAGAGGCGATCTCGCTGGCCAGGATCGCCGAGAGGTACTTGGCCGGCAGATTTCCGATGCGGGACAGGTACCGGGAGTCTTCGCGCAGCAGGCGGGGCAGGTGGGCGGCGATGGCGCGCCGGAACAGGGGCTCCGCGCAGAGCTCGGCATGCTCCTGGAAAAAGGCGAACAGCCGGGCGTAATGGGCGTTGATCTCGCCGCTGATGGCGGCCGAAATCTCGGTATAGAGCTGGCTGCCGCCTCCCTCCCGGTGCCGGCGGAAGATCAGGTGCGCCTCGTCGGCGGCGCGCCGTTCCAGGATCTCGATGACGTCGGCCACGTAACGGGCCTTGTGGGCCAGAAATTCCTCTTCCGAGAGCAGCAGGTTGCCGATGATTTCGTAGGAGGAGGAGATCACCCCGCACTTGTTGGCCGAGGCGTCGCGCAGGATGACCACGCCCCCCTTCTGCAGTTCGCTGCGGGCTTCGGGGGTGATAAAGGAGTTGGCGCCCTCGACGATGGCCCGCGCCGAGGGGCGTCCGGCGGCGTCGAAAAAATTCCGCCAGTTGCCACCGTCGATGGTTTCCGGCCGGCCGCCGGCAGGAATGAACAGGTCGGCGTCGACGGTAAAGAGCAGGCTGTCGTATTCGCGATGGAATTCATCGACCGTCAGCCAGCGCTCCTCGAGCCCGCCGTCGGTCCGCACGATCTTCCGGAACAGCTCGCGCAGCCCTTCGCTGCGCCGCTGGTTGCGGTAGAGCAGAAAGCCGCCGGGATGCAGCCGATCGGGATCGAAGTCTTCGATGTCGCTAGCGCAGCAAGAGCGTCGCCAGGGCTTCCCGGTCGGCTCCTTGCGGGTCGCAGAACGCCCCGCTGCCGTCGACGACGAGCTTGATTTTCACCTGCGGGCAGCGCTCCAGCAGCAGGCGCATGGCGTTGCCGGCGACGTCCCCCGCCGGGCCGCCGGTGAACTTGACGGCAAAGGGCTCGGTCTGAATGTCCGTTCCCAGTTCGGCCATGGTGATCTCGGCGAACTTGACCACGCCGGTGGAGGTAACGCCGAATTCCTTGTGATTGATGCCGACCTGCTTGCTGGAGATCAGACCGGCGCCCAGCAGGTAGCCGCGCTTCACCGACTGGCGGGCGATCACCTCGACCATGGCGTCGTGCATGTTCTCATCGGGGCCGAGTTCGATCGGTTCGTCCTCGCCGTAATAGTCGACCACCCGGGGATCCCTGGCCCTGCCCTCGGTGGTGACGAAAATATCCAGGAAGGCGTTGAGAAAGCCGTACTGCAGCTTGTAGAGCCGCTGGGTGACCTGGTCGCGGTCTTCGACCCCGGCGACGTCGAGGATCGCCACCATCTTCGAGCCGCCTTCGTAGATGTCCTTGTTCTTGAGGTGCTGGGTATGGGCCAGCACGAAGTTCTCGCGGAACAGGGTATTGGCGCTGGTGGCGTAGTCGTCGCGGCTGCGGGTGAGGATGGTGCGCCAGCCGCCGCGGGCGATGTCCGAGAAGCCGATGTGGTAACCGATGCCGTTGCGACCGAAGAAAAAGGTGATCCGAAACGGGCTCTCTGCCGGCAGGTCGGCAGTGAACTCCTCCCCCAGCTCGGCCAGGTAGGCCGGATCGAGGCGGAAAGCCAGGGCCTGCTTTTCCAGGACGAAGAAGTTGGTCTTCAGCGTAAAGCGGATAAAGCCGAGGCAGCAGCGGAAAATGCTGCGGCGGAAGTCGTCCAGGAAACGGTGGCCGGTGTTGTAGCCGGCGACCAGCCGCGTGGTCTCCGCAAGGGCCGCCCCGTAGCGCTCTTCCCGCGCGGACAACGCCGGGTCGAAACGGAGCCGGAACAGCTCCACCAGCTTGAGGGTCACTTCCGGGTGATTGTGGAAGGCCCGCATCACATCTTCGATGCCGAAGCTCTCCGGCTGGTTGTGGGCGAGATTGGTGTGACAGAAAGCGATGAAGACATTGACCAGGGAGGCATCCTCGCCGCTCATGAGGCGGCGGGTGACGAACTGCCCGTAGGTCGGTGAGGCGCTCGACAGGAGCTGGGTATTGTACAGTTCCCGGCGCAGGCGGTCAAAGGGGGCGGAGGTCCTGTCGGCCAGCGCCGCATGGCGCTCGCTGACGTAGAAGGAGCCGAGGAAATAGGGGTGGACCCCGGTGCTGATGGTCAGGCAATAGGCACGCTTAATCCCAATTTCCAGACGTTTGAAAACCTCCATGGTCTGTACCAGGAAATCCCGCTGGGGAGGGTTGGCGGCGGCGAACATGACCCGGTACTCCTGGCCGCCCCCGGGGCCCTCGGCGGTTTCCACCTCCAGGTGAACGCCGCCCTGATGACGGCTTTGCTGGAGAAGCCACAAGAGCTGGGCGACCCGCTGCGGCGGCGAGATGCGCAGGTAGTTCGCGTTGTTCACCCACAGCAATTGCAGCAGCTGGTCCAGCTCCTGCCGGTCGAAGCCGGGATAGCCCCGCCGCAGGGCCGCGGCGATGGCGCGACGCAGGCGGGGAGGGACCGCGGCCCGCTCCAGGGCGGCCGCAATCTCCCCGTGGCCCTTGCGGTCGAATTCGTAGAGCTGCACCTCCAGTGCCCGGCCCAGACCGGGCAGGGGCCCGTAGGACTGGGTGAACTGGGCATAGGAGATGTCTTTCTCCGGCAGCTGATGCAGCGACGCGTAGAGGGAGCCGGGCCGGCTGGGGCAGGCGACTATCAGGGCGCCCTCCCGATCGGCCAGCACCAGGCGATGGTCCTGGGTCAGGTCATCCAGCCCGAGGACCAGCCGGGCGATGGCCTGGGGCTCGTTCTGCAGGGTGATGAAGAAATACGGGTGCATCTGCGCCTTGAGCCAGGCCAGATGCTCTGCGGCTTGCCCGCAGCGCTGGCCGATGGCGGCCTGGATTGCCGTGAAGACGGGGTTCTCAACCGGGGAATCCATGTCATCTCCTTGGTCGGATCGAACGAAAGGCGAATGGCCGTCGGATCTCCAGGTCACTTCCACCTTGTCGAGGGCTATGCCTGCCGATGTTCCGTCAGGACCCTCTGGCCTGGATATCCCCCAATTGAGCAAGGAGGATGCCAAATGCCGTTCTAGTCCTGGATGGCGACATATCTATCCGTTTTTGTTTGATATTTCTTTCGAATAGAAACGTTGGTAGAGACGATTCCCGGCGGGGAAAACGATCTTTCGGGGCGGGAGAAACCGGAAATTCTGCAATGTTTTCAGAAGCTTTTATCCGAAGGGCTGGCTTTGGAGGAACGGCAAAAGAAAATTGGGCCGGGCTCTGCCAAGAGAGCCCGGCCCAAAAATTCCATCTTACCGTAAGTACTCGATTTGTTGGTCAAGATCGCGGCCGGGGGGAAGCCCCGGGAGATAAAGACCCGGGGCGACGAAGACCCTCTTCAGCAGGAAAAGGCTGCGGCGGAGCCGGACCGAGTCGGGCTTTTGATGCGCCAATGCATGAAGGTCCGCGCCCCCTTCAGCCGATGCCGAACTTCTTCAACTTCCGGGCGATGGTCGATTGGTTGACCCCCAGCATTTTCGCTATCTTGTACTGGGTTCCGAACTTTTCCGCGGCTCGCTCCAGCACCGAACGCTCCACGCTGTCCAGGATCTGCTGCAGGGTCATTGCTTCCGGCCAATCGCCCGCCGCCAGCAACGCATCCTGGGCCTGGTTGGCTATGTGGCTGGGAAGATCCTGCAGGTCGATCAACTCGGTATCCGTCATCACCACCAGCCGCTCGCAGATGTTCATCAGTTCGCGGACATTGCCGGGAAACCGGTAGTTCAAAAGCGCGTCGGAGGCCGCCCGGGTCAGACGCTTGCGGGTCCCGCTCTTGCTGGCGAAATAATCGATGTAGTAGTGGAGCAGCGCCGGAATGCAGTCCCGGCGTTCCCGAACCGCCGGAACATAGAGGGGAATGACGTTCAGGCGGTAGAAGAGGTCGAGGCGGAACTTGCCGGCCTCGATCATTTCCTCGAGGTTGCGGTGGGTGGCGGCGAGGACCCGGACATCGACGGTGCGGGGCTTGGTGCCGCCCAGCCGCAGGATGCGTCCGTCTTCCAGAAAGCGCAGCAACTTGACTTGGGAGGGGAGCGGCAATTCGGCGATTTCGTCCAAAAACACGATACCGCCGTCGGCCGTCTCCAGGTGCCCGGGCTTGCTCGTCTGCGCACCGGTAAAGGCGCCCTTCTCGTACCCGAACAGCTCCGATTCGATGAGCGACTCCGGAATGGCGCCACAGTTGATCTTGATCATCGGCATTTCGGCCCGGCTGGAGTTCTTGTGAATCAAGTCGGCAATCAACCCCTTGCCGACCCCCGACTCGCCGAGGATCAGAACCGACGAATTGGCCCCGCCAACTTTCAGGGCCTGACGCAACGCCTTGATCATGCAGGGACTTTTGGCAATGACCCGACGGGACTCGATGACCATCTGCTGCATCTCCAGCATCTGGTTCCGGAACTGGTCCTTGATCGCCTCCTGCTCCTCCAGGGTGCGCTGCAGGGTATCGATTTCGGTGATGTCCCGCTCGCTCACCACGACCCGGATCAGCTTGCCGTGGGCGTCGCAGACGGGGGTCCCGGTCAGGATCAGCTTGCGGTCCCCCCGCTGCTGCAGCATGTCGACCACCTTGCCGGTTTCGAGGACCTGGGCGGTCACCGAGCGATCCACGAAACCTTGCGCCACCAGCTCGGTCATGGTCCGTCCCACCACCTCCTCCGCCTTGATGGAGTTGATGCGTTCGGAGGCGCGGTTGATGCGGATGACCTTGGCTTCGGCATCGCAGATCCAGAGGCCGTCCGACGAGGAGTCGATGATGGCGTCCAACTCCCTGGTCAGGTCCTGGTAGGCCCGCATCTCCTCGGCCATGGCCTCCACCGTGGCCGTCTTGCCGCTTTCCTCAAAAATGCAGGCCCATCCCGCCAGCTCCCCCTCGACCAGGACCGGGCTGATCCGCACCAGATACTGGCGGCCATCCACCTCGACCGGGACCTCCAGGCGGCGCTGGTCCCCGGGCCGGATGGCGGCGATTCGCCCCCACAATTCCGGCATCCGCTTCGGCAAGGCGGTGCCGGAGGGGATGCCCAGCTTGTCCCTGGCGACGCGGTTGGCGAGGAGGGCGACACCGTCGGCGTCGAGGGCCAACAGCCCTTCGTTGGCCCCCTCAAACAGCGCTTGGGCCTGTTCGCTGAGGGCGGAAAAGAGGGAATCAACGGGCCGGATAAGACTGTTGTAGGTGAGTCGCGACACGGAACCTCCCATCGTTGCTCGAGTCCGCTGCCGCGCAAGCGGGCGGACCGGAGAGCGGGAAAAAAACATCTTTCGGGGGACTTGTTTGAATGGCGCTTAACTCCCATTATGCATAACAACATCAAACATGCAAATCGGAATCTTTTCAAGCGGAAAATTCCCGCCCCGAAACCCATCTTCTCCAGCCATCCCCTCTGGCACAATCCCAACCCGCTGTTTTTTCAGCAGATTATTCCAGATCGTCGCGTTGGTACGGTCTTTGATTAGTCAGGGAAGTAGCTGTTGGACCCCTCTTTTCGCGACCCATCGCTCCATCCTTCCCTCCGGAAGGATGACCCGGGAATCTTACTTGCCCTTTGCAACCGCCAACCTAGCCACAGGAGGACTTCGCCCCATGAAAAAGACCAGCGCCGAATGGATGGAACTTCGCAACCAGCATGTCCCCCCCGGTCTGGCGACTTCGACCCCATCGTTTGTCGTCCGGGCCCAGGGCGCCATCATGATCGATGCCGACGGCAGGGAGTTGATCGACTTTGCCGGGGGCATAGGCGTCAACAACGTCGGCCACTGTCATCCCAAGGTGGTCGCCGCCATCAAGGACCAGGCCGATCGGTATCTCCACACCTGCTTTCACATCGCCCCCTATGCGCCCTACATCGAACTGGCCGCCCGGCTCAACGAACTGGCGCCGGGAAGCTTCGCGAAGATGACCATGTTTCTCAACTCCGGCGCCGAGGCGGTGGAAAACGCGGCTAAGATCGCCCGCTACGCTACCGGAAGGCCGGCCCTCATCGCTTTCGAAAATGCCTTTCATGGCCGCACCAACCTGGGCATGACTTTGACCAGCAAAGTCAAGCCCTACAAGTTCCGGTTCGGTCCCTTCGCCCCCGAAACCTATCGTATGCCCTATGCCTATTGCTATCGCTGCCCATGGGGCCTCAAGCACCCGGCGTGCAAGACCGCCTGCGCCGACCATCTGGAGGAATTCTTCATCAATCAGGTGGCCGCCGAACAGGTGGCGGCCGTCATCGCCGAACCGATCCAGGGGGAGGGCGGCTTCGTCACTCCGCCGCCCGACTATTTCCCCAAATTGCAGCGAATCTGCCAGAAGCACGGCATCCTGCTGATCGTCGACGAGGTGCAGTCCGGAATGGGCCGGACCGGAAAACTCTTTGCCATCGACCACTGGGGCGTGGCCCCCGACCTGATCACCACGGCCAAGAGCCTCGCCGGAGGGCTGCCCCTGAGCGCGGTGACCGGCCGCAGCGAGATCATGAGCAAGCCGCACCCCGGGGGTCTGGGGAGCACCTACGGCGGCAATCCCCTGGCAATCCGGGCGGCGCAGGCGGTGCTGGAGGTCCTGGTGGAGGACGGACTGCTGCAGCAGGCCGAGCGGCTGGGCACCTTCCTCAAGGCCCGGCTCGAGACGATGCAGGCTGAACATGAGCTGATCGGCGAGGTGCGCGGCAAGGGACCGATGCTCGCCCTGGAACTGGTGCGCGACCGGGAGACCCGGGAGCCGGCCACCGAAGAGGCCAAGCAGATCACCCGGCTCTGCTACGAAAAGGGGCTGGTGCTGATCGCTTGCGGCAACTTCGGCAACGTCCTGCGGGTCCTGATGCCCCTGATGATCGGGGACGAGGAATTGGATCGGGGCCTGGCGATCCTTGAGGAATCGCTGCTGGAAGTGGCCCAGGGAGCGACCAGGAGGGCAGCCTCTTGAAGGCGGCCGGGAGGAATTGATGCAAGTGAATCCGGACCACAGGGTGAAAATCGTCGTCACCGCATCCGGTTGTCCCCTGATGCCGGAGGGGGCCACCGTTTACCTCGATGGAGCCTTGATCGATTACCGAAAGTCGGCTCCGGTCTGCGTGACGGCCCTGGCGGGAATCTATCCCTGGGTGATGACCGCGCGTTTCGGCATCGAATCGCCGGCCATGGGCTACGCCGGCGGCTACCGGGTCAGCTGTCCGGACAAGCTGGTGGAGTTCGCCGTCATCGCCTGCCCGCCCGGAACCCGTAGCTGATCCTCCGCATCCGAGGGATTGCCCATGGAAATGGACCCCCACCTGCTGCTGAACCGCGAAGACCGGGAGCTGGCCGTCGGCGCCAGAGTCAAAGTCTTTTGGACCGCCTTTGGCCGCAGCTTTTCCGGGCGGGGGGAAATCCGGCGCCTCGATCCGGTGGCCGTCGAGGTCGAATTGAGTGAGCCGATCCCGGCGGGCCGCGATCACCCGCAAATCCGCCAGGCCACCGTCCCGCGGATCGTCGATTCGGCACAGTGGAGTCCCCGCCGCTGCGTCCACCTGGAGCGGGCCAGGCCGGGACCGTAAGATAACTGAACCAAGTCCGACAGTGGCCCGGAGATGTCTCCGGGCCTTTTTTCAGGTCTCATCGACCCGCATCACCACCAGGGTTGCGTCGTCGTTCAAGCTCTCGGTCCCGGCAAAGCCGTGCACCGCGGCCAGGATCGCCTCGACCGTCCCCGCCGGCGACGCGCCGTGCAGCTCCGCCAAAAGCGCCGCCAGCCGCTCCTCGCCGAAAAATTCCCCCCCGGCGTTCTCGGCCTCGGTGATGCCGTCGGTATACAGCAGCAGCACATCCCCGGCATTCAGCTGCAGCTCCCGTTCCTCGAAGGCGACCTCCGGCCGCACCCCGAGGATGAGTCCCTCGGCGTCGAGGCGTTCCAGTCCTGCGGTTTCCGAGCGCCAAAGCAGCGGCAGGTTGTGTCCGGCGTTGGCGAAACGCAGCCGGCGGCTGCGGGGCCGGTAGCTCAGGTAGAAGCAGGAGATGAAGAGCTCCGCCCGGCTCAGATCCTCGTAGAGAAAACGGTTCAGGGCGGTCGTCGTCTGTTGCGGTGTGGCGAGCATCTCGAAGTGGGAGCGGATGAAGGTCCGGGCCTCGGTCATGATCAGCGCCGCCCCGACGTTGTGGCCGGAGACGTCGGCGATCAGCAGATCGAGCCGGTCCGCGCCGCGCGGCAGAAAGTCGTAATAATCTCCCCCCACCTCCCGGGCCGGGATGCAGGTGGCGGCCAGGGACAGGCCGGCCAGCTGCGGTACCCGGGCCGGCAGCAGGCTGGACTGGATGGCCCGGGCGATTTCCAGTTCCCGCTCTTTTTCCCGGGCGCGGATAAGCTTCTCTGTCTGCCGCGCATTGCGCCAGGCGACGCCGACCTGACCGGCCAGGCTGCGGAAGAGGTCGGTGAACTCCTCGGTGAAGATCCCCTTGGCCGAGCGGGAAAAGGCCGAGAGCACGCCGATCGGCTCCCCCTCCACCGTGATCGGCGCGTGGGCAAAGGAACAGATCCCCTCCCGGCGGATGATCGCCGCCGGCGCCTCCTTGTCCAGCAGGTCGGTGTCGTTCACGGCGACCACGCGGTTGGTGACGAACGCCTCGCCGACATAGGTCTCCTCGTCGAGCGCCCGTTCCGACTCCTCCAGGTGCTCCCAACTCATCCCCTGCTGCTGGCGCACCCGCAACACCCGCCGCTCCTCGTCGAGCAGACGGATGATGCACAGGTCAAATTTGAACTGCTGCCGGAAGAGCTCCAGGATCCGCTCCAGGATGCGGTCGAGATCGGCGCCGCTGGCGACGATCCGGGTCACCTCGTGCAGCACCCCCAGCTGCTCACGCCCCGCCCGCCGGCTGATGGTGACCGAGCCGAAGATGTCGAAGACATCCTCCATGGTGCTGCCCCGGGTGGCCAGGTAGCTGTCGACGATGACCCGGGCCGGGGCGGCGCCGACCGAACCGGCGAGGGTCCGTTCGGCGAAACGCTTCAAATCGGGAAGTTCGAATTCCGACAGGCTCCCCCGCGCGTCGATATCGACGTCCCCGAGGTACCCGGCGATGGCGGCACGGGCCGGTTGGTCGCCGATGAACTTGGCCATCAACTCGACGAACTCCATGACCGTCGGCGCCTTGCTGATCCGCTGCAGCCCGCGCTCCTGCGCCCCCGGCGAGAAGACCTCGACGAACTTTGCCGCCTGTTCCCGCTCCCCGGCGTTGGCGCGGGTCAGAAGGGAAAGGGTGAGAAACGCGCCGCCGTTGACCAGCAGGGTCCAGAAGAGGGCCTGTCCCCAGGGGTCGAGACCGGTCAAACCGAAGAGCTGCAGGGGCCGAAGGAGTTCGATCCCCCACGGTCCGTGCTGCAGAATGGTCTCGGGCAGCCAGCCCGAACGGACGAAGGAGGGAATCATCAGGGTGTAGAACCAGACGACGAAGCCGAGGGTCAGCCCGGTCACGGCTCCCTTGAGGTTGGCCCTCTTCCAGTAGAGACCGCCGAAGAAGGCGGGCGCAAACTGGGCCGCGGCGACGAAGGACACCAGGCCGATGTTGACCAGGGCGTAGGATTCCCCGAACAACCGGTAGTAGGCGTAGCCGAGGAAGATGACCCCGAAGATGGCCAGGCGCTTGAGGTTGAGCAGTAACCCGGCCATGCGGCCGAATTCGAAGCGCAGCAACAGCGGCATCAGCAGGTGGTTGAGGATCATCGTCGCCAGCGTCACCGAGGAGACCATCACCATCCCGGCGGCGGCCGAGAAGCCCCCGACGAAGACCAGCAGGGCCAGCCAGGGGTGCCCCGTCTGGAGGGGGAGATGGAGGACGAAAAAGTCGGCACCTGCGGTATCGCCGCCGGTGTAGAGCAGGCCTCCCAGGGCGATAGGGATGACGAAGACGTTGATCAGGAAGGAGTAGGCCGGAAACCGCCACATGGCACTGCGAATGTGGTCTTCGTCGGAGTTTTCGATGACCATGATGTGGAACTGGCGGGGCAGGACCATGAACGCCAGCATGGAGAGAACGATGAGGGTGAACCAGGAGGAATGGGGGATCTGCTCGGTACCGAGCCGCAGCAGATCCATCCGCTCGGGAAAGCTTGCGGCAAAGCGGGCATAGATGTCGCCCATGCCGTCGAACAGTCCGTAGGTCACGAACAGGCCGACCGCCAAAAAGGCGGCGAGCTTGACCACCGCCTCGACGGCAATGGCTGCCACCAGCCCTTCGTGGCGCTCGGCGGCGACCAGGCGCCGGGCGCCGAACAGGACGCCGAACACCCCCAGGATCAGGGCCACGTAGAAGGCATAGTCGAACTGGGGGTGGAATCCCGGGATCGCGGCCGCCCCTGCCGCAGCGGCGGGATGACGGGTCAGCAGATCGAAGGTGTGAGCCACCGCCTTCAGTTGCAGGGCGATATAGGGCATGATGCCGACCACGGTGAAGATGGTGACGATGGCCCCCAGGGAGGTCGCCTTACCGTAGCGGCTGGAGATGAAGTCGGCGATGGAGGTGATGTTCTGCTCCTTGCTGATGCGCACGATCTTGCGCAGCAGGAACCACCAGGTGAAGGCCATCAGGGTCGGCGCCAGATCGGTGGGCATGAAGTCCAGCCCGACGGTGGCGGCCCGGCCGGCGCTGCCGTAGAAGGTCCAGGAGGTGAAATAGACCGCCAGCGACAAGGCATAGACGTGCGGATTGGACACCAGGCTCCGGCCGGCCCGGCGCTGCCGGTCGGCGTAGAAGGCGACGGCAAAGAGCAGGCCGAGATAGACCAGCGAAACGAAAACCACGACCGCGATCGGGATCATTGTCACCCTTTCCGGCGCCGCCGGCGACGACCCATGGCTGGCGGGTCAGGATGGAACGTCGGCGGACCGGGTAAAAAACCCGTTTCCTTTCAAATAATAATCCCCTTCCTCCGACTGTCGACCGCCCCTTTCCCGGCGGAATGTTTCCCGCCCATGGATTATTCCTCTTAAGCAGCGGGCTGTCTCGCCGTGGAGACCTTCTGGTAAAGGTCCTGAAGCAGGAGATCCTTGGTGATCGGGAGAGTTTTCCTATTCCCCGGTGCATATCCTCATGCATTGCCGCATCGGACTCCCTTCTCGCCATCCTCCTCTCCCGACCAGGATTGTTTCCCGCACCGGCGGCGGACCATCCCGGGATCCCCGGTGCCGACCGGGCAGCAATGGGCCTCTTTTCCCTCCTGCAGCTTCAGGAGAATCGCAACCGGATGCCAGACTGCATAATCCAGAAAAAGAGGGTGATTTTCAACAAACCGTGTTCAACTTCTCTGCAAACCCGCCCTCACCTGAAGCGGATGAATGTGATATTGATATCTTATATGCAGGGGGCGGCTTTCGCTTCGGCCCTTCCGCCGCGACCCTGGCATGACTTCTGCTTAGTCTTTTTCAAAAGCAGTTTTATTTGCATCGGATAACAACCCCAACACGTTCAAGGGAGGACAAAGGATGAAACGAGGATTTTTAGGGGCTCTGGCCCTGCTGCTGGCCCTGGTCCTGGCCAATCCGCTGCTGGCCGCCGACACGCGCGACTTCTTCAAGGTAGGGGTCGTCACCTCCATCTCCGGTGAACTGGCCACCGGCGGGAACGTCACCAAGCGGGGCTACGACCTGTGGGCGGCCGCCGTGAATGCGCAGGGGGGGATCGCCATCGGCGGCAAGAAATATCCCGTCAAGCTCTTCTATGCCGACGCCCAGTCCCAGCCTTCCCAGGGGGCGGCGGCCGCCGAACGGCTGATCACCCAGGAGCATGTCGATTTCATTCTCGGACCCTACTCCTCGGGGGTCACCATGGCAGTCGCGCCGGTGGTGGAAAAGTACAAGGTCCCCACGATCACCGGTTCTGCCGAATCGCCGCTGATCTGGACCAACAAGTTCCTCTACACCTTCGGCACCATTCCCCCGGTCAGCTTCACCGGCGCCGTCCCCATCAAGACCCTCACGGAAATGAAACATCCCGCAGACCGCCGTTATCCTCGGTTCCAACGACACCTTTTCCAAGGCGACCGCCGAGTCTTTCCAGGCTGCCGCCAAGGCGGAAGGGATCCAGGTGCTCAAGTTCAACATCGTTCCCTCCAACCAGGATCTCACCCCCCTGATGTCGGCGGTGCGCGGCCTGCGGCCCGACGTGGTGGCCTTCGGCGGCCATGACGAGGAGCTGATCAAGCTGGTCAAGTCCCTGCAGCAGATCAACTACACCCCCAAGGCCCTGCTGATGCACTACGGCGTGACCGAGCCCGCCTTCATCGAAGCCCTCGGCAAAAGCGCCAACCAGGTGCTCGGCGCCTCGGTCTGGACCGAGGACGCCAAGACCCACGGCGAGCTGCTGTGGCCGGACGCCAAGACCTATGCCGCGGCGGCGCTGAAGAGCCTACCAGGTGCCGGCGGACTACACCCAGGCCGGCTCCTCGGCCGCCGGCCTCGCCTTCCAGGCCGCCCTGCAGAAGATCGGCGCGACCCCGCCCCTCTCCGAGCAGGCGCGGGTCGACCTGGTCAAGGCGCTGGAGACGCTCGACGTCCAGACCTTCTACGGCCGGATCAATTTCGCCACCGAAGGGCAGTACTACCACGCCAATGTCGGCCTGACCCCCCTGACCGTCCAGATCCAGAACGGCAAGGTGGTGGTGGTCGGACCGCAGGAGGACGCCCAGGCGCCACCGCATTACCCGATGACGGCCTGGAGAGATCGCTAACCGCGGAAGATTCCGGCGGATGGCGGCGGGTCCGGCCCGGCCGTCATCCGCCTGCCCCCCCAAGGGGTCGAAACCAGGACCGGTCCGAAGGAGTATTTACCATGGAACTGCTTCCCCAGGCGTTGATGGACGGCCTGCTGCTCGGCGGCATCTACATCACGGTCGCCATCGCCTTTTCCCTCGCCTACGGCGTCATGCACATCATCGACTTCGCGGTGGGCGAATGGATCATGCTCGGCGCCTTTGCCGGCTTCTACCTGAACCACTGGACCCATCTCGACCCGTTTCTGCTGCTGCCCGCGGTCTTCCTGGTCTTCACCCTGCTCGGGTATTTCCTGCAGCCGGTCCTCCATCGGGTCCTCAGCGGCAAACAGGGCAACCCCCTGCTGATGGGGCTGGTCTTTACCTTCGGCCTGGCCCTGATGTTCCGCGGCCTGGCGCTGACCGTCTTCGGATTCTACAGCCGCTCCATCCCCTCGGCCTTCTCCGAAGGGAGCCTCTTTCTGGAACACGGCAACTTTTTTCTGACCATCTCGTCGGTGCGGCTGGCGGCCCTGGTCTACGCCCTGCTCATCACCGCCTTGCTCCACTTCCTGCTGAAAAAAACCACCTTCGGCCTGGGCGTGCGGGCCCTGGCCCAGAACCGCGACGCCGCCGCCCTGATGGGGGTCAACGGCAAGCGGACCAACTCCTGGGTCTACGGCATCTATGTCGGCATCAGCGCCATGACCGGGGTGCTGATCGGCTGCATCCTCTCCGCCAGCGCCCAGATGGGGCCCCAGTACACCGTCATCGCCTTCTTCGTCGTGGTGCTGGCCGGCATGGGCTACCTGGCCGGAGTCCCCTGGGCCGCATTCCTGCTGGGCATGGTCCAGTCCTTTTTCCTCATCTATTTCAATCCGGGCTATACCATGCTGGCCGTTTTCGCCATCCTCTTCACCATTCTGCTGGTTTCGCCCAAGGGCCTGTTCGGAAGGGGAATCTGATGTTCAAAGATCGACGTATCCGCTGGTTTCTGCTCGTCTTCTGCCTGCTGCTGGCGATCTCCGGGGGTGATGCAGAACACCTTCGCCCTGCGCATCCTGACCGAAATGATCATGTGGATCGGTCTGGCCATCACCTTCGATGTGCTGGCCGGCTACACCGGCTATCTCAACTTCGGTCACGGCGCCTTCTTCGGCATCGGCGCCTACACCACGGCCATCTTCATGACCCAGGCGCACTGGCCCTTTTTCCCGGCGCTGCTGGCCGGCGGGGCGCTGACCGGGCTCTGCGCCCTGCTCGCGGGGATTCCGACCCTGCGCCTGCGGGGCGCCTACTTCGCCATCGCCACCTGGGCCCTGGCGCTGGCGGTGCAGCAGCTGGCCCTGATCCTGACCATCACCGGCGGCCCCGACGGCATGCGCCTGCCCCCCTTCCTCAATCCCAACTTTTTCTTCTACCTGATGCTCGCTGTGGTGGGCGCCACCTTCTTCCTGCTCTGGTTTCTGCTCGAGCGGGCCCCCTTCGGCCTCAAGCTCAAGGCGGTGCGGGAGGATGAGCTGAGCGCCAAGTCCCTGGGCCTCAACCCGACCCGGCTGAAGATCCAGGCCTTCGTCCTCTCGGCGGTGCCCACCGGCATCCTGGGCGGCGTCTACGCCTACTGGATCACCTTCATCGACCCGGCCTCGACCCTGTCCGACATCATCAGCGATCAGGCCCTGGTCATGGTGGTCTTCGGCGGCATGGGAACCTTGATCGGTCCGGTGATCGGCGCGGTGCTGGTCTTCGCCTTCAAGACCTTCTTCTGGGCCTATCTCTCCGACTTCCAGCTGCTCTACCTGATCATCCTGGGTGGCGTCATCGCCCTGAGCGTGGTCTTTTTGCCCAACGGGCTGTGGGGCACCCTCCGGCATTCCTGGCGCAGCGGCGGGAGAGCAAGCAGAAGAGACTCCCGTCCAGCCCGTTGCTCGACAGGAAACAGCCATTTCGACACCTTCAACCGCAAGAGAGGGCCCAGTCATGAGCGATACCCTGCTCGATGTGCGCTCGGTCACCAAGAACTTCGGCGGCCTGACCGCCAACAACAACGTCAGCTTCCAGGTGCAGACGGGGGAGATCGTCGGCCTGATCGGCCCCAACGGGGCGGGCAAGACCACCCTTTTCAACGTGATCAGCGGCTACTATGCCCCCACCCGCGGCAAGGTCCTCTTCCGCGGCCAGGACGTGAGCGGCAAGCCCCCCTTACGAGCTGGCCCGCCTCGGCATCGGCCGCACCTTCCAGGTCGTCAAGCCCTTTGCCGGGCTCAGCGTGCTGGAGAATGTCCTGATCGCCTCCTTCCTGCGTTATCCCCGCCGGGCCGATGCCGAAAAACCGCCTGGCGGGTGCTGGAGACCACCGGACTGGCCGACCGGGCCCACGCTCTCGGCGGCCAGCCTGCCCCTGGCGGGGCGCAAACGCCTGGAGATCAGCAAGGCGCTGGCCCTGGAGCCGAGCTTTCTGCTCCTCGACGAGGTGGTCGCCGGGCTCAACCCGACGGAGGTCGACCGGACCATCGAGCTGATCCTGCGCCTGCGCGACGAGGGGATCACCATCCTCATCGTCGAGCACATCATGCGCGTCATCATGCGCATCAGCAATCGGCTGGTGGTGTTGAATTTCGGGGAAAAAATCGCCGAAGGGGCACCGGCCGAAGTCGCCCGGGACCCCCAGGTTATCGAAGCTTATCTGGGGGAGAGTGCGGCATGAAGGTACTGGAGGCCAAGCGAAATTTCCGTCCGCTACGGCGAGATCCAGGCGCTGTGGGACATCTCCTTCTCGGTGCAGAAGGGGCAGCTGGTCGCCCTGATCGGCGCCAACGGCGCCGGCAAGACCACCACCCTCAAGGCCATCTGCGGCCTGGTCCCGCCCTGCAACGGGTCCATCGCCTATGCCGGCCAGACCATCAGCGGCCAGCCGGTGCACAAGGTGGTCGATCTCGGCATCACCCTGGTTCCCGAGGGGCGTCAGCTCTTCCCGAAGATGACGGTGGAGGAAAACCTGTTGGCCGGGGCCTACCTCAAGCGGGCCAGAGGACAAGCGCGCGGATTCCCTGCCGCGGGTCTACACGCTCTTCCCCCGCCTCCAGGAGCGGCGCACCCAGCTGGCCGAGACCCTCTCCGGCGGCGAGCAGCAGATGGTGGCCATCGGCCGCGCCCTGATGCAGGATCCCCAGGTCATCATGTTCGACGAGCCGAGCCTGGGCCTGGCCCCGATCCTGGTCCAGGAGGTGTTCAACGTCATCCAGGCGCTGCACCGCCAGGGATTGACCATCTTCCTGGTCGAGCAGAACGTCCACCAGACCCTGCGCGTGGCCGATTACTGTTACGTCATGGAAAACGGACGCATTGTTCAGGAGGGGACGGGGCAGAGCCTGGAGGCGGACGAGAAGATCCGCGAGGCCTACCTCGGGTTCTAACGAGAATCTTCCCAGGCCCAGGAACCGAACAGCGAGGCCGCGAACCGCCACCCGACAAAGGAGAGAACCCGTGCCCCTGAAGGACATCCTCGTGTTGCTCGACAGCCGCCCCTCCAGCCCTGCCCGACTGGAGTTGGCCCTGAACCTGGCCCGCCGTCATGGGGCGCGGCTCATTGCTTTGTTCCCCCTGCCCGCCGCGGCCTTGCGCCTCGGCAGGGACGCACCGCAGGCCGCGGAAGCCGCGCTGCGAAAAATCTTTGAAGAACGGACCGCGCGGGAAAAGCTCTCTGCCTCCTGGATCTCCGACGAGGGCCATCCCGGTGAAGGATACACGGAGATCGTCCTTCGCCACGCTCACAGCGCGGATTTGGTCCTCGTCGGTCAGACCCATCCCGAACGGCAGGAGGAAAGTGTCCCCGTGGACTTGCCCGAGCGGCTGGTCCTGGCCGCTGGTCGTCCGGTGCTGGTGGTTCCCTACGCGGGGCGTTTCGCCGTGGTTGGCCGGCGGGCGGTGATTGGCTGGCGTGGCGGGAGGGAGTCGACGCGGGCCATTCACGATGCCCTTGGCGTGCTGCATGGTGCCGAAAGGGTTGAGCTGCTCACGGTTCTGGGTCCCGACCAGGGCGACGGCATCGACCTGATGACCGATTCTCTATGCGCGCATCTGATCAACCACGGGATCCCCGTAGGGCCCAAACAGATGGCAGGGGGCCCGGTCGGTGTGGGCGACGTTCTGCTCAACCGGATCAGCGACGACGGGGCCGACCTGCTGGTCATGGGGGTCTATGCCCAAACGCGCTTCGGGAATCTGACGTTGGGAGAAGTCGGTCGCCATCTGCTGAAGCACATGACGGTGCCCGTTCTCATGTCGCACTGAGGGGACAGTGGGGCGACAGCAATGGTCCCGGTTGCCATCTCAGATCCTCACCCGGTCAATTTTTCGATGTTGGGACCGGATTACTCGCAATTCCTGACGTGTCAGAAACGCCCAGGCGAAGCGCCAAGCAGGTTTTTCGCGCTCAATCAGTCTTGATTTTAATAAGTTAGGCCGCGGCCAAGCGGTGGGGGGTGGGGGCAGAGCCTGGTCTTCCCGTGCCCTTCACCGCACCACCACCGCCATCCCGTCGTACGCCACCTCAACCTCCACCCCCCGCTCCCGGGCGAAAGCCCGGATCTCCTCCAGCACCCCCGTGTCCTCGCCGGTGACGATGCCGCTGCCGCAGTGGCTGACGATCATCTTCGGCACCCCTTCCTTGCGGCACCAGGTGAGTTGGGTGCGGATCGGGACGTGGCCGAAGAGCCGGTCCCCCTCTTTGCGGACCATCGAGTCCTTGACCGTGGCGCCGTCGCCGATGTAGAGCCGGCAGCCGGCGAGCGCCTCCTGCCGCTCGTTGATGTAGACCAAATCGGGAGCGTAGAAGACCGCCGCCCGGCCCGCCGTGATCCGGTAGCCCACCGCCGGCGCCCGGATCGAATGCTGCACGGGGAAGGCTTCGAAGCTGAGGCCGCGGATCGTTTCCGGCTGCCGGGGGCGGATCACCCGCCTCTCCTTGATCGAAAAGTCCGCCAGCCGCTCCCAGGTTTCCGCGGTGGCCCAGACCGGGCAGGGCGCCCCCTCCCGCAGGCCGAAGGCGTGGTCCGGGTGGGCATGGGTGAGGACAATCGCCTGCGGCCGCAACGCCGCCAGCTCCCCCAGCCAGTCCTCCCCGCAATCGACCAGCACCCCCTGGCCCCGGTATTCGACCCGCAGCGCGCTGTGCCGGGCGTGGCGCGCGCTTTTGGGCTCGATGTAGCCGCGGGTGCCGAGGAAGGTCAGCTTCACGGGCTTGCCTCCGGAATCTGTGCCTTTTTGGGAACAGCGGGTTGGGAGAAGAGGTAGCGATCGCCGTTTTGGTCTCGGGAAAGAGACATGAAGGTTCCATTCGCCGGGGCGACAAGGCAGGCACGGCAAGGCTCGACAACCGCCGCTTTTTCGAACTTTCCACAATTCTGCCACACTTCTTCCCTATTTGCCGGGTAGACATGGACACAACGAAGAGTGAATGGTCCTGGGCCTGCTGGGAACGGGACGCTATCCGAAAGGAGTGTGTTATGGGAATCCAGGTTGCGACAAAACCGGCGCCCCAATGGCTGGTGGTTTCGATTGCGGCGCTCCTCCTGTTCGCGTTGGCCGGCAAGGCCCATGCCCTCGATGCCCGGGTCCGGTCGGTGACCCCCAACTATGAGACCGTTCAGGTCGCCCACCAGGAGTGCCGGGATGTGGCCATGCCCGTGTACCCGCGATACGGCGATCCGGGACTTAACGCCGGGACCGTGATCGGCGGCGTCGCCGGGGGCGTGGTGGGCAGCACCATCGGGCGCGGTTCGGGACGGACCCTGGCGACGGTGGCGGGCGCGCTTTTGGGGGCATCGGTCGGCCACGAAGTGGGCCGGCAGCCGCCCCGTCCGCCCCGCTACGTCACCCGGACCCAGTGCCGAACGGTCTGGAGCCCCGAGACCCGGGTCAGAGACTATACGGTGACCTATCGACTCTCCGGCGGGGAGACCTTTTCCCAGAGGCTGCCCTACGCACCCAGGGTGGGATCGGTCTTCCATGCCCACGTCTATGTCGACGACGCGCCGGCCTATTGAGGCCCCGGCCGTTGGCCGGCCAGGACGGAGAGACAAAAACGGGACGGGCGGCCTTTCGGCAAAAGCAGCCCGTCCCGTTTTTGATGACTTGTTGCACGCGGGCCGGGATGGCATTCCCGGCCCTTGGTATTCCTGCAGGGGTTGCCGGGCGGAAAGGCACCCGTCAGGAATCGTCCGACTTGACGACCAGGGATATCGCCAATGGCTCCGAATCCCAGGTCCCTTCGGGGTAGAGTGATTTTTCAATCTTGAGATAGGTGCCATCGACCCCGGCCTTGGCGAGGTGGCGAAGGACGCGGCGGGGGTACGGACGATGCGGGTGCCGGGCGAGAACCTGGCCCGGAAGCTGCGGCAGTTGCCGGCGGGGGCGGGACACTGGCCGGATATTGATAGACTCGGCCTAATACCCCGGGACGTACTTCTTCAGCTTGCGGGTGGCCGAGGCGTGGCTGATCCCCAGCTCCTTGGCGACGCCGATGCAGGTGCCGGTGCGGCTGTAGGCCTGGCGCACCAGTTCCCCTTCCAGCTGGGCCTTCGCCGCTTCGAGGGTGGTCCCCCCGCCGTCGCCAGGCTGCCGGCCAGCCGCAAGGGCGCCGGCAGCTGCTCGCTGCGGATCGTCTCCCCCTCGGCGGTTACCACCAGCCGTTCCAGCAGGTTCTGCACCTCGCGGGCGTTGCCCGGCCAGGCGTAGGCGAGCAGGTGCTCCAGGCAGGAGCTGGAGAGGGTCTTGTGCATGCCGTACTTGGCGTTGGCCTGCTGCAGAAAGTGCATCACCAGCGGCAGGATGTCGGCGGGGCGCTCGCGCAGCGGCGGGATGTGCAGGGGGATGACGTTGAGCCGGTAGTAGAGGTCCTCGCGGAAACGGCCGGCCTTGACCAGTTCTTCCAGGTCGCGGTTGGTGGCGGCGATGAGGCGGAAATCGACGCGGATCTCCTTGCTGCCGCCGATGCGGGTGAGGGTCTTCTCCTGGATCACCTTGAGCAGCTTGACCTGCAGCGCCAGCGGCAGCTCGCCGATCTCGTCCAGGAACAGGGTCCCCCCCTGGGCGAGCTGGATGGTGCCGATCTTCCCCTTCTTGCTGGCGCCGGTGAAGGCGCCCGGTTCGTAGCCGAACAGCTCCGATTCCAGCAGATTCTCGGGGATTGCGCCGCAGTTGATCTCGATGAAGGGGCCGCGGTGGCGGCCGCTCTTCTTGTGGATGTGGCGGGCGAGCAGGGTCTTGCCGACCCCCGACTCGCCGCTGAGGGTGACGTTGGCGTCGACCGCGGCGACCTTGAGGGCGGTCTTCAGCACGCTCTCCAGCTGCGGGCTGCCGGCGACGATGTCGAGCCCCCGCAGCTCCTTCTCGCGCAGTTCGCGCAGCTCCGCCGAGTAGTGGTAGATCTGTTCCTCGAGGCGCTCGTACTGCGCCTTGAGGGCGGTGTAGTCGGTGACGTCGCGGAAGAAGCTGACCACCCGCTCGATGGTGCCGTCGGCCGCGCGGAGCGGAATGCCGGTGACGACGTAGGAGCGGCCGTCCAGTCCCTGCTGGGTCAGGGTCACCTTGCGGTTCTCCTTGAGGACCGCGACCGTCACCGAGGGGTTGAAGATCTTCTGTTCTTCCAGCTCGAAGACGTTGCGGCCGACCAGCTCGGCGTCGGTGAGGCCGTGGACGTCGGCGCGGCAGCTTGGTGACGCTGAGGATGGTCCCCGCGCCGTCGGCGATGAACAGCCCTTCGTGGATCTGGCTGAGCAGACGGCTGATCTCGTCGTAGGCGGCGGCTGAGAAGGCAGGAGTCATGGCGGCATGATAACCGGTCTGTGCCGGAGGAACAAGGGGACTGTCCCCGCACGGGGACTGTCCCCCTCCTGCCGGTTTGAAAGGGACAGTCCCCGTGCGGGGACAGTCCCTAGATCCCCAGATAGGCCTTCTTGATGTGCGGGTCGGACAGCAGCTTGTCAGCACGGACCTTCCATCACCACCTGCCCCTGTTCCATGACATAGGCGCGGTCGCTGATCGCCAGGGAGTTCATCACGTCCTGCTCGACCAGCACGATGGTGGTGCCGTAGTCCTCGGCGATCTGCTTGATGGCGGCGAAGATGTCCTTCTTCAGCACCGGCGCCAGGCCCAGCGACGGTTCGTCGAGCATCAGGATCCTCGGGCTGGCCATGATGCCGCGGCCGATGGCGACCATCTGCTGTTCGCCGCCGGAGAGGGTCCCGGCGAGCTGCTTCTTGCGCTCGTCGAGGCGCGGGAAGAGCTTGTGCACCGCCGCCAGGTTCTGCGCCGCGTGGGGCGCGGCGTGCTTGCTGTAGGCGCCGATCTCCAGGTTCTCCTGCACCGTCATCAGCGAGAAGAGCCGGCGTCCCTCGGGGACGTGGATCAGCGCCCGCTCGACGATCTCGTCGGCCGGCAGGCCGTGGATCGGCTTCGCCGGCGAAGCTCACCGTGCCGGAGCTCGGCTTGAGCATCCCCGAGATGGTCTTCGAGCAGGGTCGACTTGCCGGCGCCGTTGGCGCCGATGATGCTGACCACCTCCCCCTCGTCGACCGTGCAGCGACAGGTCGAACAGCACCTGGATCTCCCCGTAGCCGACGTTGATCCGGTCAATGCTGAGTAGCGACATATTCATCTCCCAGGTAGGCCTTGATGACTTCCTCGTCCGCCACCACCGCGCGCGGCTCCCCCTCGGCGATCTTCTTGCCGAAGCTGATGACGTAGATCTTCTCCGACAGGTTCATGATCGCCTGCATGATGTGCTCGACGATGACGATGGTCACCCCGGACTGGTTGATCTTGCGGATGATCGGCAGCATCTCGGTCACCTCCCCGGGGCGCAGGCCGGCCATCACCTCGTCGAGGAGCAGCAGCTTCGGCTTGGTCGCCAAGGCCCGCGCCAGCTCCAGCTTCTTGCGCTCGGGCAGGGTCAGGCTGCGGGCGTAGATGTCCTTCTTCTTCGCCAGGTCGAGAAACTCCAGGACCTCCAGCGCCTTGGCCTCGGCCTCGTGCAGGTGGTTGGTCTGGGCGAAGGCGCCGACCATGGTGTTGTAGAGGACCGTCTTGCCGGCGAAGGGCTTGACCACCTGGAAGGTGCGGGTGACGCCGAGCTGGCAGATCTCGTAGGGGCGCTTGCCGGCGATCTCGTGGCCGGCGAAGCGGATCGACCCGGAGGTCGGCGCCAGCGCCCCGGCGATGCAGTTGAAGAGGGTGGTCTTGCCGGCGCCGTTAGGGCCGATCACGCCGACGATCTGCCCCTCCTCGACTTCCAGGCTGACCTCGTTGACGGCGGTCAGGCCGCTGAAGCGCTTGGTGACTGTGTCGACTGTCAATAGTGCCATGGTTTCGCTCCCGTCAGTCCGTTTCTTCGGCCGGGGCGCCGTTCTTGGCCCGCCGCTTGTCGAAATAGGGGATGATGTGCCGTTCGAAGAGCTGCTTCACCGGCGCCACCAGGCCCTTGGGCTGGTAGCGCATGACCACGATCAGGATCAGGCCGAAGATCACCAGGTGCAGCCCCGGCAGCGAGGCGGAGAGGTAGATGCGGGTCAGTTCGCTCACCGGCCGCAGCAGCAGCGCCCCGAGCACCGGGCCGAGGATGGTGCCGCGGCCGCCGATCAGGGCGATGAAGGCGATCTCGTAGGAGAGATCCAGGCCCATGATCGACTTGGGGTTGAAATAGAGGAACATCTGGGCGTAGAAGGTTCCGCCCAGGGCGGTGAGAAAGCAGCTGATGGCCATGGCGATCAGCTTGTAGCGCGAGACCTTGATGCCCAGGGCCTCCGCCGCCTCCGGCTCCTCGCCGCCGGCCGCCAGGTAGTAGCCGATCTTGGAGTTCATCATCCGCTGGGTCAGATAGAGGACCGCCAGCAGCATGACCAGGATGATGTAGTAGTAGGGGGCCTTGCCCTGGAACTGGAAGGCGCTCAGGGGGGCGTGGGGGACCAGGTTGATGAGCAGCCCCTTGGGGCCGCGCACGGCGAAGGGGCCGACCTGCTCCACGTTCTCCACCAGCACCCGTAAGCCCTCGCCGACGGCGATGGTCGCCAGGGCGAAATAGGCGCCGCGCAGCTTCAACGTCGGCAGGCCGATGATCACCCCGACCAGCGCTGCCAGCAGGCCGCCGGCCAGCATGCCGAACCAGGGGCTGAGGCCGAAGGTGAGATAGAGCAGGGTCGAGGTGTAGGCGCCGATGCCGACGAAGGCCGCGTGCCCCAGGGGCAGCACCCCGGCGAAGCCGCCGACGAAGTTCCACGACGAGGTCAGGTAGGCGTAGAAGATGACCAGGATCAGGATCTGCATCAGGGTCGGGCTGGAAACGACGGTCGGCAGCAGGAACAGGCCGGCGAGCAGCAGGCCGGTAAGAACCTTGACGATCGGTGGTTGGCCGCGGAGCAACTTCATGATACCTCCCGCTTTCTGCTAGTAATCCTGTCGCAGGCCGAAGAGCCCGGACGGTTTGACGAAGAGGACGGCCAGGAAGAAGGCGTAGATCAGCAGTTCGGTCCAGGTCGCCGCCATGAACTGGGCACCGACCGTCTCGATGATGCCGATGATGATGCCGCCCAGAATCGCGCCGGGGATGCTCCCCAGCCCGCCGAGGACGACGATGACGAAGGCCTTGAGGTCGAAGGAGACGCCGACCGTCGGGTAGACGTAGTAGAAGGGGACCAGCACGCAGGCGGCGACGCCGCAGCAGGCGCTGCCCAGGCCGAAGGCGATGTTGTAGACCTGCGACTGCTTGATCCCCATCAGCGTCGCCGCCTCGCGGTCGAGGCTGGTGGCGCGGATCGCCTTGCCGAGCTTCGAATGCTTCAGAAACCAGAAGAGGTAGACGCCGCAGAGCAGGGTGATGCCGGCGCCGATCAGCTTCGGCCAGAGAAAGTACATGTCGTGGAACTCGAACATCTTGCCCGAGATCGCGGTGTGGACCACGCGGTACTCGGCGCCGAACAGGATCATCGCCAGGTTGTCGAGCACGTACCAGATGCCGGTGGTGACGATGATCACCGTGATCGGCTCGCGCACGTCCTTCTCCGCGTCGAAGATCGGCTTGATCACGTAGCCCTGCAGCATGTAGCCGAAGCAGAAGAGGAAGGGGACGACCACCACCAGGGCGAGATAGGGGTTCATGCCGGTCAGCTTGACGAACCAGTAGGCGGCGAACATGCCGACCATCAGGATCGAACCGTGGGCGAAGTTGATGACCTTCATCACGCCGAAGATCAGCGTCAGGCCCACCGCCGTCAGGCCGTAGATCGAGCCCATCAGGATGCCGTTGAGCAACGATTCGACGAATACTTAACATCTTGCGCTCCTCGAAAGGGGACCGGCGGGGCGGGTCAGGCGCCCACCCCGCCGGTAGGTGATTACCTGGCCGGTTGCGGGAAGACCGGGGTGTAGCCGGCGCGTCGCACGTTCTTCGGCCAGACGGTGATGCGCTCCATGCTGTCGCCCTTCTGGCGCACCTGGACGATGACCAGGTTGGCGTTTTCGTTCTGGCCGGTCTGGTCGAACTGGACGCAGTCGTAGGCGAAGAGCCCGACGTCGCCGCCGCAGAGCTTGGTGTCGGCCAGCGCGGCGCGGATCTTGGCCGGGTCGAGGGAGCCGGCCCGCTCCAGGGCGTCCTTGATCACGTACATCGAGGCGTAGGCGTCGACCGTCTCGCCGTTCATGTTCTGGCCGTAGGTCGCCTTGAACTTGGCGTTGGTCTCCTTCAGGCCCGGGCGGTTGAGGTCGGCTTCCCACTCGACGATGTCGAAGAGGTACTCGGCGTTCTTGCCCACCGCCTTGAGGAAGGAGGGGTCGGCGTGGCCGCCGCCGCTGGTGATGATCGCCTTGGGTTGACCTTCATCTCGGCCATGGTGTTGGTCAAGCAGGATGGCATCGGCGGCGTTGGAAGTCATGAAGACGACGTCGGGATGGGCGCGCTTGAGTTTGATGACCACCGGAGTCAGATCGCTGGCGGTGCTCGGGTAGGGCTCATCGAGAACCACCTGGTAGCCGGCGGCCTTGGCCAGTTTGCGCCAGCCCTCGGCGAAGCCGGTCCCCCAGTCGCCGTTCTCGTAGACGAAGGCCACGGTCTTGATCGGGGTTTTGAACTCCGGTCTGCATGTCCTTGAGGAACTGGAACTGATCGCGGGTCCACCAGGAGTCCTTGGCGGCGAGGCGGAAGACGTTCTTGAAGCCGCGCTCGGTGATGGTGTCGCGCACCGAGACCGGCACCACGAAGGGGACGCCGTAGCGCTCGGCGACCTGGGTGGTCGGGTAGGTGACCGCCGAGTTCCAGCAGCCGGTGAGGATGTTGACCTTGTCGCTGTTGATCAGTCTGCTCGGCCTCGGTGACGCCGGTGGTCGGGTCGCTCTTGCTGTCGGCGAAGACCAGCTCCAGCTTCGCCCCGCCCAGGGACTTGATGCCGCCGGCGGCGTTGATCTGCTCGACGGCCATCTCCCGGGCCTTCTGCCCCTGGATGCCGACCGCGGCCGACGGGCCGGAGAGGGGGATGATGTTGCCGATCTTCACCGTCGGCGCCGCGATGCCGGTACCGGCACCGGCGAGCGTCAGGGTCAGGGCGGCGGCTGCTGTCGTAACCTTGCTGAACCATGCCATGATGTTTCTCCTCCTGTAGTTGGGGTGCGACCGGGGACCGGCGAAAGGCATCGGGGTTTTCCGGCCGAATTCATAACTCTGTTTTAGCAATGCCTGTGCCAGGGGGAGAAGCAATTGATATCGTGGGTGAAAATTGGAAATGGGGGGAGGTGAACTGGGTGGGAAGGGAGCGGCGTCAACCGCTGGCGTCAACCCTGGTTGACGCGGTCAACCGGGGTTGACGGTTGGGGGGGCGAGCGGAAAGCTGGGACCACTGGGACCTGTAGGACCATTAGGGCGAACTCCCCCTGTCCCATGGGTCCCACTTGTCCCATTCGTCCTATCGGTTTCTTCACCGCTTCTTCAACCGCTTGTTCAGCGCCTGTTTCGAGATGCCCAGCAGCCGCGCCGCCTGGCTCTGGTTGTTGCCGCTGGCGGCGAGGGCCTGGCCGACGGCGTACGCGCTCAGCTCCTCCAGGGTCGGGAAGTGGCCGAAGAGCTCTTCCAGGCCCGGCGCGGCGGCCTTCTCCGTAGCCGGCGCAGCGGCCGGAACGGGCGCGGCGCCGCCGAGGCGCTCGGCCAAAAGATCGTCGCCGAGCACCCCGTCGCCGCAGCGGGCGACGGCGTCGAAGAGGTAGGTCTTCAGTTCGCGGATGTTGCCCGGGAAGGGGTGGTTCAAAAGGAGTTCGAGGGCCGCCAGACTCACCTCCGGCGGGCTCTTCTGCAGGCTGGCGGCCGCCTCGGCGACCAGGTGGTTGACCAGCAGCGGGATGTCCTCGCGCCGCTCGCGCAGCGGCGGAACCTTGATCAGGTGGGTGGAAAGGCGGTAGTAGAGGTCGCGGCGGAAGCCGCCGTCCTGGGCGGCCAGGCCCACCAGATCGCGGTTGGTGGCGGCCACCACCCGGGCCCGCGACTGCTTCGGCGCGTCGGCGCCCAGGGGGTAGTAGATCCCCTCCTGGAGCAGGCGCAGCAGCTTGACCTGGGAAGCCTCGGAAAGATCGCCGATCTCGTCGAGGAAGATGGTGCCGCCGCCGGCCTTCTCCAAGAGCCCGGAACGGCCGCCGCTGGCGCCGGTGAAGGCCCCCTTGAGATGGCCGAAGAGGGTGTCGGCGAAGAGGGTGTCGTCGAGACCGGAGACGTCGACGGCGACGAACTCGCCGGAGACGCCGCTGGCGATGTGGATCGCCCGGGCCAGCAGCTCCTTGCCGCTGCCGGTCTCGCCGAGGATCAGCGCCGGCTGGCGGCTGCGGGCGATCGCCTCGATGTACTGAAAAATCGACTCCATCGCCGGGCTGCGGGTGACGATGGCGCCGAAGGCGGCGCTGTCGTGGCGGCGCGGGCCGAAGGCGATCCCCTTCAAAGAGAGGACCTCCTTGCGCAGGACGCCGATCTCCAGGGCGTTGCGCAGCGCCGAGCCGAAGGTGTTGAGACTGATCGGCTTGACCAGGTAGTCGTGGGCGCCGAGCTTCAGGCACTCGACGGCGGTCTCGATCTCCGAGTTGGCGGTGCAGATGATCACCGGCACCTGCGGCAGCCGCTCCTTGATCGCCGCCAGCACCTCCTGGCCGCTCATCTGCGGCATGTTGAGGTCGAGGAAGACCACCGGCGAGGGGATCTGCTCGATCACCGTCAGGGCCTGGCGGCTGTCGTTGACCTGGGTGACGTTGCGCACCCCCATCGCCTCAAGCAGGAAGCGGTAGGCGTCGAGTTCCGCCTGCTCGTCGTCGACGAGGACGATGTGGACGTTTTTGTCTTCGATGTTCAGCATTGAGTCAGGCCGCCGCCTTGGGGAGGCGGATGGTCATCTGCGCTCCCGGGTTGAGGTTGTCGACCAGCAGGGCCCCGCACATCTCCTTCTCGACGATCATCTTGGCCATGTAGAGGCCGATGCCGGTGCCGGTGGTGGTCCCCTTGGTGGTGAAGTAGGGGGTGAAGATCTTGCCGAGCAGGTGCGCCGGGATGCCGCCGCCGTTGTCGCAGACCCGGACCAGGATCGCCTCCTTGGTCCCCTGGATGGCGACCCGGATCTCGCCCGGTTCGGCCATCGCCTCGCAGGTGCGGCGCTCGACGATGGCGTCGCGGGCGTTGGCGATGATGTTGACCACCACGTGCACGAACTCGCTCGGAAAGCCCTGTACCACGAAGGGGCGGCCGGCCTCGTCGATGTCGAGGGCGAGGCGGATGGCGTGCTGCCTGAGGGTCGGTTCGAGGAGTTTGATGGCGTTGTCGACCGCCCGGGCGACGTCGAAGGCCTCCTTGTTTTTCGACGGCCGGAAGAAGTGGCGGAAGTCGTCGATGGTCTTGGACATGAACTGGATCTGGGCGTCGGCCCCGGCCACCAGGGTGTCGATGAAATTCTTGTTGATCAGGTGGTTGTACTGGGCCGAGGGGAGGCTGGCGATGTAGGTCGACAGGGTGTTGAGGGGCTGCCGCCACTGGTGGGCGATGGCGCCGAGCATCTCGCCCATGGCCGCCATCTTCTGCGCCTGGCGCAGCTGCTGCTCGGCGTTGACGCGCTTGGAGATGTCGCGGATGCTCGACAGGCAGAGCTGCTCCTGGTCGAGCTGCAGGGTCTTGAGGCTCACCTCGGCGGGGAACTCGCTGCCGTCGGCGCGGCAGAAGGTCCATTCGAAGACCTGGTGGCGGCCGGCGTTGGCCGCCTCGAGGATGCGCCCGAAGCGCGCCAGGCTCTCTTGGCCGTCGGGCTGCACCGCCGGGGAGAGCTCGACCAGGCTGCGGCCGATCAGCCCCAGCCGCGCCAGGCCGAAGACCTCGGTCGCCTTCTCGTTGCATTCGATGCAGGTCAGCTCCTTGCTGACCAGGATGCCGTCGTTGGCGACGTTGAACAGGGTCTGGTAGTGCTTCTCCAGCTCCTTGCGCTTGCTGATGTTCCAGGCCAGGTCCTGGTTGATGCCGGTGATCTCCTCGCGCTGTTTCTGCAGGGTGTCCGAGTACTGGCGGCGGAACAGGGAGAGGCTCAGCACGCTGCCGACCACCAGCAGCAGCGTCGCCAGGGCCAGGACCCCCAGCACCTTCTGCACCATTTCGGCGGCGAAGAGCATGGTGGTCTTGCGGGCGATGGTGTAGGCCTCGGCGCGGGGGATGGTGGTGCACAGATACCAGCTGCTGCCGCTGATCTTGCGGTAGGCGAGGATCTGGGTGGCGCCGTTTAGCTGGTAGGAGAGGGTTCCCGCCGGGGAGCGGGCGAAGTCGTCGAGGATGCCGGCCAGGCTCGGATCGGTATCCTGCAGGCGCACCTTGAGGACGTAGTCCTGGTTGGGATGGACCAGGATCGTCCCCTTGTCGGTGACGATGAAGGCGTAGCCGGTCTCGCCGATCTTGATCGCCGCCAGGTTGGCGACCAGGGTGTCGAGCACGGTATCGGCCCCCATCACGCCGCGGAAGGTCCCGCCGACCTTGATCGGCGTCACCAGGGCGATGACCAGCTCGTTGGTCACGAAATCGATGTAGGGGGTGGTGAAGGAGGTCTTGCCGGTCTCCACCGCCCGCCGGTACCAGGGGCGCCGGCGCGGATCGTAATCGGGGCCGGGAACCCAGTCGGCGCCGTCGATCAGCTCGCCGGCGGTGGTGCCGATATAGACGTCGCTGAAATGGCCGGCCTGCATCGCCAGCTTCAGCTGGCGTTGGGTGTCGGGATTGTCGGTCAGCGGCAGGGCGCTGGTCGAGGCCGCGGTGGCGTTGAGCAGCCGGGTCTGCTGGCCGAGCCAGATCTCGGTCATCTCCGCGGCTTCGGCGGCGGTGGTCTGCTGGTGGTCGGCGATGGTCTGGTCGACCAGGACCGTGGTGCTGCGGTAGGTCACCCCGACCACGACCAGGATCAGGACCGAGAAGACGGCCAGCAGGATGAGGGGCTTTCGGGTTTTTTCGGGCATCGATGAGGGCTCCGAGGCGATAGAAACAGTTATACCTCAGACAGCAAGATGTTTGCCAGCTTTGCGCAGGGGCCATGCTGATCGAACCTGATTAAGCAGTCCAAAGAATAATTTGAGATTGACGGATTATGAAGTGTGTAGTATGTACTACACATGATCTCTTTCGGTGAACATATACGGAAATGCCGCGAAAAGCATGTAGAGGAAGACAAAAGGTTTTCCGTAAGGCAAGTCGCCCAGAGGGTGGGGATCGAGCCGGCCTACCTGAGCAAGATTGAGCGCGGAGTGTTTTCTCCACCTTCCGAGGATGTCATCCGTAAGCTAGCAGTAGAATTGAGTGAAGATCCCGACGTGCTTTTGGCTTTGGCGGGGAAAGTCTCCAGCGACCTGCTGAATATTATCCTTAAGCGACCACAGCTTTTTGCTGAGCTTTTACGTCAGCTGAAAGAACTTCCAGATCATGCTGTTGTGCGCATCGTGCGTGAAGTAAAGGATGGAGACTGGTAGCCAGGTTGGAAGGAGGAGGGCAAATGATCACTTTGGAAGGCAATCGACTGGTTTTTCGTTTCCCCGAGATACACCCAAAGGCGATCTGCTCTATAACATTCAAGCGGACCCTCCGGTTGCCCGACGACGGGAATGAGTATCCATTGCCGCCGGGGTTTGAAGATTTCCCCTTGAGTCATGTCGAGGATTTTCATGATCGGGTGCCGCTTGACTGGAGAATGCGGGGTGGGGTTTTTCTGCCCATGTACCAAGCCGAAGCGATGTGGATCAACTTCGCCGGGTCCTATCCCTGTGCCGTCAAGGTGGCAGCCGGCAAGATCAACGCAGTGTCCGGCACATCCTGGACGAATGAACTGTCCGGTTCCCCTCAGGATTACGTCGTTGCACCAGGCCAGCGCTGGATCGACGGCTTTTGCATCGCAGAGGGTTTGATCAGACAGTTTGTGGCCATGCCCTTAGGTGGCGGATTTACGGCTGAAGAGCAATTGACCGGAAAGGCTGAATTCGGGGGACTGCAGTTTTGTGTCTATCCAATGAAAGGGGAGTTCTACGACGCCTGGCAAAGAGAGGTGGATTCCTTCCCCACGCCAACGTTTATGCGAGCCCGACCAAGCGAGGAGGGATCGTCATTTGGGATGGGTCTGGCTCCAGGTGGGCTGATGCGTCAGGAAATTTACAAGGATCGTTTCGGATTGAAGTCCTGGGAGACTCATGCCCGTTCTCGCTGCTTTGTCAATATCGCCAACAGCGCTGAGTATTTGGCGGTCACCGGCCGCAAACCGCCGATAGTTCCACCAACGGCCAAAGACTATGCCTCGGCTGGGCTCCCCTGGTTCGAATATTACGCCAAGGACGAGGAGGTGCTTCAGGGCTCAAGCATTTTGGCGAACTTGGAGGGTATCGCGGCTAGGGGGCGCCGGGTTATGCGAAAAATCATTCCAGGCAATGAGCCGGTGAAGCCAAGGTGTGTCATCGTCTATTCTGGCAAAATGCGAGATAACATGAGGGATGGGGATTGGTGAGCTGAAGTTGTGTTGCTTCAAATCAATGCTTTGAGGAGGGAAATTCCATGAGGTCTGGAAGTAGAGTGCTTTGGGCCGCGATCCTGCTGCTACTCGCCTTCGACGCCCAGGCAAAGACAGCTAGCGAAGTTTTCGATACGGTGTCACCAAGTGTTGTCATTGTTCTGACCTTCAAAGCAAATGGTGAAGCACAGGGGTTAGGAAGTGGGGTCGTGCTACCTGATGGCGAAATTGCCACTAACTGCCATGTGGTTGAGGATGCCGCAACAATTCAGGTCGTGTATCAAACGGTAAAATATCCGGCAAAGCTGCGATTCTATGACAAGGATCGCGATGTTTGTTCGCTCTCCGTCAGCGGACTCAAGGCTCCGGCTGTTGTGATGGGCAGCACCAGCAGAATCAAGGTTGGGGCGCGCGTTTACGCCATCGGTGCACCCCGAGGACTCGATCTGACTTTGTCTGAAGGCATTATTTCTAGTCTGCGGTCTGTGGAGGATGGGCAATACCTCCAGATCACCGCCCCTATTTCGCCCGGTTCTAGTGGAGGCGGCCTGTTTGATGAGGAAGGGAGGCTTGTCGGATTGCCAACTTTTTACCTGACCGAAGGCCAGCAACTCAATTTCGCTGTGCCGGTTGAGTGGGTCAGTGAGTTGCCTAGGAGGCACGCAGAAGCCTCAAGGCCGGAGACTCCTCTTACTGACTGGCTCAACCATGCGATTGCACTAGAGGAAAAAGAGGAATGGGGTGCACTTATTGATCATTCACTTCGCTGGACAAAAGCTCAGCCAACCGTAGCCGTAGCCTGGGGATACCTGGGTGCTGGTTATGGTGAAACTGGCCAGACTGTTAAAGAAATCGAGGCCTATAAGCAGGCATTGCGTATTAACCCTGAAAATCACATCGGATGGTACTTGCTGGGTTTTGCATACTCAGAGTCCGGTCAAATAGATAAATCAATTGATGCTTACCAGGAGGCACTTCGTAATAATCCGGGATATGGCGACGCTTTGTACAAACTTTGCGATGTCTATCTAAAGAAAGATCAGACAGCCAGTGCCATAGATGAACTCCAAGGGGCGTTAAATATTAATCCAGGGGATGCCAAGGCGTGGGGTATGTTAGGTTTGGCCTATTCAAAATCAGGCCAAACAACAAAGGCCACCAAGGCACTCCAACAGGCGCTTCGTATCCAGCCAGAGAACGCTGAAACCTGGTTCAATTTGGGCATTGTCTACAGAATTTCTGGCCAGACAGAGCAGGTAATGGAAGTATACAAAAGGCTCAAAAATATTGATCCAACCATAGCTGTAGAGTTTTTCGATAAAATTGTTCTGCCATAAGGAAGGTAATCCAACCTTGTTTCTTATTCCAAATGGATAATTTTCAGAAGGTTAATATGATTAAGTTATATAAATATCGTGCATTTTCAACGGAGGAGCAAAAGAATTGGGTGCGCGATATTATTGAAAATCAGCGCGTCTATTGCTCAACTCCTGACAAATTAAATGATCCGTATGATTGTAATATTGGAACTGCCGATCATCTTTTTGGGTATTTATCAAATACAGGAATTTTTTCTCTATGTGGACCGGAGCATGACGAAATTTTACAATTTTCATATTACGCAGACTCCCATAGGGGAATCTGTTTTGAATTTGAAATTGATACAGACCGCACCATTGCTGAAAGTTCTTTTTTAGCATTCGCGCAGCCAATTGATTACGTAAAGGTTTTTCCACCTTTCAATCCAGACACAATTCATCGACTTCCATGGACGAAATACGAAGCGTGGAAACGCGAAAATGAATATCGCGTTTCTGCAAATTTGGACCATGATCCATCCCCATATCGGGGTTTTAGGAAGGAGGAACTTATTGGAATTCGTTTTGGCCTAAAGATGCAACTAGAGGATCAGCAACTCGTAATACAGTGGGCGGAAGAAGCCAATTACCCGAACCTTAAATTCTGGAAAACAACGCCTCGAACTGACAAATTTCGGTTAATGTATAAACCTCTTTAAAGACGCTGAAAAAAATATCTTGTAAATAAATAAAAAATGGAAAAACAAATAGTTACAATTACAATCATCAGTATTATAGTTACCTTGTGTGTCTCGCCAGCTTTAGGTGCTATTATTTTTGGACTTCCGATCTTGTTTGTAATTATTTTTCAAAATGGGATTAAGGCAGGAATTATCGTGATAACTGGCTATTTAGTGATGATTGTTGCTGCCATCCTAATGGTTCATGTTACATTCATAATATTTATAGGAAAAGGGATATTTTAAAACTTTTACTTAAATACGCCAAGGTAAGCCATGTTTTTCCAAGTTAATATTATGCACGTTGCTGTATCATGGCCAAGCCTGTTTAATATCAATATCTTCTAGGTGAAATAAAACATTGATCACTCTTGTTAGCCCTGAATACAATATAGAACTCTTTTGTTACCGAATACTTGGCAACGGTCTAAAGGATCCCGATGCGGTTCTTGATGCGGCATCAGCGGAGATAACCTATGCGCGCCGTCTGCATCGAGAAGCGACAAAAGACTCAGATTTCCGCCCGGGTTACACGCGGGAGGAGAATATTGCCAGGACTTGCAACGACTCGTGAGTATACTTCTGAACGGTTCTCTTCCAGCAGATACGACGACCGAATTTATAGCGACGGTGAGGCCACTTGTTCAACAATTACTGCAGAGTTGGGAGATCGGTGAGTTACGCAAACATTTTTCGTAGCAATGAGTTAATGGTCTTCCCGCTCCTGCCCAGGAGTTTGTCTTCGTCAACTTTTTGCCAAGCCACGTCTTCAAGTTGATGTCAGGGCTCTGATCCCTTCCATCGAATTGTTTCACCCCTGAAAATTGTTTTCATTTCTGAAAACTTCCCCCCGCCCCGCCCACCGCCGCCAGTGCCGGTAAATATTCGAAATTCCATGGTTTCCGGTTTTTCCTCCGGGTTGGCACCCTTATTGAAATTCCAGAAGCCGGCACCACTCACCGCTCACCACACACCCGCTTCCGGCTTGCGGAAGAGCCCACCCATAAAGGAGGAACAGCCATGCTCACAGGACAGGAACTGCCGGCGGCCGGCAACGGCCAGGGGGAGCGGACCAAGTCGCTGCTGCAGAAAAAACAGCAGTACGTTTCCCAGGGGATCTCCAACCTGGCGCCGATCTTCATCGAATCGGCGCAGGGGGCGGCGATCCGCGACATCGACCAGAACACCTACATCGACCTTTACGGCGGCATCGGCGTGATCAACGCCGGCCACTGCCCGGAGAGCGTGGTCGCGGCGATCAAGGCGCAGGCCGACAAGCTGCTGCACAGCTGCTTCATGGTGGGGATGTACGACTCCTACGTCGAGCTGGCCGAGAAGCTTGCCGCAATCACCCCCGGGGACCACGCCAAGAAGGCGATGTTCGTCAACAGCGGCGCCGAGGCGGTGGAGAACGCCGTCAAGATCGCCCGCGCCGCCACCGGCAAGCCCGGGGTGATCGCCTTCGAGGCCGGCTACCACGGCCGCACCCTGCTGACCATGACCCTGACCAGCAAGGTCAAGCCCTACAAGCACCAGTTCGGCCCCTTCGCTCCCGAGGTCTACAAGATCCCCTCGGCCTACTGCTACCGCTGCATCTACCGCTCGACCTATCCCGAGTGCGGCATGCACTGCCTGGAAGCCTTCGAGCGCTTCTTCATCTCCGAGGTCGCCCCCGACAACATCGGGGCGATGGTGATCGAGCCGGTACAGGGAGAGGGGGGCTTCATCGTCCCGCCCAAGGAGTTCCTCCCGGGCCTGAAGCAGATCTGCGAAGCGAACGACATCGTCTTCATCGCTGACGAGGTGCAGACCGGCTTCGCCCGCACCGGCAAGATGTTCGCGGTCGAGCACTTCGGCGTCGTCCCCGACCTGATGACCCTGGCCAAGGGGATCGCCTCGGGGCTGCCCCTGTCGGCGGTGGTCGGCAAGGCCGAGCTCATGGACGCCCCGACCCCGGGGCGCATCGGCGGCACCTTCGGCGGCAACCCGGTGGCCTGCGCCGCGGCGCTCGCCACCCTGGAGCTGATGGAGAAGGAGGACCTCTCCGCCCGCGCGGCGAAGGTCGGCGCCACCATCAGCTCCCGGATGCGGCAGCTGCAGGAGCGCTTTCCGCAGATCGGTGACATCCGCGAACTGGGCGCCATGGTCGCCATCGAGCTGGTCAAGGACCCGCAGACCAAGGCGCCGGCCAAGGACGAGGTCGGCCGCATCATCCAGGCCTGCTTCAAGCGCGGTGTGCTGACCATGGGCGCCGGCATCTTCGGCAACGTGATCCGCTTCCTGCCGCCGCTGGTGATCACCGACCGCCAGCTCGAAACCGCCCTCGACGCCTTCGCCGAGGCCTGCGCCGAGGTTCTCGGCCAGTAGTATCCCGTACGGCGGCGCGGAAACCGGTATCCGGCCCGCGCCGCCTTTTCCCGGCAAACAGGATGAGCGATGCACAGCGAATTTGACCATCCGCTATTCGAGGCGATTGCGACCACCGTCGACGACCACCACGCCCGCGCCGCCGCCAACCTGGCCTGGCTGCGCGAACAGATGCACCATTACTTCTTCCTCGGCAACCAGGGAGAGGTGGCGGCGATCGCCGATCTGGTGGCGAGCCTGCCGACCCTGGAGAAGAACCGGCGCATTGTCCTCGCCGACCGTCCCGACCTGCTGTTCCTGGCCCAGATCGGTGCCCCCGGCTCCCTCTTTGCCACCTTGCGGGAGCTGCCGCCGCGCCCGATCAGCTACGCCCAGACGACCACCTCCTACGCGCCGCTGCCCGATTGCGAGCAGCCCCTGGAGATCGTGCGCTGCAACTTCGGCGTCAAGAGCGACGAGGAGATCGCCGCGGCCCCCCGGCCGGCAACCGATGCGGCGCTACGCGCCGCGGTGGCCGCGGCCCTTTTGCGGGACTACCCGGAATTCGACCAGGCCGAGCTCGATGAGCTGCTCGGCCTGTTCCAGCTCAACCACCCCGAGTACCTGCGCACCTCGCCGGCGGAACGGATCGCCCGGGCGCTCTGGCTCTACCAGCGCACCCGCGGCCACGCCGGCATCTATCTCGAGTTGCAGCCGGCCCGCGGCGCCGACGGCGGCGACGAGGCGCGGCTGCTGTTCGGCGTCGGCAATCCGCCGCCGTCCGGCTTTTTGCTGCAGACCCTGGAGATCTTCAAGCGTCTCGGCCTCAGCGTGCAGCGCGCCTACGCGCTGACCCTGAGCAACGGCATCCACCCCTACTTTCTGGCGACCTTCTACGTGCGGCTGCCCGATGGCGGACTCCTCGACCGCGAGACCGATCTCTATGCCGAGCTCAAGGAAGAGCTCTATGCCACCCAGCTGTTGCCGCCCGAATCGCAGACCTACCGCAAACTGGTGGTGCCGGGGGTGGCAAGCGGCGCGGAAGGGGCGCTGATCCGGGCGATGATCGGCTTCTGCCACACCAACCTGGCCCACACCCATCCGGAGAGTTTCGACCTGGAGGGGATCGTGCGCGCCTTTCACAACCACCCGGAGATCGCCCTGCAACTGGTGCGGCTGTTCCGTTGCCGCTTCCAGCCCGGAGTCGAGGCGCGCGAGCCGGACTACGCCGCGACCCTGGCGGCCACCGAAAAGCTGATCGAGGGGTACAACACCGGCCGCGGGTTTCTCGACGAATTCCGCCGCGTCATCTTCCGCTGCGCCCTGGCCTTCGTCCGCCACACCCTGAAGACCAACTACTACGTTCCGGAGAAGCACGCCCTGGCCTTCCGCCTCGATCCGGCCTACCTGGAGGCGCTTGATCCCGAGTTCGTCAAGGACCTCCCCAGCGAGCGCCCCTTCCGCATCACCTACTTCTTCAGCCGTTTCGGCTGCGGCTACCATATCGGCTTCTCGGATATCGCCCGCGGCGGCTGGCGCACCCTGATCACCCAGGGGCGCGACGACTACGTCACCGCCGCCAACACCCTGTTCAAAGAGAACTTTGTTCTGGCCCACACCCAGCACCTGAAGAACAAGGACATCTACGAGGGGGGCTCGAAACTGGTGGCGGTCCTCGATGCCGGCGGCGCTTCCTGCCCGAGCGCGACCCGGCAGCTTCTCTACAAGCTGCAGTACGGCTTCGCCAATGCCTTTCTCGACCTCTTCGTCACCGAAAACGGCCGCGCGCAGAGTCCGCAGGTGGTCGACTACTACGGCGAGGACGAGCCGATCGAGCTCGGCCCCGACGAGAACATGCACGATTCCATGATCGAACAGATCGCCGCCCTGGCGGTGAAGCGCGGCTACCTGCTGGGCGCCGGGATCATGTCGAGCAAGCGCATCGGCATCAACCACAAGGAGTACGGCGTCACCTCCATCGGCGTGGTGAAGTTCGCCGAGGTCGCCATGCAGCAGCTCGGCATCGACATCCTGCGCGACCCCTTCACCCTCAAGCTGACCGGCGGGCCGAACGGCGACGTCGCCGGCAACGCCCTGCGCCTGCTGCTGGAGCGCTGCCCGCAGCTGCGCATCGTCCTCATCGTCGACGGCAGCGCGGCCCTTTACGACCCGGCCGGCATCGACCGCGCGGCGCTGGGCCGGATCGTCCTTGCCGCCGACCTGGAGGCCTTCGACCCGGCGGCCCTGCATCCCGGCGGGGTGCTCCTCTACCGCAGCCGCACCCGCCAGGAAGGGATGCTCAAGCTCTACCGCAAGCTGACCGGCAGCGAAAAAGGCCCGCAGGAATCCTGGGTCTCCAGCGACGACTTCTTCAACGACTACAACCACCTCCTCTTTACCGTGCCGGCCGACCTCTTCATCCCCGCCGGCGGCCGCCCGGAGACCATCGACGGCAAGAACTGGCGCCAGTTCCTCGCCACCGACGGCCAGCCCAACACCCGGGTGATCGTCGAGGGTGCCAACTCCTTTCTGACCCCGGAGGCGCGCGTCGGCCTGCAGCAGCAGGGGGTGCTGGTGCTGCGCGACGCCTCGGCCAACAAGTGCGGGGTGATCTCCTCCTCCTACGAGATCATCGCCAACCTGCTCCTCTCCGAGGAGGAATTTCTGGCCCACAAACAGCGCTACGTCGCCGACGTCATCGAGATTCTCAACCGCCGCGCCGAGGACGAGGCGCGGCTGATCTTCCGCCGTCAGGCCGAAACGGTCGGCAGCCAGCTGGCGACGGAGATCTCCGCCAACCTCAGCCAGGAGATCAACCAGCACTACGCGCGCCTCTTCGAGTTCTTCCAGCGCCGCCCGCACCTCTGGTCCCAGCCCCTCTACCGCGCCGCGCTGTTGCAGCACCTGCCGCGCATGATCCGCGAGGAGGCCGAGCTGCGCGGCCGCATCGAGCGGCTGCCGGAGAAGATCCGCTCCGCCATTCTCGCCAGCGAGATCGCCTCGTCGCTGGTCTATCGCGGCGACCGCGACAGCGACTACGCCGAGATGGTCGAAGGGCACCTGCAGCGGATGATGCCGGTCTGAGGGGTGGCGGACGCGCTCCGGCCGCGGAATCAGGCTTGGACCTGCCCGGCCCTTCGCGTAAAACTTTGCACATCGTTTTTTCAGGAGTTGCCGCATGAATATCAGAATACGTCTGTTCGGGGTGTTCCGGATCGGCCGCTTCAAGGAAGAGGTGCGCGAGCTGCCGGCCGGTACCCGTCCCCGCGAGGTGGTGGCGGCGCTGCAACTCTCCGATCAGCTGCTCGGCATCGTCCTGATCAACGACCGCCATGCCAGCCTCGACGACCCCTTGCGCGATGGCGACACCCTCGCGCTTCTCCCCCTCCTGGAGGGAGGGTGATTTCGGTGCATTCCCGAATCGGCGCGCCCCCCGTTTTCCCCTAGGCCGAAGGAGCCAGAACCATGAAGATTTTGACGACCGATCCCGTCGCCGACCCCGCGGCGGTCCTCTACACCCGCTGCACCGTCGATCTGCAAAGCGGCGCGGCGACCCTGGCCGAGATCCCCTGCGCCAACCTGGAGGAGGTCCTGGGCGGTTTCGGCCGCTCCTTTCGGCTCCTCGCCGAGCGCCCGGTCGCGACCGCCTACTGCGACGCCAACCCGCTGATCGTCAACACCGGGCTGCTCACCGGCAGCAGCGTCATGACCGCGCTGCGCACCTATTTCTCCGCCTACAGCCCGATCAAGGGCTCGAAAAAGGGGCTGCCGGCGGCGATGTGGTCGACGGGGAGCGGCAAGTTCGGCGCCAAGCTGAAGTGGACCGGGGCTGGACGAGCTGATCTTCGAAAACCGCTCGGAGACGCCGGTCTACGCTCTGATCCGGGAGACGGCACGCGGGTCCGCGGGTCGAGCTGAAACCGGCCGATCACCTGGTCGGGCTCTCCACCCACGACAAGATCATGGCCCTGCACCGGGAGTATCCCGACGCCCACTTCGCCGCCATCGGCCAGGCCGGCGAGAACTGGCAGAACGTCTACATGGGGGCGGTGGCCCTCTCCACCGAGAACCAGCTCAAGTCGGGGGAGGACAAGTGCCGCTTTGCCGGGCGCGGCGGGATGGGGAGCCTGATGGGCTACAAGAACCTGCTGGCCCTGGTGGCGCAGAGCCGCGACCAGGTAAGGCCGGTCTCCGAGGCGGTGAAGCAGGTCAACCTCAACGTCATCAAGGGCGGCGGTTCGGCCCGCATCCAGCCGATCAGCCGCGGCGGCGGCGGCGGGACCTGGGCCGCCTACGACGTCATGCAGCCGTTTCACGCCGTGCCGCTGAACAACTTCCGCCCCGCGGGGAACGATCTGCCGGAAAAGCTGCTGCGGGAGAACGTCGAGCCGGCCTACCACATCAAGTCGGAAGCCTGCTTCCGCTGCGGCATCACCTGCCACAACAACATCTCGGAAAAACGCGCCGACGGCAGCCGCGGGGAGTTCCTGGCCAAGTTCGACTACGAGCCCCTCAACCTGCTCGGCACCAACCTCGGCATCCACGACGCCGGCCAGGCGGCCCGCCTGATCCAGCTCGGCGACAACTACGGCATGGACTCCATCTCCCTGGGGGTGACCCTCTCCTACGTCCTCGCCTACAACCAGCGCCACCCCGAAAAGCCGCTCCTCAACGGCGCCGGCCTTCGGCGACTACGAAAAAATCCGCGAGCTGGCGATCCAGGCGGGGCAGGGGGAGCTGCCGGAGATCGGGCGGGGTTCGATGCGCCTCTCGGAGCAGCTGGGGGAGACCGGTTACGCCTACCACGTCAAGGGGCTGGAGCTGCCGGCCTACCAGCCGGAAACCAACCCCGGCTACGCCTGGGCGATCGCCGGCGGGCACATGTCGATGGGGACCTATGGCCTTTTGACCCGCGAGGGGAAGGCGGACGTCGACTCCTGGGTCCGGGGGATCACCGTCGACAAGCTGCAGATCGTCGGCTTCGACATGATCGGCCTGTGCAAGTTTTTCGACATCGCCAAGGGGATCGCCACCCCCATGGTGGTCAGCTGCCTGAAGAGCGAATTCGGCTTCGAGGTGACCACCGAGGCCCTGGCGGCGGCCGTGCGCCGGGCGTTCCTGCTCGGGCTGGCGCTGGAGCTGCGCCAGGGCTACACCAGGGCCGAATATGCCCTCCCGGCCGAAGTCTACGAAGCGCCCAACCCGCACATCAAGCTGCCGCGCATCGCCACGCCGGAATTCTTTGCCGAACTCGAAAAACGGGTGTGGGCGGCTTTCGACCCGGAGCTGGAGGCGCTGCTGCGCTGACCGCTGCGGCCCGCCCCGGCCGGGCGAGGGTTCCACCATTCAAGATGCGCCCGGCGCTGCCGGGTGCCAAAGAGAGGTTCCGCGATGCACGCCACCCAGCTTGCCGGATACGACCACTGCGCGATGACCGTATCCGATCTGAAAATCGTCAACCGCCAGCGGGTTGAAAAGGCCCGGTTCCGGGGCGAGAGCTACTGGAATCAGCAACCGGCGGATGGTCTGATCGTCCTCCTCTCCGGCGACCTGACGGTGCATTACGTCGACCGGCGGCACGAGCTGGTTCCCGGCGAACTGTTCCAGCTCCACCGGCTCAGCTACTACCGGCTCACTTCGGCCGCCGGTGCCGAGATCATTGCTCTCGAACGACCGTAACCCGCCGGAGCTTCCCTCGGCCAAGACCTCTGTGATTGCCGCCTCGCGTCCTCCTCCCGCAGGCGGTTTTTTTCTGGGGCCCAAAGGGAGCCGCGCGGTTGTTCCGCTCCACAAAATCTGCCAGACTGAAGATGGAATCGACCGCCGCCGGCCACACCTGCGGTGCGTGCGCGCGGGCGCCCACTGTGGACGACCGCCCACGCCACCCCCAACACGGAGGTAACCATCATGTTCGAGAAGAGACTCACGGATTCCAGCCTGCTGCGCCAGCAGTGCTATATCGACGGCGCCTGGTGCGATGCCGATTCCGGCGCCACCGTCGCGGTGACCAACCCGGCCACCGGCGAGATCCTCGGCACCGTTCCCAAAATGGGCGCGGCCGAGACGCGCCGCGCCATCGAGGCCGCCCACCGCGCCTTGCCCGCCTGGCGGGCGAAGACCGCCAAGGAGCGCGCCGATCTCCTGCGCAAATGGTTCGAGCTGATGCTGGAGCAACCAGGAGGACCTGGCGCGTGCTCATGACCGCCGAGCAGGGCAAGCCGCTGGCCGAGGCGCGGGGCGAGATCGCCTACGCCGCCTCCTTCATCGAATGGTTCGCCGAGGAAGGCAAGCGCGTCTACGGCGACGTCATCCCGCCGCACCAGGCCGACAAGCGCATCGTGGTGCATCAAGGAGCCGATCGGGGTCTGCGCCGCGATCACGCCCTGGAACTTCCCGCGGCGATGATCACCCGCAAGGCCGGCCCGGCGCTGGCCGCCGGCTGCACCATGGTGGTCAAGCCGGCCACCGCCACGCCCTATTCGGCCCTGGCCCTGGCCGAGCTCGGCCGAGCGCGCCGGCATCCCGGCCGGGCGTCTTCAGCGTCGTCACCGGCGTCCTCCGCCGCCATCGGCGGCGAGCTGACCGCCAACCCGCTGGTGCGCAAGCTGACCTTCACCGGCTCCACCGAGGTCGGCAAGAAGCTGATGGCGCAGTGCGCCGGGACGGTGAAGAAGGTCTCGATGGAACTGGGCGGCAACGCGCCCTTCATCGTCTTCGACGATGCCGACCTCGACGCCGCGGTGGAAGGGGCGATGATCTCCAAGTACCGCAACACCGGCCAGACCTGCGTCTGCGCCAACCGCTTCCTGGTCCAGGACGGGGTCTACGACGCCTTTGCCGCGAAGCTGGCGGCGGCGGTGAGCGCGGATGAAGGTCGGCGACGGCCTGGCAAGGCGAGACCCAGCAGGGGCCGCTGATCGACGCGGCGGCAGTGGCGAAGGTCGAGGAGCACATCGCCGACGCCCTGCACAAAGGGGCGCGGGTGGTGACCGGCGGCAAGCGCCACGCCCTGGGCGGCACGTTCTTCGAGCCGACGGTGCTGGCCGACGTCACCCCGGAGATGCTGATCGCCCGCGAGGAGACCTTCGGGCCGGTGGCGCCGCTGTTTCGCTTCAAGACCGAGGAGGAGGCGATCGCGCATGGCCAACGATACCGAGTTCGGCCTCGCCGCCTACTTCTACAGCCGCGACATCGGCCGCATCTGGCGGGTGGCCGAGGCGGCTGGAGTACGGCATCGTCGGCATCAACACCGGCCTGATCTCCACCGCCGTCGCCCCCTTCGGCGGGGTCAAGGAGTCGGGGACTGGGCCGCGAGGGGACCAAGTACGGCATCGAGGATTATCCTGGAGATCAAGTACCTGTGCATGGGCGGTATCGGCCGCTGAACCTCGCCCGGTCCCGTCGCCAACCGACGCCTCGTCGACCTGCTGTCGGCGGGGCGCCGTTGCTTGGGAGGGCAGATATATGGTCTGTTGAAGGCATGGCAGAGGGCAAGATTGAGCACCCCGTCGGAAATAGAAATATCCGTTGCCATGCCGGTGACAAAGAGCTATCTATTTGAAGCCCGGCTGACTTCGATAGATCTGGCATTTCAAGCGGTTGGCTGGTAAGATTTTCGACATTTACCCTTGACGCTTCCAGGAACCTTCAACGTTTAGAAATTGCTCAAGAGTTAATGATCGATATCGGACCAAGCCAAACTCGCTCACTTCGGTCTTCGTTCCAGGGCGCGGAGCGACGCCGAGCAAGAGTCCGATATGGATGTCTTTGTCGAGGTGGAATCACTAACGCCGGAGGTCAAGAAAAGATTCACCGAAGACCTGGGTCGGTTCAAATTGCCTGCTGATTCGCCTCTGATTGTTTCGCGGGACAAGATTCGGCAAACAGCCTGGGCTCTTCTGCGATTATTCGAAGTATTACCCGAGATGGTGTGTCCGTATACCTACAAACCTTGCCCATCTCGCTATCGAGAAGATCTTTAACCCTGAAGGCCGCACACGTTTGCTCCATGGACTCGGGAGCTGCCCCGCCGACTCAATCTTGCCTACTATGCACCTTCATGCGATCTGGCGCTTTTCGTAAAAGATGGGACCGCCATCCGCACGTCAAGCATCCTGAGATTATTGGCCATATTCAACAGGAATACGTTCATCCCCGAAGGTCTGATCGATATCCCGTGTTGGCAGCGTGCTTCTGCCGCTTCCGCACTCCGACTACGGAATTTGCACGGGACTACGAGCAGGATCGAGGAAGTTGCTGTCAATGCTCGAAGTCTTCGTTGCTGAGATCGAGCGATCTGTCGCTATCTAAGCGAAGCGCGGTGTCAGTCGGTTCTACGTGCAATGCTGGCCTTGAAGGCACGGCAGAGCGGCGTTGGGGTCTGGAACAGGTGGCCGGGACCGTCAAGCGAGGTTCCAGCTCGTTGAGTTCGGCGGTCCGTCGGCTGAACGAACGCGCCGCCGAGGACGCGGCGGTCGGGAGGCGATTCGCACGGATGAGATCGGCCCTGCGGAAACTTGGCGACTTGGAGCACTGACCCCGCTGACCCCATAATCAAATGGTTAAACCTCGAAAATAATTATGAATGAAGAGCAGATAATTTTTGGTGGACTTTCCCTTTTTAGTCTTCTGAGCGGCCGTTGTATTGCTTTTCCTTAAACATGATCCAATAGAAGCAAAAAAGGTATCAAGATATTTGCCTGGAGCTTCGCTTTATCAATATAAATGGTTCAATATTTTGTGCCATTTTCTGCGTCATTGTAAGTCTTATGTTTTTTTCGATGATATTCAATTAAAGAAATTCAGAAAAGCAAGTTTAACCAGCGCTGAGCCGATGTTAATACAGCAGTTTTTACGAAAAATATCTACTAGTGCACTGCGCCACCAGCTAGCTTAACCGTTAGCATTTTAAAAGTGAGATCAATATATAAAGAAAAAGTACAATACGTAAAATCTCAGAAGCAGTTATAGTTATTGTTTATTAATAACTGTTGTTTTCGGTTCTCAAGCTTATATTGATCATCGAATTGAGATGAAAATCAATGATCCAGTTTTTATCTCACAAATCGCAGCGATGTAAGCCCATCAATAGTTTTTGATAGTAATAACAAAGTCCTATCTGATATGTACTTAAATATATTAAAAAAAGTGGGCAGGAAAGAAATGGTCTTTAGAGCAATAACAATAGGGCCAAGATTATATCTTCCATCCGCACCATTGTTGACATCTCTTGATTTAAGTGACCTTATTAAGAGCGCCAGTAGGGAAGATTTAACCTGGTATATACAAGAGGTGGTTTCAGCTGGGAGGCCCGCAATGGAGCGATATCGATCTTCTGGTCTATTTACCACGATCAGTATTTTGCTAACCAGTTGAAGGGTCGTAGCGCCAGGCCTTGAACAATTGAAGATCGCCAGGAAGTTCAATTCTTCAAGGCTTGACCCCCATTGTCCTGAAACAACCATTTGGACACGACCTGGTACCGAAGGTTTTCTGGTCCGCGAGAAGCGGGAAGGGCTGTTCATGCTTCTATGACCTCCACAACCGCCTTGATCCTGATGGGTGACTGGTGCAGCGAAGGCTGACATCGAAGCAGAGAGAAATATCGGCAATGGTAAGGATGTCGGTGACGGAACGCAGCAAAGCATGAAAACCACAATCTCATGCTCCGGAGAGTTTTTGCCCTTGACGGACAGCCTTTTAATGGGTGACCCGGTTGATGGCCTGACCCGGATTGCCTCCCCCAGTTACTCTCGCAGTAGTTGCAAAAAGAGCTTAAACTAGCGCTTTCAGATCAGTCCCCTTTCTCCCTCAAAGCTAAAAGAGGTGGCAGCTGGCCAAGCGGTTGAGAGGATCAGGTCTCAACTTGGAATTTGATTTTTGGAGATCTGACCCCTATGGGTCACTCTGGCGGGAGGGACATTCATGCGGAAACATCCACTGACAGCCGTGGTTCTGCAGCCAGCGCCTTCGCTGAACTGGTCCTAGCCCGATCGCCGCAGGCCGCGTCGCTGTGAATGCCATCAGCGGAGCGTTCTGGTGTTGCCCAGACGATCTCCCTGTTGCGCTGATGACGCCGGCCTGATCCTCGCCCTGCTGCTTTCGCGCCTCTCCTGCTTTTTCTCACATCGATCCATGCCGCATCGAATGGCGGGTTGGCCGCTGGCTGTGGCGTGGAGGCCGAGCTTATGATCTCTATCGCCTGTGTTCCTGTGCCTTTCTCCCCTTCAGCCTTGCGTTTGCGTTGCTCTATCTTACTGTGCGAGCTTTCCCCGGTCCGGGGCTTACGTCTTCCTTTTGCCGCACTCCCCCCTATGATCCTCCTTGGCTGCACGCTTAGAACCTACGCCGGCAGCCTGTTCCGCGTTCAGCAGTTCAGCCGGATTCGGGGGTGTGCCTGCCTGGTATCGAGCATAGCCCTGTTTCTGCTCGCGATAGCGCGAGGTGTGGCCGTGCTCACCCTGCTGGTCAGGCCGGCGCCGGGGACTATTTTGCAATCCCTGCTGCCGGGGTTGGGGGAAGTGATGGTGTTGTCGGCATGCGGAAGACCCGCTCGTCTCTCACCCTGGTCTACATCGTGGTCCTGGTTCGGCTCTGCCTTTACGATGAGCTCCCGATCCCATGCGGGTCGCGGAGTGGCCCGCCCTCTGACGCCGATGATCGATGCCGACAACGCCTGGCTGGCCTTCCTCGCTCTTGCGCTCCACCTGGCGAGTCGCCCATCGCCTACGTGTAAAAGCTGCTGAGCAAGTCCCTGCCATCCAGCGCAGTACCCAGATGCTGCGCCTTTTGCCGAGGCACCACCGCGGCTTAAGTTTCAGGCGAGCTGCCTTTTCATTGTGGCGATCCCAAAAGGACGGCTTGCCTGTGCGCAACATCCGGAGAGATTTCCCTACTTGCGGACAACGTTGACTTGTTGCGCAGGTACGCACAGCTCAGAGGCTTCAGTCGATATAACGAGCCGCTCGACGACGGGTTCGCCGCGCCGATTCCGCAATACTCCCCCATGCGCAATTCGCAAAAGCTCACCTTCCTGCAGCTGGCGGTGCTGGCAAATCAGGGAGCGGTGGCGACCGCGCTTGAGCGCCTGAACACCAACGCCGAGTTCTGGCGCTTCGTTGCCGCGCATTCCAGGACCCTCATCTCCAAACTGGTTACCTGCGCGCATTTGCAGGAGAACCTTTACTTTGCTGCGGAACTGGGTAGCCGACCGTTGAGCGAGAGCCAATGGGCCGTGCTGACAAACTATTCAGCGCCCCTTCTCCTATCTCCAGGCTTCTCTGTGGAAGCGCTCCGCGGGGAGTCCCGCTACCTGGTCCATGGTTGGAGTACTCCCGTCCCAGACGCCAGGAACTGGACCCTGATGGTGTTCTACAAGTTGGAGGCGACGGAAAACCGCATGTACGCCGACAACCAGATCTTCCTTCGCCTAGCCGTACTCCCGGCGCAGCAATTCGCGGCAGAGATGCGCCACCCTGAAAATGGGCGGCGCCAAACCAGCCGGATGGAATGCCTTTTCTGTACAACCCGGTGGGCGAAATACTGCGGATGATTGCGCAACCCTCAGGTTTCCGAATTACATCGAAAGGGGGCACGATCTTGAAGGTTGCGCAGGCTGGCCTCGCTGAAGGCCCGGGCGCACAAAGACCAGGTTTCCCCTGAGGAAATCCCGGGTTTTTGGAGGTTCACAAGGCGGAGTATGCAACCCCTACACCGGCGAGGCCATGCAGTGGGATGCCACGGAGCAAAAGATCTATTTCAAACGTCTCGATGGAGGGAAAACCATCGAGGTGAGCTGGTAAGGCAAGCCCTGATCGAGGTTTGTGCCGCGGTTTTGCCCGGCATTCACGGAGAGAAAAAATTCCGCTTGCGATTCCAAGGAGAAAGGTTGTCAAATCCAGGCGTGCCCCGCCATCTGCTAAACCCGATGGTAGACCCCTTTTGTTTGCTCCTACCACACTGCGAGGTGGAATACCTTTAGACTCACTACCTAGCCCTAACCAACTTTCAGCCAAACCCAACTTAACGCCAGGGTAGCACTGGGGTCACTTAGGCCTCGAAGTTGCCAAGATTGCTCCTTGAGCTATCGTTCATGGCCGGAAGACCTCGCTCCATCTCCCCGGCGACCTCTATCACGTCATGCTCCGCGGCAACGACGGCCAGGACATCTTCCGGTCCGATGCCGACCGCTGCCGCCTCCACCTGTTGCTGCAAGAGGGAACCTGCCGGTTTGGCTACCGGTTGAATGCCTTTTGCCTCATGTCCAACCACCTCCTCGTCACTCCCCAGACCGAGATCGCCCTCGCTCGTGGCATCGGCCTGACCAACCAGGTCCTCATCCGCCCGCAGGTCGTCGGGCCGCATCTGGCAAAACCGGTTCTTCTCCTGCGACGTGGGCAATGAATGACAGTATCGACGAGGCGATTCGCAAGGCCACCCGCACCGGACGACCGTATGGCCCCGAAACCTTTGCCGTGGTGCTCGAAGTGAAGCTGAACCAGTCGGAACGGCCGAAGAAGCCGGGGCGACCTCGGAAGAAACCAGGGGAGTGTCCCTCATTTAGACCACAGAAAAGCCGCCCGGAAGGAAGATCAGGGCGGCTTTTCTGTGGTCGGAAAGGGCTGCAGCGGTATCGCGGGCGGTTAGCCGGCGATCAGTTTGATCTGGGCGGCGGTCAGGCTGTAGCGCAGCTCCGCCTGGTGCGCAGCCACCTCCGGCAGGTCGAAGCGGACCAGGCCGCCGTTTTCGAAACGGATGCGCACCCGGCAACCGTTGCCGAGGAGCAGCGAGGCGACCTCGGCCAGCGAGGGGAGGTGGCCGGCGAGGAGCAGGGGGCCGCTCTCGCTGTGGCGCCGCAGCAGGCGCAAGGTCTCCTGCGGCGGGGTGAGCGGCAGCAGCAACTCGCTTTCCAGGATGTCGCTGTAGGGAAAGTTGACCGCCTCGGCGATCAGCGCAGCACTTTGCCGAGCGCGCTTTTTCGGGCTGCAGGCGATCAGTCCGGGGCGCACGCCGAGCCGCTGCAGGACGCGCCCGGTGGCTTGGATCTGGACCACCCCCTCCTTGGCCAGGGGTTGTTCCGGATCCTCTTCGGCCGGCAGTGCCAGCCCATGCTGCAGCAGATAGAGTTCCATCGTCGACTGTCCTTTCCTGACCCGCTCCTCCTCGAAGTGTAACCGATAAATCGCCCGCTGCAGATTCGGCAGAAGGCGCTAGAGTTGTAGCGAACCCTGCTCCGGATGGGAAAGGGCCGCTGCCACCGTGAAGCTCCCCTTCCACAGCTTCGAACCGACTTTCTTCGCCGGGCTCCTCGATGATCCCCTCCTCTGGCTGCGGGTGCGCCCCTGGGGACGCAGCCTGCTGGTCGACTGCGGCCAGCTGCAGCATCTCGCCAAGCGCGTGGTGCGGTCCCTCGACGCTGTCTTCGTCAGCCACGCCCACATGGACCATTTCATGGGGATGGACTGCCTGGTTCGCCAGGTCCACGTGGCGCCGCGCCCCCTCGCCGTCTTCGGGCCGCCGGGGCTCGCCGAGAGGCTCGCACACAAGCTGGCCGGCTACGACTGGAACCTCTGCGAGGAGCACTGGTGCACCCTGCGCTTGACCGAGGTCCATCCCGACCGCCTGGAACATTTCGAGTACCGCGGCGCCAAGGGCTTCGCCTGCCAGCGGTTGGGATCTTCCCCCCGGGACGATGCGGTGATCTATGCCAACCGCTACCTGCAGGTGGAGGCCGCGCTGTGCGACCACCGCTTGCCAGTGCTGGCGCTGCGCCTTGCCGAACGTCCCAGCTTCGCCGTCGACCGGGAACGGTTGGCGGCCGCCGGGCTGGCGCCGGGCTCCTGGTTGCAGGAGCTCAAAGGGCTCTTTTCCCGCGGCAAACTGGCCGGGGCCACGCTTGAAGTGCCGCGGCTGGGGGACGAGGCGCCGGCCGCCACGCAGATCGATGCCGCCGACCTCTACCGCATCATCGCCGCCCGCCGCGAGCCGGCCAGTATCGGCTACCTGACCGACGTCGGCTTCACGGAGGAAAACCGGGTCGTGGCCCGCCGGCTGCTTTCCGGGGTCACCCTGCTGGTCTGCGAATGCGCCTTTCTGGCCGCGGAACGGGAGAAGGCCCGGGCCAGCTGGCATTTGTGCAGCACCGACCTCAACCGGCTGCTCGCCGATCTGCAGCCCCAATATGTCCTGCCGATGCACCTCTCCAAGGGCTACCTGCGGCGCACCGGCCAGCTCTACGACGAGCTGCAGCCGCCTACCGGGACCACCGTGCTGCGCCTCCCCGACCACGTGGCGCCGCGGCCGCTCCTCCCTTGGGAAGTCCCGCAACCGGGAGAAAACCGATGAAACGCTGGCTGATCCTGCTGCTGTTGACCCTGCTGGCCCCTTCCGCCTTTGCCGTGCCGCTGCTGCAGATGGGCGACCGTTTTCCCGAGGTGCCCCTGGCCACCCCGGCCGACCCGGCCGCCCGGGCCTACCTCGGCCTGCAAAATAACGCGACCTTCACCCTCAGCCAGGTGGCGGGGGAGGTGGTGCTGGTGGAGATCCTCAACGTCCTCTGCCCCCATTGCCAGCGCCAGACCGCGCCCTACAACGCGCTCTACCGCCGCCTGCAGGCGGATCCCGCGACCCGTGGCCGGGTCCGGATGCTCGGCGTGGCGGTCGGCAACAGTGCGGAGCAGATCGACGATTTCGTCACCGTCTACAGTGTCCTCTTCCCGGTCGTGGGCGATCCCCGGTTCCACCTGCACCGCGCCATCGGCGGTAGTCGCACCCCCTTTTCCATCTACGTGCGCCAGGACCCGGCCGGCGGCGCCGGGGTGGTCGCCGGCACCCAGCTCGGCGAGGATTTCGCCGTGGACGACCTCTTCGCCTACCTGAAGGAGGTGGCGGCTATGGCGCCGGCCGACTTCGCCAATCTGGCCGGACGCGAGGCGCCGCAGCAGGTGCGGGTGGCCCCGGTCCTCCCGCCACGGCAGCTGGCAGAGCGGGTGCGGCAGATCCTGGCGGCCCGCGGCCCCCTGTCCGGTCTGGAACGGCTCGACCTGCCCGGCGACCGCCAGGTCTTCACCGCGCTGGCCGGCGCCGACGGTGGAAGGCAGCGCTTCTTCGCCGAGGTCGTCGATCGCGCCTCGATCTGCGACGTCTGCCACGACGTTCACTTCATCTACGTTTTCGACACCGGCGGCAAGGTGGTTGACTTCGTGCCGCTGCACCTGACCAAGTACGGCAACGTCGAGTGGAGCGCCGCCGAGGTGGAGAAGATGCGCCGGAGGGTGGTCGGCCAGTACCTGCGCGCCCCCCGCCCCTTCGATCCGCAGCTCGATGCCGTGACCCGGGCGACCATGACCTCGGCGATCATCTTCGACCAGCTGGCCCGCGGCGAGGAGCTCATGGAGCAGCTGCAGCAGCGCGGGCTGCTGGAGGGGGCCGGCCGCCGCTGAACTCTCCCGCCGGGAACTGTGCATTTATACAGTAGGCGACTACCCAGCCGGGTCGAAAAATATACGTTTTTCCACGTGGCGGAGGGGCTTCCGGGGAGCTATAGTCACACACAAGCAGCGACCCGTTTGGCAGGCGGGTGCTGCCCCCTTCTTCACAACCCTTCTCACAACACCTCTCAATTTGGCGCGTCGCACGATACCCTCCTGGGCGGCGCGCTATTTTTTTGCCTTTTTTTCGCCTCCCCGGCAGTTTTCACCAGAGTCACCACCTTCCCGTTCCCAATGCGTGTTCGTTCGGAAACCGCACCCGGAAACCCCACCGTGTTCGTCCGGCGTTTCCGGATGGCCACAAATTCACCGCGGGCAAAGGCCCGGTTTCCCAAAGCCCGCGGCCGTTGCGTCAATACCGCCTGGAGCGATGCACCGGAACCCTTGCCGCCGGGCCCGTCCCAACGGCCTGAGCAGGAACCGGCGCGGCGAACGGGTCGACGGCAATTATCCGTTGCGCTGAAAAGCGGGGGAGGCAAGCGCCTCCCCGCCGATTTTGGAGCGAAGGGGAGGAGTGACGCGGGCCGGAGGCCCGGGTCGGGAAGGCCGGCGACGGGGTCAACCGGTGTTGCGCAGTCCGGCGGCAATGCCGCTGATGGTCGCCGCCAGGACCTCGTCGAGTTGCGGGCCGCCCTCGCCGCGCTGGCGGCGGTGCAGCAGCTCGATCTGGATCAGGCTCAAGGGGTCGACATAGGGATTGCGCAGCCGCAGCGAGCGGGCCAGGTCGGGCTGGCGATCGAGCAGCCGCGCCTGGCCGGTGACCTGCAGCAGCAGGCGCACCGTGCGGCGGAACTCGCCGAAGATCAGTTCGAAGACCCGCTCGCGCAGCGCGCCGTCCTGGACCAGTCCGGCATAGCGCCGGGCGAGGGGGAGGTCGACCTTGGTCAGGGCCAGCTCGACGTTGCGCAGCAGGTCGGCGAAGAGGGGGAGGCTGCGGGCCATGGTCTGCAGTCGGGTGCAGTTCCGCCTCGCCGCGCTCGGCGTAGCATTCGAGGGCGTAACCGACGCCGAACCAGCCGGGGATGCCGTGGCGGCTCTGAATCCAGCCGAACCCCCAAGGGATGGCGCGCAAGTCCTCCAGCCCGCGGGTCTCGCGGCGCTTGGCCGGGCGCGAGCCGATCCGGGCCAGTTCGAAGTCGCGCACCGGGGTGGCCTGCTCGAAATAGGTCAGGATGTCGGGGTTTTCGGCGATCTTTTCGCGATAGACGCCGTAGGCGAGGTGGGACAGTTCCTCCAGGGCCGTTTCCCATTCCTCGGACAACGGCTGCCGGCCGAGCTGTTCTCCGGCCAAGGCCTCGAGGGCGGCGGCGACCATCAGTTCCAGGTTGCGTCCGGCGAGCACCGGGTCGGCGTACTTGAAGTTGATCACCTCTCCCTGCTCGGTGATCTTCAGGCTGCCGCTGAAGGCCCCCGGCGGCTGGGCGACGATGGCCCGGTTGGTGGGGCCGCCGCCGCGGCCGACGGTGCCGCCGCGGCCGTGGAAGAGCTGCAGCGTCACCCCGCATTCGGCGGCGACGGCGTGGAGGGCGCGGTGCGCCTTGTAGAGTTCCCAGGTGCTGGTCAGCATGCCGCCGTCCTTGTTGGAGTCGGAATAGCCGAGCATCACCTCCTGGCGCCGCCCCCAGGAGTCGAGGTAGGGGCGGTAAGCGGGCAGGGTCCAGAGCTCCCGGCAGGTTTCGGGGGCCCGGCGCAGATCCTCGATGTACTCGAACAGCGGCACCGGCATCAGCCCCGGGTCGCTGCCGTCGGGCCCGGCCGCCACCGGCACCCCGCACAGCTCCAGCAGCCAGACCAGGTCGAGGACGTCGCGGGCGCTGCGGGCACCGCTGATGACATAGCTGCGCAGCGCCGGAGCCGGAAACTCTTGCTTCAGCAGCGCCAGGGTGCGCAGGGTCTCGAGCAGCTTTCGGGTATCGGCCGCGGGGCGCGGCGGCAGGCCGCCGGCCTGGCTGCCGGCGGCCAGCTCGGCCACGGCCCTGGCATGGACCTCGGCGTGCTGGCGGATATCGAGGGTCTGCAGGTGGAAGCCGCAGGTCTGCACCAGGCGCAGAGCGGATCGAGATGGACCCGGGCCAGCCGCAGGCCGCCGCTGCGAGCCAGGCTGTCGCGCAGCAGCTGCAGCCCGGCGGCGAATTCGGCGGGGCGGCAGGCGCCCGCGGCCCCGGGGGTGTGGCGGGCGAGGCGCAGCCGGTAGCGGAGCAGGGCCAGGAAGCGGCGCCCGGTTTCGCACTCCGGATAGCGGGTCACCGCGGGATCGGCGGCCGGCAGGTCCTGCAGACCGGCGGTCAGGGCCTCCTCCAGGGGCGGGTCCGGGGCGACCCGGCCGACCGAGGAGGTGAGCAGGCCGAGCAACTCGTCGAGGCGTCCCAGGTAGTGGTCGAGAAGCAGTTCCCGGGCCGCCAGCAGGGCTTCGCGGGTCGCCGCCGGGGTGACGAAGGGGTTGCCGTCGCGGTCGCCGCCGATCCAGGAGCCGAAGCGGATCACCTGCGGCAGCTGCGCCGGCTCCAGCTCCAGGCCGTAAACCGCGGAGAAGGCGGCGGCCAGATCCCGATAGAGCCCGGGCAGGGGCGGCAGGAGCGCCTGCTCATAGTGGTCGAGACCCATGCGGATTTCGTCCTGGATCGTCGGCCGCTGCCGGCGGACCTCGTCGCTCTGCCAGAGGGCGGTGATCGTGGCGAGGATCGCCTCCTGGTCGGCCAGGGCGGCGGCCGGGTCGCAGGGGAGGCGGTCGAACCCGGCGAGGAGGGCGGCGATGCGGCGGCGCTTGATCAGCACCACGCGCCGGGCGACTTCGGTCGGATGGGCGGTGAAGACCGGGACGATCTCCACCCGGCCCAGCAGCTCCAGGGCCGCCGGGCCGTCCACCCCGGCGGCCTGCAAACGCTGCAGGGTGCCCAGCAGCGACCCCGGCTTGTCGCTGCCCGCCAGCTGCGCGGCGCGCAGGCGCCGCTTGCGGTGGTTGGTTTCGGCGAGATTGGTCAGCTCGAAGAAGTTGCTGAAGGCCTTGACGATCTGGTGGCAGTCGGCCAGGCTGAGAGCCCGCAGCAGTTCCAGCGCCCGCTCCTGCAGCTGCGCCTCGCCGGCCGGCGCCAGGGTGGTGACGCCCTGCGCCTCGGCCAGTTCCCGGTGGCGGATCGCCAGCTGGCGCAGCTCTTCCTCCAGGGCAAAGAGCCTCTCCCCCGCCTGCTCCCGCAGCACCGTTCCCAGCAGCAGCCCCAGGCAGCGCACATCCCGGCGCAGCGGGAGGTCCTTGCGCGCCGGATCGGCGGTGGTCAGTTCATCCAGGCGGCCGGCAGGTTCGGCCGCCGCCCAAAGGAATTCATTCATGACTGTCTTCCTGGCTTGAGGGACGATTTTAAAGCCCTGTTGAAACTAAAAATCAAACGGCGGGATTTGCAAGAGACGGTCGCGGTTTTGTTCCGTGCCAGGGCGGGAAAGCGTTCAAAATCCGGACTTGACATTCTTGGCTATTTGGCTATATTGCCAAATATCGAAAGGGACGGCGGCATGGATAGCAAGCGCAGAAACCATCTCGAAGCCCGCGCCCGGGTGCTCAAGGCCATGGCCCACCCGAGCCGGCTGCTCATTATCGAGGAGCTGGCGAAGGAAGAGCGCTGCGTCTGCGACCTGACGGCGATGATCGGCGCCGATGTCTCCACCGTCTCCAAGCATTTGACGGTCCTCAAGCAGGCCGGCATCGTTTTTGACGACAAGCGCGGCAACCAGGTCTTCTATCGGCTGCGCGTCCCCTGCATTCTCAACTTCTTCGGCTGCGTGGAGTCGGTGCTGGAAGCGCAGGCCAAGGAGCAATCGGCACTGCTGCCGGCAATGGGAAAGTAGCCCCTTTTTTTACCCAGGTATTTGGCCATATTGCCAAAAAGAAATTTCTAATCAAGGGAATGTTCGATGAACTGGTCGAGGGAATGGAAACCGCTGGCGGCGATCGTCGCCGTCTTTATCGCCTGCTACTACCTTCCGGTGGATCTGCTGCAGCGCTCGCCGCGGGTGGAAAACGCCCTCTGGGAGGCGCTCTACCTGGCGAAATGGTACGCCCAGGAGCATGTGCTGCTCTGTCTGGTGCCGGCCTTTTTCATTGCCGGGGCGGTCGGCGTCTTCGTCAGCCAGGCGGCGGTCATGAAGTATCTGGGGCCGAAGGCGAACAAGATGCTCGCCTATGGGGTAGCCTCCGTCTCCGGGACGATCCTCGCCGTCTGCTCCTGCACCATCCTGCCGCTTTTCGCCGGCATCTACCGCATGGGCGCGGGGCTGGGGCCGGCCTGCGCCTTTCTCTATTCCGGCCCGGCGATCAATATCCTCGCCATCGTCCTGACCGCAGCGGTGCTCGGCCCGGAGATGGGGATCGCCCGGGCCGTCGGCGCCATCAGTTTTGCGGTGATCATCGGCCTCCTCATGCATCTCTTCTTCCGCCAGGAGGAGCTGGCCAAGGTCGAGGCGGCCGCCGGCCTGCCGGAGCCGGAGGTGAGCCGTCCGCTGTGGCAGACGGCGCTCTATTTCGCCAGCATGGTCGGCATCCTGGTCTTTGCCAACTGGGGCAAACCGGCCGAGCCGGTCGGCCTGTGGCAGGCGATCTACGCCGCCAAGTGGCTGATCACCGGCTGCTTCGCCCTGGCCCTGGCCTGGATGCTGGTGGCCTGGTTCCAGGTCGGTCAAGTGGCAGATGCTGGTCGCGGCGGCGCCGGCGGTCGTTCTGGCCTTTGCCGTCCCGGAGCATCCGGCACTTCCCTTCGTCGCCGGGACCATCGGCCTCTCCACCCTGACGCTGCCACCAGCGACGACGAAGACGGGGAGCTGGGGGAGTGGTTCGCCACCAGCTGGGATTTCGCCAAGAAGATCCTGCCGCTCCTCTTCTGGGGCGTGCTGATCGCCGGGGCGCTCCTCGGCCGTCCCGGCCACGAAGGGCTGATCCCCTCGGCCTGGATCGCCGGCGCTGGTCGGCGGCAATTCGCTGGGGGCCAATCTCTTCGCCTCGGTGGTCGGGGCCTTCATGTATTTCGCCACCCTGACCGAGGTGCCGATCCTGCAGGGGCTGCTCGGCGCCGGCATGGGCAAGGGGCCGGCGCTGGCGCTGCTGCTCGCCGGACCGGCCCTGTGCCTGCCCAACATGCTGGTGATCCGCTCGGTGATGGGGACGAAAAAAACCGTGGTCTTCGTCTCGCTGGTGATTGTCATGGCGACGCTTTCCGGACTGTTTTACGGGGCGCTGTTTTAACGCGTGGCACGGCATGCCGTGCCCCTACAAACCAAAAGGAGAAAACGCATGAAAAAGATCCAGATTCTCGGCACCGGCTGTGCCAAATGCAACGAACTGGCCGCCAACGCCAAGGAGGCCGCCCAGGCGCTGGGCGAAGAGGTGGAGTTCGAAAAGGTGACCGCCATCAACGAGATCATGCAGTTCGGGGTGATGACCACGCCGGGGCTGGCCATCGACGGCAAGGTGGTGTCCCAGGGCAAGGTGCTCAAGGCCGACCAGATCAAGAAACTGCTGCGTTAACAGCCGCTCTTCGGGAAGGTGTCCGATGTCGATCCGCCGCTTGCTTGCTCTTGTCACTTTTCTACTGCTGATGCTGCCCACGTCGGCGTTGCCCGCCGAGCTGGCCCCCCTGCCGCGCCTGCTCGACCTGGGTGCCGACAAGTGCATCCCCTGCCGGATGATGGCGCCGATTCTGGACGCGCTGAAAACCAGCCATGCCGGCAAACTGCAAGTGGAGTTCATCGATGTCTGGAAGCATCAGGACCAGGCCGAACCCTACGGGGTGCGGATGATTCCCACGCAGATCTTCTTCTCCCCCACCGGCCAGGAACTGTACCGCCACCAGGGCTTCATCTCCCGGGAGGACATTCTCGCCAAGTGGCGGGAGTTGGGCTACGACTTCGACAACTGATCGGGCAACCGTCATGGAATCGCTCTTTATCGCCCTGACCCATGCCGTCACCGGCGCCCCGCTGCTGGCCCTGACCGCTTCTTTCGCCTGGGGCATGCTGAGCGTGCTCCTCTCCCCCTGTCATCTGGCGAGCATTCCCCTCATCGTCGGCTTCATCGACGGCCAGGGGCGGATGCCGACCCGGCGCGCCTTCGTCATCTCCAGTCTGTTTGCCGTCGGCATCCTCATCACCATCGCCGCCATCGGCGCGGCCACGGCGGCGGCGGGGCGCATGCTGGGCGATGTCGGTGCCTGGGGGACGTACCTGGTGGCGGCGGTCTTGTTCCTGGTCGGACTGCACCTGCTCGACTTTTTGCCCATGCCCTGGTCGGCCCCGGGGCGGGTCGGGCATCGCCCGCAAAGGGATGCTGGCCGCGTTGCTGCTCGGGCTGATCTTCGGCGTCGCCCTCGGCCCCTGCACCTTTGCCTACATGGCGCCGATGCTTGCTGTCGTCTTCAACCGGGCGGCCGCCAGCCCGGTGTACGCGACCTCGCTGCTGTTGGCCTACGGTCTCGGCCACTGCGCGCTGATCGTTCTGGCCGGCACCTTCACCGAAGTGGTCCAGCGCTATCTCGACTGGAACGAGCGCTCCAGGGGCGCGCTGATCGTCAAAAAAATCTGCGGTATTCTGGTTATTTCCGGTGGTGGGTGGTTAATTTACAGCACCTACGCCTGACGCCGGGGCGTTCAGGTCCACAACAAGAGGCTCCTCAAACCGAAAGGGAGAAAGCCCATGACGACTTTCGAAGAAATTCTGGAAACGGGCCTGAAATTCCACGGCCACAAATGCCCGGCCATGCCGATGGGCCTGCGGGCCGGACTGGCGGCCATGAACGCCCTCGGTGTCGAGCGCTCGCAGGACAAGGAGTTGCGGGTCTTGGCCGAGACCGGCGAAGGCCACGCCGCCGGCTGCTTTCTCGACGGCATCATGACCGCCACCGGCTGCACCTACGGCAAATCGAACATCAAGAAGCTCTACTACAACAAGATGGCCTTCACCCTGATCGACGCCAGGACCGGACGGGCGGTGCGGGTCTCGCTGAAGCCGGAATTCTTCGCCCAGGCGCTTCAGTCCCCCTTCGTCCAGCAGCGCAAGGCCGGCGTCCCGCCCCAGGACGTCCCGGCCGCCATCGCCGACCCGCTGGTCGACAAGGTCCTGAATCTGCCGGAAGAGATGTTCCTGAGCATCGGCCCGGTGCAGCAGGTCGAGGTGTCCCGGGGCAAGGCGGAGTTCGAAGCGCGGCCCTGCGCCAAATGCGGGGAGCTGACCTTCGTCAACAAGCTGCAGGAGTCGCCGGGCGGGCCGCTCTGCATCCCCTGCCGGGGCTGAAAACCATGGCGGAACACCATCATCACGACCAGGGCGAAACTTCCGGGGCCCGGATGGTCGTGACCATGCTGCTCAACTTCACCATCACCCTGGTCGAAGTCGTTGGCGGTGTGATGTCCGGCAGCCTGTCGCTGATCTCCGACGCGCTGCACAATTTCAGCGACGGCATCGCCATCATCGTCAGCTACGCCGCTCTGCGTTTGAGCCAGAGGCCGAGAAACGACCGGTACACCTTCGGCCTCAAGCGCGCCCAGGTCCTGGCCGCGATCCTCAACTCCGGGGTGCTGCTGGCGATTGCCGTCTACCTGGTGCGCGAAGCGGTGACCAAACTGCAACATCCGCAGGTCGTCGACGGCAGCTTGATGCTGACCGTCGCCAGTATCGGCCTGGCGGCCAACCTGATCGGCACCTGGCTGCTGCACCGCGGCGCGCAAAGCAACCTGAACATCCGTTCGGCCTACCTGCATCTGCTCTCGGATGCCGTCTCCAGTGTGGCGGTGATTCTCGGCGCGCTGGCCATCCGGTTCTTCCACCAGTTCTGGGTCGACCCGGTGCTGAGCCTGCTGATCGCCGTCTATGTCGGCTGGGAGAGCTGGAAGATCCTGCTGGCCGCCATCGACGTCCTGATGCTCAAGGTGCCGGGGTCGATCTCTTTGGATGAGCTGCAGGCGACGCTGGAGGAACTAGCCGGGATCTGCAATGTCCATCACATCCACCTCTGGCGGGTGGACGATGACGATCTCCATTTCGAGGCGCATGTCAATACCGAACTTGAGACCCTCCAGGAAACCGGACCCCTCGCCGAAGCGATCGAAAACCTGTTGTACGAGCGGTTCGGCATCAACCATGTGACCCTGCAGTTCGAAGTCGGCACCTGTCTGACGGGGAAGTATCGCCAGCAGGCCCAAGGCCAGGATTGACCTGTGGCACACCTAATCGCCCCGATTTTTTTGCTCTGGAAGTTGGCGAAAACACCAAGCGTAGGTTTTGGGGACAACGATGAATGAATGGTTGATCGTCTCCCTGCTCGCCTTCGGACTGAGCTTTCTCTTCGCCCTCGGTGGCATCGGCTCGGCCGTCGCCCTGGTGCCGGCGCTCCACTGGCTCGGGCTGCCGCTGATGGTCGCCAAGCCGACCGGGCTGCTGGTCAACACCCTGAGCATGACCGGGGCGAGTGTCGGCAATATTCGCGCAAAACGGCTCGATTTCCGGCTCGGCGTGCCGATCATCGTCAGCTCGTTTGTGCTCGCCCCGGTCGGTGCCTGGTCGAGCCACTGGATTCCCAAGCCGGCGGTGCTGGCGGTCTTCGCCCTGTTTCTGGTCTTTTCCGGGCTGATGCTGATCTTCTTCCGCGCCGGCCGCTTCGAGGGCCAGTATCGGGACGACCGGCCGCTCTTGGCCCCGGCCCTGATCGGCGCGGTCGCCGGCTACCTCTCGGGCCTGCTCGGGGTGGGCGGCGGCGGGCTGATCGCGCCGCTCTTGATCCTGCTCGGTTTCAACCCGAAAAAGGTCGCGGTCATTACCGCCTTCGTCGTCCCCTTCTCCTCGCTGAGCGGCCTGCTCGCCTACCTGGCTATGGGGCACGCGGATCTGTGGCTGATGATTCCGGCGGCGGCGGCCGCTTACTTCGGGGGCAGTCTGGGAACCATAGTGATGCACGCCAGACTCAAGCCCGGCACCGTCAAAAAGTTTCTCGGCGGGCTGTTGCTGCTGCTGGCTTTAAAACTGGGGCTGCAGTTGTTCGGATAGAGGTCGCAACAGAGCTGCAGAATGGGAGAGAGCATGGCGAAATCCGATCACTTTTCCACCGCGTGGTCTTTCGCCGTGACCTTCTGCGGTTCTGTTGCGATCTTCATCCCCAAAAGCGGCCCAAAGACAGGTAGAGGAGATCCGCCGTGAAAAAAAAGCTGCCATTTTTACTCCTGCTGCTGCTCTGGGGGCTGCCGGCGCTGGCCGCGGAACCGAGCATCGCCGACCTGCTGGAAGCGGTCGCCCGGCAGCCGGCCGTTGCGGCCAGCGAACTGGGGGTACGCTCGGCGCAAGTGCGGCTTGACCAAGCGCACGCCGAGCTGTATCCCAGGCTCTCGGCCTTCGGCAGCTATACCTGCTACAGCTCCCCGACCAACCTGCGGCCGATGCCGCCGACCGAAGTCGATATCGCCGCTGGCGAGTCGATCCCCTTTTCCGAAAACATCACCCGCTATGGGCTGAAGGCGGAAATGCCCCTGTTTGTCAAAAGCCTCTACTCGCTGGCCGACCAGATCAAACAGCTGCAACGGGCCAGCAAGGTCGGGTACCAGCTCACACTGGTCACCCGCCAGGCGGCGGTGGTCTCTCTGGATGCGTCCCTGGCCTTTACCAGCCACCTCGACACCGCCATCGCCGCGCGCATCGAATCCTTGCGTAAAACCAGGGCCGACCTGCAACTCGCGGTCGATAACGGGCGCACCCCGGAATCGGAACTGCTCAAGGTAGAGACAACCCTCAACGATCTGCACATGCAACGCAACGATGTGCAGCGGCAAGCCATCGCCCTGATCCGTCAGTTGAACCAATTGACCGGAATCCAGCTCGACCATTTTATTCCCCTCGCCTTGAAACGCCCGGTGGTGGAAGGTCAATACCTGCGTCAAACCGAGCAGCAGGCCAAGGTGGCCGCCAGTGAAAAAGAACTGCAGCAAGCCTGGGATCGGCATTATCCCAGCCTCCGGCTGGAGGGGACGATTTCGGAAAATAGGGGTGAGGCCTACAACACCGGCCGATCCATCGAGCGCAGCTATAACTATGTCGGCCTGGTGCTCTCGGTCCCGCTGTTCGATCGCCAACTGGGCAGTTCGATCGATCAGGCGCGCATCCGGCTGCAACAACAGAAACAACAGCTCGCCCAGTTGCGCCTCGATCTGGCGGCAGAGGCCGACACCCTGAAGCGGCAGCTGCCCGTGGTGGAGCAATCGAGCAAACTCGCCCGGACCAGTCTCGAAAACGACCGCCGTCTGCTCGCCATTGCCAAGGTCGCCTACCGCAACGGCCGCATGACCACCGAAGAATATTTACGCTTCGAAACCCGGGTTCTCGATGCCGAGGCCGCCCTGAATCGAACCGAGGTTGATCGCTGGCAGATCATCAGTCGACAGGCGGTGCTCTACGGTGACGAGCTGACAGGAGTTGTCCAATGAAAAAGAAACTGATTCTGATGCTGATTCTCCTGCTGGTGGCGGGCAGTGGCATCGTCCTGCTGAAAACCCGCAAGGCTGAGCTGGCCAAGGCGCCGGTGGCTACGGTGCTGCCGGTGGTGGTGGAGGCGCTGGAGGTCCAGCCGCGAGCGATCACCCTGACCCTGCCGGCGATGGGCGTCGTCTCCTCGGACCGTTCCACCCTCCTCGCCACCAAGATCAGCGGGCGCATTCTCAAGCTCTATAAGCAGGAGGGCGCGCCCGTCAAACAGGGCGACCTGCTGCTGCAGATCGACGACCGTGAACTGCGCGCCCAGCAGGAAAGCCTGCGGCTCAAACGCGAAAGCCTCGGTTTCGATCTCGACGCCAAGCGGCAAAACCTCAAGGCGGCCGAGGCCGCCGTGCAGAATGCCCTCGAAAGCCACGCCCGCACCAAGGAGTTGCTCGATGTAAAGGGCGCTTCGATCGAAGAGTACCAGCGGGAAGAAACCACCATCGCCCAACTCAAGGCTCAGGTGCAAAGCGCCAGCAGCGGCATCGCCATGTTGAAGTCGAGTGTGGACGAAGTGCGGCAGAGCGAAAAAGCCATCGCCACCCAACTCAGCTACACCCGCCTGACGGCGCCGGTCAGCGGCACCTTGAGCGCCCGTCTGGCCATGGTCGGCGACCTGGCCGTGCCGGGCAAGCCTCTCCTGAAGATCGCAGCGGATCAGGGCCTGTATCTTGATCTCAAGCTGCCGTCCGACCTGCAGGCTTCGGCCATCGCGTATGCAGGCAGGCAATACCCGCTGACCGCCAAAAATCAGGCGGGGGCCAGCGGCCTGCGCGAATACCGCGCCGCCTTGCCCGTCGGCGGTTCCCTGGTCGAAGGGGAATTTCTCAATGTGGATTTGGTGCTCTACTCCGGTACCGGGGTGCTGCTGCCCAACGACGTGCTGCTCACCACCCAGGGCATCACCAGCGTGCTGATTTATGCCGATGGCAAGGTCCGCAAAACCCCGGTGACGGTGATCCGCCGCGGCAGCGAAGGGGTCATGGTCGAGGAAGATCTGAGCGGCAAGACCCTGCTGCTGGCCAAGCCGGATATCCTGCTGCGCGCCACCTCCGGGGCACCGGTTAAAATCCTCAGCCGTAGCGACGTCTGACCGGGGAGCAAGACCATGTTTGAATTTTTCCATAAACGGCCCTATCTGCTCTACAGCGTGATCGCCGGGCTCTTTGTCCTCGGGGTCTACGGCCTGATCGTCATGCCGAAAAATCTCTTTCCCGACAGCGACCGGCCGACCGTGATCGTCATCAGCCAGGTCCCCGGCGCCACCCCCAGCGTGGTCGCCGCAACGGTCTCGAAACCGGTGGAGCAGGAGGTTTCGACCCTGGCGCTGATCCGCAAGGTCAGTTCGACCAATATTGCCGGGATGTCGATCGTGACCGCCGAGTTCGAGTATAAAAAGGGGCTCGACGCGGCGGCGGTCGATGTCAACAACGCCATCAACAAGGTGCGCGGCAAACTGCCGGACGGGGTCAACCCCTCGATCTACACTGCCGGTTCCTTCATTTTGCCGGTCGATGTCTTCGCCCTGTCGCCCGCCAATTCCAGCATGGATATCGACACCATCCGCAAGCTGGTGGTCAGCGATATCAAGCCGGCCCTGCTGCGCAATCCCCAGGTCGGCAATGTCGAGGTCTTCGGCGGTTTCCAAAGCGCCATCAACATCAACATCGACCCGTTCGCGGCCAAAGCCCACGGCATCGCCCTGGATAAGATTGCCGGGACCATCCGCGCCCTCGACCGCGACCTGCCCCTTGGCTTCAGCAAGGGGGACGATTCCTTCTTCACCGTCACCTACTACGGCGAGCGCGACCGCATCGAAGATCTGCAACGCCTGCCGGTGGCCCCCAACGTCACCCTGGGCGATATCGCCACCGTCACCTGGGAGCACCAACGGCGCTTCTCCGGCTATCTCGGCAACGGCAAACAGGCAATCGCCCTGGCGATCCAACGCGCTCCCGGCGGCTCGGTCCTCTCGACCAGCAACGCCGCTCGGGCCGAGATCGAAAAACTCAAGGCCCGCTATCCCAATATCCGGTTTGAGCTCTCCGACACCCAGCACACCCTGATCCAGACCGCCAACACCAACATGCTCGACGCGCTGCGCGACGCGATCATCTTCACCCTGCTGGTGATCCTGCTGTTTCTGGGCAACCTGCGGGCGGTGGCCGCGGCGCTGGCCTCGATTCCGATGGTCTTTTTCGCCACCATCGCCATCATCTGGATGTTCGGCGGCGAACTGAACCTGATCATTTACACCGCCATTATCCTCGCGCTGGGGATGCTGGTCGATGACGCCGTGGTGGTGCTGGAGAATATCGAACGCCATCTGAGCGAACTCAAGGAAGACCTGCAGACCGCCATCGTTCACGGCACCCAAGAGGTCATCGCCCCGGTCTTTGCCGGAACCGTGGCGACCATCGCCATCATGTTCCCGTTTCTGTTTGCCGGCGACTTCCCGCAGCAGATCTTCCGACCGCTGATTTCGACTCTGATCATTGCCCTTTTGGTCTCCTATTTTCTGTCGATCACCTTTATCCCGGCGATCTCCTTCTATCTCTACCGCAACGGGACCAGCAAGGTGCGCCTCGAACTCTGGTTGGAGCGCCTCTATCAAAAGACCTTTGGACGGCTGGTGCAACCCTACCTGGCGCTCCTGAAATTTTCGGCGGGGGGCCATTCGCGCCTGCGCCGCACGCTGATGACCCTGGCGGTGGTGGCCCTTTTGGCCGTGAGCGTGCGCGGCATCATGCCGGTGATCGGCCGCGACCTGATGCCGCCGATGGATACCGGCATCATCAAGGCCCATGTCAAATTCAGCGCCAACGAAACCGTCGAGACGGCCGAAAAACGGATTGCGCCCTTTCTCGCCTGGCTGCACCAACAGCCCGAGGTCGAAATGAGTTCGGTCAGCTTCGGCAGCGAGCCGGGCGTGCTCTCCCTCGGCTCGGGCTCCCTGCCGACCGAGACGGTCATGACCATCAACTGCGTCGATCGTTTCCATCGCAAGGCGACGATCTGGCAGCTGGAGGATCGCTTCCGCCACAAACTGGCCGCGCTGCAGAATGTCAAAGCCGTCGACGTTTACGATTTCGGCGCCACGCCGCTCTCCAGCATCAAGGCGCCGGTCAACGTGCAGCTGCAGGCCGAAGACTACAACCTGCTGCCCGACGCCAGTCACAAGGCGGCTGCGGCCATGCAACAGGTCAAGGGGCTGACCTCGATCGGCACCAGCTGGGACCGGGACTTTACCGAAGCCGAGCTTGATATCGACAGCAATCGCGCCCTGGCCTACGGCATGACCCCGGTGCAGATCGCCGCGCAGCTGCCGCTGGCAGGCATTCCGGTCACCCTGAGCGGCAATCTGGTCACCATGCAGACCCAGTTCGTCCGGCTCTACTTCAATCGGCCGTTTGACAAGAATTTGCAGGACTTGCGGCTGATCCCGATCCAGACCGCCAAGGGACCGGTGCCGCTCGAAGCCCTGGCGAAAGTCCGTTATCGGCTGACCGCCAACAAGATCGAACGCAACCAGCTGCTCTACTCGGTGGACGTCAGCGGTTACCGCGCCAAGCGTGCCATCTCGACCTTGACCGGGGATACGGAGCGCGCCCTGAAAACCGTCAATTTAACGGGGGTGGAGGTCCATCAGGAAGGCGACATGAAGCAGATGAAGGACACCTTCGCCCGCATGATCAAGGCGATCGGCATCGGCGTGGTGCTGCTGCTGCTGGCGCTGATCGCCATCTACCAGTCGGTGCGCATGTCGATCGTCATGATCCTGGTGTTGCCGCTGGCGATGATCGGCGCTTCCTGGGGGATGCTGATCTTCAACAAACCGAGCTGCATGCCGAGCCTGGTCGGCATCATGCTGCTGTTCGGCATCATCATCAAGAACTCGGTGCTGCTGATCGATTTCTACCAACAGCACCGCAAAAAGGGCGAACCCCCCTTCGAGTCCGCCATGGAGAGCGTGCGCGTCAGGTTTCGACCGGTTCTGATGACCGCCTTCGGCACCATCGCCGGCATGATCCCCATCGCCTTCGAATGGGCGGTCGGGCTGGAGCGCCTTTCGCCCCTGGCCGACGTCGCCATCGGCGGGCTGCTGGTCGGCACGATTCTGACGTTGATCTACATTCCGATGTTTGCCTACAGCGTCGAGGGCCGCAACGCCCGCTGAAGGAAGGGCTGCCGGGGGAGGGGGCGCGGGACCGGGCCGCCGGTGGGGGCTATCGATCGAGAACCAGCGCTGGTTCCACGTCTGGGAATTCCTTTGAAATTGTTTGACATTTGTGGACGATTGCCGGTATTCAGGGGAAGCCCGTTTTCCGGGTGGGGGATTGGATTGGCGTGGCAGGGGGAGAGCTGGTGGCGAGGGGAAATTTTCATTCGGAAGTCAAAGCCGTTCGGCCGGAGTGAACTCCGGGGGACGGCTTTTTGCGTTCAGGTCCAGTCTATTGCCCAAGGTGCCAACTCCATTGTTGGCCTTGAGAAGTAGCCCTGAACTTGGCAGCTTGAGGACCCCGGAGGAATCATCTGCTGGAGGGTTAAGGGGGAGAGATGAAATGCGATTGTCATGATACTCAAAAAAGGTATATTGTATGTCGTGGACAGTGACGCTGTCGCGAAAGGCGGACAAGCAAAAGACCAAGTTGCCGCAGCAGGTCCAGTCCGCACTGCTGTATCTGGTCCATGAAATTGCCCGGTGCGGACCCGTTCGCGGTGATTGGCCCAACTATGGGAAGCTCGGTCCGAAGCGTCATCATTGTCACCTCAAGAAAGGCAACCCGACCTATGTGGCCGTCTGGGAAGAACAGGGCGGTGAAATTCGACTGGTGGAGATTACCTATGTTGGGACCCACGAAAAAGCACCCTACTGAGCAAATCGCAGAAGCGCGCTTCATCGGTGCCCGCGAAAAGATTCGGGAGCTGCGCCGGGTGGCGAAGAGCCTTGGACTGCACGAGGCCGGCGAATCAGTCACTATTGCCGAGGCTTTCCCGGAATACGCCATCAACCCCCTCGGCTCCGCCCTGCGAGGCGCCCGCGCCCGGGAAGGGATGACCCAGCGGGAGCTTGCCGCACGCACCGGCATCCCGCAGCGGCACATCTCGGAGATGGAGAGCGGCAAGCGCCCCATTGGCAAGGAACGCGCTCGCAAGCTTGCCGAGGCGCTAAATGTCTCCGACTATCGAGTGTTTTTGTGAGAGAGTTTGAAAACGGAAAGGCGCGGCCGCGGAAGAAATACGGGAAGTGTCCCTAGTTTCCTCAGTTGGCAAGATGAATCATGATCAAGAAATTCTTCAAATGATTTTTCAGCGTCATTGCACTTTTCGTAACTCTCCGAGTGCCAATTGTTGCGGTACACGATGTAATACACCCTTGGCCTGTAGCTGCTAAATCACTTGATCAGGCGCGGCAGAACTTTGTTATATTTGCTTTCGGAGTGGCTGCAACAGGCCCGAAAAGAATCTGAGCGGTACAATCGCCTTATCGCCCCAAAGCGAGGCAAGGTTCTCCTAGCGCTTTAGCTGTCCTGAGCCGATAAACGCGAGCTTTCGGTTATTTATCGCGGCGTGGTAGCCAGGCTTTGGAAGTTGCTGCTCTGAAAGTTCCCCGGGAGTGCCAGATCCACAACTGTCTGATACTGCCGAGTCGGAATCACCGCCTTCTGCCTGCGGGCAAACGGGTGCGCCGTTTGAGGGAACAAGGCGACATTGTTGATTTCGTTGACTAAGTCGGCATTTAATCAGCAAATGAACTGCTCCCTAGATCGTCCTATTCCGCCTTTAGTTTCAAGGCAACGTCCCTGCTGCGCCTTTTGCACTTGGTCATTGAACCCGCCGCCTGCCATCCAATGACCTAAGGATGTAACCCATGTTCCACTGGATCCGCGACCATAACCGCGAAGAACTGCGAAAACGCCCGTTTCCTTCTGAGTGGGAGGCTATTCTGCGCGCGAATGTAGTCCACTACGGCATGCTCGAGGGCGCAGAGCGTACCGAACTGTGCGCGATGATGCAGGTCTTTCTGGAGGAGAAGCACTGGGAGGGGTGTGGCGGTCTCGACCTCACCGACGAGATCCGCGTTACCATCGCGGCCCAGGCCTGCCTGCTGCAACTGGGACTCCCCCACGACTACTACCGCAATGTGGAATCGATCCTGGTCTACCCTTCGACAGTCGTGCCTCCCGAGCGAAAGATTGGGTTTTTCGAGAGTGTCAGCGGTCCGCTGGAGGCGCCAGTTCCCATCCTGGGCCAGGCTTTCGCCCAGGGGCCGGTGATCCTCGTATGGGACGCCGTCCTTCATGGTGCGCGCCACCCCGCGCAAGGACATAACGTGGTTTACCACGAATTCGCCCACAAGCTCGACATGCTTGACGGCGCTGCCGACGGCACCCCGCCACTGGCCGACCGCGAGCAACTGGCCGAATGGATGTCCGTCTGCTCACGGGAATTCCTGCGATTACGCAGCCTGGCCGAAAGGGGGCACAAAACCTTCCTGAACGCCTATGCCGCAACCAATGAGGCCGAATTCTTTGCTGTGGCTACGGAGGAGTTTTTCGATCGCCCGCTTGCTCTCCAGGAGCACGCCCCCGACCTCTATCGAATCCTCCGTCAGTACTACCGCCAGGACCCCTTAGAGCGCGTAAACCGGAATCTTTCCTGAAGTCAAAATCACGGATAGCCGAATGGAAAAGGGACGGCTACGAGGCTGTCTACGGGGGATGTTCCTTGGTGATTTTCTACTTCCGCTTATCCGCTCCAAGAGAAAGTCCAATAGGGGGTAGATTCAACTCGTAAGGGCACCACTTCGTGCCCGAATTCATCTTGGCCAATTTAAGTTGAACGGTTGACTTCATCCGCCTATGCGGATATGTTTTCCGCATGAAAACGACCGCTCGTCTGTTCAAGGCCCTCTCCGACGAAACCCGCCTGCGCATCCTGGCCCTGCTCCGGGAAGGGGAACTCTGCGTCTGCGACCTGATGGCCATTCTCGAACTGCCGCAGTCGACCGTCTCCCGGCATCTGGCCTATCTGCGCAACGCCGGGCTGGTCGAGGATCGCCGCCAGGGGGTCTGGATGTTCTACCGGCTGACGACCGACGGTACCCCCTTTGAGGGTGCCCTGCTGGCGCTGCTCGGCAGCCGGTTCGACGAACTTCCCCAGGCGGGCAAGGACTTGGCCGCCCTGCGGGAGCGGGGGACCGCCATTGAGACAGGGGGCTTGCAGGTGACCCATTTTTTTGCCTATTAAATCCGCCCATGCGGATAATAAAGGCGGGAAAGGTTTAAAGCAGATGAAGAAAAAAGTCCTCTTTCTCTGTACCGGCAACTCCTGCCGCAGCCAGATGGCCGAAGGCTTGATCAACCACGATTTTGCCGGACGGATCGAGGCTTTTTCCGCCGGCACCGAACCGCACGGCCTCAACCCGAAGGCGGTGCAGGTGATGGCGGAACTCGGCATCGACATCGCCGGCCACAGCTCCGACCACATCGGCAACTACGAAGGGCAAGCCTTCGACTACGTCATCACCCTCTGCGGCGACGCCAACGAGAAGTGCCCGCTCTTTTTCGGCGGGGTCAAACGCCTGCACATGGGCTTCGACGATCCGCCCAGGGCCACCGGAACGCGAAGAGGAGATCTGAATGTCTACCGCCGGGTACGGGACGAAATCCGCGCAGCAGCTCGGCGATTTTTTCCGCCACGAACTTGGCAACTGAACAGGGGGTCTGATAGCCATGGAACCACAGGACGGCTGACCAAAAAACTCTCCTTTCTCGACCGCTACCTGACCCTGTGGATTTTCCTGGCGATGTTCGTCGGCGTCGGCGGCGGCTGGCTCTTCCCGGGGGTGAAGGACGTGGTCAACGCCTTTTCCGTCGGCACCACCAACGTGCCGATCGCCATCGGCCTGATCCTGATGATGTACCCGCCGCTGGCCAAGGTGCGTTACGAGGAGCTCGGCGAGGTCTTTGCCAACAAGCGCATTCTCGGCATCTCGCTGCTGCAGAACTGGGTGATCGGCCCGATCCTGATGTTCTTCCTGGCGATCGTCTTTCTGCACAACTACCCGGAGTACATGGTCGGCCTGATCATGATCGGTCTGGCGCGCTGCATCGCCATGGTCATCGTCTGGAACGAGCTGGCCAAAGGCAACACCGAGTACTGCGCCGGGCTGGTGGCGTTCAACTCGGTCTTTCAGGTCCTCTTCTACTCGGTCTACGCCTGGTTCTTCGTCACCGTCCTGCCGCCGCTGTTCGGCCTGTCGGGCGTCGATCGTCCAGGTCTCCATCGGCCAGATCGCGAAGAGCGTCGCCATCTACCTCGGCATCCCCTTCGTCGCCGGCATGCTGACCCGCTTCACCCTGGTCAAGTCCCGGGGGCGGGACTGGTACGAGCAGCGCTTCATCCCGAGGATCAGCCCGCTGACCCTGGTCGCCCTCCTCTTCACCATCGTCGTGATGTTCAGCCTCAAGGGGGAGCTGATCGTCCGGATTCCCCTCGACGTGGTGCGGATCGCCGTTCCGCTGCTGATCTACTTCGTCGTGATGTTTCTGGTCAGTTTCTGGATGGGGATCAAAGTCGGGGCGGACTACAGCAAGACGGCGACCGTCGCTTTCACCGCCGCCGGCAACAACTTCGAGCTGGCCATCGCGGTGGCGGTGGCCGTCTTCGGTCTGAACTCGGGAGTCGCCTTCACCGCGGTCATCGGCCCGCTGGTCGAGGTCCCCGCGCTGATCGGGCTGGTCAACGTGGCCTTCTGGCTGCAACGCCGCTATTTCGGCCGGCCGTCCCTTGACGCGGCGCGAATCGGTCGGCAACGAGGCGAATGATCCCAGGCCGGGGAACGGGTTTTCTTCATCTCCGATCACACCAGTGGGCCTGGCATGCTGGCCGGCCTACCGCCACACAAATAGGGAATCCCCCGGTTTTCTTCGGGGATTCCCTATTTGTATGGACAGCTCAGAATGGCGCTAGTTTAAGGGTGGATAGCAGCAAAACCGGGACTGTCCCCGAACGGGGGCTGTCCCAGGCTTTTGCGGCGCGAACCACCCGAGTTTCATAGCCCGTAAACATCTGGGACAGCCCCCGATGAGGCCGGGGACAGTCCCGAGTTTACTCCCCGGCAGCGTCACAAAGACCTTAAACTAGCGCCATTCTGGACAGCTCAGAAATAGCGGAAAACTGGCGTCTGAAAGAAACCGGACCTGCGGTTGGCGGTCTTTGGGTTACACTAAACCACGGACCTGAAACGGGGAGGAGGCCGTGATGGGCGAAGCAAAAAAGGGGTGCTGATCTACGGCTGAGGTTGTCGAAATGAGGTGGGGCTCACACGATCCTAACAATCTTCCGGTAGCCACGGGGTAAACCGAAGGGACGAGCATTCATGGCCAAAGAACATATCCTGGTGATCGAAGACGAGGAGGATATCCTCGCCCTGGTCCATTACAACCTGGCCCGGGAGGGCTTCCGGGTCAGTACCGCCACCAGCGGCGAGGAGGGACTGAAGGCCGCCCAGGCCCAGCCGCCGGAGCTGATCCTCCTCGATCTGATGCTGCCGGGAATCGACGGTCTGGAGGTCTGCCGGGCGCTGAAGCGCGGGGCGGAGACCGCCGCGGTGCCGATCGTGATGATGACCGCCAAGGGGGAAGAGGCGGATGTCGTCGCCGGACTGGAACTGGGGGCCGACGACTACGTGACCAAACCCTTCTCCTCGCGCATCCTCATCGCCCGTCTTCGGGCGGTGCTGCGCCGCCATGCCGCCGAGCCCGGCGAAAAAGAGGGGGAGGAGGTCATCCTGTTCCGCGACCTGACCATTCACCCCGGCCGCAACGAGGTTCTGGTGCAGGGAACGCCGGTCGAGCTGACCTTTACCGAATTCCGGGTCCTCTATTTTCTCGCCAGCCGCCCGGGCTGGGTCTTCACCCGCTACCAGATCGTCAACGCGGTGCGCGGCGACGACTATGCGGTCACCGACCGGGCGGTCGACGTGCAGATCGTCGGGTTGCGCAAGAAGCTCGGCCCCTGCGGCAAGTTCATCGAAACCGTGCGCGGCGTCGGCTACCGCTTCAAGGACGCATAGATGCGTTCCCGGCGGCTGCTCTGGCAGCTCTATCCCACCTACCTGGCGGTGTTCGTGGTCGCCTTGGCGGCCCTCACCTGGTTCTATTCCCGAACCCTGCACAGCTTCTATTACGAGCAGACCGCCGACAGCCTCAAGGCCCGGGCCGTCCTCCTCGAACCACAGGTGCGCGGCCACTTGACGCCGGCTTCGGGCGCGCACCTCAACCGGCTCTGCCGGGAGCTCGGGGAGCGTACCGCGACGCGATTTACGATCATCCTTCCCGACGGCGAGGTGCTCGGCGATTCGCAGGAAGACCCGCGAAAGATGGAGAATCACGCCACCCGCCCCGAGGTGCGGGCTGCCCTGGCCGGCGCGGCGGGAGGTGCCACCCGTTTCAGCCGGACCCTGCTGCGCGACATGATGTACGTCGCGGTGCCCGTCGTGGAGGACGGGCGGATCACCGGGGTGGTGCGGGCGGCGGTGGCGGTCGATGCCATCGGCGCCACGCTGGACGAACTCTACCTGCGCGTCGCCCTCGGCGGCCTGGCGGCGGTGGTGATCATCGCGCTGGTCAGCCTGTGGCTGTCGCGGCGCATCAGCCGTCCCCTGGAGGAGATGACCCATGGCGCCGCCCGCTTCGCCCAGGGGGACCTGGCCCAGCGCCTGGCCCTGCGCGGCTCCAGGGAGATCGATGCCCTGGCCCTGGCGATGAACCAGATGGCGGCCCAGCTCGACGACCGCATCCGCACCGTGGAGAACCAGCGCAACGAACAGGAGGCGATGCTGGCCAGCATGGTCGAAGGGATGCTGGCGGTCGATACCGAGGAGCGCATCCTGCGCATCAACCGTTCCGCCGAGACGCTCCTCGGTATCCGCTCCGGGCAGGTTCTCGGCCGGCGGCTGCAGGAGGTGGTGCGCAAGGCCGACCTGCAGCGCTTCGTTGCCCGCACCCTGGCCAGCCGGCAGCCGGTCGAGGCCGACCTGGTGCTGCACGACCAACAGGAGCGCTTCCTGCAGGCCCACGGCACGCTGCTGCGCGGCAGCGACGGCAAGGACCTCGGCGCGCTCATCGTCCTCAACGACGTGACCCGCCTGCGCCGCCTGGAAAACCTGCGCCGCGACTTCGTGGCCAACGTCTCCCACGAACTGAAAACACCGATCACCGCCATCAAGGGGTGCGTCGAGACCCTTCTCGACGGCGCCGCCGCCGATCCCGAGGCCGCCCGGCGCTTCCTGGAAATCATCGCCCGCCAGGGAGAACGGCTGAACGCCATCATCGACGATCTGTTGACCCTCTCGCGCATCGAGCAGGACGCGGAAAGTCAGGACATCCCGCTGCGGGTCGGCGCCCTGCGCGACGTCCTGGAGGCGGCCGTCCAGTCCTGCTCGGTGACCGCCGCGGCACGTTCGATCCGCCTCGACCTCGACTGTCCCGAGGAGGTCCTGGCGGCGATCAATCCGCCGCTGCTCGAACAGGCGCTGGTCAACCTCATCGACAACGCGGTCAAGTACAGCGACGAGGGGGGGCGGGTGCTGCTCGGTGTCCGGCATGCGGGGGCAGAAACGGTGATCGAGGTGCGGGACTGGGGCTGCGGCATCCCCCGCGAGCACCTCGCCAGGCTCTTCGAGCGCTTCTACCGGGTCGACAAGGCCCGCAGCCGCAAGGTCGGCGGGACCGGCCTCGGTCTGGCGATCGTCAAGCACATCGTCCAGGCGCACGGCGGCCGGGTCACGGTGGAGAGCACGCCCGAGCAGGGGAGCGTCTTCGCCATCGTCCTGCCGGAGGCCGCCCGCGGTTGAGGTGCCCGGCGGCGGGAAAGACCGGGGCTAACGAAACCCTAACAATCGAGTGCTAAGAAGGAGTTGCTTGGCCGGTACCGGACTAATTTGCACGCTTCTCACGGTCCGCTAACCGGGCGCTAACATCGGGGGCGATAATGGAAGCCGAACCGAAGGTATTCCATAACCATCCCAACAAGGAGACCAAGCAAAATGAAGAAGAGCTTCCCGATTCTGAAGTCCCTGCTGCTTGTGGTGGCGGTGTCCGGCCTGATGCTGACCGCACCCGCCCTTCCGGCGCATGCCGCGACCACCATCAACGGCGCCGGCGCCACCTTCCCCTTCCCGGTCTACGGGCAGTGGGCCTATCTCTACGAAAAAGAGAGCGGCGTCCAGCTCAACTACCAGTCGATCGGCTCCGGCGGCGGCATCAAGCAGATCAAGGCCAAGACCGTCGATTTCGGCGCTTCCGACGCGCCCCTCAAGCCGGCCGAGCTGAACGAGGCGGGGCTGCTGCAGTTCCCGATGATCATGGGCGGCGTGGTGCCGGTGGTCAATATCAAGGGGATCGCCCCCGGGCAGCTGAAGCTTTCCCCCGCCGTCCTTGCCGACATCTACCTCGGCAAGATCACCAAGTGGAACGATGCCAGAATCGCCGCCGACAACCAGGGTCTCAAGCTGCCGGCCCAGGACATCACCGTCGTCCACCGCGCCGACGGCTCCGGCACCACCTGGATCTTCACCAACTACCTGACCAAGGTCTCCAAGGAGTGGGCCGAGAAGGTCGGCAACGACAAGGCCGTCCAATGGCCGGCCGGCGTCGGCGGCAAGGGGAACGAAGGGGTCGCCGCCTACGTGCAGCGCATCAACGGCGCCATCGGCTACGTCGAGTACGCCTACGCCCTGCAGAACAAGATGACCTATGCCCTGCTGCAGAACCAGGCCGGCAGCTTCGTCGCCCCGACCGCCGAGGCCTTCCAGGCCGCCGCGGCCAACGCCGACTGGGCTCACGCCGAAGGCTACTACATGGTCCTGACCGACCAGCCCGGCAAGACCAGCTGGCCGATCACCGGCGCCTCCTTCATCCTGGTCTACAAGGACCAGGCGGATGCCGCCACCGCCAAGAGCGTCCTTGACTTCTTCGCCTGGTGCTACAAAAATGGCGAGCCGACCGCCCTCAAGCTCGACTACGTGCCGATGCCGAAAAAGGTGGTCGACATGGTCGAAGCGACCTGGGCCAAGGAAATCAGGGCCAACGGCAAGCCGGTCTGGAAATAAGCCGGTCCCCCGGCAGCGGCCCTGCCTGGCCGGGGAGGTGAAAACCTGAAACAGATTGCGAGCCGCGTGAAGCGGGGGGCGACGCTCCCTGCTTCACGCCGGCTCGTTTGTGCGCGGACCGTTCCGGTTCGTGCCGTACCAAGGTGACGAAGGAAACCTATGCAACTGCAGCGACAACGCAATTTCGACCCCACCTTCCGCTGGCTGGCCACCGGCTGCGGTGCGCTGATCATCCTCCTGGTCGCCGGGATTTTCTGGGAACTCTACCAGGGCTCCCAGCTCTCCCTGGAGAAATTCGGTTTCGGCTTTCTCTTCTCCCAGGCGTGGAATCCCGTCAAGGAGGATTTCGGAGCGGCCAGCAGCATCTACGGCACCCTGGTCTCGACCGCCATCGCCATGTTCATCGCCGTGCCGCTGAGCCTGGTCATCGCCCTCTTCCTGGTGGAGCTGGCGCCGCCGCGGGTCAGTCGCGTGGTCGGGGGCTGCGATCGAGCTGCTGGCCGCCATCCCCAGCATCATCTACGGCATGTGGGGGCTGTTCGTCTTTGCCCCCTTCATGGCCGACCACGTCCAGCCGGCTCTGGCCAGAATCGGCGGGCCGCCTTCTTCAAGGGACCGCCGATGGGGATCGGCATGCTCACCGCCGGCATCATCCTGGCGCTGATGATCCTCCCCTTCATCACCTCGGTGACCCGCGACATCTTCCTGATGGTGCCGGCGGTGGTCAAGGAATCGGCCTACGGCATGGGCTCGACGACCTGGGAGGTGAGCCGCAAGGTGACCGTCCCCTACGGCATCCAGGGGATTGTCGGCGCCTGCTTCCTCGGCCTGGGGCGGGCCATCGGCGAGACCATGGCCGTGACCTTCGTCATCGGCAACCGCCACGAGATCTCCGCTTCGCTCTTCTCCGCCGCCAACAGCATCGCCTCGACCCTGGCCAACGAATTCACCGAGGCCTCGGAAGATATCTACCTCAGCTCCCTGGTCGAGCTGGGGCTGGTCCTCTTCGCGGTCACCTTTCTGCTGCAGCTGGCGGCGCAGATCTGGCTGAAGCGGACCAAGCGCAAGATGGGGGTGGCGTGATGCGGGAACGCTCGATCGCGGCACGGCGCTTTAACGACCTGCTGGTGAGGATCCTGGCCAGCCTGGCGGCACTGGTCGGCATCGCCTTTCTGGTCTGGATCCTCTACGTCGTCCTCGCCCGCGGCGTCAGCGCCATCAACTGGGATTTCTTCACCCAGCGTCCGGCGCCGCCCGGAATGGCAGGGGGCGGGGTGGGCAGCGCCATTGTCGGCACGCTGCTGATGACCGGCCTGGCGCTGCTGATCGGCGTGCCGACCGGCCTGCTGGGCGGGGTCTATCTCTCCGAGTTCGGCCAGCACAACCAGGTTCGGCGAGTGGGTGCGCTTCACCTGCAACATGCTGATGGGAACCCCCTCGATCATCATCGGGGTCTTCGTCTATATCATCATGGTGGTGCCGATGAAGAACTTCTCCGGCTATGCCGGAGCGGTGGCGCTGGCGGTGATCATGCTGCCGGTGGTCACCCGCACCACCGAGGACATGCTCACCCTGGTGCCGAGCGCCCTGCGCGAATCGGCGCTGGCGCTCGGCGCCCCGCGCTGGAAGGTGACCCTCGGGGTGGTCTTCCGCGCCGCCCGCAACGGCCTGATCACCGGGATCCTGCTCGCCGTGGCGCGGGTCAGCGGCGAGACCGCACCGCTGCTCTTCACCGCGCTGAACAGTCCCTACTGGCCCCAGTCGCTCAACGAGCCGATCGGCAACCTGACCGTCACCATCTTCAACTACGCCATGTCCCCCTATCCCGACTGGCAGGCGATGGCCTGGGGCGCCTCCTTTCTGATCACCGCCGGGGTGCTCGGCGCCACCATCTTTACCCGCAGCCTGCTCTGGTTCAGGAGTCACAAATAATGGAAAACCTATCGTCCCTGAAAATCGATCGGGAACTGGCCGCGACGCCCACTGCAGCGCCCGCCGCCGCGCGCGGCGCCGAGGCCGCCCGGACCTCCGCGGTCGGCGCCGCGCCGGTGAAGATCTCCGCGCGCAACCTCAATTTCTACTACGGCGACCACCAGGCGCTGATCAACAACAACCTGGACGTCGCCGCCAACAAGGTGACCGCCATCATCGGCCCTTCGGGGTGCGGCAAGTCGACCCACCTGCGGACCTACAACCGGATCTTCGAGCTCTACCGCAACCAGCGGGTCACCGGCGAGATCCTCCTCGACGGCGAGAACCTGCTCGATCCCTCCCGCGACGTGCTGGAGCTGCGGCGCCGGGTGGGGATGATCTTCCAGAAGCCGACGCCGTTTTCGATGAGCGTCTTCGACAACGTCGCCTACGGCCTCAAGCTCCACTACAAGATGAGCCGCAGCGAAATGCAGGACCGGGTGGAGAAGGCGCTGCGCCAGTCGGCCCTGTGGGAGGAGGTCAAGGACAAGCTCGACAAGCCGGGGATGGCCCTCTCCGGAGGGCAGCAGCAGCGGCTGTGCATCGCCCGGGCGGTGGCCGTCGAACCGGAGGTGGTGCTGATGGACGAGCCGACCTCCGCCATCGACCCGGTGGCGACGGCCAAGATCGAGGAACTGATCACCTCGCTCAAGGAGAACTACACCATCGTCATCGTCACCCACAACATGCAGCAGGCGGCGCGCATCTCCGACTTCACCGCCTTCTTTTACCAGGGCCTGATCATCGAGTTCGGGGTGACCCAGAAGATCTTCACCAAGCCGGTCAAGAAGCAGACCGAGGATTACATCACCGGGCGCTTCGGCTGAGCCGGCGGGGTCGCAACCTTCGCAAACGCGGGAAAAAACGTTCCGGAAAGGACGAGGAGATATGAGCATACACATGCAGCGGGAGCTGGAAAAGCTCAAGAAGATGATCCTGGCGCTCTCGGCGGTGGTCGAGGAGGCGGTGCAGCAGGCGGTGCTGTCGCTGGTCAAGCGCGATGTGCCGCTGGCGGAGAAGGTCATCGCCGGGGACGAGCAGGTCGACCGCATGGAGGTGGACCTGGAGGAGGAGTGCCTGAAGATCCTCGCCCTCTACCAGCCGGTGGCTGCCGATCTGCGCTTTATCGTTTCGGTGCTGAAGATCAACAACGACCTGGAGCGGATCGCCGATCTGGCGACCAATGTCGCCGAACGCACCGTCGGCCTGGCCAGCCGTGGCCCACACCGAGTTTCCTTTCGATCTCGAAGAAATGGCCGGCAAGGTCGAGGCGATGCTGGAGAAGGCCCTCGATGCCCTGGTCAACCTCGACCTGCGCCTGGCGACGGAGGTCACGACCCTCGACGACGAGGTCGACGCCATTCACAAGCATAACTACACCCTGGTGAAGAACCAGATCCGCCGCCATCCGGAGCGTCTCGACGCGCTGGTCCAGTATCTGTCGATTTCCCGCCACCTGGAACGGATTGCCGACCTGGCGACCAATATCGCCGAGGACGTCACCTACATGATCGAAGGGGAAATCGTCCGGCATACCTAGCTGCCCGTTTTTCTTGGGTCTCAACCAGGCCGGGGAACACTGCACAGCGGTTCCTGATCGGGGCAAGATCGGAGTGTTTATGTTTTTATCCCTTGGATCCCGCAGAAAGGGCGATGGCGGATCATCTCAACTTACCCACCTGATTCCTTCCGTGTTGACGCCGCGGGCGGGTAGGCCCAGGTCCTGAAAAACCTCGCCCCCCGCGCGGAGTGACCCGGAGCCGAGCCAGCCGGCGGCTGCGGCTTGCACTTGGGAGACGGAGCGGTTACATTGGTACCGCCCATCGACCCCCGGTTGCGAGTCAGCATGAGCGAGACGTCCCCCTCCCCCCAAATCAGTCATCTTCCCGCCCGCATTCCCGACCTGGTCGCCGCCGGCCGGGGAGACGTGTGGCAGGTCTCACGCATTGCGCCGCGGCTGGCGGCGCTGGCCGGCATCGCACCCGGCGACGGCCGCGGCCGCCTGCTGTCCCGGCTGCTGCCCGCGAGCGTTCCGGACCTGGTCGACCTGGCCCGGGAGGTCGCTGCCAGCGAAGAGCCGCTGACCGCCATTCCGATCCGGGTGACCGGTCCCCGGGGGACCAGCACGCTGGCTGTGGACGTATGCCCAGCCGGCCTGGCTGATGACTTCCGCAGCCGGGAAATCGAGTTCTTCTTCAGCGAACCGCGGCGGGTGGTCGCGGCGGCTTCCGGGATCCCCGGGCTGGTCGGGTCGAGCCCGGCGCTGCGCGAGGTATTGCGCAAGGTCGGGCTCTACGCCGCTTCGGATGCGCCCGTGGTGGTGACCGGAGAGACCGGGACCGGCAAGGAACTGGTCGCCCGGGCGCTGCACCTGCAGAGCCCGCGGCGTGGTGGCGAATTCGTGGCCGTCAACTGCACGGCGATTTCCGAAGAGCTCCTCGAATCGGAGCTCTTCGGACACGAGAAGGGTGCCTTTACGGGGGCGCTGCGCAGCCATCGCGGCCGCTTCGAGCGGGCCGACCGGGGAACCCTGTTTCTCGACGAAATCGGCGACATGCCGCTGCGTACCCAGGCCAAGTTGCTGCGGGTCTTGGAGGACGGCCGGGTCGAACGCGTCGGCGCCGAACAGGCCGTCAAGGTCGACGTCCGGGTGGTGGCCGCAACCAATGTCGCGCTGGAGCAGGCGGTGGGGCAGGGACGCTTCCGGGCCGACCTCTACCACCGTCTGTCGGTGCTGCGCATCCACCTGCCGGCCCTGCGCGAACGGCGCGAGGACATCCCGTTGCTGATCGACCATTTTCTGGCCGAGTTCAATGCTCGTTACGGCCGCGCGCTGCAACGTCTGACCCCGGAAGCAGTTAGCCTGCTGCAGGCCTATCTCTGGCCCGGCAATGTGCGGGAACTGCGCAACGTCCTGGAGCGGGTCTACGTCGAAGCGGGCGGCGAGGTGATCGGTGCCCGGGCCTTTGCCGAATGGATCCGGGAACGGCAGGATTTTCTCCCCGGCGACTGGAACCTGGAGTCCCTCACTCGGCGGCGGTCCGTCCCCGTCGTCCCCCAGTACCCCCTGGCCAGCGAACAACAGCTGCTGAGTGCGCCGCGGGCGGGCGAGTCCCTGCCAGCCGAAGCGTTGCCCGGCCGGCGGCGGCACACAACGCGCCCGGCAGAGCTCGATTCCGAAGAGATCCACCGTGCCTACCAGGCGGCGGGAGGGAACCTGACCGCCGCCGCCCGGCTGTTGGGCGTCCACCGCGCGACCTTGTATCGTTACCTGCAGCGCCTTGGCCTTTCCCGGCAGGATCTTGAGCATGACTAGAGACGGGGCGGTAGGGGGGATTCCTGCAGCCCCCGGCGACACCCAGGAAAAACAGCTTGCTTTTTCATGGGCGCCTGTGTTAAAAGCGACCATAGCCAGTTTGTGCAGAATGATTTAGTTGCCGGACAGTTCGATGTCAGCAAGTTAAACAAGACCGCACAGACCCAAAGGGCCGGGCGGTTTTTTTATTGGGAAAACAGCCGACCAGGCCTTAATTAAAAAGGTCCACAGCGACGGACCGAGGAGAAAAGAAAATGGCACAAGGTACGGTTAAATGGTTCAACGACGCTAAAGGGTTCGGCTTCATCCAGCAGGATAATGGTCCGGACGTATTCGTGCACTTCTCGGCGATTCAGGGCGACGGCTTCAAGACCCTGGCCGAAGGCGACCGCGTCGAATTCGACGTGACGCAGGGCCAGAAAGGCCCCCAGTCGGCCAACGTGCGCCGGATCTGAGCTCATATAAGACTCAGAGACTTGAAAGCCCCGCGGGTAACCGCGGGGCTTTTTTAATTCTTGACCCTTCCCCCCCTGATTTGTCCTCTCCGCCGACCAGAGTGTCGCCGTTGCGACGTCGCACCCTCCTTCGGCGACGGTGCTGCGACGTCGCAAGTCGTTTTCGAACCCCGACCAAAAATCGATAAACAATTGAAGTAAGGCATCTTTGTCTAGAATCCCCGGCTGGCACGAGGATTGAAACGTGGATCCGGCGAATGCGGGACCGAAATGGTTTCGGACCACACCCCAATCCAAAAAAGGAGGATTCAATCATGGCAAGCTGGGACCTGTTCAGGGAGATGGAAGGCATGACCCGCGACATGGATAACCTGCTGCGCAGCTTCGGCGTCGGCCGCGGCCTGGAGCCGTCCTTTGCCGCCGCCTCGGGCGGGCGCGGCTATCCGCGGATCAACCTGCGCGAAGACGAAAACAATTTCTACCTGGATGCGCTGTTGCCGGGTATCGACGCCAAGGCATTGGAAATGACGGTACTCAAAAACACCCTGACCGTGGCCGGCGAGCGCAAGAACGGCGTGGAGAAGGTGACCTGGCACCGCCGGGAACGCGGTACCGGCCGGTTTATGCGGACCGTGGACCTGCCGGCCGACATCGAGGTCGAAAAGGTCCGGGCCGATTACCGGGACGGCATATTGCAGGTCATCCTGCCCAAGGCCGAGGCGGCCCGGCCGAAGCGTGTCGAGATTCAGGCGCGCTGAGGGCCGGCAGATCGGGTCAACCGGAGCTACTTCTCAGAAAAAAGGAGTGACGATCATGAGCGAAAAGGAACTGCGCATCCCTAAAGAGGGTGAACTTGCCGGCGGCGAGCGCCGGGTTGACAACTGGCTGACCCCGGCCGTCGACATCTACGAGGACGACCAGACCCTGACCCTGGTCGCCGATCTGCCCGGCGTTCCGAAAGAACGCCTCAACCTCGGTATCGACAAGGGGGTTTTGACCATCGAAGCTTTGGCACCGAGTGCCAGTGACGAGCAGGGTCTCTACCGGGAATTCGGCACCACCGGCTACTATCGGCGCTTCCAGCTGCCGGACGCGCTGGAGTTCGACCGGGTGGCGGCAGATCTGAAGGACGGCGTGCTCCAAGTGACCATGCCCAAGTCGGCCTCCGCCCGGCCGCGGAAGATCGAGGTCACCGTTCACTGAGGAGCGGAGGGTCGTCCTTCGGTCTTGGCCGGACAGGTGCCGGGCGACGCTTGCCGCCCGGCACCTGTTATACTTGGCGCCTGATGCAAACCACTGAAACTGATGCAAACCGCTGAAAAGGAAACGACATGGATATCAATCGCATGACCCAGAAAACCCAGGAAGCCCTGCAGGAGGCCCAGAGCCGGGCTCTGAAATTCGGCCATGTCGAAGTCGACGGCGAGCATCTGCTGCTGGCCTTGCTGGAGCAGGAAGGGGGGCTGGTGCCGCGGCTGCTGCAGCGGCTCGATGTTCCGGCCGACGCATTGCGCCGCGACCTGCAGGGCGAACTCGAGCGGCGGCCGGCGGTCTCCGGTCCCGGAATCGAGGCCGGCAAGATCTATGTCACCCAGCGGTTCAACCGCCTGCTGGCCCGCGCCGAAGAGGAGGCGCGGCGGCTCAAGGACGAATATGTTTCCGTTGAGCATTTGCTGCTGGCCTTGGTGGAAGAGGGGAGCGGGACCCCCGCCGGGAAGCTCTTCAGGCAGTACGATATCAACCGCGACCGGCTGCTCCAGGCCCTGACGACGGTGCGTGGTCACCAGCGGGTGACCAGTGCCGATCCCGAGGGGACCTACGAAGCCCTGGAAAAATACGGCCGCGACCTGGTCAAGGAGGTGCGCAAGGGGAAACTCGACCCCGTGATCGGCCGCGACGCCGAGATCCGCCGGGTGATCCGCATCCTTTCGCGCAAGACCAAGAACAACCCGGTGCTGATCGGCGAGCCGGGGGTCGGCAAGACCGCCATCGTCGAGGGCCTGGCGCACCGGATCGTGCGCGGCGACGTGCCCGAGGGGCTCAAGGAGAAGACCGTCTACGCTCTCGACATGGGCGCCCTGGTGGCCGGGGCCAAGTATCGCGGCGAATTCGAGGAGCGGCTCAAGGCGGTGTTGGGCGAGATTCGCGAGAGCGACGGCCGCATCCTGCTCTTCATCGACGAACTGCACACCATCGTCGGCGCCGGCAAGGCGGAAGGCTCGATGGACGCGGGCAACATGCTCAAGCCGATGCTGGCCCGGGGCGAACTGCACTGCATCGGCGCCACCACCCTGGATGAATACCGCCAGCACATCGAAAAGGACAAGGCTCTGGAGCGGCGCTTCCAGCCGGTGCTGGTCGAACAGCCGACCGTCGAGGAGAGCATCTCCATCCTGCGCGGCCTGAAGGAGCGCTTCGAGGTTCACCACGGGGTGCGCATCCAGGACAACGCCCTGGTCGCCGCCGCGACCCTGTCGCACCGCTACATCACCGACCGGTTCCTGCCCGACAAGGCGATCGACCTGGTCGACGAGGCCTGCGCCACCATCCGCACCGAGATCGACTCCATGCCCCAGGAGCTGGACGAGGTCACCCGGCGCGTCATGCAGCTTGAAATCGAGGAGGCGGCGCTGAAGAAGGAAAAGGACACGGCGAGCAAGGCCCGTCTGGAGACGCTGCGCAGGGAACTGGCCGAGCTGCGTGACCAGGCCAAGACCCTCAAGGCCCAGTGGGAAACGGAGAAGGACGCCATCAAAAAGGTCCAGGTGCTGCGCGAGGAGATCGAAAAGGTGCGCCAGAGCATCGAGGTCGCCGAACGCAACTACGACCTGAACAAGGCCGCCGAACTCAAGCACGGTACGCTGCCGCAACTGGAGCAGCAGCTGCGGACCCAGGAGGCCGCCACTGCTTCCGGCGCTGGTCCGCGCCTGCTGCGCGAAGAGGTGACCGAGGAGGAGATCGCCGAGATCGTCGCCCGCTGGACCGGCATCCCGGTGACCCGGCTGGTGGAAGGAGAGCGGGAGAAGCTGCTCAAGCTCGACCGGGTCCTGCACCGACGGGTGATCGGTCAGGATGAAGCGGTCCAGCTGGTGGCCGACGCGGTGATCCGTGCCCGCGCCGGCATCAAGGACCCGCGCCGGCCCATCGGTTCCTTTATCTTCCTCGGTCCCACCGGGGTCGGCAAGACCGAGCTGGCCCGGGCCCTGGCCGAGACCCTGTTCGATTCCGAAGAGAACATGGTGCGCATCGACATGTCCGAGTACATGGAGAAGCACACCGTCAGCCGGCTGATTGGCGCCCCTCCCGGCTACGTCGGTTACGAGGAAGGGGGACAGCTCACCGAGGCGGTGCGGCGCAAGCCCTACAGCGTGATCCTCTTCGACGAGATCGAAAAAGCGCACCATGACGTCTTCAACGTCCTGCTGCAGATCCTCGACGACGGTCGGGTGACCGACGCCCAGGGCCGGACAGTGAACTTCAAGAACACCGTGATCATCATGACCAGCAACATCGGTTCCGAATTTCTGCTCGACGGGGTCACCGACCAGGGAGAGATCCGCGAAGATGCCCGTGCCCAGGTCCTGCGGGAGCTGCGCGGCAACTTCCGGCCCGAGTTTCTCAACCGGGTCGACGACATCGTGCTGTTCAAGCCGCTGCTGCGCGAGGAGCTCAAGGCGATCATCGACCTGCAGCTGGAGGACCTGCGCAAACGCCTCGCTTCCCGGCGCATCGCCCTCGAACTGACCGCTGCGGCCAGGGATTACATCGCCCGGACTGCTTACGATCCGGTCTACGGCGCCCGCCCCCTCAAGCGCTATCTCCAGCATCAGCTGGAGACCCGCCTCGGCCGGTCGCTGATCGCCGGTGACATTGGTGACGGCGCGACGGTGACCATCGATGCCGGGGAGGCCGGCCTGGAAGTGCGCCACCGCAATGCATCGGCAACGTCGGCCGGCTTGGCTGGCGCTGGGGAGGAACCCGAAGCGTCGAAATAAATTGAAACAATTCTCAAGGGTTGATAGACTTTTCCCAGTCAGTGAGGACAGGGGTGTCCGGGAGGGGTGAACCGAAGGGGGATATGAGCAAACGTAAACGTTTTGGAGAGATCCTGGTCGAGGCGGGAGCCTTGGATCAGGAGGCCCTGGATAAGGCCCTTTCCCAGCAGAAGTCCACCGGCAAACGGCTGGGGCAGATCCTGGAGGAGAGCGGGATTATTGCCGAGCGGGACATCGCCATGGTAGTCGCCCGGCAGTTCGGGCTGAAATCCGTCAGCAAGATCGCCCAACATCCCTTTCCGGCCGCAACCCTGACCCTGATCGACAGCGAAACGGCCCTGAAAAAACTGGTCTTCCCGCTCAAGGTCGAGGAGAAGGTCCTCTCTCTGGCGATGGTCAATCCTCTCGATATTCCGACTCTCGACGACATCTCGTTTCGCACCGGCTTGCGCATCATGCCCTACGTCACCACGCCGAGCGAAATCATCGAAGCGGTCAACCACCATTACCTGAAGAGCGGCCAGGCCGGCGACAAGGAGTGGTGGACGGTGCTGGTGGTCGATGATCAGGAGATGGTACGAGCCGCCATTGCCGCGGCGCTGAAGAAGGAGGGATTCATCGTCATTCAGGCAAGCAACGGCGCCGAAGGCCTGAAAGAGGCGTTGCAGAACCCTCCCCACCTGATCATCAGCGATACGGTCATGCCACGGATGGACGGCCTGGAAATGTTTCGTGCGCTGCAGACTCAGATCACCACCCGCGACATCCCGGTCATCGCCCTCTCCTCCCGTGCCGCCGCCGAAGAGGAAGCTCACCTGCTGGAGATGGGCTATTTCGACTTCATTGCCAAACCGATCAATCCCATTCGGCTGGTGGCCCGCACCAAACGCGCCCTGCGCGCCGTTTATGGTCCGGACCCCCGCCGTGCCACCCCCTAGCTCTCCGCCCGGTTAATTCATTTCGTTCTTTCCGGTTCCTGGGCCTCCCGGCTGCGTCGCGCCTTCCTGGTTTCGTGTCTGGCCAGGAGCCTGTTGATGAGCCATGAGCCGTCTGCCGATCCGGCCGTTTGGTCCAGATTTCCGCCGCGATCCGCCTGGTTCGACCTCGGGGGCACCTCGGCAGTGGCCAAAGGGACTGGAATCAGAAGCGGGGAGGGTCTGCGCAGGGGGGAGAGGCGATATCCCTTGAAATTTTTCGGCAGACCTTTATAATGATAACCGAACAGGTCATGGATCGGCAACTGATCCGTTTGGAAAAAGGAGAATGCCATGCGTATCGACATATTCTGCAAGCCGGAAAGCAACTCCCGTTGCGACCGGACGCTGGAAAATGTCCGCCAGGCTCTGGATGATCTGAGCATCGAGGCCGAAGTTCACCTCTATCGCGATCCAAGAAAAATGATCGACTACCGGGTTTATGTCGCTCCGGCGCTGCTGATTGACGACAATGTCCGGATTGCCGGACGGGTCCCCGAAGTGGGCGAAATCGCCCGGCTGATCGTCGAGCGTCCACGCTACCGGAAACGGTTGCAAAAAGTCGCCTGAGGTCGTTTTGCAGCGGGATCGTCAAGCCCCCCTTTCGTCGAAAGGGGGGCTTGACCTTTTTCGGGCCTGGTTCTGGGGGGCTGGTTCAGGGGGCCGCCGGCAGCAGCAGACCCTCCGCCACCGCGAATTCGACGATTTCTTCCCCCTCGCTGCGGGGGATGCTGCCGGCGAAGATCTCCCCGGGCGAACGCACCCCGTCGCTGCCGCGCAACAGGGTGGCAAATTCCTCCTCGAGCGATTCGCACAGGACCTCGTCGCCCCGGCGCAGAAACAGCCCGACCGAGCCGACCGGCCGGAACAGGCGGGTGATCTCTTTGAGGTTCGGTTCGGCCAACTCCTGAAGCGCCAGGATTTCGTAGTGAAAAGGGATCAGACGCAGGGACGGCGCGGTCCTCCAGGGGGTATTCCATAGCTCGCGGCCGCGCAACTCCTCGGGGGCCGCCGGCAGGGTTTCGGCGCCGAGCAGGGTTTCGGCGTAGTGAAAGTGGTAGCGCAGCAGGTCCTGGGCGGCTGGCCAGAGCTCTTCGCAACCCCGCGCTGTGAGGGCGGCGGCGACGAACTCTTCCTGAAGCGGCGCGACCCGGCTCGCGGACCAGCGTTCCAGGTTTTCCAGCGCCGTGGCATCGATGCCCCGGGAGTCGGCCAGCCAGGCGGCGAATTCCGTTAAAAATTGCACCGCCGTCAGGGCCGTCGCCTGCAGCAGGCTGGGAAAGAACGCCACCGCTCGACCGAGGTTATAGAAGAGGTCGGCCGCCGCGGCCAGCCGGCGGCAGCGGGCCAGGTCGGCCCTGCTCATGCTGGCGCTTTCCTGCACCAGGTAGGGGGGGTGAGGATCGGACCGCAGCCCGAACTCGGCCTGGCGGCGATGCAGGGTGGTGCCGGGCAGGACCGCGAGCGGAAAGAGGTCGAGGTGGTTGGGACGCAGTTGCAGGGCCGCTTCGAGGCTGGCCGCGAAGCCGTCGAAATCGTCGCCGGGCAGGCCATAGATCAGATCGAAGCCGAAGGTCACCCCCTCCTGGTTGAGCAGCCCAACCTTTTCGCGAAAGGTCTGCGGCTCGAAGCTGCGGTGGATATGGTGCAGGACTTCGGGGCGAAACGATTGCAGGCCGAGTTGTACCGAGCAGGGCTGCCGGGCCAGCAGCCGGGCGGTGGGGCGGTCGAGGAATTCGGCCTTGGCTTCCAGATGCAGATGCAGGTGGGGGGCTTCGCGGCGGACCATCTCCAGCAGGTGCCGGCCGCGCTCCGCAGGGAAGTTGAAGGTCGAGTCGAGCACCCAGAGCTGGCTGGCGCCACTGCGGACGAAGAGCCGCAGCTCTTCCCGCAGCCGTTCTGCGGGGAGGGGACGGACGCCGCTGCTGCCGCGGCCGTCGTAGCAGTAGTCGCAGGCGAAGGGGCAGCCGCGGGAGGTCTCCCAGAGGACTCCCCCGCCCGCTGTCGGCTGCAGCACGCCGCTCAGCCAGGGCGAGGGAAGGGCCTCCGGCGGCGCCGGTGCCCGTTCGGGCCCATGGAGCGCTCCGGCAGGGGAGGCCAGGGAAACGCCCGGCAGCAGCGGCAGCGGGTTGCCGGCCGCCAGCTCCCGGCACAATTCGGCGAAGGGCATTTCTCCTTCGCCCCGGACCAGGGCGTGGAAGGTGCCTTCGGCCAGGACTTCCACCGGCAGGGCCGACGCCTCGGGGCCGCCGGCAATCAGCAGGGTGGCGGGCAGCGCCTGGCGCAGCAGCCGGGCGGCGGCGCACATCACGCTGCGGTTCCAGCTGTAGAGCGGCATGCAGACGAGCCAGGGCGCGGCATCGGTCAGAGCGGCGGCGATGTCGGCGGCGGAATGTTCCGGATAGAAGTCGCGCAGCCAGGTCTCGCCGCGCAGCTCCGCGGGGAGCGCCGCGGCCAGGCAGCCGGCGGCCAGGGGAACGGCCTGGGCCGAGCGGCGGACATGGCGGGTGGCGATAATGATGGTCATGGTCTCTCCCGAGGCTTCCGCCGCGCAGCACGCTCTCAGGTGGTGATCTCGGCCGGTGGGGGGATCGACAGCCCGGCCTCGCTGGTGGTGATCCCGGCCCGGGCGAAGGCGTCGCGAAACTGCGGATAGGTGGTCCGCAGATGGCTGAGGGTCAGGTTGTAGCCGTAGTTCATCACCATGCTGCGTGCCAGGTTGCTCATCGGGCTCTGGAAAAAAAGAAGCGACTCCTCCCGTCCCGGTTCCAGCAGCAGGATATCCACGTCGGGGTGGTTCTGCCGGTAGTGGCGCAGGGCCAGGTCGAGCTTCTCCTTGTTCTCGATCCGCTGCGCCTGCTCCCAGGTGTAATTGATCCCCAGCTCGGCGATGCTGGAGCAGCGGCCGTAGGAGAGGGAAGGGAGGCAGGTGGTTTCCATGTCGTTCTCCATCGGCACCCGGGGATTGACCACCACGATCAATTTGACGCCACGATCGATGGCAATGTCAAGATGGGAGACCCGACCGGTGGAGCCGTCGATATAGAAGCTGCCGTCGATCTGATGGGGCTGGAAGAAGTAGGGGATGGCGCAGGAGGCGGTGATCGCCTGGCAGATGTGCATGTCGCGGTAGCCCTCGCTGCCGAACACCACGCGCTGGCCGCGGTCGAGATTGTAGGCGGGGATGTAGAGTTCGCGCTTCAGCAGGTGGAAGTCGTCGATGATTTTCTCCTGAGCAAAGGAGCGGCAGAGATAATCCTGCAGCGGGGACAGCGAGAAGAGGCCGGCGGGAAACTGCTCCTGGAGGATATGCAGCAGGTCGTGGGCCGAAAAACCCCAGCGGTTCTGCCGGTAGTTGCGGTAGATACGGTAGAGGTTGCGCAGTATCTGGCCGAAGGCGGCGAGGGACTCTCTGGCGTCGAAGCGGTAGATGTCCTTGCGTCGCCAGTTGAAGACATGGCTTTCTTCGTTGGCAATGGCCCGGAACAGGGCGTCCGGTTCGATGCGGTTGGCCATCAGGGTGGCAATGACCGAGCCGGCACTGACGCCGATGTAGAGATCGAAATGGCAGGGGGAGAACCGCCTCGGAAAGAGGCGGCCCAGGGCGGAGAGGCAACCGATCTCGTAGGCCGCCCCCATGATCCCGCCCCCGGCCAGGACCAGGGCTGTTTTGCTCCGCTCGGCCATCTTCGGTCCTATTCCTTGGCCTTGACTTTGAGCTTCGGTTTCCCCCCCTCGATTTCGACCCGGAACGCTACCGGGCGATCACCGAACTTTTGGCGGATTTTATCCCGCTGCTGGGTCAGGAACTCCTCGATCTGCCGGCGCTGGGGAACCTTCAGGTGGCAGGCCGCGTGGGCCGCCGCCAGTTCCTTGTAGATGGACTCGATGTCCATGCCGCTGGCGGCCGGAGTCCCCCCCGGCGGTGGCACGGCATCCGCCCCCGGGGCGGGGGGCAGGGCGTTCGCAGCGGGCGTCTTGGGCAGGGCTCCCTGTTGACGCGCATAACGCCCTTCCTCGATCAGGCGCAGAATGCGGTCCCAGTACGCGCCGTAGGAGTGAAAGCGGGTCGCAAGGTTCTGATAGCGAAAGCGCAGGTCGGTCTGCACGATGTGGCGGCTGGCGAACTGGCGCAGGCGCCGGGCCATGAGTTCCCGTTCCTTGAGCGGTGCGCGCTTTTCCACTCCGGCGAAGTACTGTTCGAAGGCGATTTCCAGCTCCTTCATCAGTTGTTCGAGGTGAGAAAGGATCCGGCCGATGTCGCTGCGCTCGTTCATGAACGACCTCCAACCCCCGACTATACTGAAAGTGCCGGGTATTGCAAAGGAAATTATGGGACCACCCGGCTCTTCGCCGGCGGCATATGGCTTGACTCCACGGGGGAGGTTCGTATAATAAGGCATTTTGCAAAAAACCTTCTTCGGAGAGGGGGCATATGGCTGAAAATCAGCGTGCTGCCGTGATCCTGGCCGCCGGCCAGGGGACGCGGATGAAATCGGAACACCCCAAGGTCCTGCACGAAGTGGCGGGAATGCCGATGGTTTACTACCCGCTGCAGCGCGCCCGGGAGCTTGGCTGCGCTCCCCGCCTGCTGGTGGTTGGCCACGGTGCGGCACACGTAGAGGCCTCGCTGTCCGCCAGTGGTGCCGGGTTCGTTCGCCAGGAGCAACAGCTCGGCACCGGCCACGCCCTGCGCTGTGCCGCCGCGGCGCTCGGCTCGTTCCGCGGGACTCTGCTGCTGCTTTGTGGCGACGTACCGCTGCTGCGGCTCGAAACCCTGGAGCGGCTCCTTGCCTACCACGAAGCCGAGGCCGCGGCGGTGACCGTGCTCACCGCAGAGGTTGCCGATCCCTACGGCTACGGGCGGATCGTCCGCGACGGCGTCGAGGTGCTGCGCATCGTCGAAGAGAAGGATGCCAGCGCCAAGGAAAAAGCGCTGCGGGAAATCAATACCGGCATCTACGCGTTTGCCGCGCCCTTCGTCTTCTCGGCCTTGGAGGTCGTAGGCTGCGACAACGCCCAGGGCGAATATTACCTCACCGATGTACTGGCCATTGCCCGGCAGCGGGGCGAGCGGGTCCGTGCCCTGGCTGCCACGGACGCCGAGGAGGCCCAGGGGATCAACGACCGGGTGCAGTTGGCCGCGGCCGGGGTGGCGATGCGGCGCCGCATCAACGAAGAGTTGATGCGCTCCGGCGTGACCCTGGTCGACCCGGCGACTACCCATATCGATCCGACTGTCACCATCGGCGCCGACAGCGTCATTGCTCCTGGCGTTTATCTCCACGGCCTTACCAGCATCGGCCGCAATTGCTGCATCGAGCCGGGGGTGATGGTCCACGATTGCACCATCGGCGACGGCGTCCACCTCAAGGCCGGTTCGGTCCTCGAAGGATCCCGGGTCGGCGATGCCTGCAGCATCGGGCCGATGGCCCATCTGCGCCCCGGTACGGTCCTCGCCGGGCACAACAAGCTGGGCAACTTCGTCGAAACCAAGAAGGCCGTTCTCGCCGAACGCGCCCAGGCCAGCCACCTCACCTACCTCGGCGATGCCGAGATCGGCCGCAACGTCAACATCGGCTGCGGCACCATCACCTGCAATTACGACGGGGTCAGCAAGCACCGCACGATCATCGGCGACGATGTCTTCGTCGGTTCCGACGTTCAGTTCGTGGCGCCGGTGCAGATCGGCCACGGCAGCCTGATCGGCGCCGGCTCGACCATCGTCAAGGATGTCCCGCCCGACGCCCTGGCCATCGCCCGCAGCGAACAGAAGAATATCGCGGGATGGGCGGCGCGCAAACGAAGCAAGATCAATAAACGCGAGGAGTGAAGGGTAAAGGGCGAGGGGTAAAATCCCGTTCGCCTCATCCCTCATGCCTCACTTGGAGTTGACATGTGCGGAATCGTTGGTTATATCGGCCCCCAGCAGGCGACCCCCATCATTTTCGAAGGGCTGCGGCGCCTTGAGTACCGCGGCTACGACTCGGCCGGGATCGCCACCCTGGACGGCGGCCACATCGAGATTCGCCGCGCCCAGGGGAAGCTGGTCAACCTCGAGCGGGTGCTTGCCGAACGTCCGCTGGTCGGTGGCCTGGGCATCGGCCACACGCGCTGGGCCACCCATGGCCGGCCTTCGGAGAACAATGCCCACCCCCACTACGCGGGGGGGATCGTCGTCGTCCATAACGGCATCATCGAAAACTACCTGGCGCTCAAGGACCGGCTGCGGGGGCTCGGGCACAACTTTCGCTCGGAGACCGACACCGAAATCATCGCCCATCTGATCGAGCAGCACTACAAGGCCTGCGGCGATTTCGAGACGGCGGTGCGCAGCGCCCTCGCCGAGGTGCGCGGCGCCTACGCCGTGGCCATTCTCTGCGAACAGGAGCCGGACAAGCTGATCGCCGCCAAGCTTGGTTCGCCGCTGGTGGTCGGCCAGGGGGAAGGCGAATTCTTCGTCGCCTCGGACATCCCGGCCATGCTCTCGCACACCCGCGAGATGGTCTTTCTCGAGGATGGCGAGATGGTGGTCTTTCAGAACGGCACCATGCAGGTCAGCGATCTCTCCGGCACCCCCCTGCAGAAAGCGAGTAAGACCATCACCTGGAGTCCGCTGATGGCCGAAAAGGGGGGATACAAGCACTTTATGCTCAAGGAGATCTACGAGCAGCCCCGGGCCATCGCCGACACCCTCGCCGGCCGTCTGATGGAGGACGAGGGGGCGATCTATCTCGAAGATCTCGGGCTCGACGATGGCACCCTGCGTTCCCTGGAAAAACTCTTCATCGTCGCCTGCGGCACCTCCTGGCATGCCGCGCTGGTCGGCAAGTTCCTGATCGAAAAGTTCTGCCGGGTGCCGGTCGAGGTCGACATCGCCAGCGAATTCCGCTATCGCGACCCGATCGTCAGCGCGGGCACCCTGACGCTGCTGATCAGCCAGAGCGGCGAGACCGCCGACACCCTGGCGGCGCTGCGCGAGGCGCGCGGCAAGGGGGGGAAGACGGTGGCGGTCTGCAACGTCGTCGAGTCGTCCATCGCCCGCGAGAGCGACGGCGTGATCTACACCCACGCCGGGCCGGAGATCGGCGTCGCCTCGACCAAGGCCTTTACCACCCAGCTGGTCGCCCTCTACCTCTTCGCCCTGCGCCTCGGCCAGGCCCGGGGCACCCTTTCCGCCGATGCCTGCCGGGCGCACAGCCGGGAGCTGCTGGCGCTGCCCCGGCTGGTCGAAGAAGTCCTGCAGCTCGATGCGGCCTGCGAAGAGATCGCCCGCACCTTCATGGGGGCCCGCGATTTCCTCTACCTCGGGCGCGGCAACCAGTACCCGATCGCCCTCGAGGGTGCCCTCAAGCTCAAGGAAATCTCCTACATCCATGCCGAGGGCTATCCGGCCGGAGAAATGAAGCACGGCCCCATCGCGCTGATCGACGAACAACTGCCGGTGGTGGTCCTGGTCCCGAACAACGACGACCGCCGAAAAGGTTCTTTCCAACCTGGAAGAAGTCCAGGCCCGGGGCGGGCAGGTCATCGCGGTGACCAGTGGCGACATCGATCTCGCCGGCAAGGCCGATGCCGTGCTGCGCCTGCCGATAGCGAGCGACGATCTGATGCCGGTGCTGACCTCGATCCCCCTGCAACTGCTTGCCTATCACATCGCCGTCCTCAAGGGGACCGATGTCGATCAGCCCCGCAATCTGGCCAAGAGCGTCACCGTGGAGTAACCCGTTTTGACCATTTTGTCCCCCCTATTGGAACGCTTCGGCCGTTGGCTGACGGCGCTGCTGCAGCATTTCCGGGTCAGCGAAAACAACTTCCTGATCATCCTGGCGGTGATCATCGGCCTGCTCGGCGGGTTGGGGAACTATGCCTTTCGCAAGACCATCGAATTCATCCACTGGGGGGTCATGGAGCAGGGCCAGCGGCTGCTGGGGATCTCAACGGAGACCTGGAATGTCCACCGGCTGCTGATCTTCGTCTTCCCGCTGGTGGGCGGTCTGCTGGTCATTCCGCTGTGGATCCTTTTCGCCAAGGACCTCAAGGGGGGCTTCGCCGGCTTCCTGGTGCGGGTCAACCTGCGCGGCGCCAAGCTGCCGCTGCGGCCGCTGTTGACCCGGGGGTTCGGCGCGGCGATCACCCTCGGTACCGGCGGCAGCGCCGGGCAGGAAGGGCCGATCGCGATCATCGGCGGCACCATCGGCAGCCAGTTCGGCCAGCTCTTCAAGGTCAGCGGCGACCGCCTCAAGGTGCTGGTCGCCTGCGGCGCCGCGGCCGGCATCGCGGCCACCTTCAATGCGCCGATCGCCGGGGTCTTCTTCGCCACCGAGATCGTCCTGCTGGCCTCCTTCGAGCTGGCCAGCTTCACCTCCATCGTCATCTCCTCGGGGATGGCGACGGTCGTCTCCCGGGCGCTGCTCGGCAACCGCGCGGAGATCGTCGCCCCTCCTTACGTCATGCACAGCTACTGGGAGATGCTCCTTTACGTCCTGCTCGGGCTGACCGTCGGCGGCCTGGCCGCCGGCTTCATCGATCTCCATTTCCGGATCAAGGATCGGATCGACGCCATCCCCGTGCCCAAGCTGGCCAAGCCGGTCCTCGGCGGGCTGGTGGTCGGCCTGATCGGCATCGTCCTGCCCCAGGTCTTCGGCAACGGTTACGAATTCATGGAGTCGGTCCTCTCCGGCGACCATACCTGGTACCTGCTGGCCGGGCTGATCCTGGCCAAGGCCATCGCCACCTCCGTCACCCTCAACTCGGGCCTCCCCGGCGGGATGTTCGCCCCCTGCCTGTTTATCGGCGCGGTGATCGGCGGCGCCTTCGGCCACCTGGCGGCGATCTTCTTCCCCGGCGCCGGACTCTCCCCCGGCGCCTACGCCCTGGTCGGCATGGGCGCCTTCCTCGCCGCCGTCGACCCACTCGCCGATGACCGCCATCTTCCTCCTCTTCGAGATCACCGACAGTTACCAGGTCATCATCCCGATCATGCTCACCTGCGTCATCGGCACCGCCGTCGCCCGCCACTTCAAGCAGGAGAGTCTGGAGACCATGGAGCTGGCCCGCGAGGGGATCGACCTGGAGGCCGGCAAGGAACGCAACATCATGAAGTCCCTCACCGTCGGCGAGGTGATGGAGCACTATGTCGAGACGATCTCCGAAGGGATGACCCTGGGAGAGTTCGCCCGCTTTATCGAAAAAACCCGGCATACCAACTTCCCGCTGGTCGACGCCGCCGGCCTGCTGACCGGGATCATCTCGGTGCAGGACTTCATGGGCGTGGTCTTCGAGCGCGACCTGATGGACCTGGTGGTGGTCAAGGAACTGGCGACCGCCAACGTCATCACCGCCCACGCCGAGGAAGACCTCGATACCGCCATGCGCAAGATCGGCTACCGCAATATCGAGCAGCTGCCGGTGGTCGACCGCACCACCCACCGCCGCATCGTCGGCATCATCTCCCGCCGGGACATGGTCGCCGCCTACAACCGCGCCCTGATGGCCCGCCACCTCGAGGACGAGGATGAATAGCCTGCTGGCCGCCCTCAACGAGCCGCAGCGCCAGGCGGTGCGCCACGGCGACGGGCCGCTGCTTGATCCTCGCCGGGGCCGGCTCGGGCAAGACCCGCACCCTCACTCACCGGGTCGCCTGGCTGATCCGCGAGCACGGTATCGCCCCCTGGCAGATCCTTGCCGTCACCTTTACCAACAAGGCCGCCGCCGAAATGAAGGAGCGCCTGGAGCGGCTGCTCGGCAGCGAAGAGCTCCCCTGGGTGGCGACCTTCCACGCCACCTGCGTGCGCATCCTGCGCCGCGAGATCGCAGCGCTGGGCTTCACCGCTGCCTTCACCATCTACGACGACCAGGACCAGGAACGCCTGCTCAAGACCATCCTCGAGGAGCTGGCGATCCCCGAGAAGAGCCTCAAGCCGCGGGCTGCGGCGGCTTTCATCGATGGTGCCAAGAACCGCGGCCAGCTCCCCGACGAACTCCCGCGCGACGACTTTGCAACCGCCCAGCTGGTCCAGGTCTACGCCCGCTACCAGCAGCGCCTGCAGCAGGCCAACGCCCTCGATTTCGGTGACCTGCTGCTGCAGACGGTGCGCCTGTTCCGTGAGCAGCCGCAGATTCTGCAGCGCTGGCGGGAACGCTTCCGCTACATCCTGGTCGACGAGTTCCAGGATACCAACGCCATCCAGTACGAGCTGATCCGCCGGCTCGGCGAGGGGCACCGCAACCTCTGCGTGGTCGGCGACGACGACCAGTCGATCTATCGCTGGCGGGGGGCCGAGATCGGCAACATCCTCGGCTTCGAGCGCGATTTTGCCGGGTGCGTGACGATCCGCCTGGAGCAGAACTACCGCTCGACGCAGACCATCCTCGACCGCCGCCGGGGAGGTGGTGGCGAAGAACCGCGGCCGCAAAGGGAAGACGCTGTGGACCGAGAACCCGGTGGGCGAGCCGCTGGTCCTCGAGGCGCTCCCCGACGATCTGGAGGAGGCGCGCTTCGTCGCCGGCGAGATCAATCGCCTGCGCGCCGCCGGGCGGCACCTGCGCGACATCGCGGTCTTCTATCGGACCAACGCCCAGTCCCGGGTCCTCGAGGAAGCGCTGCGCAGCCAGAACCTCCCCTACGTCATGTTCGGCGGGGTGAAATTCTACTCGCGGCATGGAGGTCAAGGACGTGCTGGCCTACCTGCGGCTGTTGGTCAACCCGGCCGATGCCCTGGCCGCAAGGCGCATCATCAACGTGCCGCCGCGGGGGATCGGTCAGGTCACGGTCAGTCGTATCGCCGAGCTGGAGGAGGAAGCGGGGGGCTTTCTGGCCGCCTGCTCGGTGGCCCTGGAACGCGGTGTGCTCGGCGCCGCCGCGGCCTCCCGGGTGGCCGGCTTCGTGGCGCTGATCGACCGCTTCCGGGACCGCCTCGCAACCGAGCCCTATCCGCAGCTGACCGCAGCGCTGATCGAAGAGAGCGGTTACGGGGCCATGCTGCGCGAGGAGAAGACCGAGGAGGCGAAAGGGCGCCTGGAGAACCTCGAGGCGCTGCTCGCCGGGATGGAGGAGCACTTCGGCAGCGAGGGGAGCTCTGTCCGACTACCTGGAGCAGGTGGCGCTGATCACCGATCTCGACGCCTACGATCCGAGCCTCGACCGGGTCACCCTGATGACCCTGCACGCGGCCAAAGGGCTGGAGTTCCCGGTGGTCTTCATGACCGGCATGGAGGAGGGGCTCTTCCCCCATTCGCGGGCCACCGGCGAAGGGGAGGAGGTCGAGGAGGAACGGCGCCTCTGCTACGTCGGCATGACCCGGGCCATGGAGAAGCTCTACCTCACCCATGCCCGGCGCCGCCGCGTCTACGGCACCTTCCAGTACAACGCGCCGAGCCGCTTCCTCGCCGAAATCCCGCTCGGGCTGCTGGCGCAGGCTCCGGCCGCCGGGCTGCAGCGGTCAGCGGGGCACAACCTGGCCTCGGTTTTCGAGCAACTGGCGCCCGACCCGCTCGCCGCCCCCGACGAGCCGGAGGAGCCATTCCCCGACGCGGTCCGGGTCGTCCCCGACGCCGAGGAGGGACTGCGCATCGGCCTTAAGGTCCGCCACGTCAAGTTCGGTGTCGGCACCGTGCGCCGAATCGAGGGGCAGGGGGAAAACCAGAAGGTCATCGTCTATTTCAATTCGGTAGGCCCGAAGAAGCTCCTGCTCAGGTTCGCCGGCCTGGAGCCGGCCTGACCCCCCTTTCGACCGGTTCTCCCCCGCGGCGCTCAGCGCGCCGCAAATCTCCCCTGCCAGAGCCCGCTGAAGAAGCGCCGGGCGTTGCTCCCCAGCACCCGGCTGTCGTAGCCCCCTTCCTGGACCACCAGGGTCGGCAGGCGCAGCGCGCCGATGCGCCGGCCGTTCTCCTCGAAATCGGGTCCCCGCAGACTCCAGCTTCCGGTCGGATCGCCCTTGGCGGTGTCGAGGCCGAGGGCGACGAGCAAAAAGGCCGGCTTGAAGCGGGCGATCCGCCGCAGCGCCTTGTCCAGCGCCACCCGGTAGGCGGCGCCGTCGAGCTGCTCGGGCAGCGGCAGGTTGAGGTTGCAGCCGGCACCGGCGCCTTCGCCCTGCTCCTCCTCGTAACCGCTGAAGTAGGGATAGGCGAAGCGCGGGTGCCCGTGGATGGAGATGGTCAGCACGTCGCCGCGGTCGTAGAAGATGTCCTGGGTGCCGTTGCCGTGGTGGTAGTCGATGTCGAGGACGGCCACCTTGCCCCAGTCGGCCAGGTAGTTGGCCGCGATCGCCGTCGTGCCGAAGTAGCAGAAGCCGCCGAACACCCGGCGTTCGGCGTGGTGCCCGGGCGGGCGGACCAGGGCGTAGGCCAGTTGCTGGCCGGTGAGAAGGTGGCGGCTGGCGGTCAAGGCACAGTCGACGGCACGCTTGGCCGCGAGGTAGGCGTTGCGGGTCAGGGGGGTGAAGGTGTCGATGCAGAAATAGCCGGCGCGGATCGCCCGCTCCCGGGGGGGGCGGGCGGCGTTGCGGATCGGGAAGACGTAGGGATAGACCGCCTGGTCCGGTTCCAGCCGGGCGCAGACCGCCTTGAGGTAGTCGACGAAGGCGCCGTCGTGGACCGCTCGGATGTGTTTTTCCGAGAAGTGGCGCACCGGCACCCGCTCGAAGAGGGGAGTCTTGTCGATCTCCCGCAAAATGGAGCGGATGCGCACCGGCGCCTCCACGTAGCCCCGCTCCCGGACGTGGTGGATGTCGTGCTTGTCGTTGACGACCAGCGTAATGCGCCGGTCGGGAGGGATCACCGGGCGCACCGGAGGCGCCGTTTCCTCCTGGCCATAGCGGAAGGGCCGCAGCCGTACCGGATCGTCCGTGATTGAAGCGACCACCATCTCGATGTAGGCGGGGGGACAGAGGTGGGCGTATTTCCGTTCGAGGATGGCGCGCACGATCTCCCGGGCCTGGTCCCGAGGCGGGGGGGCGTTTTGGCCCAGACCGTCGAAGACCAGGTAGGGCGGATTATCCTCGCCGGGCTTGACCGGGGTTTCGTAGGCAGTGCCGGCCAGGGGCCGGGCGCCGTATTTTTCATAAAATTTCAGGCGGGACTTGTTCTGCCTCAGCGTTTCCGCGTCACGGCAGAGGCGCGGGTCGTCGGGCAGACATTCGAAAAAAATCCCGCAGCTGCCCAGGGCGCGGACCTCTTCCCGGACCCGTTCGTAGAGGGCGCCGCCGATCCCGCGGCCGGTCATGCGCTTGGCGGCGGAGATATATTCGAGGTAACAGAAGTTCAGTTTCGGATCGTGCAAGAGCAGGGCGAAGCCCTTGACCGCACCGCGGTGGTCGTCGGCGACGAAAAGGATCGCCCGAAAGCGGTATTTCATCGGGTTGCGCAGCTGCTCGGGAAGTTTGGCAACGTCCCTTTCCGCCAGGGCTGCAAACTGGCTGCGCAGGATCGCCTGGACCCGGTCGATGGCGGAGCGGTTGACCGGCAGGATGTCGTCGTAGATGCGGCGGATGCGAAACATGGCGGCGGCTCCCTGGGCAAGAATTTGCCAAAAATCTTTCTCCCGGGTATAAAATAGTGTCCCGGCAGGCGGGCGCAGGCGGCCCCCTGCGGGTGCTGCGCGAGCATCATTATACTACCCCGCCCAACCGGCGTGGAAAGGATGCCGATGAATCGTTTCGAACAGAGCGTCCGGCAATACCTGGGGCAGGATCTGACGGCCGCGGAGGTGGCCACCATCCAGGTCAATCTCGGCCTGCGCTGCAACCTGCAGTGTCGGCACTGCCACGTCGAAGGCTCCCCGCGCCGGCCGGAAGTGATGAGCTGGGCGACCATGGAGAAGGTCCTGAAGCTGGCTGGGCGTCTGCCCGGCCGGCAGTTCGACCTGACCGGCGGCGCCCCGGAACTCAACCCTCATTTCCGACGCTTCGTGGTCGCCCTGCGCCGGGCCGGGCACCCGGTCCAGGTGCGCACCAACCTGACCGTTTTTTTCGAGCCGGGGCAGGAGGACCTGCCGGAATTCTACCGGGACCACCAGGTCCGGCTGGTCGCCTCGCTCCCCTGCTACCGCGAGGGGAATGTCGAGGCCCAGCGCGGGGCGGGCGTCTATCAGCAATCGATCGCCGCCTTGCGCCGCCTGAACGGTCTCGGCTACGGGCGCACCACCGAACTGCCCCTGGGGCTGGTCTACAACCCTGGCGGCGCTTTCCTCCCGCCCGGCCAGGCCGGTCTGGAGGAGGACTACCGGCAGGAACTCGACGCCCGCTTCGGCGTCGTCTTCACCCAGCTCTTGACGCTCACCAACATGCCGATCGGGCGGTTCATGGACGAGCTCGACCGGCAGGCCAAGGGGGCGGGGTACCGGACCCTGCTCGAAGAGTCCTTCAACCCTCACACGGTGGCCGGGCTGATGTGTCGCCACCAGATTTGTGTAGCCTGGGACGGGACCCTGGCCGACTGCGACTTCAATCTCGCCCTCGGCCTGGGGCTGGCCGGCGGCCTGCCGCGGCACATCGACGAACTCGACCCCGCCCGCCTGGCCGGTCGGCCGATCGTCACCGGCGAGCACTGCTTCGGCTGCACCGCCGGCTGCGGTTCCTCCTGCGGCGGGGCGCTGGTGGCCTGAGGGCCGGGCCTGCTGCCGCACGATTCCCCGCCGGCACGAAAAATGGCCCCGGATTTCCGGGGCCGTTCGTATTCGGGGTCTCAACCTTCAGGCTCAGCTGCGTACCTTGGGGAGCAGCGCCTCCAGCAACGCGAAGAGTTCGTCGAGGTCGGCCTGGGTCATGTCGGCCATGTGCGGGATGCGGAAGGTGCGGTTCTTGAGCTTGCCGTAGCCGTTGTCGATGGCATAGCCGGCTTCGCCTGCCAGTTTCTTCAGCGCCTCCAGGTCGGTGTGGCCGTCGCTGGCGCCGCTGGTCAGGGTCAGCGAGCGGGCGCCTTCCGCGGCGAACAGGGAAAAGCCCTGGGCGAGGACCCAGGCGCGCGTCGCCTCGGCCATCTGCCGGTGGCGGGCATAGCGCGCTTCCAGCCCTTCGGCGGCCATCTTCTGCAGCTGGTGGTCGAGGGCGTAGATCAGGCTGATGCAGGGGGTGCTCGGGGTGTTGTCCTTGGCGTCGTTGGCGGCGAACTCCAGGAAATCGAAGTAGTAGCCGCGACCCGGCGTCGTCGCGGCCTTCTCCAGGGCCCGCTTGGAGACCGCGAAGACCGCCAGCCCCGGCGGCAGCCCGAAGGCCTTCTGCACCCCGGCGAGGCAGACGTCGGTGCCCAGGGCGGTGACGTCGAGGGGGACGGCGCTCATCGAGGAGACGGTGTCGACGATGAAGGAGACGTCGGGGTACTTGCGCATCACCGCGGCGATCTCCTCCAGGGGGCTCATCACCCCGGTGGAGGTTTCGTTGTGGACCAGGGTCATGGCGTCGTACTTGCCGGTGGCCAGCGCCCCATCGACCATCTCCGGGGTCACCGGCTCCCCCCACTCGGCGGCGAAATGGTCGGCCGCCAGGCCGCAGCGCAGGGTGACGTCGTGCCACTTGGCGCTGAAGGCGCCGTTGCTGAAGTTGGCGCAGCGCTTCTGCACCAGGTTGCGCACCGCGCCTTCCATCACCCCGAAGGCGCTGCTGGTGGAGAGGAAGACCGGGTCGGCGCTGTTCAGCAGGTCCTTGAGGCCCCGGGTCACCCGGCCGTGCAGGACCGCATATTCCTTCATCCGATGACCGACCATCGGCGTGCTCATGGCCTGCAGGACATCGAGGCTGACCTCGACCGGGCCGGGGATGTAGAGTTTCTTGGCCATCGCGACAGGTTCTCCTTAGCGGAATGGAAAAACGCCTGGTCCGGCATTGCTGCGGAGCCCAGGCGTACGGCTTGACGGGGATCTGCTTCCTGCTCCCCGGTGGTTGCCCACCTGCCACGCCAGTCACAGGAATCCCTTGCAGATTGTGCGGCACTGGATAGC
>CAVXNQ010000009.1:0-125331 GCA_963763205.1 uncultured delta proteobacterium | reverse complement strand
CTCCCCCTCTGTCAAGCCAGTTTCTGGCTTTTTTCATCCAGCCGGGGCGGGAGAATTTCTGTCCGGCAAGGCGTCGAACTATAGCCAACCCCGCCTTCATCGTCAAGGACTATTTGGGCTCTTTTTGCTTTTTTCTGTCAGCCGAAAATCACCCGTGCAAACCGCCGCTTCCCGGCTTGCAAAACAACCTCGCCGGCAGCCTGCACTTCGAGGTCGGGATTGCCGACCTTCTCCCCATTGAGCTTGACGCCGCCCTGCTGGACCAGGCGTCGGGCTTCGCCGTTGGAGGTAACCAAGCCGGCCTCAGCAAGCAGGCGGCAGACCCAGACCGGATCCCCAGCGGCAAAGCGAACCACGGGAATATCGTCGGGGATCTCCTTCTGCTTGAACTGCTGAACGAATTCCGCTTCGGCCTGGACCGCGGCGGTGGCGTCATGGAACCGGGCGACCAGCTCCCTGGCCAACGCCTTCTTGCTCTCCATGGGGTGTCGGCCGCCGGGTTTGCCGGCTACGCCGTCGCGTACCTGCTGGAGACTGGTCAAGTCGACATCGGAAAGCAATTCGTAATAACGGACCATCAACTCATCGGAAATGCTCATGGTCTTGCCGAAGATCTCCTTGGGCGGCTCCGTGATGCCGATGTAGTTGCCGAGCGACTTGCTCATCTTGTTGACGCCGTCAAGCCCCTCAAGGAGCGGCATGGTCAGCACGCACTGTGGCCGCTGCCCCCATTGCTTCTGCAATTCACGCCCGACCAGCAGGTTGAACTTCTGGTCGGTGCCGCCGAGCTCCACGTCGGCCTGCAGCGCCACCGAGTCGTAGCCCTGCACCAGGGGATAGAGGAATTCGTGGATGGCAATCGGCTGCTGGCTGGAAAAACGCTTGTGGAAGTCGTCGCGCTCGAGCATGCGCGCCACCGTATAGCGGGCCGCCAGAGCAATCAACTCGGCGGCATTCATGGCCCCCATCCAGCTGCTGTTGAAAACCACCCGGGTCCGTTCCGGATCGAGGATCTTGAATACCTGTTCCCGGTAGGTCTCGGCATTCTGCAGCACCTGTTCGCGGGTCAATGCCTTGCGCGTCTCGTTCTTGCCGGTCGGATCGCCGATCATGCCAGTAAAATCACCGATCAGAAAACAAACCTCGTGGCCGAGTTCCTGGAACTGCTTGAGTTTCTGGATCAGCACCGTATGCCCGACATGCAGATCGGGGGCGGTCGGATCGAAGCCGGCCTTGATTTTCAGCGGCACCCCGGTCTTGGCTGCCTGGGCGAGCTTCTCCGCGAGTTCCGTCTCGACCAGGACTTCCACTGCCCCACGGCGGATCACCGCCATCTGCTCCGCAACCGATTTCATCATCAACCTCATTCTTTCCTGGTATAACGCCTCCGGCTGCGGGGCTCGCCCGCAACCGGGACTTATGCCTCCAGTCGCTCCACCACCCGTTGCAGGCCAAGGGCGCGGCCGGTCTGTTCATCGATCTCCACCAGCAGGCCACAGAGGATCGGATCTTTTTTGGCCACCTCGAAACGCACCGGCAACTGGGTCAGGAAGCGCTCGATGGAAAGTTCCTTGCGGATGCCGATGACCCCGTCGCGGCTGCCGGTCATCCCGGCATCGGTCAGATAAGCGGTACCGCCGGGAAGAATCTGTTCATCGGCGGTCTGGATATGGGTATGGGTGCCGACCACTACCGAAACGCGGCCGTCCAGGTAATGACCAAGGGCCACCTTTTCGCTGGTCGCCTCGGCATGGAAATCAACCAGGATGATTGGTGTTTCCCGGCGCAGTTCCGCGACCAGGGCATCGGCGGCGCGAAAGGGGCAATCGAGGTTGTTCATGAAGACCCGCCCCTCGAGATTGATCACCCCCACCGGAATCCCCGCCGCGGTCCGAAACATCCCGGCGCCACGCCCGGGCAGCCCGGGAGGATAGTTGGCGGGGCGCAGGAGGCGGGGGTTGGTCTCTAATTGATCGAAAATCTCGCGCTTGTCCCAGATGTGATTTCCCGAGGTCAGAACATCAATGCCAAAGCCGTAAAGATCCCGGGCCACGTCAAGAGTCAGCCCGAAACCGGCGGCAGCGTTCTCGCCATTGGCAACGACCAGATCGACGGCATGGCGGTCGACAAGCTTTCCAAGACGAGCCTCGAGCACCATTCGCCCCGGGCGGCCGACCACATCCCCAATAAACAGAATTTTCACACTGACCTCAAAAACCTGGCAGCTGCCCCCTGGGGCATCCCTAACCCCAGGCGACGGCTGCCAGCCATGGCTAGCATAGAGTTACCTAGATTACTTGGCGTATTCGATGGCGCGGGTTTCCCGGATGACGTTGACCTTGATCTGCCCCGGGTAGGTCATTTCGTTCTCAATCTTCTTGGCGATATCCCGCGCCAGCACATGCGACTGGGCGTCAGAGACCTCTTCACTGGCCACCATGACCCGGATTTCCCGTCCCGCCTGAATGGCGAAACAGCTGGTGCAGCCGGGAAAGCTGGTGCCGATCCGCTCCAGGTCGGCAAGCCGCTTGACATAGGTTTCGAGCATTTCGCGCCGGGCGCCGGGGCGCGCGCCGGAGAGGGCATCGGCAGCCTGTACCAGGACCGCGAGGATCGTCTCGGGCTTTTCATCCTCATGGTGGGCGGCCAAGGCATGGACGATCTTGGGCGCCTCGCCGTACTTGCGGGCGAGGTCGGCACCGATGACCGCATGGGAGCCCTCGATCTCATGATCGACAGCCTTGCCGATGTCGTGCAAGAGGCCGGCACGCTTGGCCTGCTTGACGTTGATGCCGAGTTCGGAGGCCATGATCCCGCACAAAAAGGCCACTTCAAGCGAGTGCTGGAGCACATTCTGGCCGTAAGAGGTGCGATACTTGAGACGGCCGAGCAGCTTGATGACCTCCGGATGGATGCCATGCACACCGACGTCGAAGGTCGCCTGCTCGCCGGCCTCGCGGATGGCATCGTCGACTTCCTGCTGGGCCTTGGTGACCACTTCCTCGATCCGCGCCGGATGAATCCGGCCATCGGCGATCAGCCGCTCCAGAGCGAGTCGCGCCACCTCCCGACGCACCGGGTTGAAGCCGGAGATGATGACGGCCTCGGGAGTGTCGTCAATGATCAGGTCGATACCGGTGGCAGCCTCGATGGCGCGGATGTTTCGCCCCTCGCGACCGATGATCCGTCCTTTCATTTCGTCCGTCGGCAACGGCACCACGCTTACCGCTTTTTCCGCCACATAATCACCCGCATAGCGCTGAATCGCCAGGGCCAGGATCTCCTTGGCCTTTTTGTCGGCGCTTTCCCGCGCTTCGTCCTCGATTTGCTTGATGCGCTTGGCCGCGTCGTGGCGGGCCTCGCTTTCCATGCTCTGCATCAACTGGTCCTTGGCTTCTTCGGAGCTCATCCCGGAGATGTGCTCAAGCCGGGCACGCTGTTCGACGACCAGGACTTCGACTTCCTTTTCGCGGTTACGCAGGAGATCCTCTTCTTCGGCCTGCTGTTTTTCCCTTTTGAAAAGTTCCTCCTCGCGGCTATCGAGCTGAGTCGCCTTGCGATCGAGGTTCTCTTCTTTCTGCAGCAGGCGCTTCTCCTGGGCCTGGATCTCCCGCCGCAGTTCCCGGGATTCCTGCTCCCATTCGCTCTTGGCCTGGATAACCGAATCCTTGGCCTGGATAACCGCATCCTTGCGCAGGGTATCGGCCTCCTTGCGGGCCGTCTCGAGCAACTGTGCCGCTTCGTTGCGGGCATCGTCAATCTGGGACTCGGCGCGCTTGCGCCGCACCACCATCCCGACACCGACACCGACGGCCAGCGCGACCAGAATGGCGACAATAGCGATCTCTATCTGCAAAGTCCGTCCCTCCTCATTTAGTTGTTTTGCGTGCGGGAAACAGCCGCTCCCGCTGGTCGTTACCGGCGAAAATCGACGACCCGTTCTTCGGTGATCAACAGGTCGAGCCGGACATCATGCCCTTCCTTCGGCAGGCGCTCCATGACCTGCAGTTCGAAGGCAAATCCCGCCAGCAGCGGTTTGTCCGATCCTGCGCCAAACGTTCGATCGTAAAAACCCTTGCCGTAACCGAGGCGATGCCCGTGCAGATCGAAGGCGACCCCGGGAATCACCACCAGATCGATAGCCGCCAGGGGGACCTGTCGGCCCCCTTTCGGTTCCAGGACACCGAACGTTCCCGGTCCCAGCTCCCGGCGATCCTCGACGGCGAAAAATTCGAGCTCGGCCCCAGCGACCCGCGGGTAGGCGATGCGTTTACCAAGTTGTCGCGCCGCATCGAAAACCGCCTCGGTGAAGACTTCATTGGCGATCGGGCTGTAGAGGGCCAAGCAGGCTGCCACAGCAAATTCGGGCAGGCCCAGCAGCCGTGCCTGGACCTGCAGGCTGTCGGCCAGGCAGATTTCCGCGGTGAGGGAGCGCCGCCGGTTCAGCACGGTTTGCCGGATGGAGATTTTGGGCATGGCAGAGACCCCCGCTGAACCGGGAAATCCCTGTAGGAGAGGCATCGGACAGAATGGTGAGGGGGATCCTGTGCCGCAGCTGGTAATTACGTCAGTTGGATACTTTGTTCCCTGGAAGCCCTGGCCAATTCAGCACCCGGAGTTGCCCTGCACTACCCGCTGGTGGCAGGGCGATCCGTTGCGGACGACCTTGCCGGGGCAGAATCCACATGCCCGCAGAGGAGAAGGGTCCAGCGACAAAATTGCGACGAATTTATGCGGAACGTCGTTCATGGATCCGGATCGGAAAGCTCCCGGCAACCGGGAGACGTGTACCATCAGCCAATCTATCTGAAGTCTCCGTACAGAGAACCTGTATGCCTTGCGTGCAAAGCATTTAACTGTTGCGAGCCGACGTCAAGGGGTCGGCATCGACCTCTTTGCACGCCGCCTCCACACGACTGAGCAACTGCTGCAATCGGTCTTCCTCATCCCCTCCGCCGGCCCCCTGGCTTCGAGCTTGAACCAACTCTCCAGCCACGTTGAGCAGGGCCAGGACCACGGCCGTAAAGCTATTGGCGGTCCGTGCGGCGCTATGGGCTTCGTTGATCCGCTGGTTGACGAACGCTGCGACCCGGCGCACATCTTCAGGGTTGGATTCACTGCGAACCGTGTAGTGTTGACCGAGAATTGTCACCTCAACGCTATTCTTCAAGGTGCCTTTTGCTCCAGCCTCTGTAACTTGCCGAGGATGCGGTCGAGTTCGCTCCGAAAAAACTGGCGCTCATCTTCGAGCGCTGCCTGCCTGGCCAGCAAACGGCGATTCTCATCCCGCAGCAGCTGGTGCTGCTCCAGAAGCTGGCCGACCTTCTCTTCCAGGCGGACAATGACGGTCATATCCACAGGTTACCTATCTCCAGCGTAGGGACATACTAAGGGAAAGAGAACCGCAGAGTCAAGGCCTTTCCTCGGGCGGGAAGAGCGCCTCAACAAACAGATCGGGGTCGAAGGGACGCAAATCCTCCACCCCCTCGCCGATCCCCACGAAGCGGACCGGCAGCCCCAGCTCGGCACCAATCGCCACGACGATGCCGCCCTTGGCGGTGCCGTCGAGCTTGGTCAGGACCAGTCCGGTCACCTCTACCGCCTCCTTGAAAAGGCGCGCCTGGGAAAGGGCGTTCTGCCCGGTCGTGGCATCGAGGACCAGCAGGGTTTCATGCGGCGCGCCAGGAATCTCGCGCCCTAGAACCCGACGGATTTTCTTCAGCTCCTCCATCAGGTTGACCTTGGTATGCAGACGTCCCGCGGTATCGAGAAGCAGGATGTCGGCATGCCGGGCGACGGCGGCCTTGGCCGAATCGAAGGCCACCGCGGCCGGGTCGGCGCCTTCGGCATGACGCACGACGTCGACCCCGGAGCGTTCTCCCCAGATCGCCAACTGTTCTGCGGCGGCGGCGCGAAAGGTGTCGCCGGCGCCGAGCACCACCTTCTTCCCCTGATCGGCAAACTGGCGAGCCAGCTTGCCGATGGTGGTGGTTTTGCCGACGCCGTTGACCCCGACCACCATGATCACCAGCGGCGGCTCGACTTGGGGGGGAGTGGCCGCTTCGCTCCGCAGGCGTTGCCGAATCTCTTCCCGCAGCAGCGTGCGCACCTGCCTGGGGTCCCCCCCCCGGTCCCTGGCGACCCGGCCCTCGATAGCGGCGATCAACTCCTGGGTGGTGCGCAGACCGAAATCGGCGGTTACCAGAATCTCCTCCAGCTCCTCGAACAATTCGGCGTCGATTCCTTCGCGCCCCTGCAGCAGGTGGTCGAGGCGCCCGACGACCGAGGCCTGGGTCTTGGCCAGGCCGCTGCGCATCCGTTCGAACAGGCTCGGCACTCGCTCCGCCACCGGTTCCGGGGTGACTTCCGGCTCCTTAACGACAACCGACGGCGGTTGCGGCAATGGTTCGGCGACGGCAGGGGGTTCAGGCGGCGCTTCTTCGGCGGGCGGCAGCTCCGCAAGCGGTTCTTCCGTCCTCTCTTCTTCCGGCGACGGGGCCGCGCTGCGCGGCCGGCGGCGGATCCGCCAGACGACCAGCAGCAGCAGGATAATCGCCAAAATCACGAGCCCATAAAGAACGATAAGTGCCGCCATGGGGCGGGTCGCCTCGGGAACACCGAAACGGCCGAGCAGGGCCTGCAACGGGCCGAGGATTTTATCGAAAATGGTCATGGACAACAGACTCCTTGACGGCCCGCCGCGGCGGGACCGGGTTTGAGTTCAGACAATCTCATGGCGCAACTGGCCCACGCAACGGCGCAGTTCGAACAGGGCGCGGCCGAGCGCATTGCTCCGCCCCAGGGTCAGGACCACGAAATACTCCGGCGTCACCGGCATAATCAGGGTCTGGCTTCGGGCCGTGGTGACGACGATCTCTTCCAGGTCGGCCCCTTCCAAACGGGAAACAGCAGCGCGCAGATGGTCAAGGATCAATCCTTTGTGGGCGCCGAGGATCTTCAGCTCGTAATCGTCCATGCGGGCGACATGGTCGACGGCCTCCCCCTCCCAGTCGACGAGGATCGCGCCCTGGGCGCCGGGGACGTTGTCGACCAACCTGCCCAGCAACGACTTGAACGGCATGCTCCGCCCCTTAGAATTCGTTTATCCGGACCGAAACCAGCTTCGACACGCCCGGTTCCTCCATGGTCACACCGTAGAGGGCGTCGGCGATTTCCATGGTCCGCTTGTTGTGGGTGATGATGATGAACTGGGAGCGGCTGGCCATTTCCCCTACCAGTTCGTTGAATCGCCCGATATTGGCGTCGTCGAGAGGAGCGTCGACCTCGTCGAGGATGCAGAAGGGGGAGGGCTTGATCAGAAAAATGGAAAAGATCAGCGCCACCGCGGTGAGCGCCTTCTCCCCGCCGGAGAGCAGGCTGACGTTCTGCAGCTTCTTGCCTGGCGGTTGGACGACGATGTCGATGCCGGTCTCGAGCAGATCCTCCTCGTCGGTGAGCCGCAGTTCGGCCTGCCCGCCGCGGAACAGGCGGGGGAAGACCTCCCGGAACTTGGCGTTGACCTGGTCGAAGGTTTCCCGGAACCGCTTGCGGGTGGTCCGGTTGATCTTGGCGATGGCCGTCTGCAGCCCGTCGAGCGAGGCGCGCAGGTCCTCCTGCTGGGTGGTCAGAAAAAGGTTTCGCTGCTCGAGCTCTTCGTATTCCTCGATGGCGGTGAGGTTGACCTCTCCCATTTCGTCGATCAGGCGCCGCAGTTCGGCAAGGCGGCGCTCACCGGCCGTGGGATCGGCCGCCGCTGCCGCTGGTTGCGGCAGGCTCTCGAGATCGATACGGTAACGCTCGAGGATGGTTTGCCGCAGGTGTTCCAGCTCGAGCTGCAGTTCGCGGCCAGCCAGTTGCAGGCCGTTCAATGTCTCGCGGGCCGCTGCGACCCGGCCACGCAGCGTTCGCAGCTCCTCTTCGCGCAGATTGATCGCGGCGGACTGGTCCTCGAAGCCGTCGCGCAACCCTTCCAGCGCTGCCTTTTTCTCCTCGCGGCGGCGATAGAGCAGATCGAGCTCGATGCGCGCCTGCTCAATACTTGCCTGCAGTCGCCGGCGTTCGGTTTCGCCCTCGGCCTGGCTCTCTCGAATCCGGGCGCAGCGCACCTGCAGCTCCCGTCGCAGCTGGGCCAGCCGCTCAAGACCGCGGCGGCTTCCCTCCTCCCGCTCGCGCAGGCTGACTACCGTCATCTTTCGGGCGGTCACCCGCTCCCGGGCCGCCTCACCTTCCCGCCGCAGTACCGCGAGTTCCTCCTGGAGCGCCGTCACCTGCTCTTCCGCCGCCTGCTTGCCGGCCTCCCGTTCGGACCGTCCCCGGACCGAGGCCGCCAGTTGGCGCTGCAGTTCCTCGTGCTCCTCATGGAGTTGGCTCCCCTCCAGGCTCAACACCTCGAGGCGCTCCTCCAGGCGTTCCAGCTCACCGCCCAGCCGCAGCAGGTCCTTTTCGCTGTCGACAACCTTCAGATCCTTGCGATGCAGAGCGGCGCCGAGATCCCGCAGTTGCTCTTCAGTCGTCGCAAGTTCCTCCCGCAGGTCGTTGCGCTGCTGCTGCAGGTCGTCGACCTGCCGGCCGAGGACCGCCACCTGCCCCGCCAGCTCCTTCATCTCCCGCTTCTTGTGCAGCAGTCCCTGGTCGAGGGCGGTCCGTGCCCCCCCGGTCAATTCGCCGCGGGCGCTCAGGACCTCGCCGGCCGTTGTCACCAGAACGGTTCCCGGCGGCTGTCCCCCGGCCAGGTAGGGTTTCAGCTCGGGGACCACCCAGACACCCTGCAACAGCACCCCGGCCAGCTCGGCCGCGTCCCCCTGAAGGCCGACGAAATCGCTCAGGGGCCGGCCGCCGGGAACGGCTCCGACTGGGGCCGGCTCGAATCCCGGCAGCAGGAAGCTGCAGCGCCCGTTGGCCTCGCGCAGGCGAGCGAAGGCGGCTTCGATGGCATCGATCCGGGGGGCCAGCACAGTCTGCAAGCGTTCGCCGAGCACGGCCTCCACGGCGGCATCGAAACCGTCGGCAACGTCCAGAACATCAGCCAGCAGCCCCGGGAAATGGTCCCGCAACTGCGCATCGCCCAGCACCACTTTGACGCCCCCGCCGTAGCCTTCGAGATCCCGCTCCAGTTGTTGCAGCGATTCGAGCCGGGAGCGGCTGCGCTGGTGCTCCTCGCGCTTCACCAGCAGGGCGGCCTCGTTCTCCTCGATACGCCGGCGCAGCCCCAGCAGCGCATCCTGGCAGCGGTCCCGTTCTTCCAGCAGCACCGCCCGCCGCTGCCGAAAGGCGTCGAGCGTGGCGGCCAACTGCTCGTGCTGGCGGCGGATTTCCTCCATCTGTTCCCGGACTCCCAGGGTTTCGGCGCGGCTGCGGCCGGCACGAAGGTCCAGGGCAGTGAGCCGCCGCTCGGCATCCTCCTGCTGCGCGGAGAACCGGGTCAAATCGGTCAGCAGCCCGTAGAGAGCGGCCCGCGCCTGCTCCAGCGCACCCTGGCGGTTGCTTTCATCGGCAATGACGGTGGCCAGTTCCTGCTCGGCGGCCAGAAGGCACTCCGTTTCCCGGGCCAGTTCGGCGCCGAGGTCCGCCTGCCCCCCCTTGAGATCCGCTTCTTCCCGGTCCAGGGCCTGCAACCGCAGGACGACGTCGGCCGCCTCCCCCGCGAGGCGTTCGTTCTGCAGCTGCAGGCTGCGAATCTGGCTTTCGGCCAACTCGATGCGCGACTCCACTTTCTGCAGTTCGCTGCCGAGCTGGAACACCTCCTCCTGGGCACGGTTCAATTCCTTTTCCCGCTCGGCCTGCTGCAGCCGGGCCGAGGCGAGGTCGAGTTCCTGTTGCTGGAGCCGGGCCTCGAGGCCGGCAAGGGTCTGCTGGCCGGCCCCTTCGTCGGCCGCATTCCTTTCCAGGGCGGAACGCAATTCCGCGAAACGGGTGGCGGCGAAGCCGGTTTCGATCCCGCGCAGTTCCTCGCGATACTCCCGGAAACGCTCGGCCTTGCGCGCCTGGCGTTTGAGGCTGGCCGACTGGCGCCGGACCTCGGCGATGATGTCGCCAAGCCGCAGCAGGTTCTGGCGGGTGGCCTCGATCTTGCGCAGAGCGGTCTTCTTGCGCGACTTGAACTTGGTGACCCCGGCCGCTTCCTCGATCAACGCGCGCCGGTCCTCGGGCTTGGAACTGAGGATCTGGCCGATCTTCCCCTGCTCGATGATCGAGTAGGTCCGGGCGCCGATCCCGGTGTCCATGAAGAGTTCGCTGATGTCGAGCAGCCGGCAGGGGGTCTTGTTGATCAGGTATTCGCTGTCGCCGTTGCGGTAGAGGCGCCGGGTGACCATGATTTCGGCATAGTCGCGAAACGCCGCCGGTGCCAGGCCATCCTCGTTGCCGAAAACCATCGTCACTTCGGCCATGCCGTGGGGCCGGCGAGACTCGCTACCGCCGAAGATCACGTCCTCCATGGCCCGGCCGCGCAGGTTCTTGGCATTCTGCTCCCCCATCGCCCAGCGGATGGCGTCGACGATGTTGCTCTTGCCGCAGCCGTTGGGGCCGACGATGCCGGCCACCCCGCTCTGGAAATCGAGATTGACCTTGTCGACGAAGGATTTGAACCCGAGGATTTCGACCCGTTTGATTTTCATCTGGGAGAACGTCGACCGCCTGCGTGGGATGGGCTCCGGCGCGAGGCCGGGTGGCGGGTCATGTTAACAAGCCCACCCGGTCCTGTAAAGAGCTTAACGGGCCGTATTGCGGCGCCCCAGCGCCCCGGACTTCCGGCTTGCCTGGGACCCTGGCGGCGGGTATGATGGGCGCGATGATGGACTTGACGGTCAAAAAGGATGAGGCCGGGATCCCGGCCCTGGACTGGCTGCACCAGCGCCTCGCCGGGGTCCCGGCCGGCTATCTCCGCCAGTTGCTGCGGCGGGGTCAGATCCGGCGCAGCGGGCAGGTGCTGCACGGAGGCGAAATCCTGGCCGTGGGAGACCGTCTCGAATTGCCGGCCAATCGGCGGCTGCAGCTGCTGCTGGAGAGCGCCCCGCCGGCGCTGGCCATCCTGGCCGAGAGCCGGGAAGCGCTGATCGTCGCCAAACCCGCGGGCCTCGCGGTCCACCGCGGCGTCGGCCACGAAAGCGACCATCTCACCGGGCGGGTGGAACAGCTGCTGCGCCAGCGCCGGGCACCCTTTCGCTGCGCCCCGATCCACCGGCTCGATGCGGCAACCTCGGGGCCGGTCCTGTTCGGCAAGGGCCGGCAGGCCATCGCCGCCTTCGGACGGGTCTTCATGAACGGTCCGACCAGCAAGCTTTATCTGGCCCTGGTCGCCGGATCTTTTCCGGCGACGGGGGTGCTCGACTCTCCGGTGCCGGTGCGCGGGCGCGACCGCGAAGCCCTTACCCGCTTCCGGCTGCTGGCCAGCGCCGGCGGGCTGACGTTGCTGGAGCTGGAACTGCTCACCGGCCGCCGCCACCAGCTGCGCCGGCAACTGGCCGACGCCGGCCATCCGATCGCCGGCGACGAGCGCTACCGGGGCCCGCGGCTTGCCGGACTGGACAGGATGTTTCTGCACTGCCGGCGACTGGTCGTCGGCAACCCCTTCGGCGCGGTGCCACTGGCCGCCGAAATGGCGCTTCCCGATGACCTGGCGGGGCGGCTCCAACACCTCGGCCTGGAAATCGACCTGCCGGAAAACGAACCCTGAGCGGCGGCTGCTTCCCGCTTTCCGCCCTGTCACCAGCGCAAACTGAAACCGGCGAAAGGTCTGTTGCCCGTGCGTCGCCACCCTATTCTGCTCACCCTTGCCGGCCTGCTGCTGGTCGCCGGCGCGCTGCTGTACTGGCTGGTCGCAAGCTTCGACCTCGACAGTTATCGAAGCGAACTGCAGGACTCCCTGAGCACCGCCCTCGGCCAACCGGTCCACCTGGGCAGAGTCCATCTCAGCCTCCGCCACGGGCCGGCCCTGGATGTGCGCGCTGTCGAGGTGGGAGGAGGAAATCAGGACAGCAGCTTACAAATCCGCCATCTCTTCCTGCGTCTCGACCTCGACGCATTGCTGCATCGCCGGCTGCAAACCCGGAATCTGCTGCTCGACCAGCCGGTCCTGACCCTGGTCCGCTCTGCCCCCCCGGCCAGCGGCGCCGCATCCTCGCTACCGCCGAAGCTGGACCCCCAGTTGCTGGAACGCCTCGGTTTCCGCGACTGCACCTTGCACGACGGCCGACTGCGGCTGATCGACCGCAGCCGGCCGGACAAGGTCATGACCCTGGAGCTGGCGGATCTCAACGGCCGCCTCAGCAACCTGGCCCCGGGACAAAAAGGCCTGCTGCAACTCGGCGGGCGGATCGATTTCGCGGACCGTCAGGCCGACTTCGTGCTGACCGGCGATCTGCTGCCGGGCACAGACTTCCCCTTCTGGCGCGAGGCCCGCTACAACCTGCGGCTGACCCTGAACGACCTGCCGGCGGCCTGGCTCTCCCCGGTCTTCTTTTCCCGGTCCGATAGCTGGGGCCTGGACGGCCGAACCGATGTGACCGCCAGCTTCACCGGCCAGCCGAGCGGGGGCCTGGATATCGGCCTGACCCTTTCCGGAGCGCAGCTGACGCTGGTTTCCCCCAACGGGCACAGCTCCGCGCCCCTCTTCTCCACCGTCGGCCTGCACACCCGCTGGCTGGAGCAGTCCGCGGCGAGCCTTTTCGAGCCGCTGCGCCTGACTATCGGCAACCATCTCCTGAGCGGCAAGCTGGAGATCAAACGCCAGCCGTCCGGCCCGGCCATCGCTGCGCTCCTGGAAGCCGACGACCTCCCCCTGCCGTCCTGGACCGACCTCTTCCCCGAAGGGTCGGATGCGCGCCTCAACGCCCTGCGCAACCGCCTCAGCGGCGGCCGGCTCAAACAGCTGCAACTGACCTATCACCGGCAACCAGCTGCCGATGCCGGCGCCCCCGCCGACGATTTTTCCCTCTCCGCCCAGGCGCAGGAGATGCGCTTGGCCCTGACGCCGGACGACACGATTGAAAACCTTGGCGGCCGCCTGCAGGTGACACCGACGGCCCTGACCGTCAAGGCCGGGCACGGCGACCTGGCCGGCAACGGCCTGCAGTTCGCCGGGGAACTCCCCCTGACCGCCACCGCATCGGCCCACTTCTCCGCAGAGGTGCAAGGAGAGTTCGGCGCCGGCTGGCTGGGCGCCCGCCTGGCCCCGGACCTCCCCGCAGACCTGGAACTGACCGGGATACTCCCGCTCCACGGCACCCTCAGTGGGCCACTTGACCATCCGCAGATCGATCTCCACGCCGACCTGCAGCCGCTGCAGATCCGCTACCGGGATCTGGTCGAGAAGCCGGCGGGGGAAGCCGGCGAACTGTTCCTTTCCGGCGACGCCGCTGCCGGCCAGCTGACGCTTACTTACGGCCGCCTGCGCCTCCCCCCCCTGGAGATCATGACCAACGGCTCCCTGGCCTTGGATGCAGACCACGCCTTTCGTCTCGACCTGCGCCTGGCGCCCCTCGACCTCGCGGCACTTCCCAAGCGCGTTCCGATCCTGGAGCGGCTGCACCCCCGGGGGCAGCTCTCCGGTGAATATCACCTGCAGGGGGCAGCAGGGCAGCTGCGCGAGCAGACCGGGACCCTCAACCTCAACGGCGCCGGGCTCCATCTTGGCGGGTTCATCGCCGATCTCAACGAATTGAGCGGCTCCTTGCACCTCAACCAGCGCCAGCTCGCCTTCACCGCCTTGACCGGCCGGATCGGCGAGGCGCCCTTCACCGCCTCCGGCAGTCTCTCCGACCTGGCCGCACCGGCCGGAACCGTCCATCTGCAGGCTCGCGCGGTCCGGGCTGACGACCTGATCTTTCACTCCGACCAGAGCTACCTGCGCGATCTCGACGCCCGCCTGGTGATCGCCCCGGATCGTCTCGAGTTCGCGCCGGTCACAACCCGTCTCGACGGCGGCACTCACGCCGAAGTTCGCGGCAGCGTCAGCCATTTCCAGGGCCCGGTGGCCGTGCATCTCGATATCGCCGCCGACTACGGCAACATCGACGAGGTGATTGGCCTCTGGGAGCGCTCCGCCGCGGCACCGCCCCTGGCGATCCCGCCTCACCACGGCCCGCCGCCCGACCTGCTGATCCGGGCCCACGCCGCCAGGGGCGAAATCGGCGGCATGGACTTTCAGGATGCCAGTGCCGAAATTTCCCTCGCCGACCAAACCCTGGTGATCCATCCGCTGCACGCCAAAATCGGACCCGGCTTCGTCGATGGCCAGGTGCTGGTCGACCATGCCGCGGGTTCCCCGCCGCTGCTGTGCATCTCCGGCCATGCCGAGGACATTGCCGCCGAGGTGGTCCACCAGCAGTTGCTGAAGCAATCGAGCCTGGTCAAGGGACGACTGCGCGGCGACTTCTATCTTGAGGGACGCGCCGGCAGCGAATTCCTCCCCACCTCGCTGGGGGGCTTCAACATCGAGATCCGCCACGGCGTGCTGCGCCAGTTCAAGTTTCTGTCCAAGGTCTTTTCGCTGCTCAACGTTGCGCAGATCTTCAGCTTGAAACTGCCGGACATGGATCGGGAGGGGATGCCCTTCGACAAGGTGAGCGGCACCATCCGTCTCGATCGGGGCGTGCTCTCCAGCGAGGACCTGTTCGTGGAGAGCAACGCCATGAACCTCTCGCTGATCGGCAAACTCAACCTAATCCAGCATCAGCTCGATGTGGTCATGGGGGTCAAGCCGCTGCGTACGGTGGACAAGATCATCACCAACATCCCCCTCGCCGGCTGGCTTCTGGCGGGGAAGGAGAAGGCGCTGATCACTGCCCAGTTCACCATCAAGGGACAGACCAGCAACCCGGAGGTGAAGCCGATCCCGATCAGCTCGCTATCCAGCCAGGTGTTGGGGATTTTTCGCCGGGTGCTGGGGCTGCCGGAGAAGGTGGTCGAAGACGTCGGGGGGATCCTGCAGGGTGGGAAATGAGCAGCTGATCAGCGCGGCCGGACGCCGACATAGACGGTGGCAATACCGAAGGTCTGGTCATAGTGGCGCAGCTCGGTGAACCCGGCTGCAGCCATCAGTCCCTGGAACGTCTCCTGGTCGGGGAACTCGAGGACCGAATCGGGCAGATACTGGTAGGCGCTGCGCTGGGACAACAGCCCGCCGATCAGCGGCAGCAGGCGGCGGAAGTAGAAGTAGTAGAGGGCCTTGAAAAGGCGGCTGCGCGGGTTGGAGAATTCCAGGATCACCACCCGGCCGCCGGGACGCAGAACGCGGAACATCTCCCGCAGACCGGCCGGTCGGTCGACGACGTTGCGGATGCCGAAGGCGATGGTGACGCCGTCGAACACCGCGTCGGGGTGCGGCAGTTCTTCGCAGGGGGCGTTGACCAGGGAAATGCGTCCCCGGTACGGGGAACGGACGAGCTTTTCGCGGCCGTGGACCAGCATCCCCTGGGTGAAGTCGGCACCGACGATATGCACCGAGGGCGGCGTGCGGGCGGCGATCTCCAGGGCGACGTCGCCGGTGCCGGTGGCGACGTCGAGCACCCGCCCGCCTTCGGGAATGGCCAGCTGGCGCACCGCGAAGGTCCGCCAGCGGCGGTCGATGCCGAGGGAAAGCAGGCGATTGAGCAGGTCGTAACGCGGGGCGATGGCGTCGAACATATCGCGGATTCCGCGTCCCTTGTCGGAAAGACTGAACATAACCAGCAGGCTCCTGCCCGCGCCGACGGGCGCCAGGCGCCGATTATGTAGCATATCCGAACCGAAGCTGTCAGCAAAAAACGCCCCTTCCGGCCCCAGCGGCCGGTCACCGGCCTACCCGGAGTGCCCCTTCTCATGCTGCCACTGATCGTCACCGCCGCCATCCTCGAAGACCGGGGCCGGATCCTCATCACCCGCCGGCCCGATGACTGCCGCCATGCCGGCCTCTGGGAGTTCCCCGGCGGCAAATTGGAGGCGGGAGAGTCACCGGCCCAGGCGCTGGCCCGGGAGCTGCGCGAGGAGCTCGATCTGCCGGTCGCCGTCGGCGAGATCTTCGATGTCGTCTACCATCGCTACGACTGGGGTCCGTTGCTGCTCCTCGCTTACCGCTGCTACCCGGAACATCTGCACATCCGTAACCTGCAGGTGGCCGAGCATCGCTGGGTGGTTCCGGCCCGGCTGGAGGAATTCCCCTTTCTTCCCGCCGATCGGCCCCTGCTTGCCAAACTGGCCGCGGCGGGCTGAAGCGCGAAGAGCCAACAGGCCTCGTCCCAGCCCCTGCCGCAGACCATTGCGGACCCGTCCCGAAACGACCCGCCAACGCCGGCCAGGACCGGCAAGACCATTGACAAAAATAAAACAGCGTACTAGGTTCTTGGCTGCCCGAACATGATTTTTCCTGGCGCGCCGGGCGCACCGGCATGCCAGCCCCAAGCCGGATGGTCCAACGCATCAAGCTCCGATTTCGGGCCGCCACTCCAGACGGCAAATTCAGCGGCCAGTCCCCGCAGGAGAATCCCGCCATGACCAACAAGGAACGGGTCCAGGTCAACTTCTTCCGGCCGAGCGCCGGGCCGATCAAACGGGAAGTCACCATCGCCGGCACCATCATCCTCTTCTGGGCGCTGCTCAGTTTCGGCATCCCGACCCTGATCTACCTGGCCGGACTCGGCGACCCGTCCGGACTCGGAGAGTCGATTCTGACCCGTGCCCGCCTGTTCGGCTTCCCTCTGCATTACTGGCTGGTTGCCCAGGGCTGCACCATCGGCTATGTGTCTGCTCTGCAAACTCTATTGCGTCCTTTGGGACAAACGCGCAGCCAAGCGCTAGGCAAGACAACGATTCCCAGGAGAGCTACCGCACCATGCAATTGCGACCCGCGAGTTTCGTCCTCACAGGTGTCCTGCTGCTGATATCCGCCCCGGCCTTTGCCGCCGGAGAGGAGATTTACCAGGTCGAACCGGGCTTCAAGCTGGTCCCGGCCATCATCATGGTCACCTTGCTCTGTGTCTATATCGGCGTCGGCTTCCTCTCCAAGGTCAACGAGACCTCGGGCTACTGGGTGGCCGGGCGCGGCATCGGCAAATACGGCAACGGCGCCGCCATCGCCTCGGACTGGATGAGCGCCGCCTCCTTCATGGGGGTCGCCGGACTGCTCTATCTCAAGGGCTGGTTCGGGCTCGGCTACATCATCGGCTGGACCGGCGGGTACGTCCTGCTCTTTGTCTGCTGGCGGCCCAGATCCGTCGCTTCGGCAAGTACACCATTCCTGAGTTTCTCGGCGACCGCTACGATTGCCATCTGGTGCGGCTGATCGCGGCCGCGGTGACGGTGATCATCGCCATCACCTATTCGACCGCCCAGTTCAAGGGGATCGGCCTGATCTGCGGCTGGATCTTCGGCATGAACTACACCGCCAGCGTCTTCTTTGCCGCCGGAGTGGTCTGTGCCTACATGCTCATCTCGGGCATGGCCGGAGTGACCCGCAACCAGCAGATCCAGTACGTGGTGCTGATCTCCGCCTTCATCATTCCGCTCTGGGTGCTGATCCGCAAGGCCGGGGGCACCGGCATCCTGCCCCAGCTCGAATACGGCAGCATCCTCTCCGGGCTGATGCAGGGCAAGGTCGCCGCCGGCCACCTGGCGGCGGCCGAGGCGGAAAAGGTCCGGGAAGCCTATCTCCCCTGGGGGGCGGAAATTTCTACCAGTTCATCGCCCTGGTCTTCACCCTGATGGTCGGCACGGCCGGTCTGCCGCATATCATGATCCGCTTCTACACGGTCAAGAACGAGGATGTCGCCCGCAAGTCGGTCCTCTGGGGGCTCTTCTTCATCGGCCTGCTCTACTGGTCGTCGCCGGTCTATGCGGCGATGGGCAAGTTCTGGAACCCCCTCGGCGGCCAGGCGGTGGCCGACGTGATCATCCTCTCCGCGCCGGAAAAGGCCGGCCTGGGGATCGCCTTCATCGGCTATCTCGCCTCCGGCGCCATGGCCGCCGGCCTCTCCACCGTCGCCGGGCTGCTGGTCGCCGGCGCCTCGGCCATCGCCCACGACTGGTATGCCACGATCTTCAAGCCCGACTGCACCGACCGCCAGGCCCTGCTGTCGGCCGGATCTTCACCGCCGTCCTCTGCGGCATCGTCGTCCTCACCGCCCTCAACCCGCCGGCGCTGATCGCGCAGATCGTCGCCATGGCCTTCGCCATCGCCGGCAATACCATCTTCCCGGCGGTGGTCCTCGCCGTCTGGTACGGCAAGGCCAACAAGTACGGGGCGCTGGCCGGAATGGTCTGGGGCCTGGGGATGACCCTGATCGCCATGGCCGGCTGGATCGCCAAGATCCCCTTTTTCGGCGCCGAGGGCCTGCTGCCGGCAACCTCTTCGGCGCTGATCGTCTGCCCCCTCGCCTTTCTCATCAACATCGTGGTCTCCAACCTGACCCAATCCAGAGTCAGCGACGAATCGGCGGACAAGATGGACAACATTCTGCGCAAGCTGCACAACCTGCCCGGCATAGGGCGAGGAAGAGCCGGCCAGAAGGGGCGCTTCGGCCAATGAGTCGATGCGCCGGACCAGAGAGAACGAGCGATGAAATTTCCCGGCAACCGCAAGCGCTGGGCGATGGGCTTTGCCGTCTGCGGGGTGGTGTTGATGGGGGTCGACCTGCTGCTGACCCGCAACTTCTTCATCCACGTCGCCGAATTGATGGTAGCCAGTCTGCTCTGTTTCGCCCTGGCCCTCTTCCTCGACCGCGGACCCGCCGGCGCCGGAAGGCGACAAACACCCCCGATGATCGTTTACTTGCCCTACCATCCGTGGTAGATTTTCAGACATCTCCTCCCCCTGGCCATCGATCAGGAGCGGATGAGTTGCACCAGACCCCATCACGCTGCCAGGATTCCACGCCACCTGCCATGAGCTTGATCCACCATCTCCGCGAAACCGAACCTTTCAATACCCTGCCCGATGCCCTGTTCCAGGAGCTGGACGCTGCCGCGAAGCTGACCATTTCCCGGCCGGCACCTTCATCTTCCAGCAGAACGCCCCGCCCGACCGGCTTACCTCTACCTGATCAAGGAGGGGCTGGTGGAGATCACCGTGCAGACTCCCGGCGGCGGCGATATGGTCGTCGACTACCGCAAGGAAGGGCAGTTCTTCGGCGGCACGCCGATCTTCACCGGCGAACCCTACACCGGCGGCGCCCGGACCCTGAAACCGACCGTCTGCTACCTGATCCCCGAGGAGATCCTCCGCCGCCTGCAGCGCGACTACCCCCAGATCGGCGGCTACTTCACGCGCATGGTCCTCTCCCGGGTGCGTGAACTCTATTCGGAGATCGTCCACGACCACGGCCAGAAGGCGTTGACCCAGATGGAGGCCTACCCCTTCAAGAAACGGCTGTCGGAAATCATGGTCGCGCCGGTGGAGTGCTGCCGGCCCGAGGAGAGCGCCCAGCAGGTGGCCCGGCGGCTGACCGAAAAGAAGATCGGTTCGGTCCTGGTCACCGACGAGAGCGGCAAGGTTCTCGGCATCATCACCGGCAAGGACCTGGTCGCCAAGGTCATCGCTCCGGAGCACGCCGATCCGCCGCAAAATGACCGCCCGGGATATCATGAGCCCACACCCCTACAGCCTGGGACCCGCCACCTACATGTTCGAGGCGATGGCCTTCATGACCGGCCATCGCCTCAAGCACCTGCCGGTGGTCGACCGGCGGCGAACCGGTCGGCATGGTCAGCCTGCGCGACCTGTTGCGCTACCGCAGCCAGAAGGCGATGCTGCTGCTCGGCAACATCCGCGAGGAAGGAACGATCGAGGGGCTGGCCGCAATCCGCCGGGAAATCGCCACCGTCGCCCGCACCCTCCTCTCGGAGACCCGCAGCACCCCCGAGGTGATGGAGATTCTCAGCTACATCCATCACGGCATCATCAAGCGGGTCTTCGATCTCTGCCTCGAACAGATGATCGCGAGCTGGCCACCGCCAGCCGCAGGTCCGCTACTGCTTCCTGATCATGGGGAGCGGCGGCCGCCGGGAGATGCTCCTCGGTCCCGACCAGGACAACGGCTTCATCTTCGAGAACGTCCCGGACAGCACGATGCCGGAGGTCGAAGCCTTCTTCGTCCCCCTTGCAGAAAAAGTGGTCGCGGCCCTCGATCAGGTCGGCTATCCCCTCTGTCACGGCCAGGTCATGGCCAGCACACCCCAGCCTGGCGGGGACGACTGCGGGACTGGCAGGTGCGCATTCGCGACTGGGTCAACGATCCCGAACCGCAGAAAGTGCGTTACTCCTCGATTTTCTTCGACTTCGCCCCACTGGCCGGCGACCCGACCCTCGCCCAGAGCCTGCGCGAGGTGGTCCACCGCGAGATCCGTGAATTCCAGGGATTCCTCTACCACATGATGACCCTGGACCTGCGCTACAAGGTCCCGGTCGGCCTCCTCGGCCGCTTCCTGGTCGAGAAGAGCGGGGAGCACAAGGGGGAGCTGTCGGTCAAACAGGGGGGGAGCGTCTACATCGTCGATTGCATCCGGATGTTCGCCCTGGAAAAGGAGTTGTCGGAACTGACCACTCTCGACCGGCTCAAGGCCCTGGTCGAGCGCAACGTCTTTTCGGCGGAGACCGCCGAGCATATCCGCGCCGCTTTCGAGGCGCTGATCTTCCTCCGCCTGCGCAACGAAATCAGCCGCATCGATGCCGGCCTCGAGCCGAGTCATTTCCTCGATCCCACCACCCTGACCCGCAATGAGCAGGACCTGCTGCGCGAGTCATTCCACGCCGTCAGCAAACTGCAGGACGCCACCAAGCGCCACTTCGCCCGTACGCCGTTTTAAGGCAGAGGCGAGTAGCGGGTGGCGCGATTAAAGCCGAAACCAAAGCCCCCGCCGGCAGGTCATCCCATCGCTCGCCCCTCGCCCCTCGCCCCTCGCCCCTCGCCCCTCGCCCCTCATCCCTCACCGCTTCTTCAACACATGCACCGCACAGGAGATGCAGGGATCGAAGGCCCTGACAACCTGTGCCGCCAGGTCTTTCATCCCGGCCTCGTCGGCAAGTTCAGCCAGGTCCAGGCGCAGCTGTTCCTCGATCGTCGCCTGGTTGATGGCGGTAGGGGTGATGATGTCGGCAGCCACCACCCGCCCCAGGTCATCGAGCAGGTAATGGTGAACCAGCAGCCCGCGCGGTGCTTCCACTACCGCGGTGCCAACCCCTGCCCGGGGTACCACCGGTACCCGCAACGGCGCATCGCGATCGGCGGCCAGCAACTGCTCGGCCAGCTCCCGGCTGCGGGCCAGTGCCCATGCCAGCTCCAGGGCCTGCGCGGCGTTGTTGGCGAAAATCCCGGCGGCCTTTACCGGCCCGGGAACCCCGCCCGCGGTCAGCTCGAGGCGCGCCAAAGCTCCCGCAAGAAAGGTACCGCCGGGGTGCCAGGCCTGTTTGGCATGCGAATGGGGGACCGGCCGTTCCTCCAGCAGGGACGTGTAGTGGTCGCCGGGCACCCGCCGGCCGTCGCCAAGATGCAAAGACTCGCCCTGCAGGGACAAGGGACTCTCGCCGGCGACGGCGATGCGGGTCCCGACAGCTGGAGTGGAAGAAGGATAATTCCCGGGATCATTAAACGGCTCGACCAATGGTTGGATGCGCTGCTGCCAGTCTTCCAAGGTAGCCAGCAGCTCCTCTAGCCCTCGCCGGTCGGGCAGTTGCAGCACGCCGCCCACCTCGACGTTGACAGGGTGGATGACCCGCCCGCCGGCAAGTTCCTGAATGCGGTTGCCGACCCCCTTGAGAGCCAGCCCCTCGCGGGCCACCGCATCCCCCGCCTGCAGCAGTTCAAGAACACTCTGCCGGCCGCGGATATCGGGCAGCACCAGGCAGAAGAGGTGCAGGGCATGGCTCTCGATGTGCCCGCCGAGAAGCAACAGCTCCCTTACCAGCCGGGCCGCCGGCGGAATTTCCAGGCCCAGGGCGCGCTCCAGGGCCGCAGCGGCGGCCACCCGGTGGACGGCGGTGCAGAGGGCGCAGATCCGGCAGACCAGCGCCGGCACCTCGGCAAAGGAACGGCCGACCACCAGTCCTTCGAAGAGGCGCGGGGATTCCAGCAGGGCGAGGCGCACGTCGGCCAGGCGGCCATCCTCCAGAGTCAGCTCGACCCGGCCGTGCCCTTCCACGCGGGTCAGCGGGGCGAGACTAAGCGTCTTCATGGACGTCACCACTGAACCGCTCCATGCGGGTTTTGACCTCCTGTTCGGAGAGGCCCAGCTCCAGCAGCAGGCGGAACTCCTCGCTGCGGTTGGCCTCCCCCGTCAGCCCCCGACACCCCTCGCAGATCACTCCGAAGGATGGGCAGAGGGCGTTACAGCCGGCCCGGGTAACCGGCCCCAGGCAGGGTTGCCGCCCCTCGATCAACAGACAGCGGTTTTCCCGCTGGCGGCACTCCATGCAGACCGCATATTCGGGGAGCTGGGGCAGGCTGCCGCGGGCCAGGGCGCCGAGCAGCCGCAGGTGCTCGCTGCGCTCCGGCGGGCAGCCGGCAATCTCCAAGTCGACCTTGACGAAGCGGGCGACGGGTTGCGGCGGGAAGGTCGTTTTGGCGGCCGCCGTTTCCCCATAGACCCTCTCGCACAGGGCAGCCCTGTCTCTTCCCCCCAGGGCATTCACGCCGCCGCTCAGGGCACAGGCGCCGACCGCCACCAGAATCCTGGCCCGGCGGCGCAAGGCCAGCAGACCGTTCAGCTCTTCCGGTTGGGAGATGGAGCCCTCCACCAGGACCACATCCAGGGGGCCGCCGTCATCGGGCCGAGAGGAGGCCATGTCGAAGGCCACCAGTTCGACGACCGAGCCGATTACCGCCAGTTCCGACTCGCAGTTGAGCAAGGTCAGCTGGCAACCCGAACAGGAGGTGAAGCGGGTGTAGACCAGACGCAACGGCGGGGAGGCTGGGAGGCTCATAAGGCACCCTCCATGATCCGCAGCGTGTCCAGGGAGAAGACCGGCCCCTCCCGGCAGATGTAGGTCCCGGCGGTGACGCAATGGCAGCATTGGCCGACGCCGCACTTCATGCGCCGCTCCAGGGTCAGAAAGATCCGCTCCGGCGCGATGCCGAGCGCGGCCAGTTCCTCGGGAACGCACTGATAGAGCCCCGGTGGGCCGCAGACGGCGGCCGTCGTCCCCTGGGAGTCGAAGGTGAGGTCCTGGAGCAGTTCGGGGACCAGCCCCACCTTGCAGACGAAGGAGCCGCGCGACCACGGGAGTTCGGTGGCGAAATCGACGGAAAATCGCAGCTGCAGCAGCCCCTCGGCGGCGAAGCGCTCCAGTTCGTCCCGGAACAGCAGGGCTACGGGTTCCCGGGAGCCGTAGAGAAGGATGATTTCGCCGACCTCTTCCCGCCGGGCGAGCAGGGCCTGGAGCAGTCCGCGCAGGGGGGCCATGCCCAGGCCGCCGGCGACCAGCAGCACGTCCCGGCCCCGGAATTCATCCAGAGGAAAGCCGTTGCCGAAGGGGCCGCGCAGGCCGACCTCGGCACCGAGGGCCTGGCGATAGAGGGCGGCGGTCACCCGCCCCGCCTTGCGGATGCAGGCAACGAAACGGTCGCCGGTGTCAAAGGCCGCCGTGGAGACCGGGAAGGCTCCCGCGCCGGGGATGGAAAGCTCCAGGAACTGCCCGGGCGCCACCTTCAGCGGCCGGGCGAGGCGGAAGGTGAAGAGATAATTGTCGGGGACACCCGGGTCAACTGCCTCGAGAATCGCCGGCACCGGCAGGAAGTCGACGGTCATGGTTCTCCTCCCGGGCAGAGGGCGGCAAGCACCGCGGCGATGTCGATATCCACCGGGCAGGCACGGGCACAGCGGCCGCAGCCGACGCAGGAGGAAATTCCCCGCAGTTCTCCGAAGCCGAGGAGCTTGTGCTCGAAACGAAAACGCAGCCGGTCGGCCCGCTTGGAGCGAAAGTTGTGGCCGCCGGCCACCAGGGCATGGCCGGCGAAGAAACAGTTGTCCCAGGCGCGGCGGCGTTCGACAACGCCGTCGGGCATGGCGGCGTCCACCACGTCGTAGCAGTAGCAGGTGGGACAGACGGCCGAACAGGCGCCGCAGGAGAGGCAGCGGCGGGCGATCTCCTTCCAGAGCGGGTGGCGGGCACTGGTCCGGAAGCGCTCCTCCAGATCTTCCGGCAACGCGGCCGCAACCCCGGAGGTCACGGCGGCGGGGAGGGGAACGTCGGTCCGGCCCTCTTCCAGGGGAAGCCCGGCCAGCAGCTCTGCGCCCGCCGCGGACCCCGCCCAGGCCCGTCCTTCGGCCAGGAACAGGTCGAAGGGGGGCGGTTTGCGGCGCGGCGGGCAGAAACAGCCGTCGGATGGCGTACAAGGGGCGCCGACCAGGAAAATCCGCTCGCGCCTCCTGGTGTAGCCAGGGTCGTCGGCAAAGACCCGGTCCAGGTAGGCCAGGGCATAGAGATCGCAGGGGGGGATTCCCACCAGCGCCAGGTCCGGCGGCGATTCCGGCGGGGAATAGCCAGCCGCGCTCAGGGTCCAGAGAAGGTCGCGGGGGGGGAAGACACTCTTCTTCAGCGGGATCAACGGCAGGCTTTCCGGGTCCAGTTCCCGCCAGCTGCGGATGCTCGCCAATCGCCCGACCCCGTCCCGGCCCCGCACCGGGCCGAGGATCGCATACTCCCCGCTCAGCGCCGCCAGCAACTGGTCGGCGAAACCGTCCTGAACGCCAAAAGAATGCATAAGTCCCCGGGGATTGACCGCCACGCGGTCGTTGGCAACGATTACTGCCCAGTCTAGCACCCTCCCCACTCCCTGCAACGTCGTCGCAACGCACCCCTCTGCCAGGCACCGGGCGGGTGACCTGCCTGCCGGAATCTGCTAGACTGAAGTCCACTCTGTCGCCAGGAAGGAAAGAACCGGCCGTGGCCGAAACCGCGGGGCCCGAGGCCCAACAGACATCAGACCCTGCCCGGGAGGAGGAAACCTTCCGGGAGGTCGGAGCTTCCCCCGCCGGAGCCGGGTCGGAACCGCCGGCCGACCCCGCCACCTGCGCCCTGGTCCTGGCCTCCCGCGGCATCCCCCACCGCTGGCAGGGCGCGCCGCCACGGGTCGAGGTCCCCGAGCACCAGCTGAGCGCCGCCAGCCGGGAGCTCGATCTCTTTGCCGCCGAAAACCGCGACTGGCCGCCGGCCGTCCGGGCGCCGTTGCGGCAAGCCGACAACACCTATCTGACCCTGACCGTCCTGGCTTTGCTGGCCCTGTTCCACGCCCTGGTCCACGGCGGGCTGACGGTCTTCGGTTTCCCCCCGGTCGACTGGCTGGGTCGGGGAAGTGCCGCCGCCGGCCGCATGCTGGCCGGGGAATGGTGGCGACCGATCACCGCCCTGACCCTGCACGCCGACACCCTGCACCTGCTCTCCAACCTGCTGCTTGGAGCGCCGCTGGTCGTGGTCCTCTGTCGCCGGCTGGGCAGCGGTCTCGGCTGGTCACTGGTGCTGGCTGCGGGCGCTCTCGGGAATCTTACCAACGCCCTCCTGCAGAACCCGGGGCACCTCTCCATCGGCTCCTCCACGGCCCTGTTCGGCACCCTGGGGCTGCTGGCCGGGCTCGGCCTGCTCCGCGGCCTGCTCCGCGGCCGGCTCCTGCGCCTCCGCCGCTGGGTGCTGCCGCTGGCGGCGGCCCTGGCATTGCTGGCGCTGCTCGGCACCGGCCGCGAAAACGTCGACGTGGAGGCACACCTGTTCGGCTTTTTCTGGGGGGTCCTGCTCGGTCTGGCGGCGGGCTTCGGGGTCGAACGCAGGGGGATTCCTGGAGCAGGATTTTGCCGGCTGCTCGGCGCCGGCGCGGGGCTGGTGCTGTTGGCGGGTTGGTGGGCGGCGCTGGCGGGGGGCTAGAGCTGGGGTGATGCCTCCCCCGTTTCCCGCTCCAGCCAGGCGATCGCCGCATCGAGGTCGCAACCGCGGGCCAGTTTGACCAGCCCGACCACGTCGCCCGCGGCGTCGCAGCGGAAGCAGCGGAATTGGCCGTCCTTGATCACCATCTCCGGGGTGCCCTGCTGCCGGGGCTGGCAGCCCGGGCAATAGAAGTGCGCGCCGCACTGCACCAGGCCGAGATCGCCGGCCACCTTTTCCACCGCGTGGCGGCGGCTGACCAATTCGTCCATGGTCTTGCGTTCCACCGTCATGGGTCCTCCTGTCGTTCCGGGTCAAGCCCAGTTTACCCTTGCCACCGCCAACGGCAAGGGCGCGCCACGAAAAAGGGGAGTTCGCAACGCGAACTCCCCTTTTGTATCTAGGTCCGGCGCGCCCGACTGGATTCGAACCTGTGACCTTTTGCTCCGGTGGCCCCAAACAATCTTTACAACTTGTAAAGAGTTGTATTGATATTGCTATTTGAAAAATCATCCTATTTGCCGATTGGAACATAAAAATCAACCAAGAGGAGCCACAACCCGCTTTTTCGTGCCGCTGCCACCGCCGCCGCCCTGGGGCATTTCCCCCCACTCCCTCATTAAAATGGCGGTTTTGTTGCGTCGTGATCCCAGCGGAAGATTGCCACGCCGGGGCAAAAATCCCCAGATATCCCCCGGACCGCCCACCAAAAAAATTGCGGGCGCCTCAGGCCAGGTTCGCAACTCATTGATTTTACGTATACGGAATCCAGGCCCCACGGCTGTGCCGCGGCGGCGGCTGGCCCGCCTTTTGCTGATGGTCCGCTTCTGTTTCATCCACCCGCCCCGACACTACCCAGCACAAAGGGACCACATCGTGAATCCTGCCAAGATCGTCCTTTCCCGCCAGGCCCTGAACCCCGCCCTGATCGCCAGGCTCAAACAGCTGGCCGGTACCTCGATCCGCAACTGCATGCAGTGCGGCAAGTGCTCGGCCGGCTGCCCCATGGCCGGCTTCATGGAGCATCCGCCCAGCCGCACCTTGCGCCTGCTGCAGCTAGGGCAAAATATCCAGGTCCTCGCCGGGCGCTCCATCTGGCACTGCGCCTCCTGCGAGACCTGCACTACCCGCTGCCCCAATGGGGTCGATCCGGCCGCAATCATGGACGCCCTGCGCAAGCTGTGGTGGGACGAGCAGGGGCGCTCCGAGGAAAAGGAGGTGCAGTTGGCCAGCCGGCTCTTTCTCGACAACATTCGCCGCTACGGCCGCCAGCACGAGATGCGCCTCGGGGCGCTGTTCAACCTGCAAAGCGGCAAGCTCTTCAAAGACCTTGCCCTGGGGCCCAAACTGATGGCGCGTGGCAAGCTCAAGCTTACCCAGGAAAAGAACCGCAATCTCGCCGAGATCGAACAGATCTTCGCCCGTATCGAGCAGATGCGGCAGAAAGGAAAGACTCCGTGAGCAGGACCGCTACCGCCCTCAACTACGGCTACTACCCCGGCTGCTCCCTGCACGCCTCGGCCCGGGAGTACGACCAGTCGACCCGCGGCCTCTTCGGCGCCCTGGGCATCGGCCTGAGCGAAGTGCCCGACTGGCTCTGCTGCGGCGCGACGCCGGCCCACAACGTCGACCGACTCCTCTCTTTGGCCCTCTCCGCCAAGAACCTGACCCTGGCCGAAAAGGTCGAGGGGGATCTGGCCGTGGCCTGCGCAGCCTGCTTCTCGCGCCTGAAGACCACCCAGCACGAGCTGAAGGACGATGCGGAAAAGCGCAGCCAGGTGGGGCGCGCCATCGACGGCCCGGTGCCGCTGGCGAAGAAGGTCAAGCACCTGCTGGAGATCCTCGATTCCGACTTCGGCCTGGAGCGGCTGCAGCAGGCGGTGAAAAGGCCCCTGTCCGGCCTCAAGGTCGCCTGCTATTACGGCTGCCTGCTCACCCGTCCCCCGGGCGTGCCGCAGCTCGACGATGCCGAGGCGCCGACCATCATGGAACGGGTCATCGAGGCCGCAGGCGCCCAGACCGTCGCCTGGAGCCACCGCCTGGAGTGCTGCGGCGCCGGCTTCACCCTCTCCCGCCCCGAGGTGATCCTCAAGCTGACCGGCGACATCCTCGCCGCGGCGAAGGAGGCCGGAGCCGACTGCCTGATGGTCGCCTGTCCTTTGTGCCAGGGAAACCTCGATCTGCGCCAGCAGGAGGTGGAGAAGGCGAGCGGCACCCGCTACGGTCTGCCGGCCCTCTACCTCACTCAGCTCCTCGGACTGGCGGTGGGGGTCCCCGCCGGCCGGCTCGGCCTCGACGGTCTGCTGGTCAGCCCGCAGAATCTGCTGAAAAGCAAGGGGCTGCTGTAAAAGTTCCGGGGCGGGTCCCCGTTTTGGGCAGCCACCCCGGTTGCCCCTACGAAGGAAATACGCTATGGCCAGAATCGGTGTTTTTGTCTGTCACTGCGGGGAGAACATCTCCCGTACCGTCGATGTGGAGCAGGTGGCGGCCGCCGCCGCCAAACTGCCCGGCGTCGCCTTCGCCACCGACTACAAGTACATGTGTTCCGACCCCGGGCAGAGCCTGCTCAAGAAGGCGGTCGCCGAGCATGATCTCGACGGGATCGTGGTGGCCGCCTGTTCGCCGCGCATGCACGAAAAGACCTTCCGCAACGCCGCCAAGGTCGCGGGGCTCAACCCCTACCTGTGCGAGATGGCCAACATCCGCGAGCACTGCTCCTGGGTGCACGAGGATCGCGCCGAGGCGACGGCCAAGGCCAGGGACATCGTGCAGATGATGGTGGCGCGGGTGAAGAAGGCCAACAAGCTCGCCGACATCACCGTCCCGGTGACCAAGCGGGCGCTGGTCATCGGCGGCGGCATCGCCGGCATCCAATCGGCCCTCGACATCGCCGACGCCGGCCACCAGGTGGTGCTGGTGGAACGCGAGCCGTCGCTGGGCGGGCACATGGCGATGCTCTCCGAGACCTTTCCGACCCTCGACTGCTCCCAGTGCATCATGACGCCGAAGATGGTCGACGTGGCCAACCACCCCAACATCACCCTCTACACCTACGCCGAGGTGGAGAACGTCGAGGGGTACATCGGCAACTTCCAGGTGACGGTGCGCAAAAAGGCCCGCTCGGTGGACGAGGACAAATGCACCGGCTGCGGGGTTTGCAGCGCCAAGTGCCCGCAGAAGAAGATCCCCAACGCCTTCGACCGCGACCTCGGCATGCGCTCGGCGATCTACACTCCCTTCCCGCAGGCGGTCCCCAACACCCCGGTCCTCGACCGGGAGAACTGCACCTGGTTCAAGAGCGGCAAGTGCGGCGTCTGCAAGAAGGTCTGCGGCCCCGGCGCCGTCGACTACGAGCAGCAGGACGAGCTGATCGTCGAGCCGATCGGGGCCATCGTCGTCGCCACCGGCTTCAAGCTCTACGACATCGGCCGCAAGCCGGAAGATTCCCCCTACAAGGGGTACGGCGAGTACGGCTACGGCACCATCCCCGACGTCATCGACGGCCTCACCTTCGAGCGCCTCGCCTCGGCCTCCGGCCCCACCGGCGGCGCCATCCGGCGCCCCTCCGACGGCAAGGAGCCCAAGGAGGTGGTCTTCATCCAGTGCGTCGGTTCCCGCGCCCGGGAGAAGGGAATCTCCTACTGCTCCAAGATCTGCTGCATGTACACCGCCAAGCACACCATGCTCTACAAGCACAAGGTGCACGACGGCCAGGCCTACGTCTTCTTCATGGACGCCCGAACCCCGGGCAAGAACTACGACGAGTTCTGGCGCCGCGCCGTCGAGGAGGAAGAGGCGGCCTACATCCGCGGCATGGTCTCGCGCCTCTACCGCAAGGGGGAGAAGATCGTGGTGGTCGGCAGTGACGTCCTCACCGGCTCCCAGGTGGAGATCGAGGCGGACCTGGTGGTGCTGGCCACCGCCGTGCAGGCTAGAGACGGGGCCGACAGCCTGGCGCAGAAGCTCGGCATCTCCTACGACAAGTACAACTTCTACAGCGAGGCCCACGCCAAGCTCAAGCCGGTGGAATGCGCCACCGCCGGCATCTACCTGGCCGGCGCCTGCCAGGGGCCCAAGGATATCCCCGAGACCGTCGCCCAGGCCTCCGCCGCCGCGGCCAAGGTGATGACGCTGCTTTCCAAGCAGCAGCTGGAGCGCGAGCCGCTGGTCGCCCGGGTCCGGGAGAGCAACTGCACCGCCTGCTTCGCCTGCAAGAAGGTCTGCCCCTACGGCGCCGTGGAGGCCAAGGAGATCCGCGACCGCCAGGGGAAGGTGGTGCGGGTCGTCGCCCACGTCAACCCCGGGGTCTGCGGCGGCTGCGGCACCTGCCAGGCCACCTGCCCGTCCAAGACCGTCGAGCTCGACGGGTATACCGACGAGCAGATCATCGCCATGATCGAGTCGCTCTGAACGAGCGATTTTCCGCCAGCTCGGCATCAGGCGGCGGACCGCCTTGTGCGGCGTAGCGCTGCTACGCCTCCGCGGTGCTCCTGGCCTTCCTTGACCTGACGAAAACTTGCTCGTTCTTTACTTTCGCAAAGGGCAAACCGATGCACGCTGAACAAGTGAAACACGACTTCGAACCGAAAATCGTCGCCTTCGTCTGCACCTGGTGCACCTACGCCGGCGCCGACCTGGCCGGCACCAGCCGCTTGCAGTACCCCTCCAACGTGCGGGTGGTGAAGTTCCCCTGCACCGGCCGCATCGACCCGGTCTTCATCCTGCGCGCCTTCCAGAAGGGGGCCGACGGGGTGCTGGTCTCGGGGTGCCACCCCGGGGACTGCCACTACATGGCCGGCAACTTCCACGCCCGGCGCCGCTTCGCCGCCTTCCGCAAGCTGCTCGAATTCATCGGCGTCGACCTCGCCCGCCTGGAGTTCTCCTGGGTCTCCGCCGCCGAAGGGGGCAAATGGGTGGAGATGGTCTCCGGCCTCACCACTCGGGTCCGGGAGCTGGGCCCCATGCCCGAGTTCAAGGAGCTGGAATTGGCGGAGCACTGGTCCGGGGCGCTTCAGGATCCAGCCCTCGCCGAATCCTACCAGAGCATCTGAAGGGAATGAGCCGATGATGAATACCGCCAAGAAACTTTCCGAGCAGGTCGGTCGCGCCGAGAGCTACGCGGCGGCCACCGAGGAGATCCGTGCCGCCGCGACCCGCCTGCTCGAAGCCGGGGAGGTGGCGGCGGTGGTCGGCTACCGCGCCGGGCGGCGCCAGGGGACGGCCCTCCCCTTTATCGCCACCACGGCGGCGCAGGCCGGGCAGCTGATCTTCTCCCCGGGCTGCCACCACAACCTCGCCCTCTACCTGACCCGCAACAAGAAGGAGCTGCGCCGCAAGGGACGCCTGGCGGTGCTGGTCAAGGGGTGCGACCTGCGCGCGGTGGCCGGACTGATCGGCGAGAACCAGCTGCGCCGCGAGGAGGTGGTGCTGCTCGGCGTCGCCTGCGCCGGGGTGGCGGGAAGCCCGGGAGCGCAGGAAGGGAGTCTGGCCGCCAAGTGCGAAACCTGCCAGGCGCAGCTCCCCGAAGGGACCGACCAGGTTTTGGGCGTGGTGCCGGAACCGGCCGAGCTTACGCCGGCGCAGGCCGACGAGCTGGCCCGCCTCGAAGCCATGACCCCGGCCGAGCGCTGGAGCTTCTGGAAAGAGCATTTCGCCCGCTGCACCCGCTGCTACGCCTGTCGGCAGGTCTGCCCCCTGTGTTACTGCGAGCAGTGCCTGTGCGACCGCAACCGTCCCCAGGCGGTGGAATCGACGGCGCGCCCGGCCGGGAACATGGCCTGGCACATCGTCCGCGCCATGCACCTGGCCGGCCGCTGCGCCGGCTGTGCCGAGTGCGAGCGCAGCTGCCCCATGGACGTCCCCCTGCACCTGCTCAACCGCAAGATGGCCAAGGAGCTCAAGGAGCTCTACGACCACGAGGCGGGCTTCGAACCGCTGGAAAAGGGGCCCCTCAACGACTACCGGGAGGACGACGACCAGTCGTTCATCAAATAGACAGGAAACGCCTCATGTCCAAAACGATTTCCGAACAGAATCTGCGCACCCTCGTCGACACCCTGGTCGGGCAGCAGCGCCGGGTGGTCGGACCGAAGGCCGAAGGGCCCGTCGTCCTCTACGCGCCGCTGGAGAAGGGGCAGGAGCTGGTCCTGACCGAGCAGCCGCGGCGCTCGGCCAAGGAGAGCTTCTTTCCCCTGTGCGAAACCATCCTCAGCTACCAGAAGGATGAGCAGGGAACCACGGTCGCCGATATCGACCCGGCCCGTTTCCCCGAGACGGTCCTGATCGGCGCGCGCCCCTGCGACGCGGCCGGCGCGCCGGTCCTCGACGCCGTCTTCTCCTGGGACTACGATGACCCCTTCTTCCTCGAACGGCGCAACAAGACCACCGTCATCGGCCTGGCCTGCACCCGCGCCGACGAGGCCTGCTTCTGCACCGCGGTGGGGCTTTCCCCCGGCGATCCCAAGGGCTCCGATCTCTTTCTCACCCCCCTCAACGGCGGCGGCTTCGCCTGCGCCGCCCACAGCGAGAAGGGGGAGGCGCTGCTCGCGGCCCATGCCGGCCTCTTCGCCGAACAGGCCGATCCCCAGCCCCTGCCCCTGGCCGAGCCGGCCGTGGGCGCCCTCGATCTGGACGGGATCAGGACCTGGCTGGATGGCCACTTCGAAGATCCGCTGTGGGAGGAGATCGCCGCGCGCTGCGCCGGCTGCGGCAGCTGCGCCTTTCTTTGCCCGGTCTGCCACTGCTTCGACATCGTCGACGAGGGGAGCGCCGAGTGCGGCGTGCGGCGCAAGAGCTGGGACGCCTGCGGCTTCGGCAAGTTCACCAACCACGCTTCGGGCCACAACCCCCGCGACGTCCAGCCCCAGCGCTACCGCAACCGGGTGATGCACAAGTTCAAGTACTACCAGGACAAGTTCGGCCAGACCCTGTGCACCGGCTGCGGCCGCTGCATCCGCTCCTGCCCCGTCGGGATCGACCTGGTCGAGGTTTTGGAGACGATCGAGAAGCAGGCACAGGGTACAAGGTGAAAGGTTCAAGGTTGAGGCAGAACCTTAACCCTTGAACCTCGGGACTCGGGACCCGGGACATCAACCTTGCACCTAGCACCTTGAACCTAAACAGGATTTGCCCCTATGTGCGACAGCAGCAAAAACATCTACATGCCCCACCTCGCCACCATCGCGGAGATCACCCAGGAGACCGGCGACATCCGCAGTCTCAAGCTGGTCTTTAAGGACGAGCAGGTGCGGGAGAACTTCGCCTTCCGCGCCGGCCAGTTCGCCGAGTACTCGGCCTTCGGCGCCGGCGAGTCGACCTTCTGCATCGCCTCCGCGCCGACCCGCAAGGGGTACATCGAGTGCTGTTTCCGGGCCGTGGGCCGGGTGACCGGGGCGCTGCAGTCGCTGGAGGTGGGGGACACCGTCGGCGTGCGCGGCCCCTATGGCAATTCCTTTCCCCTGGAAGAGTTTTATGGCAAGAACCTGGTCTTCGTCGCCGGCGGCATCGCCCTGCCCCCCCTGCGCACGGTGATCTGGAACTGCCTCGATCTGCGCGACAAGTTCGGCGACATCACCATCGTCTACGGCGCCCGCACTGAGGCCGACCTGGTCTACAAGCGCGAGCTGGCCGAGTGGCAGCAGCGCCCCGACGTGCGCCTGGTCAAGACCGTCGACCCCGGCGGCGCCGGCCCCGACTGGGACGGCGAGGTCGGCTTCGTGCCGACCATCCTCGAGCAGGCGGCGCCCAGTGCCGAGAACACCGTCGCCCTGGTCTGCGGTCCGCCGGTGATGATCAAGTTCACCCTGCCGGTGCTGGAGAAGCTCGGCTTCTCCGACGAGGCGATCTACACCACCCTGGAGAACCGCATGAAGTGCGGGCTGGGCAAATGCGGCCGCTGCAACGTCGGCAACGTCTACGTCTGCAAGGACGGCCCGGTCTTCACCGCCGCCCAGGTCAAGGCCATGCCCCAGGAGTTCTGAGAAACAGCCACAACGGGACAATTCAGGGACATCACCCGTCGCTCTTAAAAGCAGAACGGCCCGCCTGATTTCAGGCGGGCCTTCGGCTTCTTTCCAGGAAAAGCCTTTCCAGTTCTGGTTAGGCTGGAGTCTCGGCCGAAGTGGTTTCCCCGAAAAATGGGCGCTGAAAGGGATTTCAAGTCGGGGATGCGGCCGTCTCCGGGCGAAGGCGGACAAGCTCGTCCCGCCGGTTTCGGCCGGTCGCAAACGAAAAATCTTATGGTGAGGATCAGCCAGCCCCACCGTGCCGCCTGGCGGCAGCTCGTCCCCCTCGTCCTTGAGCCCCACCCCGGTCAGCCGCAGCTGCCGCGCCCGCAGCATCAGCCGCACCAGGGCCCGGGCCGCTTCCCGGTAGCCGAGTCCTTCCGGGCGGATGTTGGAGATGCAGTTGCGCTCCGCGTCGGTGCGCCCGACCCGCGGCGCGAAGGTGAGGTAGATCCCCAGGCTGTCGGCGGCGGAGAGCCCGGCCGCTCGCCGATCAGGATCGCCACCTGCTCGGCCCCCAGCAGCGCGCCGATCTCGTCGCCGAGGGCCACCCGCGCCTGGCCGGCGACAACCACCGGCGCCAGCCTCCACCCCTCTGCGGCCAGCGCCTGCCAGGCGCGTTCGAGGACGGCGACGGCATGGCGGTGGACCGCCAGGGGGGAGAGACCGTCGGCGACGACGAAGACGGCATCGCAGCCGCCGCCCCTGCCCGCGAACTCGGAGCGCCGCCCGCGAGGGGGCATCGAGGCGGCGGCCGAGGTCGGGGCGCCGCAGGTAGACGCCGCGCTCCGCCTCGCTGTGGACCCGCAGGACGGCATGGCCGCGCTCCAGCAGCTGGCGCTCCATCCCGGCGGCATCGAAGGGGAGGTGCACCGCATCGCGGGCCCGGGCGTGGGCGAGCTGGAACTCCAGCAGCGGCGCCGTCGGCAGGCTGCCGCCGGCGCGGCCGAGGGCGATCCGTGCGCCGGTGAGTTGCCGCAGCTGCGTCCAGGGGTCGGCGACGACCGGGATTTTTGTCCCCTGCGTCTCCTTGGCGCTCATCCCTTCCCTCCGGCAGAAGCCCTTCCAGCAGCCGGTGCCGCTCACCGACCGGCAGCAGCCGTTCGCCGCGCATCACCCCCATCGCCTCCAGCCAGGCCTCGAACTCGGGGGCGGGCCTCAGGCCGAGCACCTGGCGCAGGTAGAGGGCGTCGTGGAAGGAGGTGCTCTGGTAGTTGAGCATGATGTCGTCCGCCCCCGGCACCCCCATGAGGTAGTTGCAGCCGGCCACGCCGAGCAGGGTCATCAGGGTGTCCATGTCGTCCTGGTCGGCCTCGGCGTGGTTGGTGTAGCAGACGTCGCAGCCCATGGGCAGGCCGAGCAGCTTGCCGCAGAAGTGGTCCTCCAGCCCGGCGCGGATGATCTGCTTGCCGTCGTAGAGGTACTCCGGGCCGATGAAGCCGACCACGGTGTTGACCAGAAGCGGCTCGAAGCGCCGGGCGACGCCGTAGGCGCGCGCCTCGCAGGTCTGCTGGTCGACGCCGTGGTGGGCGTCGGCCGACAGGGCGCTCCCCTGGCCGGTCTCGAAGTACATGACGTTGTCGCCGACGCTGCCGCGCTCGAGCGACAGCGCCGCCTGCCGCGCCTCCTCGAGCAGCGCAGGGTGATGCCGAAGCTGCGATTGGCGGCCTCGGTGCCGGCGATCGACTGGAACACCAGGTCGACGGGCGCCCCGGCCTCGATGGCGCCGAGGGTGGTGGTGACGTGGGCCAGGACGCAGGACTGGGTGGGGATCTCGAAGCGCCGGCGCAGCTCGTCGATCATCGCCAGCAGCGCGCAGGTCTTTTCCAGGCTGTCGGTGGCCGGGTTGACGCCGATCACCGCGTCGCCGCCGCCGTAGAGCAGGCCGTCGAGGATGGCGGCGGCGATGCCGCGCGGATCGTCGGTCGGGTCGTTGGGCTGCAGGCGCACGGACAGGCGTCCCGGCAGGCCGAGGGTGTTGCGAAAGGCGGTGACCACCCGGCACTTCTTGCGCGACCAGGATCAGGTCCTGGTTGCGCATCAGCTTGGAGACCGCCGCCGCCATCTCCGGCGTGAGCCCCGGGGCGAGGGCGGCAAGGGCCGCGGCGTCGGTCGCGTAGGCGAGCAGCCAGTTGCGGAAATCGCCGACGGTCAGGGAGCTGACCGGCGCAAAGGCGGCGGCGTCGTGGGTGTCGAGGATCAGGCGGGTGACCTCGTCCTCCTCGTAGGGGACCAGCGCTCTCGTCGAGGAAGGTCCTGAGCGGCAGATCGGCCAGGCAGAGCTGCGCGGCGACCCGCTCCTCCCTGCTCTGCGCGGCGATCCCCGCCAGTTCGTCCCCCGAGCGGGCCGGGCTCGCCTTGGCCAGCAGGCTCTTCAGGCTGGCGAAGACATAGTGGCGATGACCGAGCGTCTGCCGGTAGCACGGCATGGGCACAATCCTTTCGGTTGGTTTATTAGGAACGCCAGAGACAGGACAACGACTATTCACAGGGGTGACTCTCGCGCGGGCCTGGAATACCGGCGGTACCACCAACCCGACCAGATTGCCGCCGCGCTGTAGGACAGACCTGAAAAATAGACGATGTCGCCCGCGGGCAGACCAGCCAGCACCGAGAACAAGGCCGTGGTCGATGGCAGGAGAGCGCAACCCAATCCAATAAAGTAAAGGGCCAACTCGGGGGTAATGGAAGGCAGGGTTGACCGGCGCCTGGACTGATAGACGACGATGTTTTTCCCGAAAACATACGGGATGATGAGGAGGAAAAGAGAGATCCCTATCAGAAGGGGTCGAATCTCAGAGAAGGAGGCGAGAAGTCCATATTCCTGGGTCAATTTTGGTGCAATTTGAATATTCAGGAGCGGGGTCAAGACAAGGGCGAAGATGTTCAACTTCCAGATAAAGAGGGATGGGTCTGAGGTTTTATCCCGATAAAGGTACAGCCCGGAACCACCTATCGCAAAACAGATCAGTAAATCTCTGAGATGTTCTCCAAAATCTTTTTTGGCCATTTCGGCCACCCCGGGTGCCGCCAAACCGGAAATTTCTTTCAACAGCAGGAGCCCGGCCACCGCAAGACAAATCAGACCAAAGGTTTTTCTCAGCTTATAGCCACTCATTTCAGTTCCTCAATCGGCAAGATTTATAAGCAACCTACAGTCAAATCCGTTTGTTTTACTCGAGCCATTCCTTTTTCTAACCTTTCGCCTCCTGGGCCTCCGGGCCGAGGGTCCTGCCAAACCCGGGAGGAATCAACAGGTCGTCCGGGCCGAGGTCGTGAATCGATGGATGCCCCAACCCGAACAGGGTCGAATCCAACCCTCCGCGCAGGATATCCAGCACGTTCTCCACGCCGGCCTGGCCGTTGGCGGCGAGCCCCCACAGGTAGGCGCGGCCGATCATCACCGCCCTGGCGCCCAGGGCGAGGGCCTTGGCCACGTCGCTGCCGCGCCGGATGCCGCCGTCGAGCACATCTCGATCTGGCTGCCGACCGCCGCGGCCACCGAAGGCAGCAGGCGGATCGTGGCCGGGGTGGTGTCCAGGTTGTTGCCGCCGTGGTTGGAGACCGAGATCGCCGTCACCCCGGCATCCACCGCCCGTTTGGCGTCGTCGACACGGGTGATCCCCTTGAGCATGAACGGTCCGCCCCACTCCTTGCGCAGCCAGGCCACGTCCTCCCAGGTGGCGGGCGGGGTCTGCATCCACTCGCCGTAGGCGCTGAAGAAGGTCGGCGCAGGCTGGCCGGGCTCGGCGAGGTTCGGCGTGGTCAGGTCGGGAATGTGGCGGGATTTGGCGAAGGCCAGCAGCCACCGCGGCCGGACGATCGCCTGGGGCAGGAGCCTGGCCATGGCCTTGAGGTCCATGCGCTCGGGAATCACCGGGCTGCCCCAGTCGCGACCGGTCGCAAACGACCAGTCGAGGGTGACAATGAGGCCCTTGACTCCCGCCGCGCGCGCCCGGTCCATCCTCCGGGTCATGGTTTCGCGGCTCCCCGACCAGTAGAGCTGGAAGAAGGTCTGCGGATTGGCGGCGACGACCTCTTCCACTGGTTTGCTGGCAAAGGAGCTGAGCCCGATGACCGTCCCCCGGCTGGCGGCGGCGCGCGCCACGGCGACCTCGCCGTCGGGATGCACCGCCTGCACCCCCGCCGGCGAAATGATCACCGGCAGAGAGATCGCCTGGCCCATCACGCTGGTCGCAAGGTCGCGGATCGCCGGCAATCCGGCAACGTGGGGGGCGAGCTCCAACTCCGAAAAGGCCGCCATGTTATCCGCGTAGGTGACGCCCTTCTCCGAACCGGCGATCACCGCACCGTAAACCGACTTGGGCAGACGCTTTTTCGCCCTGCGTTGGGCCTCGGCAACGGTCTCGAACCAGTCATTCCGGCTCACGGTAAAACCTCTCCATCCTCTTGATGTTTCCGCGGTCTCGTGGCGACTGACAAATGTTGCGCCCGACCGGAACACGCGGCTGCCAACGCTCCTCGCCATTCGCTCCCGCGTCTTGTCGAATACCGATGCGGGAACGCTGCTGGAACATTTTCATCGTCCAATCGGACCCGCGTTGAACGGTGTCATGTTGCCCGGTTCCCGCTTTCTGTCAGACCCCATCGGTGAAGAGTTCCTCGAAGCCGCCATGCGTTAGCTCGCGAATCGGAACCGTTCGGTTCAACTGTATCGCAAAATGGAATCAGGCGTCAGAAATGTAATGGTGGGCACAGGTCGACAAGTTACCTTTTATATAATTTTTTTCCTAAATAGAGCATTCCATCCCTTGCCAAGGCGCTCTCCATGCGGTATACGCAATATTGAAACCAGAAGGGGTATTTTTTCCCTTATATGCCGCCAGGAAGTCTTTGCAACCGAACCCATTTTCGCGCCAAGGAGGCTACCCATGGGACAACGAGACCGTGCCACGATCCTGATGTTTGGTTCGCTTTACACGTTTCGCCGGAACTTGGGCTTTCGCCGACCCTGGAGGTACCACTGTCGACAGCCGGGAAACGGGCGCTGGATATTGCCGAAGATCTGGGCCTGCCCCTCGCCTCCATCGGCTGCATCTACTGCAACCACCAACCCGCCAGCCTGGAACGACAGATCAAACCGGGAGACCGGGTCGCTTTTCTTCCCTGGAGCTCACCCGGCCCGCACAACGGCCCCCAGGGTTTCCCAGGCCCGCGAAAGCGAGCCCGGAGCTGCCGAAAGTCGCCCTGGGCTAGGTCGGCCCTTTTCCCCCACCCCCTCCCCTCTGCCGTAACACGACCGAGCCCACAGGCCAGCAGGCCTGTGGGCTTGGTCGTTCTTTAAATGGGAATATTAACCCACTCCTGCGGGCCCAGGATCACTCGGCCTGCAGGTTGAGCCGGTAACTGGCAAAGCTCTTCAGCCGCAGGCAGCCCCAGAAGACGCCGCTGCCGTAGGCGAGCTGTTCGCAGAGGTAGTAGCACCAGAAGAGAGGCAGGGCCAGGCGCGCGCGGCGCACCTGGTGGTCGACGGTGGCCACGCCGAGCAGGCCGATGATGACCAGCAGGCCGAAGGGGGGATAGAGGGCGGAGATCAGCAAGAGCGGCAGCAGGTAGTAGCGCAGCAGGTGGTAGCCGAGGTAATAGCCGAGGCTGGCGGTCGCCCGCGCCCGGGCGAGGAGGATCTTCCCGGCGCGTGAGGGCAAGCCCCTGCTGGCGCAACTTGCGCCCGGCGAGCAGACCGTCGGCCGAGCAGCAGCAGGGCCGCCGGCAGCAGCGGCAGCAGCGTCCGGCCGACCAGGGCCAGGGCCAACAGGGCGACGCAGCGCCGTCAGCACCGGCGGCAGCAGCATCTTCTTGCCGCGCACCGGGTGGAGCTGCTGCAGCAGCCCCTCCGAGGTGCCGTAGTCGAAGCGCCGCTTCATGAAGGGCCAGAGGCGGGCGCGGTGGGCGTGGCAGACGGTCCCCTGCGGGAGGTAGACGATGCTCCAGCCGCCGTCGCGCAGCCGCCAGGTGAGATCGACGTCCTCGCCGACCTGGAGGTCGGCCCGGAAGCCGCCGGCGGCGGCGAAGACGTCGCGGCGCAGCAAGAGGTTGCAGGAGGGGAGATAGAAGGTGTCGCCGCCGGCGCCGCCGGTCATCTCTCGGCGGCCGAGGTTGAGGCTCGACATCACCGCTTCGTAGCGATCCAGGGCCCCGGCCTGGTGCATGCCGTCGACAAAGCCGCCGACGGCGGCGACGCCCGTGCCGGCGAAGACCGGCAGCAGCTCGCGCAGCCACGCTTTCGAGGCGGTGCAGTCCGAATCGATAAAGGCGAGGATCTCCCCTTGGGCCACCGCCGCGCCGCGATTGCGGGCGGCGGCGGGGCCGCCGCCGACCGCCCCGGAGGGGACGACCTGGGCGCCGAGTTCTGCTGGCCACCCGGGCGGTATCATCGCTGCTGCCGTCGTCGACGACGATGATCTCGCGCTTTTCTGCCGGGTAGTCGAGAGCGAGCAGGGAGTGCAGGCAGTCGCGCAGTTCCTGCGGCACGGTCCTTGACCGGGATGACGATGCTGACCAGGGGCAGTTCGCGTCTTCGGCCAGGGCCGGCCATTCCCGCCGCACGAAGCCGCCCTTGGCCAGGGTTTCGAGCACCTTGGCTTCGGCCGGCGAGGCCGGCGCGACGCTCTCCTTAGCCATACGGCGGGCGAGTTGCAGCAGCGGCCGGTTCAGCCGCACCATCCGCAGCGGCCGGGTGGTGAGCAAAAAGCCCTCCGCCCCCCGCTCTTCGATGGCGACGCCTGGTGCCAGCCGGTAGTTCATCGCGCCTCCTGCCCCAGAAGGCCGGCGGCGGCAAAGATCTCCAGCAGCTGCTCCACCGTCTGCTCGGCGGAGAGGGTGTGCTGTTTCCCCTCGCGCGGCTTGAGGCCGCCGGAGAGGAGCGCCAGGATCCGCTCGAAGGTGGGCAGATTGGCGTCGGGGGTCACCACCCGCCGCGGGTTGGGGCGGGGAAAGGCGCAGGGACCCCGGCCGAGCAGGGCCGCGGCGGCGCCGAGTTGGTGCTCCGGCAGGCCGAGTTCGGCCAGTCCCCAGAGTTCGACGGGGGCCGCGCCCGCCTCCATCAGCGCCTGCTGGTCGGGATAGCGCACCTCGCAGCTGTCGGCCTCGAAGAGGACCGCGCAGGGGAGTTGCGCAGCCACCTTCTGGTGGCCGCCGCGGTCGCTCTTGCGCAGCACCGTCACCGCGCCCTCCCGGCAGGAAAGCTCAACCGTCCCCCCCAGGCAGGGGCGCCCCAGCTGTGCCGCGGCCAGCGCCAGGGTCGGGTCGTCCCCCTTATCGAGCAGGCGGCTGCCGGAGACGACCAGATCGGGGGCGAGGATCTCGATGAGGCGCCCGGTCAGCCGGGCGGCGGCGGCGACGTCGGCGCCGTGCAGGTGCTCGCTGCCGACGCGGATCGCCCGCCTGGCGCCCAGGGAGAGGGCCAGGCGCAGCGTATCGTCGAGGCGCTGGGGCCCGATGGCCACCGCCGTCACCGCGCCGCCGCCGTGCGCTTCGGCCAGGCGCAGCGCCTGCTCCAGGGCGGCCAGGTCGGCCGGGTTGGCGATGCGCCGCAGGCCGCGCTCGCGGATGCTGAAGCCGTCGGGATTCAGCCGCACCGGCGGGCGCGGATCGCAGGTTTCGCGCAGCAGGACCAGGATGTTGAGTTCTTCGCGTGGCATGGGAATCTCCCAGGGATTATAAATTTTGAATGGCGAATTTTGAATTTTGAACCAATTCGAAATTCAGAATCCAAAATTCGACATTGCTTTTCAGGTCAGCCGGAACGACACCCCGAAGCCCCCCCTGGGGTAGCGCCAGCGGCTAAATGCCTGTTTGCGGCAGACGACGTAGCAGGTGCCGCACTCCAGGCAGCCGTCGTGGACGAAGGTCAGCTTCTGGCTCTCTTCGTCCCAGCTGTAGCAGCGCGCCGGGCAGCAGGTGGTGCAGGCGCGGTTGTCGCAGGCCGTGCAGGCCTCGGAATCGACGACGATGTGCGGCTCGCGGTCGATGGTGAAGCTGGTGGTGTCGAAGATCTCGTCGAGATTGATATTCATAGGGCTCTCCAGCCGCTGTAGACGTCCGCGAGAAGATTTTTCAGGCCGATCTTCTCTTTGGCGGCGCGCAGCAGCATCTTGGTCATGGTCTCTTTGGGCTGGCCGTCGATGCGGTAGATCTGGTCCATGATCCCGCAGACCAGCTCCGGGTACTGCTGATAGATGCGGTCGTTGTGCAGCATGTGCGGGGTACGCCGGTAGAGCTTGAGATCCTTGAGGACGTAGCTCTCCTCCAAAAGGCGCCGGTAAACGGCGAGGCCGGATTTGCTGAAGTTCTTCTGTTGGTGCGCCGCGATGGTCGCCTTGCCGGCGATCACCCCGGACTGGGTGGCGAGGTTGATCCCCTCCAGGTTGAGGCCGGTGACGATGCACAGCGCCGCGGCGTCGCCGGCCACCAGGATGCCGTCGCCGACGATCTCGGGCATCATCTCAAAGCCCCCTTCGGGAACCAGATGGGCGGAGTATTCCAGGAGCTTGCCGCCGCGCAGGTATTTGGCGATCTGCGGCTGGGCCATGAAGTCGTTGAGTAGGTCATAGGGGGTCTTGGTCCCTTCGCTGAGGCTGGAGAGGTGCAGCACCAGGCCGAGGGAGAGGGAGTCGTAATTGGTGTAGAGAAAGCCGCCGCCGCGCACCCCGGAGGTGCAGCCGACGATCTCGTTACTGGCCCCCTGGTCGCGCACCAGCCCGAAGCGATCGTCGATCGTCTCCTTGGGCATATCGATCAAGGCCTTGACCCCGACCGCCAGGTGCGACGGGTCGAACTGGGGACGGCGCAGCCCGGCCTTCTGGGCGGTGAAGGAGAGGACGCCGTCGGCGGCGATCACCACCGGCGCGCGCAGCTGGCTGCCGTCGCGCAACAGGGTCACCCCGACCACCTTGCCGTTTTCCTTCACCACGTCGTCGACGGTGGTGCGGGTCAGCAGGGTCGCGCCGGCCTTGACCGCCTCTTCGGCGAGCCAGCGGTCGAACTTGGGCCTAGAGATGGTGTAACCGTTGTAGGGGGTGCGATCGGAGGCCTCGGTGTCGAAGTTGACGTTGAAGCTCGCCTCACCGGTCATGAAGGTCAATGACTTCTTGACGATGTGCCGCTCCAGGGGCGCCTGGTTCCAGAACTCGGGAAAGACCTCCTCGAGGGCGGTGAGGCGGTGCAGCACCCCGCCGAACATGTTCTTCTCGCCGGGGAAGGCGCCGCGCTCCAGAAGCGCGACGTCGAGTCCGGCTTGGGCCATGGTCAGCGCCGCGGACGAGCCGGCCGGGCCGGCGCCGACGACGATGGCGTCGAATGTGGTTTTCATGCCGCACCTCCGGTGACGGATTTGACCCGCTCGACGAGCAGCGGCAGCACCTCGCGCAGGTCGGCGACGAACCCCTCGTCGGCATTGGGAAAGATCGGCGCCTTGGGGTCGCTGTTGATGGCCACCACCAGCCTGGAATCCTTGATGCCGCCGAGGTGGTGCATGGAGCCGGAGAGGCCCAGCGCCAGGTAGAGGCGCGGCGCCACGGTCTTGCCGGTCTGGCCGACCATCCGCTCGAAGCCGGCCCGGCCCAGATCGTAGACCGGGCGGGTGACGCCGAGAGAGGCGTTTAAGAGCCGGGTCAGCTCCTCCACCTGGGCGAAGGCGGCCTCGTTGCAGCCCAGGCCGGCGCTGATGATGACTTCGGCCTCGGCGACGTCGACGGTCTGCGGGTCGGGCGGAATGCGCTCGAGGATGCGGGTCGCACCCGCCGGCAGCGGCTGCGCGGATTGCCAGGTATGCAGCTGCGGGGTGCTGCGCGGCATGCTCGGCAGCACCACGGCGCTGAGGATCCGCGGCGAGACGCTGAGGACCAGCGGGACGCTGCCGTCCCAGAGCCGGGTTTCGGCCACCTGGACGCCGAGCAGGGCGCGGGTCAGCTGCAGGGTTTCCCCCTCGCGCTGGTAGCCGATCGCCTCGGTGAAGAGCGCCCCGGAAAGTTCGGCGGCCAAGAGCGGCGCCAGGGCGGCGCCGAGATCGTTGTGGGGCAAAAGCAGCAGCCTGGCGCCGCGCTCGGCGGCGACGGCGGCAAAGAGGCGCGCCTGGATCTTCGAGCAGGTCGGCGACCTCCGCGGGGGCCTCGACCAGGGTCAGCGCCTTGGTGCCGTAGGCGCCCAGGACCTCGGAGACGAGCTCGTCGGGGAGCGGTTCGCTCCCGGCCAGGGCCAGGGCGCTCCAGGTGCCGCCGAGGGTTTTGGCCAGCCGCGAGGCCTCGGAGAGGATCCCCTTGCCGGCCTCGTCGAGTTCGCCGCCGGCGAGATCGACCAGGACCAGGATCTCGGGGGGCGTGCTGGTTGCGGCAGTGCGGGCGGGCATCAGATCTCCCTCCCCAGCTGGTGGCCTTCCCAGATCGCCATGTCGACCTTGCGCGGCGCGACGCAGTCGCCGATGCGGTGCAGTTCTTTCACCTTCCCCTTGAGGGCGAAGTAGAGGTCCTCGTCGGCGGCCTGGCCCATGGCCAGCACCACGCTGTCGTAGCCGCTCCACTCGTCCCACTCGTTGGAGTAGACGTTGAACCCCTTGATGGTCTTGGCGCCGGGCTCGCCGGAGACTTCCATGACGGCGATGTCGGGGGTGAAGCTGACCCCCTTCTTGAGCAGCCGCTGCCGGGTCAGATAAAGATCCTGGGTGGGCCCGAGCTCGGCGCCGATGAAGAGGCTGGAGCAGATGATGTGCACGCTCTTGCCCTGATCGGCCAGGAATTCGGCGGTGGCGGTGGCCCGGTGGTGGCCGTCGTAGTCGATCAGGCAGACCTTTTGCCCGACCTGGACCTCGCCGTCGAGGACCTGCCAGACGTTGCAGACCCCGGGGCCGTCGGCGCCGCCGACGGGGTGCGGTTTCGGCTGGCTGCCGGTGGCGACGATGACCGCGTCGGGATTGCCCTGCGAGCACCCGCTCGGGGCTCACCTCGGTCTCCAGCACCACCTTGACCCCGGCCTTCTCCACCTGCTCCTTCTCGTTGCGGATGATGACCCCGAACTCGTCGCGGCCGGCCCCCTTCATGGCGGTGCGCACCTGGCCGCCGAGGGCGTCGCCGCGATCGAACAGGGTGACCTCATGGCCGCGCCGGCCGGCCATCTTGGCCGCCCACATGCCGGCCGGGCCGCCGCCGACCACGGTGATCTTCTTCTTCACCGGGGCCGGTTTCAAGCTCCCCTCCCCCCAGGTCTTCTCGCGGCCGATGGCCGGGTTCTGCACGCAGCCGATGCTCTTGTTCATGCCGATGCGGCCGATGCACCCCTGGTTGCAGGCGATGCAGTAGCGCAGATCGTCCAGCCGCCCTTCCTTGGCCTTCTTGGGCAGGTAGGGGTCGCAGATCAGCGCCCGGCACATGCCGATCATGTCGGCCTGGCCGGCGGCCAGCACTTTTTCGGCCATCACCGGGTCATTGATGCGGCCGGTGCAGAAGACCGGGATCTTGAGCTTCTCGCGCACCCCGGCGGCGAGCGGAATGGTGTAGCCCAAGGGGGTGTGCATGGAGCCTTCGACCAGGTAGAGGTTGTAAAAGGTGGCGATGGAGAGGTCCATGAAATCGATCAGGCCGCTGGCCTCGAAGGCGGCGCAGATCTCCTGCACCTGGGCGAGATCGAGACCGCCGGGGATCATCTCGTCGGCGCACATGCGCACGCCGAGGGTGAAGTCCTTGCCGACCGCCTTGCGCACCGCCTCGATGAACATCAGGGGCGCCCGCAGGCGGTTCTCCAGGCTGCCGCCGAACTCGTCCTGGCGGTAGTTGGTCAAGGGCGAGAGGAACTGGCGGGCCAGGCTCGAATGGCCGAACTGCAGCTCGACGCCGTCGAAGCCCCCCTGGCGCACGTGCTCGGCGCTGAGGGCAAAATAGCGGGCGACCTCTTCGATGTCCTCGACCTCCATCGCCTTGGGGGTCTCGCGGAAGAGGACGTCGGGAACCGGCGAGGGGGCCCAGACCGGCCGGCGGGAGAGACTGCCGTCCCCCTGCTGGCCGTTGTGGTTGAGCTGGGCGAAGATCTTGGCGTCGTACTGATGGACGTAGTCGGTGATCTTCTTGAACCCGGGGACCACCTCGGCGTGGTAGACGTCGATCAGCTTCTCGTAGGCCATGTCGGTGGGATGCACCGTCAGTTCCTCGGTGATGATCAGACCGGCCCCCCCCTTGGCGCGTTCGCCCCAGTAGTACATCTGGCGCTCGCTGGGGAGGTTGCCCACCGCCAGGTTGGTCAGGTGCGGCTGGAAGGAGATGCGGTTCTTCACCTCCGTCCTGCCGAGTTTGAGGGGCGAAAACAGATTCGGGAACATCATGATTGGGACTCCTGTCTATGGTCCATCACCACCAGCATGGGGTGCAGTGGGGCGATCAGGCCGCCGATTCCTTGACCCCATCGTCGGCGATGGAGGTCACGCAGCGCTCCAGGCATTCGGGGTCGCCGCCGTTGATGTCGTTTTTAAGGTGCCAGGCCACCGCCGGGCAACCGCCATGGCACTGGTCGAAACGCTTGCACTCCTCGCAGGAATGGATGCGCAAGGACCGGAAGGAGGCGTAGATCTCCGAGTCGTCCCAGATCTGCTGAAAACTCTGCTCGCGCAGGGAGCCGGCCTGGAAGCGCTCGGTCTGCAAGAAGGCGCAGGGGTACATGTTGCCGGTCGGGCCGACGCAGCAGGTCAGCTTCGCCGCCCCGCACAGGTTCAGGCCCAGCCCCTGGCGCTCCTGGCTGGTGAGCGAAAAGAAGCTGTCGCCGGTGCGCACTTCGCCGCTTTTAGCCAGCCATTCCGAAAACTCGAGGAGCTGGGACGGCGAGGGCTTGAGGCTCTGCCAGTTCTCCGCGCCGCGCCCCGAGGGGCGGAAGCGGCTGACCCGCAACGAGACGCCGAGCTCTTTGGCCAGATCGTGCAGGGCCGGGATCTCGGCGGCGTTCTGCGCGGTCAACACGGTGTTGATGCTGGTCGGAATGCGGCTTTTGGCGAGCAGCTTCAAGGCCGCGATCGCCTGGTCATAGACCCCCGCGCCGCGGATCGCGTCGCAGGTCTCGCGCTTGGCGCCGTCCATGCTCACCTGGATCGCCACCAGCCGTGTCGCCGCGAGGCGCTCCACCCGGGCACTATCCAGCAGGGTGCCGTTGGTGGAGATGCAGGTCATGATGCCGCGGCCGTGGCAGGCAGCGAGAATTTCTTCGAAATCGGGGCGCATGAAGGGCTCGCCGCCGCCGAAGTTGACCTGGAAGACCCGCGCCTCGTAGAGCTGCTCGACCAAATCGAGGGCCTCGGCGGTGGTCATCTCGTCCTTCGCCGGTTCGCCCGAGGAGGAGAGACAGTGACTGCAGCGCAGGTTGCAGGCCAGCGAGACCTCCCAGGTCAGGTTGACCGGGGAGCGCAGTCCCTCTTCAACAAATCGGTTGCTCACGGAGGAACCCCCTTTCCTGCAACAGGCCGATGAATTTTCCTAACACGCTCTGCTCCCGCTCGCTCAGGCCGGCCGGAAGCTCACCCTGGCGGCGAACGGAATTGAAAAAGTCCGGATCCAGTAGCTTGCCGGTTTCGGCGAAGAGAAGGCGCGGCCCCCTGGAATCATAAAACAGGAGGCCGAACCCCTCTTGCCTCACGCGGCAGGCGGGATGCAGCTGGATGCCTGCCGCCGCCATCTCAGTAGACCCCGCAGATGCCGTCGATGGCGAGTTCCTCGACCTGGATTTCTTCGAGGATCCGAGGTTCTTCGGTGCAGGTTTCGGTTTCGCGCTTTTCCACTTCGATTTTGGTTTCCATCTTTCTCTCCTTTAATGGGGTGTAGGTGCGCGACGCTCGGTCACGCCTCGATCTGAGTCTATTGCAACGGGGATGCCATATCAAAACACCGGTTTATCATAGAACTACGTGGGGTTAGAAACGCGCTGAACGGTGTGGGCGAACCCGGAGTGTGGAGAAACTGGACATTTCACCATTCCCTGGCACCTCCAAGGGCCTTGCCATGCGTGGCGTTTCTCCACAATGGGAAAAATAACCACAGAATTTCTTCAACCTCCGTTCTGTTTTTATTTTCATGTTGCATTTTTCCGGAACGGAACCTGCAAAATTCCCGATTCCGTCGGATGACGGCGGGCCCAGGGCGGTTTGCCGCCCCACCTACCCGGCCCCCAGGAGAGAAAGGAGACGACCATGGGCGAGCTTCATTCCCATTGCAGTTATTGCGGCGGGGCCTTTCCCGCCGCGGCCGCTTGGCCCCGGCACTGCCGCCACTGCGGGCGCACCAGCTACCGCAACCCGCTGCCGGTGGTCGTGGTGTTGCTCCCCGTCGCCGGCGGCCTGGTGGTCATTCGCCGCGACATCGAACCGAGCAAGGGTCTGCTCACCCTCCCGGGGGGCTATCTGGATCTGGGGGAAACCTGGCAGGAAGGGGCGCGGCGGGAACTGCTGGAGGAGACGGGGATCGACATCCCCGCCGGACACGATCAGCCTCTATGACGTCAAAAACGGCCTGGACGACACCCTGGTCGTCTTTGGCCTGGCCACCCCGCAGCCCCAAAGCGTCCTTAAGCCCTTCACCTCCGCCGAAACCCAGGAAGTCCGCCTGGTGACCGGTCCGGTCGAACTCGGTTTTCCCAACCACACCGAGGTGGTGGCGCGCTACTTTGCCAATCGGGACGGTTGAAGGGCCGGTCAGTCGCGGGGCACGGCCAGTAGAGGTAGTACGGCATTACGCCGCCGGAGCAGGTCTCGGATCTGTTCCCTGACCTGTTCTCGGCCATGCTCGGTCGCCATTGCCCACCCTCTTCCCGCCGCTATTCCCGGTAAATCGGCAGCAGCACTGTAAATTGTGAACCTTCGCCGACCTTGCTTTCCAGGCGAATCTCCCCACCATGGCGCTTGACGATATTGTAGGTCAGGGCCAGGCCGAGGCCGACCCCCTTGCCCACCTCCTTGGTGGTAAAGAAGGGCTCCCAGATCCGGTCGATGATGGCCTGGGACATGCCGCAGCCGTTGTCGCGGATGACCACCGCAATCGTCGCCGCGTCCACCTGGTCGGTGGTGACTTCCACCAGCCCCGGCCCCTTGCAGGCCTGGTGGGCGTTGACCAGCAGGTTCATGCAGACCTGCCGCAGCCCCGACGAGTCGCCGAGGACCCGGGGCAGATCCTGTTTCAGGTGGGCGACGACCTGGACCTCCCGGTAGTTCGGCTGGTACTTGAGCAGCTCGAGGATTTCCAGCAGGACCATATTCACGTCGACCTTGGCCTTGACCCCGTCCGATTTGCGGCCGAAGCTCAGCAGATGGTCGATGATCCCCTTGCAGCGGTAGGACTCGCGGACGATCACCTCCAGGTAATGGGGGAAAGAATCGAGCCGGACATCCTCCTTCAGGGTCGGGTCCTCCCGGAAGCGCCGCAACAACCCTTCGGCAAAGCCGGCCACCGAGGTGAGCGGGTTGTTGATTTCGTGGGCGATGCCGGTCGCCAGGACGCCGATGCTCGACATCTTTTCCGTCTGGATCAGATGCATCTCCTGCATCCGCTTTTCCGTGACATCCCGGAAAAAGACCAGGGCGCGGTTTTTTTCCCCCAGAGCGTCCTTGATCGGGGTCGCGGTGACATCCAGATAGCGGGCCTGCTCCCCTTCCCGGGTGGAAACCAGGGAGGTATCGACCCGCTCTCCCTTGAGGGCTTTTTCGACGGGGCACCCTTGGGGCTGGGCGGCGGTTTCGGGATGAAAAATCGTCCGGCACGATTTCCCCGGCAGGGTTTCGCCGGGGAACAACTGCGGACTGATGAGATTGTGGTGCTGGATCCTGCCACCGTGGTCGTAAACCACGATGCCGTCACTGATCGAATCGAATATGGCCTGCAGCTCATTGGTTTTATTGCGCAGATCGACCTCGGCCTGCTTGCGCGAGGTGATGTCCTGGGTGGTGCCGTAGAGTTTCACCACCTTCCCGGCACTGTTGACCGAAGGCTCGACAATGGTATAGACCCATTTCGACGTGCCGTCCGCAAACTGCAGGCGATGCTCGATTTCATAACTCCTGCCATGGTCGATGCCCAGGCGGAGGTGGTCCATGACGTTTCTGGCATCTTCCGGATGAACCACGCTCGCGAAGGCTTCCTGGGTCGTTTCTTCGCGGCGCAGCCGCATGATGCGCAGAAGTTCGTCCGAAGCGTTCACCTCCCCGGTGACGGGATCGAAGCTCCAGGACCCGACATGGGTCATGGCCTGTGCTTTGGCCAGGTTGTACTCGCTCTCCGACAGCGCCTGCTCGGCGCGTTTCTTCTCGGTGATGTCGACCAGTACGGCGAGACACTCCTCCCCCGCCTCGGTCACCATCGCCTCGATCCGGACATAGAGGGGCTGGGAGGGATTGCCCGTGGCGAGGCGCAGCCGGCAGGTCTCCTTCGCATGGCTGGCAAAGACCATCCGGATGAAGTTGCTGAAAACAAAGCGGTCCTCATCGGCGACGAAATCCTCGAAAGCGCCGCTCGATCAGGTCGGAGCGTTCGACACCCAGCAGGTGAACGCCGGTCAGGTTGACCGAACGGATGCCGCCATCGCGATCGAAGGTGAAATAACCCACCGGAGCAAAATCGTAGAGAAAGGCATACTTGTTCCGCGACGCCTCCTGTTCGTCCTGGGCGCGGCGCAGCTCTTCGATCTTGGCTACCAACTCCCGCCTGTGAGCCCGGCAATCCTCCAATTTTTCCATAGTGTCCGCCTCTGATTTTCCCTGGTTATAGCTACGCTCCTCCCGCCGCCGTTAGGGAATGGGGCTCCCCGAGCCGTGGCAACGCCTGGGGGGGCCCGCCTCGCGACCGCCTCCTGCGGACAAAGCGCGATGAAGCGACCGGTCGCTTACGGAAAGTACTTCTCCAGACCGAGATGCCGATGCAGGGCCAGGAACTCGCCCCGTTCCATGGTCTTGTAGAGGTTCAGGTAATGGCTCCCCTCGAAGGGGAGAGCGTAGCGCTCCAGTCCCGGTTCGGTACAGGTCGCGCATTCGGGAAACTCACCGACCCGGCGGCGAAAGGCAGCGGCGGCGGCGGAAGCGATGAGTTCCGCCAGCGGCGTTGCGGTGACGTTTCCCAACGATTCGGCAATGATCGGACAACCGAACAACTCCCCCGTGCTGCGGATGAAATAATAGTTGAAGCCCGCCGAGCAGGGTTTTTCCATGCGTCCCGTTTCCAGGTAGCGGAGCAGTTCGTTGCGATAGCTGCTCCAGCGAAAGCGCGGCGACGCATAGAAGGTTTTCAGGCTTTCCATCTCCGCGGGAGACAGGGCCAGCGACTCCTCCCGATCGAGATTGGCATAGCGATTGGCGGTCAGGATATAGGGCGAGATAATGGTAAAGAGCCCCTGCTCGTCGGCGTACCGGCAGATGCGGTCCAGTTGGTCGATATTGTATTTGGTGACGGTGGTTTTGATGCCGAGGACCAGGCTCGGGTGCTGGTGCCGCAGCTGCTTGAGTCCCTCGATGGTGCCGTGCAGCCGCTGCCAGCCCCCCGGCACCTGGCGGATGCGGTCGTGAACTTCGCCCACCGCGTCCATGCCGCAGGCAAAAACCAGGGAGATCCCCGCGCGCTCCAGGGGGACAATCACGGCGCGCACCACATCCAGGATATTCTGGGTCAAAAACCCGTTGGTGGTGATGGCGATGGAGCACAGCTGCGGCAGGCGGCTCGCCTTCAGACGGCCGACGCCCTCCAGCAGTTGGGCCAGGTCGTCCCGCAGGAAGGGCTCGCCGCCGGTGATATCCAGTTCCTTCAGGTCCGCGACAGGGGGCGACCCGAGCAGGTCCAGCCACTCCCTCGCGCCAAGTTCCGGAAGATCGGCGGGGGTCCGCCAGATGTTGCACATCACACAGCGGGCGATGCAGCGCCGGGTCACCTCGAGGCTCAGGGCTTCCGGCCGGGCCGGCCGGCCGGTGGCCTTCAGATAGCAGTAGCGCCTGGCGTTGGCGGCGAGGCGAAAGGGGAGATTCGGTTTCATGCAACTCCTTCCGCCGGAGCCAGACCTTCCTGTAGCGGCCATCCTGTCCCCGCGGCCAGGGGCGGCTCGAGCTCAACGCGCTTTGCCTGCGGGTTTCTTCCCCGCGTGGGGCTGGCCGACCTCGTCGAGACCGACGGAGCCGTGCCCCCCTTCGATATTGGGCGCCGTGTCCTCCAGATGGGCGGCACAGACGTTCCTGATGCTGTTGGCCTTGGCGCCGCAGTGCCGGCATTCGACTGTCGGCTGGTCGGAAAGGCTGGCGATGCGGTCATCCAACCCCTGGGCCTTGAGCATACACATGTGTTGCGCGTGGTCCTTGCTGTCGCATTGCATGGCATATCCCTTTGTCGTTGATGGTTGTTTCGTGTCCATACGGAAACTCCGGATGACACGGAGCCGTTTCCGGACTTATCTATTACGTCCGCATCACCAGTGGCTGCGCCCCGCGGGATCCAGCTCCGGCGCCCCGCCACCGCCGCCGCGTCGATAATAGTCGCGGTAATCGTACGCCTGCTCCTCCTCGGCCTGGTCGACGGCCCCCTTGGCCCGGTGCTCCTCCTCCAGATAGAGGTTGCGGAACAGATCCTCCACGATCAGGTTCAGCTCCTCGACATTCTTGACCACCTCGACCCGGTCGCAATAGGCGCCATAGGTATCGATCAGGCAATCGCCCCGCTTCCACAGGGAACGATCCTCGGGCGTCAGCCAGAGCATGTAGCTGGCCTTCTCGCGCAGCTGGTCGAGGACCCATTCGTTGGCCTTGTTGTAGTTGTTGCGGGCATCGCCGAGGAAGATCACCGCCGGCCGGCCGCGCAGGTTGTCCAAGAACTTGTTCTTGAAGGTCAGCAGCACCTTGCCGTAATCGCTGTTGGCGTCCAGATCCACGATGTCGCCGCTGTCGATCGCCTCCAGCATGGTGTTGATCGGTGCGGTGGAGAGCATCTCGGTGATTTCCGCCAGGTCCTCGTTGAAGACGAAGCTGCGCACATCCATCAGCCGGTTATGCAGGGTATGCAACAGCAGCAGCATGAACTGGGACGCATGACTGACCGAGAAGCTGACGTCGCAAAGAACCACCAGCCGCGGCTTCTGTTTGCGCTTGCGCCGCAATTCCAGCAAAAAGGGGACCATGCCGTTGCGATAGTTCTTCTGGATGGTGCGGATGACGTGGATTTTCCCGCGGTTTTCCTTGTTCTTGACGCGCCGGATATCCTTTTTCAGGCGCAGCATCATGCGTGAGACGGCATCCTGCATCGCCTCGAGTTCCTCGGCGGTAAAGACCATCTCGCGCTTCTGCCCGAGGGGAACCTTGAAGGCCATGGTGACCGGATTTTGCGGCATGCGCAGCGAGGGGCGCGGCGCCGACATCGCTCCCTGGTAGTCTTTCAGGCGAATTTCGAGCTCCGACCCGTCCAGTTGATCGAGATCGATCTCCCTGATGCTGGCGAGATCCTGCAGATCCTCGGGACCGAGGCCGGCATCGACCCCGGCCAGGGACATGTTTTCATTGACCATTTCGGGGTTGGTGCCGAGCATGTCCCCCTCCATGGTGACGATCGCCTCTTCCAGCAGCGCGGCGGGATCGACCCCCATCCCCTCCGGGTAGGGGCTGAAAAATCGCTCGAAGACCCTGTCGAAGGCCGCGATATCGTTGACACTCTTCACCAGGGTCAGGCGCAGCAGGGCCTGCACCGAGCAGCGCCCTTCAAGACCGCCATGGGCCAGGGCGCAGACCGCATCGAGGCTTTCCCCCGGCGAAACCCGCAGCCCTTCCCGGCGCAACTCGGCGACAAATCTGGTGATAATGGTTTCCATACTCAGCCCAGCTCGGCCGCCGCCAATTCGACGACCTTCTGCAGGTCGGCCTGGTGCTTGGAAATCACGCCGACGGTATTGGCCACGACGGAAGGCGTCAACTCGGACACATGAAGAATAGAGAGAACCTCGGCCCAATCGAGGGTTTCCGAAACGCTGGGGGGTTTGCGCAGGTTGAGGTCGCGAGCCTTGCGCAGGAAACCGACCATCTGGTGGGCCAGCGCGTCGCAGACAGCGGGGAAGCGGGCGCGGACGATCTGGACTTCCCGCTCCGCTTCCGGATAGTCGATATAGAGATAAAGACACCGCCGGCGCAGCGCGTCGGAGATCATCCGCGTGCCGTTGCTGGTGAGAATCGCCAGCGGTTTCTGCTTGGCCTCGAGCACGCCCAGTTCCGGAATGGAGACCTGGAAATCGCTCAGGCACTCCAGCAGCAGCGCCTCGAATTCGTCGTCGGAACGATCGATCTCGTCGATCAGCAGCACCGAGCGCTTTTCCGACAGGAAACTGCGCAGGATCGGGCGCTGCACCAGGAAGTTCTGGGAGAAGAAGAGGCTCTCCTCGCTCGCCAGACGCTCCACCGCATCGCGCAGGTCGCCGGCGGAACTGAGCTGGTTGTCGAGCTGGGTACGCAGCATCTGGGTATAGAGCAGCTGCTTGCCGTATTCCCAGTCGTAGAGGGCCTTGCCCTCGTCGATCCCCTCGTAGCACTGCAACCGCACCAGGGGAAAATCCAGGACCGCCGAGAGGGTTTTGGCCAGGCCGGTCTTGCCGACCCCGGGCGGGCCCTCGATCAGGATCGGTTTCTCCATGCGCAGGGCGAGAAACACCGCGGTGGCGATCGCCTCATCGGCGATATAGCCCCCGCTGCGGAGAAGTTCCTTGATATCTTGTTCGGTCATCATTGCCACCTCGTGTCACGGCCAAGCCGCCGGTTGACCTTCTCTCCATTCTACCGCAATCGGCACCGCCAAGAGGAAGAGCCGCTGGCGCCAGGAGATGTCTCCCAGCAACCAGCGGCTCCTTCAGCTCAGCCTACAAGCACTGTTGCGACATCAATTACATGCAGCCCTTGAAGACGGCGCGCATGTTTTCGAAGCCGATGTCGACCGGGTTCCCTTCGGAGCAGATATCGGCGGCGGCGAACTTGGAGAGACCGTCGAGGTCCTTCTCCTTGAGGCCGAGATCGGCGAACTTGGTGGTGATGCCCAGGTCGTCCTTCAGCTCCTGCATCAAGTCGATGAAAGCCTCACCGGCCTTCATGTCGGAGATACCGGTGGTGTTGATGCCGGCGGCGCGGGCCATCATGGCGAAGCGCTCGGGGCAGGCCGGCAGGTTCATGCGGCTGACGTCGATCAGCGCGATGGCGTTGCACAGGCCGTGCGGCGCATCGTAGAGACCGCCCATGGCGTGGGCCATGGAGTGAACGATGCCGAGACCGGCGCTGTTGAAGCTGTAGGCGGCGGCCATTTCGGCCCAGACCATCTGCTCGACGGCTTTGTCGTTGTTACGGTTGTTGGCCGATTGGCGCAGGTTGGCGAAGATCTCGGTGATCGCCCAGAGCCCCGGGCCGTAGGCGGACTGCACGCAGAGACGGGAGGCGATCGCCTCGACGGCGTGGGTCAGGGCGTCCATCCCGGTGTAGGCGGCCAGGTTCTGCGGCATGCACTGATGGATCAGCGGGTCGTTGACCGACTTGCTCGGGGTGCAGTTGGGATCGAACAGGGCCATTTTGTACATCTTCTCGGTGTGATTGATGATCGAGAAGCAGGAGACTTCCGAACCGGTCCCCGAGGTGGTGTTGATGGCGAGCTGGGGAATCTTGTTCTTCTTGGTCGCCTTGAAAGCGCCCTCGAAGGAACGCACATCCTGGCCGTCGTGGCTGTAGACCAGCTTGATCGCCTTGCAGCAGTCGGAAGAGCTGCCGCCGCCGAGGCTGATCAGGCCGTCGAATTTCCCGGCGGCGAGAATCTTGGCGCCTTCCATGACCTCGAAGTCTTTGGGGTTGGGGGTTACCTTGTCGTAGACTTCGGAGGCGACGCCGGCAGCTTTCAGGACGCCCTGGATGGTCTCGACGATCCCGGTCCCGCGCAGGCCGGTGGTGACGATCAGGGCATTGGTCATCCCCAGCGCCTTGGCATCATTGCCGACCATGGTATGCGCGCCCCAGCCGATATTGACCGACGGGTAGGCGTGCTGCATCTTGATCGGGTACTCCAGTCTTTCGTTCGAGAGGGTCCGTTTTACATCTCTGAAATGTGGCATCTGTGCTTCCTCCTAATGTGGTGTGTGCTGTCCTGGGTTTAACCCCAACAATCAGGATTGGCCAACATGGCCAGACCCTGCGCCAATAGCCCCGATGAATTGAAAAATAACTTTGTTTTATCAATTCATCTCTTACCTGCCTGGAAACCGGCAGAACGACTCGTCGGTGCCGCGTCGTTTTGTTGGCAGACTAAAGAGCAAAGAGGATGCCAAGCAGAACATCGGTTTAAAATCGCCGTTTTCAGGGGGTTTCCCGGGGGTTTTCAGAGGCCGGGCGGGCACGCCGCCGGTGGAGACGGGGAATTTCGAAACAACGTCGTCCCGTTTTCCGGGGATTCAGGGGTCTTCCGGGGTATGGACTTAATCCACAGTGGGGAATTTTCCCACGTCGATCCTCGGCGAGGAGCCCAATGGGGGGCTCGTTTTTTTTAAAAAGGAGTTTTGGTCAGGATTTTTTCACGCTGCCACGACGGTGCCGGCCGATGGCCTGACGCAGGGCGCAGCGATCATCGGCGACCAGCAGATCGCCGGAACTGCCCAGCGCCCGCCCCGGGCAGCCGGCGCCGCAGGCGTCCAGCTCCGGGCAGCCCTGGCAGACGGCCAGGGTGGCGGGTCGGTTTTGACAAATCCGACGCAGCCCGGACCAGAGCGGCGCGCCCTCGACAAAGGCAGCGGCCAGACTCTTTGCAAAGACGCCGGAGACGGCATACGCGTCGGAATGGCACAACAGGCAGGGATAGAGGTCCCCGGTCGGGGTCAGGTAGGGCTGCTCGACAAAAGTGCAGCAGGGCCCGGCGGGAGCGTCTTCCCCCAACCATTCCAGGGCCGCCAGGTTGCCGATCCGTTGGTAGCGGCGGCGGAAGTCGGCATCGGCTTCAAAGCGGGCGACCAGGGCCAGATACTGCTCGGGGGTGGCCGGGGCGACCGCGCCGTCCCCCTCTCCGGCCGCCCGGCCGCCGGTGATCAGCGTGCCGCCGACCACGGCGCCAACGCCCAACGACTCGGCGAGTTCCAGTAAAAGGGGAAACTCTTCCAGGTTATGCCGCATCTCGGTGAAGGCGAAGATGATCCGGCCACCCAGCCCCGCGGCCACCAGCCGGCGAACCCCCTGCATGGCCGCGGCAAAGGTTCCCTCCCCGCGGACCCGATCATGGCTCCGGGCACGGGCCCCGTCGAGACTGATCTGCACTTGCAGGCCGGAAAAATCGAGGGCGGCCAGCGTCGCCACTGCCGCCTCGTCGAGGAGGGTCCCGTTGGTCTGCAACACCAGCCGCGCCAGGCCGAGGTCGCGCACCAGCTGTAGAGTTTCGCGCCAGCCGGGATGACTGAGGGGTTCGCCGCCGGTCAGCCGCACCCCCTCGCCCCCCAGGGCCGCGAACTCCTCGAGCAGGCGCCGAATCGTCGGCTGCGGGACGACGGGCAGGGATCGTTCCTGCCCGGCATCCACCCAGCAATGGGTGCAGAACAGGTTGCAGACGCCGGTCATGGACAGGGTCAGAATCCGGGGAGGAACCAGCCCTTCCCGGTGCAGCGCCTCCCGCACGGCCGCGGGCGTCAATGCTCCATCCCTTCGGTCAACCACCGCCGCTCCTTTCATCTTAAATTCTGCGGCCGATTACCGCAAAAACGCAAGGTTTGCAAATAATATCGGCCACCTACTAAAACAAGGGACTTCACCCATTGGGGTCAAGGCCCTTGCCCGATCGATCATTGGGTTACTTTGCGTTCCTTGCGGCTTTGCGGTGCAAATGCCTTCTCAAGGTCCATTGTTCCTGCCGCCCCCGGCGGTAGAACACTGTCGGAGCCGACGCGAAGCAGGGCCGCCAGGAGTCGCCGGCCCCACATCCGGGGAATTTCTCCACACTGTGGCGATACGCCACAAAAGGTCCCCGGTCGGCGGCAGCGTCATCCCTCCGGTCCGGCGCTGAAGACCTCGCGCAGGCTTTCCCGCAACAGGGTCGAGATATCCGCACCGGCTTTGCGTGAAGCTTTCTTCAAAAGTTTCCATTCCGTTTCGCTGACCCGGAAGGAAAGGACGTGTTTCTTGGGATTTTCGGCAACTCTGCTCATGAACGATAACCGCTCCTTCAGGCCGACAGCTCCGCGGCCGGTTCCGACAAAACCTCCACGACCGTCCCGGCCGTTACCGTGCCGCCGCGCAGGACCCGGGCAAAGATCCCCTCCTTGGGCATGACGCAGTCACCGGCCTGGTAGAAAATGGCACACCGGTTGTGGCACTCCTTGCCGATCTGGGTCACTTCGAGGAGGGCCTCGCCCACCCGCAGCCGGGTACCGATCGGCAGGGCGACCAGGTCCAGCCCCCGGGTCGTGATATTTTCGGCAAAAGCCCCGGGATCGACATCCAGGCCGAGGCGGCGCATCTTGTCGATGCTCTCCTCGGCCAGCAGGCTGACCTGCCGATGCCAGTCGCCGGCGTGGGCATCGCCGACGATGCCGTGGTTCTCCCGCAACTCCACCGTCGGGACGGGGGTCTTCTGCTCCCCCTTCTTGAGACTGATATTGACCGCGACGACTGAGCCGTTCATGGTTCCTGCCTTCCTCTTATTGATGCAATTAACTGGTCAGCTCGCAGCTGAAGGCTGACCGCTGATAGTCTATCCCCCGATCTGGGCCATCGCGAAGGGGGTGTGGTCGGCGGCCTGCTCGTCCATGGCGTGCCGCTCCGGTTTGGCGGCGACCAGGCCCTGCAGCGCCTGGCGGATGGCGTCGGGATCGCCGGCCTCCAGCAGCGGCCGCAGGTTGAACTCCGCGTCGGAAAAGAGACAGGTGCGGACTTTTCCGGAGGCGGTGACGCGGATCCGGTTGCAGTCCTGGCAGAAGTGCCCGGAGAGGGCGGTGATCACCCCGATGTTCCCCCGCGCCCCGGCAATGCGGAATTCCCGGGCCGGCCCGGCCAACTCCCCGCGAATGACCGGTGCGAAGTCGAACGCTCGCTCCAGGCGCGCCAGGATCTCCGCGCCGGGGACGACCAGCGACTGCCAGTTTGGGTCCTGGATCGCCGGCATATATTCGATGAAGCGGACGGTCCGCTCCTTTTCCATCGTCATGGCGGCGAAATCGGCAATTTCGTCCTCGTTGACGCCGCGCATGACCACCATGTTGAGCTTGACCGGCAACCCCGCCTGCTCGGCAGCATCGATCCCGGCCAGAACCCGGCTCAGGTCGCCGCGGCGGGTAATCCGGGCAAAAACCTCCGGCTTCAGGGAATCGAGGCTGATGTTCAGGCGCTGCACCCCGGCCAGGCGCAGCTGGCCGGCCATTCCGGCCAGCAATTGGCCGTTGGTGGTCAAAACCAGCTGGCGCAGTCCCGGGATTTCGGCGACACGCTCGAGAAACGGGACGATCCCTTTGCGCACCAGCGGCTCGCCGCCGGTGACGCGAATCTTTTCGATTCCGGCCGCTACCGCCGCCTGCGCCAGCTGCAGTAGCTGCTCATAGCTCAGCACCTCGCCGTGAGAAAGCTTGGGAACCCCCGCTTCCGGCATGCAGTAGCTGCAGCGCATGTCGCAGCGGTCGGTCACTGACAGCCGCAGGTAGTTGATTCGTCTTCCGTAGGTATCGCGTAGCTGCATCGGGAACCTCTCCAGGGATCAGGCATCGAGCCCGTAGCGTTCCAGTTTGGTGTAAAGGGTCTTGCGGTCGATTTCCAGGATCCGGGCCGCCTTGCTCTTGTTGCCCTCGACCCTTGCCAGAACCTTGCCAATATGTTCCCGCTCCACGACCCAGAGAGGATCGGGAACCCGCTCCGCGGCACCCTCCCGGACCGGCAGGGGCATCTTGGGAACACTGAAGGGGAGCAGGTCGACGGAGATGACCGGTTCGGTCGCCAGGATGCAGGCACGACGGATGGTATTCTTCAGTTCCCGGATATTCCCCGGCCACGGGTAGGAGTAGAGCCCGGCCAGCGTCTCCTCGGTGATCTCCCAATCCGTATCCCAGCGACCGGCGAAATCCTTGAGGAAATGCAGGGCCAGGGGGAGAATATCCTCTTTCCTTTCCCGCAGCGGCGGCAGAATGATCGGCAGCAGGTTGATGCGGTGAAAAAGGTCCTCGCGGAACCCGCCCCGCTCGACGCAGTCCGGCAGCTTCTTGTTGGAGGCGAAGACGAAGCGGACATCGACCTTGATATCGCGGCTGCCGCCCAGGCGGCGGAAGGTGCCGGTCTCCAGAACGCGCAGCAGCTTGACCTGGACATCCAGGGGCATCTCGGAGATTTCATCCATGAACAGGGTGCCGTTGTCCGCCAGCTCGAACAGGCCCGCCCGGGCCTTGTTGGCACTGGTGAAGGCGCCCTGCATGTGGCCGAACAGTTCGCTCTCGGCGGTATGGACGTCGAGGCGCCCGCAGTTGACGGTCACAAAGGGCTTGTCGGCCCGGGGGCTGGCATCGTGCACGGCACGGGCGATCAATTCCTTGCCGGTGCCGCTCTCGCCGGTGATCAGCACGTGTTCGCCGGTCGCCGCCCAGCGGTTGACCATCTCCATGACCTTGCGGATTTCCGGGCTTTTTCCCACCACCTGGTGGTTGTCGAGCTTGGTCATCTCGAGCCGGAGGCTGATATTCTCGTAGCGCAGGCGGTTTTTTTCGTAGGCCTTGTCGATGACCAGTTCCAGCTCGTCGAGCTTGACCGGTTTGGTGAGGTAGTCGTAGGCCCCCAGCTTGATGCACTGCACCGCGGTTTCGATATCCCCATGCCCGGTGAACATGATGATTTCCGGGAGGTTGGTCTCCTGGCGCATCCGGCGCAGAACCTCGACGCCCCCCACTTCCGGCATCTTGATGTCGAGCAGCACGACGTTGAAGATCTCCTCGGTGTACCGGGCCAGACCTTCATTGCCGTCGGCCGCGACCTGCACCGTGTAGCCGCTGCGGGAGAGTTCCGACTGCAGCAGGTCCCGGAGCGGCTTTTCGTCCTCGACGATGAGCACCTTTGCTTTTTTTTCCATTATATCAGTCCTGCCAAATTGAGAGCTTTACGAGAAATTCCGTCCCCTGGCCGACCTGGCTGCGAACCTCGATCACGCCGTCATGCTTTTTGATGATGTCATAGGTGACGGCCAGGCCCAGCCCCTGCCCCTGGCCGACCACCTTGGTGGTGAAGAACGGTTGCCAGATCTGGTCCAGCACCTCCGGGGCGATGCCGGTCCCGGTATCGCCCACCCGGGCCACGACCTGGGAGCCCTCCAGCGCGGTTTCGACCCGCACCGTCCCCGTCCCCTCGATCGCCTGCAGCGCATTCATGACCAGATTGAGGAAGACCTGACGCAGGGCGCTGGCGTCGCCATGGACCGGCGGCAGCGGCATCCAGAGGTTCTCCTGGATGACGATATTCCGGTCCCGTCCCTGGTGGCGGACCAACTCCAGCACTTCACAGATAATCGCATTGAGATCGACCCGCCCCAGGGCTCCATCCGATTTGCGGCTGAAGCTCAGCAGGTTGTCGATGATCCCCTTGCAACGATAGACCTCGCGCACGATGATTTCGAGATAGTGGGGGAAATCGGCCAGCCGCGCATCGGCCGTCAGCTCGGGAGCACCCCGCAGGCGCCGCTGCAGGGCCTCGGCATAACCGGCGACGGAGGTCATCGGGTTGTTGATTTCATGCGCCACCCCCGCCGCCAGAAGACCGATGCTGGACATCTTTTCCGCCTGCAGCAGTTGCAGCTCCCGGGTCCGGCGCTCGGTCACGTCGCGAATGAAGAGGAGCGCCCGGTTCCCCCCCAGGGGTTCGGCAATCGGGGTGGCGGTGACGTCGAAATATTGGTTCTTGCCCTCCGGCTTGGAAAGGGAAAAGGAGATCTGGCAGCTTTCGCCGCGCAGGGCTCGGCCCACCGGGCAGCCTTCATGGTCCTCGGCCCGGTCGGGATGAAACAGGGCGCGGCAGGACTTGCCGATCAGGGTCTCCAGGGGAAAGAGACGCGGCGTCAGGTGGTTGCGGTACTGCACCAGGCCGGCCCGGTCGTAAATGACCACGCAGTCGCTGATGGCGTCGAAGACGGCCTGCAGTTCGGTCTTTTTGGCCCGCAGACTGAGGTTGGCCGCTTCCAGTTCCTGGATTTTCTGCTTTACCTCGGCATAGAAACCGATCTTCGAGGTCTCGATGCCGAGCAGCGTATCCAGGAACTTGTCGTCGACATGGGCGGACTTGATCTCTTTCATCAGAACGCTCGTTTCAATAGCGCCAGCAGATCGTCTTCATCCGTTTCCCGCGGCGAAGTGAGCAGGCAGACGTCCTTGACGGCGCGCTTGGCCAGCAAAGGGAGATCCACCTCGCGGACCCCCAGGCTGCGCAACCCGGTGGGCGCCCCGCCCGCTTCGAGCAGGGAATCGATCGCCTCCAGCGTTATCTCCTGCGCCATGCTGTGGTCACTTTCCGCGCGGTGGCCGAGGGCGGCGGCCATCTCCGGAAGCTTCTCCCGCACCACGGGGAAATCGTAGCGCAAAACCTCCGGCAGCAGCGCCGCGTTGACGCTGCCATGGTTGGCATCGTAGAGCCCGCCGATGGGATGAGCCAATGCATGTCCAATACCAAGCAGTGAATTGGAGAAGGCCATTCCGGCATGCAGGCTGGCCCGCGCCAGGTTTTCCATATCCTGCGGATTGCGCTCGCGCACGGCGTTGACGAAGCTGCGCGCCAGCAGGGTCAGGGCGCGCAGGGCATTGACATCGGTCAGCGTCGACGAAGCCACGGAAAAATAGGCTTCGACGGCATGCGTGAGGGCGTCGATGGCGGTCGTCCCAACGTACTCCTCGGGGAGGGTGCTCAGGGTGTCGGGGTCGGTCAGGCTGATATCGGGGGCGACGCAGCGGCTCATGATGGTGAATTTGCACTTCTCCTGGCTGTCGTTCACCACCACGAACTGGGAGACATCCGACCCCGTGCCACAGGTGGTCGGGCAGAGAACCAGCGGCGGCAGGGGCCGGCTGATCAGGTCCGTCCCGGCGTATTCCTGGATCTTGCCCCCATTGGAGACCAGGATGGCAATCCCCTTGGCGGCATCCATGGAACTCCCGCCGCCGAGGCCGACGATCACATCCGCCTTCTGGGAAATATATTCGCGGGCGCCGGCTTCGATTTCGTGGTCCTTGGGATTGGGGGTCACCTGGTCGAAATAGACAAACGTCAACCCGGCGGCGAGCAGACTCTTCATCACCTGGTCGACCCAGCCGGCTTCGAACAGGCCCTGGTCGCTGACCAGAAAAACCTTCTTGCCACCCAATCGGCGGGCGCACGCTCCGACCTGATCGAGCAGGCCCCGGCCGAAAATGATTTCGGGGACTTCAAATTTGCAGTGCTGATGTCGATTTTCCAGAACCATGAATTTACTCCACCGCGTTTCCAAATTCTCTCCATCGCGTCGCGGACGCTATGGAAAAATTAAAAATCCTGTTTATTTGGCATCTTATCATAACAGCAATTCTCGTACCGCAACTTGAAACATAGTTCTATTATTTTAAATTTTTCTTTCGTCTCTCTCCCGGGAGCTTCCCCTTGAGGGATTTTTCTCTACGCTGGGGAATCTTACCCCATTTTTCAGAATACTCCGTTGGCGGGTGCTGAGGCAACCATCGGCGGGGTCCCCGGGAACGCCCGCCGGATCCTTTAATTCCCCCCATCTTTTAAGGGCTTGACGCCACAACGCCGAACCTCACGCGCACCATCGAGCCCCCCGGTCAGGATAAAACATCGATCTAAAACAATCGACAACTATCCATTTTCTCCCCACCAGCCAAGCGCCTATCCCCATATTTTCCCTATTAAAACCGCGCTTATCGCCAGGATATCGACGTTCTATTCATTGGCATATGGGTTGCACCTGGGGCTGTCCAGTCAGATCGACCGACGCTGCGGGGCAGCCTCCGGACTGCCGGCGGCCGGATCCACCGCACAGCTCAGAGAGGCGGAGAAAGGAGGAAGAAGGCCGCAGGCCCGCAACAACTCTCAGCGGACGGTTGGCCAAGGCGCCCCTACTAACCCGGCGACAGCCACCAAGACCGTGTCCTGGTGAACAGCGCCCTGGGAAGAAACATCGGCTAACGGCAGATCGCGGCAAAACCTTGCTTCACCCGGTCCCGCCACCAGCACCGCAAGAAACCCGCAACCCGACCCGGCTGTGCCCGGGCGAAAACGGTCGGCCGGGCAAATTAGACCTTCGCTACCGGATTCCATGAACTGGCCAGCAGCCACATTCACCCCGAGGAGGAAAACCATGCCGAAATTCGTGATTGAACGGGCCATACCCGGTGCCGGCAACCTCACCACCGAACAACTTCAGGGGATCTCGCAGAAATCCTGCGGCGTCTTGAGGGAGCTCGGTCCGCAGATCCAATGGGTACAGAGCTATGTCACTGCCGACAAGATCTACTGCGTCTATATCGCCCCGGACGCCGAGTCGGTACGGGAACATGCCCGACTGGGAGGATTTCCCGCCGACCAGGTGGCAGAGGTTAGAACCATCATCGACCCAACGACGGCAGAAGCCTGATCCGGCTTCTGCGTCTACCGGTCATTACTCTGGCAACCAGCAAAGGAGAAAAATCATGACAACGGCATTACTGCTACTGATTTGCATGATGTGGGTCCCGGTGGGTCTGTTATTCCTGGGCCACGGCGAGGCCAAAAGCACCGGTTTTGTGACGGCTATTGTAGGTACCCTCGTCGTCGTCGGCGCCATTCTTCAGGCCGCCCTCTTCAAAGACCCCTTCACCGCCGGCCTGCTGTTCGTGTTTGGGGTTCTTTATCTCCAGACGGCCCATGCTCTCTGGGTGGGGTTGGAAGATATGCGTACCGTCGGCAACGGCGCCCTGGTCGTTGCCATTGTGTGTGCCATGTACGCCTACCTCTTTTTTACCGGTGGCGGCGTCAAAGCCGACGGCTCGACCATTATCGGCGTCAGCAACTACCTGGCGTTCATGAACGTTACCTTCGTCGTGATCTGCCTGACCGTGGTCGGCGTAACCTACGGCAAGCTGAACGCCAAACTTGCCGCCTGGATGTTCCTGGTTCTGAGCTTCACCTGTCTCTTTGTTCCTGCGATCGACCTCATGGGATATGGACAGCTTCCCTTCTAGGACGCAGCGGACACACGCGAATCCCGGGGCCAATTCCAGGGTTCGCTCAGCGCCGGAACCTGGAAATTTTGACGATGGCCAAGGAAGCTCTACCTCTTTAACGCGTTCATTGTTGTCCAACCGACAGCATTTCCATTCCAAGAAAGGGAGAACTATGAAATCCGCACAGTTGGTAAAAGGTTTGTTTGCCTGCTTGTTGGCCCTGGCCATCAGCGTCCCGGCGTCGGCCGCGATCACCCTCTACGACAAGGAAGGGACGACGTTCAGCACCGACGGATCGTTCAACACCTTCTATGTCTACAGCGACAGCGACAAGAATGCGGCGGCGGAGTCGGCAATTGGACCGGACCGCAAACAGTCCCGGGTCAAGATGGGCTTCCTGCCCAACTGGATCGGCTTCAACTTCAGCAAACAGTCGGGCAACCTCAAGCTCGGCGGTCGCTCCTCCTTCTGGGTGACCATCAACGACAGCGACACCAATCTCACCTCGACCGCCATCGATGTCCGCCAGTTCTACGGCACCGTGGATGGCAGCTGGGGCCAGGTGCTGTTCGGCAAGGACTTCACCCTCTTCAACCGCTCCAACATCTTCCAGGACGAGATCCTGCTTGGCTACGGCAACGTGAGCGACACCCTGGGCCTGATCGATGGCACCGGCGTCTCTTTCGGCAACATCGGCACCGGCTACACCTATCCGATGCCCTCCGCTCAGATCACCTACCGCACCCCCGAACTGGCCGGCTTCAAGTTGGCGGTCGGCCTGATCGACCCCTCCCGCACCGCCGTCAACGGCGAGGAGAAGGCGCCGCGGGTCGAAGGAGAACTGACCTATAACCATACCTCCGGCAAGGCTTCGGTCTATGGCTGGGTCGGCGGCCTTTACCAGAAGTCCCAGAGCTCGACCGCGACGGACGTCACCTCCAGCGGCGTCTCCTACGGGGTGCGGGTCGTGTATGCCGGTTTGAGCCTGCATGCTTCGGGCTTTACCGCCAAGGGTGTCGGCCTCCTGCTCGGCCCCGGCCCCGACACAACCCTCGGCCTGCCGGTCACCCAGGCGGGCGATGAAGTCGACAGCGACGGCTATCTTTTCCAGGCCGCCTACACCTACGGCCCGGCGCGGGCCGTGGCCTCCTACGGCAAGAACAAGCTGAAGACCTCCCCCGACGAGTGGGAGAATAAAACCTATACCGGCGCCTTGTTCTATGACATCAACGCCAGTCTCAAGCTGGTCGCCGAATACAACGTCAACAAGATCTCCATCGGCGCCCCCGAAGAGGAGACCAAAACCACGGCCCTGGGCGCGATCCTCAACTTCTGAGCCGCAGATCCGCCTCCCGCAATGTCGGGTTGCAATGCAGGCTGTCAGGGGCAGACGTCCCTGACAGCCTGGTGGAAACCGACCTGCCGGGTGTCCTCACCTTTCGAACGCAGCGAGGGCACCCGGCAGGGCACTTTTCCCCGCCAACCGGGTGGCGCTCCTGGCAATGTCATGCCAGCCTAACTCGGCAACCGTAGGGTTCCTGCCTTCTCGCTGAGGGCAACGAGCCCTCCGCATTCAACCCTCCCAGCGGCAGGCAGAGAGCCGCGGCCGGCCGGCTTCGGCAAAAGCGGCCAGGCGACGGAACCCGCGCCGCCACCACTCCACCAGCCAGCATTCGACAGGAGCACAACTTGGCAACCCAAAGGCAGGACCGGGGACCGTATTTCATTCAGTCGGTGGACAACGCCCTGAATGTTCTGGAAATTCTGAGCGAGTTCGAGCAGGACGTCCATATGACGCGGCTCAGCGAACGGCTCGGCCTGAACAAGTCGACGGTCTTTCGCCTGTTGGCCACTTTCCAGCGGCGCGGCTACGTGGAACAGGACCAGATGACCCATCGCTACCGGCTCGGCTTCTCGGCCTTTGAAACCGGTCAAAAGCTCCTGTCACGGATGGAACTTCTGGACAAGGCACGGCCGATCATGGCGCAGCTGCTGCGCCAGCATAACGAAACCATCTACCTGGCGGTGCGCCGGAACAATGAGCTGCTGTTCCTCGACATGCTGGAGACCACCCAGCAGGTCAAGGCCATCTCCTTTGTCGGGCAGCGCTTTCCCCTGGCCGACAGCGCAGCCGGCAAACTTTTCCTGGCCCTGCAGGCGTCCGCAGAACCGGCACCTCCCGCCGCCGAGGAATGGGAGGCGATCCGCCGTCTCGGCTATTGCCTGAATCGGGAAAAATTCACCGAGGGAATCTCGGCCCTGGCGGCACCGATATTCGATCACCACGACCGCATGACCGGGGCGCTGGTCATCCTCGGACCGGATTTCCGCCTCGGGCGGGAACGCGCGCAGCAGGAACTTGCAGTCCCGCTGCTGAATGCAGCTGAAACCATCTCCTCGCGGCTGGGGAGCCAGCGCCGCGGCGCCCTGGCCTGGGGAGCCTAGACGTCGTTCGGGAAGCGGAAGCAACCTCCAACTCCGGGGTCAGCCATGGAAGATTCCACCAGCGTAGAACCCATTTGGCGGGACATCGTCAGCGGGCGGAGCCAGATCGAGTTCGATCTCTTTGCGGCGCGGATTCTGCGCAGCACCCTGGCCCGGAAATTCGCCCAGAACCCGACGCCGGCCTGCCTGGAAAAATGCGCTGCCGACTTGCGGGAACTCTTTTTGCGCAATGCGGAATTGCCCGCCAGCCAAAATGACTTGAAGAAAATCCTTGGGTAGGAAGGAACCCATGCCACCCACCCTGCTGTCCCCTGCCGCGGTCAGAAAAAAAATCGAGCAAGGCAAGGCCCTGATTCTGGCCGGCGAGGAAGCCCTGCTGCGGCAATTGCCCCGCGGTCGCTGGATTGGCGGGACCCTCCCCAGCGGCATCACCGCAGCCGACGGAGCGGCCCGGCGCGACACGATCCAGGTCACGGAACTCCCGGAATTTATTGAGCGTGCGGAGATTCGAAGCTACTCTCCCGCGGAGGTCCCCCGGGTCTATTGCGATGCGCCCGAAAACGGGGTCAGTTTCATTATTATCCCCGCCAAGTCGGACGCCCATTTCGCCTTCGCGCTCAACGCCCCTAATTTTGAACTCTTTGCCGTGCGCCCCCTGATCGGCTGGATATCCGGCATCGACCCGGAACAGCTGCACCTTCGCTCACCCAAGGTCTTCGCCGGTACGCGTCCGGCCTCCTCACTGGACAATGCAGCTATCGTCATGCATGTCTCCCTGCCGCCAACCAAGGTGGCCGACATTGGCATCATCAATATCTTCGAGCAGGGGAACGGCGACGTCATCACCTTTCCCCAGGACGGGTTCCGGACCCGAACCGCCTTCGTCAACGGCCGGGAGCGGAATTTCGCCGAGTACCTCCAAGAGGCCCGCCTCGACACGCGCCTGCCGCTGGTGGCCGATTATCACGGTGTACTGATCAACGCCAGCTTCCGGATCGGCTCGGGCCGACCGGCAGAGGTCGAGTTCTACGCCCCGGTGTTCAGCGGGGTACGCTACAAGCATGCGCGGCCGGTTGCGGACTACCTGGGCAAATTCACCGCCCGCGCTCCCGAAGGCGTCGCGCACCAGGTCGTCTTCTCCTGCAACTGCATCCTCAACGACCGCCTTCTGAATCCGCAGGGGAAGACCCTTCCCGGCATCACCGGGCCGACCACCTGCGGCGAGATCGCCTACCTGCTGTTGAATCAGACCATGGTCTACCTGCGCATCATCGACCTGCCGGCCGGGCCCACGTCCGTAAACGGGACGCGACCGAGCTGAAAGGTTTTCGGGAGGTCCCGCCTCCCCACCAGGCACCCCCGTTGAGGGACGGGGGGAGCACCCGTGAGCCATACAGCTCACTTCTCTCCTGAATTGGGGGAAACCTTCGGTTTCCCCCCCTTTTTCCGGCCTGCAGGGAGATCTGCCCCCCGGGCAGCCGGGGGTAAAGGCGCCGACCTTGACCAAGGTCATTTTTAACGCCCCGGGCCCCTGCTACCCTGGCATCATGACCGAGCCCCCCGGCGCCGCACCGGCATCGGCACGCGGCGCCCTTCCGGCGCTGGCACATCTCTTGCCTCTCTTGCTCATGTGACCGAGTCACCGAGTCCAAACGCGGGAATGCCGATTGCAGCCAGCGGTTGCTTCCATCCCGCCAGCGAAGGAATACAGCCATGCCCGAACCCAGCCAGACCGACCACAAGGCCCTGCGCCGTCAGCCATCCAAGCTCTTCGTCGAGACCACCTCGCGCTGCAACCTCGGCTGCTTCATGTGCGTCAAGCAGACCGAAGGCGGCTGCATCGCCGAGGGGGACCTGAGCGACGCCCACTTCGCCGCCCTGGAACCGGCGTTCCCGACCCTGGAGGCGCTGATCCTCAACGGTGTCGGCGAACCTCTGCTCCACCCGCGCCTGGAAGCTTTCATCCGTCGCGCCAAGGCCCTGATGCCGGCGGCAAGCTGGGTCGGCTTCCAGTCCAACGGCCTGCTCCTCACCCCGGAGCGGGCCCTGGCCCTGGCCGAGGCCGGTCTCGATAAGATCTGCCTGTCGGTCGATGCCAGCACCCCGGAAATCTTCAGCCGGCTGCGCCAGGGGGGGGAGCTGCCGGCCATCGACAGCGCCTTCGCCGCCCTCAAGGCGGCCAAGGCGCAAACCGGCCGGGACGATCTCCAGGTCGGGGCGGAGGTGGTGGTGATGCGCGACAACCTCTCCGGCCTGCCGGCCACCCTGGAATGGGCGGCCCAGCGCGGCGCCAGTTTCGCCCTGGTCACCCACATGCTTCCCTACGACCAGGACCATGCCGGCCAGGCCGCCTACATCCCCTGCACCGACGCCGCCATCGCCCATTTCCAGCAGTGGCAGGAACGCGCCCGCCAGGAGGGGGTGGCGCTGGAGCGCTATTTCGAGGTCCTGTTCAAGTTCGCCAAGAGCCCCGAGGAGCAGGGAATCGTCGCCTTCGTCGAGCGGATGAAGGCGGCCGCCGCCGAACAGGGGCTGTTTCTCGATCTCTCCAAGCTCTTCTCGGTGGATAGCGGCTGGATCGCCCACGTCGAGGAGATCTTCGCCCAGGCCCGCCGCGTCGCCGAGCGCAACGGCCTCGACCTGCAGTTGCCGCAGGTGGTCCCCCACGAGGACCGGCTCTGCCACTTCGTCGAGGACGGCGGGGCCTTCGTCTCCTGGCAGGGGGAGATTCACCCCTGCTACTTCCTCTGGCACCGCTACAACTGTTTCGCCAGCGGCTGGCAGCAGCCGGTCAAACCCAAGGTCTTCGGCCAGCTCGACCGGGCCGACATCCTGGCGATCTGGAACGGCCCGGACTTTACCGGCTTCCGCAGCAACGTCATCGGCTACGACTACCCCTTCTGCATCAACTGCCGGCTCGCCCCCTGCGACTACGTGCAGACCGAGGCCTTCGAGCAGGACTGTCACGTCAAGGGGGAGCCCTGCGGCAGCTGCCTGTGGTGCATGGGGCTGTACCAGTGTCTGCGCTGAAGGCGCCGGACCGGCCGGAACGGACACCGACCCGCCCGGCGCGGGTCTGATTCGCAGCGGCGCGCGGGCGCATCCTGCCGAAATCCCGAGACGGCTTCGCCGTCAATGAATAGGGCGACCGCTCTCACGGTCGCCCTATTCATTGACGTTCTCTTGCTGCACTTGCCCGATCCAGCTACCGGTCGCTGCTCACTGGGCGCAGTCGCTGGGATCCCCCTGCAGTTTGGCCACCGTGTGCGGCACCGCCGCCCAGATGAACTCCAGATTCTCCACCGCCCCCTTCGGGCTGCCGGGGAGGTTGATGATCAGGGTGCGGCCGCGGATGCCGGCCAGCGCCCGGCTGATGATGGCGTGGGACGTCTTCTCCAGGCTCTTCCTGCGCATCAGCTCGCCGAAGCCGGGCAGCTCCCGTTCGACCACCTGGCGGGTCGCCTCCGGGGTGACGTCACGCGGCGAGACGCCGGTGCCGCCGGTGGTCAGGATCAGGTCGGGGGCCAGATTCTCCACCCAGTCGACCAGCAGCGCCGCGATCTGCCCCTCTTCGTCGGGCATCAGCGCCATGCACTCCACCGTCACCCCCTGCTGCGCCAGCCAGTCGCGCAGCGCCGGGCCGCTCACATCGATCCGCTCCCCCTTGGAGCCCTTGTCGCTCAAGGTCAGAATTGCCGCCTTCATAGTTCCTCCTCGCGTCGGAAGACCCCGCTCTTCCCCCCTTCCTTGTAGAGCAGCGCCACCTTCTCGATACTGATCCGCTTGTCCGCCCCCTTGCACATGTCATAAACGGTCAGCGCCGCCACCGAGGCGGCGACCATCGCCTCCATCTCCACGCCGGTCCGTTCGAAGGCCCGCACCGTGGCGCGGATTTCCAGCACCCCCTTTTCGGCGCGGGGGAGAAAGTCGACCGCCAGGTGGTGCAGGGCGAGGGGATGGGAGAGGGGGATCAGCTCGTCGGTGCGCTTGGCGGCGGCGATCCCCGCCAGCCGGGCGACGCCGAGGACATCCCCCTTGGCGACGGTCTTATCGAGAATGGCCTGCAGAATCGCCGGCTGCATCCGCACCCGGGAGGCGGCCACGGCAGTGCGCAGGGTCGGAGTCTTGGCGCTGACGTCGACCATCACCGCCTGCCCCTGGTCGTCGAAATGATTGAAGGTCAAAGGCGGGGACACTTTTTCGCTCATCGCTTACCTCCCCTGGCTGCGGCCAGTTGAAAATGGGTCTCGACGAAATCGGCCACCGCGGCCGGATCGTTGAGATCGAGCAGCGGCACGTCGAGCTCGAGCTGGCAGTCGCTGGCGACCGCCAGCAGGCTCGGGTCGTGCTCCGCGCCGCGGCACAGCAGGGTGTCGCTGCGTTCGGCGCGATGCACCTCGATCTTCGGCAGTCCGCTCTTCTTGAACCCCTCGGTGAGAACGATGTCGACGTCGCCGAAATAGGCGGCGAGCAGTTCCTCGATGGGGGGCGCGGCGGCGTGCTGCTTGACCAGCGCCAGCTTGGCCGGGGAGGAGATCAGCATGGTGTCGGCGCCGGCGGCGGTGAAGCGGTGGCTGTCCTTGCCCGGGTGGTCGATGTCGAAACGATGGGCGTCGTGTTTGATCGCCCCGACCCGGTAGCCGCGGCGTTTCAGCTCGGCGATCACCTGCTCGACCAGGGTGGTCTTGCCGGTGCCCGATTTGGCCACGAAGGAAACGGCTTTGACGCTCATGAAGCTCTCCTTGCAGGGTGCAGCAAGCCCCTGGCGGTCAGGGGCGGGGGGCGAGGGTGAAGGAAACCGGCAGCAGCGCCACGCAGGAGACCGGCCGGCCGCCTTTGGTAGCCGGGGCGAAGCGCGCCCGGCGCACCGCCTCCAGGGCGGCTTCCTCGAAGCCGTAACCGGCCGCTTGGACCACGGTGACCGATTGCAGGACGCCGCCGGCGTCGATTTCCAGGCGCAGCAGCACCTTCCCCTCCCGGCGCAGCCGCAGGGCCCGCGGCGGGTAGATCGGCTGGTCGAGGTGGAGAATGCGCGGGCCGTTGGCGCCGCCGAAGGCGGCCGTCTGCGGCGCCCCGACTGCCGCGCCGGCGCTGCCGGCGGCTTCCGGGGCGGGTTGCGGCGCCGCAATGGGAAGGCCGGGAACCGGCGGAGCCAGGTCGACCGCAACATCCCGTGCCGCCGTCGTGGCCGTGGCCGCCGTTGACGGCGGCGCCGGGGGTGCGGCCGCGGGGGTCGGGGCCGGCGCCGGCACGGACTGCGGTTTCGGCTGCGGTTTCGGCTGCGGTTTCGGCTGCGGTTCGGCTGCGGCGAGGTTTGCCGCCGAACCACCGCCCTGTGTGCCGGGTGCCTGGGCTGCCGAACGGCTGGCGGCGGCGGTTGTGAGCGGCTCACCCGCCCGGCGCCGGGCGGCCCGGGGAGGAGGGTCACCACCACCGGTCCCCGGGGAGTGCGGCTGCCGAAGGTCGGGGCCCAGGGGAGGCCGAAAAGAGCGGCATGAACCACGACCGAGACGAGCAGGAATCCCCCCAGCGGCCAGTGACGCCACAGCCTCCCCTTCATCCCCGCCGGCCGGCCGTCAACCCGGATCGGCGAGGCAGGTGATGCCCTGCGCCGCCCAGCGGCGGTAACGGCAGTTGTAGCAGGAGACGGCCTCATCGGCAACCTGTTCTTCTTCGACGTCGGAGCGGAAGGTGGCGCAGCCGGCCGCCTGGCGGGCGGCCACGTCCCATTCCTCCGGGCCGAGCTGGCGCTGGCGGGGGGCGGTGCAAGCGGTCATGGGCAAACTCCTTTCAATCAGGGAAAAACCGCCTCACGCCGGCAACGCCACGCAAAATCCGATCTTTTCCCCTATCATATCCCGATTCCGGACGGCGCCGCGCCCCCTCCCCCGCCGTCCCCGGCCGGGCGCGCGCCGGCTTGGTATCAATAGTTCTTGAGCTTCTGCCGCGAGCAGGTGCGCCAGGGGACGGCCGGATCGCCGGTCGCCTCGATGAGCAGCACCGATTGCCCTTCCAGCAGCACGGTCTTGATCTTCTCCCCCAGCTCCACCAGCGCGGTGTCCTCCGGCCGGGAGCCGTCCACCCCGCGAACCGCCTCGACCAGCGGTTCTTCCCTGAGTTCGGCGATACTGCGCCGCGCTCCCGCGGGACCGAGGGGCAGGCGCCCCTTCAGGCGACCGTCGTTGCCGCCCAGGCGCAGGCCGACTCCCGCCAGCGCTCCGACCACCCCCTGGCCGCTGCCGCCGTGTTCGGAGAGGTGGAGGCCGAGCTCCCCGGCCAGGGCGTAGGCCGCCGCCTTGTCGAGCACCTGCTCCTTGGCCGCCCGGCCGAAGGCGACCAGGGGCGCCGGTATCGCCCAGCTGTGGCGCGGCGGCCACGCACAGCCCCGGGTCGGAGCCGGGGGCAGACTCCCGTTCGAGGAAGCGGCCGGCATGGTCGATGAAGCGGGGCAAGAGCGCCGCCTCCTTGAGGGTCGCGGCGAAGCACATGGCGCTGTTGTGCGAGGTGTAGGGGATGTCCGGGTGGACCAGCAGCTGGTGGCGGGTGACGAAGCGGCTGTTCCCCCACCCCTGCTCTTCGAGCTGGCCCGCCAGCAGCGAGGCGAGTTCGCCGGTGCCGCGGCTCTCCAGGTTGTCGGTGTCGTCGATGCAGACCAGGATGTTCATGATGCCCCTTCTTTCGTTCCAGGGTTGAGGACGCCGTAGGCGCGCAGGCGGCGCAGCACCGGGGGAATGCCCAGCGCCCCAAGGGCGCCGAAGGCCATGGCGGCCACGGCTTCGAGCAGCGAATGGCGCCAGACCACGGCCGGGTCCATGCCGACCAGCAGATCGAGTCCGGCGGTGCCGAAGAATTTGGTTGCGCCGGCGGCCGCGCCGACCAGGGCGCAGAGCAGGACGCTGCCGAAGAGCCAGGGCAGCAGCAGGGCGCCGAGATCGACGGCGAGTGCCGGCAGCAGGAACTTGCCCACCACCAGCGGGCCGCCCTTGCCCATGCCCAAGAGCGCCGAGGCGATGCCGGCGAGCAGCCCGGCGAGACTGGCGGCGCCGCGGAAGTTCACGCAGCCCCGGGCCAGCAGCAGGAAGAAGGCGGTAAAGAACATGGCGTGGCCGGAAATCCCCAGGTGCCAGCGCAAGGCCGCCTTGGTGATGACCAAAAGCGCGGCGCAGAAGCCGAGAAACAGCGATTCCTTGAGGGGCAGGTGCTTCATGGGGACTCCTCCCGATCGCCCGGCCAGCAGCTCCGGGTGGGGTAACGGCCGAACTCGCGGATGCGGGCGGCACAGGCAATATTGTCGGCGATCTCCAACGTCCGCACCACCGCCGGAGCCACCAGGCAGTGGAGCAGGTCCCCCCAGTTCCCCGGCCAGACAGAGGTCACGGGGACGGATTTTCGCGCCGCGCAGGCGCTGGGCCTCGGCGATGGCGGCGATCTCCGAGATCAGCAGCGGCAAGAACTTCAGCGAGGCCGCCAGCACGAAGGCGCTGCGCGCCGGCAGGACCTTCCCCAGGGCGTGGGCCAACTGCCCCCCCGGCACCCCGGAGAGGAGGATCAGGCCGGGCAGGAAGACCAGCAGCAGCTGCCAGCTGATGCGCAGCCCCGGCCAAAGCCCCGCGGCCGGACCGTAACGCAGCAGATAGAGGGCGGTCACCACGATCCCCTGCCAGAGGCAGAGGCGGGCGCCGCGCAGCAGGGTCGGCCGGTCGAGGCGCTGCACGAACATCAACACCAGGTCGATCAGGGTCAGCCCGGCCAGGACGGCGGGGGCGCGGGCCAGGATCGCCGCCAGCGACAGGACGAAGCAGAGAAGCAGGGCGACCCCGGCGGGGAGGAGCGGCGGTCGGGCCGGCCTGGCGTGCGGCGATCGGCAGGCTAGTGCTGAACAAGGCGACCTCCCGCGATGCCGGTAGGTGACATGGTTCCAGTCCGGGTTTTCCAACGGGTGATGACCGCTCCAGAGCAGCGTCGTCCCCTGCTCTTCGCTGCACTGCAGAAGGATGGCCAGGACCCGCTGCGCTGCCGCGGGATCGAGACCGGCGAGCGGATCGTCCAGCAGCAGCAGCTCCGGCTCCCGGGCCAGGACCGTGGCGAGGGCGACCAGATGCTGCTGGCCGTAGCTGAGCCGGTGCGGCGAGCAACCGGCCAGGTGGCCGATCCGGCAGCGCTCCAGGGTGCTATCGACCCGTTCGGCCAGGGCCTCGCGGCGCAGGCCCAGGCGGCGCAAGGAAAAAGCGACTTCGGCGAAGACGGTGGTTTCGAAGAGCTGCCGGCGCGGATTCTGAAACAAATAGCCGATCCGCCCCTGCTGCAGATCGGCAGCCGGGGGCCGGCCGCAGATGCGGATGCTGCCGCTGCCGGGTTGCAGCAGGCCGGCCAGACAGCGCAGCAGGGTGGTCTTGCCGGCGCCGTTGGGGGCGCAGAGGTAGGCGCGCTCGCCACGCTGCAGCACCAGGCTGGCGTCGTGCCAGGCCGGGGTGGCGTCGGCGGTATCCACGCGTCAGTCCCTGAACCTCCACCACCGGCGTCCCGTTTCCGGCCGGCGGCGCCGCGGGGCGGTGGTTCGCTCCGGCGGCCGGGGCCACATCGATACTCCCGGGGAGCAAGGTGCCGGCTTCGAGGCGCCAGTGCCGGTCGATCACCGCCGACAGCGGTCCCGGGCCGGTGCTCGCAGAGCAGGACCGCCAGCCCCTGCTGCTTCAGGCCGGCGATGATCTGCGCCAGGCTCTCCAGCCCCGCCGCCATCGAGCTGCCCGGCCGGTTCGTCGAGAATCAGCAGGGCCGGCTGCAACACCAGCTGGGCGGCGATGAGAAGCCGGTACTTCTGCCCCATGGACAGCCGGCCGCGTCGGGTGGTCGACGGGGAGTTCCAGCCCGACCGCGTCGAGGGCGGCCCGGACCCGCGCGGGCATCTGCGCCGGGGGCAGGCAGAGGTTTTCCAGACCGAAGGCGACCTCGGCGCCGACACTCTCGGTCAGGATCTGGGTCTCCGGGTTCTGCAGCACCAGGCCGACCGCGGAACGTGCTTCCCCCGGAACGACAGGGAGCAGGAGGCGCCCTTCCTGCCGCCCCGGAGGAAGCAACTCCTTGAGGGCCAAAGCCAGGGTGGTCTTCCCCGAACCGCTGGCGCCGCTCAGCCAGTGGCACTGCCCCTGCGGGAACTCGATGGAGAGTTCCCGCAGGATCCAGTCGCCGCTGCCGGGCCAGGCGTAGGAGAAGTTTTCCAACCGAGCGATTTCAGCCACAGTGCGCTCCTGGTTCAGAAACGGACCTCGGCGCCGGCGTAGTAGGTGCGGCCGGGCTGGGGAAGTCCGTAACTCTGCTCGTAATCCTCGTCGAAGCAGGTTGTTGACCCCGGCATAGAGGTTGAGCCGTTTGGCCAGCAGGTCCTGGCCGAGCTTGACGTTGACCACGGTGTAGTCGTTGAGGCGCTTTTTCAGGGTCCCGGTCTTGTCGTAGGTAGTACTGGCGCCCGACGTAGAGGAGCGAGGCGTCGGCGATCGTGCCGAAGGGGCAGACGTAGCGCCCTTCAAGGGTGACCTTGTCGCGGGGCCGGTACTGGAGCACCCCCTTGCTGCTGCCGGCGCTGCGATCCTGGCTGTAGAGGTAGCTGTAGCTGGCGCGCAGCACCAGGTTTTCGACGGCGCGGTTCTCCAGGGTGAATTCGGCGCCGGCGAAGCGGTATTTCTGGAAATTTTCGTAGCGGTTGGTGACGTCGTTCTTCTCGATGAAGTTGCTGGCGTCGATTAAAAAGCCGGTGACGCCCAGGGAGGTGGCGGCCGGCAGCTGCTGCTCGACCCCCGCTTCGTAATGCAGGGTGCGCTCGGCCTTGAGGTCTTCGTTACCGGAAGCCACATCGTAAAACTGGCTGATCGAGGGGAAACGCACCTTGCGGCTATGGCTGGCATGCAGGCGGGTGCTGCCGGTCAGGTCGTAGCTGAGGCCGAGCAGGTAGGAGGTGGCATTCTCGGTCTTGCCGTTGTCGCGGCGCTGCAGGTGTTCCCCGGCGCCGACCACCAGGCCGAGCTTCGGCAGCGGCTGCACCTCGTACTGCAGGGCGGCGGTGTAGAGCTGCAGGTCGCGCTGCAGATCGAAATGGGTGGTAGTCACAGTGCTGCCGCCGCCGCCACCGCCACCGCCACCGCCACCGCCGCCACCGCCACCGCCGGAGCTGGAGGCGACCTGGAAGCCGTCGGCGTTCCAGTTGCTGTTGTCGGCGAGGAGCGCCAGGGTGGTGACGCCGTAGGCCTGCCAGTCTCCCTTGAGCTGCAGGTTGACCCCGGCGCTGTCGGTGGTCGAATCGGTACGCATGGCGCCGTTGGCGGCCTGGGTGGAGAAGGTCGCGTCGTCGTAGCGGTTTTCCAGCATGTTCAGGCGATTGAAGTAGACCCAGCCGCGGCTGCTGAGAGCCCCCGGCAGCTGCTGGTCGAAGGCGAGCTGGGTGGCGACCCCTTCAAGGTCGTCGACCCGGTCGAACTTCTGCTTCTTGCTGAAGGGGTCGGTGGCGCTGTAGTTGGTCAGGGGCGGAATGCCGTACTCGTCTTTGCGGTACTGCAGGTTGGCGGCGAGCTGGGTCTTGGCCGGTCGGGCTCCAGCCGAGGTTGGCGAAGAGGTTCTGCCGCGACCGGTCGCTGTTCAGGCGCCCGCCGCCGTCCTCGGCGGCGGTGGGATTGAAGTCGCCGGAGAGATGGTAGCTGTCGCGGTCGTAGTTGCTGCCGCTGACGAAGGCGTCGACGGTGTCGGTCGCCGCCGCCGAGGGTGGCCCGCTCGAGATAGGTGCCGTTGCCTTCGGTCTCGCCGCCGAGGGAGCCGTGCAGTCCCGGCTGGCCCTTTCTTGGTGATGATGTTGATGACGCCGCCGTTCCCGCCTTCCCCGTAGAGGACCGAGCCGCCACCGGTGGTCACCTTGATCGCGGCGATGTTCTCCACGCCGATGGTGCTCGGGTCGAACTGGCCGTCGAAGGTGGAGTTGATCGGAATGCCGTCGAGGAGCAGCTGCACGTGGCGGGTGCGGAAGCCGCGGATGTCGATGCGCGGCGAGCCCTCGCCGCCGGTGCGCACGAACAGGCCCGGAACCAGGGTCAGGGCCTCGTCCAGGGTGCGGGCGCCGCGCTCCTGGATCTCGCGCGGCGGTGACGGTGTGCACGGTGCCGGCCGCTTCGACCCCGGCCTGCGGGGCGGAGACCACCACCTCGCCGAGGCGGTAGGGTTCCGCCGCCGGCTCCTGCGCGTACAGCGGGAAGCTGCGACGGCAACAGCCAGCAACAACCCTCCGAACAGTGCCGGCACCCGGCCGGCCTTTCCAAATCCCTTCATTTTCATCATCCTTTCGCAATTAATTATTTCACGACTCCATAAGCTATATAAACTCCACCCGGAACCGATGGGGGAGATTAACCGGATAACCATTCCGCATCGCGCCCCAGCAGGTGCACCTCAACCGCATCGCCGGCGGCATAGTCGCCGTGGTTGGCGGGGAGTACGACGATGCCGTTGGCGCGCAGGCTGGTGCGCAGGATGCCCGTTTTCTGGTCGCCGGAACTGGCGACCACCAGCCCCCCGGGTGTGGATTGCACCGTCACCCGCAGGAACTGGGCCCGCCCCGGCTTCTTGCTCACCGCCTCCGCGAGGACGGCCCGCACCGGCGGCTTCATCACCTGGCGCTGTCCCATCAGCTTGAGCAGCGCCGGGCGCACGAACTCCTCGAAGGTGACCAGGGTCGCGACCGGGTTGCCCGGCAGGGAGAAGACCGGCACCCGCCCCTTGACACCGAAGGCGGTCGGCCTGCCGGGCTTGATGTCGATTTTCCAGAAGACCTGCTCGACGCCCAGCTCGGCCAGCACCTCGCGCACCAGGTCGCGGTCGCCGGCCGAGACCCCCGCGGTGGTGATCAGCAGGTCGGCTTCGAGCCCCGCGGCCAGTTTCTCCGCCAGGCTCTCGAGGGTGTCGGCGGCGATGCCGAGGAGGAGCGGCACCGCGCCGAGTTCGCGGACCAGCGCCGCCAGCGCCCAGCTGTTGCTGTTGACGATCCGCCCTTCCGGCAGCGGCTCGCCCAGTTCCACCAGCTCGTCGCCGGTGGCGAGGATCGCGACCCGCGGCCGCCGCACGACCTGATCTGCGCCTGGCCGAGGGAGGCGAGCAGGCTGATCTCCGGCGCCCGCAGCACGGTGCCGGCCGGCCAGGACCTCGTCGCCGCAGCGGATGTCCTCGCCGCGGAAGCGGATGTGGTCGGCGCGGGCTGGCGGCTGCGCCGCAGGGTGACGGTGGTTTCGCCGCCGTCGGTCTCTTCCACCGGGACCACGGCGTCGGCGCCCGGCGGCAGCGGCGCGCCGGTCATGATGCGCACCGCGCAGCCCGGGTGCACCGGCGGCGGCGGTCCAGGCTGCCGGCCGCCAGATAGCCGGTGACCCGCAGCGCCGCGCCGGGGCCGCTGTCGGCGGCGCGCAGGGCATAGCCGTCCATGGCCGAATTGTCGAAGCGCGGCAGGTCGAGGGTGGCGACCACCGGTTCGGCCAGCGCCCGGCCGAGGGCGTCGAGCAGAGGGACCGTTTCGGCTTCGAGGGGGCGAATCTTCTCCAGAATCAGCTGCCGGGCGGCTTCGTAAGTCAGGGGCATGCCTTCCTCCCGGGTTGAACGTCGTTCGGCCTCGCGCATCAGCACCTCATCTCCCAGCAGCTGCAGATCGACCGCGCTGCCGGCCGGAAGGGAGCTCGCCGTCCTCCGGCAGCAGGGCCAGCCCGCCGGCGCGGAGCATGGTGCTGCAGGATGCCGGTGCGCTGGTCGCCGCAGGGGCGGACCAGATAGGCGCCCTCCCGCTCCGTCACCTGCACGCGCAGAAAGAGGGTCTTGCCGGCCGGTTTGCGGACCTCCTCCTGCAGGATCCCCCGATACAGCGGCCGCAGCACCCGGCGATGCCCCATCATCTTGAGCAGCGCCGGTCGCACCAGCGTCTCGAAGGTGACCATGGTCGAAACCGGGTTGCCGGGCAGGGAAAAAACCGGCACCCGCCCGCGCACGCCGAAGGCGGTGGGACCGCCCGGTTTCATGGCGATCTTCCAGAAGCGGGATTCGACCCCCAGCTCGTCCAGCACCTCGCGCACCAGGTCACGGTCGCCGGCCGAGACCCCGGCCGAGGTGATCAGCGCATCGCACTCCAGGCCGGCGGCAAAGAGCCGGCGATGGCTCTCCTTCTCGTCCCGGGCGATGCCGAGCAGGACCGGCTCGGCGCCGCACCCCTGCACCGCGGCGGCGAGGGAGTAGGCATTGGCATTGACCACCTGCCCCGGCTCGGGAAGTCCCCCCGGTTCGACCAGTTCGTCGCCGGTGGAGACGATGGCGACCCGGGCCCGCCGGTAGACCGGCACCATGATCCGCCCGAGGGAAGCGAGCAGGCTGATCGCCGGCGGGCCGATCAGGGTGCCGGCGGGGAGGACCGGCGCCCCGGCGGCGACATCCTCGCCGCGAAAGCGGATATGCTGGCGGCGGGCGACCGGCGCCAGGATCTCTACCCGGCCGTCCGCTTCCCGGGTCTCTTCCACCGGCACGACGGCATCGCAGCCGGCCGGCAGCGCCGCACCGGTCATGATCTTGACCGCGCAGCCGGCAGTCACCGCCGGGGTCGGCCGGCCGCCGGCCGGAATGTAACCGGTGACCTTCAACGGAACACCGGGGCGGACGTCGGCGGCGTGGACCGCGAAGCCGTCCATGGCCGAAACGTCGTAGTGGGGCAGATCGCAGGTCGCCGCCACCCCTTCGGCCAGGATCCGGCCGGCCGCGGCCAGCAGCAGGACCTGCTCCGCCCCCAAGGGCTGAACCTGATCCAGGATCAAGCGGCGGGCGTCGACAAAAGGGATGGGCATCAGCAAATCTCCATGGCTACAGGGCCGTCCGGGCGTCCTGGGAGCGGGGGCTCCCCAGCAGGCGGCCCCGATCGAGGGTCAGGATTTCACTGGCCAGGCGCCGGGGCTGGTCCTGGTCGTGGCCGGCGATGACCACGGTCGTCCCCTGCCCGGGCAGGGCGGCCAGACACGCTTCAAAGACCGGCAGGATCTCGCGGTCGAGCCCGGCGGTCGGCTCGTCGAGGAGGAGCAGTTTCGGCCGCAGCACCAAAGCGCGGGCCAGGGCGACCCGCCGGCTTTCGCCGCCGGAAAGGGCGCGGGCGCGGCGGCCGCCGAAACCGCCCAGGCCGACCATCTCCAACGCCTGGCGGATGCGCCGGTCCTGCAGTTCGCCGCGCACGTCGCGCAGGCGCAGTCCAAAGGCGAGATTCTGATAGACGCTGGTCTCGAACAGGTAGGGGTTCTGTTCCACCAGGGTGATCTGCCGGCGCAGCCGCTGGCGCTGGGCCTCCTCCGTGACCGCCACGCCGGCAAAGCGCAGCGTCCCCGCCGTCGGCGCAACCAGCAGCGCCAGCAGCTGCAGCAGGGTACTCTTGCCGGCGCCGTTGGCCCCTTGCAGCAGGTAGATCCGCTCCGGCTGCAGTTCGAGACGTTCGATCCGGAGCCGGAAATCCCCCAGTCGGTATTCGATCTCCTGCAAGGTCAGCAGAGGTTCCATGGGCTTCACCGTTGCTGCAGCAGTTGCAGAAAGAGGTTGACAATCAGGGCCACGCTCAGCAGCACGATCCCCAGGGCCAGACCGAAGGCGAACTCCCCCTTGCTGGTCTCCAGGGCGATGGCGGTGGTCATGGTCCGGGTATAACCGCGGATGTTGCCGCCGAGCATCATCGCCACCCCGACTTCGGCGATCACCCGGCCGAAGCCGGCGACGATCGCCGCCATCACCCCGAAGCGCACCTCCAGCAGCAGCTGCCAGGTCCCCCGCAGCCGGCCGGCGCCGAGGGTCCGGGCGGTCGGCAGGATGCGCGGGTCGGCCCCGGCCACCGCCGCCACGGTGTAGTTGGCGACGATGGGGGTGGCGAGGACGATCTGCCCGGCGATCATCGCGTAGGGGGTGAAAAGCAGCCCCCAAAACCCCAGCGGGCCCTGGCGGCTGAAGAAGCCGAACAGGACCAGGCCGACCACCACCGTCGGCAGCGCCATCAGGGTGTTGAGCAGGGTCAGCACCACCCGCCGGCCGGGAAAGCGCAGCAGGCCGACGGCCGCTCCCGCCGGGACCCCGCTGACGGCCGCCAGGACGATGGCCGTCAGCGAGGTGTAAAGGGAGGTCCAGACGGTGCGGAAGACCTCCGGGTCGAAGGTAAGGATCAGCCGCAGCGCGTGCTGCAGCGATTCGAACATAAAGCCCAAGGCGGCTCCTTACTTTGTAGAGGAAGAAGAGCTGGTCGCCGCCGCGGCGGTAATTGGCGATCACCCCCTGCCCTTGGGGAGAGACCAGGTAGTCGCATGAACTTCTCCGCCAGCTGGTACTTGACGTGGGGATACTTGGCCGGATTGACGGCGATCACGCCGTAGGGGTTGAAGAGCCGCTTGTCCCCCTCGACCAGCACCTTGAGGTCGATCTTCCCCTTGTAGGCCAGGTAGGTGCCGCGGTCGGAGAGGGTATAGCCCTGGCGCTGGTCGGCCATGGTGAGGACCTCGCCCATCCCCTGGCCGGCCTCCAGGTACCAGTCGCCGGCCGGCTTAATGCCGGCATCGGCCCACAGCTCCTTCTCCTTGACGTTGGTCCCCGACTTGTCGCCGCGGGAGACGAAGGTCGCCTTGGCGGCGGCGATCTTGGCCAGGGCGGCGGCGGCATCCTTCATCCCGGCGATGCCGGCCGGGTCGTGCTGCCGGGCCGAGGATCACGAAATCGTTGTACATGACGTCGCGGCGATCGACGCCGTAGCCCTCGGCGACGAACTTGTCCTCCAGCTTGCGCGCATGCACCAGGACGACGTCGACATCCCCGGTCTCGCCGAGCTTGATGGCCTTGCCGGTGCCGACGGCGATGACGTCGACCTTGCAGTCGTTGGCCTGCTCGAAGGGGGGCAAAAGGACGGCGAGACAGCCCCGGTCTCGCCGAGCTTGATCGCCTTGCCGGTGCCGACGGCGATGACGTCGACCTTGCAGTCGTTGGCCTTCTCGAAGGGGGGAATCAGCACCGCGAGCAGGCCGGAATTCTCGGTGGAGGTGGTGGTCGCCAGGCGCAGGTGCTCGGTGGCGAAGGCCGGCGCTGCAGAAGCAGCAGCAGCAGAACGGTCAGTATGCGTCGAAACATGGTCGTTTCTCCTTGCTGGGGTCCCGGCGCCGGAGCGCCGGGACCGGTTAGTCTTTAGATTCAATAGTAGAACTGCGCCTGCAGCCGGACGATGGTGTCGTCCTTGTTGGCCGCCAGGTCGTCCTTGACCAGGGTGACGTCGGACTGCAGCTTGAGATTATGCTTGGCGAAGTAGTAGTTCGACCCGAACTGGGTCTGGGCCTTGTCGAACTTGGCCGAGGCATTGGCGTCGGTCGATTTGACGGCCGAGTAGCGCACCGCCAGCTCCAGTTTTTTCGGGATCACCTGGTAGCCCGCCTGCAGGTAGTAGCCGTCGGCGCTCCAGTCCGCGCCAAGGTCGGGATTGGCGTTCAGGTTGTAATATTCGGCGGCGAAGGTCGCCCCCATCCAGGTGGCATTGGCGTTGGCGGTCCACAAAAGCCAGGTCAGGTCGCTGCCGTAGGCGGCGGTGAAGGTCGGCGGCGGTCAAAGCCGTCCAGGTTCAGCGCCACGTCCATGACGTCGTTGTCGGTGCTGAACTTGGTCCCGACATCGTTAGGGCCGACCTTTTCCCAGGCGAAGGAGCCGCCGAGGTTGACCAGCGGCTTGTCGCTGGTCCAGCCGGCCTCGTCCATCGCATAGGCCCCCAGCGGGTTGATGTCGATGCGGCCGGCGACCATGTGGTTGTCGTCGGCGTTGCTGGTGTTGGGGCCGTTGCCGTTGAAAAGGCCGAGGCGGTAGGCGACCAGCTTGTCGGCGAAGCTGCCGGCGGCCTGGACCCCCTTGTCGCGACCGAGGTTGAAGGTGTCGTTGGCCAGCGAGCGCTCGGGGAAGAGCTGTTTGCCCGCGCCGGTCAGCTCCTGGCGGGCCTGGGGCGGCTTGAACTGGCCGACCTGCACGATCAGCGGCGCGCGCGAATTTATACTTGATGTAGACATCCTCGGTACGCCAGCCATTGGAGACATCCCCCTGGAGCCGGTAACCGAAATTCTTGCTGAACAGGGTGCCGTCCACCACCAGCTTGAAGCGGCGAATGTCGAAATTGCTGACGTTGTCCTTGGCCGGGTCGTCGGTATTGGTGAACTTGTAGAGCAGCTGCGCATAGCCGCCGATATGCATCTTCGAGTTGCCGTCGGCGCTGATGGCGGTCAACCCCTTGCCCGGCTTGTACGTGACCAGGCTGCTCTTGCTTGCCTCGGCATAGTCCTGGGCCGTTATGACTCCCTTGTCCTTGAGAATCTCCTCCAGGGTCCGGGCCTGGGCGGTGGCTGCAGTCAAGCCCAGACCCGCCGCCAGCAGCCCCGCACAGGGCCATCTTTCCCCATCTCCTCGCTTCATCCTTAATTCCTCCCAGTTCATGGGTTATCCAACACGTTCCGGCCGATCCGGAACCAAAACGCATCAGACAAAAACTTCCTGTTTGCCGATCGTGCTCATCTTCTTCAGCAGCTCCAGACCCATCTGGCAGGCGGCAAAGCTATCGGCGCTGGCCGCGGCGCCGACCGCCGACCAGGGAGATGATCTCGCCCACCTCCAGCCGGCCGCTGCGCCGCTGCAGCAGCACAGCTTCAAGCGGCCAGCGCGCCTTCAGGGCCGCGGCAATCTGGCCCAGTTCGGCCTCGGCGTCGGGATCGGCCCGGTATTCGACGGCGCAGCTGGTGCGGCCGGTGCCGCCGTCGGCCTTGACTACGGCATAGTGGAGCAGCACCGAACCGGCGCTGCCCTGCTGCAGCAGCCGGTAGCTCTGCTGCGGATCGATGGGCTCGCTGACGATCTGAACCATGTCTCCTCCTGGAGCTGCCACGCAGCGGTGGCACAAAAAAAGGTTCCCTTCGCAACGGAAAGGAACCCTGATCGACTGCGACCCGGCGGGTGCAGTGACGAGTTCTCCTTTCCACAATGGGAGGCACGGTCGTTTCCGACCGTACCCGTAGGCCGCTGGCCATAGGGTATGACCCCTTAGGTCCAGCGACTCGGAGAATATTTAGTATTTGTCCTGTTGCGGCTCCGCAACCTCCGGCGTGGGGCCCGGACGCGGCCGGAGGTTACAGGGGAATCTCGTCGACCTCCATGTCGAGCAGGTTGAAGGTGAGCTGGCGGCCGCGCAACAGCCGCCCCTGGCCGAGCAGCACCTTGCAGACCTCGGCGACCTCGAAACTGGCCGCCACCGCCGGGGTGAAGGAGGGATTGCCGAGCTGCTGCTCGACCCCCTTGCCTCCCTGCCAGTGGCGGTAGAGGGTGTGCAAGGAACGTTCCCCGGGGAGAACGGTGGCGACATGCCCGTACCAGCCGGCGATCGCCCCGTGCACCAGGGGAATCCCCAGCTCGCCGCAGAGTTCGGCGAGTTCGAGGCGGGCGGTGACGTTGTCGACGGCATCGACCACGCAGTGGCTGCCGGCCAGCAGGGCTGCGCCGTTCTCGCGGCCGAGGAGCACCCGGTGCGGAGTCACGGTCACCGCCGGGTTGATGACGGCGAGCCGCTCGGCCGCCAGCTCCACCTTGACCCGGCCGAGGTCGGCAGGGGAGGAAAGGAGCTGACGGTTGAGGTTGTTCTCCTCGAAGACGTCGTCGTCAATAGTGACGATCTGCCCCACTCCGAGACGCGCCAATTGTTCCAGAATGTAACCGCCGAGGCCGCCGGCGCCGACCACCGCCACCTTGCTGCGGAAGAGTTGCTGCTGCTGGGCGGTGGAAATCATCTGCCGGTTGCGCTGGTAGCGGGCCGGCAGCAGGCCGGCCGCGAAGATCGCCTCCTCCACGGCAGCCAGGCTCAGGCCGAAACGCTCCGCGGCCTCCGCCTGGTAGCGCCAGGCGAGCAGGTCGCCGGCGGCGTTCGCCTTGAGGTAGTCCTGCAGCCCGTCCATCTCAGCCCCCGCCGACCAGCGGGAAGATCGCCAGGGTCTCCCCGGCGGCGAGCACCCGCGTCAGATCGACATGCCGGCCGTTGATCATCAGGATGCCGAGCTGTTCCCGGGGGAGCTTGAGGTCGTCGACGATCGCCGCGACGGTGGTCCCCTCGGGATACTCCCGGACTTCGATGTCGAAGCGGCCGGTACGGAAAGTGGCAAACAGCTTGACGGTAATCTGCATGGTCAAAAGTCTCCGAATTGGACCTTGAGTTTCAGCAGTTCCTCATCCTCCGGCAGCTCCGATAGACGGCGCTGGCGGTCGACCGTCAGCGGCCGGCCATTGAGCCGGCAGCCGCGGAAACGGAACTCGGCGGGGAGCTCGGCGAAAAACTCCCGGAGGCGCGCGGCGCTCAGCACCACGCCCTCGCCCCAGGACCCGCGGGCCCAGTTCATCGAGGAGCAGATTGAAGAGCTTGAGCCGGATCCGCCCCTGCCGGTGGGTGGGCAGCTCCGCTTCGTTGTGATAGGTCATCGCCCCGCGCATCGCCGCATAGAAACCGCCGCTGCGCATGGTCGCTCCGACCAGGCCCGGCATCGCCCCGGAGAGCGCCAGCACCGCGCCGTCGTGAACCATGGCGGTAGCCGCGTCGTCCACCGCCCGGTTGTTGAGAAAGAGGGTGGTGATGCGGCTGGCGATGTAATCCGCCGGAATGCCGAACTGCTCGATGAGCAGCTGTTTGAGGGTGCAGCCGGTTTCGACCTCGACCTCGACCCCCTGCTGCAACAGGGGGAAGAAGATCCTCAGCAATTCCGGTGCCAGCTGCACCTCAAGTGAGTGGTCGATCGCCATGCACCCTCGCATTCAATGCCGCCGTCCCGGCCATCCGGTCAGGCGACAAGGGGCGGCCCGCCGGGCCGCCCCTCGCAGTACCAGTTGCTTTCGATTACCAGTTGAAGACCGAATCGAGCTCCTCGTCCGACATCGAGAAGACCTGATTGTGGGGCTCGATCGGGTCGGTGTAGAAGAAACGCGGCAGCCGGTCGTCTTCCTTGGAGAAGCCGGCGCGCTTGTTGAAATCGCGCTCGGCGGAGAGGACCGTCTTGCCGAGTTCGACCACGCCGTCGCCGGTCAGCTCGGTGCCGTAGAAAGCGTTGAGCATGTCGAGCAGCGCCTGGAAGGTCTCAGGCTGATCCATGATCGCGAAGGCGATGAACAGGCACATGCCGGTGGAGTCGATGGCCGCGGTGGCGATCTGCAGGTTGCGGGAGAGCTCCACCTGCCCTTCGGTCTTCAGCGGATCGACGTCGCCGCCGACCTTGAGGATGTTGGTGGCGATGGCGTAGCCGGCGGTGTGGTCGGCGCCCTGGGTGGTGGTGGCGTAGGTGACGCCGATCCCCTGGATCGGGCGCGGGTCGTAGGCCGGAATCGCCTGGTTCTTGACCACCGGCACCTTCTCGACGCCGAAGACCTTGCCGGTGATGCCGGCGCCGCAGCCGAGAACACGGCCGAGGGGAGTCCCCTTGCCGACCTCCTCCATCAGGCGGATGGCCCCTTCCTTGTCGCCGAACTCGATCAGCCCGGCGTCCATGGCCACGCCGATGGTCGCCCCCATCTCGATGGTATCGAGACCGAAGTTGTCGTCCATGAAGTCGAGACGGGCGACGGTATCGAGATCGTCGATGCCGCAGTTGCCGCCATGGGCCCAGACCGTCTCGTACTCGGGCTGCTTGGTCAGGTAGTGGCCGTCCTTGTCGTTGTAGACCCCCGAACACTGGATGACGCAGCCGCGGTGGCAGCCGTGGGTGGCGGTCCCGCCGCGCTTGATCTCCAGCTCGGCCTGGGCCTCGCCGCTGAGCTTGGCGCTGCCGGCGAAGCGACCGGTCTTGAAGTTGTAGGTCGGGTAGCCGCCAGCCTCGTTGAGGACGTTGGTCAGGACGTTGGTGCCGTAGGCCGGCAGCCCCTCGCCGGTGACCGGGTGCTTGCGCAGCCCCTCGACGAACTTGCGGTTGGCGTCCCGGTACTTGTCCGGATCCTTCGGCGCACGGTGCTTGCAGCCGGCGTCGTCGAGGATGATCGCCTTGACCTTTTTCGAGCCCATCACCGCGCCGACGCCGCCACGGCCGCAGTGGCGAGTGGGGCGCAGTTCCGGGTCGGTGCAGGCGATGGAGGCGCCCAAAAGCAGCCGCTCGCCGGCCGAACCGATCGACATGTAGGCGACCTTGTCGCCGTACTGACCGCGCAGTTTCTCGATCAGGGGATAGTTATCGAGCAATTTCAGGCTGTTGTCAACCTCGACCTTTACCCCGTCCTTGTTGACGATGATCTTGTAGAGGTCGTCTCCTTCGGGCTTGCCTTCCAGAATGATCGCGGCATAGCCGATCCGGGCCAGCACCTGGGCGGCCTGGCCGCCGGCGTTGGACTCCTTGATGGTGCCGGTCAGGGGGCTCTTGCAGCCGACCGAGAGGCGCCCGGACATGGCGCCGGTGCTGCCGCTGAGCATCCCCGGGGCGATCACCAGCTTGTTCTCCGCGCCGAGAGGATGACAGAGGGGGTGGACCTCCTTGCTGACGATCAGCGAGGTCGTCGCCCGACCGCCCAGACCGGCATAATCGCCGACCGGTTCCGTGGAAATTTTGGGGCCACCCTTGGCGCCCATGTCGATTCTGACGATTTTGTCCATTTACGCACTCCTTTGCCTTTTAAAAAGGGCCGAACCTCTCCTTTCCACCAGGGAGGCGGGGTCGTTTCCAACCCCACCCATTGGCCCTTCGCCGTAGAACATCTTCCCGTAGGCAGCCAGGCTCGGAGGTAACTATTAATTCATAGCGGAAATTCCGCCAATTTCCAGCAGCGGATCGACAATCAGTCCCGCCAACAGACCACGGGATAACCCTGCCTTTGCAATGGCGGTGCCGAATTGTAAAACATTGGTTGGAAAAAAATTGTGCTGTGATTAAAGGAGGTTAGCGTTCGAAGGCGACGCGGAAGCGGAACCTGCTCAAGCGGCCGGCGGAACACGATCGGGGAGATTTGCTACAGACCGTGAAATTCCGGGGGCTTGGCGGTAATTGCCGGAGTGGGGACTTTCTCCACGTCGTGGAATAACTACCCAGCCCCTGGCGACCAGCCGGGGTCCTTAATTTCAAGGACGGAGCCCCCCCCTTGCCGGCAATCCATCCCGGGCGGCCAGCCGTTCGAACCTCGTCCTGAGCCATTCCGGCAGCGCAGCCGGGCTGCGCTGCCGGCATCGAGGGGAAACGGCGGATGAACACGGCGCAGCTTCCAAGTCGGCAACGAGCCTAAAAAAAGCCGAGCACCTTGGGCGAGTAGCTGACCAGCAAGTTTTTGGTCTGCTGGTAGTGGTCGAGCATGACCTTATGGGTTTCGCGGCCGATCCCCGATTCCTTGTAGCCGCCGAAGGTGGCATGGGCCGGATAGGCGTGGTAGCAGTTGGTCCAGACCCGCCCGGCCTGGATCGCCCGGCCCATGCGGTAGGCGGTGCCGGCATCCCGCGTCCAGACACCGGCGCCGAGGCCGTAGGGGGTGTCGTTAGCGATGGCCAGGGCCCCAGCCTCATCCCTGAAGGTGGTCACGGCCAGCACCGGGCCGAAAATCTCCTCCTGGAAGATGCGCATCTTGTTGTGCCCCTTGAACAGGGTGGGCTGGATGTAGTAGCCGTCGGCCAGTTCGCCCGGCAGGCGCGCCCGGTCGCCGCCCGTCAGCACCTGCGCCCCCTCTTGTTTGCCGAGGGCCAGATAGCTTTGAATTTTCTTCATCTGCTCCAGGGACGCCTGGGCGCCCATCATGCTTTCGGTGTCGAGGGGACTCCCCTGTTTGATCGCCTGGACGCGGGCCAGCACCCGCTCCATGAAGCGCTCGTAGATCGATTCCTGGATCAGCGCCCGCGACGGGCAGGTACAGACCTCTCCCTGGTTGAAGGCGAACAGCACCATCCCTTCCACCGCCTTGTCGAAGAAATCGTCATCGACCGCGGCGATATCCGCGAAGAAGATGTTGGGCGATTTTCCCCCCAGCTCCAGGGTCGCCGGTATCAGGTTGGCGGCGGCCGCCTGGGCAATCATCTTCGCCGGTGGCGGTGGAGCCGGTGAAGGCGATCTTGGCGATGCGCTTGCTGGTGGCCAGCGGCATGCCGGCCTCGCGGCCGTAGCCGTTGACGACGTTGACCACCCCCGGCGGCAGCAGGTCGGCGATCAGCTCGATCAGGATCAGGATGGAGATCGGCGTCGACTCCGCGGGTTTGAGCACCACGCAGTTGCCCGCGGCGAGGGCCGGCGCCAGCTTCCAGGCCGCCATCAGAATCGGGAAGTTCCAGGGAATGATCTGGCCGACCACGCCGAGCGGTTCGTGGAAATGGTAGGCGATGGTGTTTTCGTCGATCTCGGACAGGCTCCCCTCCTGGGAGCGCAGGCAGCCGGCGAAGTAGCGGAAGTGGTCGATGGTCAGCGGGATGTCGGCATTGAGGGTTTCGCGGATCGCCTTGCCGTTGTCCACGGTTTCCGCGTAAGCCAGCAATTCAAGGTTGGCTTCGATGCGCTCGGCGATCTTCAGCAGCAGGTTGGCGCGATCCGCGGCCGGCGTTTTCCCCCATGGGGCGGCAGCGGCGTGGGCAGCGTCCAGGGCCAGTTCGATATCTTCGGCCGTGGAGCGGGCCGCCCGGGTGTACGGCTTACCGTTGATCGGGGTGATGACTTCGAAGTACTCCCCCTTCACCGGGGCAACGAAACGGCCACCGATGAAATTGTCGTAGTGGGGGCGATAGGCGATTTTACTGTCGGGCTGTCCGGGGCTGGCGTACTGCATGGCGGTTTTCCTCCTTGGGGATGGGGTGATTATCGATCAGGCGCCTGTCATCCCCTGCTCAGCAGAAAGCGTACCCGCAGACATAACATCGTTTGTTTTCTGCCCAGTTTCGCGCCTGGCTTTTCTTGACCGAACTACAGAATCCCTGGCTCCCTGCGCAGTTACCTCCCGGCGTCACCCGGAAAATAAATTCTCGCCTCCACCCCGGCTTTGTAACCACTAACTATCATTGTCAATTCAACAGGTTCACGCTGAATCACGGCGAGACAGGCGAAGGGGATCAACTGTTTCAGGGTGCGACACAGTAAAATTTGATTAACGGACTTTTTTCGCCCTCCCGGCCAGGGGAGTTGGCACCAGCCAGCCCCTGAAGGCCCATCTCTTGCAATCCGATTCGACATCATAAAACGACTTTTTGGAGGACGCCATGAATCACTATTCCCTCGTCAGCATGGTCCGCATCAATCAGGCCCGGCAGCGGTTCTTCGATCAGGGAAACGTTCCCAGCGGCCTGATCCCCGAGGGAGTGGTCCGCTCCTGGCAGCGCTCCCAGGCCAGCGGCAGGATCCGCCGAGGAGGAACCGGCGGACCTGCCGGTCCTCTCGTCCCGGGAACTGGCAGCGGCCGAACAGGCGAGCGGCGATCTGCTCCAACACTCCCGGCCGGTGATGGAAAACCTCTATGGACAGATTCGCCACACCTCGAGCCTGGTCATCCTCGCCGATGCGACCGGCACCATCCTCCACTCCCTGGGCGACCCGGGATTCGCCGGCAAGGCCGGCAAAGTCGCGCTGCAGCCGGGGGGCGTCTGGACGGAACCGGCCCGGGGGACGAACGCCATCGGCACCTGCCTGGTCGAACAGGCGCCGGTGGCGATCCACCGCGGCGAGCATTTCATCGCCGCCAACCACTTCCTGACCTGTTCCGCTTCGCCGATCTTCGATCCCTTCGGGCGCATCCAGGGGGTCCTCGACCTCTCCAGCGACAGCCGCGCCTACCAGCAGCACACCATGGCGCTGGTACGCATTTCGACCCAGCAGATCGAGAACATGCTCTTCTCCCGGGGGTTCGAAGAGCACCTGGTCCTGCACTTCCATCGCCACCCGCAGTTCATCGGCACCTTTTACGAGGGGATCGCGGTCTTTTCCCGGCAGGGACGGCTGCTTGCCGCCAACCGCAGCGCGCTGCTGCAGCTGGGGCTCGACCGCTATCAACTGGCGGAGGCGAGCTTCGCGCAACTCTTCGACATCCCCCTGGCCCACCTCGGCGAACCGGCCCGCGACGGGGTCCAGCCGGTCCTGGAAGTGCGCGGCCGGCAGGGGACCATCTTCTTCGTCCGGGTCAAGGGGGGGCCGCCGGGCGGCATCCGGGGAACCGGGCCCGGCTCCGCCGGCAGGGAAATCCCGGTCAGCGCGCGCCGGCCGGACCCGCCGCCGCGCCGGCTCGAAAAACTGACCCAGGGCGATCCGGCCATGCTGCGGGCCATCGAGCGGGCACGCAAGGTCCTGATGCACGATATTCCGATCCTCATCGAGGGGGAATCGGGGACCGGCAAGGAACTCTTTGCCCAGGCCCTCCACCACAGCAGTCCGCGCCGTAACGCCCCCTTCGTCGCCCTGAACTGCGCGGCCATCCCCCCCGGCCTGATCGAATCGGAACTCTTCGGCTACCAGGACGGCGCCTTTACCGGAGCACGGCGCAAAGGGTACCTCGGCAAGATCCGCCAGGCCGATGGTGGAACCCTCTTCCTTGATGAAATCGGCGACATGCCCCTGGAGTTGCAGGCGCGCCTGCTGCGGGTGCTGCAGGAGCGCCGCGTCGCGCCGCTGGGCGGCGCCGCGGAGCAGCCGGTGGACATCGCCGTGGTCTGCGCCACCAACCGGAAAATCCGCGCCGAGGTGGTGGCCGGACGCTTCCGCGAAGACCTCTACTATCGCCTCAACGGCCTGCTGCTGACCCTACCGCCGCTGCGCGAGCGCACCGACCGTCTGACCCTGGCCGAGACCCTGCTGGCCGAGTTCGCCCCGGCTGGCCAGCGCCTGCGCCTGGCGCCGCCGGTCGCCGATCTTTTCATGTGCCATCCCTGGCCGGGCAATATCCGCCAGCTCCACAACCTGCTGCGCACCGCCGTCGCCCTCCTCGACCCCGGGAGCGAAGCCCTCGGCATCGAGCATCTCCCCGAAGATTTCCTCGACCAGCGGCAGGATTCCCTCCCCCCGCCACCCTGACCAGCCAGCGCCCTCTGGAAAAATTATTAGATAATTCCGCTGGACTGGAGGAACTGGAACAGGCCGCCATCGACCAAGCCCTGGAGGAATGTGCTGGCAACCTCTCCGCCGCTGCCCGGCGGCTCGGCATCAGCCGGGCCACCCTGTATCGCAGGCGCGCCAAGGCGACCCGCCGCGCAACCTCCTGAGCGACGGCCTCTCGAAACGGTTGGGGCACTGCTTTCCGAGTGGGCGGCGTTTGGCCGGATTTGCGTTAAACTGGTGGGCAGAGCAATGCAGGCCGGCATGCGGCATTTTCAGGGGAGGAAGCTTCACCATGAGCGAGCGGCATGAAATTGAATCGAAGCTGAAGGGAGAAACGCTGGTCAGCAAGGGGCTGATGCACCGCCAGGCGGAGATCCCGCAGCTGCGCATTGTCCCGGAATTGCACGTGATCAAGATCGGGGGTCATGGGGCGATCGATTACGGGCGGGAAGTGCTGCTGCCGCTGCTGGAAGAGATCGGCGAGCTATCGCAACGGCATCAGATTCTGGTGGTCACCGGTGGCGGCGCCCGGGTGCGGCATATTCTCGATATCGGCATCGACCTGGGGATGCCGACCGGGGTGCTCGCCGAGTTGGCGGGAAAGATCAGTGAGCAGAACGCCGAGATCGTCGCCCTGCTCCTCACCCGCTGGGGCGGCACCCGGGTCAAAACCGGGGACCTGCTCGATCTCCCCACCATGCTGAAACTCGGTCTGCTGCCGGTGGTCCATGGGACCCCGCCCTACGGCCTGTTCGAACATCCGCCGGGGCTGGGCCTGATCCCGCCCCACCGTACCGACACCGGCGCCTTTCTGATGGCGGAGGTACTGGGGGCGAAGAGCTGCATTCTGGTCAAAAATGTCGACGGGCTCTTCACCGCCAATCCCACCCACAACCCGCACGCCGAATTCATTGCCGACATCAGCGCCCAGGAACTGATCGAGCGGGACCTGGAAGACCTGGTCATGGAACGCAAACTCCTCTACCTGCTCCAGGATGCCCGCCACATCAAGGAGATCCGGATCGTCAACGGCCACCAGCGGGGAAATATTGAAAGAGCGATAATGGGAGAAGAGGTTGGGACAAGGATCCACATCTGAACGAAAGGAGACGATCATGGCAGGCAAACTGTTCTACCGGGAACGCCGGAAACTCGTCGATGGCGCCCACACCCCCCGCTACCAGATGGTAGCCATCCACGGGGTCGACCTGAAGGTGCAGGGGAAGCACCTGCGGATGAGCGAACTCAAGTGCATCGCCGAGGCGGTGGGAGCGGAGTTGATCCATCTCCCCCGCGGCCCCAAACATGCCGAAGAAGAGGCGTCCCAGGGCTGAATTCGAGCAAAATGGCGAGATCGCGGGCCATGGCCGGCAGCGGGAAGGGATAGATAGTCCCGACGGAGGTTGAGCTGTATCTGGCAGATGCCACGATCTGGTCGGGAAGGAAATTTTTCGGGGGGGGCGTTGGGCGGCACGGAGGGGAGTCCCCCGACTCGCGTGTGACCATCAAAAAAAAGAGGCAAAAAAGAGACCGCGGAAAGGCATCAGGCTTTCCACGGTCCCTTTGATTTTTGGCGCGCCCGACAGGATTCGAACCTGTGACCTTTGGCTCCGGAGGCCAACGCTCTATCCAGCTGAGCTACGGGCGCAGTGAAGTGGGACTTATACCCCATCCCCGGCACAAATGCAACAGCAAATCGGCCCACCCCCATCCCTCTTTTCCTGGGGATCGAACCGACCTTCGTTCTGCTACGAACTTGATTTTAAAATATCCAGACGGATGGGCGGAGGGCTGATTTCCCGCACGCCGTACAGAACAGGAAGGGGAGACCGACCCCGGAGAGGAGAAGAGTCAACCGGGTTGGGTTGCCAAATGTCTGGGGGTTCCCCGAATTGACAGCGCCCCGTCAGCTGGTATGCTCGATTTCATGAATTTTTGAACGTTTGTCCCTGTATTCATTCCTTTCCCCGGGCTCCTCCATGCGCAAAGGTTTGCTGATTGCCATTCTGGTCGTGGCAGGTGCCGGTCTTGCGGCGGGACTGCTTGTCCTCTATAACCTCCCCCTGGAGTCGAGCCCGGCGAGCCCCGAGCAGCCCCTCCCATTCAGTCATCGTCTGCATGCCGGAACCAATCAGATCGACTGCGAGTTCTGTCACCGCTCGGTCCGCAATTCCCCTGTGGCCGGGATACCGCCGGTCGCGACCTGTCGGGCCTGTCATCTCTACATCGCCCAAGATCGACCGGCGATCAAGGAACTTCTTCAATACTGGAAACGCCAGGAGCCGATTCCCTGGGTGCGGGTCCACAAACTTCCCGACCACGTCTATTTCCCCCACATGATGCATCTGCGGGCCGGCCTCGTCTGCAGCGACTGTCATGGCCAGGTACAGACCATGGAGCGCCTGACCCGGGTCGCCGTTCTGAAGATGGGATGGTGCCTGAACTGCCACCAGGAGCGCGGTGCCAGCGTCGACTGCTGGACCTGCCATATCTGACGGAGTCACGATGAAGCGCAGGAAATTTCTGCAACTGACCGGGATGTCAGCGACCGCCGGCCTGCTGGCCGGCTGCCGGCAGGGGAACGAGAAGCTGATCCCCTACCTGGTACCTCCCGAAGACGGCGCGGTGCCGGGACGTGCCCAGTGGTATGCCAGCGTCTGCCGGGAATGCAGTGCCGGCTGTGGCATTATCGTCCGGGTCAGCGAGGGACGGGCGCGCAAGATCGAAGGGAATCCCCACCACCCCGTCAATCGCGGCCGACTCTGCGCCCGAGGGCAGGCCGCCCTGCAACGACTCTACCATCCCGACCGGGTGCGTACCCCCCTGCGCCGAAGCGGTCCGCGGGGTTCCGGAAAATTTAACCCGATCTCCTGGGAGGAGGCCCAATCCACCCTGGCCGACCGCCTGCGGCAGCTCCGGGAACAGGGCAGAAGCGACGCCCTGGCCCTGTTCACCTCTCCCCAATCGGGCACCCTGGCCGGCCTGACCGGGGCCTTTCTGAAGGCCTTCGGCTCCTCCCGCCACCTTTCCTACGACCCGCTCGCCCCGAACTGGCTGCGGCGGGCAGCAGCCGAGGTCTACGGCCAGCCGGTGCTGCCTCTCTATGATCTGGAACAAACCCAGTACGTGCTCAGCTTCGGCGCCGAGTTCCTGGAAAGCCACCTCGCGCCCGTCCACTACGGCAATGCCTTCGGCAGCATGCGCCAGGGGCGCGCCACCGTGCGCGGCAAGTTGACCTATGCCGGTCCCCGGCTGTCGTTGACCGCGGCGAATGCCGATCGCTGGTTGCCCCTGCTCCCGGGCAGCGAAGGAGTATTGGCCCTCGGGCTGGCCAGGGAACTGGTGGCCAGCGGCAAGGTCTCGCCCCGGGTCGGCATCGACCTGTCGGTGCTGGAAAACCGGCTGGCCCCCTACACCCGGGAGCGAGTGACCCGGCAGACCGGTCTGTCCACCGCCGCGCTGGCGGGAACCGTGCGTGACCTCCTTGAGCTGCGTCCGGCCCTGGTTCTGCCCGGCGATGCGGTCGCCGCCCAGAGCAACGGCCCCGAGGCTGTGCGGGCTATCAGCCTGCTCAACCGTCTGCTCGGCAATCTCAACCAGCCAGGCGGCGTTTACCTCCCCGCCCCGACCGCGGCGCACCATGGCAGCGATGCCGACGACCTGCTAGGGCTGATCAAAGCCATGGGGAGCGGCGCGGTGGAAGTGGCGCTGATTCACGACTGCAATCCCCTCCACAGCGTGCCACCCGCGGCCGGCCTGGCCGCGGCGCTGGCCAAGGTGCCGCTGGTGGTCAGCTGCAGTGTGCTGCTCGATGACACGGCCCGCCAGGCCGATCTGATCCTGCCCACGCCCACCGCGCTGGAGAGCTGGGGGGACCTTCCGCCGCCGACCGGGGCACTGGCCCCCGTTCTCGGCCTGCAGCAGCCGGTCGTTCGTCCTCTCTACGACACCCGCGCCTTTCCGGACCTGCTGCTGGCCCTGGCCAAGGAACTGGGGGGAGCGGTGGCTGCGGCGCTTCCCCATTCCGCCTACCGGGAGGCGGTGCGGGAAACCGTACGGCAGACACTTCACCTCCCGACCGGCCCGGATTTCGAGCGTACCTGGATGGAGCGGCTGCAGGAGGGGGGAATCTTCCCCCCCGGCCAGGATCTCGCCAAGCCATCGCCAGGGAGTACCGTGCCGCCGGAACTTCCGGAGGCGCGCTTCGCCGGCGATCCTTACTTCTTTCCCTTCCACCTGCAGCTCTATCCTTCCACCGCTTTTCATGTCGGGCAGGGGGCGGCGCTGCCCTGGCTGCAGGAATTGCCGGACCCGCTGACCACGGTGGTCTGGGACAGCTGGCTGGAGCTCAACCCGCAGACCGCCACCCGGCTCGGCGTCGACCACGGCGACCTGGTGGAGGTCACCTCTCCGGCGGGCAGCCTGCGCCTGCCGGCGGTGATCTTCCCCGGTCTGCATCCGGATGTGGTGGCGATTCCTCTCGGTCAGGGGCATCAGGGGGACGGCCGCTATGCGGACGGCCGCGGGGTCAACCCGCTGGCGCTGCTCGCTCCGCTCAAGGGAGGCTCTTCCCTGCCGCCCTGGGGAGCGACCCGGGTCGGGATCAAGAAGCTCGCCACCGCCGGCGAGCTGGTTACCGCCGGGAACCCGCAGGGGAGCTACCGTAGCGAGTTGCTGGGGTTCTGAACCGAAAGGAGCAGCAATGCGGCGCATGACGAGCCCCTACCGCTGGGGAATGGTGATCGACCTCGACCGCTGCACCGGCTGTGGCGCCTGCGTGGTCGCCTGCATGGCCGAAAACAATGTCGGCCTCTCCGACAAGAAGCTATTCCGCCAGGGACGTTCCATGCACTGGCTGCGCATCGAGCGCTACTGGGAAGGAGAATTCCCCGAGGTCCGGGCGCGCTTCGTGCCGCTTCTCTGCCAGCAGTGCCACGACGCCCCCTGCGAACCGGTCTGCCCGGTCTATGCCAGCTATCACAACCCCGAGGGGCTCAACGGCCAGGTCTACAACCGCTGCGTGGGCACCCGCTACTGTTCCAACAACTGCCCCTATGCGGTCCGGGTCTTCAATTTCATCAACCACCGGTGGCCCGAACCCCTGACCGACCAGCTCAATCCCGACGTCACCGTACGCAGCCGCGGGGTGATGGAGAAATGCACCTTCTGCGTCCAGCGCATCCGCCGCGCCCGCGAGACGGCTGAGGGTGAGGACCGCCTGATCCGCGACGGCGAGGTGCAGCCGGCCTGCGTCCAGACCTGCCCGAGCGAGGCGCTGGTCTTCGGCAACCTCGCCGACCCCGAGAGCCGGGTCGCCCGGCTGGCGCGCAGTCCCCGCCATTTCCGTCTCCTCGAGGATCTCGGGACCGGGCCGTCGATCTACTACCTGAAGGGGGGAGGCCGGGAATATGTCTGAAGCCCTCGACAGTCGCGACGGCCGCCGCATCAACAACGAGCTGCTGGCCCAGATGGCCCCCCCGACCTGGCGCTGGTACCTGCTCGCCTTCGGTCTCGGCGTGGTGGTCGCTTTCGGACTCTACGCCTTCACCGTGCAGGTGACCAGCGGCATGTACGTCACCGGCCTCGACCGGCCGGTGATGTGGGGCTTCTACATCATCAATTTCGTCTTCTGGGTCGGCCTCTCGCACTCGGGGACGATGGTTTCGGCGATCCTGCGCCTCACCTACGCCGGCTGGCGCCGGCCGATCCTGCGCGCCGCCGAGGCGATGACCGTCTTCACCATCACCGTCGCCGGCCTCTTCCCGCTGATCCACCTCGGCCGCAACTGGGTCTTCTACTACCTCATCCCCTACCCGAATCAGCGGCAACTGTGGCCCAATTTCCGCTCCGCCCTGCTCTGGGACATGACCGCGATCACCACCTACATCATCGGCAGCAGCCTCTTTCTCTACCTCGGCATGCTCCCCGACCTGGCCATCGCCCGCGACCGCGCCCGCGGTTGGCGGCGGCGCCTCTACGCGCTTTTGGCGATGGGCTGGCGGGGCACCGCGCTGGAGTGGCAGATCTTCAAGAAGGCCTCGACATTGATGGCGGTGTTGATCATCCCGGTGGCGGTCTCGGTCCACTCGATCGTCGCCTGGGACTTCGCGGTGACCATCGTCCCCGGCTGGCACAGCACCATCTTCCCCCCCTATTTCGTGGTCGGGGCGATCCTCTCCGGGGTGGCGGCGGTGGTCACGTTGATGATTATCCTGCGCCGGGTCTTCCACCTGCGCGACTACCTCTCCCTCGTCCACCTCGACAACATGGCCAAGCTGCTGCTGGTCATCTCCCTGCTCTGGAGCTACTTCTACTTCGCCGAGGTCTTCACCACCTGGTACGGCCACCAGCCGATCGAGTGGGAGGTCTTCGGTTACAGTGCGGCGCATTTCGCCCCGCTGCTGCTGCTGATGCTGTTTTGCAACTCGTTGCTGCCGATCGTCGGTCTCTCCTTCCGGCGGGTGCGACGCTCGCCGGCGGTGCTGCTGGTCATCTCCCTGCTGGTCAACGTGGGCATGTTCACCGAACGGTTCCTGATCATCGTCCCCTCCCTGTCGCACAAAAACATCCCCTACGCCTGGGGGAGCTACAGCCCGTCGTGGGTGGAGGTCTCGATCACCGCCGCCGCCTTCGCCCTCTTCGCCCTGCTCTACACCCTGTTCGCCAAACTCTTCCCGCTGGTGGCGGTCAGCGACGTGCGGGAAGGCGTAATGCTGGAGGGGGAACGATCCTTTGGACGGGCGCGCCTGGCCAGCCGCATCGAGGAGGATTGAATGGAGATTTTGGGGGTTTTCGAGAGTCTGGAGGGGGCGATGTCGGGAGTGAAACGGCTGCAGGCCGCGGGGATCGAGGAACGGGCCATCACCTCGCTGAGTTCGGTCCCCTACCCCGAGGGGGTGCTGGTGACCACCGGCTATCGTCCCCGTTTCCACTGGTTCGTCCTTGCCTGCGGCGCGGCCGGGGCGGCCGCGGGTTTTCTGCTGGCGGCCGGGACGGCCTGGATCTATCCGCTGCAGACCGGCGACAAGGCGATCGTGGCTCTCTTTCCCGTCGGCATCATCACCTACGAGCTGATGATGCTCTTTGCCCTGGTCGGGACCATTATCGGCATGTTTACGGCAATGCACCTGCCCCCGGCAAGGAGGCGGCTCTACGATGACGAAATCGCCGAAGGCCGGATCGGCCTGCTGGTGACCGTGCCCTCGGCGGCAGCCGGTGCCGGTGCGGCGGCAGCGCTGCGCGATGCCGGTGCCCTCCGGGTCCTGGAGGAGGAACCATGAAGCGCCTGGTGCCGATCCTGCTGCTGACCCTCGCCCTGCTGCCGGCAGGATGTGACGACATGCACGACCAGCCTTCGGTCCGGGCCTATGAAGCGGCACCGCGGACCGTTCCCGCAGAGTCGGTGCCCGTCGGAGGGCGCGAACTCCTCAGCCAGCAGGGTCCCCTTGCCGTTCCGCCCCCGGCCGGCCCCGAGGAAGTGGACCGCGGAGAAAACCTGTACCGGATCAACTGCTCTTTCTGCCACGGGCTGCAGGAGGGAAAACCCGGCCCGGTCGGACAGCACCTGAAACCGCCGCCGCCAAGCCTCGAAAAGGCGCTGCTGCAGTCGCTGCAGGATGCGGACATCTATCGTTTCATCAGCTTCGGCTTCGGGCGCATGCCCCCCTTTCGGGACCGGTTGAACAGCGCCGAGCGCTGGGCCCTGGTCCGCTACCTGCGCAGCCGCCCGTAAATACCCAACCGTCCCTCAACCGTTCGGCCACCCGCCTGCGGGGAAAAAATGACGGCCTGCGCTTGCCACGCAGGCCGTCATTTGCATCCTCCACCCCAGGCAGGGCGCTATTCTCCCGCGCGCTCTTCCTCGTGGTAGCTCTTGCGGATCAGCGCCGCGAGCACTCCGGCCAGCACCAGCAGGGCGATCACGCCTCCTCCCACCAGTTTTCGCTGGTCGAGACGTTCCTGGATTACGGTCACCTGCTGGCGGATCTGGCCGAGCCGCTGCTGGAAGTCGGCAGTCTGCTGGCGGACCTTCTCGGCATCGACCTCGTGGAAAAGCCGGTGGAACTCGTTGCGCAGGGAAAAGAGTTTCCCCTGCATTTCCTTGACATCGATGCCGAGATGATGGAGCCCGGCGAGGTCGTCGGAGATACCCCCGATCATCTGGTCGGTGCTGGTCACCGCCGCCTTGATGTCCGCCGCCCGGCCGTAATCATGGCACCGGGTGCAGCTTTGCGGGTTGATCAGAGCCGGGGAAGCGGCCACGACCTTGTGGTTGCTGTGGCAGGTGACGCATTGCGGTCCCCCCTTGCCCAGAGCCTTGCCGTGGGCGCTTTGCAGGTAATCCTCCTTGACGCCGATATGGCAGCGGCCACAGAAATCGGGAATGTCGGTCTTGGCCGGCACCCCGCGAAAACCACGTTCGGGGCTCATCGCATCCATCGACATGACCGTAGGATCGCCGCCGTGGCAGTTGTGGCAGGATATGCCGTTGGCGGCGTGGATGCTCTGCCGCCAAAGGGGGACCGGCTCTCCGAAGCGGCCACTCTGGGCACCATGGCACTGCAGGCAGCTGGTCTCTGCGGCCAGCACCGGTCCGGGGACGGCCAGCAGCAAAAGGAACAGGCCGATTCCGGCCCAGAGAAGTGGCTTCAGTCGTTTCATGAGTAGTGCCCCCAGATGGAAAGACCGATCAGGATCAGGACCCCCAGCACATAGCACGTGACGAAGATCGGACGCTGGGCCGGACGCCGTTCGGGACCCCGATCGATGAATGGCAACAGGGCCAGAAAAGTCATCAGCGCACCCTGGGCCGCCAACCCGAGGAACTTGCTGGGGAAGATCTTCAGGGTCTGGTAAGCCCAGAGGAAATACCACTCGGGCTTGATATGGGCCGGTGTTGTGAAAGGATTGGCCGGCTCCAGGGCATCGGGTGGAATGAAGATGGTCGGGGCGAAAATCACCACGGTCAGCAGCGCCGCGAGGAAAAAGCAGATCACCGCCGTATCCTTGGTAGCGTAGTTGGGGAAAAACGGGATGCCGCCAGGATGGTGCTGGTGACGGAAACGGTCTTTGGGCTCCCAGAGGCGGTAGTCGGACCCGAAAGGCGGGCTCGAGATGCCGGCCCGGCGCACGCAGAAGAGGTGCAGGCCAACCAGCAGCCCAAACAGGAGGGGCAGGCCCATGACGTGCAGGGCGAAAAAGCGGCCGAGGGTCGTGTCGCTGACCATCGGTCCGCCGCGCAGGAAGCGAACCAGTTGGTCACCGACCACCGGAACCGCGCCGGCGGCGTCGGTGGCGACGGTGGTGGCCCAGAAAGAGAGCTGACTCCAGGGGAGGAGATAACCGGTGAGGCAGAGAGCAAGCCCAAGGTTGAAGAGCCCGAAGCCGGAAAGCCAGGTCACCTCCCGCGGCCGGTAGTAGCTTTTCATGAACAGAACCGAGAACATGTGCAGCAGCAGGGCGATGACGATCATGTTCGAGCCGACCACGTGCAGGTAGCGGATCAGCCAGCCGAAGGGGATCTCGTTCATGATCCGGTTTACGCTCTTGAAGGCCTCGTTGGAGTCGGGGACGTAGTGAACCAGCAGCAGGATTCCGGTCAGAAACTGCAGGGCGAAAAGGGTCAGGAGCACCGCCCCCAGGGTGTACCAGACGTTGGTGTTGCGGGGCAGGAGATATTCGGTGAGGTTCTGCGCCAGGATATCCCTAATTCCCAGGCGCAGGTCGACCCAATCGATGACTCGTTTGTGCCAGGACATGGGGTGGCTCCTATCCGATGACGACCTGGTCCCCCTGAAGGGCGACCGGGTAAGATTCGAGGGGCTTGGGAGGGGGACCGCCGGTCACCTGGCCGTCCGGAGAATAGCGGCCGCCATGGCACGGGCAGAGAAAATCCTCCTTGTCGGGTTCCCATTTGACGATGCAGCCGAGGTGGGTGCAAACCGCGGTAAGAGCGATGTACTTTCCAGCGCTCGGCTGGATCACCACCGCCGGATGCCCCTGGAAGGTGAAGAAATGGGCTTGACCGATGGGGACCTTTTCCCGCGGGACTTTGACCTTCTCCCCTGCGCCTGCCCCCTTGCTTGGGGACAGATACGTCCAGAACGGCCAGGCAGTGAGTCCTGCCAGCGCAGCGCCGACGCCCCCGAGCAGGATGGTTAAAAAAAACCGCCGGCGTGCCGGCGAAACTGTGCTGTCGTCCATCTTGGCTCCTCTTGTCGCTGGATTGTCCTCGGACCCTGCCGGGTTTGCTTTCCCGGGCAAACAGGCCTAAATTATAGAGGCTGAATTCATCCTTTCAACCTGTCCGGGGAAAAGAGATGCCGACCAGGGCACTGTTCATCATCGATCCACCGGAACGCCTCGATCCCCCGACCGACACCACCCTGGCAATCATGCGCGAGAGCCGGCGGCGCAGCCAGCAGGTGAGCTACACCACCCTCGACGGCCTGCGGCTGACAGCCGGGGGGCTGCACGCCACGGCCCGCGAGGTCGACTTCTCGACCGCGGAACTCTTCACCGCCGGCCCGGCCCGCGACCTGGACCTGGACAAAGACTGCGACCTGGTCTGGATGCGCAAGGATCCGCCGGTCGATCTGCCCTATCTGCACAGCACCTATCTGCTCGATTTTCTTCCCCCGCGGGTCCTGCAGATCAATCCGGCCAGGGTCCTGCGCGAGGTTTGCGAAAAGCTCGCCCCGCTGCGCTTCCCGGAGCTTTTCCCACCGAGCCTGGTCAGCCGTTCGCCGGCGGACCTGGCGACCTTCGTGGCCCGGCAGGGGCGCGCCGTGCTCAAGCCTCTGGAGGAATGCAGCGGCCGGGGGATCGTCCTGGTCGATGCCGGCATGCCCGATCTCGCTGCCACCATCGCCCGCGCCACCGAAAACGGCCGGCGCTTCGTGCAGGGGCAGCTCTATCTGGGCGATATCAGCAGCGGCGACATCCGCGTGCTACTGCTCGGCGGGGAGATTCTCGGCTGGGTGCGCCGCCTGCCGGCCCCCGGGGAGTTTCGCTCCAACGTCAACGCCGGCGGCCATTGCGAGCCCTGCGCTCTGGGGCCCCGAGAAAAGGCCATCTGCGCCCGGGTCGGCCCCTGGCTGCGGGACCAGGGAATCCATTTCGCGGGCATCGACATCGTCGGCGACTACCTGCTGGAAATCAACCTGACCAGTCCCTCCTGTTTGCGGGAAATGAACAGCCTGAACGGCTGGCGCCTGGAGGAGGCCGTCCTCGATTACGTGGAGACCCGCCTTGGTCCATGAAAAAACCCCGGCCGTGACCGGGGCGCAGAAGAGGGGGAATCCCGCCATCGATTCCTGGCGGACGTCAGCGGAACGCCGCCTGAATCGGAATACGCAACTCGGGCGCCCGAGTGCCGGTCCCGCGGACGAAGACATAGCCGCTGAAACGGGTGGTGCCTTCCTTCGGCAGCACCGTGATCAGCAACCGCGTCGTCTCCCCCGGCGCCAGGGTGCGCCCCTCCAGAGTCGCCGTCAACTCGGCGATGGAGGTTTTGGCTGCTTCCAGTTGCAGACTCTCCTGCCCCTGGTTGGTAACGGTGATGGTCGCCTTCCGCTCGACACCGGGCGAGAGGTTGTCAAACACCAGCTTAGCCGGGTTGGCCACTAGCTTCGCCAGGACTTCCCCGGACAGGGTAAAATGGGTCTCGCGATGCACCGGGTCATCGGTGTAGAGATAGATGGTCTTGCTTACCCGGCCCCGGAAACGGGTCGAATCGAAGACCGCCTTGACTTCGCCCTGCTCCCCCGGCGCAATGATGTCCGCCGATGCCAGCGCGGCCGTGCAGCCGCAGGAACTGCGCACCTTCTCGATCCGCAGCGGCACGTCCCCGGCATTCCTGAACCGGTAGACATGCTCCACCCGCTCTCCCTGGTAGACCTGCCCGAAATCGAATTTGTAGTTTTCGATCACCAGATCGGGAGCTGCGGCGAACGCCGGCAGGGTCATGGCCAGGAGCAGGGCAGCCGTGATCAGCATCTGTTTCATCGGGGTACCTTTTTTGTTGTGGGGGGGAAAGGGAATTTCCGGCCCGCTACTGGCGGGGATGATAGCACAGGACCGGACCCATGGCCAGCCCCCCGGAGGGCGCGAATAAATTGACATAACTGCTGTATCTTGCTATAGAATAGCCGCCAAGACCAGACGCGAAGGGAACCCGGGACCGGACATGGACGAAACGAATTTCAAACTCCTCTATTCCCGCCAGGAGCTTGCCGCTCAGGTTGCCCGCCTCGGCGCGGAGATCAGCCGCGACTACCGGGGGCGAGAGCTGCTGATGGTCGGGGTACTCAAGGGCTCGTTCCTGTTCTTCGCCGATTTGGTGCGGGCGGTCGACGTGCCGATCGTCGTCGATTTCGTGCGCCTGGCCAGCTACGGGTCAGAGACTAAAAGCTCGGGGATCGTCGAGATGCGCAAGGACCTCGAACTGCCGATCGAAGGGCGGGACGTCATCATCGTCGAGGATATCGTCGACAGCGGCCTGACCCTCGAGTCCCTCTACCACCGGCTGCTGTTGCGCAACCCGCGCTCCCTGCGCATCTGCACCCTGATCGACAAACGCTGCCGGCGGGAGGTCGACATCGAACCGGATTACGTCGGCATCGTCATGGAGGATGGCTTCATCATCGGCTACGGGCTCGATTTCGACGAACGGTACCGCAACCTTGCCGACATCTACCTGGTGGAAGGCGCCTGACCGGGCCGAAGGAGGATTTACATGGTGATCCAGTGCAACGCCTGCCAGACCCGCTTCCGGCTGGCCGACGATAAAATCAAGCCGCAGGGCACAAGGGTCCGTTGTTCCAAATGCGGAGAGGTTTTTACGATCATGCCACCGGCACCCGTGGCCGAAGAGTTCGCCCCCCCCGCCCCTTCGACGCCCCCCCCGGCCGCAACCGACACTGCCGCAGCCGGCGAGGACCAGGCCATGGCCTGGAGCCGATTCGAAGCGGCAGGCGACGACTCCGCTCCGCCGGCCCCGGCCGCTGACGAAACGTTCAATCCCTTCCCGGAGGAGCCCGCCGGCGGTGCCGCCGCCAGCGATGAATTTCGTTTCGTCGACTCGGATTCTCCGGCCGCCACGGATGAAGAATTCGCCTTCGAACCCTCCGGCGCGGCGCCCCGCCCCGATGAACTACACTTCATCGGGGCGGAATCCCCCGCCGCCGCAGATGATGAATTCGCCTTCGAGCCCTCCGCTGCCGCTTCATCCACCGACGAATTTCACTTCGCCGGGTCGGAATCCCCCGCCGCTACGGACGAAGAATTCGCCTTCGATGCCTCCCCCACGGATGAATTCGCCTTCGACGAGGAGGCCTCGGGTGACGAAGATGAATTCGCCTTCGAGGAGGGATCCGCGGGCGGAGAGAAAGACTTCGTTTTCGACACGGAGGAGCCGGGCGGGGCGGCCGGGGAAAGCCTCCCCCCCCTGGAATTCGACACCTTGTCTTTCGAGGGCGGCCCTCGGGAAACCGGCAGCCCGGACGAGGACTTCGACGCCGGCCTCGGGGCCGGCGTCAGCGATGAGCTCGTTTTCGAAGAGAGCGACGATTCTTCCTTCGCTTTCTCTGCCGAGACCGGCGCGGAGGACTTCCCCTGGGGGGAGCCGGACGAGACAAGGGCTGCTCCCGGTGACTTCGAATTCGGTACTACCCCTGACCAGGAAGAGGGTCCCGGCGCCGACACCCCCGATTTCAGCTCGCCAGCGCCTGCCAGTGAGACCGCCGTACAGGCAGCAGCGCCGGCGGTGGCACCAGCGGCGAGCAAAGCCGCCGTCCCGCGGGAGCCGCTGCCCCTGCCACCGGTGCCCAAGGTATCCCCGGCCCGGCGCAAACACGCCCGGCGCAAGGGCAAGAAGACCAGTTTCCTGACCTGGCTGACCATCCTCATCCTGCTCGGGCTTTGCGCAGCGACCGGATATTTTTACTGGATCGGCGAGTTCCCGGACGTCAACAGTCTGCTGCAGCGCTTTATGCCCCCGGCGACGACCACCTCGGCGGTCAGCCGCATCAAGGTGACCGAACTCAATGGTTTCTTCGTCAACAATACCGAGGCGGGCCAGCTCTTCGTGGTCCGGGGAGTGGCCACCAATGGCTATTCCGAACCGCGTTCGGCCATGGCTGTCAAGGGACAGATCTTCAACCGGGACGGCGGCCTGCTGCGGGAGCGGGTCGCCTACTGCGGCAACGCCCTTTCCGAGAACGAACTCAGATCCCTGCCCCTGGCCAAACTGCGCGAGCGCAGCGACAACCAGTTCGGCGACTCGCTCTCCAACCTCAACGTGGCCCCCGGCAAAAGTGTTCCCTTCGTCATCGTCTTCAGCAACCTGCCGCCCAACCTGGCTGAGTTCAGCGTCGAGCCCGGCGACTCGATTCCGGGAAGCAAGCAGTGATGCAGTCGCAAAAATTCAGGGGATGGCTAAGCAAAAATTTCGTCCTTCAAGGCCTGGTGGTTTTTCAGGGGCGAAGACCTACATCAGGTAGGTCGAGGTCCTGAAAAAACGCCGTAACGCCGTAGGGCGGACTTTTTGCGACGCCATCAAGCAGTAACCCCACTGCGGGGCTGATGAAGTAATCCCCGAACGACGAAAGCCGCACCAAGGTGCGGCTTTCGTCGTTCGGGGACCAGATCGTGGGAGGACTATTTCCCGGCCGGATCGCCGTTCTTCTCCTTGTCTGGAGTAATGTCGATCTCTTCGGGATCTTCCACAGCTTTTTTAAAGCTGCTCAATCCCTTGCCCAAAGCGCTGCCGATCTCCGGGAGCTTGCCGGCACCGAAGACGATCAGCACCAGTACCAGAATAATCATCAGTTCCGATGAACCCAGTCCGAACATCCGCAACCTCCGGACCCTTGCTGCCGAAACAGCACAGGGGGATCGCTCCGGGATGGCTTGCGCCACCCCGGAGCCGCTTTACTCAGGGTGCGTCGATAGCATCGACGGGGCAGGTTTCGGCGCAGGCACCGCAATCGATGCAGGTCTCTGCATTGATGACGCGCGCGTCACCCTGCTCGCTGATGGCATCCACGGGGCAGACCGGTTCGCAGGCGCCACAGTTGATGCATTCGCTGTTGATGGTATAAGCCATGGGATTCACCTCCTCTGCCGTAAGCTGGGATACGTCGTTTTAGCAATCTGGCGTATGGTACACGAATCGACCTCCTGTGTCCACCCCCACGGCAGGCCGGCCGGCCGACAAAAATCTTGCATTTCCCCCCCCGTTCCTATAGTCTTTCAAAACACTTTTCCAGCTGTACTCAGGGCGGACCCTGACTTTTTTTTGATGACTTTACAACGGTTTGGCCGGTCACTTCGGACCGTTGTAAAACAGTTTTTGCAACCCGGGAAGTTGCAGCACATCCACAGGAAATCACGGAGGAGGTACTTTTTTCAATGGATATTCTTGCATTGAACTGCGGCAGCTCGTCAGTCAAATACCAGCTGTTTGACTGGACGCGCAAAGAGGTCATCGCCAAGGGGATGGTCGAGCGGGTGACGATCGGCGATTCGTTCATCATCCACGAAGTTCCCGGCCGCGAAACCTATCGTGAAGAATACGAATGTCCGGACCACCAGGTCGCCATCCACCTGATCATCAAGACTCTCTGCGACACGAAACACGGGGTGGTCAGCGACATGAGCAAGATCTCCGCCGTCGGCCACCGCGTCGTCCACGGGGGTGAGAAGTTCAAGAGCTCGGTCCTGATCAACGAGGCGGTGCTCGACGCGATCAAGGAAGTCCAGCACCTGGCGCCGCTGCACAACCCGCCGAACATCGCCGGGATCGAGGCCGCCCAGGCCAATCTCCCCGACGTCCCGCACGTGGCGATCTTCGACACCGCTTTCCACCAGACCATGCCGCGCCACGCCTACACCTACCCGCTCCCCTACGACTGGTACGAAAAGTACGGCGTGCGCCGCTACGGCTTCCATGGCACCAGCCACCTCTACGTCTCCAAACGGGCCGCGGTGCTGCTCGGCAAGGACCCCAAGGACTGCAACATCATTACCATGCACATCGGCAACGGCGTTTCCCACAGCGCCATCAAGGGCGGCATTTCGGTCGACACCTCGATGGGCCTCACCCCCCTCGAAGGGGCGGTGATGGGCACCCGCTGCGGCGACATCGACCCGGCCATCCCGGCCTTCATCATGGAACGGGAAGGCTACACCCCCAAAGAGATCGACTCGATCCTCAATAAGAAATCGGGGGTGCTCGGCATCACCGGCCAGTTCACCGACCGCCGAGACGTCATCGAGGGGGCGGAGAACGGCGACGAGCGCTGCCAGCTCTCGATGGAAATCGAGGCCTACCGGCTGAAGAAGTACATCGGCTCCTACGCCGCGGCGGTCGGCGGCATCGACGCGGTGGTCTTCACCGCCGGAGTTGGGGAGATGGGCTGGCTGATCCGCGAGAAGGCCCTGGAAGGCCTGGAGTTCATGGGGATCGTCCTCGATAAGGAGAAGAACCGCAACACCATGACCCGCAAGCGCGAGAGCCTTATCACCACCCCTGAATCAAAGGTCAAGGTCTTCGTCATCCCCACCGACGAGGAGCTGGTCTTTACCGAAGACGTGGTGGCGATCCTCGAGGGGACCTATACCGACCACATGCATTTCACCTATTCGTTTTCCAGCCCGGAGTTCCAGAGAAAATAATCCGGGCCCCTTTACACCACTTGGTCAGAGAGGCCGGCGACCCCCGCCGGCCTCTCTCTCGCCCGGCTCCGAATCGGGCCAGCGAAGGAATGATGAGCATACTCGGCATCGAAAACGTAGGCAGCTATGTCCCGGAAACCCGCATCTCCAACTACGAGCGCAAGGCGCAGTTCGCCATCGATGATCACTTCATCGAGGAAAAGATCGGCGTCCACCGCGTCTCCCGCAAGAGCCCCGAAGAGGAGACTTCCGACCTCTGTCTGAGCGCCTACGCCGATCTTGAGACGCGCAGCGGCTTGCGCCGGGAGGAGGTCGAGGCGCTGGTGGTTGTCACCCAGAATCCCGACTACGCCATCCCCCACACCTCCGCCCTGGTCCACGGCCGCCTCGGCCTGCCGGAGAGCTGCGCCTGCTTTGACATCTCCCTGGGCTGCAGCGGCTTCGTCTACGGGCTCTCGGTGGTCACCGCCTTCATGGCCGCCAACGGCATGAAAAAGGGGGTGCTGATCACCGCCGACCCTTATTCCAAGGTAGTCAATCCCGACGACAAGAACACCGCCCTGCTCTTCGGCGACGCCGCCGGGGCGACGCTGATCTCCACCACCCCCGTCTTTGTTCCCGGCCGCTTCACCTTCGGCACCATGGGGAGCGAGTTCGACAAGCTGATCGCCCGGGACGGCGAGCTCTACATGAACGGACGGGCGGTCTTCAATTTCGCGGCCAAGACCATTCCTCCCGACATTGAAAAGATGGCGCGCCGGAACGACATCGCGATTGCCGACATCGACCGCTTCCTTCTCCACCAGGGGAGCAAGATCATCGTCGAGACCATCGCCCGCAAACTCGGCGTGCCACTTTCCAAGGTCCCCTTTGCGATCTGCGGTTTCGGCAACAGCTGCGCCTCGACCATCCCCCTGCTGCTGCAGAGCGAGCTCGCCGACCCGGCGGTCAAGACCATCGCCCTCAGCGGCTTCGGCGTCGGCCTCTCCTGGGCCAGCGGCCTGCTGCGCCGCGTCGCCTGACCGGCGACAATGGATCTCCAAATGAAAGAGGCCGACGGGAATCCCGCCGGCCTCTTTCATTGCCTAGCAACTCAAAACTTATAACTTAAAACTCAAAACTGCCTTTATCCCTGCGCCTGTACCGCGGTAATCGCCGCGACGCTGACGATGTCGTCCACCGAGCAGCCGCGGGATAGGTCGTTGACCGGCTTGGCCAGCCCTTGAATGATCGGGCCGACCGCCTCGGCCCCGGCCAGGCGCTCGACCAGCTTGTAGCCGATGTTGCCGGCGTCGAGGTCGGGGAAGATCAGGGTGTTGGCCTTGCCGGCGACGCTCGAGCCGGGCGCCTTCTTGGCGCCGACCTTGGGCAGCAGGGCAGCGTCGGCCTGCAACTCGCCGTCGATCTGCAGCTTGGGATCGAGACCCTTGGCGATCTCCAGCGCCTGAAGGACCTTATCGGCATCGGCGTGCTTGGCGCTCCCCTTGGTGGAGAAGGAGAGCATCGCCACCCGCGCCTCGACGCCGAGGAAGCTCTGGCAGCTGCGCGCCGTGGCCACCGCGATCTCGGCCAGGGCCTGGGCATCGGGATTGGGATTGACCGCGCAGTCGGCGAAGAGGAGGGTGCCGTTCTCGCCGAACTCGGGGGTCTTGGTGACCATCAGAAAGACCGAGGAGACGGTCTTCATCCCCGGTGCGGTGCCGATCACCTGGAAGGCGGCGCGCAGCACGTCGCCGGTGGTGTTGAAGGCCCCGGCGACGGCCCCGCCGGCATCCCCCCTGTGCACCATCATCGCGCCGAAGTAGAGGTTGTCGTCACCGGTAAGCAGCGCCTTGGCCTCCTCACGGGAGAGTCCCTTCTTCTTGCGCAGCTCCACCAGTTCGTCGACGTAAGCCTCGAGCTTGGGAGCGGACTTGGGATCGAGCAGGGCCACCCCGGCCAGCGAAGCGCCCAGCTCCTTCGCCTTGGCCTCCAGGGTCGCCGGATTGCCGAGCAGCACCACCTTGGCCAGGCCGTCGGAAACGATCTGCCCCGCGGCCTGGACCATCCGGTCGTCGTAGCCCTCCGGCAGTACCACGGTCTGCAGGCTCTGGCGGGCCTTGGCCTTGATCTGATCAACTAAATGCATGACAACCTCCTCCAAAACAGGGTTTTGAATATAGGGGTCTTTTATAACCGAAGGGTCGGAGGCGGTCAATCATTTTCCCGCGTGGGGCAAGAAGGCTGGAGACGACCGGGGGGGTTGATGGGGGGGGGACGCTGGTGACTTGTTGACTTTCTCAGGAAATCAGGCCCTGCCACCGCGCATCCGACTGGAACAGTTCCTCTCCCGCCACGCTCCGGCGACAGACACCCGATCGGGTTATCCCGAGCGCCCTTGCGATTGCCTCACCGCCATGGCCCATTTTCCGATAGCCAAGATAACTGATCAGGCTCCGTGCGGCGGTCACCGCTTTTGATCGGCCTGGCCCCCTGATCTCTTCCGCTGTGATTCCAAGCGCCTCCCCAACCCGCTGTACCAGAACCGGGAGAGTGAAAAGTGGGGTCAGAGTGAAAAGTGGGGTCAGGCTTTGTATTTTGTGATTTTTGCGAGCAGTTCCTCCTTCTCCCGCAAAAGTTCCAGCGCCGCGATGGACCGATTCCGCATCCGCCGCGCCGCCGCGCTCAGCGACGAAACATCGCGCCCGGTTCGCTCGGCGAGTTCCCGCAGCGTGACCGACGGCAGGTCCTGGACGATCCACGCGGCCATGGAGCGCGCCTGCGCGGCAGTCCGCTCCTTCCCCGGCCGGGCGAGGTCCTCCGGTGGCAGGGAGTACCTCCCGCAGACAGCCGAGATGATTTCCTCGACCGATACCTTGCCAAAATTCTCTTCTCTCTCGCCCGTCATCCTCGCGACGAAGGCATCGTCTCCGTAGACGCGGCTGTCGGCGACTCCTTCCCCGTGAAACTCCGGCCGCCGCCCTCCCGCGAGTCCGTCCCGGATGAAGGCGACATAGGCTCGAAGGGCACTTGCTCTCTTCGCTGAAAACATCGACAGCGTCGGTTCCGTCGTCAGCCAGGGGATGACCTCCCGCCCACAGTAGGCGCGATGGCTCGTCCACGGGTACTCCTCCGGAGCGGTCACCATTCTTGCCCGGACCGGGTTGAGATGAACGTAGCGCACCAGCTCCAGCAGGTAGGAGTCGCCATCCACCAGCACCGACTTGTAGCGCCCCTGGAAGAGATGGCCGCTGCGGTCGTGTCGCCAGTTGGCCCAGCGGGTATAGCGGAAGGAGAGGTTCTGCATGATGCGGGAAAGGGGGATGTCGGCGACCTGGACGACCAGGTGGATGTGGTTGGTCATCAGGCAAAAAGCGTGAACCAGGTGACGGTAACGCTCGATCCCCTCCTGCAGCAGAAGATAGAACCGATAGCGGTCCTGCTCCTCGAAGAAAATGTTCTGCTTGCCGTTGCCGCGGAGGATCACGTGGTAGACGGCGCCGGGATAGTGGATGCGGGGTTTGCGGGCCATGGGAGTTTATATCACACAAATACCCATTTGCAAAGCCTGACCCCATTTGCGCTCCCAATGACATGTTGGAGAGTATCCAATACATCGATTCGCGCGGCTCGTGGCATGGGTGAAAGGGAAGCAAGCAATACGGCCAAGTCAACAGGTCACCAGCGTTCCCCCCATCTTCTCAAATAACCATTTACAAAGTCTGACCCCATTTGCACTGCTCGGCGAAGATCGGGTGCCGCTTAACCTGGTCTACTGAAAAGGCGGGTACACAGTTAGTTTGACAGACTCTCAATTACTCATATTTACGTAGAATAAAAAAGAATTTACAAAAGAATGTACTAATACTGACGAAACTAGCCCCCCTTGAATATAAATACAAGTGAATAATATTGAGTACAAAAAAATGAAAACAAGCGAAAAATTTAATTCCCCCCAAATTCCATGAAAAATAACAAATAAAATACTTGAAAACAAGGTAGCCAAAACATTCCCCCAGTTTTTCCTTAAAATCTCAAAAATATAGCCTCTATACAAAGTTTCTTCAAGTAAAGGACCCCAGACAATAAGCAAAAACAAGGTCAGATAATACCACTTTCCCTTAACAGAAATTATGTCCTGTGCTAATTGAATATACCTTCCAATAAATAAAATATCACCCAATATTACAAAATATGCCAGCACTATCCCAGATAAAGAAACAAAAATAACATTTTTGTCAATGGCAATTCTCGGGACAAATTTAGAAATCAGGAAGAAGTAGGTTATGGCTATTAATGGAGATATCGCAGAGGAAGACAACATTCCAAGGGTAATCAAAGGTACTTTAGGGAAAACCTCTGCTAACCTTGGTGCGAGACAATACCCCCCTATTTCATGAGAAACAACTTGAAGAATAAAACCAAATGCAACGAAAACAGCAGTTTTTCTCTTATCATCTGATAGTAGCAATTAATAGCACCCCTAATTGGGTTATGGATAAGTGGTAATCGTTGGCCCAAAGGGCCGCACTCGGGTCAGGATTGCAAAGTTGCAAAACTTGCCGCCCTTAGTCTCACTTCCTCCATTCGTGCAGCAAGCGCGACGTCTGTTCGGGCTCTATATTTCAAACGTTTCGTCGCGGAGCTCAGGGAAGTAACATCTCTTGAAAATCTCTTTCCCAGTTCCGTCAATGTTGCGTCGCTAAAGCAAAGCACCCCCCATGCTGCCAGGGCTCGGGCCTCGGAAACTCGTTTTGTCTGCCCCGAAGCGGTCATCTCTTCTATTGTTACCGCAGTTGCCTTTTGCACCGCAGCCAGTACGTTCTCGATATTCGGACGTGTGGCTGGTTCCGATTCCGCTCGAAGAACCTGGTCTACAAACGTGTCGTCACCGAAGACGCGGCTGTCAACGCAATTTGTCCCGTGAAATTCCGGCCGATGCCCCTCCCCTATGTGGTCCGACACATAATGCTGGAACGCTTCTCGCGCCTTCTCGTGTCCGCCGGCAAACTGGGAAAGCACAAAATCGGTCGTGAGCCAGCGCGTCTGCTCAAGACCCAGGTACGCACGATGGCTGCTCCATGGGTAGTCCATCGGGCTCGATGCCATCTTGGCGCGTATTGGGTTCAGATGCAGGTAGGTGACGAGCTCCAGAAGGTAGGAATCCACCTCCACGAGGATCGCCTTATACCTGCCGTGAAAGACATGCCCTATCCGGTCATACCGCCAATTCACCCACTTCGTGTATCGCAGGGAAAGGTTTTGCATGATCTGAGAGAGAGGTGATTCGGCAACCTGTAGAACCAGATGGACATGGTTGGTCATGAGGCAGTAGCCATGCGTGCGGAAGCCATACCGGCTTATTCCCTCCTCCAGCAAGATAAAGAAGCGCCGCCGATCTTCCGCATCGAAAAACAGGTCCTGCCGCGCATTCCCGCGCAGAATCACGTGATACACGGCACCAGGAAAATGGATTCGAGGTTTACGTGGCATGAGGGAATGCAACCTCAAGTTTGCAACTTTGCAATCCTGACCCAACTTGGACCTTGTTTAGTTGCCAGCCCCGCGCCAGCACCATGGCATCCAGGGGTCGTGCGTAGCCATTGTAGCCTTCCATGGCCACCCGGACCGGGCACTGATACTGCTGTTCAAGCTGTTCCAGTTTGGCGAAGAAGGTCCGAAACCCTTCCGGATGATGGCGGATGCTGAATTCGGCGATCACCTCACCCGTGGACAGCCCCACCGCCACCTGGTGGGACTTGCAGCCGACATCGACACAGACGCGGATATCCAAAGGAATAGGAGAAAACATGAATGGCTCCTTTCGGTAGAACAAACCAAGGGACATCATCCTTGGGTCACGTCTACTTCCAGAGCCACACGTTCGGCACCATCCCGGTCGACCCGCCGGATGATGCAAAGGACGGGGGCGGCATTTCAGGCCGAAGTGAGCCTGAATGAACAGGTCACTGACCCCAAGAGCCACACCCCCGTCAGAGAAAGGTTACCAAATCCAGGGGTGCCCCGCCATCTGCTAATTCCGATGGTAGACCCCATAGCCACTCTCCAGCGTCCCCTCCGTCCCGAAAACCGGGGAGTGTCCCTAATTTCTCCGCGCTAGATTTACGCGACCTTGCCCGGCCGCACTTGAGACGCGACCCTTACGACCCTCTTTTGATCATTGGCCTCTCACGCTGAATAAAGAAATGACTAAAGATGAAGAAAATAAAATTGCCAATATTATAAATAATAATAATGACCTAATTTTAGTTTTCTTTATTCCTATATCACCATAATCCTCGGCAAAATTAAAAATTGACAACAATACCCACGCTGATCCAACCGGCCATCTAATCCACTCGCCTGCTGCATCAATAATTCTATCTTTTCTTACAATCTTAATAAATTCGTCATTAAATTTTTTCTTTAAATTTTCATAGTATTTTCTATAATTATTATACCAAAGCACAAAGACTAATACTGTTGATAATATCAATGCGATTTGAAGGTAAGGGATCACCATTTCCCACCTCCAAGCGTCCATGTGTAGGTACCGCCACCAATGGCTCCAATATACCCCAATGAAGGCCCAACAGTAACGCCGCCGCCACTAACACTCCCATCTAAACTTCTAAAACCGCCTACTGATACGGCCCCTAATCCAGCTCTACCAGCATTGATAAAGGGGCCATTTAGCTGATCGACGTCACATGCGTTATTGCCACCGATATGAACACCACCTCCTACCCCCGCTACTGAGGCGGCAGCGCCGCCGCCCGCAATGATAGTTACGGATGAAGACCACCCTTGGTACCAGGGTAGACTTGGGTTGTGAGCGAAATTGCCGTATATTCCGCCCATCCCACCAAAGCCAAAAGCTGCAGCTGCCCCCTCAAAGCCAACGGTTATCCCAAATAACCCCGAAGGGTCAATCCAGTTAACCGGATTGTTTTGGACGTACGCATAGCTATTGATCCCTCCGAACAACCTGATCGGATCCTCGTTGATAAACCTCCGCATCCCCGGGCTGTAATACCTCGCCCGATAGTAATATAATCCCGTCCCGTCATTCTCCCGCCCCGTGTACTGGATCGCATTGGCGTCGCTGCCGCTCACCGTGACGTTGCCGAAGGCGTCGTAGGCATAGCTGGTGGTGACCGCGCCGTTTTCGTCGGTCAAGGCGATGATCGAGCCGAGAGCGTCGGCCTTGTAGTAACGAATTGTACCGTCACTACGCTCCAGGGCCAGCGGCTCGTCGATATTCAGAGTGTGGGTGTAGTCGGTGGTGACGCCGGCGGTAGTTTCCCGAAGAATGTCCCAGCCGTCGTAGACGTACTCGGTGGTGACGCCGTTCACGGTTCTTTCGGTTCGGCGGTTGAGAGCGTCGTATTGGAATGACGCATTCAGCTGTGTGCAATCCTTATGGAAGCCGCTGATGCTGGTGAGGCGGTTGCGGCCGTCCCAGGTGTAGTTGGTGGCGCCGCAGGCGTCGGTCCGGGTTTCCAGGTTGCCGTTCTCGTCGTAAGCTGAGCGCGGAGCCGTCGAGGGCCAGCATTTCGTTGGCTTCGTCGTAGTCGGTACTGGCGAGGGGAGTCGCCAGGGGGATGGTCGCCGCTTGGCTGACGCTGGTGCGGTTACCGTTGGGATCATAGCTCCAGGCGAAGCTCTCGATGGTGCCGGCCGGGTTCTGGTGCAGCAGGCTGGTCAGGCGGTTGGCGGTGTCGAAGCCGTAGGTGGTGGTGAGATAATTCCATTTCCCTTTAGCCCGGTAGAGGGGGACCTGCAGGGTGGTTCGGCGGCCGGCGTTGTCGTAGGTAATGGCAAAATCCTTCGCCGTCCCGCCGATGCTACGGTTGATGTCGACGAACCGCCCGGCGTCGTCCCAGGTGTAGGTGACGTCGGGAGTACCGGGGAAGGTCATGGTCGTCCTTCTTCCGTCAGCGTCATACGTGTAGTTGACGGTGCCGCCGGGTGTGGTCTCGGAGGCGACCCGGTCGAGGGCGCTGCCCGAGCAGCTGCCGCAGCCGTAATCGTTGTAGGTGTAGGCGATGCTGCCGGAGAGGGAATCCGTGATGTCCGTCACCCTCCCGGCGGTGTCGTAGGTGTACTGGGTGGTGGAGGCATCGCCGTAGGTCACCTGTTTCAGGCGTCCCATGCGGTCGTACTCGTCGAAGGTGGTCGTCTGCCCCTTGCGGTCGGTGAAGCTCTTCAAGTTGTCGCCGGTGGTCGGGGTGATCTCCAGGTCGCGGTAGTAGGCGTAGGTTTCTTCCCGGCCGAGCTGACCGATCATTCTGGTGATCCGGTTGCGGTCGTCGTACTCGTAGCGGAGGATGCTCCCCTTGGGGTCCATGACCATGACCAGATTGCCGCTCAAGTCGTAAGAGTAGTGGGTCAGGTTGCCCAGCGGGTCGGTGACGCCGGTGACGCGGTTGGCGGTATCGTAGCCGTAGGCAGTGGTAAGACCCTTGGCGTCGGTGATCGTGGTGGCTCGCCCCAGAGCGTCGTAGGCGTAGCGGACGGTGTCGCCGAGGGCGTCGGCGATGGTGGCGGGTTTGGCGGGGAAAGTCGCGTCGTAGCTGACGGTGGTGGCGTTGCCGTTGGGGTCGGTGATGCTGGCGGGGAGGCCGTAGCCGTTGAAGGCGATGGTGGTGAGGTTCTGCAGCGGGTCGCGGATCTCTTCCTGAGTGAGTCGGCAGGTGCCGGATGCGAAGGTATAGGCAAAGTCGGTGCTCTTGCCCAGGGCGTCGGTGATTCTCGTCACCCGGCTGCAGGCATCCTCGTACTGGTAGCTCGTGACATTCCCCAGCGGGTCGGTCAGCGACAGCATCCTGCCCCTGGCGTCGTAGGTGTAGGCAGTCGTTCTTCCCAGCGGATCGGTCACGGAGGTGATCCGGTTGCTGGCGGGATCGCGATGGTAGACGGTTGTCCCGTCCGGCGTGGTCTTTTCCACGATGTAGTTATCGTAGAAGGTTCCACCGTCGTCGTAGAGTCTCCAGCTGGTCGTCGCGCCGTTCGGCGCGGTCATGGCGGTTTCGGTGACGAAGCCGCCGGCAAGGGTGTAGTTGAACGTGTAGACACCTCCGTCCGGAAAGGCCTGGGTTACGATTCGGCTGTCGGCATCGTAGGTGTTGGTGACGACTAGTTTGCCGTTTTCGGTGACAGAATCCATGCGGCCGGAGGCGTCGTAGGTATAGCTGATCGAGGAGCCGTCCGGATATTGAACCGATTGGAGTTTCCCGCCCGCGCCCGTATTGTAGTAGGTGTAGGTGACCGTTCCGAACGGCCCCGATATGCTGCCGATGTTGTCCCGATCGCGAATATAGTAGTTGATATTGATTTCCCGGCCGTCGGGCATGACGATCCTGGAGATGTTGCCGTCGACCTCCTTGTAGAAAGTCAACGCATTGCCGTTGGGATCCTTGATTTCATTGAGCAGCCGGTCTCCGCCAAAGGTGTAGCTCCAGCCATTCTTCCTCTTCAGGGTATAGGTGTTGTCGCCATTGTTGTAAAAGACATCGCCAATGTATGCCGGGTCGGAATCGTCGATGAACGTCCCGTCAGGCTGCTTGTAAAAACGGTACTGGTAGTTTCCAGGCATGAGCAGCAGAATCATGTCGCTGTAAACGCCCGCCCACCAGTCGTAACCGAAAAAGGTCCCCTTGCCGAAGGCCCCGTAGCCATTGTCGCCGGAGCGGTAGGTCCGTTTGATAACGACCGGGATGAGCCCGTCGACCCGGTAATCGACCTTTTCATGTATGTAATAGCCCGTTGCCAGGTTGACCGGTTCGCCGGCTTGGTTGGCGGGAGCACTGGGACTGGGTCCTCCACCGCTGCCAGATCCAGGGGTGCCACCAGCCCCAGAGGAACCACCAGACCCAGCAGGGCTACCAGGGTCGGATGCACTGCCGGAATCGGACGGCCCGCTGGCCCCAGAGCCCGCACTGGAACCCCCAAAGACGGTAGCACCGCAGCAGAACTTGGGGATGCCGGTGCCCGGATCGGTAACGATGTACTTGCCGTCGGGGGTGACCGTTCCGGTGCCGGCGATGGCCCAGTCGTTGGGGGCCATCCCGTCGACGGGAGACTCGTCGTAATACCAGAGAATGGCCTTTTCCCCGGGAAGCAAGCCTATGTCGTTGCGCGCCTTGACCGGGATGGGGCGGTCGGCGACGCCGCCGCCGACCTTGTCGAAGAAAAACATGTAGACGGTGCGGGCAAAAACTCCCTTGGGAAGCGGCTTGATGGGCAGTCGGTCGGTGGGGACGGTGCGCACCGAAACCCGCAGGTTGCGCTTGCCGTCCCAGCCGGTGATGTTGACGCCGGCAGGAATGCGCATCTCGAAACCGGGCACCTCCGGGTCTTTGAGGATGGTGTCGCGTCCCGGGTCGATACTGGCGAAGTTGTAGTTCTTCTGCCGGTGGAGGTAGGGCTGGAACGGCAGGGGGTTTACCGTATTGGGAACGATGTCGACGCTGATCGGAATGGTCGGATAATGACTGCCCGGTTCGATCGCCGTCGAGCCGTCCATCAGCACCACCCGGCGCCCGGCCGGGATGTTGTCGATCCGGAATTCGCCCATCCCGTCGGTTCGTGTGGAGAGGTTTCGCGACCTTGATCGTCACCCCTTCGATGGAGAACGTTTCCGTGTTGAGTATCCGCCCGGTCAGCGAGCCGGTTCCGAGGGAAACCGTCGCGGTGGCCCCATTTTCGGCGGGAACTTCATCGGCCGCGACGACTGCCAGAGAAGCAGCATTCGAGGTGAGGGTGGTCTCGCCGCGGTTGGTGACGGAGACGAAGTAGTTTCCTTCGGAGGGGATGAGGGCTGGGGCAACCGCGGCCTCCAGCACGGTGCTGCTTATGAACTTCACGTCGAGTCGATGCCCGCCGATGCTGACGGAAGATGCCGGCATGAAGTTCTTCCCCTCGATCCGCAGGTTGAAGGCGGGTCCGCCGACGGCGACCGTGGCGGGGACGACCGCCGCCACCTGCGGCAGGGGGGTCAGGACCCGGAAGGTCAACTCGTTGGAAGCGCCACCGCCTGGCGCCGGGTTGTTGACCTTCACCGAGACGTCGCCGGGAATTTCAAGCGCGCTCAAGGGGACGTTCGCCTGGAGCCGCTCGTTGCTCTCGAAGGACCCCGAGAGGGCTCTATCCCCGAAACGTGCTTCCGAATCCCGGATAAATTTCGAGCCGGTCAGGGAGAGTGAAACCCCCGCATCCCCGGCCGTTGCTTCCTGAGGAAGGATATCCTTGAGTTCGGGGACGGGGTTTTCCAACTGCACCAGAGCAAGGCTGTTCCCGTGCCCCACCAGGGCCAGGTTGCGGGCGGGGTCGACGGCAAGGGGGCCGATCTCCTCGAAGAGGCGTACCGTCTCCACCAAGGCGCTCTTCGCCAGGTCGACGATCGCCAGGGTGCCGCCGGCCGCGGCGAGGAAAGCGGCATGGGTGGAAGGATTGACCGCTATGACCTCCGTCGGGCCTTCCGTCGGCACGGCGCCGAGAGGTTGCAATGTATTCCGGTCGAAGAGCAGCAGTTCCGGCCGCCCCTTGAGGGTGAGCAGAAGCAGCCCGAGGCCCTGGTCCTGATCCAGGCTGGCGACCTCCCCCTCCAGGGGAACCGTCTTGCTCGACTGCCCGGTCGTCGGGTCCACAAGCAGCAGACTATCGCCTTCGTCGCTCCGTGCCACCACGGCACAGGACTCTTGCCCCGGAAGGATCTTGACGGCCTGCCCGGGAATCTCATGGAGCGGCGACAAAACTCCACTTGCCAGGTCGACTGTCTTCAACCCGCCGTCCAAGCCTAAAACGGCTTCCCGGCGGTCTTCGTCCATCGCCAGATCATGGACGGCTTCCCCGACCTCGATGGACTTCTTCAGCTCCCCGCCGGCAAGGTCGAACATCCATAACGTACCCTTATCGGAAACAACCAGCGCCAGGTTGCCGCCCCGGTAAACGGCGAGACCCGCCGGTCGTTCAGCTAGATCCACTTCGGCCGTGATGGCCGCCGAAGCCAGATCGACGAGAGTGAGCCTGCCGCCTTCCCTGCTGACGACGGCAGCCGTGTCGGTAACTGGGTTGGCGGCGACGGTGGAGGCGTTCGATTCCAGGAAAATTTCCGCAGAGAACCGATAGTCGTAGCTCTGTGCCCCGGAGCAAAAGACCAGTAAGATCGCTACCACCATCGTTGGTCCCATGAACCGCATAGTCAGACCCTCCCCTCACCGGTTTATCCTGGCGTTTGGAAAAATGAATGCCGGTCGGTAAGCGATTTCAATTCATCGTGCTGGCCAGGAGGTTTCCGGGGATTTCCTTGCCGGACTTGGTGATGTAAACCAACTTCGTTTCACCACCCATTGTCGTTGCCACCCGAACTTTTTCGATTTCCTCTCCGTTCCAGAGCATTGCCTGTTGCACGGTGAAGGTTGCTTCCGCGGTAACGATATTCGAATAGGCGGTGGAGAGAGTCACGTTGGCGGTTGCGGTCGAAGCCTGGTCGGTGCCGGCGAGAGTGGTGTCCACGCTGGCGGCACTGCCGTACTGCGGAAGGACCCAGACCTTTACCGTCGTACCGACGGGGATATTGGTGGCGGCAACATCGACTGTCACCGGGTTGATCGTGGTATTCGGAAGCATGATGTCGGGCTGGTTGTAGGCGCCGGTGGGATTGGCAGGAACGGCCGTGCCTGCGACGGAAGTGATGCTGATGACTCGGCGGGTTGGCGACGAAGATGCTGCCGGGTGCACCGTAGGAATATGCAGGATCGGTGCCGGCAGTTCTGCTGATCGTGAACAGCCTCAAGACGGATGCGTCCTCGGCCACCGGGAACTCCATTAGTAGCTGCCAAGTTGCCAAGATTGTACCATTGCCCGAAATTGTGTTGGCAACCAGTTTGATGGCTCCCCCGCTACCGCAACCTCCAGTAACCTAAGACTAACCTCCGCCGCCTTTGGCGGTAATTGACCCGAGTGACACTTATGTATGCCAGATGAGGCAATGAAAATTGCGCCCCACCGCCGCCACCGTTTCGATCGCGTAGATTAGCCGCCGCCCCCCGCCTCCAGAGCCGCCAATCAACGGCAGCAATCTTTCGTTCCCATAAACGCCTCCACCCGCGCCACCATCGCACTGGAACCACCGACGGTACCGTATCCGCCGCCGCCACCGTTCATACCGCCGCCCCGCCACCGCCGGCCCCAGGCCTTTGCCACCATACACGCCGGAACCACCAGCAAATCCACCATCAAAGCCGCCAGGCCCACCATTGCCATTGCTCGTACTGGTTCCGGACCACTCCGTCGACGCTAACAGTTCCAGCAATATTTACATCTCCCGTGGCCAATATGAAAACAGGGGTATTCCCGTCGTTCTGCTGGAAAGTTACGGTCACGCCGGCAGGGATATCGACCGTCGTGTAATTCAGAACGCCGTCAGAAGGCAATACGACCTCTATATTGGCTGAGGGAGAAAAAGGCTCCATCGGCCCCTGTACTGCCGCTGATAAACTGGGCATGGGCTGTAGTTCCAACGGCCAAGATCATGATTGCCACTAAAACGCCCTTCTCATCTCGTCTCCTCCTCTGCTCAAGATTGAGATTCCGCATTATTGAATCTGGACTGAAACTGGCTGCGTAATCGTAGTTGACGGATCATCTGTCGGCGCTTCTATGTAGACGCTCACATGCTTGGAATCATTTTCGACGTGGGAGACTCGGGGACTGTCGATATGCACACTCACCGGTCTGGACAGACCCGAAAAGAGGCCTGCAGCAGGGGCATCGAGGTAAATGCTCACCGGGCGGGCAACAGTCGAGGTGGGCCATTCCTGGTTGGAACCGGAACTGAAAAACACGCTCACCGGCTTGGAGATACTGATGTCGAACCTTCAGGGGTTGCGTCTACATAAATACTTACTGGACGAGCTGAGGTCGGTGTCGTTCCTGAATGAGGTGCATCGATATATACACTGAATTTACCTGTCGAAAGACCCGAAACATCTCCGGCAAATGGTGCACTGACAATTACAGCCGAACGCGAGTCCCCGGCGCCGATGGTGGCAACACCCTCTGTCAAACCATCTACCGTGAAATCCACTAAACCCGTAACGGGAATGGTGACTATCGCTGGAACGTTTGCAACCGCTGGTTTACTGTTTGTAATATTGATCGTCAGGGGGTTAGCCAGAGGCGGGTCGATACTGGCGGAAAGGTACCCGCTTGAGCCGGGCGTTATTGCCAATTGCCCCGGGGTTAACTTCAAAATCGAATCGGAGATGGTAGCTCCAAGTTCGCACTTCCGTTAGGGGTATTGACAGTAATTGTTGCTGGCCCACTGGCAGTGGCGGTCATTTCAGCTGTGATTTCTGAGTCGGTGACAAAGACGTTGTTGATGGTCAGAGCAGGATTATTGGATATGACGGAATCAGTGGCGAGAAGGTGTTGGCCCGAAATACTGACCAGCAGAGTAGAACCGACGAAAAGAACATTGGGATTAATACTGTCAAGGATAGGCGGGACGGCGGCGGTTGTCGAACTGGTGACGGAAAGCAAATTCCCCAATTCGTCATAGTGATAGATGGTTCCCGAAGTGCCCTTGAGAACCCGGGTCAGCCGGCCGGCGTCGTCATAATGGTAGCTGGCCGTATCGCCGAAGGCGCCCCGTGGCGTGAGAATCCAGCAAGTGGCGAGAATCAACCCCGCAACGACCGTCCTGGCAATCTTCTCCGGACGGAAGATCCATCTCCCTATTCGACCCATCTCGCCCTCCCTGGATTAAATTCCTTCCATTTCAACCAGTTACTGCATGTTGCCGGCCCTGCGGGGATTTTGCCCTGCAAACACAAAACGGGGAAACGGCCTCTCACTAGCCGTTTCCCCGTAGCATCGTTTCTCCAACCCGCCGAAAATCCATCGCCCCCCCATGCGGTGAATATTTCCTGGTTGCTTTCAGCAAAATTTCTGATTTCTATAGCAGGCTTTTCTCGCAAGTCAAATCGGAGGCTATTTTTTCCGGGAGCAGACAGAGTGTCCGGAGCTGTAGCACACATCGGTCCGGCACATGACTGAGAAGTGGGAGGACAGCCATGACACGGACGAGATTGCTGCAGGAGCTCTGGACGAGGCTTCGACTGCATTTTAACCCCTTGGACCGAAGATCGCATCACCCGGCAGGAAACGCGGCAGTCCTTGACAACCCGCAGCCGGTTAT
>CAVXNQ010000008.1:0-253566 GCA_963763205.1 uncultured delta proteobacterium | reverse complement strand
GGCGTCGTTACGCACCCCGCCTCCCACCAGGAAGGCCTTGAAACCGCTGCGGTGAAGACGGTAGAGCACCTTCAGGGTGTTTTCATCGATCCTCTTGCGGGAAATGGTGTGTTCAGAACGGGGCAGGATGACCGGAAGGTCTGAGGGAGCGGCGGTGTTTTCTGGTTTCATCACGGGCAATTTTTCAACTCTTCGGGTCTGGTTGCCCGAAAGCGGGCGGGTAAATCCTATAGAAATTAGCAGATAAGGCCGGCAAAGGCAAAGAAAGAATCGCTTTCCGGCCGGGCGGTATTGAATTCTCCCTGAAAAGCCTATAAATTGACTTCCGGAAAACGTTTTTGATGGAAAGGAATGTTCCTGCATGGTTCGAATGTCCTGGAAGGTCTGCACCGCCCTGGCCCTGGTGGGGCTCTCGTTGCTGCTGGGTCTCGCCCATGTCGCCCTGTTCCGCGACGCCCGGGACCCTCGCCTTCAGCCTGGGGGTGGGGGTGGCTTTGTCCCGGTGCAGGTGCTGCTGGTCACCCTGATCATCGAGCGGCTGCTCAACGAGCGGGAAAAACAGGCGCTGATCAAGAAGCTCAACATGGTCATCGGAGCCTTCATGAGCGAGGTCGGCGCCGGCTTTCTGCGCCGCGTCGATGCCTTCTGCGGCGAAGCGCCCGACCTCGTACGCAACCTCGCGGTGACCGAGCACTGGGGCAAGTCCCATTATCGGCGGGCGGCCCGCTTCGCCGAAGACTATCAGGCCCATCTGTCGCGCCGACGCCGGCCAGCTTGGCGGAGCTTCGCGCTTATCTACTCGCCAGGCGCCCCTTCGTCCTGAGCCTGCTGCAGAACCCCAACCTCCTCGAACACGACAGCTTCACCGACCTGCTGTGGGCCATCTGCCACCTGACCGAAGAACTCGAAGCACGGACAGGATTTCGCAAACTTCCCGAGACCGACCTCCAGCACCTCTACGGCGACATCCGGCGGGCCAACAGCACCCTGATCCGGGAATGGCTCGGCTACATGCAGCACCTCCAGGCACGACTATCCCTACATGTTCTCCCTGGCGACCCGCATCAACCCCTTCAATCCCGAGGCTTCGGCGGTGGTGTACTGAAGGCATCTGGAACGCCCATTTGCGAATCCTGAATTGGAATCCTCGTAGTCCGTACTTCGGCTTTGCACTTGTCACTCTTCACTTTTGACCCTGGACCTTGAACCTTGAACCTTGCACCGATTTCAATCTGCTCGTCATCCTCGGGCCGACCGCCTCGGGCAAGACCCGCCTGGGCGTCGCCGCCGCCCGGGCACTCGGCGGCGAGGTCATCTCCGCCGACTCGCGCCAGGTCTACCGCGGGATGGACCTCGGCACCGGCAAGGACCTGGCCGAGTACGGCGAGGTCCCCTACCACCTCATCGACATCGTCGACCCCGGCGACGAATACAACGTCTTCGGCTTCCAGCGGCGACTTCTTCGCCGCTCTCGCCGACGATCCAGCGGCGGGGGCGCCTGCCGATCCTCGCGGCGGCACCGGGCTCTACCTCGATGCCGTGCTGCGCGGCTACCGCCTGGTGGAGGTCCCGGAAAACCCGGCCCTGCGCACCGAACTGGCGCCGTTGAACGAGGCCGAACTGGCCGCCCGGCTCAGGGAGCTGCGCCCGCGCAGCACAACACCACCGACCTCGACGACCGGGCGCGCCTGATTCGGGCCATCGAGATCGCGACGGGCGAAGCGGCCGCGCGGCCGAGCTCCCGCCCCCGCCGGAACTGCGCCCGGCGGTCTTCGGCCTGCGCTGGGAGCGGCAGCGACCTGCGCCGGCGCATCGCCGCCCGCCTCGAGGAGCGCCTGGCGGCGGGGATGATCGAGGAGGTGGCCAGGCTGCACGCCGCGGGCATCCCCTGGGAGACGCTGGAGTTCTACGGCCTCGAATACCGCCTGTCGCCCAGTTCCTTCAGGGCCGGCTCAGCCGCAACGACATGGTCCAGAAACTGCGCAGCGACATCGGCCAGTTCGCCAAGCGCCAGGAGACCTTCTTCCGGCGGATGGAACGGCAGGGGGTGGAGATCCACTGGCTGGAGGGGGCCGGGGAGCCGCTGGCAGGAGCTGCTGGCGGTGCTGGCACGACCCGACAACCGCAAGCCCCGGACCGTCATGACCGTCCTTCCCTGGCAGCGCTATCTCGCCAAACACGGCGTCAGCGGCCCCTGGCGTCTCGACGGCGACCCCGGCAACGGCTTCGCCGGGGCGGTGGTCATCCCGGCGCTGGCCGAAGCGGACAGCCTGCCTTCGACCCTGGCCAGCCTCGCCGCCAACCCGCCGCAGCAGCTCGCCCGCTGGCTGGTGGTGGTCGTCGTCAACCACCGCGCCGATGCCGCCCCCGCGGCCAAAGCGGACAACCGCCGCACCCTGGCCATGCTCGCCGCACCCGACCGGCGCTGGCCGGACCTGCGGCTGGCCTGGGTCGATGCCGCCGTTGCGGGGCGGGAACTGCCGGCCGGCGAGGGGGTGGGACTGGCCCGCAAGCTCGGCTGCGACCTGGCTCTCGAGCGCCTCGACTGGAGCGTCTCAGGAGGACCGCTGCTCGCCATGCTCGATGCCGACACGCTGGTGGACGGAAACTATCTGCCGGCCCTCGAAGACCATTTCGCGACCGCCCGGGAGGGTGCGGCCACCCTCCCCTTTTGCCACCAGCCGGGGGATGGTCCTGCGCTCGAGGCGGCCAGCCGCCGCTACGAAGTCTACCTGCGCGGCTACCTGCTCGGCCTGACCCTGGCTGGATCTCCCTACGCCTACCCGACCATCGGCAGCACCATCGCCTGTCGCGCCACGGCCTACCTGCGGGCGGGGGGGATGAACCGGCGGCGGGCCGGGGAGGACTTCTATTTTCTGCAGCAGCTGGCCAAGACCGGCGGCGTCGCGCCCCTTGCCGGCACCCTGGTCCGACCGGCGGCGCGCCTTTCGGAGCGGGTCCCCTTCGGCACCGGCCCGGCCCTGGCCCGGCAATTGGCCGGGGACCCGGGGCAGGTCACCTGTCACCCCAAAGCCGCGTTTGAGGTACTGCGCGACTGGCTGGCCGTGGCGGGACGGGCGGCGCCGGAGACTCCCGGCGCCGCGCTGCTCGCCGCCGCCGGCGGCATCACTCCGGAATTGTCCTCTTTCCTGGAGCGGCTCGGTCTGGTATCCTGTTGGGACCGGCTGCGCCGGACCCACCGTACCCGACCCGCCCTGACGCGGGCTTTTCATGGCTGGTTCGACGCCCTGCAGACCCGCCGTCTGCTGCACCATCTGGCCGCCGGTTCCTGTCCCCGCGCTCCCGCGGAGCAGGCTTTGGCGCCGCTTTTCGCCTGGGCCGGTCTCGAACCAGCCGTGGAGATCGGCAGGCAACTTGCACTGTTGCGACGTTCCCAAAACGCCACCCCCGCCGCCGAGCCCCGCCCCCGGGCTGACGGCGATTGCAATGCGAAGCCCATCTATCCCGGGATAAAGGCATGACCCAGCCGCCGAAAAACCAGCCGCCAGCCCCGCCCAAAGGGGACCTGCGCAGGGATTTGCGCGCGCCCCTGATCGTCTACCGCCTGCGATTTGACGACGGCCAACGTACGTTTTTTGGCTACAGCAAGAACATCAGCCGCAGCGGCCTGTTCATTGCCACCGTCAATCCCCGCGAACCCGGCAGCCGTTTCGAAGTCGAAATCCCCCTTCCCCCTCCGCTCAACCGGAGCGCCCGCTGCGCCTGCGAAGTGGTCTGGGCGCGCCAGTACAACCCCCGCTCCGCGCTCGAACCGGGGATGGGGCTGAGGTTCATCGATCTGCCCGAGGACGTCGGCGCCGCCATCGATGCCTGGGCCAGGGCCCAGGAGGGGGCCTGAACCACCCTTGCGAAATCGGCAGGGTATGTCAGTCTTGAATCGTGACCCCCTGCACGTGAGGAGCGGACGATGAAGGGCCTGCTACTGCGCTGGCTGGTTCTGACGGTGGCGATTCTGGCCGCCGCCTACCTGCTCAACGGAATCGTCGTTGCCGGTTTCTTCTCCGCTTTCGCCGCGGCGGCCCTGCTCGGCGTTCTCAATGCCCTGCTGCGCCCCATCCTGCTGCTGATCACCCTGCCGCTCAACATCCTCACCCTCGGCCTCTTTACCTTCGTCATCAACGCCCTGCTGCTGATGATGGTCTCCGGCGTCATCGGCGGCCTGGTTGTCAAGGGCTTCGGCAGCGCCCTGTTGGCGTCCCTGATCATCAGCCTGGTCAGCTGGCTGCTCACGTCGCTGATCAGCGATGAAGGCAAGGTCGACGTCATCGTCCTGCGCCGCAAGGGAGACAACCGCTGGGAATAATCGAAAGGAGCCGACCATGACCGGATCGATTCTGCTCACCGGCGCCAACCGCGGCCTCGGCCTGGCCCTCGCCCGGCACTACGCGGCGGAGGGCTGGCGGGTCCTGGCCTGCTGCCGCAGTCCCGAGCAGGCCCAGGCCCTTGAAACCCTGCGCCAGGCCCATCCCGCGCTCTCCGTGCACCGCCTCGATGTCGTTGAGGACCGCCAGATCGCGGAACTGGCCCACGAAATCGGCGACCTGCCCCTCGATATCCTGTTGCACAACGCCGGGGTTTCCGGTCCCAAGCCCCAGGGTTTCGGGCCGGTCGACGAGGCCGGCTGGCTGGCAACCCTGCGCGTCAACGTCATTGCGCCGCTGAAACTGAGCGTCGCCCTGGTCGACAACGTCGCCCGCAGCCGGCGCCGGATCATCGCTGCCATGGGCAGCCGGATGGGGAGCATCGGCGACAATTCCTCCGGGGGGAGTTATGCCTACCGCACCTCCAAGGCCGGGGTGCACATGGTGATGCGCAGCCTGGCCATCGATCTCGCCGGACGCGGCGTCATAGCGGTGGCCCTGCACCCGGGCTGGGTACGCACCGCCATCGGCGGGGAACAGGCTCCGCTGGAGCCGGACGAGAGCGCCCGCGGCCTGGCGCGGGTTCTGGCCGACCTCGGCCCGGAAGCGAGCGGCCGGCTGTGGGCCTATGACGGCCGGGAATTCCCCTGGTAGGGCCCGGCACCGCCGGTCGGTTCCCAGAGGTTGATCATGGCCAGGACCAGCACCAGGGAGAGGGAGAGAATTTCCAGGAGCAGACGGGGGTAATCGGGTTCGAAGCGCCAGCCGGGCGGGCACGGCGGCGCCCACAGCCAGGCGTAGATCGGGCCGCTGGCCGCAAGTTCCCCGGTCCAGGTTTCGCCATGCCAGGGGGGCAAGGCGACGGCGATCAGCAGCAGCAGAGCGTAGGTGTCGAAGACCCGACGGACATAGCGGTTCATGGCATATCGCTGACCTTCGGCAGACCATTGCCGGGCTAAGAAGCTGCAAGATGCCCTTGCTATTTGTTTGCAGCCCCTAAAGAGAACTGGCATCGAGGGAGGCGGCAATCGCCAGCTCCCGCAGCTTCAAGACCATCCGTTGACGCACCCCAGTGGGGATTTCCACGTGCAGGCAAAGGGCATCGGCGCGCAACTTGCGCGCCGCCATGCGTTGCAGGGCGTTGCCGCCCGCCCCGGGAAGCCAGCGCAGATCTTCCCGCGGCAAAAAATTGCGCTGTTCTCCGGGCAGCAGGCTGGCCACCTCGCAGCGCGGGTCAAGGTTGCGGCCGATCAGCTGCAATCCGCCGAGGAGGGCAAAATTGTAGCACTGGTGGGGGGCCGAACAGAACTGAATAAAGATCTCCGAAGAGAGTGCCCGCAGCAAGCCGAGCCCGAAACGCAAGGCCGACGCCGGGAAGAGATGCAGGACATCACCATGGGTCTCCAACCGACCCAAATCCTCGCTCCGCGTCCAGGGCGGAAAGCCGCCGAGGCCGACCACCAGCCGGTTATCGTCCTGGCGGGTACCGACGCAGCCATGCAGATCGATGACCAGCTCCGGCGCCGGGCCGCCAAGGGCTGCCACCAGCCGCCCGAACCCCTCCTCCAGCTTGTAGCAATAGGGATGGCCGTGAGCATCGACGTAGGGGTAGATGACGTCGATATTGCTCGGATTCAGCGGCACCCCCCAGCCCTTGAGCCGTTCCAGGTTGCCGTCGGAGAGAGGCTCGCGCCCGGAGAATCCGAGGTTGACCAGGGCCGCGCCGCCCCGACCGGTACGCAGGAAATAGAGGGCCACCTCGAGGGTGTGCGGATCGTAGGGACCGTGGGTGGCCGTCAGCAGCGGTTCGTCGGCAGAGCGGCCGCCCTGGCGGCGCAGCAGCAGAACTCCGCCGGCGGCGTCGGGGAGGTAACGAGCGGCAAAGCCGGGAAGCGCCCCGCCGGCATCCTGCCAGCCGCTGTCGTCGACCGGCAGGCGGCCGAAGAACCAGCGCAATACCCGTTGCCGCCAGGCGGCGACGAAGCGCAGGGTGCGGTCATGCAGTCGGTAGTAGACGGCATAATGGGCCGGTTCCAGATAGATCCTCACGCCCAGCCGCTGAAGCAGGGCGCGATTGTAATTGTTCTGGGTGGTCGCCAGCAACCGCCCGGTGATCTCTTCCATCCCTGCGAAATCACTTTCCTCCAGCCCCTCGGCAAGTAACTCCACGCGTTTCAGATGCCGGTAGTCCTCGCGGCCGATCTCCACCTCCAGGCGGTTGAGATGGCGCCGGAACGGCGCGCTGGCGTCAACCTGGAATTCACAGCGGAACAGATCGGGGATTTTCGGCGGTCCTGGTCGCATGGTGTTTCCTTTGTTGTTCAGAATACCCCCCGAGCGGCAGCAGGACAAGGGCGCTGCCCCGCCGATGGACGGGGCGGCGGCGGAACCCGGCAGCGGAACCGATAAACTATTGCGAGGATTGCGTTTAAATGTTATTTTTCCGGGGCTGTCCCCCCCCGGCCCGGAGGGCCAGCCAGGTTGCGCCGCTCCTGGCGGATGCCGTGCCGCGGGCCATGACCGTCCCTGCCTCGCCCCCAAACAGAGGGATTCGCATGTTTAGCGCTCTCAAGCTTCGCTGGAAAATCCTCATCGGTCTGATCGGCCTTTCCGTCCTTTCGCTGCTCCTGACCCTGGTTATCGTTGCCCACCTTTACAACCGCCAGGTCGACGAGAGCATGCGGCAGCGGGGAGAAGAAGTCGCCAACTTCGCCGAGAAGAGCATCGACGTCAAGGAAACCGAGATCGACAACGAGGTGCAGTTGGTGGCGCGCAATACCGACCTGGTGAATGCCATCTACTACGCCACCATGACCGGCGATCGTAGTCAGATTGAAAAAACCGTCGGCCAGATTCAACAGATTTTCCACCTCGGACTGATGGAGGTCCTCGACCAGGACGGCACTCTGCTGTTGCGGGACACAGGGAATAACGCGAACCTTTCCCAGGTCGACGGTAAGGAGCATCCGCTCCTTCAGGCCGGCCTCGGGGGGAAAACGAGCGGCGGCGTGTCCATGTTCGACGGTCGGTTGGCCATCGTCAGCACCTCCCCGGTGCGGTTGCAGGACAAGCAGATCGGCCTGTTGGTCGGCGTCGATTTTCTCGACGACGGGCTTGCCGAGGAGCTCAACGGGCTGAGCGGCGCGGAAATCGCCTTTTACTCGGAAAACGGCATCGTGGCGGTCTCTTCGGAGGCCATGCGGAAACTGCCGCTGGCCGAAGTTCTCAAGACCGGCGGAGGCAAGGCGACTATCGGCCAGATTCCCTTCAGCCTCTTCATCACCTCCCTCGACAGTGGCGGGCGGGGCATCCTGCTGGGCATCGACCGCTCCCAGGCAGAGGCCGCTCGCCAGCACGGCAAAACCGTCCTGCTGACCATCCTGGCCGGCGTCGCCATTCTCGCCACCCTGCTCGGCCTGGCCATTGCCAACGGCGCGACCCGGCCGCTGGTCGAGATCGTCGCCAACCTCCAGGAAATCGCCGACGGGGAGGGAGATCTGACCCGCTCGCTGGAAGTGCACAGCGCGGATGAAATCGGCGCCCTGGCCGCGAGCTTCAACCGCTTCGTCGCCCGGCTGCGGGAGATGGTCAGCCGGACCCGGGCCGTCTCGGCCAGTCTCAACGAGGCGACCGAGAAGATCCGCTTCTCCTCCGGACAGGTCAACGAAGGCGCGGTGCGCCAGTCGCAGGCGCTGGAAGAATCGTTCCGGGCCATCCAGGGGATCGAGGAGAGCATCTCCGGTATCGCCGAGAGCACCGGCTTTCTGGTCGAATCGGCGGAGGAGAGCTCCTCGGCAACCCTGGAGCTGGGCGCCACCATCGAGGAGATCGCCGCCCAGATGAGGGAAGCTGTTCGCCATCGTCGAGGAAGTTTCCAGTTCGATCAACGAGATGTCCGTGGCCAGCCAGCAGATCGCCGAAAACGTCGAGATCCTTTCCTCCTCGACCGAGGTCACCGCCTCCTCGATCATCCAGCTTGACGCTTCGATCAAGGAGATCGAGGAGAACGCCGAACGCACCAGCAGTCTCTCCGAGGAGGCCGCCAGGGATGCCCAGCAGGGCAAAGAGGCGGTCGACGAGACCCTGGAGGGGATCAATGCCGTGCGTGAAATCGTCGACCGCGCCAGTGGCGCCATCCAGGACCTCGGCAGCCAGTCCAAGGCGATCGGCAAGATCCTCACCGTCATCGACGAAATCGCCGACCAGACCAGCCTGCTGGCCCTCAACGCCGCGATCATCGCCGCCCAGGCCGGCGAGCATGGCAAGGGGTTTGCGGTCGTCGCCGACGAAATCCGCCAACTCGCCGAGCGCACCGCGGTCTCCACCCGCGAAATCGCCACGATCATCGGCAACCTGCAAAACGGCACCCAGGAGGCGGTCCAGGCGATGCGCGCCGGCAGCGAACGGGTTCACCAGGAGGTGGAGCGCTCCAAGGTCGCCGGCACCGCTCTCGACAAGATCCGCTCCAGCACCACCAAGGCGACCGAACAGGTGCGCAGCATCGTCCGCGCCACCCAGGAACAGTCCCGCGGCAGCCGCCAGATCACCGATTCGATCAACCAGGTCGCCTCGATGCTCGGCCAGATCGCCTCCGCCATCAAGCAGCAGACCGACGGCACCAGACAGCTCGCCCGGGCCGCCGAGGCGATGAAGGAGATCGCCTCCCAGGGCAAGCTCAGCACCGGCGAGCAGGCCAAGGGGAGCCGCCAGATCAACACCAGCATGGAGAAGATCCGCAACATGATCGAGCGGATCGACGAGGCGACCCGCGAGCAGACCCAGCGCAGCCGCCAGGTCGTCGACGCGGTGGCCAGCCTGCGCGACATCGCCGAGGGGAATGCGGCGCGCACCGCGGAACTCGACCAGGTGGTCGACCTGCTCTCCCAGCAAACGACGACCCTGGAAGAAGAGGTCGGCGCCTTCAAGGTATGAAATCGAGGGAGCTGACCCTGACCATCCTCGGTTCGGGGACCAGCACCGGCGTGCCGGTTCCCGGCTGCGGTTGTCCGGTCTGCAGCTCCGCCGATCCGTTCAACCAGCGCACCCGCTGCAGCGCCCTCCTCTCCTGGCAGGGACGCAACATTCTGATCGACACCGCGACCGACCTGCGCCAGCAGACGCTGCGCGAAGGGCTCCGCCACATCGACGCGGTCCTTTATACCCATACCCATGCCGACCATGTGCATGGCATCGACGATCTGCGCACCTTCAGTCGGCCGGACCGTCCGCCCCTGCCGGTCTTCGCCGCGTCCGAATCCCTGGCGGTACTGCAGCGGGTATTTGCCTACATCTTCAGCGAGCCGGCGGAGCCCGGCTACCGGCCGAACCTGGCCGCCTGGACCATCGGCGGCAGCGTTCTGCCTCTTCGGTCTGCCGGTGCTCCCCCTCGAGCTGGAACACGGCACCGGCAAATCCCTCGGTTACCGGTTCGGCCCGCTCGCCTACCTCACCGACTGCAGCGCCATCCCGCCGGCGGCGGAACGGCAATTGCAGGGGTTGGAGCTGCTGGTGATCGACGCCTTGCGCTTCCGGCCCCACCCGACCCATTTCAACATTGCCGAAGCGGTCGCCGTCGCCCGCCGCCTCGGCGCCCGGCGGACCCTGCTCACCCATCTCAGCCACGATGTGGAGCACGCCCGCGACAATACCGGCCTGCCGGCCGGCGTCGAACTGGCCCACGACGGCCAGAGACTGACCCTGGAACTCCCCGCTACCGCGGATTGGTAGCCTGCGCGGGAGCTGTTTCCCGGTTTCCTCGGCGGAACCGGCTGCGCACCAACGGAGCCGTATGCATCAGGAAATCCGCCTTCACGGCCATATCGACGAAACCATCGAATACTTCGCCACGGCCGCCGCCCGGGACGCCTACCGGGGCTATTTTTACGAGGTCGACGGCGAGCGGTTGCGCTTTTTCTCCCCCGGCAACGAGTTCGTCCTCGACGGCAAGGGGGTCAGCCACCGCGGCAACGGCGGTTCCTTCTGCGAATACATGTTCGGCGTCGACCAGCCGCTCGCCGACCTGGCCAAGGGGGACGTTCGCAACCGGCTGGTGCTTTACGGCGCCTCCTACGAAAACAGCGGCAACCTCCGCTTCACCAATCACACCGAGGGGGGGCAGAGCTACGAGCGGATCTTCTTCGAGGGGAACGCCGTCTGCAATTACTTCTTCTTTCTCACCGGCTCGATCAGCGGTTCGCTGCAGGATCAGCAGGAGGGCATCCTGCGCCTCCTCGGCAAGCTCCTCAAGCGCAGCCCCGCGGTCGGCGCCGAGGACGATGCCGGCCTCGGCGAAGAACTCTTCGGCCTGCTCGGCCACAAAAGCTCCCTCTATTTGGTCAAGCTGATCGACAAGAGGCACAAGGCCTACCGGGACGCCTTCGCCAGACTCTACCTCGAAGACAAGGCGATCCCCGACGAGGCCTTCGCCGATCTGCAGCAGCTGGCCGAACGCCTCGGCATCGACAAGTACCAGCAGGAGCGGATCCGCATCGACGTGATGTACAAACACCCGGACAACCGCCGGATCGTCGATGAATACAAGAGTATCCTCATCGACTGCAACCGGCGCGGCAGCATCGGCCGCCTGGAGAATGCGCGGCTGACCCGGCTGAAGACCCTGTCGGTGCGCAACAAGATCCCCTCCGCCCTCTTCTATACCCTCGACGAGATGCTCAAGCACGACAACCTGGTCGACCTCGAGGAGCAGAACTACATCGCCGAAACCCGCCAGATCCTCTTCGGTCTCTTTTTCCAGGAGCGGCAGATCGATGCCAGCATCGACAACGAGGACATGGTCAAGCTGCTCCACGCCAAGCGCCAGGCGAGCGAGAACCGCGACCATACCTTCGAGCACATCCTGCTAGAGACCGGCAAGTCCTGCGACGAGAAGATCCGCGACGGCGCCGACTTGCAGCTGCTGGAGAACTTCTCCTACATCGTCACCTTCTTCGACCGCTACGACAACGCCGCGGCGACCATCAGCCAGCTGGCCTTCATGGAAAACATCCGGCTTCGGCGAGGAGATGGTGCGCAGCCTGCTCGGCAACCGCAGGGCCTTCAACGCCCTCGCGCCGGGACTCTTCGACAGCCTCTTCTTCTCCACCATTTACGCCAACAAGTACCTGGGCCGGTTCGGGGCCAAGAAGATCCGCTGCCTGCAGAAGGGGCTGGAAGAGATCGAGGACGGCCGGCTGACCGTCCAGGGCCTGCTGCAGCGCATCGAGGATCTCTGCCGCCTGGAGGGGACCTACAACGTCCTGCTGAGCCACGTCAAGGAGCGCATCCGCAACTTCTACTCCCGCTACAATACCCGCGCCGAGCAGGACGCCCTGCGTCTGGAGGTGACCGAGGAACTGCACAACAAGGGGCTTCTTCAGGGAGAGATTCCCGACCGGCCTGTTTCGCGACGTGGTGGTCAACATCAAGAAGGAGGCGATCTACCTGCACAACCTGCTGCCGCGTATCGTCGCCGAAAAGGATACGGCCCTGCGCGAGGATTTCCTCGACAACAGCGGCCTCGATCGCTTCTATGTCGAAGAACTGGAGCGGGAATACTTCGAGCTCAACAGCCTCGAGCTGGAGGATCTCTACCAGATCCGCAAAGGGCTGAGCGCCTGAGCCCGGTCCGCTCCCGGGTCGCCCCTCCGCCTCTCCGGCCCGGCTGGTCCATCCCGTCAAGTCATTGATATCCTTCCCTGGAATTGCTTGCCCGCAAGCTCCCCTCGGCTATACTGAATAGAATTTCTACGGGGGCTCGGCGCATGACCCATCCCGATATCCGCAGCATCCGCAACATCGGCATCATCTCCCACATCGACGCCGGCAAGACCACGGTCTCGGAGCGGATCCTCTTCTACACCGGGGAGATCCACCGCATGGGGGAGGTGCACAACGGCGCCGCGACCATGGACTGGATGGAACAGGAGCAGGAGCGCGGCATCACCATCACCGCCACCTCGACCTCCTGCCGCTGGAAGGAGCACTGGCTCAACCTGATCGATACCCCCGGCCACATCGACTTCACCATCGAGGTGGAACGCTCGCTGCGCGTTCTCGACGGCGCCATCGCCATCTTCAGCGCCGTCGAAGGGGTGCAGCCGCAGAGCGAGTCGGTGTGGCGGCAGGCCGACCGCTACCGGGTGCCGCGCATCTGCCTGATCAACAAGCTCGACCGCATCGGCGCCGACTACGCGGCGGTGCTGAGCCAGCTGCAGGAGCGGCTCCACGCCCGGCCGGTCCTGCTGCAGCTGCCGATCGGCAACGAGGCGGAGTTTTCCGGAGTCGTCGACCTGCTCGGCGAAGAGGCCCTCTTCTTCGCCGAGGACGACCTGGGCAGCACCGTGCGGCGTACCGTGATCCCCGCGGAGCTGGGCCCGGCGGTGCGGGCGGCCCGCGAACAGCTGCTCGAAGCCGCCGCCGACTTCGACGACACGGTGCTCGCCGACGTCCTCGAGGGCCGTCCCGTCGATCGGTCCCGGCTGGTGGCGGCCCTGCGTCGCGGGGTCCTCGCCTGCCGGATCCAGCCGGTCCTGCTCGGCTCGGCGCTGCGCAACAAGGGAATGCAGCCGCTGCTCGACGCGGTGGTCGACTTCCTCCCCTCGCCGCCGGAGAGCCCTCCGCCGCAGGCCACCCATCCCGGCGGCAACGACCCGCCGGAAGCGGTGGCCTGCGACCCGCAGGGACCGCTGTGCGCCCTGGCCTTCAAAGTCCTCGCCGACGAGGGGCGCAAGTTGACCTACCTGCGCCTCTACGCCGGCACCCTGCAGCCGGGGGATCAGCTGCTCAACGCCGGCCGCGGCGGCGAGGAGCGGGTGGCGCGGCTGTTCCGCATGCACGCCCATCGCCGAGAGCGGCTCGACGAGGCGCGAGCCGGCGACATCGTCGCCGCCACCGGCCTGCGTGACGCCCTGACCGGCGATACCCTCTGCCGTCCCGATCATCCCCTGCTGCTGGCCGGCCTGACCGTTCCCGAGCCGGTCGTTTCCCTGGCGGTGGAGGCCAGAAGCGTCGCCGACCGCGAAAAGCTTCTCCCCTCGCTGGAAAAACTGCAATGGGAAGACCCGACCTTTCGGGTCCGGGAGGACCCCGAGACCGGCCAGACGATTCTGACCGGGATGGGGGAACTCCACCTGGAGGTGGTGGCCGAGCGCCTGGCCCGGGAGTTCGGAGTGGCGGTGACGACCGGCCGTCCCCAGGTCGTCTACCGCGAAACCCTGACCCGGGCGGTCGAACGCCACGAGGTCTTCGACCGGGAGATCGACGGTCGCAGCCAGCACGGCGAACTCACTCTGCGGCTCATCCCCCGGGAACGGGGGACGGGGCTGGCGGTCGTCCTCCCCGACCCGGCGGTCGCATCCTTGCCCGACGGGTTGCGTGCGGTCCTGCGCAGCAGCCTGGAACAGGGGTGCGGCGGCGGGCCGCTGGCCGGCTATCCGCTGACCGACCTCGAGCTGCGCGTCACGGGCGTCCCCTACGATCCGGCGCAGACCAGCGAAACCGGCCTGCGCGCCGCCGCGCAGCGCGGCCTGGCGCTGGCTGCCCGCGACGGGGCGCCGGCCCTGCTCGAACCGGTGATGCGTCTGGAATTGATCGTTCCCGGGGAATATGCGGGGCGGGTCCTCGGCGCGCTGCAGCAGAAGCGGGGGCGGGTGGTGGGAATGCACAGCCGGGCCGACAGCGAAACGATTGCCGCGCTGGTGCCCCTTTCGGAAATGTTCGGCTACATGACGGAACTGCGCAGCGCCACCAAGGGGCGGGGCACCTTCACCATGGAGTTTTCCCACTTCGATCTGGCGCCGGAAGTGACCCAGCGCCGTTTCGGCGGCGGCTAATCGCCGAAATACTCGATGCCGACCAGGGTCAGGTCGTCCTGCGGCGGCCGCCCTTCGGCGAACTGCCGTGCCCTTTCGGCCACCTGCCTGCACCCCGCCTGCAGCGGCTGGTCCCACAGCAACCCGAGGAGGCCGAAGAACCGCTCCGCACCGAACTGCTCACCCTGGCGGTTGGCCCCCTCGATCATCCCGTCGGAATAGAGATAGAGGCGGTCCCCCGCGCCCAGGACGATTTCCCCCTCGACAAATGGCGCGCCGACGCCGAGCCCGATCAGGCCGCCGCCGGCCCGCAGCAGCTCCACGCTGCCGTTGCGGCGCACCACCGCCGGCGGAGGATGCCCGGCGCTGCTGTAATGGACCCGCCCCGTGGAGATGGTCAGCAGCAGGTAGGTGATGGTGAAGAATTTCTCGAAACGCTCGAAGGGATATTCCCGCTCGAGCTCACCGAGGACCTCGGCCGGCGAGAGGATCTTGTAATAGGGGGGGGCGACGTAGACCCGCTTGACGATCCGTCCGGTATGCAGCGACAGGCTCTGGTGGACGGAGACCGAGACCATCGCCGAGGAAACGCCGTGGCCACTGACGTCGAAGAGGTAGGCCATGACGGTGTCCTCGTCGAGCTGCATGACGTTGAACAGGTCCCCGCCGATCCTCTCGAAGGGTTGAAAGTGCCAGGCGAACCGGTAGTTGTCGATGTCCGGCAGGTGGGCGGGGATCAGACTGCGCTGGATCTGGGCCGCCGAGCGCAGCTCCTCCTCCTGCTCCCGGTCCCGCATCCGGACCCGGCGCTGGAGCTGGGCAAGCTGCAGGCGGAGCCGCCGCTGCGCCGTGAGGGCGGAGACCCGGGCGGAGAGTTCGGCCAGGGAATCGGCACGCAGCAACACCCCGTCCCCTTTCCCCTCCCGGGCCACCAGGCTCTCCAGGCTGCGGCTGCCGCTGAACAGCAGACAGGGGACCGCGTGGCGCCGGCACTCCGCCAGGCAGGCCTCCCAGCCCGGGCCGTCCAGCAGGTCGGCATCGGCCAGGACCAGGTCGGCTCCCCGCCTCAGCAGTTCCCGGGCCTGGTCCTGAGCGGCGGTCCGGGTCACGGCATAGCCCTGGGCGCGCAGCAGCGGCCCGGGATCGATGCCAGCGCAGGTGTCGTTCTGAAGCAGCAGCACTCGGCCGTTCATAGCAATCCGTTGGTCGGCTGAAAGATTTTGATAGTATACTCCAATCTCCTCGCACCGCAGGAGCTGCCGTGCCGCCCATTACCGCCAGCGAGATTCGCGCCCACTGCCGGACCCGGCCCGGCGCCGGAGAAGATTTTCCCTTCGGCCCCGAGGTGCTGGCCTGCAAGGTCGGCGGCCGGATCTTCGCCCTGCTCTTTTTGATCAGCCAGCCCGCTCGCCATCAACCTCAAGTGCGACCCGCTGCGCGCCGCACAGCTGCGCCAATACTACTCCGCCATCCGCCCCGGCTACCACATGAACAAACGCCACTGGAACACCGTCGTCCTCGACGGCAGCATCCCCCCTGAAGTCTTCTTCTCGCTGATCGACGATTCCTACGCCCTGGTCGTCGCCGGGCTGCCGAAAGCGGCACGCCCGCCAGCGCCTCCTTCCCAGGGAGAAACGCCATGAAGCTGCTGATCGTCGGCTGCGGCTACCTCGGCCGGCGGGTGGCGCTCCTCGCCCGCAGGGCCGGAACGGCGGTCACCGCCGTAACCCGTTCCGGCACCCTCGACCCGGCCCTGGCCGCCGCCGGAGTGATCGGCCGGGCGGTCGACCTCGACCGGCCGCAGAGCTTGGAGGGGCTGGCGGCCGGGAATGCCACCGTCCTCTACCTGGCGCCGCCGCCGGAGCACGGCACCACCGACCCGCGAGCGGCCGCCTGGTGCGCCTTCGCCCGCGGCGACCGGCGCCCGGCGAAACTCGTCTATCTCAGCACCACCGGCGTCTACGGCGACTGCGGCGGCGCGCTGGTCGACGAAACGCGCCCCTTGCACCCGGCCACCGACCGGGCCCGGCGCCGGCTGGCGGCGGAAGAGGTGTTAGGGACGTGGAGCCGGGAGACCGGGGCGGCGCTGGTGATCCTGCGGGTGGCCGGGATCTACGGCCCGGGGCGCCTGCCGCTGGCGGCACTGCGCGCCGGGCAACCGGTGCTGGCCAGGGCCGAGGCGCCCTGCAGCAACCGCATCCACGTCGACGACCTGGCGGCGATCTGCCTGACGGCAACTGAGCGCGCCCCGGCCGACGCCGTCTACAACGTCTGCGACGGGGAGCATTCGACCATGACCGATTTTTATATCGCCGTTGCCGAAGCCTTCGATCTCCCCCGGCCGCCGCAAATCAGCCGCGCCCAGGCCCGGCAGGTCCTCAGCCCGGCCCTCCTTTCCTACCTGGCGGAGTCGCGGCGCATCGACAACCGGCGGCTGCTGGCCGATCTCGGCATCACCCTGCGCTATCCGACCTTGCAGCGCGGGCTCGCCGCCTGCCGCGACGATGGCTATATTTTAGAGAGTTGAACCTCGCTCCTTTTCCCGCCATTCTGGAGCCGTCATGGCGAAACTGCTGCTGCCCCTGCTCTTCCTGCTCCTCGCCGGCGCTTGCACCCCCCTTGCCCGACCGCCGCAGGCGGGGGGTGATTGCCGAGCCCTTCTGGCCGCCGTCGACCAGGCGGTCACGGATGCCGACTGCCGCGACGCCGCCTATTTCCCGCTGCCCGACGAACCCTACTTGCGCACCAGCCGCTTCTGGAGCGGTTACGGCCAACGTTCCCTCTCCGCGGCGGAATTCACCTTTCTGGCCGGACAGCTGCGCGGGCTCGACCGCGAGGCGCGCGGTGCCGAGCTGGCCTGCCTGGAAACGAAATCCGGCGGCACCACAATCGCCGGAATGAGCGCCCGGCAGCTGACGCAGCGCAGCGAGAGCTGCGCCGACCGGCTGCTGAAAAAAGCCCTCGACGATCCGGGAAAACTGCGCCGGGACTTGGCCGCCACCAGGGTCCCCGACGATTACCGCACCTGGCGACGGGTGGTCGGCCTCTATCCTCTGGTCAGCATCCCCGTGGCCGTCGGGGTGGTTAATGCCTACGCCGAGCGCCGCGACTGGTACCGCCAGGATCTCGCGACGTGGCTGGTTCAGGGGAACTGGCAGACCGTGAACCCGGGGGCCGGGCTCCCGGCTCCCGCCGCGGAGGTGGCCCGACGCCTCGCGGCGGCCGCGGCCAACCCACTGGGCGTGCCGCTGCCCGACGCCGGGCAGAGCCTCTGGCTGGCAAAGAATTTCGCTCCCGTATTGGTTCAGCAGCAGGCGACCTCCGCCGACCACTGGGGACAGGTGGAACGCAGCCGAGGCGGGATCGTCATCGACCCCGACCGGCCGCTGGTCTACTGGTACCTCGACCACCTCTTCCGGGGCACCGAGCCCCTGCTGCGCATCAACTACGTCATCTGGTATCCGCGCCGCGACGGCGGCATCACCCCCTGGATCGAACGCGGCCGCTACGACGGGCTGACCGTCGGCGTCACCCTGGCCGCCGACGGCCGACCGCTGCTGGTGCAGAGCATGAACAACTGCGGCTGCTACCACCAGTTCTTCCCCGTCGCCGCGCTTCCGCCGCCGCGCCCGGTCCCCTTCGCCCCCGATCCCCTCGTCCCGCAGGCGCTGCCCGAACCGGCTCCCGGCCAGCGCCTGGCGGTCTACGTCAACGCCGGCTGGCACCAGATCATCCGCCTCGCGGTGGTCGACCCGCCGGCCGCCGCCCGCGGCTACGCACTGGCCGACTACCGGGACCTCGAACAGCTTCCCGGTCCGGATGGGACGATCGCCAGCCTCTTCAACGGCGACGGGCTCCTCCCCGGCAGCGAGCGGGTGGAGCGCTGGCTCTTCTTCTCCATGGGCATCCCCTCGGTGGGAACCATGCGCCAGCGCGGCCACCTGCCGATCACCCTGCTCGGCCGCGAACATTACGACGACCCGGATCTGCTCGACCGCACCTTCGGCGGCGACTAGGAAGTTGTCGGACTCTGCGGGCCGGATTTGCAGCCGGCTCATGGATCGTCCGACAGTCTCCTGGCCCCCCGGGATCGAAATGCGGACAAAAAAACTCCCGGCCCGGAGCCCCTGCAAAGGCTCCGGCCGGGAGTTTGGTTTTGGCCGCGCGGACTTCCGTCGTTCAGTCCTGCTCCAGCCAAGTGCGAATCTCCGCCTCCGCCGCCGTCCAGCCGGCGGTCAGGCGCGGTTCCAGAAAGGCGGCCAGCAGGCTGTCGAAGAGCTGCTGCCCCTCCTCGAGCAGGGCCATGCGCTCGAAGAAGACCGCCACCTTTTCGGTCTCGGCATCGGTCAGGTCGTCCTTCTCCAGTTTCACTCCGGGACAGCGGAAGGAAGCGAAGTGGAAGCTCGCCGCCTTGAGATTAAGGCGCCAGGCGAACTCGGCCTTCTCCAGGTGCAGGACCGCCTCGGCCAGGACCTTTTCGGCGGCCAGCGCGGTGCGCACCTCGGAAAAGCGATCCTGAGGGCCGGTCACCGCGACCTTCTGCCCCCCTTCGGCACCACCGGTGAGGACCAGGCGGTCGTCGAGCCAGGCGGCGAATCCCTCGCCGGAAAGAGCCGGGCCCTCCTGCGTCACTTGGTACTGCCCCGCCCCGGACTGGGAGCGGTGGATCAGCCAGAGGAGGAATTCGGCGCCGAGCCACTGGTTGTCGCGGATCTCCTCCAGCAGGCCGTCGCCGGCGGCGCGGTTGGCCCGCTCCAGGGCCTGCTCCAGTGCCGCCGGTACCACTTGGCGGGCGCGGCCGAAGGGGGTCAGGGGGACCAGGCGCAGGCCGTCGAAGGTCTGCTTGAAGAAGGCCTCGAAGAGGTCGACGACCTTGGCGCTGAGGGCGGCGAAGGTGACCAGGCCGCGGCGGGTGTCCCAGACCGCGTCCCAGACCGTCGGCACCGGCAGGGTCTGCGCCAGCAGCGCACCGTGCACCGCCTCCTTGAGCTCCTCGCGCTTGGCCTTCGGAACCTTGTGAAAGGTTGGATTGGCGGCCAGGAATTCCTCCTCGACGCGGGCGAGGTGGGCCTTGAGGAGCGCGGCAGGAATCCGGCGCTGGTCGCGGCGCAGGGCGAAGGTCAGGTAGTGGTCGCGGGCATATGCCTGGGGATTGACGAAATCGGACTGGCGGGTGTCGTCCAGCTGCACCCAGCCGATGGAGAGTTCTTCGCTCCCCTTCTCGATGGAACGGAAGGCGTTGGCGGCGAGGCGTTCGCCGGCCCAGGCGACAAGATCGCTGTCGGCCGGCGTCCCCTCGACACGGAATTGGCAGATACTGACGGTGTTGGACAGGATTCCCATGGGTCGCTCCTTGCTGGTAGTTGGCGGCCCTTAGGGGTACACCTTTTCGCCGGCAGGGGCAAGGACTTTATCGGCGCTGCCCCCGCCTCTAGCCGACCGAGCGGGTCAGGGTTCGTTCGATATCCGCCAGGCCGGCGGCGGCGTTGCACCTCCTCACCCGGGGCAGCGAAGACGGTCATGACTCGGCCTCCCGATCAGGGCTCAGGCTCGGCAGCCAGGACCAGCGCCTGGCCGCCGAGCACCGCCGTAATCAGCTTGCGGCGGCCACTGGTCACCAGCCGCTGCACGGTTCCCCGGGAGACACCCATCCGCGCGCCGGCGGCCTCCTGGGTCAGCCCCTCGCCGTCGCACAGGCGCATCGCCTCCAGTTCGTCCCGGCCGATGGCCACCCGCGCCAAATCCTTGAGGGGCGTCCCGGCGGGTTTGAAGACCAGGCTCCCCGGCGGATGGTGCGGACAGAGGCAGTGGCGGGGTTTGCGCGGGCGCGGCGACATGGCCTCTAGTGGCCGCAGCCGTGGCCGTGGCCGTGACCGCCGCAGGCCTCGCCGGGGAGGACCTCGGGAAGCGCGGCGTGGGCGAGCAGGGCGAGGTTGTCGGCGATGGTGACCCCTTCCGCCCGGTAGACCTTCAGCCCCGCGGCCTGCAGACCGCGCAGCGCGCCGCCGCCGATGCCGCCGACGACGATGGCATCGGCCGCCGCATCCCCGAGGGCGCGCAGCGGGCTGCACTGGCCGTGAGCATGGTGAAGATCGCGGTTGCCGATCGCCGCGACGCTCGCGGCGTCGGTGTCGACCAGCAGGAACAGGGGGGCGGAACCGAAGTGGCCGTAGACGGCACTTTCCAGGCCTTCGTCGGCGGTGACGGGGAAACAGATCTTCATGGTCGGGCTCCTTTTCGGTTAATGTGCATATGCACAATATTACACGGGTCGGCTCGCGTCAAGGTATTTTTTATAAATTTCTAATTTTCATAGTCTTGGCTGGAATACCGGGACTCGAACTGTTGGCCGAAGAGCACAAACCGGCGGGACGCGCCCCGCCAGGCGCCTTCCTTTTTGTCCAAGCGGCGACAAAAAGTAAGCAAAAAACGCCTTCCCCTGCGGGGGGCATGCGGTCGCGCAGCTAGGTAACTTTTAGAAACCGTTGCGGCCATCCAACCCCGGCAGCACTTCGTGGGCAGAATCCCGTCTCCGATCCTGGATCGTTGACCGCAGGCTCTTTTCCTCCGCCGCTCTGCGCAGTCAGAGGCTCTGGTAGTTAAAAGCCCAAAAACCATGCAGCGCCGGAGTTCCCTCCGCATCGCCGCCTGGCGGGGCGAGACCCGCCGACTTTGCTTTTCACCGACAAAGGCCCACCGCCAACACGCCCCCTACCCCCGCTCGTCCAGATACCCCACCCACTCCACCGTCAACGTCGCCACCCCGAACTCCTCCTCCACCTTCCCCTTCAGCAGATAAGGCCGCAGCCGCGTCAGCTTGCGGCAGAAGCGGGCATAGGCCTGGGGGAAGAAGGTCGCGTCGAAGAGGCCGCTGGTGTCCTCGAAGGTCACGAACTCCATCGGCCGCCCGTCCTTGTCCTGCACCGGCTTGCCCGTCACCCACCAGCCGATCATGGTCACGTAGCGTCCCGCCCAGGCGCCGAGCTCCCGGGCCGGCAGCGGTTTGATCCGGGCGATGGCGCGCCGGTGCAGGTCGAGGGGATGGCAGGAGACCAGCATCCCCAGCGTCTCCAGCTCCTGGTTCAGAACCGTGCGTTCGTCGTAGCCCGGCGGCTCCGGCAGCTTTGGCGGCTGGTCGAAGAGCGACGGTGCACCGGCCGACTCCGAGGCGCCGCGGGCGAGCAGCTCCCAGAGCAGCCGCGGTCGGCGCTCCTTCCCCTCCAGCTCGTCGAAGCAGCCGGCCTTGACCAGGCGCCGCACGTCTTCGGCATCGAGCGGCGCCCGCCGCAAAAAATCGCCGAAGTCCCGGTAGGCCCCGCCGCGCTCCCGCTCGGCGAGCAGCGCCCGGCTCGCCGCCGCGGAGAGACCGTGGATCTGCATCAGGCCGATGCGGAGCTCTTTCCCCTCCCCGCGGTAGTGCTGTTCGCTGCGCGTTGATGTCGGGCGGCAAAACCTTGAGCCCCAGGCGGCGGGCCTCGGAGAGGTAGGCGAAGGGGGTGTAGAAGCCCCCCTGGTTGGAGATCACCGCGGCCATGAACTCGGCCGGGTGGTTGGCCTTCAAAAAGGCCGACTTGCAGCTGACCAGGGCGTAGGAGGCCGAGTGCGGCTTGCAGAAGGAGTAGCCGGAAAAGGAGAGGATCTGCTCCCAGATCGCCGCGGTCACCGTCTGCGGCACCCCCTTCTCCCGCGCCCCGGCCAGAAACCGCTCCCGGTAGTCGTTCAGGGTCTGCGCCTTGTGCTTCTTGGTGACGATCTTGCGCAGCTGGTCCCCGTCATGGGCGGAGAAGCCGGCCAGGGCCATGGCGATCTGGGTGATCTGCTCCTGGTAGACGGCGATGCCGTAGCTCTCCTCCAGCACCTCGGCCAAAAGCGGGTGGAGGTGCCGCCAGGGGGCGCCGTGCATGCGGGCGACGAACTCGAGGATGAAGCGGTTGGCGGCGGGACGGATGATGGAGGAGGCCATCACCAGGTGCTCGAAGAGGTCGCAGGCTTCCCCCGGGGGTTCTCCAGCCACATGCGCTTGAGGAGCTGGCGGGTGGCCGGCGACTCGATGTAGAAGCAGCCCATGCTCGCCCCGGCCGTGAGCAGCTCCCGGGTCTGGTGTCCTCCAGCGGCCGCCAGCTCGCGTAGTCGATGACCGTGCCGGTGTGCGCCGCCACCGCCGCCAGGGCGTCGCGGATCACCGCCAGGGAGCGGTTGCCCAAAATGTCGATCTTCACCAGCCCGGCCGCCTCGGTCTGCTCCTTCTCCCACTGGATCACCGGCAGCCCCTTGGCGCTCACCTCCACCGGCACGTAGCGGCGGATCTCGTCGGGGACGATCACCAGCCCGCCGCAGTGGAGGGAGAGATGGCGCAGCTGGGGGCCGAGGCGGCAGGCGATGCGCAGGATCTCCTGCCAGTCCGCGCCGAACTTCTCCCCGGCGAAGAGGGGATGGCGGCGACCGCCCCGGCGGTCTGCTCCGCCTTCCAGTAGCCGGAGATGCGCTCGGTCAGGCGCTTGATCTCGGCGTCGGGCAGGCCGAAGACCTTGGCCACCTCGCGCAGCGCCGAGCGCCCCTTGAAGCCGATCTGGTTGGCGACCATCGCCGCGCGCTGCGCACCGTAACGGGCGAAGGCGAAATCGAGCACCGCGTCGCGCTCGTCCCAGGGAAAATCGATGTCGATGTCGGGCGGGTCGCTGCGCCCCGCGTGGAGGAAGCGCTCGAAGAAGAGGTTGTGCTGGATCGGGTCGACGTGGGTGATCCCCAGGCAGTAGGCGACCAGCGAGGCCGCCGCGCTCCCCCGGCCGCAGGTGCGCGGCGACTGCCTGGCGATCTCCTCGACCACCAGGAAGTAGTCGGCGAAGCCCTTGGCGCGGATGATGGCGAGCTCCTTTTGCAGCCGCGCCTCCACCCGCGCGTCGATGACGCCGTAGCGCCAGCAGCGCGCCTTCCCGGGCGCGCTCCTCCAGCCGGGCGTAGGCCTGCTCCTGGGCCAGGCCGGCAAAGGCCGGGAAGATGGTGGCGGAGAAGTCCCAGTCGCTGCGGCACTCCTGCGCGATTCTGCGGCTGTTCTCCAGCGCCTGCGGGCAGTGGGGGAAAAACTCGGCGAGCTTCTCCGGCGACAGCAGCAGGTCCGTGTCGCGGGCGGTATCGGCAGGGCCCAGGCGCGAGAGCTTGGTATTCAGGGCGATGGCGCGCAGCACCCGGTGCAGCGCGAAATCGCCGGGCTCCAAAAGGAGCGCCCGGCTGGTGGCCACCGGCGGCAGCCCCAGCTCGCGGGCGAGGGCCAGCGACCGATGCAGTTGGTGGCCCGGGGAGAGCTCGACGTAGAGGTGCTCGCGCCCCTGGCGGCGCAGGGGGGCGAGGATTTCGCGCTGGTCGGCGAGGACGGTCAGACCGCGGCGGTAGTGCGCCAGCGCTGCGGCGAGCTCAAAATCGCCGCGGCAGTGCAGCTCCGAAAGGAGCCGGCAGAGGTTGGCGTACCCCTCGGCGTCGCGGGCCAGAAGCACCGCCCGCTGCCCGCCATGGACCGCCTCGGCGCCGATCAGCGGCCGCAGCCCGCAGCGGCGCGCCTCCGCCAGGAAGTCGGGGATGGCGTAGAGGCCGTTGCGGTCAGTCAGCGCCAGGGTGTCGAAGCCGAGGGCCCGGGCCGCGGCGCAGAGTTCGGCCACCGGGCGCACCCCCCACTGGGGGGAGGCGGCGGAGTGGAGATGGAGCGGGACGTAGCTCATGCTGAGGAAACCGATTCCTGCGGGTGAAAATAAGGGGCGTTGCCCAGGAGCAGGGCGAAAAGCTGTTGCACGCGGATCAAATCGGATCACTTCGGATTAAAATCTGATCGGGCAGGGGCTCTGGCTCAATCCGATTTTAATCAGACCTTATCCGAAGTTATCCGCGAGCAACGCAGTGAATCTTGCCCTGTGCCTTCCGTGACCTTAAGGGGACACAGCCACCAGCGACCGGCCGCGCCGCAGCGCCTGCATGCCGTAACGGTCGCGCAACGCGTCGATAGCCTGTTGCAGCGCCTCCTGGCGCGGGCTCGGGCCGACGGCGGTGAAGAAGTCAACCTGCCCGCTCACCGGCCCCAGCCGGCTGCAGCACAGGCGCAGCCCCTTGACCCGCAGCCGGCGGGTGCAGGCCTGGCGAAAGAGCTCCTCGGCCGCCGCCAACAGGACCAGGTCGTGGTTCTGCGCCGCGGCGAGGCGCGCCCGCGCTCCGCGGCGACGCCGTCGACGTAATGCACCTTGAGCGCAGCTCGCCCGCCCCCTGTCCCTGGGCCCGCAGCCGCCGTCCGCAGCTCTCCACCAGCCGGCAGAGCTCGGCGAGCAGCAGGTCGTCGTCGTTCTCCTCGCGGGCGAGAAAGCTCTCCTCGGCCACCCCCGGCGCCCGCCGCGGCGGCAGCACCGGCGAGGGGTCGATCCCCCGGGCGCGCTGGTGGAGCAGCGGGGCCAGCGGCCCGAAGGGGAGGCGCAACTGGGCGACGGAGAGCTGCGCCAGCTCCGCCACCCGGCGCAGATTGAGCTCGCTGGCCAAGGTCAGCTCCCGGGCGGCGCCGATCCCCGGCAGCACCGCCACCGGCAGCGGGCCGATGAAATTCTCCTCCGCACCGCGCAGCACGTCGCAGACCCCGGGACGCTCCAGGCAGCCGGCGGCGATGCGGCTGACCAGCTTGTTGCCGGCGACCCCGACGCTGCCGGCCAGGCGCAGCCGGGCGGAGAGCTCCCGCTCCAGTCGCGCCGCGGCGTCGCGCCCCGGCCCGAGCAAGCGGCCACAGCCGGTCAGATCGAGAAACAGCCGGCCGGCGGCAGCCGGTTCAATCAGCGGCGAATAGGCGGCGCTCACCTCGAGCAGGGCACGGCCGGCGCGGCCAGCAGTTCCGGGTCCGGGGAGAGAAGAATAAGCGCCGGGCAGAGCCGCCGGGCGCGGAAGAGGGGCATCCCGGCGAAGACGCCCTCGGCAGCCGCCTCGGCGGAGACGCACTGCAACAGGGCGCGCTCCGAATGCCCGGGGGCGACGGCGACCGGGCGGCCGCGCAGCGCCGGGTCGGCGACCCGGGCGACGGCGACGGCGAAGGCCGGGATCTTCAGGTGGAGGATGTCGCGGGGCATGGGTCAGACAGACAGGAAGCTACAGGCAGTGGCGGATCACGCCGACCACCACCCCCGCGATAGCAAAGTCGGCGGCCGGGTCGATGACGATCGGCTGCATCGCCGGGTTGGCGGGGTGGAGTTCGATGGCCGCCCCCTTTTTGCCAGGCGCTTGACCGTCGCCTCGCCGTCGATCAGGGCGACCACGGTCTGGCCGTTCTCGGCCTGCTGCTGCTTGCGCACCACCACGTAGTCGCCATCGAGGATGCCGTCGCCGACCATCGAGTCCCCCTTCACCCGCAGCACGAAGTTCTCGCCGGCGCCGACCATCGACGGCGGCACCTCGATGGTGTCGGAAGTGGCGATCGCCTCGATCGGCCTGCCGGCGGCCACCGTGCCGGCCAGCGGCAGTTCCAGGGCGGCGGTCCGGGGGCGCAGCACCCGCAGGCCGCGGCGGGCGTTCCAGTCGCGGGAGAGCACCCCCTCGCGCTCCAGGCGCACCAGGTAGTTCTGCACCGTGCCCAAGGAGCGCAGGCCGAAGGCGCGGGCGATCTCCTGCTGCGAGGGGGCGTACCCTTCGCGCTCGGTGTGGGCGAGGATGAAGTCGAGGACGGCTTTCTGCTTCGGGGTGATCGGACTCATGGCAACCTCCGGGGGTGGTTGTCCAGAGCATAGGCGTAAGTTATGCGTAAGTCAAGGGGAAGCCAAGGCGGGCCGGCAGGTCTTGAGGTAGTCGAGCCGCATCTGCCCGACCCGGTTCAGTTGTTCCATGGTGCTCTCCTTGTGAGCTGAATTGCCCGCTATACTGGAAGGGATCGAGGAGGAGGAGATTAAGAGCCGGCAAAAAGACGACGAGGAGCAGGGGCGGCAAACCGGCCGCTGACGGGAATCTCAACCGGCCCTAACCAGGCCGGTCGATGCTGCCGCCTGCAATCCCCCACCTCCCCCCCCCCAGGAGAGTGCCATGCTCCGTAACCTGACCGCCCGACTCTATGCCGACATCCCCGCCGATACCCTCTATCACTACACCACCTTCAAGGGGCTGCTCGGCATCCTCGCCAGCCGTACCCTGTGGGCCAGCGACATCCGCTACATGAACGACTCGGCGGAGATGAAGCACGCCGCCGACCTGATCAAGCAGGACGTCGCCCGGCGCATCGCCGAGGGGCACCCCAACCCGAAGCTCCTCAACCAGTTCCAGTACTGGGTCGGCCATCGCATCACCCACGGCCACATGCTCTTTTCCGCCTCCTTCCGCAGCAACGGCAACCTCCTCAGCCAGTGGCGCGGCTACAGCTCCCACGGCAAGGGGGTGAGCGTCGGCTTCGACCCGCAGAGCATCCTCGCCCTGGCGCAGCAACAGTCCTTCCAGGTCGGGCGCTGCGTCTATGACGCCGAGGCCCAGCTGGCGCTGATCCGCCAGGTGGTCGACGCGGTGGAGGCGGTGGCCGAGGCGGAGGGCGAATGCACCGACCCGCAACGTCGCCCGCCGGAACAGTCCTACTACGACAGCTTCGAGGAGGTGGAGAGCGACCTGTTGCGCATCGCCGCCATCCTCAAGCACCCCTCCTTCCAGGAAGAGGAGGAATGGCGGATCGTTTCGCCGGTATTGAGCGATCTCGCCCAGGCGCCGATCCGCTTCCGCGAGGGGACCTCGATGATCATCCCCTACCTCGAGTTCGGGCTGGCCGAGCCCGATGCGCCGCTGGCGTTCGAGCACCTCTTTCTCGGCCCCTCCCCCAACATCAGCATCTCCATGAACTCCCTGGAACTCTGCCTCGCCCGCCACGGCATCCGCCCGCGCTCGGGAATCAGCTATTGCCAGATCCCGTACCGACAGCGCTAGAGCCGGCGGCCGAAAATAAAAAGTCCCTTCTTCTGGGAGAAGAGGAAATTGATGGGGAATCGGGTTTGCCTTTCCACGCAGCGACGGAGTTCGCCCCGCATCGCAGGCTGTCGGAGCGACCACCGCCCGGTGCAGGTGGAGCCCACGCAGGCACACCGCCTGGAACAAAGATCAATCGGGAGCACTCTACCCCTGCGATCCCATGCCGGCGGCAACCCGGGCTCTTTGGGAGGCTCGAATCCGCCGCAAATCCAGATCCAGACCCCGGAGTTGCATCCCTGGACGCCGGCCAGGGAAGGAGATGCTCAAAAGGGGCAACAGCGGTCCGGACTTCACCCAAGCCGAAGGAGAAGTGCCATGACAAAGTCCAGCAAAACGGGTATCGTATTTCGCGGCGTCAAGGTTGTTGCCCTGCCCGTGATCGACGCGGCGCGGGCCAACCGATTCTACGGCGAGGTTCTCGGTCTGCCGGTCGCCTACGAGGATGAGGAGCCTTGCGGTTACCTGCTCGGCGACACGATCCTGCTGCTCAAGCCGGACTGGTACGCCCCGCCCAGCGCCGAGCCGAGCCCGCGCATCACCCTGCTGGTGGACGATGCCCGGGGCACGCTACGGTCGCTCAAGGAAGGCGAGGTGGTCATTGCGGACCCGGTGGAATCGGACGGCCACGGCTGCGTCGCCAGCTTCCTGGACAGCGAAGGGAACAAACTTTGGTTCGTTCCTGACGCCTGATCGCCATCCAGGGATTAATCGCGACGTGCGCATCCGCCTCCGGAGCGGTGAAAGCGAGCGGCAGCTGACTTGACTGCTCCAGGCGGACGAATAGCGGGCAGGCAGGTAGCACCATCGCCAGCAGGGCGGGGGCGGAGAGACGGGAAGGGGTATTTCTGAAGGGCCCTGATGGTTGACCCTGCCGGCAAAGGGATTGCAGAAATTAAAGATAACTGCCGGCGGAGTTGATTTCGGACCGGCCAAGCGTAATCTAAAAGCAGTTGATTCGCTCAAAGACAACTCTCCGGAGCCGTTATCGGCCGCCACCGGGGCAAGGAGCTCACGATGGGCAAGGTTCTCCCGGCACTGCTGACAGCCGCTATGCTTTTGGCGGGCGGTTGCAGCGGCTTCAATCCGCCCCCGCACCCGGCGGCGGTCGCCCACCTTGACATCACCCAGAAGCAGGCCTACATCCGCACCACCGAGTCGGCCCTGAAGTCGTTCCGCGCCGTCGCCGCCGACCTGCGCCGCAGCCACAAGCCGCAGGCCCGGGCGGACCTCGGTAAAGAGGTCAATAGCTTCATCAAGCAGCGGGTTGAGCCGATCGTCGACGACTTCGAGGCCAGTCATCACCCGGAGACCCGCCTGCAGGTCGCCGAGCTGCAACTGCTGTCTGGCCAGGTCTACCTGGAGCTGGATGAATACTGGGACGCCTGGCTGCTGCTGAGAGAAATGAAGCGTCGCTACGGTGATCAGCCGACCCTGCTGGACGCCGGCATCGACCGTCAAGAATTCGGCTATAGTAATCTCGGGGACGGGATGCTCGGCCTGTACAAGGCGCTGTGGCACTGACTTCGCGGCGACCAGCCGACCTCCCCACCTTTCTGACCTGAGGAGTGCACCATGGAAAAGAATGTGTTTACTGACATTTCCGACGCGATCATCAGTTCCATGACCCATTTCATCAACGCCTACTCGGGCCTGCTGCAGATCTTCGTCTACCTGGCCATCGGCATCCTCTTTCTTCTACGCCCTGGCCAAGTGCTGGTTCGCCCTGCGCTCCCTGGCCCGCTTCGATTTCGCCAGCTGGGCAAGGATCTCGGAATCCCTTGACCAGCTGGATGAGAGCGCGCCGCTGGCGGCCGTTGCGGCCGCATTCTTCTGCAAGACCAAGAGCCATTACCTGCTGCAGAAACACGACGACCCGCCAGCAGCAGAAGCCGATCCCCCCCGACGGTTTCATCCGCGACGCGGCCTTCCAGTACAGCGAACGCTACTTCGAGGAGCGCTATCTCGAGCCGATCTCCCTGATCGCCAACCTGATGCCGTCCCTCGGGTTTCTCGGCACCATCATCGGCATGGTGATTCATTTCCTTTCCAACACCGGTACGCTCAACAGCAACCTGACGGTCACCGGCATCGCCACCGCCCTCTACACCACCTTCATCGGCCTGGTCTGCTATACGACCCTCGAGTTCTGCTCAAGATCTTTTATTCCCTGGGCCGCAAGCGCATCGACGAGGGACTGGCGGCGATGGCCGACCGGACGGTTGCGGTCTACCGGAGAGAAAGGCGGCCTGAGCGATGAAAAGAGAAAGGAACACGCCTGGCTGTTCGCCTTCACCGACCTCGCCTTTCTGCTGCTGATCAGCCTGAGCATGATCCCGAGCGCTCCGGCCGACATCTCCCTGCACTTCGCCGAGATGAACCTGCCGGAGGTCCCCGACAACCAGAACCTGCAGCCGATGGCGGAGCAGCCGGAGGCCTGGGAACTGCGGATCATGCCGGTTTCCGCGGAGCATCCAGTCCCCTACCGGCTGGCGCGCGCCGGCGAAGCAGGCAAGGGCTGGAACTCGATGCGCGCTCCCTCATCCCGGCCCTGGAGAAGCTGCGGAAGAACCAGGCCCGGCCGATCCTGCTGCCGGAGAAAACCTCCTTCAGCCAGGACTTCCTCTTCGCCGCCGGAGCGGTAGCCCGCGTCTGGTCGAGCACCGGGAAGCCGGAACCATCGTCCGGCCGAAGCCAGGAGAGGACCAGTGATCCGCGATGAGAACCCCTACGGCTGGGGGGTGGACAACTCCCCATGTGCCGCCCGAGCTGCCGGCCAGCGGAACCTCCCCGCTGGCGGTAGCAAACCCCTTTCGGGGCGTGGCGGCAATCCTGGCCCGGGACGTTCATTGGCCCCAGACCATCTTCTGCGTCGTGCTCACTTGCCTGATCATGGCCGGGCTGTACTTTTTCGGCTACCGCCCGCAGCCCCCGCCGTCAAGCCCGAGCCGCCGGTGGAGGTCACCATCCGCTGCCGGAAGAAGTCCCGGTCATCCCGCCGCCGGTCGTCGCAGCGCCGCCCCCGCTGGTAGTCCGTCCGGCCCCCCCGCCGCCGGCGCCGCCGGTCCTTAAGCAGCAGCCGCCACCGCCGCCGAAAAAGCCGCAGTCACCCGCACCCGCTGCCCGAACCGCCCGAGTCGCCGCCCCGGCGCCGGTCGAAACGCCGCTGCCGCCGCCCTCCCGGATGCTGCCGCCCACGCCGGAGCGGCGAGTGGTGGAGCCGCAGGTCCTGCCGCCGCAGAAGCAGGCGCTGGTCGCGAAAGCGCAGCCCGACCTGCTGCCCGCGCCCTCCCGTGCCACCTACAAGGAGACGCCGGCCCCGGCCGCCGCGGCGCTGCCGGAACGCAAGTCCGCCTTCACCGCCGGCAGCCCGGGGGTCGAGCCCGGCGCGCCGTCGACGCGACCCCGGCTGGCCGAACGGGCGCCGGCCAGGCAGGCGCTGCCGCGGGCAACGGTGGCGGTCCCGGGAAGCGCGGCCGCCCCCGATCTGTCGAACGTCGCCCCCGGGATCTCCGGTCGCACATTACGCAGCACCCCGGCCAGGTCCGGCCCTGCCGGCCGAAAGCCGCCGGGGAGCCACGGTATCCGCCGCCGGGGAGGTTGCGGATCCCGGCGCGCCGTCAGCCCCGGCACGTCCCGCCGGGAGCGGCGAGCGGGAAACGGCCACGCAGCTCCCGACCGGCCCCCGCAACGTATCCGGCTTTGCCGCCGGCGGCACCGAGGTCGCCCTGAACATGCCGACCTCAGCCGGCCAGCCGGCGGCCGCCCCGCGGGCCGCCAGCCGCACCCGGCCCCACCGCCGGCTCCGGCGACAACTACGACTTTCTCGACCATCGCCCCACCGCCCTCGACTCGGCGGTCATGGTCAATCTCAACCGGCTGCGCACCTGTCTCGACCCGACCGCGGAAACCACCCTCAAGAGCCGGCTGGCCGCCATGCTCAGCCAACCGGCCCTCTGTCGCTCCGGCGGGGTGGTGTTCGATATCCGCAACCCGGAATCGGCCTATTCGATCCATCTCGACATTTACAATTACGAACAGAGAGAATTCAAGGACCGCTGCGACGCCCTGAACGCTTGCGGTCCAATCCTGTGAGGCAAGGAGATGAAACCGATGAAAGAGAATCCTCCCTTTGATCCTGCTGGTGGTTCTCTGCCTCGGAATCGGCTCCCGGGCGCAGGCCGCCGATGAGCCGCTGCAGAAGTGGGACAGCCTGCTCGACGTCACCTACAAGTTCAGCTGGTATCCGCGCGCGGACCTGCAGAAGCTGCTGGAGATGAAGGCCGCCGAGTACGGTCAGACCCTGGAGGAGTACCGGGCAGCGCTGCTGACCGAAGTCACCGGCGGCCGGCCTCCGACCAAGCTCCGCACCGACGATTTCGTCAGCGGCCTCCCCTGGCGCGACTACTACCGGCTGTCCATGGCGGAGTTCTGTCCTGTTCCTCGCCACGGAGCAGGAGGCTCACCTGCGAACGCCGAGCAGCGCTGTCGGTGCTGGACGCAGAAGAACGACCAGCCGGAGATCGACTTCTGGCACTACGTCTTACGCGCCCACGGGGCCTGCCTGGCAAAAGACCGCGACGGCTTCATCGACGCGATCTACCATCTCTGGCAGAACGTCGTCATCCGCGCTTCGAAGTCGAGTCCCTCTACTTCCCCGCCGGCGCCGCAGCCGGCCGGATTCGCCAGGGATCTTCCCTTCCTCTACGAAAACGTCGCCCATCTGGTGCTGCGCAAGGCCATCCTGGAGAAGGAAATCCCCGATCTCTACCCGCTCAACGCCCTGATCCTCGATATCCAGCCGAAGCTGACCGTGGAAAACGGCTACAAGACCATGGTCGACCAGGTCGTCGAGCGGATGCAGGGACCCGACTCCGACAACCACAACCTCAACTTCGCCGTGGCCCTGCTCGAGGCGACCGCCAGCGCTACGACTTCGAGGACGAGAAGGACCAGGCGCAGCTGGCGGCCAAGTACAACCTGGCCCGCAAGTACTACCAGCTCGCCTACGACGTGGGCCGACACCGGCAAGGGGAAGGCGGCGATCCTGGTGCAGCACATGGGGTTCATGAATTACATCGTCCGGCGCCTCACCGATCCCGCCGACGCGCTGGCCGCCAACCCCTTCTTCCATACCATGCCGTACACGGCCTGGCCACGACCAGCTGGAAGAGGTCTTTCCCTTCTATCGACCGGCTGGCCGACCCGAAGGTCCGGAAGGCGGGGGCGCAGCCGAAGGGTTCGAGGACCGCGACACCTATCTCAAGGCGATGCACCAGCTCTGGGACGCCACCGGCAAGCTGGCGATCGTCGTCTCCGACTTCTACAAGTCGGCGCCTCAAGCCGGGTACCGCCGAGATCTTCCCGGCGGCCCGGCCGCTGGAGCTCTACTGCCGACTGTTCGAACGCTACGCCCCGGAGAATGCCGAGATCCTCCCCGACGACGCCTATTTCCTGACCGCTTATGCCGCCCGGGAACTGGGCGGGCTCTACCGCGACCAGGCCCGCTACAGCACCGACAACCGGGCCGCCGATCTCGCTTTCGCCTACCAGCTGGAGGCGGTCGAGATCTTCCCCCTCGATCTCCCGGGCATCCTGCAGCTGGCCTTCCAGTGCTCCCGCAGCGGCCAGGTGCAGAAGTACTTTCAGTACACGGCGCCCCTCGCCTCCCGCCTGCGGGTGTCCACCGGCGTGACGACCTGGACCGCCCGCAACCCCGGTAAATTCCAGGGGACGATCGCCCTGCTGCCGACCGAGGTGCCGACGGTGATCAACAATGCCTTCGTGCTGATCGAGCATTTTCCGCAGGAGGAGACCTCGGAGGACGTCCTGTTCAACCGGGCGGTGGCGATGGCCAAGGTCCTGGACGCCAGGGGGGGACGGACGCCGGACCAGGTGGCAGGCCAGCTGGCCGACATCGGCCGGGGACAGGTCGCCGGTAGCGGAGGAGACTACCCCTTCTACCAGCTGAAGAGCGAGCTGTTCGGGTCCCCCGACAGTCCGATCCATGGCCTCCTGCGGACCCTGTACAACGAGGTCCCCTACCAGAACCACAGCTACGTCCGCCTGCTGCCGCGGCGGTAACCCCCAGCGCCCCGCAACCGCGCAACGAAGCCCGCCGGAAAACCCCTTCCGGCGGGCTTTTTCTGTGCAGGGGGAAACGGCAGCGGCCTGGCGCCTTGACCTTCAGCGCCCCTGCGCCGGCCCGATGCCGAGCGCCAGCCCGGCGTAGATCTTCGCCGCGGCGACGACTTCGGCGAAGGAGGTCTGCTCCTCGGGGGTGTGGGCGGTCTCCAGGGCGCCCGGGCCGAGGATCAGCGGTTTGACCCCGGCGGAAAAGAAGAGGTTGCCGTCCGAGTGGGAGCGGAAGGGGTCGCGACGCAGAGTGAGGCCCAGCTGCGGATAGATCGCCGCGAGAGGATTCCACAGCAGCGGGTCCGGACCGAGGTCGTAGCCGGGTGCGGCGAAGTCGAAAGCAAGCTCCAGGTCGAGGTCGGGGACCAGCGTCCCGGCTTCCGTGGCGCGGCGGCGGAGGGTCGCCTCGACCTCGTCGGGGGCAAGCGCCGGCGGCAGGTGCAGATCGATCCAGGCCTCGCAGCGGTCGGGGACGACGAAGCCGGCCCGCGAGGAGCTGAGTTCGCGGATCGAATAGACCACCCCCGAGGCCGCGCGTTCGAAGAGGGGGTCGCGGGCCAGGTGCAAGAGCACCCGCAGCATCGACTCCACCGCGTTGTGCCCCAGCTCCGGCAGCGAGGAATGGCTGCGCCGGCCGCGGGTGACGAAGCCGGCCTCCAGGTAGCCGTAGTGGGCGAAGCAGGCGGTCAGCCCGGTCGGTTCGCCGATCACCACCCAGGGCGGGCGCGCCTCCTCCAGGAAGCGGGCGCTGCCGTCGCCGTTCTCCTCCTCGCCGACCACCAAAAGCAGGCCGACCGGGGGCCGCTCCGCTTCCGGCAGGGTGCTAAGGGCCAGCCAGGCCTCGATCATCGCCGCACACCCCCCCTTCATGTCGGCGCTCCCCAGGCCGCGGACCATCCCTGCCTCCTCCTGCGCGCCGAACTCCTCCCAGTCCCAGGCCGGCACGGTATCGACGTGCCCGACCAGCACCAGCTGCGGCGGCTGCGGCCCCATCGTCGCCAGCAGATTGTAGCGCTCCTCCTCCACCGGCTGCCGGATCAGCGGCGTGCCGGCGGCCCGCAGCCGCTCGGCGAAGAAGAACTGGATGTCCTCCTCCTTGCCCGAGGGGGAGTAGATGTCGATGGCGTCGACCAGGGTGCGGCGCAGCCGCGCCGGGTCGATGGCGTTCCAGACCCGTTCCAGGCGTGGGTTCAAGTTTTCTTCTCCTTGTTTTTATCCTTATGCGGCGGCGCTTGCGGGTCAGGTTGAGGGTCATGTAGACGTGCTCCTGGACGTTGCCGAAGCCCATCTTCTCGAAGAAGCGGATCGCCGCCGCATTATCGGCATCGGTGTCGATGAGGATCATCCGCACCCCCTGCTCGCGCATGCGCCGCTTGATCTCGCGGAACAGGTTCTGGCCGACCTTCCCCTGCTGCCCCTCGCGGCGCACCCCGAGCCAGACCAGGTAGCCGTACTTCCAGGCGCTGTGGTGCTTCTCCACGGTGGTGCCGAGGGCGAAGCCGACGATCCGCTCGTCCCGCTCGGCGACCAGGCACAGCTCGCTGTCGGTGTTGAAGAGGGTGGTGATCTCGTACTCGTCCCAGGTCCGGTAGAGGCTCTGGGAGAACTCGGCGGTGAAGACCGCCTCGCCGATGTGGAAGACCTCGGAGAGATCGTCGATGGTCATCTCGCGGATGACCAGCCGGCTCTCCCCGGCCGGCGGCTGTTCACTCATGGCTGCACCTCGCGTCGTTTGGGACCTAACCTGGCTCAACTATAGCAGATTGCCGGTGCTTGCAGAGCTTGTCGGGACCGGCGAATGGGGTTATAGTGAAGCCCCGACAAATCCCGGCAAGGAGCCCCACTCAACCGGCCATGAGCGAACAAATCCAGCATCTTCTTCCCTACCTTCTGCCACCCCTGCTCGGCGCCTTCATCGGCTACGTCACCAACTACATCGCCATCCGCATGCTCTTTCGCCCCCTGCACCCCTGGCGCATCCTGGGCGTGCGGCTGCCGTTGACCCCCGGGATCATCCCCGTCCAAGCGCGGCGAACTGGCGCAGAAGATGGGCGAGATGGTCGGCAGCCACCTGCTCACCGCCGAGGACGTCGGCCGCACCCTGGAGAAGGAAGGCTTCCGCCGCGAGCTCAAGGGGGCGGTGGCCGACAAGCTCGGCGCCTTTCTCGACCGCGACCTCGGCACGGTGGAGAACCTGGTGCCGGCCGAGTTTCGCGGCCGCTTCCGGGAGCTGGTCGAGCTGCTGCGCTGGAAGACGGTGAAGGCGATCTTCGCCTATCTGGAAAGCGCCGATTTCGAGACGGCGCTGCGCGCCTACCTGCGGGGCAAGGGGGACGAACTGCTCGCCCGCGACCTCGAGAGCTATTTGACCCCCGAGCGCTACGCCGGCCTGCGCGGCCACCTCGACGGCAAGATCGGCGAGTTCCTCGGCTCCGACCATGTCGGCCGCGGCGTCGCCGCCTTTGTCGACGCCAAGAGCGAGGAGTGGCTCGCCACGCAGAAGCTGGTTCGCGACCTGCTCCCCGCCGACCTCGTCGAACTGCTCCTCGGCCAGCTGGAGAAGGAGATCCCGCCGCTGCTGGAGAAGTTCGGCGGCCTGCTCTACGATCCGGTCTTCCGCGAGCGGCTGGTGGTCAAGGGCAAGGAAGCGATCGAGGGCTTTCTCGACTCCCTCGGCGGCCTCTCCGGGCTGTTGACCGGCTTCCTCAACCTCGACAAGATCTACGCCCGCATCCCCGAGTTCCTCGACAAGGCCGGCGACGAGATCGCCCGCTGGCTGCGCGAGGAGCGCACCCAGGGGCAGGTCTCGGCGCTGCTGCGCGAGCGGGTCGACGGCTTCCTCGATAAGCCCCTTGCCGTCTACCTGGAAAAACTCCCCTACGAGAAGGTCGCCGGGGTGCGCCGCTACCTGCGCCAGCGGGCGGTGGCGGCGGTGCAGAGCCGGCGCGCCACCGAGACCGCCCTGGGCCTTCTGGAGAAGGGGATCGACCAGGTCAAGGACCGCTCCTTCGCCAGCCTGTTAGGGCGCGCCCTTCCCGACGAGGCGGCTGGAGCGGCTGCGCGAAGCGCTCGCCGAGCGCCTGCTGGAGGCGCTGCGCGCCCCCGCCGCCCGCGAGGCGTTGGCCAGGCTGCTCGCCGAGAAGAGCGAGGAGTGGCTCTTCCGCCACCCGCTGGGCAAGCTCTCGGCGCGGGTGCCGGGCGACGTGCGCGAAGAGCTGGAGGTGGGGCTGTGCCGGCAGATCGGCGAGATCCTCAAGAAGGAGGTGCCGCCGCTGGTCGAGACCCTCAACGTCTCCCGAATGGTCGAGGACAAGGTCAACTCCCTCGACATCCTCAAGGTGGAGGGGCTGCTGCTCGGTATCATGCAGGAGCAGTTCAAGTACATCAACCTCTTCGGGGCGCTGCTCGGCGGGTTGATCGGGCTGGTCAACGTCGTGGCGTTGCGGTTTTTTTAGGAACCAGGGACGAGAGGGACTGGGGGTTGGGGACTGGAGTGGCGATGCCTTCTTTTAGGGCCCGGTTGGGGCAGTGACCAGCGACCAGTAACCAGTGACGGATGACCAATCGATTTGACATTTCACATTTTCGCCGGTAGCTTGGAAGGCGCTTTTGCCATTCTGGAGGGGATCATGGCAAGTCCGGCATGACAGACCAGCAGCCCGCACCGGCAGAAAAGCCGGGCGGGCTGTTTTTTTTGTTAACTGGCGGGATAGGAAACCCGCCCCTGTTATCAGCATTTAGTGGAGGGAAAAAATGAGTAATTTGACCATTGCCTGTCCGCACTGTGGCTTCAGCAAAAACATCGAGAAGGAAAAGATCCCGCCGGGCATCAAAAGTATCAAGTGTCCAAAATGCAAGCTCTTCTTCGCCTTTGAACAGAGTCGGGAGACCGCCGCCCGTCCCCTGCCCGTGGTAACGGCATCCCGCCCGGCCGAGAAAACAGCGGGTGAAGCGCCCGCCCCGAAAGCCGAGGCCGCCAAGGGTTCCCTGCCTCCCGACCCGGTCAAGTTCTGCTCCGCCTGCGGGCAGAAAATCCACAGTAAAGCCGAGATCTGTCCCCACTGCGGCGTCAGGGTTGCGCCCCCTCCCACCGCCGTCAACAAGGTGGCCCTCCTCCTCATTACCTTCTTTCTCGGCGGGCTGGGCGGTCACCGGTTCTACCAGAAAAAATATGGCCTCGGGGTTCTCTACCTGCTGTTTTTCTGGACCTATATCCCGGCCCTGGTTGCCCTGGTCGAGTTCTTCATCTATGCCTTCAAGAGCGAATCCGAACTGCAGCAGAAGTATCCCGAAACCAGCAGCGGCGGGGTGGTCTTCGCCTGCGTAGCAATTGCCGGCATTGCCATGATTGGCATTTTGGCTGCCATCGCCATCCCGCAATTTGCCGCTTATCGGGAAAAGGCCTTCAACGCTGCAGCCAGCAGCGATCTCAGGGCCTGCAAAACCCAGGCTGAGTCCTACTATGCGGACAACGGCGTCTACCCGACCGAGGCCGATCAGATCCAGTGCCATGCCTCCAAGGATGTGGCCCTTTATTACTCGCCCTGGGCCCCGACAAGTACCAGATCATCAGTTTCCACGATCGGGGGAGAAAGGCTTTTTTGAATACCAGCGACAGCGGCGCGATCAATGAGAATAAGCGGGAAGAAATCGAGAGGCAGATTGGGGAAAAGTTCGGCCCGGCAGAGACCTCGCGAACTTTTCATTTTCTGGAGTGAACCGTGAGCGATAATGCAATACGGGTGGGCTGCTTTCGGGAGGTTGGCAAAAAAGTGAAGCGTGGAGGAGGTCCCGGGAGCACCGTACTTCACTCCAAGATTGCCGAATTAGGTATGGTGTCCCCGGAACTACGTCTGTGATGGTGCTGAACGAAAAAAGTAGCGGTTCTTATGCGGGTCCGTATAAGATGACGTCATATGACTTGGTTGGGATAAATTGACTGTAATTTTAATTGGTTGGCGATTTTATGCGGTAATTTGGTTTGGTGTATTATGCGGCATAGTGCCGAAGATCCGCGTATTATGCGGGTCCGTCTAGATACCGTTAAGCGCAAAGAATGGGGGTGGCAAATTGAAAACGACAATCCTTGAAATTTATGCACTTGCCGTATGCTTTGTAACGGTAGTCTGCTTTGCCATCGCCTTGGGTGTTGGAATGTATGATATTGTCCAAATTTCAATACCTGAAATTACAACAAATGGAAGCATTAGCCAAGAGCGATCTGACGCAATCAAAAGCGTCATTCAAGTTATCATTGTATTGGGGATTGATGTTTTGATTTTTATGCCTCATTGGTTTATTGCAAAAAAAGCACGTCTTTCCAGGTAATGGGCAGCGCTTAACCATAATTTCAAGCGGACAGTTCAGCAGCAGTGGTTTCCGAAAAATTTCAGTGGTTCGCGCGGGCTTCTACACTGCCGCTTAAATTCATCCGTTGAGGCTGTAGAAAAACCCTGAAATGTGCTAGAATGCGGGCAATTTTATGGAGTTCAGGAGGGAACGACATGCCCCGTTTCATAGACTACGATTATCAGCAAACCGTCATGCTGCCGGTGGTGTTCGATCAGCAGATCCTCCCCGGCACCTTTGAATATTCCCTCAACTACCTCGTCGATAAGAAGCTCGACCTAAGCATCTTTCATCACCGGTTCAACAACGATGACGGCGGCCGCCCCGCCTACGATCCCGCCATTCTTCTCAAAATTGTCCTGCTCGCCTACTCGCGCGGCTTCACCAGCAGCCGCAAGATCGAAGCGCTTTGCCGGGAAAATGTCATCTTCATGGCCATCTCTGCCGACAGCCGGCCGCATTTCACCACTATCGCCGACTTCATCTCCCGCTGCCATGACGAGATCGCCAAGCTCTTTCGGCCAGGTGCTGCTGATCTGCGATGAACTGGGGCTGATCGGCAAGGAGATGTTCGCCGTTGACGGCTGCAAGATGCCCTCGAACGCCTCGAAGGAATGGAGCGGCACCAAGGCCGATCTCAAGAAGAAATCGGCGCAAGATCGATGGCGCGGTGCGCTACATGCTCAAGAAACACCGGGATGAGGACAAGAAGGGCCGGCCGACGCATCGATCCGGCAGCGCGAGCAGAAGCAGGCGGAAAAACTCCAGGCGGCCAGCCGCAAGATCAAGGAGTTTCTGGCCCAGGGCAAGACCAACCTGATGGGACGTAGTCAAGTTGTCAAATAGGACTACGAATCGGCGGTCTTCAAGCAGACAGGGTCACGGGACGTAGTCTCGTTGTTTCATTGGGGATAGGGCTCCCGACACACTGGTTGAAAAAGGGTATTGGCGCCTTACTGATTTGAAAATTTGACTCCGGCCCCTCCTGTCCCCCCTTGGGGTCATCGCCACTCCACCTGCGCCGGCTTTCGTGGCGGGGACTGGGGATAGGCGTAGCGGGGCAGTCCCAGCATCAGGGCACCGTAGACCTCGTGGCCGGCGGGAAGGCCGAGAGCCTCCTTGAGGGGCGGATATTCCCGGGCGGCCCAGCTCAGGAAACCGGCCCAGCAGGTGCCGACGCCGCTGTTGACCAGTGCCAGTTCCAATGAGGTGAGGGCGATGGTGCAGTCCACCGCGCTCCAGGCCCAGTCCTGGGGAGCATGGGCCACCACCAGGTGGGGCGCGCCGCGCAGGATCAGGTCGTTGCCCTGGTCCCACTGCAAGAGGATGGCGGCGTAGCGGGTCCCGACCCGGGCTCCCGCGCGCAAAAAGTCAGCGACCAGTCCGGCCAGACGGCGGACCGCGGCCGGGTTTTGGACGACCAGCCAATGCACCGGTTGCCGGTTCACCGCCGACGGCGCCCAGCGGGCGGCATCGAGCGCCTGTTCGATCGCTTCCCGGGGCACCGGCTCGGGGCGGAATTCCCGGATCGAGCGACGGCTGCGGAGCAACTGCGCCAGGGCCTCGGGAGCGACGGCCAGGTTCGGATCGATGGCGGGGGCTGCACCGCCGGGCAGTTTTTCATTGACGAGGGCGCTTTGCGGGCAAATCGCCGCGCAATGGCCGCAGGCGATGCAGAGTTTCGCGCCGCCTGCGCGGAAGACGGGAACGCCCTCGTCGTCGGTGACGATGATATCCATCGGGCAGACCGCGGCACAGAGGCCGTCGCGCTGGCAGCGGGTCCGGTCGATATGGAGCATGGAGGGTTCTCCTTTCCAGGTTATGGGTCACCGCGGCGCTCGGCTGCCGGGGGAAACATCCGCCGGTCCGGCCCTGGCGGGATTAAAGCATGCCCCGGGGCGTTTTTCAACAGCAGGGCGGCGGCGGCCGCCCGGTGCCCGGGAGAGCTCTTCGCCATCCAGGATGACACCATGAACCGGCATTCCGCCACCCCTCTCTATCCCCGCATCTACGCCCTGGTCCGCCAGGTGCCACCCGGCCGGGTAACCACCTACGGGCGCATCGCCCGGCGGGTCGGCTGCACGGCGCGCACCGTTGGTTTCGCCATGGCGGCGCTGCCGGCCGGGCACGATGTCCCCTGGCAGCGGGTAATCAACAGCCAGGGGAAGGTCAGCCCGCGTCGCAACGGCGACGGCAACCTCCTGCAGCGGCTGCTGCTGGAGGCCGAAGGGGTACGCTTCGATGACCGGGGGTGTGCCGATCTCGACGCCTTTGGGTGGGCCTTCCCGGACAACGACCCGGCGTAGCGCGGCCGTTTCGCACCTTCTTCTCCCCATCGCCTGCCGCCCCTTTCTCCCCCGGAGCCATCGGTCTTGCGCCGCCGAAGTACTTCGTGCTACAAAACTGACTGATTACTCAGTCGGAGACTTTCATGGACAAACGCACCGCAATTCTCGAAGCCGCCGCCCAGCTGTTCGCCGAGAAAGGCTTCAACGAAACCTCGACCGCAGAGGTCGCCGCCGCCGCCGGGGTGGCGCAGGGGACGGTCTTTTACCACTTCAAGACCAAGGAGGGGATCCTGCTCGCCGTCTACCAGGCGCTGTCGGACGACTACTCGGCCGGGCTGGCCGCCGCCCTGCAGGAACGGGGGACGGGACTGGAAAGCCTGGAGCAGGGGGTCCGCTTTCATCTGCAGTTCGCCCGCGACGAATCGACGGCCTTTCTGGTGGCGCTACGCGATCTCCCCGCGCGGCTCGGTAACCCGCAAAGCCCGGCCCGGCAGGAGATCCGCGGGCGCATCGGCCGCGTCCTCGCCCTGTTCCAGGCGGTGATCGAACGCGGCCGCCGGGACGGCAGCCTGAAGCCCCCGGTTTCTCCGGAGCAGGGCGCCATCCTGCTGCGCGGGGTGCTCTACGGCCTGACCCGGCAGAAACTGATCGGCCCGATGGACATCCCCGACCTGGACGACCAGATCGTCGCCTTCTGCCGCCAGGCACTGGGCGGCACGCCAACCCCGGCCTAACGAGGCCCGGCACCCGGTCTTTTCGGAGCTTTAGATATGACCTCCCAATCACCATCCGCCGATCACCACCAGCACCGATCGCGCTTCCGCATCCCCCGCAAGTGGGTCTTTCGCGCCGCAGTCGTCGTCGGGCTGCTGGCCGCCGGCGCCTATTTCCTACCCAAACTGCGCTACGCGCAAAACCACGAAACCACCGACGACGCCTACGTGACCGGGACGGTGGTGCCGATCGCCCTGCAGTTGCAGGGGCGGATCGCGGAGGTCTTCGTCACCGACAACCAGCAGGTCGCCGCAGGGGCGCCGCTGCTGCGCCTCGACCCGGCCGAATACCGCCTGGCCCTGCAGCAGCGGCAGCAGGAGCTGGCCGCCGCCGAGGCCGAGGAACGCAAGCTGGCGGCCTCCCTCGACGAGGCGCGGCAGGCGGCGCAGGAGGCCGCGGCCGAGCTGCGCAGCGCTACCAGCACGGCCGCCTACGCCGGCCGCGAAAAAGACCGCTACGCGGCGCTGGAGACGAAGCAGGTGGTGGCGCGGCGCCTGTACGAACAGGTCGCCAACCAGGCCGACCAGGCCGCGGCCAAGTTTGCCGCCGCCAGGGCGGCGCGGAAGCGGGCCACGGCCGCCATCGCCGCTTTGAGCGCGGAGCAGGACGCCTGGCGCTTCAAGGTGACGGCCGCGGCGCGGGCGGTGGATTTGGCCCAGCTCGATCTCGACCGGACCCTGCTGCGAGCCCCCGCGGCCGGCCGGGTGGCGAAGAAGAGCGCCGAGGTCGGCAAGTTCGTCAACCCCGGGCAGACCGTGCTGACCCTGGTCGACGATTCCCGGCTGTGGATCGAGGCCAACTACAAGGAGACCCAGATCGGCCGCATCCACCCCGGAGAGGCGGTGGAGGTGCGCGTCGACGCCTACCCCGGCGCCCTCTTTCGCGGCCGGGTGGAGAGCCTGCAGCCGGGGACCGGCTCGGCCTTCTCCCTGCTGCCGGCGGAAAACGCCACCGGCAACTTCGTCAAGGTGGTGCAGCGGGTGCCGGTGAAGATCGTCCTCGATGCTTCCGGCCAGCCCAATGAGCCGCTCCGTCCGGGACTCTCCGTGGTCCCCAGCGTAACCGTGCAATGAACGCCGCCGCCCTCGACGAGTACCCCGTCGACAACAAGTGGATGATCACCCTGACGATAATGACCGGGGCGATCATGAGCGCCCTCGACACCAGCATCGTCAACGTCGCTCTCCCCTACATGCGCGGCAACCTCGGTGCCACCGTCGAGGAGATCACCTGGGTCGCCACCGCCTACATCCTCTCCAGCGTGATCATGATGCCGATCGTCGCGCTCCTCAGCGCGCGCATCGGCCGCAAGAACCTGTACCTCGGCAGCGTCATGATCTTCACCCTGACCTCGATGCTCTGCGGTCTGGCCTGGGACCTGCCGTCGATGGTCGCCTTCCGCACCCTGCAGGGGATCGGCGGCGGGGCGCTGCTGCCGATCTCCCTGGCGATCCTGCGCGAGAGCTTCCCCCCCGAGGAGCAGGGGATGGCGATGGGCTTCTTCGGCCTCGGCGTGGTCCTCGGTCCGGCCTTCGGTCCGACCCTGGGGGGCTGGCTCACCGACCACTTCGCCTGGCCCTGGATCTTCTATATCAACGTCCCGGTCGGCATCCTCAACGTGCTGCTGATCGCCCGCTACATCCAGGATCCCCCCTATCTGGTGCGCGAGCGCGGCCGCATCGACTTTCTCGGCCTGGGACTGATGGTCGTCGGGCTGGGGGCGTTGCAGCTGATGCTGGAGAAGGGGGAGGCAAAGGACTGGTTCTCTTCGAACCTGATCGTCACCCTGGCCGTGGTCGCCGCGGTCGGCCTGCTGCTCTTCGTCTGGCGGGAACTGACCGTGGAGCGGCCGGCGGTCGATCTGCGGCTGCTCAAGGATGTCACCTTCGCCTCGGGGACGCTGATCGGCGGGGCCCTGGGCATCGGCCTCTACGCCAGCATCTTTGTGCTCCCCCTCTTTCTGCAGCAACTGCTCGGTTATCCGGCTTTCGACGCGGGGTTGGCGCTGATGCCGCGCAGTGCCGCCATGGCCCTCGCCATGCCCGTCGCCGGCCGTCTCTACAACCGCCTCGGGCCGCGAACGCTGATTTTGGCCGGCCTGCTGATCAACGTCTTCGGCTTCTGGGAACTTTCCCGCCTGTCGCTCGATGTCGGCTTCTGGGACATCTTCTTCCCTCAGCTCTGGCAGGGGATCGGTTTCGGCTTCATTTTCGTCTCCCTCAGCACCGTCGCCCTCTCCAGCATGAAGAAGGCGCAGATGACCGCTGCCAGCGGCCTCTACCAGGTCGTGCGCTACGTCTGCGGCAGCGTCGGCATCGCCCTGGCCGCCACCAGCCTGACCCACGGCGAGGCGACCTACCACAGCCTGTTGAGCGAGAAGCTGAGCGCCGGCAGCGCGGCCCTCGAGGGGTGGCTGCAGCCGCTGACCGCCGCCTTCTACCAAAGCGGCAGCGACCGTGCCACCGCCCGCCTCCAGGCCTGGTCGCTGCTCGACGGCAACCTCGCGCGCCAGGCGGGGATGCTCGCCTACAACCATCTCTTCGGCCTCTTCACCCTGCTCTTTCTTTTCTGCCTGCCGCTGGTGCTGCTGCTGCGCGCGCAAGGGCGGCACCCCGCCGGTCGAAGAGATCATCATCGACTGACGGCGAGTCTGTCGTCGCAAAGGCCTCTGGAAGATTTCGACCGGATCGTTTAGACTGCCTCCTCGCCTTAGTCTTCTCGGCTCCCGGAAGGTTAACCGCCCACCCGCATACCCATTCCTGGGGAAATTTCCCTGGCCATCGATGGGAACTTTGGAGCGGCCTTCTCCCGGCTCCTGGGCAGGTGTGGACCTGCGAAATCCAGCCCCTGGCTCTTATCCGAAAGACGATAGTGCACATGATCCCGGATTTTACAGAAAAGGACATTATCGGAACCTGCGGGCACACCTACACCGAGCGCGGTCGCGTTTACCAGCGTACCGGCCGGGTCCTGATGGTGGAGGTGGCCGAAGACGGCGCCACCCTGGTGGGTGTGGTCCAGGGGAGCGGGGGGCAACGTTACCGATTGGGTATCGTTGTCGAAAGGGTTGCCCGGGGGGCGCAGATCGAAGGGCACTGCAGCTGCCCGATGCGCTTCGATTGCAAGCATGTGGCGGCAGTGCTCCTCGAATATCTGCATCGGCAGCGGCCTTCCAGGCGGGCGGCAGCGGCCCGTCAGGTCGGGTCCGTACCCCCGGATGAGCTGCAGCTCTGGTGGCAGCGACTCACTGAAAAACTGGCCGGACCGGAGGCGGCGCAGCGAGGACCGGAAACGGCCCAGCAGCTCGTGTATGTATTACAGGTTCGCACGCTGCGGCGCGACATCAAGGGGAGTGAGGTCTTGGTCGCCCCGTTCAAAAGCCGCCCCCTCAAACGGGGCGGCTGGGGGAAATTCAGTCCGGTGAGCTGGTACCAGCTGGCGGGCTCGGGCGCGGGCTACCGCTATGCCCCCAACTGGCAGACACCCCTCGACGGCGAAATTATCGACTTGCTCCAGGGCCGGATTTCCTGGGATTTCGTGCCGCGGATCGAAGGGGATGTCGGCCTGCTGTTGCTCAAGCGGTTGCTCCAGACCGGACGCTGCTTTCTGGAGGGGAATACGGCACCCCCCCTCGCCCCCGGGCCGGCCTGTCGCGCCCGCTTCGCCTGGAAGTCCAGGAAGGATCAGCAATTGCTGGAGGTGTCGCTGGAGGGGGTGGGCGACCCATGGTTGCCCCTGCCGACGGACCCGCCCTGGTATCTGGACCTGGCGGGGAACCGCTGCGGTCCCATTGAACAGCCCTTGTCGCCGCTCCTATTTCACGCCCTCTGCCAGTTGCCGCCGGTCCCCGAACCGCGCCTGCCGGAATTGGCGCGGCTGCTGGCGCCCCTGGCGACCGCCGACGCTCTGTCGCTGCCGGTGGAGCTGAACATCGAACGCTGGCAGGGAGCGCCGATTCCGGTGTTGCGGCTTTTGGGGCAGACCACCCGGACCGGGGCGGTGGTGCATCTCGCCCGCCTGTTGTTCGATTACGGACCCTGCCGCCTGCGCCCCTGGCACCCCGGGGACGATTTCCAGCCGCTGCTTCAGCAGGACGGCCGCGACTGGCTCATCCAGCGCGATGCGGCCGCCGAAGAGGGCCATCGGCAGCGCCTGGAGGGGATCGGCCTGGTGCCCGCGCCCCAGGCCGGCGCCGGAGAGGCCGGCGAATACGACCTGCTCTTTACCGGCAGGACGGTCGCCGCCTCCGTGCAATGCTGGCGGCAGTTCCTGCAGGCGGAGGTGCCGCGGCTGGTGGCGGAGGGCTGGCGCGTCGAGACCGAGGCGGAGAGCTTCCGGCTGCGCTTCGAGCAGGCCGAGGAGCTGACCGCCCGGGTGGCGGAGGGGGAGACCGGGTGGTTCGAAGTCGGGCTCGACCTGGCCTGGCAGGGGCGCACCATCCCCCTGCTGCCGCTCCTGCTCCAGGCCCTGGAGGAGGGAACCGACCCGGCCGGCGGGTTGCTGCTCGACCAGGGCGAGGGACGCTGGCTGGAGGTGCCGGCCGCGGTGCTGGCGCCGGTGCTGGAGACCCTCTACGAACTCTATGGCGGCCTGGCGCTGGGGAAAGGCGGCGAGGTGCGCCTCCACCGCAGCCTCGCTCCCTGGCTGGAGGAGCTGGACCGGCGGATGGCGGCGGGCGGCGCCCGGCTGGCCTGGCAGGGCGGCCGGGTGCTGCGCGAGCTCGGCAGCCGGTTGCGCAACTTCCAGGGGATCCGGGCGGTGCCGGCCCCGGCGGGACTCGCTGCCGAGCTGCGGCCCTACCAGTTGCAGGGGCTGGCCTGGCTCCAGTTCCTGCGCGAATTCGGCTTCGGCGGCATCCTCGCCGACGACATGGGGCTGGGCAAGACGATCCAGGCCCTGGCCCATCTGCTGCTGGAGCAGGCGGCGGGCCGGTTGACCCGACCGGTGCTGGTGGTCGCTCCCACCAGCGTGCTGGGCAACTGGCAGCGGGAAGCGCAGCGGTTCGCTCCCGGCCTGCGGGTGTTGCTGCTGCATGGCCCGCAGCGCAGCGACTGGTTCGAGCGGATCGGCGAGTTCGACCTGGTCGTCACCAGCTATGCGCTCCTGGCCCGGGACGGCGAGGTCCTGTGCCGCAGCAGCTGGCATACGGTGATTCTGGATGAGGCCCAGGCGATCAAGAACGCTCGCACCCAGGCCGCCAAGGTGGCCGCCGCGCTCCCCGCCGAGCAGCGTCTGTGTCTGACCGGCACGCCGCTGGAAAACCATCTGGGCGAACTCTGGTCGCTGTTGCATTTTTTGATGCCCGGCTTTCTGGGGCCGGAGAAGACCTTCAACAGCCAATTTCGCACCCCGGTAGAGAAGCGTGGCGACGATCTGCGGCGTCAGGAGCTGGTGCGGCGCATCACCCCCTTCGTCCTGCGCCGCACCAAAGAGAGGGTGGCTGCCGAACTGCCGGCCAAGAGCGAGATGGTGGAGAACGTCGAGCTGGAAGGGGCGCAGCGCCGCCTCTACGAAAGTATCCGCGTGGCGATGGCCGCGAAGGTCAGCGCTCTGCTCAGTCAGAAAGGACTGGCGCGCAGTCACATCGAGATGCTCGATGCCCTGCTCAAGTTGCGCCAGGTCTGCTGCGACCCGCGCCTGGTCAAGCTGGAGAGCGCCAGGGGCGTCGACGCCTCGGCCAAACTCGGCCGGCTGCTGGAGATGCTGGAATCGCTGCTGGAGGACGGCCGGCGCATCCTGCTCTTTTCCCAGTTCAGCTCCATGCTGACCCTGATCGAAGCGGAACTGCAAAAACGCCGGATCGATTATCTCAAACTGACCGGCCAGACACGCAAGCGCCAGGAGCTGATCGACCGGTTCCAGCAGGGAACGGTGCCACTCTTCCTGATCAGCCTCAAGGCCGGCGGCGTCGGCCTCAATCTCACCGCAGCCGATACCGTCATCCACTACGATCCCTGGTGGAATCCGGCGGTGGAGCGCCAAGCCACCGACCGCGCCCATCGCATCGGCCAGGAGAAGCCGGTCTTCGTCTACAAGCTGGTGGCGGCCGGCACCGTGGAGGAAAAAATCCTCCAGATGCAGGAGCGCAAACAGGCCCTGGCCGACGGCATTTACGGTCAAGGGGAGGGTGAGGCGATGGCAGCCCTGAGCGCCGAGGAGATTTTGTCGCTGTTCGCGCCGTGAAATTCTGGCGGGGGCCGGCGGGTCAGGGCGCCATGGGACCCGGCGCTGCGGGTCGGTTTTCCTGCCTGGCATGGAAGGGGGATTGGCGCCCGGTTGACAGGGGAATTCATGCGGTGATATTTTGATATCGAAATATTTATCGGGAAAGGAAGCAGGCCAGAGGCGATGGCAAGTGAATTGAGCGAACAGCAGAAGTTATCCCTGGCGGTCTACGTCAAGCTGATGCGGGCCACCAACACGGCGACCGCCAACATCCACCGGCACCTGCACCACGCGGGCCTGACCCACAGCCAGTTTGCGGTGCTCGAGGCGCTGCATCATCTCGGGCCGCTCTGCCAGGGGGAATTGAGCCAGAAGGTGCTCAAGAGCAACGCCAACATCACCTCGGTGGTCGATGCCCTGGAAGGACGCGGCCTGGTGAGCCGGGACCGCAGCGAGGCCGACCGACGCAAGGTCCGGGTCGGCTTGACCGACCGGGGGCGGCAGCTGATCGAAGACCTTTTTCCCCTTCATGCCGAGGTGGTCGAGGGGGAGTTGTCGGTGCTGAGCACCGACGAACAGCGGCAACTCGGGCGACTGCTGAAGAAGCTCGGGCGTAAGGTGTAATTTTTTGCCGGGATGTTTCGATATCGAAACAGTTCCCCAGGCCGACAAGGAGCGCAACGATGATCACCATCCGTAAATCGAACGAGCGTGGCCGCCACCAGGAAGGGTGGCTGGACAGCAAGCACACCTTTTCCTTCCATACCTACCACGATCCCCGCTACATGGGCTTTCGCGACCTGCGGGTGATCAACCAGGACCGGGTCGCGCCGGGGCGCGGCTTCGGCATGCACCCGCACCAGGACATGGAGATCTTCTCGCTGGTTTTAAGCGGCGCCCTGGAGCACAAGGACAACCTCGGCAACCGCGAGGTGATCGGCCCCTACCAGCTGCAGAAGATCACCGCCGGGACCGGGGTGGTGCACAGCGAGTACAACCCCTCGCCGGACGCGGAAGTCCACTTCCTGCAGATCTGGATTCTGCCCGACCGGAACGGGCGCGAGCCCGGCTACGTCCTCGGCGACTTCTCTGCCGCGCCGCCAAACGCCCTGACGCCGATCCTCAATCAGGATGGCAGCGCCGGCGCCGCCCGCCTCTACCAGGATGCAGCGGTCTATTTGGGGCGGATCGACGCCGGGGGCACCCTCGACTATCGCCTGGCGGCCGGCCGCTACGGCTGGGTCCAGGTGATCGGGGGCGAGCTCAAGCTCAACGGCACCGCCTTAACGGAAGGGGACGGGGCGGCGGTCAGCGACGAGACGCAGCTGCAGTTGCAGGCAGTGACGGCCGCCGAACTTCTCTTTTTCGATTTGAATTAAGCTCGGGGAGGTCTAAACCTGCCGGCCGCCAAGGGCTGCCGGCCAACGCCGCCCGGTCCCTGGTACTGGGGGGGGAGCGACAAAAGGGAGACGGATCATGGCCAACATTCTTGCCCATAGCGACGGCGGACTGCTGACCGCCGATAACTGCGCGGTGGTCTTTATCGACCACCAGCCGCAGATGACCTTCGGCGTCGCCAACATCGACCGCCAGCTGCTGGTCAACAACGTCGTCATGCTGGCCAAGGGCGCCAGGGAATTCGGCGTCCCGGTGGTGTTGACGGCCGTGGAGACCGAATCGTTCAGCGGCTACCTCTGGCCGGAGCTGATGGATGTTTTCCCCGGCCAGCAGCCGGTGGAGCGCAGCAGCATGAACTCCTGGGACGATCCCGGATTTCGCGCCGCGATCGAAGCGACCGGCAAAAAGAACATCGTCATCGCCGGTCTCTGGACCGAGGTCTGCGTCACCTGGCCGACCCTCAACCTGCTCGCCGCGGGGTACAATGTCTACATCGTCGAGGACGCCTGCGGTGCGACCTCGCAGGCAGCCCACGACGCGGCGCTGCGCCGCTGCGTGCAGGCCGGCGCGGTGCCGCTGACGAGCGTCGCCACGGTCCTCGAATTCCAGCGCGACTGGGCCAACCGCGAGCACTACGATGCGGTGCTGCAGATCTTCCGCCAGCACGGCGGCGCCTACGGCAGCGGCATCGAGTATGCCTACACCATGGTGCACAAGGCGCCCCAGGCGGCCAAGAACCCCCACATCGTCAAGAAGTAGTCGTACCGATCTGCGGCGGGCAGGTCTCGAGGACCTGCCCGCTGCCGGGAGCAAGCCATGGTGAACACGATCCATGTGGCCATCACCCGCCAGGTCAAACCGGGCTGCGAAGCGGCTTTCGAAACCGCCATCCTCGAGTTTTTCGCCGATTCCCTGAAGCACCCCGGCATCCTCGGCGCCCAGCTGCTGCGACCGCTGCCGGGTTCAACGGATCGCACCTACGGCATCCTGCGCTCCTTCGCCAGCGAGGCGGACCGCGACCGCTTCTACCGTTCGCCGGCCTTCGCCGCCTGGGAGGAGGCGGTCGCGCCGCTGGTCGAGGGCGGCTACTCGCTGCGCCCGCTGCACGGTCTGGAAGCCTTCTTCCGCGGGGAAGGCCCGCCGCCGCGCTGGAAAATGGCCCTGGTGACCTGGCTGGGGGTCTGGCCCTCGGTCTTTCTCGTCGCCAGCCTGACCGGCCGGGGGCTGCTGCGGGGCTGGCCCGGGTGGCTGGCGAGCGGAGCCAACACACTGGTAGTCGTGCTCCTTCTGGCTTGGGTGGTCATGCCGCTTCTTACCCGGGTCTTCCGCCCCTGGCTGGTTAGCCCGCACGGCTGAAGAAAGGGGTCCAGTCATGAACGCTGAACTGGTTCTTTACAACGGGAAAATCTCCACCCTGGCGCCGGGCCGGTCGGAAGTCAGCGCCCTGGCCATCGCCGGCAACCGCATCGCCGCCGCCGGCAGCGATGACGAGGTCCTGAACCGGGCGCCTGCCGAAGCCGTGCGCATCGACCTGCACCGCCGCCGAGTTATTCCAGGGCTGAACGATTCCCACCTCCACGTGATCCGCGCCGGACTCTTCTTCAATCTCGAGCTGCGCTGGGATGGGGTGCCGACCCTCGCCCAGGCGCTGGAGCAGCTGAAGGAGCAGGCCCGGCGCACGCCGCCGCCGCAGTGGGTGCGGGTGATCGGCGGCTGGAACGAGTTCCAGTTCGCCGAGGGGCGCATGCCGAACCTGGAGGAGCTCAACGCTGCGGCGCCCGAGACCCCGGTCTTCGTCCTCCATCTCTACGACTGCGCGCTGCTCAACCGGGCGGCGCTGCGCGCCCTGGGAATCGACGAAACCACCCCCAATCCGGTCGGCGGGCTGATCTGCCGCGACCCTTCGGGTCGCCCGACCGGGCTCTTCGTCGCCGAGCCGAACGCTCTGATCCTCTACGCCGCCATCGCCCGGGCGCCGAAACTCTCTTTGCCCGACCAGCTCAACTCGACCCGCCTTTTTCTGCGCGAGCTCAACCGCTTCGGTCTCACCAGCGCCGCCGATGCCGGCGGTGGCGGCCAGAACTATCCCGAGGACTACCAGGTGGTTCAGACCCTGGCCGAGAGCCGCGAGCTGACCCTGCGCATCGCCTACAGCCTCTTCGCCCAGAAGCCGGGAGAAGAAGCCGCCGACTTCGAACGCTGGCTGCAGCTGACCCGGCCCGGCGCCGGCGACAGCCTGCTGCGGGTCAACGGCGCCGGGGAAAACCTGGTCTGGAGCGCAGCCGATTTCGAAAATTTCCTGCAGCCGCGCCCCGATTTGAAGCCGGTCATGGAAGAGGAGCTGGAGCAGGTGATCCGCACCCTGGCGGCAGCACGCTGGCCCTGGCGCATCCACGCCACCTACGACGAGACCATCGACCGCTTCCTCACTATCTTCGAGCGGGTCCACCGCGATACCCCCATCGACAAGCTGCGCTGGTTCATCGACCACGCCGAGACCGTCAGCCCCGCCAACCTGGAGCGGATCCAGGCCCTCGGCGGCGGCGTGGCGATCCAACACCGCCTCGCCTACCAGGGGGAATACTTCGTCCGCCGCTACGGCCCGGCCGCGGTCCAGGCGCGGCCACCGCTGCGCACCCTGCTGGAGATGGGCCTGCCGGTCGGTGGCGGTACCGACGGCACCCGGGTGGCGAGCTATCACCCCTGGACCTGCCTCTGGTGGCTGGTGAGTGGGAAAAGTGTCGGCGGCCTGGAGATCAACGCCGCGCAAAACCGCCTCAGCCGGGAGGAGGCGCTGCGCCTCTGGACCGTCGGCAGCGCCTGGTTCAGCGGCGAGGAGGAGCAGAAGGGGACCTTGCAGGTAGGGAAGCTGGCCGATCTGGCCGTTCTGAGCGACGATTACTTCGCCATCGCCGAGGATCGGGTCCGCGGCCTCGAGAGCGTGCTGACCGTCATGGACGGGCGGGTGGTGCACGGCAGCGAGGAGTTCGCCTCCCTGGCCCCGGAACAGCCGGCCGCGAGTCCCGACTGGTCGCCGGTCAACCACTACGGCGGCTACTGCAACAGCCACTGCGGCGGAGAAGACGGGGCCGGGACTCGCTCCCATGCGCACCGGCCCGGCCATGGCCTGGCGATCCTCGGCCCGGATGGGCGGGCCTGGCAGAGCAGCTGCGGCTGTGGTGTCTAGGAAATTGTCGGACTAGCCACGCGTCGGCCGCCCCACCAACCATCCACAAAAAGCCCCGTCTTGCGACGGGGCTTTTTGTGTCTACACAGTTGGAGGCCGCCTCACTCCGGCGTCGCCTCCCCGAGCAGCTCCATCAGGTGCCGCACCTCCTGCTTGCAGGCCGGCCTCGCGCACCCCCCAGGCGAGCTGCAGCTGGCAGCCGGGATTGGCGGTGACCAGAATCTCGGCGCCGGTCTGCCGAACGTTTTCCAGCTTGCGATCGAGAACCTGCTGGCTCTCCTCGGAGAACTTCAGACCCCAGGTGGCGGCCGAGCCGCAGCACCAGCTCGCCTCGTTCATCTCCCGCAGCTCGACGCCGGGAATCTGCCTGAGCAGTTCCCGCGGCTGGCGGGAGATCCCCTGGGCGTGGCAGAGGTGGCAGGGCTCGTGGTAGGTGACCGATCTGATTGACCGGCTTGAGCCCCTCGCGTGCGCAGTCCGACCTCGGCGAGGAACTCGCTGATGTCGCGGATCTTGCCGCGGAAGCGCGGCCAGCTTGCTCGTGCTCGGCCGCCTCTTCGAGCAGTTCCTCGTACTCCTTGAGCGACGGCGCCGCAGCCGGCGCAGTCGGTGACGATGTAGTCGACATCCTGCGCCAGAAAGAGGTCGAGGTTGAACAGCGCCAGTTCGCGGGCGGTCTGCCGGTCCCCTTCGGAGAGGTGGGGCGCGCCGCAGCACTTGGTCTGCTTTCGGCGTGACCACCTCGAAGCCCTGGTGGGCGAGCACCCGCACCGTCTGGCGCGAGACCTCGGGGTACATCAGGGTCATGACGCAGCCGAGGAAGAAGCCGACCCGGCCGCGCTGCTCGCCGCGGGCCGGGGTCAGCTCCGGCAGCTGCGGGCGCAGCGGCGCTTCCAGGTGCGGCATCATCCCCTCGGCCTTCTCCATCCAGGCCGGGCCGAGCTTGAGGAGTTTCGAGTGACGCACCAGCCACTGGATGCCGAGGCGCTGGTAGAGCCGCGCCGGCAGCATCGATTTCTCCAGCAGGTCGGGATCGGGGAGCATGCGCTGCAGGATGAATTCGCGGAAGCTCTTGCCGACATGCCCCAGGGGGAACTGCTGATGGGACTGGCTGCGGCAGATCTCCATCACCTCGCCGGCGCGCACCCCGGAGGGACAGGCGGTGGTGCAGGCGCGGCAGTCGAGGCAGAAGAAGGACTCTTCCTTGACCGCGGCGGTGAATTCGAGCTGCTGCTCGGCGACTGCCCGGGCCAGGGCGACCCGGCCGCGGGGGCTGGAGCGCTCGCGGCCGGTGAGGGCGAAGGTCGGGCAGGTCGGCAGGCAGAAGCCGCAGCGCATGCACTGCAGCACGTCTTCGTAGGTCGGGGCGTCCTGGGCGGTGAAATTGCCGAGTTTGTCCTCAGTGCGAGACACGGAACCCCTCCTCGACATGGGCCTGGGTGCAGGGATCGTGCTCGTCGAAGATCTTGCCGGGATTGAGCAGCCCCTCGGGGTCGAAGGCGTCCTTGATGCGCTTCATCACCCTGACGCCGCCGGCGCCGATCTGGCGGGCGAGATACTCCTTCTTCGCCAGGCCGATGCCGTGCTCGCCGGAGACGGTGCCGCCCCAGGCCAGAACCTTGTCGTAGAGATCGTCGTAGAAGGCATGGGCGCGCTGCATCTCCTCGGCGTTGCGCTCGTCGCAGAGGACCGTCGGGTGGAGGTTGCCGTCGCCGGCATGGCCGAAGGTGCCGACCTTGAGCCGGTACTTCGCGGTCAGCCGCTCGATCTCGGCGAAGGTCTCGGCGAGCATCGAGCGCGGCACGGTGGCGTCTTCCAGCAGGGTGGTCGGCGAGACCCGGGCCAGCGCCGAAAGGGCGGTGCGCCGGGCGGCGGCCAGGCTGGCCGGCCTCCTCGGCGTCCTTGGCGACGTGAATTTCGGCGGCCTTGACCGCCTTGAGGATCGCCTCGACCCCTTCGCGCTTCTTCCGCGACCATTGCCGGGTGGCCGTCGACCTCGATCAGGAGCAGCGCCGCCATCTGCCGCGGCAGGCCGATCTTGACGTAGTCCTCGACGCAGTTGATGGTCGCCCGGTCCATGATCTCCATGGTCGAGGGAATGATCTTGGCGGCGATGATCTTCGAGACCGCCGCGCCGGCGGTGCGGATGTCGTCGAAGTAGGCGAGGAAGGTGCGCTTGGCCTGGGGCGGCGGGATCAGCTTGACGGTCACCTCGGTGATGATGCCGAGGGTCCCTTCGCTGCCGACCAGCAGGTCCTTGAAGGCGTAGCCGGCGACGTCCTTGACGCTCTTGCCGCCGGTGGTGAGGATGCTGCCGTCGGGAAGCACGCACTTGAGCGCCATCACGTAGTCGCGGGTGACGCCGTACTTGAGACCGCGCAGGCCACCGGCATCCTCCATGACGTTGCCGCCGAGGGTGGAGATCTTCTGCGAGCCGGGATCGGGCGGATAGAAGAGCCCCTTGGCGGCCGTCGCGTTGAACAGGTCGAGGGTGACCACGCCCGGCCTCGCAGGTGGCGGTGAGGTTCTCCTCGTCGATCTCCAGGATCCGGTTCATCCGGTTCAGGCAGAGGACCATGCCCCCCTTGACCGGCACGCTGCCGCCGGAGAGGCCGGTGCCGCGGCCGCGCGGGACGATCGGCAGCCCTTCGCGCTGGGCGATCTCCATGGCGGCCAGCACCCCTTCGCTGGTGGTCGGGATAGACCGCCACCTCGGGGAGGTGGTGGACGCCGGGGGTCGAGTCGTAGCCGAGCACCAGCAGGTCCTCCTTTTCGTAGGCGACGTTCGTCTCGCCCAGTTTTTCCTTCAGATGGTCGATGGCGGTTTTGGAAATCATGGGCATCTATCCTGTCATTGGTCTTGGTCATGGCACTGATATTCAGGCAAGGGGCCAGGGCAAACAGCCTGCCCCGCAGCTCAGAAGCCCTCTTCCTGAAAGCCTTCGGGAATCCGCACCACCAGCACCGGCTGGGTGGCACTGTGCAGAACCTTGCTGGTGGTGGTGCCGAGCATGGCGTCGCCGAGCACCGTGTGGCGGTGGGACCCCATGATGATCAGGTCGGCGTTGCAGGCGTTCGCCGCCTCGAGGATCACCTGGGCCGGCTGGCCTTCGACAATGCGGATGTCGCTCGACCAGGTTCTTGCAGTCGGACTGGCCGTCGCATTCCATGGCGCAGAGGCGCGCGATACGCTCCCGCAGCCGTTCCTTGACCGATGACCCGCGCCTGCTGGTGCATCTCTTCGGACTGCTCGTGGGAGATGTACTGTTCCACCAGGCTCTGGCCGAAGGTGGAGAGGGGCTCCATGCCATGCACGGCGATGATCCTTGCCTCGTGCTGGCGGGCCAGACTCAGGGCGTAACGGAAGACGTACGGGGCAGCGGGCCCCAGGCCGGTGGCGTAGAGGATGGTCTTGATTTTCGGCAACATGGCTCTATCTCCACTGAAGCGAGAAATCGGTCGGTCGTAAAGGCTACCGGTTACGGCAATTCTATCCGCCGCTACCGAAAAAGACAGTCGGCAGCCAGGTGATGATCTGCGGGAAGCTGACCATGATCACCAGGCCGACCAGCTGGATGGCCGACGAAGGGGACGATCCCCTTGTAGATGTCGCCGATAGTGTACTCGGGCGGCGCCACCCCCTTGAAGTAGAAGAGCGCGTAGCCGAAGGGCGGAGTGAGGAAGGAGCACTGCAGGTTGACGCAGACCAGCATGGCGAACCACAGCGGATTGAAGCCGAGGTCCGCGGCGATGGGGGTGAAGATCGGCACCACCACCAGCAGGATCGCCGCCCAGTCGATGAACATGCCGAGGAAGAAGACCACCGCCATCATGATCGCCAGGACCACGTAGGGGCTGACGTTCATGCCGAGCAGGGCGTCCGAGCACCACGTCGCCGCCGCCCATGCTCAGAAAGACCACGGAGAAGACCTTGCCGCCGACGAACAGGAGCATGATCATGGAGGTGGTGCGCAGGGTCGAAACGCAGGCCTGCTTCAGGACCGGCCAGTTGCATTTCTTGTTGGCGATGGCCAGGACGATGGCGCCGACGCAGCCGAGGGCCGCCGCCTCGGTGGGGGTGGCGACGCCGGCGAGGATCGTCCCCATCACGGTGAGAATCAGGGCGAAGGGGGGGACGAAGCTCTTCATGGTCATGGTGACCTTCTGGGCGGTGGTGTGGGTGCGGTCCTCCACCGGAATCGGCGGCCCGAGCTTCGGATTGATGCCGCAGCGCACCAGCACGTAGATGATGTAGAGCCCTGAAAGGAGCAGCCCCGGCAGGATCGCCCCGGCGAAGAGCATGCCGACGGAGGTCTCCTTCATCCCGGTCAGGCCGCCGTAGACGACCAGCATGATGGAGGGGGGGATGAGGATGCCGAGGGTTCCCGAGGAGCAGATGATGCCGGCGGCCAAGCCCCGGTCGTAGCCGCGGCGCAGCAGCGACGGCCCGGCCATCAGGCCCATGGCCACGACCGAGGCGCCGATGATGCCGGTGGTGGCGGCGAAGACCGTGGAGACGACGATGACCGCCAGACCCAGCCCGCCGCGCAGCCCGCCGAGAACGATATACAAGGCATCGAACAGCCCCTCGGAGACCTGGGATCGGTCGAGAATCTGCGCCATGAAGATGAACAGGGGGACGGCCACCAGGGTGTAGTTGAGAAACAGCCCCCAGGAGTTGTTGACGAAGAGATTGAGCAGGGCCGGGATGTTGAACGCCGTTGTCGATCAGGCCGAAGACGGTGGCGACGCCGGCCAGGGTGATGGCCAGGGGATGCCCCAGGGCGATGCAGACCATCAGGGTGGCGAACATGAGGATGGTCAGGACTTCCGGACTCATAAACATTCCTTCTCCAGGCTCCGGTTAGCTGGTCGGTGCCGCGCAGGCTGCGGAAATCGTGGATGAGTTTCGCGATGCCCTGCAGCAACAGCAGGACGAAGCCGATGGCCATGACCGTCTTCCAGGGGTAGATGGGCGGCGCCCAGGAGGACGAGGCCCGCTCCCACAGGCTCCAGGAGGTGACGGCATACTTGATCGACCAGATGGTGAACATGCCGACCACCGGCAGGAAGATCACCAGGTTGGTGACGATGCGCAGGATGGTGCGCGGCCTGGCCGGCAGCTTCGCCTCGAAGACGTCGATGGCGACGTGGCCGTCGTGCTTGTGGCAGAAGGCGAAGCCGAGCATGAAGTGGGCGCCGTAGAGAAAGGTGGTCAGCTCGAAGCCCCAGGAGGTCGGGGCGTCGAAGAAGTAGCGCATGATGACTTCGTAGACGACCACCAGAACCAGCGGAATCGCCAGCAGGGAGGTGGCCACACCGATTTTTTCGTTGAGGGCGTCGATGGCCCGCTCAATTTTGAGCATAAGGGTGTCTCCACTTGAGGTGCGGTGTCGGCATCCCCGGCCGCGAGGCCGGGGATGCCGACGGGAAAGAGGGCCTGGGGTTACTCGAGGTGATGCCCCGTGGAATGCTGTTCGCCGTTGATGTAGGTCTCATACGGCCAGGGGGCCACGCGGCTCTTGATTTCGCGCCACGGGGCGTAGTCCTTGCGGAACTGCTCCTGGGAGTCGAGGGTCTTCTTCACGTCGGGATACTTGGCCTTGAGCTCCTCGAGGTACTCGTGAGTGGTCTTGGCGAAGGTGTTGAGGGTGTCGTCGTCCATGGTGACGAACTCGATCTTCTTCTTGAACTGCTGGACCGCCTCGGCATCGAGGTTCTCCATCCAGGTGGCCGACCAGAGCTGGGTCTCCTTGGCGGCGGTCTTGACGATCCACTTGAGGTCGTCGGGAAGCTTGTTCCAGGCGTCCTTGTTGAAGAAGATGGAACACTGGGAGGCGTTCTGGTGGACGCCCGGCTCGATGACGTACTTGGTGATGTCGTCGAAGCCCATCGGCAGGTCCATGGCCGGGGAGCTGAACTCGGCGGCATCGATCACGCCGCGCTCCAGGGCCAGGTAGACCTCGCCGCCCGGCAGCGGCGAGACGCTGACGCCCAGCTTGGTGAGGATGTCCATGTACCAGCCGACGGTGCGGACCCGCATCCCCTTGAAGTCGGCCATCTTGGTCGCCTTCTTGTTGGACAGCATCCCCATGTCCTGGCCGGTCTGGCCGCAGGGGAAAGCCACCAGGTTGTAGCGGCCGTAGAGTTCCTGCATCTGCTCCAGCCCGCCGCGCTCGTAGAGCCAGATGTTGTAGCCCTGCTCGTCGAGGCCGAAGGGGACGTCGGCGAAGGAGACGAAGTTCTCGTTCTTCCCTTTCCAGTAGCCCGGCCAGTCGTGGCCGACTTCGGCCGAACCCTTGCTGACCGCGTCGAAGGTCTCCATCGCCCCCACCAGTTCGCCGGCGGAGAAGACCTTGATGTCGAGGCGGCCGCCGGAGGCGAGCTTCACCGTGTCGGCGAAGTGCTGGGCGATGTCGTAGAAGAGCAGCCCCTTGCTCCAGGGCATGACCATCTTCCAGTGGAACTTCTGGTCCGAGGTCTTGATGGTGCGCATTTCCTTCTGAACTTCCTCGTGGCGCTTGTCGACGCCGAACTTCTCGCGCTTGGCGGCGAACGCCTGGGGGGCCAGGGCCAGGGACAGCGCCAGGGCCAATCCGATCAACAACTTGCCTCTTCGCATGGTGGTTCCTCCTCTTGCTGCTGGGGTTAAAGAGCCCGGCATCCGCTGGGACCAGGTTGCCGGAGGGAAATGCCGTGTCGTTTCAGAACATTTTCTTGCCAACTCTTGGCCCTTATAACACCGGCGATGCCAAGGTCAAGGCCGCCTGCGGAAATCGCCTGCCGGGTCGGTTTTTATCTTAGAGGCTTTGCCATTTAATTTATAAATTGGTAATACCATTTGTCGGAAAATACCAGAGGTCGGTCCGGCAGGTCAAGAAAAAAACAAACGCCGTTCTCTGGTTTTGTCGAATCCGCATCGGGGCTGGTCGGCAATAGGAGGGGGCGTAGCCACGCGGGACGGCGGCCGGGGACGGTCGGGGGGAAGAGGCGGTGCGGGGAGGAGGATCAGCGGGTTTTGGCCTTCAAGGCCTGCAGCTTGCGGGCGGCGCTCGCCTGGCTGATGCCCAGGGCGGCGGCCACCTCGCGGGTGGTCCGGTGGCGGCTGAGGGCGGCGCGCAGGATCTCGGCTTCGTATTCGCCGAGCAGCTCTTTGAGGGTGGCGCCGCTGCGGAAACCTTTCGGTTCGCTGCCGGGGAGAACCTGGTCGAGGCTGGCGACCTCGCCCGGAGAGGTGACGATGATGCGCTCGACGACGTTCTCCAGTTCGCGGATGTTGCCTTTCCACGGCTGGGCAACCAGGTGCTGGATCAGGCCGTCGGTGAAGCGCTTGTAGTTGCGGTACTTGCGATTGAATTTGTCGGCGAAGTGGCGGACCAGCACCGGGATGTCCTCCCGCCGTTCGCGCAGCGGCGGGATGTGAATCGGCACCACGTTGAGGCGGTAGTAGAGGTCCTCGCGGAAACGCCCCTCCCCGACCAGCTGCGCCAGATCGCGGTTGGTGGCGGCAACCAGGCGGATATCGACGGCCTGGGCCCGGCGCCCTCCCACCCGGTAGAATTCCCGGTCCTGGATCACCCCCAGCAGCTTGGACTGGAGGTGCAGCGGGAGCTCGGAGATCTCGTCGAGGAAGACCGTCCCGCCGTCGGCCATTTCGAACAGGCCGGGCTTCCCCTTGGGGTCGGCGCCGGTAAAGGAGCCGGCCTCGTAACCGAAGAGTTCGGCCTCGATCAGCGGCTCGGGGATGGCGGCACAGTTGATCTGCATCAGCGGCTTGGCCTTGCGCTCGCTGGTGCGATGGATGAGCCGGGCCAGCAGGCCCTTGCCGACCCCCGACTCGCCGCTGAGCAGGATGGTGGAGTCGGTGACGGCGACGCGCAGCGCCAGGTCGATGACCGCCATCATCGGCTCGCTGCAGGTGATGATGTCCTCCTCCTTGAGGAGCTGGTCGCGGGCGGTGTCGGCATCGATCCGGTGCTGGTAGTGGACGACGGTCAGATCCCAGATCGTGTTGATGACGTAGCGTATCTCGCCCTTATCGTCGAAGATCGGCCGCCCCTTGACCAGCAACCGGCGGTTGGTGCTGGTCGAATAGGTGGCGGTGGCCGGCGTCTTGCGCTCGAGGACGATGAGGCTGGCCGACCCCGAGAAGAGGTTCCCCGGGCCGACCAGGTCGTAGAGGCTTTTCCCGACCAGTTCGGCGTTGGTAAATCCCCGACATCTCCTCGAAGGGGCGGTTGACGCGGATCGTCACCCCCTTGCCGTCGACGATATAGATGCCGTTGTAGACATTGTCGAAGACGATCTCGCAGAGTTCCGGGTCCATGCACTCCTCCTCATGTCGGGCCGCGTCCGGCCAGGCTCCCACCCGATTACAGCGACCGCTTCAGATATTTCCCCAGTTCACCGACCATCCCCCGGCGAAAGGCCAGCACGCAGATCACGAAGGTGGCGCCGATCACCACCGTCACCCAGGAGCCGATGGCGCTCAGCTCCGATTGCAGGGTCACCACGGTGACGGCGCCGACCACCGGCCCCAGCACCGTGCCCAGACCGCCGAGCAGGGTCATCAGCACCACCTCGCCGGAGGTGTGCCAGTTGACGTCGGTCAGGGAGGCGAGCTGGAAGACCAGCGACTTGGTCGAGCCGGCCAGGCCCGCCAGGGCGGCGGAGAGGACGAAGGCCAGCAGCTTGAAGCGCTCCACCCGGTAACCCAGGGAGACGGCGCGCGGCTCGTTCTCGCGGATCGCCTTGAGCACCTGGCCGAAGGGGGAATGGATGGTGCGGTAGATGAGCCAGAAGCCGAGGCAGAAGACAGCGAAGACGAAATAGTAGAGGTTGAGCTCGAGCGGCCGACCCGCCCACGTGGTAGGTATGCCCCAGGTCGATCAGGCCGAAGAGCATCCCCCGCGGGACGTCCTGCAGACCGTCCTCGCCGCCGGTGAAGGGGGCCTTCAGCGCGACGAAATAGACCACCTGGGCCAGCGCCAGGGTGATCATGGCGAAATAGATCCCCTGGCGGCGGATGGCCAGGCTGCCGAAGAGGTAGCCCATCAGCGCCGCCACGGCGGTGCCGGCGAGGACGCCGAGCCCGGGGGTGAACCCGGCATGTTTGACCAGGTAACCGGTGACGTAGGCCGCGCCGCCGAAAAAGGCGGCGTGGCCGAAGGAGAGCAGGCCGGTGTAGCCGAGCAGCAGGTTGAAGGCACAGGCGAACAGGGCGAAACAGAGCAGCTGCATGACGAAGACCGGGTAGAACAGAAAGGGGGCCGCCAGTCCCACCAGCACCAGAACGATCCACAGGTAACGGTTCACGGCTGCCTCCTCATTGGTCCTTGCCGAACAGGCCCGCAGGCTTGACCAGCAGCACCAGGATCATCATGAAGAAAATCACGGTATTGGCGGCGGGCGGATAGATCACCTTGGTCAGCCCCTCGACCATCCGAGGCTGAGGCCGGTGACGATGGAACCCATGATCGAACCCATGCCGCCGATCACCACCACGGCGAAGACGGTGATGATCATCTCCGCGCCCATGATCGGGCTGACCGAGTAGATCGGTGCCGCCACCACACCGGCGAAGGCCGCCAGCGCCACGCCGTAACCGTAGGTCAGGGTGACCATCAGCGGCACATTGACGCCGAAGGCCTGGACCAGGCTCGGGTTCTCGGTCCCGGCGCGCAGGTAGGCGCCGAGCTTGGTGCGCTCGATCACGTACCAGGTGGCAAAACAGACCACCAGGGAGAGGCCGATCGACCAGAGCCGGTAGGTCGGGAAAGAACATGAAGCCGAGGTTGACCACCCCGGAGAGAATCGCCGGCTTGCCGTTGTAGGAGGTGCCGGAGACGTTGAAGTAGTTGGTAAAGACCCCCTCGAGGATCAGGGCCAGGCCGAAGGTGAGCAGCAGGCCGTAGAGGTGGTCGACCTTGTAGAGCCGCTTGAGCATGGTCTTTTCAATCAATATCCCGAAAGTCCGACCACCAGCGGGGCAACGATCAGGGCCGCCCAGTAATTCAGGTGGAAATCGGGCATGCCGAGCAGCGGACCGAGCGTCGTGTAGCCGAGCAGGGCGACGAAGGCCCCCAGCATGTAGAGGGCACCGTGGGCGAAGTTGATGATGTTCAGCAGGCCGAAGATCACCGCCAGTCCCAGGCTGAGCAGGGCATAGAAGACGCCGTTGTTCAGTCCGAGCATCAGTTGCGCCAGGACCATCTGCGGGGATAGATGCATGCATTCTCTCCGGGTTGCCGGGCGGCGGGCAGGGGCGAAGCTGGCCTCGCCCCTGCCCGCCGTCTTCACGGCCTGGAACGAGTTACTTCTTCATCACCAAGGACAGGTGCCCTCGGACATCGGCATGAACGCCTCGTCGCCCGGCACCTGCTTGATGATCTTGAGCAGATCCCAGGGGCCCTTCGATTCGGAGGGCTTCTTCACCTCGACCAGGAACATGTCGTGGACCATGGTGCCGTCGGGGCGCAGGTGGCCGTTGACGGAGAAGAAGTCGTCGATCTTCATCGCCTGGAAGGCCTTCATGACCGCGTCAGCATTGTCGGTGCCGGCGGCCTTGATCGCCTTGAGGTAATTCATGGTGGCGGAGTAGACCCCGGCCTGGTCCATGGTCGGCATGGCGCCGGTCTTGGCGAAATAGCGCTGGGACCAGTCGCGGGAGGCGTCGTCACGATCCCAGTAGAAGCTGGTGGCGAACTCCATCCCCTGGGCGACGTCGAGACCGAGGCTCTTGACGTCGCTGAGGAAGACCAGCATCCCGGCGATGGTCTGGCCGCCCTGGACGATGCCGAACTCGCGGGCCTGCTTGACCGCGTTGATGAAGTCGCCGCCGGCGTTGGCCAGGCCGATGACCTTGGCGCCCGAGGCCTGGGCCTGCAGCAGGTAGGAGGAGAAGTCGGAGGTGGGAAGCGGATGACGAACCTGGCCGAGGACCTTGCCGCCGTGCTTCTTGACGAAGGCGGCGGTGTTCTCCTCCAGGGAATGGCCGAAGGCGTAGTCGGCGGTGAGGAAGAACCAGGTCTTGCCGCCGTGGTCGATGATGGCGCTGGCGGCGACCTTGGGCAGGGCGTAGGTGTCGTAGACGTAGTGGATGCCGTAGGGGCCGCAGTCCTTGTTGGTCAGGGCGGTGCTGCCGGCGCCGGTGGCGATGGTGACCATCTTCTTGTCGGTGCCGATCTTCTGCACCGCCAGGGCGCAGCCGGAGTTGAGCAGGCCGATGATCATGTCGACATGGTCGGTGTCGGCCCACTCCCGCGCCTTGGTCGAGGCGATGTCGGCCTTGTTCTGATGGTCGGCGGTGATGACCTCGATCTTCTTGCCCAGAACCTTGCCGCCGAAATCCGTCCACCGCCATCTTGCGCCGCGGTGACGCTCCCTTCGCCGCCGATAGCCGAATAGACCCCGGACATGTCGGTGAGTACCCCGATCTTCACCGCGTCGTTGGAAATGCCCGCGGCACCGGCGCTGACCGCCATGGCCAAGAGGCAAAACCGGTGACGATCTGCATGAGTCTGTCTGTTCATGATGCGACTCCCTTCCTTGAGTAAATCCACCTGCGATTAAACCCCGAGATAACCGCCGAGCCGTTCCATGCTCGCCTTCAGGGCATCCATTGGGATCATTTCGACGATGTGGCCGTGGTCGACGACGTAGTGGCGGTCGGCCAGGTCGGCGGCGAAATGGAAATTCTGTTCGACCAGGACGATGGTGAAGCCCCGTTCCTTGAGCTGCGTGATCAACCGCCCCAGGGCTTGCGACGATCACCGGCGCCAGCCCCTCGGTGATTTCGTCGAGGAGCAGCAGTTCGGCGCCGGTGCGCAGGATGCGGGCCATGGCCAGCATCTGCTGTTCGCCGCCGGAGAGCCGGGTGCCGACGCTGTGGCGGCGCTCATAGAGGTTGGGGAACATCTCGTAGATCTCTTCCAGGCCCATCCCGCCCGGCCTGACCGCCGGCGGCAGCAGCAGATTCTCCTCCACGCTCAGGCGCGAAAAGATCCCCCGCTCCTCCGGGCAGTAGCCGACCCCCAGCCAGGCGATGCGGTGGGGCGGCAGGCGCAGAGTCTCCTGGCCGGCGATGCGGATCGAACCGGTGCGCTTGCCCACCAGCCCCATGATCGACTTGAGGATGGTGGTGCGGCCGGCGCCGTTGCGGCCGAGCAGGGTGACCAGCTCGCCGCGGCGGACCGAGAGGTCGATCCCGTGCAGGACGTGGGATTCGCCGTAATAGGCGTGCAGGTCGCCGATGGCCAGCAGTTCGGCTTGGATTTCAGGCATGGGCGCTCCCCATGTAGGCCTCCATGCACCTCCGGGTTCTGCGACACCTCGTCGTAGCTCCCCTCGGCCAGAATCGCCCCCCGCTGCAGAACGGTGATGCGAGTCGGCCAGCTGCCGCCACCACCTTCAGGTTGTGCTCGACCATGAGGATGGTGCGGCCTTCGGCCACCTTGCGCATCAGTTCGGTGATCCGCCCGACATCCTCCAGCCCCATCCCCTGGGTCGGCTCGTCGAGCAGCATCAGCTCCGGCTCCAGGGCCAGGGTGGTGGCGATCTCCAGCGCCCGCTTGCGGCCGTAGGCGAGTTCCCCGGTGACGACGTCGGCCAGCTCCTCCAGGCCGACGGCGGCGAGCAGTTCGATGGCGCGGTCGCGCAGTTCGCCGAGGCAGGCCTCGGTCTTCCAGAAGTGGTAGGAGGTGCCCAGCTGCCGCTGCAGGGCGACCCGGACATTCTCGAAGGGGGTCAGGTTGGGAAAGACCGCGGAGATCTGGAAGGAGCGGATGATGCCGCGCAGGGCGATGTCGGCCGGCTTCTCGCGGGTGATGTTGGTCCCCTTGAAGAAGATGCTGCCGCCGGTGGGGGTGAGGAACTTGGTCAGCAGATTGAAGACCGTGGTCTTGCCGGCGCCGTTGGGGCCGATCAGGGCGTGGATGTGCCCGGTCTGCACCCGCAGGTTGACGTCGTTGACCGCAACGAACCCCTTGAATTCCTTGGTCAGATTTCTGGTCTCGAGGACCCACTCGGCCATGCCGTCGCTCCCTCTTTTCAGTACGCCAGCAGTACCGGCACGGTCATCTGTCGAGAATCTGCCCGGCCACCGCGCCGATCCCCGGTGCGCCCGATCCCGAGGCGCTGCCGACCCCCATCACCAGCAGGTCGAAGCCTTCGTCGCAGACCTGGTTGAGGAGTTGATCGCCGATCGCGCCGTCGACCAGCGGCCGCCGCTCCAGACGGGCCGCGATCCCATGCTGGGCCAGGTGGTCGCAGATATCGGCCTCCCCGGGCGCCTCCTCGCCTGCTCCCGGTCACCTTCAGCAGGGTCACCTGGTCGGCCTGGCGCAGCAGCGGCAGGGCGTCATGCAGGGCCCGGCAGGCGCCGCGACCGGCGCTCCAGGCCACCAGCACCCGGGTAGCCGACGGTCTCGAAACGGCCGGTGTGGGGGACCACCAGGACCGGCCGGCCGCCGGCCAGAATCAGTCCGCTCCGGCAAACCGGCACCGCGCCGGGCCGCGCCGGCCTGCCCCAGCACCAGCAGATCGCAGCCGTGCGCCTGGCGGATCAGGACCCGCGCCATCCCCTCGACGCCGAGCCCCGCCGCCGGCAGGCAGCGCCAGCATGCAGGGACCCCGGCTCGCGGCCGTCCGGGCGGCGAAGTGCTCCGCGGCGGTTTCGCGCCCTCTGCCGCGTGGCCGCCGGCGCCTCGTTGCCGTGCTCGGCCACGTAGAGACCGGTCAGGCGCGCGCCCTGGCGCCGGGCCAGCAGCGCCGCCAGGTCAAGGCGGGAGGCGGCCTCGGGCCGGGAGTCGAAGTGCAGCAGGATATCCTTGAAGGGCATGGGCGCAGGGTCTCCGGGGTCAGGCCGCGGTCCAGCCGCAGTCGATGGTCAACGCCGAGCCGGTCATGCAGGCGGCCGCGTCCGAACAGAGATAGAGGACCGCCTGACCGATCTCGTCGGGCTCGATCATCCGTTTGACCGCCGCTTTTTTCAGCATGATCTCGCCGATGACCTGCTTCGCGGGAAATGCCGTGGGTCTGGGCCTGGGCGTCGATCTGGTTGTCCACCAGGGGGGTGCGCACGTAGGCCGGGCAGATGGAGTTGACGGTGATGCCGAAGGGGCCCCCTTCGAGGGCGGCGGTCTTGGTCAGGCCGGTCAGGCCGTGCTTGGCACTGATGTAGGCCGCCTTGAATTCCGAGGCGCGCAGGCCGTGGACCGAATTGATGTTGACGATGCGCCCCCAGCCCTGCGCCTTCATGTGCGGCCAGGCGTACTTGGTGAGCAGGAAGGGCGCGGTCAGCATCAGGGCGATGATGAAGTCCCAGCGCTCCTCGGGGAACTCGTCGATGGGGCTGACATGCTGCACCCCGGCGTTGTTGACCAGGATGTCGACGCCGCCGCAGCGCTCGACGGCCTGGTCGATGAGGCGCTTGCAGTCCTCCCTGCGGGTCAGATCGACGGCGACGAACCGGGCGCCGAGCCGATCGGCTTCGGCCTGGCCGGCGGCGGCATTGAGGTCGGCCATCACCACCTGGTAGCCGGCCCCGGCCAGCGTCCGGGAGACGGCCAGGCCGATGCCGCTGGCGGCACCGGTAACAACGGCAGTACGCTCTGGACATGAATTCCTCCTCACCACGTGTTTGAGGTCGGCGGCGACGGCAAAGGCGCAGCCGGTCTTTGCCTTCACCTGCTCCAGGCTCGAGCCGGGCGGCAGCTCGATGAGGGTCAGGCCCGTTTCCGCGTCGACGGTAAAGACCGCCAGGTCGGTCACGATCAGATCGACCACCCCCTTGCCGGTCAGCGGCAGGGCGCAGTTCTCCATGATCTTGGGCGAGCCGTCCTTGGCGCAGTGGTCCATCATGATGACGATTTTCTTCACCCCCGAGACCAGGTCCATGGCGCCGCCCGGCCCCTTGACCATCGCCCCGGGAATCATCCAGTTGGCCAGATCGCCGGTGCGCGAGACCTGCATGGCGCCGAGGACCGAGAGGTCGATGTGGCCGCCGCGGACCATGGCGAAGGACTCGGCGCTGTCGAAGAAGGCGGCGCCGGGCAGAAACGTCATGGTCTGCTTGCCGGCATTGATCAGATCGGCGTCCTCCTGCCCCTCCAGCGGGAAGGGGCCGACGCCGAGCAGGCCGTTTTCGGAGTGCAGGGTGATGTGGATCGATTCGGGGATGTAATTGGCGACCAGGGTCGGCATGCCGATGCCGAGATTGGCGTACATGCCGTCTTTGAATTCCAGGCTGATGCGTTTCGCCTGCCATTCGCGGATCGACGAAAAACCCTTGACTGCGACCTTGCCGGCCAGGGTGCGCTGCTCGATCGGCTTTTCATATTTCCCGCCGACCAGGATGCGGTCGACGTAGTTGCCCGGCAGGTGAACCTGGTGCGGGTCGATCGCGCCGATCTCGACCAGCTCCTCGACTTCGGCGACGCAGACCTTGCCGGCCTTGGCGCAGGCCGGATTGAAGTTGGCGGCGGTGCAGCGAAAGACCAGGTTGCCGGCCTTGTCGGCCTTCCAGGCCTTGACGATGGCGAGGTCGGCGATGATGCTGCTCTCCAGCACATAATCCTGGCCATCGAAGTTGGCGACCGGTTTTCCTTCGGCCAGCACCGTGCCGTAGCCGGTGCGGGTGAAGAAGGCCGGGATGCCGGCCCCGCCGGCGCGCAGCTTCTCGGCCAGAGTCCCCTGGGGAGTCAGCTCCAGTTCCAGCTCGCCGCTCAAGAACTGCTGCTCGAAGAGGGCATTTTCACCGACATAGGAAGAGATCATCTTGCGGATCTGGCGGGTCTGCAGCAGCAGACCGAGACCGAAGTCGTCGACCCCGGCGTTGTTGCTGACCACCGTCAGCCCCTTGACGCCGCTGTCGCGCAGGGCCCCGATCAGATGTTCCGGGATGCCGCACAGGCCGAATCCGCCGGCGGCGATGGTGATGTCGTCCCTGACCAGCCCCTTAAGTGCCTGGGCGGCATCGTCATAGACCGGCTTCATGGGTAGCCTCCGTTTGTCAAGGGGTTCAGGCCAGCTCGAAGAGGGCTGCCACGGCTTCGCCGCCGCCGATGCACAGCGCCGCGACGCCGTAGCGCACCTGTTGGCGGCGCATCTGCCGCAGCAGGGTGGCGGTCAGACGGCCGCCACTGGCCCCGACCGGATGGCCGAGAGCCACCGCGCCGCCGTTGACGTTGACCCGCTCCGGGTCGATGCCGAGTTGGCGGCTGGCGACGATCGGCACGGCGGAGAACGCTTCGTTGATCTCGAACAGGCCGACCGCGTCCGCTTTCAGTCCGGCTGTCTCCAGGCAGCGACGGATCGCCCCGACCGGCGCTTCGGGAAAGAGCGCCGGGTCGATGCTGTAGGTGGCCGAGGCGGCCAGGCGGGCCACCGGGGTGAGGTTATGGTCCTTGACCGCCCGGTCGCCGGCAAGCAGTGCCACCGCAGCGCCGTCGCTGATGGTCGATGCGTTGCCGGCGGTGATCGTGCCGTCCTTGCGGAAGGCGGGTCGCAGCCCGGCCAGCTGCTCGACGCTGCCGCGCATCGGCTCCTCGTCGGTGACCACCGCGACCTCCCCCTTGCGGGTGGTCCTGGTCACCGTCACAAGTTCTTCGGCGAAAGTGCCACCTTGCACCGCCGCCTGGGCCAGGCGGTAGGAACGGGCCGCGTAGGCGTCCTGCTCAGCGCGGCCGACGCCGTGGCGCGCCGCCCACTCCTCGGTGATCTCCCCCATGTGCCTGCCGCTGTAGGGGTCCTGCAGGGCATCGTAGATCAACAGGTCGAGAAGCTGGCCGTTGCCGAGACGCTGGCCGAAGCGGGCACCGGGAAGTGCGTAGGGAGCAAGGGACATATTCTCCATGCCGCCGGCCAACACCAGCTGCGAACGACCAAGGAGGATGGAATCGGCCGCCAGCATCAGGGACTTGAGCCCGCTGCCGCAGACCTTGTTGATGGTCATGGCATGGACGGCATCGGGCAGCCCCGCCAGGCGCATGGCCTGCCGAGCCGGCGCCTGGGCGCTGCCGCCCTGCAGCACCTGGCCGAGGATGACCTCGTCCAGCGCGGTGCCCGGCAGATCCAGCCCGGCCAGCAGGGCCTGGATCGTCTGCGCCGCCAGAACCGGCGCGGGAACATCGGCAAGAGCGCCGCCGAAGGCGCCAAAGGGGGTGCGTTTTGCATTCACCACGAAAACGTCATTCATTGTTGTACCTCCAGCAGAGATGTGCAGACCTGCCGCATCTACCTAGCAAGTCTCGATCCAATAAATAAAAGCGTTCTATTTTCACCCAGTTAGCTGTCGCACCCTAAAAATCCTCCGGCCCTGGGTTGATTCAAAAAAGCATCGGAATACTTAAATCTATCAGTATTTCCAACTAAAACCAGGCACTTTCGAATGATTCATTTTTTAATCATATGACTTGTTTTTGGATCGCACGGGCGGGCTCTTTGGAGTCCGACGCCAAACCCGGCCCCGCCAAGGCGCATGGCCAGACTTGCCCGCGAAATTCTCTCGAAATGCATCGGGAACGAAATAACGCCGTTTTCTGGGTTGACAGGAAATCAAAACTTTTGCATAAGATGGTCAAAACAATAAGTGGTAAGACCATTTGAACAGGGAGATTCCATGCCGGTCCCCGCCCAAATCGAACGCTTTGTCAACGCTGCCGGCCAGGTCGGCGCCCACGTCCAAACCTTTGCCGACCCGTCTGCGGCGGCGGCCTATATCGCGGCCCACGCCGGCGGCACCTGCCTGCCGCCACTCGGTGCGAGCCTGGATCGCGCTCGGATTCGCCGCCGCCCTGCAGCAGTCCGGGGCAGCACTGGCGCCGGGCATCGATCGCGCCAATGCGGCCGGCGCCGCCGCCGCGGTGACCGGCGCCAACTTCGCCCTGGCCGCTACCGGAACCGTGGTTCTGGAGAGCACCGCCGAGATGGTGCGCCTCGCCACGACGCTGCCCGAGCGCCACTTCGTCCTCCTCGATCCGGCCAAGATCCTCGCCGATGACCTGGCGGCGGTCCCCCATCTGCGCGAATTCCACCGCCGCCAGCCACGCAACTACCTGGCCTATATCACCGGCCCGAGCCGCACCGCCGACATCGAACGGGTCCTGACCATCGGCGTACACGGCCCCCGGGAGCTGCACATCCTGCTGCTGGCGGGGCTGTCGGCGGATTGTCTGGAACTTTAAAGTCACCGCCAGGTCCTGCGGGACCCGGCAGACCGATCAACCGAGGAATGCCCCCATGAATAAACAGCGTAACAAACAATACAAGGCGCGCATCAATCAGGCGCTGGCGACGCCGAAGCTGCAGGACGCGCTGCACCGTTTCGGCGATGCCTACGTGGTTTCCCGGGAGAAAGCCTTCGCCGGTCTCGATTTCGAAGCGCTGCGCAAAGAGATTGCCCGCATCAAGGACGAGGTGCGGGCCAATCACCAGCACTACCTCGACGAATTCACCCGCAATGCCGAAGCCGCCGGCGCCAAGGTTTTCCTGGCCCGCACCGCCGAAGAGGCCAACACCTACGTCGCCGACCTGGCCCGCGCTCGGGGGGTCAAGCTGGCCGTCAAGAGCAAGAGCATGGCCAGCGAGGAGATCCATCTCAACCGGGCGTTGGCGGAGGCCGGGGTAAAGGCGCTGGAGACCGACCTCGGCGAATGGATCATCCAACTCGCCGGTCAGCGCCCCAGCCACATGGTGATGCCGGCGATCCACATGTTCCGCGACGAGGTGGCTGAACTCTTCTCCAAGGTGACCGGCCGGACCGAAGCAGAGGACATCGACCACCTGGTGCGCGTGGCCCGCGAGCAGCTGCGCCAGGGCTATCTCGACGCCGGCATGGGGATCTCCGGGGCGAACATCGCGGTGGCCGAGACCGGCGGCATCGCCCTGGTGACCAACGAAGGGAATGCGCGGCTGGCCACCACCCTGCCGAAAATCCATGTCGCCCTGGTCGGCATCGAGAAGTTGGTGCCGACCCTGGAGGATGCGGCGACGGTGGTGCGGGTGCTGCCGAAAAACGCCACCGGCCAGCTGCTGACCTCCTATGTCACCTGGATCCGCGGCGCCGTCCCCTGCGGCGACACGGACAAGGAGCTGCACATCGTCCTGCTCGACAACGGCCGCAGCGCCCTCGCCGAGTCCCCCCACTGCCGGGACGCCCTGCGCTGCATCAAGTGCGGCGCCTGCGCCAACGTCTGCCCGGTCTACCAGACCGTCGGCGGCCACGTCTTCGGCCACATCTACATCAGCGCCATCGGCATCATCCTCACCGCCTTCTTCCACGGCCTCGACAATGCCGCCGAGCTGGTCCGCGCCTGCATCGGCTGCCGCGCCTGCGTCGCCGTCTGCCCGGCCGACATCGACCTGGAGAACATCATTCTCAGCCTGCGCGAAACGATCGGCCAGGAGGAGGGGATCGGCCTCGGCAAGTCCATCGTCTTTCGCAAGGTGATGCGCAACCGCAAGCTCTTCCACAGCCTGATCCGTGCCGCCAGCCTGCTGCAGAAGCCGGTCACCGGCGGCGGCCGGACGATCCGTCATCTGCCCCTCTTCTTCTCCTCCCTGACCGAGTGGCGGACCCTGCCGGCGGTCGCCGAAAAGCCGCTGCGCGACGCGTGGAACAGTGTTCCCCAAAAGCTGGAAAAGCCGCGCTACAAGGTCGCCCTGTTTGGCGGCTGCGCCAACGATTTTCTCTATCCGGAGCTCGGCCTCGATGTGATCAAGGTGATGAACAAGCTCAACGTCGAGGTCTCCTACCCCCAGAAGCAGAACTGCTGCGGGGTTCCGGCCCTCTACTCGGGGGACAAGGAGACCGCGGTGGCCCTCGCCGAACAGAACGTCGCGGCGATGCTGGAGGGAAATCCCGATTTCGTCATCACCACCTGCCCGACCTGCACCCTGGCGCTCAAACGCGACTTCGTCGAATTCCTGCACGACAACCCGGTCTGGGCGGAGAAGGCCGAACACCTCGCCAGCATCACCGTCGATGCCGCCGGCTTCATCGTCAACCAGCTCGGCGCCGCCGAGGAATTCAAGGGCCTCGCCGATCCGGAGAAGGTCACCTACCACGACTCCTGCCACCTCAAGCGCGGTGCCGGGGTCTGGAAGGAACCGCGCCAGCTGCTGGTCACCTCGGGCCGGGAGCTGGTCGAGATGGAGCACGCCGATCGCTGCTGCGGCTTCGGCGGCTCCTATTCGCTGACCAGCCACCCGGATATCTCCAGGCGCATCCTCGGCGACAAGGTCGCCGATATCGAAAAGTCCGGCGCCACCTGCGTCGCCATGGACTGCCCGGGCTGCATGCTGCAGCTGCGCGGCGGTCTCGAAAAGAAGGGCGCCAAGGTCCGCGCCATGCACACCATCCAGCTCCTGGCGGAGACCATCGACTGACCGTCACGAGATCAAGCCCCACCCCCCTCTCTCCTTGGCCCCGGTTCCGACCGGGGCATTTTTTTCTTTTTTCGGCGCAGATAAAACATTATATTGCCTGATAAAACGAGATGAGCGCGGCGGGGTGAGGGCATTCTGACCCGGCTCTCTTGCCACGGATTCGGTTTCAGGAGGCCGTTGATGAACACGTTGTACCGGTGGATTTCCAGTCTGGTCGGGCTTAAGATTGCTACGGCCCTGTTCATCATCCTGTCCCTGATCATGGCCGCTGCCACCTTCCTGCTGGTGACCAACCGCAGCGATGCGCTGCGCCAGCAGATGGAACTGCGCGCCCGGGCGATGACCACCCTTGGGGCCCAGAGCATGTCGCTGGTTCTCGAACAGGCGCTGGCCGACGGCACTTTTATCGGCAACGGAGCTGTTCGACACCGACTACCAGCGGATCACCGAGGGCCCCCTCGCCAAAAGCGCCGCGCCCAAATACCACACCGCCTACGACCGGTTTCTCGATGGGCGCATCCAGCGCCTTGAAGACGCGGTCCTGGAGCAGGATCCCTCGGTGCAGTTCGCCGTCCTGGTCGACCGCAACGGCTATCTTCCCACTCACGATTCCCGCTATTCCCGGCCGGTGACCGGCGACCCTGAAAAGGACCGCAGCGGCAACCGGACCAAGCAGATCTTCGCCGACCCGGTCGGCCTGGCCGCGGCGCGCTTCGAGGGCAAGGGAGAGGAACCGGTACTGGAACAGACCTACCGGCGCGACACCGGGGAGCTGGTCTGGGATTTTGCCGCGCCGGTGACCGTCCAGGGACGGCATTGGGGCGCCTTCCGGGTCGGCTTCTCGAATGCCCGCCTGGAACAGGAGGTGGCCCAACTGCGCAATACCCTGCTCTGGTCGGTGGGGGGGGTGCAGGCGATCGTCTTCTTCTCCCTCTGGCTGGTGATCAGCTATTTCGTTCGCCCCCTTAAACGCCTGACCCTGGTCGCCGAGCGGCTCGCCAACGGTCAGCTCGATCAGCAGATCGACATCGAGACCAACGATGAAGTCGGCCAGCTGGGGCAGGCCTTCAACCGCATGACCCAGGTGATCTTCAAGGACCTGGAGATGGAAGTCGACAAGGGGGGCAAGCTGGTGGTCGGCGTCAAGCAGACCATTCAGCAGCTCTCCACCAGCGCCAACCAGCTGATGGCTATTTCCGCCCAGCAGGCGGCCGGGGCCAACGAGCAGGCTTCCGCGGTGCAGCAGGCGACGACCACGGCGGCGGAAATCGCCGCGACCGCCCATCAGGTCGCCGACAACGCCCTGCGCGTGGAAGAGCTTGCCGTGCAGAGCAGCCGGGCCGGCGTCGACGGCATGCAGGCGGTGGAAAGCGCGGTCGCGGGAATGGTCGGAACTCAAGGCCCAGGTTCAGGAAATCGCCGAAGCGATGCTCGAGTTGACCGAGAACTCGAAGAAGATCGGCGGCATCATCGAGCTCATTGATGAAATTTCCGACCAGACCAACCTGCTGGCACTCAATGCCGCCATCGAGGCGGCCGGGGCCGGAGAGGCCGGCAAACGCTTCACCATCGTCGCCAACGAGGTCAAGCGCCTGGCGCAGCGCACCGTCTCCGCGACCGGGCAGATCAAAGCCCTGGTCGAGGCGAGCCAGCGGGCGACCCAGGAAACGACCCGGCTGAGCACCGCCGGCAGCCAGGGAGTCGACGGCGCAAGTGCCCTGGTGACCCGCTTCTCCGGGAAGCTGAGCACCATCCTCACAATGGTCGAAGAGACCACCGCCGCGGCCAAGGAGATCAAGGTTTCCACCCAGCAGCAGACCACGGCCAGCGAGCAGATGGCCGAGACCATCACCGAGGTGCGAGACGTGGCGACCCAGGTGGCCGCCAGCGCCGATGAGATGTCGCTGGCGATCAGCGATCTCACCTCCCTGGCCGAACAGTTGCGCAACACCCTGGAATTCGGCCTGCAGGAGAAAGGGAAAGTCAAGGCGGTCAACGGGGCGCGGATGATGGAGACCATCCTCGAAGACGCCCTGCGCCGGGGAAGCTTCACCCTCGAGGAGCTCTTCGACGAAAACTACCAGGCGATCCCCGGCACCGATCCGCAGAAGTACCATACCCGCTACGACCGTTACCTGGACGACACCATCTGCGGCCTGGAAGACAATTTCCTGACCGACATCCAGGTCGTCTTCGCGGTTCTCGCCGACCGCAACGGTTACATCCCGACCCACAACGCCCGCTACACCCAGCCGCTGACCGGCGATCCCGAGCAGGACCGGGTGCACAATCGGACCAAACGCCTGTTCAACGACCCGGTCGGGCTGGCTGCGGCGCGCAATACCGATGGGGTGCTGGTGCAGACCTACAACCGCGACACCGGCGAGAAGATGTGGGACATCTCCGCCCCGGTTACCGTGCAGGGGCGCCACTGGGGCGCCTTCCGCATCGGCTACACGATGTAACCCGCGGGGCGAATGAGACCGCCAGGGGCGGTCCCCCTTGGCAATTTCCCTGCCGCTGTGGCAAGATGGGCGCTCTTCACCTTTTCGACAGGAGCCCCATGCCCCCCTACCAGGACGCCATCAGCACCACCGCCGTCCATTTGCCGCGCTCGGCACTGGCGCAGATGATCCGGCTGGTACGCACCCTCGACCGGCTCAGCCGGCTCCCCGCCTATCGCCTGCTGGTGGAACCCCAACTCCCGGAAACGGCCCGCTTCAACCCCGGGCATGCTGCGGTGATGATGGGCTACGATTTTCACCTCAGTGCGGAGGGGCCGCGACTGATCGAGGTCAACACCAACGCCGGCGGCGGACTGCTTGCCTACCTGGCCCATGTTCCGGGCACCCCCCTTTCCGGCGCCGCGTTGCCGAGCCGCCTCAAGCGCCAGCTACTGGACTCCTTCACCGCCGAGATGCAAGCCTTCAGCGGCGGGCGCCGGGATCGCCCGCGGCGGATCGCGATCATCGACGAAAGGCCCCAGGACCAGTTTCTTTACCCGGAAATGCGGGCTTTTGCCGACCTCTTCGAACGGGAATGGAACATCCCGACGGTTATCTGCGACCCGACAGTGCTGACGGCCGCGGCAGGCGGAGTGCACCACGACGAGAGGCCCATCGACCTGATCTACAACCGCCACTGCGACTTTTACCTCGAACGGCCGGAGATGGCCGGAATCCGGGCCGCCTACCAGGCCGGAACCGTCTGCCTGACTCCCAATCCCTTCGTCTACGGCCTGCTCGCCGACAAGCGCCGCATGGTGCTGTGGTCGGATCGGGAAGTTCTAACCGGCCTCGGCCTGGCGCCGCGCAGCACCGAGCGGCTGCTGGCGCTGGTCCCGGAGAGCCGCCTGCTGGCCGCCCTCGATCCGGAAGAGGTGTGGGCGCAGCGCGAGGGGCTGGTCTTTAAACCGGTCTCCCGCTTCGGCAGTCGGGGCGTTTTGCTGGGACGCAAGATCAGCCGCACCCGTTTCGAGACGTTGCCGCCCCAGGAAACCCTGGTCCAGCGCCTGGTGCCGCCCTCCCTGACGGAAACAGAAGCAGGGACGCAGCTGAAGACCGACTTCCGACTCTACGTCTACCGCAGCCGGGTCCTTGGCGTCGCCGCCCGCCTTTATCAGGGGCAGGTGACCAATCTGCGCACCGCAGGTGGCGGATTCGCGGCGGTTCGCCTGGATTAGGGCGCCCAAGTCCTTGATTCGCCGCATTTTTTATGGTATGCATCTTGCTTTTTGTTCTCCCCGGGCCGTGGTCACGGCCCGCAATCTCCCGAAGGAAGTGAATTCGTCACGCATGGAACCTTCGCTCCATTTGCCGACGCCGGAAACGACCGTCAGCCGCCGCACCCTGCTCAAAGCCGGGGTTCTGGCGGCCGTCGGCCTGAGCCTGCCGACCCGGGCGCTGGCCAGCCTCGCTGCCTCGCGTCTTCCCGAAAAAGCCGTCTCCCTCTACAACATCCACACCGGCGAATCGCTCACCAAGGCGGTCTACTGGGCGGAAGGGAGCCTCATCCCGGAGACGCTGGAGGAGATCAACTTTCTGCTGCGCGATTTCCGCACCGGCGAAGTGAAGGAGATTCAACCGGGCCTCTACGACCTGCTCTTCTCCCTGCGCCGCAAACTCGGCGTCAGCGAACCCTTTCACGTCATTTCCGGCTACCGCTCCCCCGCCACCAACGCCATGCTTCGGGCCACCAGCAACGGGGTGGCCCGCCACAGCCTGCATATGCAGGGCAAGGCGATCGACATCCGCCTGCCCGGAATGGAACTGGCGAGCCTCCATCGGGCCGCGCTGGATCTCAGGCGCGGCGGGGTCGGCTACTATCCCAAATCGGATTTCGTCCATGTCGATATCGGCCGGGTGCGGCACTGGTAACGCCGCCTCGCGTCGTAAAATCCCCCGACCAACGAGCCAAGGCTGCACCGGATGGTGCAGCCTTGGCTCATTCTCCCCGCTTCCCAAGACCCGTTTCCCAACTCACTCCAGCTGCAGCCGACGGGCCACGGTGAAGGCCTCTTCCATATCCGGCAGGTGGGAGAGTTCCGGCACCACCTGCAAATAACGCACGATCCCCTTGCGGTCGACCACCGCCACTGCGCGGGCCAGAAGATAGATCTTGTCGACCAGAAGGCCGGTCGCCTTGCCGAAGGCGGCCTGCTGATAGTCGGACAGAAACAGGATGTCGGGGAAACCGGTTTCCTGGGCGAAGCGCTGTTGGGCGAAGGGGAGGTCGCGGCTCACGGTGATGCGACGGATACCAGCCGGCAGTTTGGCTTCCCCGAGGAGATGCGTCTGGCGTTCGCAGACCTTGGTATCGAGGGAAGGAACGATGCTCAAAACCAGGACCTCGCCGCGCAGACTGGCCAGGTCGACCGGCTGCAGATGCGTATCGACCACGGTCACCGCCGGCAGCGGCTGGCCGACCTGCAGTGGCTGGCCGAGCAGGTGGAGGGTGGTGGTGCCGCCGCGGGTGACGCTGCTGCCGGCAGCGACCGAACTCCGGTCGACGGGAATCGACGGCGGGGTGGCGGCACAGGCGCTCAGGAAGAGAGCCGCCAGCGCTGCTGCGAAGCACCGAAAAAATTTTTGCGGGCGCATGACTTCGTCTCCTTGCTTGCCGGGATGCCGGGGAGGGCATCCACGGCGGTCAAAGGCCCATCCCGGCGGCGGCAACCACCGTGCCATCCGGTAAGCTTTCCGCCGCCGGAGCCGGGGGGGCCAGGGCGAGTTGCAGATCGAGATCCCGCCAGTAGACGTCGTCGCGAAAATTGACCTGCCCGTCGCTGTCGACCCAGGCGGTCCAGTAGAGGATGTGTACCGGCAACGGCTCGGCCAGATCGACCCGCTGCTGGGTCTCCGGCAGGAGCTGGGGGCGCAGGTCCCGCAGCTTCGTGTCGGCCTCCTTGGCGAGCAGGTAGCGCGCCAGTTCGAAGGGATGCTGGATGCGGATGCAGCCGGAGCTGTAGGTGCGCACCTCGCGACCGAACAGATACGGATCTGGGGTATCGTGGAGATAGACCGCATAGGGGTTGGGGAACATGAACTTGATCCGCCCCAGCGGATTCCAGGGCCCCGGCAGCTGCCGCAGCATGCCGGGGAACGTTTCGGCATCGACCTGCTGCCAGTCAATGCCGGCCGGGTCGACGACCTGCTCCCCACCCCAGCGCACGATTTCGAAATGGCGGGCGGCGAGCAGGCCGGGATCGGCCTTGACCTTGGGCAGCAGATCCTCCCGCAGGATGGTCGGCGGGACGTTCCAGTAGGGGGAAAGCTCGAGGTAACTGAGCCGGCCCGAGAAGACCGGGGTCTTGCGGAAGGCGGTTCCCACCACCACCGGCATGCTCAGCACCGCGTCGCCGGCATCGACAACCGTCAGCCGGAAATCGGCGATGTTGATCAGGATGTAGCGTTCCCCCAGACTCTTCGGCAGCCAGCGCCAACGCTCCAGGTTGAGTTCGAGCTGCTGGATGCGGGCGGTGATCGGCACGTTGAGCTCCTGCCGGGTGCGCTGTCCGAGCACGCCGTCGGCGGCCAGGCCATGGCGGAGCTGGAATCGCTCCAGAGCCGCTTCGGTGGCGTCATCGAAGACTTCCCCCGCGGCGGCGCCGGGGGCCAGGTCGCCTTCCGCTTCGAGACGCTGGCGCAGCAGCGGCAGCCGGGGATCGCGCATGCCGGAACGCAGGGTGGCACCGGCGGGGATGACCGGCCAGGCCCCGGCCAGCCATTGCCGGCGGTAGTCGGCGAGCGCCCGACGCAGAGCGAGGTAGCCCGCATGCGGGGGGAGCAGGTCGGCAAGCAGTGGCCGGAGGTGGCCGCTGCGCAGGGCAAATTCGAGGAGCCGGGCGGGATCCACTCGCCGCGGCCGGGCCTGCCAACCATCGAAAACGCGATTCGGATCGACCCGCCCATCCACCAGGTCCGAGACGTAATGCATGAACGCATCACTCAACAGCAGATCGAGGCGGGCCTGCTCCGGCCTGACAAGGGACTCCAGACCTGGCGGCGGCGGGGGGGCGGCGAGGAGGTCTTCGATCTGATCGAGATGATAATCTTCGGCACACAGCCCGTCTTCTTCAGCATTGCGCAAAGCCTCGAGCAACTCGCCGGCCAGCGCCCCCGGGCGGCCCTGCTCCAACCAGGCCGGGCGGTAGCTGCGATGGCGATAAAATTTGTCGAGTTGACGATTCCAGCGGGTCTTCACCCCGGCCAGGAATGCCGGGGACGAATCGGCGTTCGCGAGGAGCTGTTGCACGGCCATCCCTTCGGGGTCGCCGGCTCTCCACCAGCCAGGGCCGCGCGCCCTGCCGTGCCGAGCATCAGCAGCAGCCCCAAAACCGACACCGTGCCCATTCTGCCAAATCGTCCCATCGCAAATCCCCGGCGATCGACGGCTGGCGCTGACCGCCGATTTCGTTATCCAAAGCATAGCGCAAATCCCCGCCTGCTGCAGGACGCAGCCGGCAGGGCACGTATCCAAAGGGCCGGCGGCGGGTTTGACACACCTGACACCCTCGGTCATACTTTGGGTGCAACCCGTGCAGGTGTGCCCCTATCATCACAGTCATGGAGGAGAGAACGATCATGCCGCAGGAATTCAACATGCAGGAGGCCATCAGGCTGGCCATTCAGACGGAAAAGAACGTCATGGACTTCTACAAGCGGGCCGCGGAAACCACCGGCAACCCCCGCGGCAAGAAGGTCTTCGAACTCCTCTCCAGAGAAGAGCGGGAGCACGCCGGACACTTCTTCCACCTCTACCAGGGCAAGGATCTCGGCAGCTTCGACGAATTCATGGCCCGGCCGCCGCACCCGGACTCGGTCATGCTGCACGAACTGGCCAAGGCCGTTGACAGCAATGTCGGTGACCGCAAGGCGATGGAAATCGCCTTGCGCGAGGAGCAGGATCTGGAAAAGAACCTGCAGCAGACCGCGGCACGCATCATCGACCCGGCGGTGCGCTGCGTTTTCGAGCGGATGGCCAAGGAGACCCACGACCACTACGCCATGATCGAGTCCGAATACGCGCACCTGATGGGCATGGTCCACGAAACCGATATCGACACCTACGTTCGGGAGTAGCTTGCGATGCACCGATTGATTCTGCTGGCCGGGCTGCTGCTGGTTCCGGCTCTGTGCTGGGGGAAGGCCGGCGAGGTCGAGTCCCTGGGTGCCCATCGATTGCGGGGAATGGATGAATTCCAGCAGGTGATCGACAGCAAATGCACGATCTGCCACACTCGGGAGCGCGTCGATATCGCTATTCGCAAACGCGAGAAGCTGGAACCCATCGAAAAACGGATGATCGAACGCGGGGCGGTCCTCAGCGACCGGGACAAGTCGGTGCTGGGGACCTTCTGGGGTGACCCGTTGAAGAAGAAATGAGCTTGCCGCCAAGGCAAAACAACAAATAGTGGGGGACCGGCCGGAAGCCGGTCCCCCACTATTTGTCGGAATTATCCTGCAATCGGAAGGAGGGGGAGATGCAACGGATCAAGGACTGGCCGCAGGCCGAGCGGCCACGGGAAAAACTATTGGCCAGCGGCGCGGAGGCCCTCAGCAATGCGGAGTTGCTGGCCCTGGTACTGCGCACCGGCGATGCGGCCTCGGGATGCGGCGTTGTCGACCAGGCGCGCCAGCTCCTCGCACGCTTCGGTTCCTTGCGCGCCCTGGCCGCAGCCAACGCCGGAGAGCTGTGCGCAACCAAAGGAATCGGCCCGGCGAAAGCCGCGGAACTGCTGGCAGTCTTTGAACTGGCCCGGCGCTTCAGCAGCGAAATCCTGGCACCCGGTGCCCGCTATACCTGTGCCGACGAGGTATTTCGCCACTACCACGAACGGCTGCGCGACCGCAAGAAGGAGGTTTTTCTCGCCCTCCTCCTCGACAGCAAGAACCGGGTGCTGCGCGAGGTCCGGGTCTCCGAGGGGAGCCTGACCGCGAGCATCGTCCACCCCCGCGAGGTCTTCGCCCCGGTGGTCCGCGAATCGGCGGCGGCCGTCCTCTTCGTGCACAACCACCCTTCCGGCGATCCGACGCCGAGCCGCGAGGATGTGGAGATCACCACCCGCCTCCATGAAATCGGCACCCTGATGGGGGTGAGGGTCCTCGACCATATCATCATCGGCAGCGGCCGCTACGTCAGCTTCGCTGACCGCGGACTGCTCGGCTAGCTTCCGGCCGGAAACTGCATCGCCTACCGACGTTGCGCGCCGGTGCCTGGTCGTGCTATGAGTGATAGTTTCACCGTTTTGTATCCCCGACCCCATACCACAAGACTTTGCCGATGACCCCGCCCAAACCTGAACTCCTCGCCCCCGCCGGCAGCCTCGAAGCCTTTTTTGCCGCCATGGAAGCCGGCGCCGATGCCGTCTATACCGGCCTCAAGGACTTCTCCGCCCGCGCCAAGGCCAAGAACGTCACCCTTGGCGAACTCGAGCGGATGCTCGGCTACGCCCGGGGCAAGGGACGCAAGGTCTACGTGACCCTCAACACCCTGGTCAAGGAAGCGGAGCTGCCGCAACTGATCGAGACCCTGGCCGCCCTTGAGGCCATGGGCATCGACGCGGTGATTCTCCAGGACCTGGCGGTCTGGCGCCTGGCCCGGCGCCACTTCCCCGGGCTGGAGCTCCACGCCTCGACCCAGATGACGGTGCACAACGCCGCCGGGGTGCGCATGCTCGAACGGATGGGCTTTACCCGGGCGGTCCTGGCCCGCGAACTGTCGCTGGCGGAGATCGCCGCGATCCGCCGGCAGACCACCATGGAACTCGAGCATTTCATCCACGGCGCCCTCTGCTTCTCCTTCTCCGGCCAGTGTTACTTCTCCTCATTTTTGGGCGGCAAAAGCGGCAACCGCGGCCGCTGCGCCCAGCCCTGCCGGCGCCGCTACCGCTATCGCGGCCAGGAGGGCTACTACTTTTCGACCAACGACCTCTCCGCCATCGACCTGCTGCCGGAGCTGGCCGCGGCCGGGGTGATCAGCTTCAAGATCGAAGGACGGATGAAGAGCGCCGAGTACGTGGCGAGCGTGGTCGGCGCCTACCGCAAGGTCCTCGATGCCGCGCCGGCTGGCGCGCAAGGAAGCGGTCCGCGCCGGCAAGGAGCTGCTCAAGCTCTCCTTCGGCCGGGTACCGACCAAAGGCTTTCTGCCCGGGGGGATCCCCACCGACATCGCCATCCCCTCCCTCACCGGGGCGACCGGGCGCTTTCTCGGCGAGCTCACCCAGGTGCGCGGCGGCACCCTGGTGTTCAAGACCCGAGACCGGCTGCACCTCGGCGACCGTCTGCGGGTGCAGCCCCAGAGCGACCGTGCCGGCAGCGCCTTTACCGTGAAGGAGCTGCTGGTCGGCAAGCGTCCGGCCAAAGTCGCCGCGGCCGGCAGTCTGGTCAACGTCCCTTCTCCCTTCCGCGATGCCTTCAAGGTCGGCGACGCGGTCTTCAAGGTCTCCTCGGAGCAGGCCTTCACCCTCAGCGAGGCTGCCTGCCGGCGCCGCCTCGGCCAGGCGCCACCGGTGACCCGCGGGGTGAGCCTGGAGATCGGCATGCCGACGCCGCAGACCCTGTCCGTCCACGCCCGCTGCGGCGGCCTCGAACTGCACCTCGATTACCCGGTGGAGAGCTTCCCGGCGACCGAGCGCCCGCTCGACGCTGCGACCCTGGAAGGCGTCTTCGCGCGGACTGCCGCCCTGCCCTTCCGGCTCGATGTCCTGAGAACCGGTTCCCTGCCGCCGGTGGTCATCCCACCCAGCCGCCTCAAGGAGATCCGCCGGGACTGCTACGAGCAACTGGCCGCCAGCCTTCGCGACGAGCGGCAGCAACGGCGCCAGACGGCGCAGCAGGCGGCCCTGTCCGACCTGCTGCCTGCCGTCCCCTCCCGGCCGGGCCACCAGCGCCTGGTCAGCGTGATCATTCCCGGTCCGCGTGACGCCCAACTCCTCTCCGACCCGGAGGTCGACCGGCTGCTGATCCCGCTCACGCCTGGGACCCTGCAGGAGCTGGAACGCACCGGCCGGCGCCTCTCCTGCCAGGCCCGGCAGGTGGTCTGGGACCTGCCACCGATCATCCTCGACCCCCAGTGGCCAAGCTACCGCGAGGCAGTGGAGCGCCTGCAGCAGCGCGGGTTTTGCAACTTCCGCCTCAACAATCTGAGCCACTTCGAGCTCTTTTCCGGGCTTGCCGAAATGCAGCTGAGCACCGGCTACCGGCTCTTCTCCCTCAACAGCCAGGCCCTTCTCGCCTGGAAAGAGTTCGGCGCCGCCGAGGCAACCCTCTACATCGAGGACGATCGCGCCAACCTCAGCGAACTTCTCGCCCGGGACGCCGGACTGGCGACAGCGGTCACGGTCTATGCGCCGGTGCCGCTGATCACCTCGCGGATTCCGCTGCGCGGGCTTCGCCCCGACAGCCCGGTGGTTTCCGACCGCGGCGAGCCATACCGGGTCGTGCAGCGCGGAGGACTCAGCGTGCTGAGCTCCGAGACCGACTTTTCGCTGCTCGGCCAGCTCGAGACCCTGCGGGCGGCCGGGTGCGAGCGACTGATCGTCGATCTCAGCCACCTCGGGCCTTTCTCGCCGCGCGGCCGCCAGGTTCTCGAGGCGCTACGCAAGGGGAAGGACCTGCCCGGCACCTCCACTTTCAACTTTCTCGCCAACCTCGAATGACCCACGGGCGGCCCCCCCGGCTGCCCCGTCGGTCATGAATTCCGGCTCTTGGTACCTGACGCCGTTCGGCCCGGCTCACCCCCTGCAAACGCCGAGAGGGTCGGACCCGTTACGACGGATCCGACCCTCTCGGCGATAGCTTCCGGGACAACCGTTCAGCGATCCCCGGTTGCCGTTCTGACCACCAGACCCTGGCCGCGGCCGGGATGGAAATCGATCACCTTTTCCCCGTCCGACAATGCGATCTCGTCGGCCAGATAGATCGCCATCCCGTCCAACTGCAAACGGCGATCGCGAGCTTGAGGACGGTCCAGGGAAAGCCCCAGTTCCGGAGTATTGCGGCCGAAACCGTCGGCGAACAGTCGCAAAGTGAAGCCCGGATGGTCCTCCAGGATGGAGAGGAGAATTTCTCTGGCACTCTTGGTGATACGCAACATCGGACAGCTCCCAAGAAATTAATTAAAAATTATGAGTTTTATTGAATGATATTGGATTCTATATATGTATGTTAATATATGTCAACAAATTTAATTTCCCCCATCCCGATAGCCGGCTCAAATTTTTGGAATTCTCCCCCGGTCCCGGGCAAAGTCTGCTATAGTCCCGCCATTAAAGGACTTGATTTCGGAAAGGATAACGACATGAAACAGGCAAAACAGGGTGACAAAGTACGCATCAATTACATCGGCCGACTCAGGGACGGCTCCATCGTCGACAGCTCCGAAGATATGTGCGAGGACGACGATTGCGGTTGCGAGAGCGGGCCGCTCGAATTCACCATTGGTGACGAAGAGGTCATTCCCGGCCTCGAGCAGGCGCTGGTCGGCATGCAGGCCGGCGAGAAAAAGACCGTCGAAATTCCCTGCGATCTGGCCTACGGCCCCCGGGACGAGGAGTTGGTAATGGTCGTCCCGCGCTCCGACCTCCCCCCCGAACTCGACCCCGAGGTCGGTGATGTGCTGGAGGTGACCGACGACGAGGAAGGGGACTTCGCCGTCACCGTCACCGCGGTGGCCGCCGATGCGGTGACCCTCGACGCCAACCACCCGCTGGCGGGGGAAGACCTGACCTTTGAAGTCGAACTGGTTGCGATCGTCTGATCTGAGTGCCGACAAGCGATGCAAAAAGGGCCTGCAAGTGCAGGCCCTTTTTGCATTTTCGGCGTGCCGGTCAGGTGGCGGCGAGCGCGTGGGGGAAGTGCTTCGGTTCACTTGTCTTTGCGCGGCACCACGACAATTCCGGATTCGGTCACCGTGTAGCCGTTGCGCCGGTCTGCCTCCAGATCGTAGCCGATCTCCGCGCCGTCCGGGATCACCACGTTCTTGTCGATGATCGCCTTGCGGATCTTGACATGCCGGCCGACGGTGACGTTTTCGAAGAGGATGGAGTCTTCGACCAGGCTGTAGCTGTTGACCTTGCAGCGCGGGCCGAGGATGGAGCGCCGGACCGTGCTGCCGCTGGTGATGCAGCCGGCGCAGACATAGGAGTCGATGTTCTGGCCGCGGCGGTCGTCGTCGTCAAACACGGTCTTGGCCGGCGGCAGGTTCCCCTGGTTGGTCAGAATCGGCCACTTGTAGTTGTAGAGATCCAACTGCGGCGAGACGTTGACCAGGTCCATGTTCGCCTCGTAGTAGGCGTCGAGCGTCCCCACGTCCCGCCAGTAGCCCCGCTCCTCCGCTCTTCATGCCGGGGATCACGTTGTCATTGAAATTGTAGGCAAAGACCCGGTCGCCCTGTTCCAGCATCATCGGGATCACATGCTTGCCGAAATCGAGATCGGCATGGAGCTTTTTTCCTTCCTGCAGCACTTCGATCAGTTTGCGGGTGGGAAAGATGTAGTTGCCCATGGAGGCAAAACAGGTTTCGCGCCCCGGAATCCGTTCCGGCATCGCGGGTTTTTCGGCGAACCCGGTGATCCGGGCCTCATCGTCCACCGAAAAAATCCCGAACCGGCTCGCCTCTTCCACCGGCACCTCCAGGGCGGCAATGGTGATGTCGGCCCGGTTCATGCGGTGGAAGTTGATCATCTGGGTCACGTCCATCTTGTAGATGTGGTCGCCGCCGAAGACGGCCACGTAATCCGCATCGGTCGATTCGACAAAGCGCAGGTATTGCAGGATGGCATCGGCCGTCCCCTTGAACCACTCCTCGCTTTCGCTGCTGGTCTCCGGGGAGATGTCGACGTAGAACTCGCCCAGGCCGGTCCACTTTGCCCCAGGATTCGCGGATATGCTTGTTCAGCGAGTAGGCCCGGTACTGGGTCAGGATGTAGACCTTCTTGATCCCCGAGTTGAACAGGTTGGAGAGGACGAAGTCGATGATCTTGTATTTCCCGCCAAAGGCCACGCTCGGCTTGGCCCGGCGCAGGGTCAAGCGGGCTGAGCCGCTCCCCCTTGCCGCCGGCCAGAACCATGGCAATGGTATTTCTGCCCACATTGTCCATCGAATACATAGGTCTTCCTCCTTGCAATGATTGCATGCGGCCGGCGCCGCCCCTTGGCGCAGCGCCAGCCGGCCACCGGCCGGGGCGACCGCGACGCCGCTTCAAGTGTGACAAACTTCCTATCAAACACAAGGTGTCGCCGCAGTGGCCGCGGCCGAAAGGTCAGCGCGACCTGCGCGGATCGGACAGAAGCAGGTGCTTCCAGTCGCTGGCAGTAAAGTCGATGAGCAGGGCGGTGGGGATGAAGGTGTCGAGTTCGGGCCAGACGCGCCCGGTCAACTCCCGGGTGAAATCGTGAAACAGCCCGATCTCCCGCTCGAAGAGGGCGCGGAAGGGCCAGCGCAGGGCGGGGTCGGCCAGCGGATCGGCGTCGATGTAATTGCGGGTGCAGCAGGCGTCGGAGAAGGATTCGCCGGAAAGGTCGAGATGGGGCAGGCCGTGGAGGCGGCAGATCAGCGGCCGAGCGGCATAGACCAGGCAGCGGTCGTCGGCGCCGAGGAGCGGGCAGGGGGTTTCGTCCTCTTCGGGCATCTCGGTCCACTCCGCGTCGGGCAGACCGTTGAGCAGAAAGGGGGCGGCAAAGTGCGGCCAGCGCCGGCGCAGCTCCTCCAGGCGCGCCCCGGCCCGCTCCAGGACCGGCTGGCGCAAGACCGGCGAGAGGCGATCGAAGGCGTCCTTGAGCAGGCACGCATCGAGCAGAGTAATATCGAACAGACCGCGGCAGCAGGCGCTGCAACCGGTCCGGCAGGCGATGGCCCCCGGCGGGGCGGCGGCCAGGCAGCCGGCGAACCAGGCGTCGACTTCGGCGAGCAATTTACGATAAGCAGCGAGTATAGGTTGCAGGGAGTCCATGCCTCGATCCTACGCCGCGATACCAGCTGCCAGCAAGGAGGGAATCGCCCAACCCGATTTGTTCCGATTGCGGCGGCCGGTTTATAATGAATTCCGGACAGGCGTGTTGATACCTCGGCCTGTTCCGAAAGGAGGTCTCTCATGGCAGGAAAACCGAACCTGGAACTGATCAGTTTTAAACTCTGCCCCTACGTGCAACGGGCGGTGATCGTCCTCAAGGAGAAGGGGGTCGGTTTCAAAGTCACCTACATCGACCTGAAAAACAAACCGGAGTGGTTCCTCAAACTCTCTCCCCTGGGGCGGGTCCCGGTCCTCAAGGTCGACGACTCGGTCCTGTTCGAATCGGCGGTGATCGCGGAGTACCTCGACGAAACCAACCCGCCGTCACTGCACCCCTCCGATCCGCTGCAAAAAGCCCGGAATCGCGCCTGGATCGAATATTCCTCCGAGCTGCTGATGCTCCTCTACCGTTTCGTCACCAGCACGGAGGAGGGGCAGTGCGGCAACCTGCGCGGCGAGCTGCGCCAGCACCTGGAGCGCTTGGCAGGAGAACTGGGGAGGGGACCGTTCTTCAACGGCAAGGACTTCGCGCTGGTCGACGCCGCTTTCGCACCCTTCTTCATGCGTCTGGCCCTGCTCGAAGAGCGACAGCCGCTGGGACTGCTCAGCGGGATGCCCCAGGTCGCGGGCTGGAGCCGGGCGCTGCTGGCACGCCCGGCGGTGCAGGACTCGGTGGTCAAGGAGTTCCCCGAGCTCTTCGCCGCCAGCCTGCACAGCAGCCGCTGCCTGGCCGCGGCCTGAAACGCAAAACGCCGGCAGCCCATCGGCTGCCGGCGAAATCGTTTCAGGGGAAACGCTGGGATCAGTGCGGATAGTGGATGTGATCGACGAAGCTGGAGAAGACGTAGGTGAGGCCGAAGACCAGAGCGGAGAGGGCGCCGCCGAGAAGTACCGGCACACCGATGAACCAGCCGCTGAAGTGTTCGGAAATGAAGAGCAGGCCGGCCAGCCAGCCGAGGGTCAGGCTGACCCCGACCACGGTCTTGACCACTTCCTTGTAGATCACGAAGAGGCGCACCAGCCGGCGGTTGGTTTCTTCGCCGTCGACCATCTCCAGCGCCACGTGACCTGCTACCGCCGAGGAAAAGAGGCGGAAGGTCACAAACAGTCCGCAGAAGAACAGGGCCGAGAAGAGACCCTGGCGGGCGAGAAGGGTAGGCGCGGCGAGGCCCGCCTGAAATTTTCCGACAAAGAGACCGCCGGTCAGCAAGGCGGCCAAGAGGAGGGACTTGTTGTCGCGGCGAACGACCTGTCTGATTCTCTGCAGCATAATCGACTCCTGTTTTTGGCGTTTGCGATCACCGTCGCAAACCGATCCGAAGTCTCAAATCTCGCAAATTATGCCACAATAGGACGTGAAAATGCCATAGCTTTTCGCTTTAAAAACGCATAGTTACAAAATTTTAATGTTAATGTCGACTCATTTTTATCCCTTTGACAGGGGCCGGATTTCCGCCATACTTTTTACGAAAAGCTGCAATTCAGCCCGTTTCTCGTGCCGGGGAGGCAACCATGCCGCAGGAATACACCATGCAGGAAGCGCTCTGGGAAGCCATTCACGCCAAGAAGAATCTGCGGGATTTTTACCGCCAAGCGGCCGCGACCACGCAAAACCCCGCCGGGCGCAAGGTCTTCGTGCGCCTTGCCGACGAAGTCGAAGAGAACATCGGCAAATTCTTCGCCCACTACCGGCGTGACAACCTCGGCCAGCTGGAAGACTTTCTGGCCGCGCCCCCTCATCCGGACTCGGTCATGCTGGTCGAACTCGGCCGGGTTCTGGACAGCGCCATCCACGACCGGCGCGCCCGCGAACTGGCCCTGCGCGAAGAGGCCGACCTGGAGAAGACCTTCCGCTGCGCCGCCGAGCGCATCGTCAACCCGACGGTCCGCGGCGTCTTTCTGGAGGTGGCGGAAGATGCCCGGCGTCATTATGCGGTCATCGAATCGGAATACGCCCACCAGATGGCCATGGTCCACGAAACCGACATCGACACTTATGTGCGCGAGTAGGCAAGCGGTGGTCGGGTAAGCGAACGCGCGGCTACCAGCCGCACAGGCGCCGGCGCAGGGCAAGGACGACGCCCTCTTCGACCTGACAGGGAAGCAACGGCGGTTCGGGAAGGGAGAGCCGGCCGCTGGCGGCAAAGGGGGTGGCATCGAGCTTGAGGTTGTAGGCGTGGACCGCCAGCGTGGCAAGATTCACCGTGTCGGCAACGTTGTAGGCGAGCAGGGTCTCCCGGGCCTGGAGGTTGCCGGTGCGGCAGTAGTCCTGCCAGAGCAGGACGGCGAAACAGCCGTCAATCCCGGCCAGCTCCTTTCGGCCGATGCCGAGCCGGCGTTCGCACCCCTTGAGGCCGCCCCGCAAGCCGAGGCTGTGCAGGGGATAGCGCAGGTCGAGGTGGGCCGCCGGCAGACGGATGCCGAAGGCCTGCTCGAGGAAGGGGACATCGAAGGATTTGCCGTTGTAGGTGACCAGCAGCTTGAACGGCGCGATGGCGGCGGGAAAGGCATCGAGGTTCTCCCCGCGAACGAAGGTCTGCACCTGCCGGCCGTCGTAGAGGGCGATGGTGGTGACGACGTCGGTCCCGCGGCGCAGGCCGGTGGTCTCGATATCGAGGTAGGCGGTCGCCGCCGGGAACTCCGGCAAGAGCCGCCAGTGCTCCCGGACCGGCAGCCGGTCGCGGAAATAGCTCGGATCACCCTCGGCCAGACGTTGTCGCGACTCCGCCAGCCGGCAGCGGGCACCCTGCCGCCAGCCGGTACCGCCGTCGGCGGCCAAGGCCGCCCAGTCGCAGATGCCCGAGTCCCAGAGCTGGCGCTCCCGCGCCGGGCTCACTCCCGGAAGATGACAGAAGGTCTGCTGCAGCATGGCGGCAGAGTACACCGGCAGCAGGCGCGCAGGCAATCCCCGATGCCGGCTCCGGGGGCATTTTCCTCAGGGGTGCTTCACCGCCTGGGGTTTGCAGAGAACCTCCTTGACTGCCGCGTGCGCCCCGCAATTGGCGCAGACGTAGGCGTTGCCCGCCACCCTGCGCACCGCGGCCGTCTGCCCATTCTCCATCATCCGGCAAAGATGCTCGCCATGGGTCGCCGGGCTGCCGCAGCCGACCTCGATGGCGCTGCCTTCCTTCGGGCTCATGTTCACTCCTCTCTGGCGGCTTACCCCGCGGTGGCGAAGCCGCCGATGATGGCTCGATTCCTCTTCGAGTTTCTGAAAATGTTTCCATCCCGGCCGTTTTTCCATTCTACCTGCGGCTTCTGGGATTACCAGGCTGGGCCCACCACCGCTTGCAAAGTCGGACATTCCAGGTATGCTCTGCAGATCTTGCCCCGCGCGGTGACCAGGGGATTTCATCGGTCACGACACCCCTTCCCGCCCGATTCGGCCTGCATCCCCACCATTACCTGAAACCGACCAACCTCCAGACCTGGAAAGGATCCCACGCCATGAAACAGCTCCTCGTTGCCGTCATCGCCTGCAGCTTTGCCTTCACCGCCTCCCTCGCCGGCGCCGAGCAACGCTCGGGCAAGGATATTTACACCGCCCATTGCGCCATGTGCCATGACAGCGGCATGGCCGGAGCCCCCAAGGTCGGCGACAAGGCCGCCTGGAAGGAACATATCGCCAGCGGCATGGATCACCTGCTGGAAATTGCCGAGAAGGGGATCGGCGCCATGCCGCCGAAGGGGACCTGCAGCGATTGCACCAAGGCCGAACTCAAGGGCGCCATCGAGTACATGATCGAGCAATCCGAGTAGGCCGGCCGCCGGCAGCGATTCGGCCTTGCCTCTCAAGGGGCCGAAACGGTATGGTAAAGCCCTCCCGCCAATAGGGGAGGGCTTTATTTACGGAGGTTTGACCATGCCCCTCGATCCCGACCTGATCGACCAGCTGCGCCGGGTGCTCGCCGCGGTGGAACAGATCCTGCCGCCGGCGCTGCCGGCCATCGACTGGAGCAGCACCTGGGCAGCCAGCTGGCGCCGCCACTCCCTGGCCGGCACCCTGGAGCCGACCGAGAATCTCGATCCCATCGTCCTCGACGACCTGCTCGGCATCGACAAGCAAAAGGCCGTGGTCGAGGCCAACACCCGCCAGTTCCTCAAGGGGCTGCCGGCCAACAACGTGCTCCTCTGGGGGAGCCGCGGCACCGGCAAGTCCTCGCTGGTGCGGGCGCTGCTCAACGCCTACGCCCCCCAGGGGCTGCGCATCATCCAGATCGACAAAGACGACCTGCCGAGCCTGCCCGACATCTTCGGCCAGATCCGCAACCGCCCCTATCGCTTCATCCTCTTCTGCGACGATCTCTCCTTCGAGCCCGGCGAAAAGAGTTACAAGATGCTCAAGAGCGCCCTCGACGGCTCGGTCTACGCGGCGCCGGCCAACACCCTGATCTACGTCACCAGCAACCGCCGCTACCTGCTGCCCGAGTACCCCACCGACAACCTCGGCGCCAAGATGGTCAACAACGAGGTCCATCACGGCGAGGGGGTGGAGGAGAAGATTTCCCTCTCCGACCGCTTCGGCCTCTGGGTCGCCTTCCACGCCTTCTCCCAGGACCACTACCTCACGGTGGTGCGCCGATGCATCGAGCAGCTGGCCCAGCAGAACGGCACCAGCCTCGCCTGGAGCAGCGAGCTGCAGCAGGCCGCCATCGCCTGGTCCCACGAAAAAACCAAGCGCTGTGGCCGCACCGCATTGCAGTTCGCCAAATACTGGGTGGGGCAGGCGCTGCTGGCGGAGTGAGGCCGGCGGGTACGGCAGGGTCTGCCGCCCTCCCCTGACCTGGGCACGCTACCCAAAAGCCACCGCCAACGTTGCGCGGTGGCTTTTGATTTCCACAGGGGGCTTTTCGGGAATTGCGCAGCCCTGGCTCTTGGATCAGCATCCGTCGGACCTCCTCCCTCCGTCCATTGACAATTGCCAAAGCGGTGATAGAAGGGATTACTAGAACCCGATAAAGCCGAACCCTTCGCGAGGAGGGGGAGGAAAGCGGCGGATCTCCGAAGCTGAGAGATGGCCGAGCTGCCGAAGGTTAAAACGCGGTAGCTCGGCCTTTTTGGTAGCCGGACTGACAACAGAAGCGGCGTTGGATTTTCGGGATTTGGGTCCAGGCCTGAACCTGGGTTGCGGGTTTGCAAAAGAGGAACAACGGTAGAGCCATCCAACGAACGCGAAGGGAGGTGTTAACCAATGCGTGAAGAAAACCGACTCGACAACGAATCCCGTCGGGAATTCCTGCGCACCAGCGCCTATGCAGTCTATGCCACACCGATCATCCTCTCAATGCTGGTGGAAAAGGCGAGTGCGGCGAAATCCTGGAACTCGGGCAAGGGAGAGATTACCGGACCAGCGACCCCCAAACCGCCCGCTGGCGGCACGGTCGGCCCCGACCCGGGACGAGGCGTCAACAACAGGCCGAGTCCTTAAGCGGCCGGGTTTGGAGTTGAACAGAGACCTATGAGTGGATGACGAGGATGAGATGAGCCGCAACCAGGGCCGGAAGCAGACCAGCAGAGCGCCGCTTCCCTCACCCTCTAGGTCGGTACGCTTTTTCCCCTTCGGGGAGGGAGGCGTACTTTTTTTTGTTGGATACCCAGCGACTCTGGGTACTGAATGCCGCCTCTGCCAGCATCTGGTGCCTGCTGCCGGAGGTCGGCAGCCTGGAGGAGCTGGCCGCCGCACTGGCCACCAGGTTCGCCATCGACGCGACGTCCGCCTGCAGAGACGCCCTGGACGCGCTGGCCACTTTCGAACGGGAAGGGCTGTTGGCGGGCGGCCGGCCGCCGCAGCCTGACCCCGGGGTGGACCGGGATGTCGTCAGCGCCTGCGGGCCGCCTTTGTTCGATCCGCCGGCATGGGGACTGCGCCGGTTTCTGCGGACCCCGGGCCGGGTCTTCGAGTTCTGCAGCACGGAGGCTGCTTACGGTGACGATTTCGTCCGGATCCTCAGCCACTTCGGCGTGAAGGGGGAGGCGACCGCCGACACCCGCCTGGCGGTCGTGGCAGGCCGCAGGGGCCTCGACATCTACCTCGACAACCGGCGCTGGTTGGCCGACGTTTCGGGCGAAGAGCTCCTCCCCCAGCTCTTTGCCCTCTTTTGCCGGTGCGCCTGCGAGGCCCTGCGGGAGCGGCTCCTCCTCCATGCCGCGGTGCTCGGCAGGGGGGGCAAGGTGACGCTCTTCCCCGCCGAAGCGGGCGGCGGCAAGACGACCCTGGCCGCGATCCTGGCGGCCAGAGGGTTTCATTTCTTTTCCGACGAACTGGCGGTCCTCGACGTCGAGGACTTCGGGGTTTCCCCCCTGCCCCTGCCGATGACCGTCAAGCCCGGCTCACTGGCAGCGCTGGAATGTTATTTCCCGGCGCTCGCCGATCTGCTTGCCCATCCGCGGGCGGACGGCAAAACGGTGCGTTACCTGGCGCCGCCCCCTGCCAGCCTTCCGCCCCCCGGCGACCCGAAGGCTGAAGTCCGGGCCATCGTCTTTCCCGGTTTCTCCCCGGACGCCGCGACCCGGCTGGCCGGACTCGACAAGGTCGAGGCCCTGCGCCGGCTGGCCCGGACCGGCTCATCGACCCGGGACTACCGGGCCGGCGACATCCGGGCCATGATCGCTCTCGTGGAACGCAATCCCTGCTTCGAACTTTGCTACTCCGACCCCGAGCAAGCGGCGCGTTTGGTGGAGCAGTACGTTTTCGATTGAAGCAGGCCAGGAATGGAGCCGCCGGTGATCCCCTTGTCGCTGGACAACCCCTATGCCCTGCTGGGGCTCTTTCTCGCCCCGGCGAAGGGCAGTGAGACACTCGAGCTGCTGGCCGACGCCGCCCGGCAGGACAGGATCGCCTGGGGAGACTTGCTCCGCCAGGCGAACCTGCATTTCTGCACCCCCCTGTGGTACGTGCGGATGCGGCAGGAGGGACTGCTGCCGCTGCTGCCACCGGAGCTGCAGGAGTACCTGCGCCTGCTTCACGCCGCCAACCTCGAACGAAACCAGGCGTTTCGGGAGGCCCTCAAGGAACAGCTGCTGATGCTGCATCAGCTCGAGGTTCCCGCCGTTCTGCTGAAGGGGGCGGCGACCTTCTGCGACAACCTCTACGGTGATCCCGGAGCCCGGATGATGGGGGATATCGACCTGCTGGTCGCACCATCGCAACTCGAATCGGTCCGGCAGGGGTTGACGGCTCTCGGCTACCGTGACTTTACTGATCCCGCCCTGGAGAGTCCAGTGTACGCTCCCGCCTACCGCTTGCAACACTTGTCACGCCTGCACAAGCCCGGCACCCCGGTTGCGGTGGAGGTTCATTTCAAGGTGGGCAGGGGCCAGGACGGCCGGGTTCTGCCGGTCGAGATGGCCTGGGAATACAGCCGGCCGACCAGCCTCGACGGCATCGACAGCGCGGTGCTCGATCCCACCCGACGCCTGCTGCACAACACCGTTCACGCCCTGGTGCCGTCGGAAAGCTTTATCCATTCCCACATTCCCCTGCGCGACCTGGCAGAATTCGTCGCCCTGGTTCAGCGCTACGGCCCCGCCATCGCCTGGGACGAATGGTTCGAAAAGGGGGTCGCCAACGGGCTCGCAACGGAGTTCAGGACCTACCTGGCGGTGGCCTGCCGGCTGACCGGGATGCCCCACCCCCCGCAGGCGCCGGACCTGCGCCCCGCCGGCAGGCATCTCTCCAGGATTCTGGCGGCCGCCAAGTACCTCTCCCCCCAGGAAAATCGTCCCCAGACGTCCGGCCTGCGTCTGCAGCGCTGGGCGACCGGGGTCCGGACCAAAAGTTTCCTGCACCTGCGGCTTCCTCGCTGGCTGTGGTGCAATCAATGCCATGGCCAGGGCTTCAGGGCGGTGCCGGGGCGGTTGCACTGCATGGCCGGAAGATACCGTTGGATGTGGCATAAGAAATGGCGGGAAAAGCCAGACGGGATCGTCCGTTAGCACCGTCTCGGCTCTGGTCGCAGGGTTCCTGAGATCACAGGGGAGGAAGGATTTAACCGCCGCTTCGATCTTCGCAGTATGGTTCCGCGACTGCTCCATGCAGCAGTCGCGATTGGCAAGCGCCCAGAGGCCTGCTTGAGATTGGCTGGCTGAAGATTAGCGCTAATCAGGTTCCCGTTTGCACGTGCCAATTCAGCCCCCGCTTCGGCGGGGGTTCTTTTTTCTGGCGGCAGGTGTTTTATAGGGCAGGAGGGGGAAAGCGGAAGACAACCGGTCTCAGGCCGGGGGCTTGACCAGGAACTGGGCGAGTTTCTCCTCGACCATGGTCAGGTGGGAAAGCATCTTCTGCCGTGCCCGCTCCGGGTCGCGGGCGGCAATGCTGTCGATGATCTCACGGTGCTGATCGAGGAGCCGTTCAATATAGCCGGCCTTGCGGTAAAACTCGGTCAGGGCGACCTGGATAGTGGTGTGAAACAGGGAGTGAATGGTGTCGAGGACGTGGACCTGCACCGTGTTGTGAGTGGCGGCGGTGATCGCGTAGTGGAAACGGGCGTCAACGTCGGCATCCCAGCCGCCGTCTGCAGCCTGCTCTTCCATGGTCCGGTAGATCTGGCGCAGTTCTTCGATTTCCTGCTCATCGGCGCGCTGAGCGGCGAGGAATGCGGACCAGCTCTCCAGCCCCATGCGAACCTCCGCCAGGGCGTGGAGCATGCGCGGGTCTTTCTGTTCCATGAGCCGCGCGAGGGGATCGGTGAGGGTGGTTTCCGTCAGGGTGCGAACGAAGGTTCCCCCTCCCTGGCGGGATTCGATGAAGCCCATCGCTTCCAGCACCATCAGCGCCTCGCGGACCGATGGCCGGCTGACCCCAAGCAGGATGGCCAGCTCCCGTTCGGAGGGAATGCGCTCGCCCGGCTTGAGCTCGCCGCGGGCGATCAGCTGCTTGATCTGATCGACGATTTCTTCGGAGATCTTCTTCGGCCGAATCGGCTCAAATGCAATGGTCATACCTTTGCTCCAATTGCGAGGTTGGTATGACCATTGTATAGGAGATTTTCCCCGGCTGCAAGGCATCCGTAAGGGCTAATTTCACTCCGTCCGACACCTTCAGAGGTCGCAGTTGTTCCCCTTGAAGCGCCGCAGCCAGGCCTGGAACTCCTCCTCCTCGTGTTCCAGTTCGAAGGCATTGATCAGTCCCCGGCGCAGGGCAGCGGAAACCGCCCGGTTGCGCAGGTTGAAGGCGTCGCCGGCCTTGTCGCTGTGGAACTGCTCCTGGTCGAGGCCGAGCTTGCTGTAGAGGGAATTGAGGCGGCTTTGCACCCCCCGGCGGGAGAGGTAGCGGCGCTGGGCGATGAGGTTGTCGGTCAGGCCGAGGGAGATGTCGACCAGGGCCTCGAACTCGATGTCGGAAAGGGCCGTCTGGCTGTGGCCGGCGATGCCCTGGACTTTGCGCACCTCGGGGTCGATCCAGCACTGGTCGTCGAGAAGTACGGTGCGGATCGCCGAAGCGATCCGCTCGCGGGTATTGGATTTGAGAATGTAGCCGTAGACCGTTTCCGCCGGGACGATGCGGGCCAGGGCGCGCACGTACATTTCGTCCTTGAACTGGCTCCAGAAGACGATCCGGGAGGCCGGCTTCTGCTGCCAGAGCGCCCGGGCGAACTCGATGCCGTTCAGCTCCGGCAGCTGGATGTCGCTGACGACCAGGGGCTGTTCCTGCTTGACGGCGATTTCCAGGGCAACCATGCCGTTGGGGGCCCGTTCGATCTGCCACGGTTCGCTCCATTCGGCGAATAATTGTTCCAGAAACTCAAAGTCCTTGGGGTTGTCTTCGGCAATCAGGATCTGCATCGGCTCCATGGTTCACCTCGCATCGCGGTCCGCAGGGACCGGCAGAGTCAGTTCGAAACGGGTTCCGCTGGAAAAGCGCGAAGGCTGCCAGGCGACACTGGCGCCGACGGTCTTGGCCCGTTCGCGGATATTGTTGAGCCCGCGATGCCCGGCGGCCAGGTTGGCTTGAGGGTCGAAGCCGCAGCCGTTGTCCTCGACTGACAGCACCAAGGCCCCCTCGCGGAGGTCGAGGCCGACCTCGTAGCGGCTCGCCCCGGCATGGCGGATGACGTTGTGGATCGCTTCCAGGGCGATACGGTAGAGTCCCAGGCGGGCATTGCGGGAGAGTTCGACGGTGTCGACGCGGGGGGAAATGTAGAGATGGTACTCGGGCAGATCCGGGCCCGCAAAATGGCGCTCCAGGTGCGACTGCAGGGCGGCGCCGAGGCCCAGGATGTCGAGGGTCTGCGGATGGAGGTTGTCCATGACTTCGCGCAGGTTGGCGATCGCCCGCTGCAGGTCCTCCTCGAGGACCGCCACCTGCCCGGGGTTCTTCGTCTGGCCTTTCATCGTCTGAATGCCGCGCAGCACCGAGGAGAGATCGGAAAGGGTCTGGTCGTGGATATCCATCGCAATCCGCCGTCGTTCCTCTTCCGCCCCTTCGAAGAGCTTTTCGGTGCCCACTACCCGGATCAGCCGTTCGGTCATCCGGTTGATGGAGACGGCCAGTTCGTCGAGTTCGTCGTAGCTGTGTTCCGGGGCCACCGGCGGGGTCAGTTCGCCGCGGGCAATGCGCTTGGCGCTTTCGGACAAAAGCTGGATGCGGTGCAGAATTCGCCGGGCAAAGGTCAACGAGAGAAAGATGCCAAGCAGGATGGCGGTACCCAGAACGAGGATGGAGATGAAGGCGGTCCGGGCCACCATCTCGTCGATATCCTGACTGTGCAGATCGCGCAGCTTTTCGCGGTTGAGCTGGATCGCGTCCGAGAGGCGGGCGATTTCCGGTCGCAGGTGGGAGATGCTGCCCATGATCCGGTCGAAATCGAACCCCAGCTCCGGGTTGAGATTTGCGACCGCCTGCCGGATCAGGGCCGCGGAGGCGGGTTTCAGCGGTTGTTGTTCGAGGACGCGGTCCGCAGCGTTGCTCAGGTGGTAATAGAGCCCCTCCATCTCCTCCAGGGAATGCATGTCGAAGGAGGAGGTGTCGCGCAGGCGGTTGCTCAACGAGGCCATGCGCTGGGTAGCCAGGTCGGCCTCAGCCAGAGCGATGAAGACGGTGGCCAGCCGGCGCGCCTCCTGGCGTTTGACTGAAAGGTTCCAGTAGTTGAACTGGAGGAAGCCCAGCAGCAGGGTCATCAGGAGCAGGACCGTGGCGGGGGCAAGGATGATCTGGTGCTTCAGGGCCAGGCGCATAGCGACATAACTACCACAGGGAGGCTGGAAACACACTGTGCTTTAGCACAGCTGCGAAATAGGCACAAGGGCCGGATATCGTGTGCAAATGAGCCTTTGCGTGAAACGGCTCGGGAGTATAATTCATGTCAAGCGCGGCCGGTTGTGGCAGACTGGCAGCGTCTTCTTCCTTACCTTCCGTGAAAGCAGGAACCCGCGCTCCGGATTGCCTCCCCGGACGCGGGTTTTTGCTTTTGAGCGGCCGATCATCCCCCCCTTCCCCGCCCCATCCGCAGATTTACCCCGAATCGTTGCCACTGGCAAAGGCCGCTTCGGCTTCCCGGCGCAACCGTTCCGGCTCCCGTTGGTAGCGGGGCGAATGGTGAAAGACGGTCAGGCGTCCCACCCCGGCCCGGCGTCCCAACTCCCCGGCCAGGCCGGCCGTCAGGTGATGGCGCTCCATGGCCAGTTGGTGGTCGGCTTCGGCAAAGGTCGCCTCGATGGCCAGCAGGTGGGCGTTCCGCGCCAGGCCGACGATGCGGCGGGCGTTGTCGGCGTTGGGGCTCACGTCGGTAACGTAGGCCAGCTTCATCCCCGGCTCGGTATGAGCGATACGCCCGGCCAGGGCACCGACCGTCCATTCCCGGCTGCCGCCGGCCGCCAGCGGGACCTGCAGGCGCTCCTTCTCGGCATTCCCCTTGCGCATCAGGTCCTTCAACTGTGCCAGCCAGGGGCCGGGGCTGAGTCCTTCCCTGGCCAGGGCGTCACCATGAATCGCCACATGCAGCGGCTCTTCCAGCAGAAAGGCCAGCGAGGAGATATCGCCGTGGGCCAGGGGCATGGCGCGGACGCGCCAGGCCGGCGTCGTGTGGAGCACGCCTCCGGGGCAGGAATAGGTTTCCGGGTTCTCGGCGACGAAACCGCGATCGGCAAGGAAGCGAACCCGGCGGCCGACAGTCTCCCCCCATTCCCTGACATCGAGCACGAAAGGATAACCGGCGGTGAGATTCCAGGTGATGGCGGCGAGGTGGTGGCCGATCCGCTGGGTCGTCCCCGGCGGCCCGAAAACCAGCAGCGGTCGTTCGCTGTAGAGGAAGGAACGCAGCAGGGTCGCGAAACCGGCGACATGGTCGATGTGATGATGGGAAAGGAAGACCGCCCGGAGCTTGAGGAGTTCGCGCTGGGTCAGCTGCTGCAATTCCCCGCAGTCGAACAGCAGCGCTTCGCCGCGATGGGCAATGCGCACGTAAAGGGCGGGATCGCCGAACGGGCCATTGACCAGTTGTGGGAAAAAGACCGATCTCATCCCCTGCCCCATCCATGCTCAGCCGTCGTTCCCGCCTCCCGGCTTAACGCCTGGCCCGGCGGTGCGAAGTGGTCATCAGGAAGCCGCGGTGGCAGCACCGGGGCCGGCCAGGGGAAGGCGAACGGTGAAAATACTGCCGACCCCGACCGTCGATTCGACGCTGATCGTCCCTTCGTGGGCTTCGACGATCGACTTGACGATCGAGAGGCCGAGGCCGGTACCGCCGTCCTGCCGGTTGCGGGCCTTATCGATGCGATAGAAACGGTCGAAGATATGCGGCAAATGCTCGGCGGCGATCCCGATTCCGGTATCCTGCACGCTGACCACCGCGTCCGCCCCCTCGACCGAGAGGGCGATCTCGATGCGTCCCCCAGCCGTGGTGTATTTGATGGCATTGGAAATCAGATTGAGAAAGACCTGGCGCAGGCGTAACTCATCGCCGACCATGCGGATCTCTTCGATGACGTCGAGGTTGAGAACGATCTTGAGGCCACCGGCCTCGGCGAGGGCCTTGGCCTGCAGGTAGAGATGCTGCAGCACGTCGCTGAGGCTGAAGCGGTGGCGTTCGAGGGGCATTTCCCCGGCATCACTCTTGGCCAGGGCGAGCAGATCCTCGATCATGCGCCCCATGCGGTCGATCTCTTCCAGGTTGGAGCGGAGGATGTCGTGGAATTCTTCGGGGGTTTTGGCCCAGCGCAACGCCACTTCCGTCTCCCCCTTGAGAATCGTCAGCGGCGTGCGCAGTTCGTGGGAGGCATCGGCGGAAAATTGCCGGGTCTTGCGGAACGCCTCGTCAAGACGGGTGAGCATGGCGTTGAAGGTTTGCGCCAGGCGGGCGATCTCGTCGCCGCTGCTCGCCACCGGCAGCTGCTCGCTCAGATTGCGCGCGTTGATGTTCTGGGCGGCCCGGGTGATGCGGCTGACCGGCGCCAGGGCCTGGCTGGCGAGAAACCAGCCGCCAAAGGAAAGGGCCAGCAGCGCCAGGGGGCTGAAGGTCAACAGCAGCAGGCGCAGGTCCTCGAGAGTGTGGTTCATCGGTTCGAGACTTTCGGCGACCTGAATCAGGTTGGCCGGGGTGCCACTCGGCCCCCAGGGATAGGTCAACAGGCGCACCGGGTGCCCCAACCCCGGTACCTGAACAGTTTCAAAGCTGGCCATCCCTTGCTTGATCCGCTGCAGGGTAAGTTTGTTCAACGGCAGCTGGATGCCACCGAGATTGCTGGAAGCACAGGTGACGGCACCGTTTTCGTTCTGGATGGCGACATAGCCGGCCCAACTGTGGCGATGCACGAAGTTATTCAGCTCCTGGCAATCGTCCTGGCCATGGGCCTGGTGGGCGTCCGCCAGGTATCCCGCGACATCCTGGGCGACGTTGAGAATACGCTCGTCAACGTGACGCAGCAGGCTGTTGGCAAGGTAAAAGTGCCAAAAGAGCCCGCTGGCCGCCAGAACGACGGCCAGCGACAGTGCATACCAGAGGGTGAGACGAAAGCGGATGGTTCGGAAAAACAAAGTATCCGTCCAGTGCGGTGCGACCCGCGGCAGCAGCCGGTTCCGGCCGGCTATTCTTCTTCCTTGAGCACGTAGCCGACACCACGCACGGTGTGGATGAGTTTCTTCTCAAACTCCTTGTCGATCTTCTTGCGCAGGTAGTTGACGTACACGTCGATGATGTTGGTAAAGGAATCGAACGTGTAGTCCCAGACGTGCTCGGCGATCATGGTCCGGGTCAGGACCTGGTTCGGATTGCGCATCAGGTACTCGAGCAGAGCGTATTCCTTGGCCGTCAACTCGATCTCCCGGCTGCCGCGCCAGACCTTGTGGGCGACAGGGTCGAGCCGCAGGTCGGCGAAGCGGATTTCCGCCCCGCGATCCTTGGTCCCGCGGCGGACCAGCGCCCTGACCCGGGCCAGCAGTTCGGCAAAGGCAAAGGGCTTGGTCAGGTAATCGTCGCTCCCCGAATCGAGGCCCGAGACGATGTCGTCGACCGTATCCTTGGCCGTCAGGCAGAGCACTGCGGTCTCGATCCCCTTTTTGCGCAGTTCCCGGATCACCGTCAGGCCGTCCATCTTCGGCAGCATCAGGTCCATCAGGATCAGGTCGTAGGGGTTTGTCTCGGCCATGTACAGCCCTTCCTCGCCATCCGCAGCGAGGTCGACAGTGTATTTCTCTTCCTCCAGCCCACGCTTGATGAAGCTGGCGACCTTCTTTTCGTCTTCCACCACCAGAATGTGCATGTTCAGGTCTCCTTTGTACCGTTTATTTGAGGTAGGACCCCGGTCGGTCCGCCAGGGGTCCGCCGGGATGCGCGGATTACTTGAGATTGAGCTTGACCAGGACTTCGTTGGCGGTCTCCTCTACGGCCTTGCCGGTCACATCGATGACCACCCAGGGGTTACGGCGGAAAATGCTGCGGGCATAGCGCAACTCCTCCTCGACGTGTTCGTAGTCGGCGTAGGCGGTTCGCGGGTCCTGACCGAGATTGCGCAGCCGCGCGGCACGGAGTTCCACCAGTCGCTGAGGGTCGATGACTAGACCGGCAACCCGTTTCGGATCGACGGCGGCCAGTTCGGCCGGCGGCTCGATTCCCTTGACTAGGGGAACATTGGCCACCCGGTAGCCGCGATGGGCCAGATACATGGAAAGCGGCGTCTTGCTGGTCCGGGAAATGCCCACCAGGACGATATCCGCCTTGGGCAGGTGGCGGGTCTCCTGGCCATCGTCATGCTTGACTGTGAATTCCACCGCCTCGACGCGACGAAAGTAAGCTTCGTCGACGCCGTGCAGCAACCCCGGCGTCTCTCCCGCCTCGCGGCCGAAAAATTCGGACAGCCGCATCAACATCGGGGTCAGCAGGTCGAGGGAAGCCAGCCCGAGCGAGTTGCATTCGGAGTGAACCAGTTGCGCGAGTTCCCGGTTGACGATGGTGTAAATGACCAACCCCTGCAGCTTGAGGGCCTCGTCGAGGGCCTCGTAGACATCGGTCTTGGTGAGCACATGGCTGACCCGCCGCAGCCGCACCTCTTTCTGGCGGAATTGGGTGAGGGCGGCCATAACCATTTTTTCGGCGGTTTCGCCGGTGGCATCGGACAAGATGAAGATCTGTTGCTGGCCCGCCATTCCGTCCCTCAAGAAAAGATCATTAGGAATAGTAGCAATCTGTTCATTAAAATCAAGAGCGATTTTCCTTCCATGAGGGAGTCCTGCTCACTTTCCAGCCGGATGCCGGTTCACCCCGAGCGCCGCCTTTATCATAAGTGATAAATAATTTAGAGATAAAGCACACGACTCATTAGAAAGTCTCTATGCCAACCCCGGGTCTTGTCAAGGTTTTTGTTGCTTTTGAACAAGGGGCTCTGCTAAACAGTGGGCATGTCCGACTCCTGGTGCGAAATCCACATTCACATCCCTGCTGCCGCCGTCGACCTGGTCTGCGCCGCGCTCGGCGAGCTCGGCAGCAGCGGCGTAACCGTCGAAGAACGCCGGCTCGACACCTTCATTCCCCCCGATCCCGACGAACCGCTGGTCGGGCCGGTGCGCCTGCGGGCTTATTTCGACGTCGAAGCTGCCGGGGTCGAGGCGCTGCGGGTGGCTGTTTACGAGCGATTGCGCTGGCTTGCCCCGTTGTTCCCCGGTCTTGAGGCGCACCTGCCGGAGGTTTCCACGGTCCACAACGAAGACTGGGCCGAGGGCTGGAAGCAGCACTTCCCGGTGGTTCACATCGGCCGGCGCCTGGTCATCCGCCCCAGCTGGGAAGACTATTCACCGGTTGGCGACGAGGTCGTGGTCGTCCTCGATCCGGGGATGGCCTTCGGCACCGGGACCCACGGCACCACCCGGCTCTGCCTCGAAGCCCTGGCGAGCCGGTTCGAGACTCCCTGCCCGCCGCGGCGGGTCCTCGACGTCGGCACCGGATCGGGAATTCTGGCGATCGCCGCGGCGGCGCTGGGGGCCGAACGGGTGCTGGCGTGCGATATCGAGGCCGAATCCTGTCGCATCGCCGCGGAAAATGTTCGCAACAATGGCCTGCAGAACCAGGTGGAGGTGACCGGGGCGCTCCTGGAAGAGCTGGAGGGGGATTTCGACCTGGTCCTCGCCAACATCCTCGCCGAAGAGAACATCCGCCTGGCCGAGCCGCTGGTCAGCCGGGTGCGACCCGGGGGGACGCTGGTCCTCTCCGGCATTCTGCAGGAAAAGGAGACCCTCGTCGCCACGGCCTTCAAGGCTCAGCCACTGAGCGGGCCGCAGTTTTTCCGGAGCGAGGACTGGTCCTGCCTGGTCTATAGCCGGAACCGCTGATGCACCGGTTTTTTGTCGACTCCGAAGAGCTCGCCGGCGCGACGGTTCCCCTCACCGGCGAGGTCCTGCATCACCTGGCCACGGTGCTGCGCATGCGCCCCGGCGAGGAACTGGAACTGCTCGACGGTCGGGGGCTGATCTGCCATTGTCGGATCGTCGCTTTGGGGAAACGGCAGGGGGAGGCGCGGGTTCTCACCCGTCGCCGGATCGAGGAACGACCGTTCCCGGTGCAACTCTTTCAGGCCCTCCCCAAGGGGGACAAGCTGGATCTGGTGCTGCAGAAAGGGACCGAACTCGGCATCCAGCGCTTCGTGCCGGTGCTGACCGGCCGCAGCGTGCCGGTTCCGGATCGTCTCCGGGAAGAGAAGCGCCTGCAGCGCTGGCGACGAATCATCCGCGAGGCGGCCCGCCAGTGCCGGCGACCGATCGTCCCCGAGATCGTGGCGCCCCGCTCCCTGCAGACGGCGTTGGCCGAAGCCGGAACCGGATTGCGGCTGATGCTCTGGGAAGAGGAGAGCCGGCCCCTGGCGACGCTGCTCGATACCGTCCGGCCGGCCGGGGTGACGATTCTGGTCGGCCCGGAAGGCGGATTCGCGGCCGACGAGGTTAAGCTTGCCGCTGCTGCGGGGTTTATCCCGGTACGGATCGGACCGCGGATTTTGCGCAGCGAAACGGCGGGGTTCGCCGCAGCCGCCATCCTGCAGTATGTGTATGGCGACTTGGGTGAACAGGGGCCGGAGACACTGCCCCGGGAAGACGACGCGGGAGGTGAGGGACCATGAAATGTCCCAAGTGCGGCTTTAACAGTTTCGACTATCTGGACAACTGCAAGAAGTGCGGGAACGACCTGGTTCCCTTCAAGGCCAAGCATGGCCTGCGCAGCCTGCTGTTTCCCGCGGTGACGCGCCGCAGCGTGGAACCGGTGCTGCCCGAGGCGGCCGAGACGCCGGAAGAAGCCCTGCTGACTGAAGCCACCGACGCCACCGATTTCGGCTTCGATTTCATGGATGAGGCGGAACCGGCCGTGGGGTCGGCGGCTCCTGCCGCCGAAACCCAGCCGCCCTTCGCCGTGGAGACCGCCGAAGTGGCCACGGGCGAATTTCCCCTGCCGGAAGATTTCTCTCTGGAGGCCGCCGAAAATGGTCTTCTCCTTCCCGACGAGGGCGAGGAGGACCGGCTCAACCTGGACGGCGGAGACGAGGAGCTGCCGCCGCTGGGCGATCCCGATGATTTCTCGTTCTTCGATGCCGCGGAAGAGCCGGAGGATTTGCTCGACACGGAAGTCGATCTCTCTTCCTGGGAGGAAGAAAAGGAGCCGGCCGGCAAACGCCCGGCCGGGCCGGAGGAGCCCGCCGACCCTTTTGAGCAGCGGGAACCCGCCGCGGCCGTGCGGGCTCCCGAAACCTTTCCAGGCCAACACCTTGGGATCGAGGCTGAACCCCCTCCAGCGGAGCCGGCAGAAGACAGATGCCCACCTGCAATCCCCGGCCAGGACTGGCTGGAGCTGGACCTCCCCGCTGCGGGTGCTCCTGCAGGGCCTCCCGCGCCACCGGCAGCAACCCGCACAGGCAGCTCCCCGGAGGTTCCAGCGACCGACCATCGTCCGCCCTCCCTGGTGGGAAGGCTGGGAGCGTTTCTGGCCGACCTGCTGCTGGTGGGCAGCGTCCAGGCGGCCTTTTTGATTCTGGGCCAGCACCTGCTGAAACCGCAGCAAACGGGACTGCTGCCCGACCCGACCCTGGTCCTGCGTCTCTCCACACCCTATTTCCTGATCCTGTTCCTCGGCTGTTTCGGCTACTTTACCGTGTTTCACCTGTTTTTCGGCCAGACGCCCGGCAAGCTCCTGTTCGGCCTCGGCGTGCAAACCCTCGACGGGGCGCCGCTTTCTTTGGAGCAGGCCGTGTTGCGCAGCGTCGGCGGGCTGGCGGCCCTGTCGCTGGGGGGGCTCGGCTACGCGTCGATTCTCTGCGATGCCGAGGGGCGCGGCTGGAACGACCGGCTGGCCGGCACCCGGGTGGTCAGCTTGGGGCAGTGGTGCCGGTCTCGCGATTTGTCTGAAGATGAACCGGAGGGGGAGCCCGGTCTGGACTGAAGGCGGCAGCGAAACTCAGCCGCAGCGCAGCTTGAGAAAACTGGCCAGGTCTGGGCACTGCAGGTAGGGGTTGTTGGCGGTTTCGAAACCGATGGCCGAGACCGGCCTGGGGCCGTAGTCGTGGCCCGGGTAGACCAGGGTGGCGGCGGGGAAGGTGGCCAGCCGCCGCAGGCTGCGGTAGAGCGCTTCCGGGTCGCTGCCGGGAAGGTCGGCGCGGCCGACGAAGGTGACGAACAGGGTGTCGCCGGTGATCAGCGCCCCCGGGGGATTGAGGGTCAGGGAGCCGGGGGTGTGCCCCGGCGTGTGGAGGATGGCGATCCGCCCCTGGCCGACTTCCAGTTCGCTGCCGTCCTCCAACGCCAGGTCCGCATCGGGGACGTCGGCCGGGTGACCGGCGAGGCGGGCGCCGGTGGCCTGGAGAATCCGGCCGTTGCCGGCGCAGTGATCGTGGTGGCCGTGGGTGTTGACCAGGTAATCGATGCCGACTCCCCGCTCCCGGGCGGCAGCCAGCAGCACCTCCGGGGCGAAGGACGGATCGACGGCAACCCCCCGGCGGCTTAGCGGGCAGAAGACCAGGTAGGCGAAATTCTTCATTTTCCCCGCCGGCAGCTGAAGTATTTCCAGCTCCCGGTTCACAGCCATTCGGGGACCTCCGGAGGGCGGTTGCCGATCTTGCGGATTTCGCCGTCGACGATTCTGAAGATGTCGCCGGTCTCCTTCACCGTCCACTCGTCCCCTTCCTCGGGCGGGGTGGGAAACTCCCGGCTGCCCAGAAAAACATCCTCGCCTTCAATGAAAGCCCACCAGTCGAGGGCTCCGGTTTGCCAGAGCTTGGTTTTCAGGTTGAATGCCATCGGGCGGCTCCTTTGCGATCAATTTTTTTCATCATACGTGAGCCGGTCGGGGCGGTCAACTCACCGTGCGATCTCGGTTGCCCGAAAGGTGACGGCGGCCTATAATGGTCGCCTGGAGTCAGGGGAAAGGGTGACAGGAGTATGAAATTCGTCAAGATGCACGGCGCCGGGAACGATTATGTTTACGTCAACGGTTTCGAGGAGACGCCGGCCGATCCCGCCGCGTTGGCCCGCGAGATCAGCGACCGCCACTTCGGCATCGGTTCCGACGGCCTGATCCTGATCCTCCCTTCGGCGGTCGCCGACGTGCGCATGCGCATGTTCAACGCCGACGGCAGCGAGGCCGAGATGTGCGGCAACGGGGTGCGCTGCGTCGCCAAGTTCGCCTACGACCACGGCCTGAGCGCCAAACGGGAACTTCGGGTCGAGACCGGCGACGGCGTCAAGACCCTGCAGCTCTTCCTGGACAGCGCCGGCAAAGTCGAACGGGTCCGGGTCGACATGGGCGAACCGCGTCTGAAGCGCGGCCAGATTCCGATGAGCGGCGACCCGGATGCACGGGTGGTGGACGAGGAGCTGATGATCGACGGCCACCCCTTCCGCATCACCTGCGTCTCCATGGGCAATCCCCATTGCGTGACCTATGTCGATAAGCTCGACGACTTTCCCGTAGCCCGCTTCGGCCCGGCGATCGAGCATCACCCCCTCTTCCCCCGCCGCATCAACGTCGAGTTCGTCGAAATCCTCTCCCGGAACGAGGTGCGCCAACGGACCTGGGAACGCGGTGCTGGCGAGACCCTGGCCTGCGGCACCGGCGCCTCGGCGGTGGTCGTCGCTGGGGTGCTATGCGGACGGACCGACCGGGTACTGCGCAACTGCCTGCGCGGCGGCACTCTGGAACTGGAATGGACCGCGGGCGGTCCGGTGCTGATGACCGGCCCGGCGGTGGAGGTTTTTTCCGGGGAGTACCGGCCGCAATGAGCCCCTGTCCGATGTGCGGCAAGTGGGCCGCCGAACCCGAGCTGCGGATCGCCGAGCTGGAGCACTGCTACGTATCCCTCAACCGCGACCAGTTCTTCGCCGGTTACTGCTTCGTCTTCACCAGGGACCACGTCACCGAGCTCTTCCACCTCGATCCGGCCACCCGCCAGGGGGTTATGGAGGAGGTCAACCGGGTGGCCCGGGTGCTTGCCGAGCTCTTCCGGCCGACCAAGATCAACTACGAGCTGCTTGGCAACATGGTGCCGCACATGCACTGGCACCTGGTGCCGCGCTTCACCGACGATCCCCTCTGGCCGCGGCCGATCTGGAGCGAAGTGCATACTGAGCACCTGCTGACCGCCGACCAGTATGCCGAACGCATCGCGCTGATTCGCAGCGCCCTTTAGCTCGAGTTGCAGAACGGATCTGGAATCGCAAACCTTCGCCTCGGGATGACTTCGCAATCCCCCCGATTTTAAAATCCTCAAGTTATCTTGAAGAAATCTTGAAGCTTAAATGATTTAGGGTTTTCCTCCACGCCACCGAACCAGACATAATCATTACCTCAAACTCCGACCAAACCAAGGTTTGCCGTTATGGACGCCGTCCTCTTCGATCTCGACAACACCCTCTACGCTCCGGAACGGGACGTTTTCTCCCTGATCGACCGGCGTATCAACCGCTACATGCTGGAGGTCGTCGCCATCCCCGCCACCGCGGTCGATGGTCTGCGTCGCCACTACTGGAAGACCTACGGCGCCACCCTCCAGGGGCTGATCCGCCACTACGCCGTCGACCCTGAGGACTACCTCGAGTACGTGCACGACATCGACGTCGCCGGCCGGCTGCAGCCCGACCAGCAGCTGCGCAGCAGCCTGCAGCTGCTGGCGGCCCGCCGTTTCGTCTTCACCAACGGCTCGCGAAGCCATGCCGAAAAGGTCATCGCCGCCCTCGGTCTCGAGGGCGCCTTCGAGGAGATCTTCGACATCCGCATCGCCGCCTACCAGCCCAAGCCCAACCTCGACCCCTATCTCGGCGTACTCCGCTGCCTCGGCCTGCCTGCCGAGCGCTGCATCATGGTCGAGGATTCCCTCGACAACCTGGCCACCGCCAAGCACCTCGGCATGACCACGGTGCTGGTCGGTCCCGGCGCCGCCGATGCCAGCGTCGACCACCAGGTCCCCTCCGCCCTGGCCGCCGCGCAGCTGGTGGCTTCCTGGCTCTAATCCCCCACCCGAGGAGTTCTGATGCAACCGTTGGGAGTCCACGTGTCGATCAGCGGCGGTGTGGAGCTGGCCTTCGCCCGCGGCGAAGAGGTCGGCTGCACGGCGATCCAGATTTTCACCAAGAACGCCAGCCAGTGGCACGCCAAGCCGATTTCGGCGGCAAGCGCCGCGGCCTTCCGCGCCAACCGCGCCGCCAGTTCCATCGGCCCGGTAACCGCCCACGACAGCTACCTGATCAACCTCGCGGCCCCGGACGACGAGAAGTGGGTGAGGGCCAGGGCCGCTTTTCGCGACGAGCTGGAGCGCTGCGCGCTGCTCGGAGTCGAGGCCCTGGTGATGCATCCCGGCGCCCATCTTGGTACCGGTGAGGAGGCCGGTCTGCAGCGCATCGCCGCCGCCTTCCGCGAGATCTTCACCGATGCCCCGAAGGGAGTGCGGGTCCTGCTCGAAACCACCGCCGGCATGGGCAGCCACCTCGGCTGGCGCTTCGAGCAACTGGCGCGGATCATCGAATTGGTTCCGGAGCACGAGTTCGGCATCTGCCTCGACACGTGTCACGTCTTCGCCGCCGGCTACGACCTGTCCACGGAAACCGGCTATGTGGCGATGATGGAAGAGTTCGACCGGATCATCGGCTGCGACAAGCTCCGGCTGTTCCACGTCAACGACAGCAAAAAGCCCTGCGGCTCGCGCGTCGACCGCCATGAACACGTCGGCCAGGGATGCATCGGCGAAACCGGATTCGCCTGCCTGCTGCGCGATGCGCGCTTCACCGCCGTGCCCAAGGTCCTGGAGACCCCCCCGGGGGAGAAGAACGCGTTTGATCGACGCAACCTGGCGCTGCTGCGCCGGCTGGCCGGGGAGGCATAGCCTGGCGGGCGGTTGATACCCCGCAACGAATGCCAAGAATGGTTGGTCGCAGGCACGGCCCGGCGACGCTGGTCTAGGGTCAAGCAAGCGGATGGGAGGCTATAAATGCGGGTGGTACTGCAACGGGTCACCCGGGCGCAGGTCGAGGTCGCCGGCGAGACGGTCGGCGCCATCGGTCCCGGTCTGCTGGTGCTGCTCGGCGTCGGGCAGGAAGACGACGCCGTCGATGCCCGCTCCCTGGCCGAAAAGAGCGCGGGTCTGCGAATTTTCGAGGACGAACAGGGGAAGATGAACCGCTCGGTTGTCGATGTGGGCGGCAGCGTCCTGGTCGTCTCCCAATTCACCCTCTACGGCGACTGCCGCAAGGGACGCCGGCCGGGCTTTTCCGCCGCCGCGCCGCCGGAGCGGGCCGCCCAGCTTTACCAGCAGTATGTCGAGCGGTTGCGACAGCTGGGCCTGACCGTAGCGACCGGCGTCTTCCAGGCGGAGATGGCGGTCGAGCTGGTCAATGACGGGCCGGTGACGTTACTGCTCGACAGCGGCAAGGATTTTTAGCGACCGTCGCCGCACGGGGACGGTCCCATTGCCATCCAATTAGCAGCAGGCAAAGAGGACAGGCCCCCTCGGAGCCAGTCCCTAATCAAGCCCCTACTGGAGACGTCATGGATTCCGAAGAGTACCGCCAGCCCAGCAAGTCGGCCCTGAAGCGAGCCGCCAAAGAGATTGAGGAGATGGCCGGCCAGCTTGCCGAGGCGGCCGATGGGGTGGTGGCCGGGCTGGAACTGAGCGAGGAGGTCCGCGAGGAGATCGAACTGGCCCGCCATACCACAGGCCGCGGAGCCCGCAAGCGCCAGGTCAAGCATCTGGCCGGGCTGTTGCGCCACCGCCCCGAGGAGGCTGCCGCCATCCAGGAACACCTGCTTGGCCAGAGCGAATGTCACTGGGAACAGCAGCGGGTCTTTCACCAGCTCGAAGAGTGGCGCGACCGGCTCTGTGATCCCGATCAGGCTACGGCCACCCTGGCGGAGCTCGGGAATCGCTCCCCCGGACTGGACTTCAAAGAACTGGCGCGGCTTTCGCGGGCCGCCTGCCAGGGCGACAAGGCTGCGGCGCGGCAGATCTTCCGCCGTCTGCGGGAAATCGCGGACACACTGGCCTGAGCAGAGAGAGGGGACGCCGTAGGAGGCCGCCTCTCCGGGAGGCCGGGCCATGACGGCGGGTTGAGGAACCCTGCCCCGGTGCTATGCTTGACCTGTCCACCCCTGACGCCGAGGGCGAGGAGGTCTGCATGCGCATTTTGCCGAAAGCCGCGCTGGTGGTTCTGCTGCTGGCAACGGCCGCCCAGGCGGACATCTTTCGCTGCCGCAACAGCGCGGGGAGACTGGTCTTTACCGACGACCCGGCCCTCTTCCCCGCCGGATGCAAGGCGGAACCAGGCCCATCGACGGGGACCCTGAACGTGGTGCCCCTGCCGGTTCCGGCCGGCGCCCGCCAGCGGGCCGAGGCGTACATCCAAGCCCGCGAAGCGCGGCGCCAGGCCGGACAGGAGCAGTTGGCCGGCTGGCTGGACGCCGCCCGCAGCATTGCAGAAGACTTCCGCCAGGCCCAGCGGCAGCGCTACTATTCCCGGCAACGCAGCCAGGCTGTGATCAACCAGGCCCTGCAGGGGATGACCCGGGCCGCCCAGGACAAGACGGACCTGCTGCAGGCCATGGACGCGCAGGGTGCCTCGCCGGACGAAATCCAGCAGGTGCGGCACCTGCTGGAAGGGGTCAAGGCCCCTTGAAGGCAGACAAAAAGCCCCGTCGGCAAACGACGGGGCTTTTCGATTCGGTCCGCTGCGGCGGCAGGCTCAGAGGGCCTTCTTGATCAGACCCTCGAGCTGGTTCTTGGGGACCGCGCCGACCACCTGGTCGACGACCTTGCCGTCCTTGAACAGGATCAGGGTCGGGATGCCACGAACCCCGAATTTGCCGGGAGTGGCGGGATTCTCGTCGACGTTGAGCTTGGCCACCTTGACTTTGCCGTCATATTCATCGGCCAGACTGTCGACCACCGGGCTGATCGCCTTGCAGGGAGCGCACCACGACGCCCAAAAGTCGACCAAAACGGGCACCGAGGAATTGGTCACGTCATTTTCAAAACTGTCGTCGGTCAACTGCACGACTTTATCACTCGCCATGGGGGGTCTCCTTTAGGATGTAATTGCCGCAATCACTACCTCGTAACTCTGCCAATGATAAAACAGCCCGGCAAAAAAGCAAGACATAATTCCCCCGGTTAACGCCTTGACACCTCTGTGGCGGCACCCTATGATGCCGGAAATTAAAGGGAGTGAGGGCGAACCGCATGGAGCAGGAGAAGATTGCGCAGGCCATTGCCGAGCTGGGGACCTGCCTCGAGGAGAGTTTCCTGGCCGACCCGGAAGCCGTGGCACGATTCGCCGGACAGATCGTTGCCGCCTTCCATCGCAACGGACGGCTGTTCCTTGCCGGCAGCGGCCCGCTGGCCGCGGTGGCCGCATTGATTGCCGACCGCTTCCTGCACCGGCTGGCCTTCGAGCGCCCCCAACTGCCGGCCTTCGCCCTCGGCGGCGGCACTCCGCTGCTGCAGTCCCTGGGGCGGGAGGGACTGCAGCGCCAAGCCGGCGCGCGGCAGCTGCGCATGCTGGCGGCCAACGAAGATATCCTGCTGATTTTCACCGATGGCAGCCGCGACGAGGGCATTTCCGAGTTGCTGCAGACGGGCCGTCAACTGGGCTGCACCATCGTGACCGTCGGGCCACCGCGCGAAGTGCCGGGGGAGGACCTCGTCGACCGGCGGTTTGGCATCAGCTGCGAATCTCCGGCGCGTCTGGCCGAGGTGGCGCTCTTCTTCGGCCAGCTGCTCTGCGAACTGGTCGAGGCCGAACTCTTCGGAATCTAAAGAGGGAGGCAGGAGAGCCGCTCTATCCACCCCTGACCCCTGACCCCTGCCATGACCGATTTTCCCATCCAGCTGCAGCTCAAGGGCCGCCTCTGCATCGTCGTCGGCGGCGGCGCCGTCGGCCGGCGCAAGATCAACGGCCTGCTCGCCGCCGGGGCCCGGGTGCGGCTGATTACGGCGGAGCCGACCGCCGACCTGCCGGCCGAAGTCGAGCTGGTGCAGCGGCCCTTACCGAACGCGGCGATCTCGCCGGCTCCCTGCTCGCCTTTGCCGCCACCGACGATCCGCGGGTGAACGCCGCCGTCGCCGCGGAAGCCCGCGCCGCAGGGATTTTGGTCAATGTCGCCGACGACCCCCTGCAGGGGGACTTCGTGCTCCCGGCGGTTTTGCGCCGCGGTTCGCTGACCCTGACCGCGGCCACCGGCGGGGGCAGCCCCGCCCTTGCCGTCCTGCTGCGCGATCGCCTGGCCGGGCAGTACGGTCCCGGATGGGATACGACCCTGCAAGTCGTCGCCGCCCTGCGCCGCCAGCGGTTGACAGAGCCACCGAAGGGCGAATATAATACCGAGATTTTGCGTCGTCTTCTGGAAGGGGGCCTGCCCGACCTGATCGCGGCCGGCGATGCGGCCGGTGTCGATCGCCTGCTCGCCGAAGTCGCCGGCGCGGAGATGTCGCTGGAGGCCTTGGGGATAAGCCTGCCGAAAGGGAAACCATGAGCGTCAACGTCCTGCTCTTCAAGATTACGCTGCTGCTCTATTTTGCCGCCACCGTTCTCTACCTGGTCGATGTGCTGCTGCACCGGGATCAGGCCGGCCGGTTGGCCCGCTGGGTGCTGGTCGGCGGTTTCACCGTCCACTGCGCGACTCTCGTGGCCCGCTACTTCGCCACCGGCTATACTCCGGCGTCCAACCTCTACGAAGCCCTCTCCTTCTTCGCCTGGGCCATCGTCGGCACCTTTCTCGCTTTCGACCTGCGCTACCGGCTGGCAGTCCTCGGCGCCTTTTCCTGTCCCCTGGCGCTGGCGCTGATGATCATGGGCAGCGCCGCCACCAAGACGACCCGCGAACTCAACCCGATGCTCGATTCCTGGTGGTTCCCGGTGCATGTCACCCTGGCCTTTTTGGGCGATGCGATCTTCGGCGTCGCGGCGGTGGCCGGCGTGCTCTACCTCGTCCAGGAGCGGATGCTCAAGAGCAAGAAGTTCTCCACCCTCTACCATTCCCTGCCATCGCTGCAGACCCTCGACTCGATCAACTACAAGTGTCTGACCTTCGGTTTTCCGCTGATGACCATGGGGATCATCTCCGGGGCGATCTGGGCCAACTCGGCCTGGGGAACCTACTGGAACTGGGACCCCAAGGAGACCTGGGCACTGATCACCTGGTTCGTCTACGCGGCCCTGCTGCACGGCCGCCTGACCATCGGCTGGCGAGGCCGGCGGGCGGCGATCTTCGCCATCATCGGCTTTCTCTGTCTGCTCTTCTCCTTTCTGGGAGTCAACTGGTTCCTTTCCGGCGCGCACAGCTTCAAGGCGCTGGAAGGCCGCTGACGGCCGGATTTTGAACGGATTGGCAGTATGAATATCATCGTCGTCGGGCTCAGCCACAAGACCGCTCCGGTGGAGATCCGCGAGCGGGTCGCTTTCGCCCCGACCGCCATGGAAAAACCGCTGCGGCAGGTCGCCGCCCTGCCCGGGATCAGCGAAGGGCTGATCGTCTCCACCTGCAACCGGGTGGAAGTCTACGCCGTCAGCCGCGAAGCCGAGGCCGGCATCGCCCATTTGCGCCACTTCATGGCCGATTACCACGGTCTGCCAACGGAGGAGTTGGATTCCCATCTCTACGATTACCAGGGGGAGGCGGCCATCCAGCACATCTTCCGGGTCGCCTCCAGCCTCGATTCCATGGTCATCGGCGAGCCGCAGATTCTCGGCCAGATCAAGACCGCCTACGGCTACGCCGCCGAATTCAAGACGGCGGGGCTGATTCTCAACCGCCTGCTGCACAAGGCCTTTTCCGTCGCCAAGCGGGTGCGCACCGAAACTGAAATCGCCAGCAACGCGGTCTCGGTCTCCTTTGCCGCCGTGGAGTTGGCCCGCAAAATCTTCGATTCCCTGACCGACAAGACGGTGCTGCTGATCGGCGCCGGCGAGATGTGCGAATTGGCCGCCCGCCACTTCATGAACAACGGCGTCGCCAAGGTCCACGTCACCAACCGCACCTTCGAGCGGGCGCAGAAGCTGGCCGACGAGTTCGGCGGCAAACCGATCCTGTTCGACAACTTCGTCGACCACCTGCCGCAGATCGACATCGTCCTGACCTCCACCGGCGCCCCCAACTTCATCCTCGGCCACAAGACCATCGAGGAGGTCATTCGCCGCCGCAAGTACAAGCCGATGTTCTTCATCGACATCGCCGTACCGCGGGACATCGACCCGCGGGTCAACGCCATCGAGAACGTCTACCTCTACGACGTCGACGACCTGCAGGGGGTGGTGCAAGCCAACCTCAAGGAACGCCACAAGGAGGCGAAGAAGGCGGAAGGCGATCATCGACCAGGAGATCGGCGCCTTCTTCAAGTGGCTCGCCAGCCTCGACGTGGTGCCGACCATCGTCGCCCTGCGCAAGAAGCTCGAGGAGATCCGCCGCGCCGAGTTGGAGAAGACCTTCGGCACCCTCAAGGGGCTCGGCGACAAGGAACGCAAGTCGATCGAGGCGCTGACCGCGGCGATCGTCAACAAGGTTCTGCACCAGCCGATGACCCTGTTGAAAAAGAGCCAGAACGATCCGGCCGGCGAGAGTTACGTCGAGGCGGTGCGGGCTCTCTTCGACCTCGATCTGCCGGCCCCGGAGGGGAAGATCGAGTGCCTCGACGACCAGGTCGGCGAATGACCGCCGCTGCAACCCAATCCAATCCAGATTCATCCAGATAAGGAGTTATTGCTGATCATGGCCAAGAAACTACTGCGTATCGGCACCCGCGCCAGCCAGCTCGCCCTGTGGCAGGCCAACTGGGTCAAGAGCGAACTGGAAAAGCGCTACCCCGATCTCGAAGTCACCCTGACCAAGATCAAGACGCAAGGGGACAAGATCCTCGATGTGCCGCTGGCGATGGTCGGCGGCAAGGGGCTGTTCACCAAGGAGATTCAGGAGGCGATGCTGCGCGGTGAGACCGACATTTCCGTGCACTCGATGAAGGACGTGCCGACCCTCTTCCCCGATGGGCTGGCGCTGCGCTGCATCACCGAGCGCGAGGACGTGCGCGACATCGTCATCCTGCGATCCGGCATCGCCACCTGGCGCGACCTGCCGCAGGGAGCGCGCATCGGTACCAGCGCCCTGCGCCGCAAGGCGCAGCTGCTGCACATCCGCCCCGACCTGCAGATGGTCGACATCCGCGGCAACGTCGAAACCCGCATCCGCAAGCTCACCGAGGACAACCTCGATGCCGTCATCCTCGCCGCCGCCGGCATGCACCGCCTCGGTTTCGACAGCCAGATCGGCGAGTATCTGCCGGTCGACGTCTCCATCCCGGCCATCGGCCAGGGAGCCCTCGGCATCGAAAGCCGCGTGGACGACGCCGCGACCAACGCCCTCATCGACTTCTTCAACCATGCCGAAACCGACTGGGCGGTGCGCGCCGAGCGCGCCTTCCTGCGCCGCCTGGAAGGCGGCTGCCAGGTCCCCATCGCCTGCCACGGCACCGTCGCCGGCCGCACCCTGACCCTCACCGGCCTGGTCGCCGACTGCGACGGCGTGCAATGCCTGAAGAAGAGCGTCAGCGGGCCGGTGGAGGAATGCGAACACCTCGGCGCCTCCCTCGGCGACGACCTGCTGATCATGGGGGCCGGCAAAATTCTCAACGAGGTCTACCAGCACGAAACCTTCAACGTCACGCGGGAAGACGTCTGACCGGGCGTCCACGGAACGGCGTCGTAGGGGCACGGCATGCCGTGCCCCTACTGCTTGCGGGCAGGATGGCGTAACTTGAAACAGGGAATCGTCTATCTCATCGGTGCCGGACCCGGCGACCCGGGCCTGATCACGGTCCGCGGCCGCGACTGCCTGCGCCGCGCCGACGCGGTGGTCTACGACTACCTGGCCAACCCGGCGCTGCTCGCCGAGGCCCCCGCGGCCGAGCAGATCTACGTCGGCAAGACCCGCGGCTATCATCACCGGCCGCAGGACGAGATCAACGCCCTGCTCGCCGAACTGGCCGGTCAGGGAAAGGTCGTGGCCCGCCTCAAGGGAGGCGACCCCTACCTCTTCGGCCGCGGCGGCGAGGAGGCCGCTTTATCTCCACCGCCAGGGAGTCCCTTTCGAGGTCGTCCCCGGGGTCACCGCCGGCTTCGCCGCGGCGGCCTATGCCGGCATTCCCCTCACCCACCGCGACTTCACCACCAGCCTCGGCTTGGTCACCGGCCACGAAGACCCCGCCAAAAAGTTCTCCAGTCTCGACTGGGAAAAACTCGCCACCGGCGTCGGCACCCTGGTCTTCTACATGGGGATGGCCAACCTCGAGCTGATCGCCGGGAACTGATCGCTCACGGCCGCAGCCCGCTGACCCCGGTCGCGGTGGTGCGCTGGGCGACCACTGCCGCGCCAGCAGACCCTGACCGGCACCCTCGCCGACATCGCCGCGCGGGTCCGCGAGACGGGCTTCAAACCGCCGGCGGTGATCATCGTCGGCGAGGTCGTCACTTTGCGCGAAAAGCTGCGCTGGTTCGACAACCGGCCGCTCTTCGGCAGGCGGGTGCTGGTCACCCGCAGCGTCGAGCAGGGGGGACGGTTCACCGAACTGCTGGCCGCCGCCGGTGCCGAGGCGCTTTCCTGCCCGGTCCTCGAGGTGCTGCCGGCAGCGGATCCGGCGCCGCTCGACGCCGCCCTCGCCAACCTCTCCGCCACCGACCTCCTGATCCTCACCTCGGCCAACGCCGTGGAGCATTTCATCGCCCGGCTGCGCGCTGCCGGCCGCGACCTGCGCGCCCTGGCCGGGGTGGAGATCGCCGTGGTCGGCCCGAAGACCGGCGAGGCGCTGGCCGCCCACGGCCTGGTTGCCGATCTGGTCCCCGCCGACTTTCGGGCGGAAGGGGTGCTGGAGCTGCTGCGGGAACGCGGCGTCACCGGCCAGCGCATCCTCTATCCCGCGAGCCGAACTGGCCCGCGAGCTGCTCGCTACCGAGCTGGCCGCCCTCGGTGCGGAGGTCGACGCCCCCATCGCCTACCGCACCCGGCCGCCGCAGCAGGGAGCCGAACGGCTGCGCGAGGCGCTTGGCCGCGGGGATCGACGCCGTGACCTTCACCTCGTCCTCCACCGTCGACAACCTGCTGGCCATGGCCGGCGAAGGCGCCCCGGAGCTGCTGGCGAACGTCACCATCGTCTCCATCGGCCCGCTGACCACCGCCACCGCCCGCCGCCATGGCCTGACCGTCCATGTCGAGGCGGCCAGTTCGACCCTGGAGGGAATGGTGACCGCGATGATAGACTACTTTGCGAAGCACCCGGGGGAAAAGGGCCGCAAAGAAAGTTTTAAGGTTTGAGTTTTAAGGTTTACTCCCCCAGCCCCTGACCCCCAGCCCCTAGCCCCTGTCCCCTGACCCCACGCCTTTATCCGGAGGTAACAAAATGTTCTTCCCCGAATACCGTGCCCGCCGCCTGCGCCGCAACGCCACCATGCGCCGCATGGTCCGCGAGACCTTCCTGCGCACCGACGACCTGATCTACCCGATGTTCTCCGCCTTCGGCCAGGGCATCAAAAAGGAGATCCCCTCGATGCCCGGCATCTACCAGCAGTCGATCGAGCACATCGTCGCCGAGGCCAAAGAAGTCCATGAGCTCGGCATCCCGGCGGTGATCCTGTTCGGCATCCCCGAGGCCAAGGACGCCGTCGGCCAGGACGCCTACAGCGAGACCGGCATCATCCAGGAGACGATCCGCGCCATCAAGGAGGCGGTCCCGGAGCTGACCGGTGATCACCGACGTCTGCCTGTGCGAGTACACCGACCACGGCCACTGCGGCGTGATCAAGGACGGCGACGTCGACAACGACGCCACCCTGCAAGCTGCTCGCCGCCGAGGCCCTCTCCCACGCCCGCGCCGGCGCCGACATCGTCGCCCCTTCCGACATGATGGACGGCCGGGTGGCGGCGATCCGCGAGATCCTCGACGCCAACGGCTTCGAGCACATCCCGATCATGAGCTACGCGGTCAAGTACGCCAGCGCCTACTACGGGCCGTTCCGCGACGCCGCCGAATCGACGCCCCAGTTCGGCGACCGCCGCTCCTACCAGATGGACCCGGCCAACCGCCGCGAGGCCTTCCGCGAGGCGGCCCTCGACGTCCAGGAGTGCGCCGACTTCCTGATGGTCAAGCCGGCGCTGGCCTACCTCGACATCCTGCGCGACCTCAAGGAGCGCTTCGACCTGCCGCTGGTCGCCTACAATGTCTCCGGCGAGTACAGCATGATCAAGGCCGCCGCCGCCAAGGGCTGGATCGACGAGGATCGGGTGATGATGGAGACCCTGCTCGGCATGAAACGCGCCGGCGCCGACCTGATCATCACCTACCACGCCAAGGAGGCGGCACGGCTGCTGGGGTGAAGCGGCGCGCTCCCGGTCGGTTATACTGGAGAACATGGACCAGCAGAACCCGCCGGGAGAAAATCTCAGCCACAGCGAGATGATCACCGCCCTGGCCCATTACTACCGGGCCGAGTCGGCGCGCAGCCTTGCCTGGCGCGAGCGCCTCGACCGCACCACCAACTGGGCGGTCGGGGCGACCGCGGCGTTTCTCGGCTTCGGCTTTTCCCACCCGGAGTTCAACCACACCTTCTTCCTCTTCGGGCTGGCCATCGTCTACATCCTGCTCTTTGTCGAAACCCGGCGCTATCGTTTCTTCGATGCCTACGAATACCGGGTGCGGCTGCTTAACCAGCACTTCATCTACGGGATCCTCGACGGCCGCCTCGACGTGAAACCGGGAGCCTTCTGGCTGGCCGAACTGGCCTCGGACCTGCGCTATCCCCAGTACAAGATGTCCCTCGCCTACGCTCTTGGCCGCCGCCTCTACGCCAACTACATCTACCTCTTCGCGGTGCTGCTCGCCGGCTGGCTGATGAAGATCAAGCTCCATCCCCTGCCGGCCCACTCCTGGGAAGAGTATCTCGGGCAGGCGGCGATCGGCGGTCTGAGCGGCTGGCTGGTGCTGGCCTTCATCGGCGCCTTCGTGATCCACCTGGGGGTGCTGGTCGCCATCGGCCGTCGCCGGCACGGCGGCGGAGACATCTTCCAGGCCCGGGCCGAACGTTACGGTTTCCCACCCAATTCCGGAGACGAAACCTAGGAGTCTGTCGGCTCATGGACAATCCGAAAGTCCCCTTAACCCTGCTGCGAGGCGAAACCCTGTTGATGGACGAATTCTTTCTCGATACCCTGCCCAACGGCCTGCGCGTCGTGACCGTGGAGATGCCCCACCTGCACAGCGCCGAGGTGGTCTGCTACGTCGGCGTCGGCAGCCGCTACGAGACGCCCGAGTGCGCCGGCATCTCCCACTTTCTCGAACACATGCTGTTTCGCGGCACCGCCGAGTTCGCCGACAGCCTGGAACTGGAGCGGGCCTTCGAGGCGATCGGCGGAGCGGTCAACGCCGCCACCGACGCCGAGACCACCTGCTACCACTCCCGGGTTCACCCCGACCAGTTGGAGCGCGGCCTGGCGATCTTCGCCTCGATGCTGTTGCGGCCGAAGCTTGCGGATCTGGAAGTGGAACGGCGCATCATCCTCGAAGAGGCGAGCGAAGACCTCAACGAGCGGGGGGAGCAGATCAGCCCCGACAATCTCACCGCCGCCCTGCTCTGGCCGCGGCTGCCGCTGGGGATGCCGACCATCGGCACCCGCGACTCGATCCTGGCCGTCGACCGCGCGGCGCTGCTTGCCCATCTCGAGCGGCACTACACCCCGGCCAACACCGTGATCGCGGTGACCGGGCGGGTGCGCCGCAGCGCCGTGCTCGGGGCGGTGCAGCGGCATTTCGCCTGCTGGCAGGGGACCGAGCCCGCCGCGGCGCCGGCCGGACTGGCCGAGCCCGACGCCGGTGGACCGGAAAGCGTCTGGGTCCAGGACTCCGATTCCCAGGTCAGCCTGCAGTTCGCCTTCCGCCTTCCCGGGCGGGCGAGCGAACACGCCGTGGCGCTGCGCGTGCTGCGCCGGGTCCTTTCCTGGGGCGGGACCTCGCGGCTGATGCTCCACCTGCGCGAGCGCCTGGGCCTGACCTACAATGCCGAGGCCAACCTCGCCCTTTACGACGACTGCGGCGTGCTCGCCGTCGATCTCGCCGTCAACCCGGAGAACACCGTCGCCGCCGCCCGCGAGGTGCTGCAGGTGATCGATGAACTGTGCCGCGAGCCGGTCCCCGAAGAGGAACTGGCAGCGGGTGATCCAGGGCTACCTCTTCGACCTCGATTTTTCCATGGATCACACCGAAGACCTGGCGATCCGCTACGGCTGGGGAACCCTGGTCGGCTACCGGCGCACCCTCGCCGACGACCGTCGCGAACTGGCGGCGGCGACCTCGGCGGCGCTGCTGCGTAGCGCCCGCGAACGGCTGGTCCCGGGGGCACTGAAGCTGGCGGTGGTCGGACCGTGGAAGAAGCAGGATCGGAAGGCGGTGGAGGAACTGCTGCGGGGCTTCCGGAGCTAGGAGACTATCGGACTATCCATGCGCCGGCTGCAAATCCGGCTGTTTGGCCCATATTTCGGCTCCTTTTTGACCCATAGCTACGGCTATGAGCCTGCAAACGAGCCAAAATCTGTTCTCAAACATCCGAATTTTCGCTTCGGCCCGCATAGCCCGACAGGCTCCTAGGGGGGGAAGGAAATACGAACAGAAACTGTTGCGGGGCGCCCATGAGGCGCCCCGCATTGTTTTCGGCAGGCCGGTTACGGTTTTTTCCCTGCCTTTTGCAGCAAGTGGTAGAAATCCGAATCGGTGGAAATCACCAGCCGGGAGTTTTTTCCCACCGCCCGGCGGTAGGACTCCAGGGTGCGGACAAAGGCATAGAATTCCTGGTCCTTGTTGTAGGCCGCGGCGTAGATCGCCGCCGCCTGGGCGTCGGCCTGGCCGCGAATCTCCACCGACTGGCGGTAGGCGTCGGACTGGATGCGCTTGAGCTCCTTCTGCATCTGCCCGAGGATATTGGCCTTCTCCCCCTCCCCTTCGGAGCGGAACTGGGAGGCGACCTTTTGCCGCTCCGAAATCATCCGCTCGTAGACCCGCTTGCGCACCTGCTCGACGTAGTTGATGCGCTTGATGCGCACGTCGAGAAGTTCGATGCCGTACTCCGGCGTGTTCTTGCGCGCCGCGGCGAGAATGTCGGCCAGAATCTGTTCGCGGCCGACCAGGTTTTCGCCGGCGGTCACCACGTCTTCCGGCTCCAGGGTCTCCGCCCCGGTCTTGGGCGGCTGATAGTCCCGGCCGCGGACCATCTCCACCAGCAGATGGCTGGAGACGGCATCGCGCACCACCGAGTCGAGGATGTCGTCGAGACGGCTCTGGGCGCCCTGCTCGGTGGCCACAGTGGTGTAGAACAGCAGCGGATCGGCGATCCGCCAGCGGGCGGTAGTATCGACCCAGATGTAGCGCTTGTCCTTGGTCGGAATCTGGTTGGGATCGCCGTCCCACTTGAGGATGCGCCGGTCGAAGCGGCGCACCTCCTGGATCAGGGGGATCTTGAAATGGAGGCCGGCGAGCTGGACGCCCCCCACCGGTTTGCCGAACTGGGTGACGATGGCCTGCTGGCCTTCGTCGATGACGAACAGGCTGTTTTTGGCGACGAGCAGGACCAGGACCAGGATGACGATCAGCAGTGGTTTTTTCATTTTTCGGCCCCCTTCCCGCTGCGCAGCGGTAAGAGCGGCAGTGCCCCCGCGCCGTTTTTGTCCATGACGTAGATCTCATCGACCGTGGGCAGGATCTTCTCCATGGTTTCGAGGTAGAGCCGCTGCCGGGTTACCCTCGGCGCCTTGCGGTACTCCGTCAGCAGGGCCAGGAAACGGTCGCTCTCACCCTTCGCCTGGTTGATCCGCTCCAGGGCATAGCCCTCGGCCTCGAGGACAGTACTCTTGGCCACCCCGGTCGCCTTGGGTACCTCCTTGTTGTACTGCTCGCGGGCCTGGAAGATCATGCTCTCCTTTTCCTGCTCGGCCTCGTTGACCTCGTTGAAGGCGGCCTTTACCGACTCCGGCGGGTTGACGTCCTGGAACTTGACGGTGACGATATGCACGCCGATGTCGTAGTCGTTGAGGATCTTCTGCAGGTCCTTTTGAATGGTCCCGGCCAGCATCGCCCGCTCGGTGGTCAGGATATTGCTGACGTTGGAGTTGCCGATCACCGTACGCACCGCCGCCTCGGTGACGTCGCGAATCGTCTCCCGTGGATCCTCGATGTGATAGAGAAACTTGAAGGGGTCGGCGACCTGGTACTGGACGATCCATTCCAGATCGACGACGTTGAGATCACCGGTCAGGGTCAACGACTCCTCGTCGAATCCCTTGGTGGCATAGGTGGTCCGCACCCCGGCCTCGACGGTGCGAAAGCCGAACTCTTCCTTCAGGACCCGGCCGGTCTTGACCAGGTTCACGGTGTCGATGCCGAAGGGGAGCTTGAAATGCAGCCCCGGCTCGGTAAACCCGTTGAAATGGCCAAAACGCAGCACCACTCCGGTCTCTTCGGTGCCGACCTGGTAGAAGCTGCTGCCGATTCCCCAGGCCAGCAGCAGGGCCACGAAGAGCATGGCGAAAATCTTGGCGGGCGGTTTTTTGCCCTTGAACCGATCGACGAACTCGGTGAGCTTGCGTTCCAGGTCGTCGGGTCCGACCCGACTCTGCCAATCCTGCATGTTGCCTCCTCTGGAAATAGGATGGCCCTTCGGCCCAAACGGTCTTGCGCAAAAACGGATTCAACCATAACACGGCGGGACACGGCGACCCAGGAAAAGACACCTCTTTTTGCGGCACCCGGCCTTGGGGGGGAGAAGAGCGGAGCAGGCAGGTCAGTGTTCTTCCTCGGAAGGGACGCTCTCGAAGAGGTCGCCGACCCCGGGGTGGATACCGCAGGGGCGGCCGCAGGCAGCGTTGTTGACGTGGCCGTTCTGGTCGATGGCGTTTGCCGGGAGCAGGAACCGCTAGCAGAAAGTACAGAGACGGGTGGACTCCTTCTATCGGCTATCGCCACGGTGACGCGGACCTGGGAAAAAGGTCAGGGTGCCTGATCCCGGCCCCTGCCGGCAAGACCCTCGCCGAGCGGCACCACCGGCGCCAGGGGATAGCCATTGGCGGCGATGGCCGCTTTCAGCTCCCCTATGCGGTCGGCCGGATGGGGATGGGAGGCGAGCAGGTAGGGGATGCGGCTGCCGACCTCCGCGTCGAATCGGCGGAAGAAATCGGCGGCGCCGGCGGCGTGGCCGCAGCGGGGCACCTAGGGGGGCGTAGGGGTCGCGTCTACAGAAATCAAAATTGAATCTGCCATTCCTGACCATTTAGAGCCTCATTTTTTTCCTTTCAATAGTTTTATGGAAAGATACATCATGTTAAGCATCAGCCCCATCAATATCGTAACCCCCCATGCTCTTGGATAATTAAATGGACTAGCAAGTATTTCTAATATATCGGAAAATATTTCAAATGGTTTACTTATTATGTCCCAACTATTCCACCTTAAATATCTGCCCATATAAATCCCGAAGCTTGCCACAAACAATAATATCGTTGAAATTAAATCAATTATCCTTTTATTTAATTTTTCGTTTAAAATTGTTTCTATATTTATTAGACTGATAAACCCAAACATTAATCCGGTCCATGCATATGAAAGCAATAATATAAGGTCATACCAGATGGGAGGGAAACGCCTATGGGTCAGGTGAAACAAATCGGTTAGTATATAAGGTGCATTAGGGAAAAAGATTAACCATGTAAATAAAAGAACAACCAAAGAAGTATTACTGAATTTCCTTTTTATTATTAATATCATGCTTACCAACCACGGAATAAACGCTAAAAATAAATTCCAATTAAGTGACAAAAAGACCGTTTTATCGGTCGCTGCATATCTTACGATTGACATCGTAAAGCAGAAAATCGATGAAAAGGTAAAAAATATTGCAATGTTCAAGGTTCCACTTTTCTTTAAGCCATCAATCATCCTAATTCCCTTTTGAATTTAAACATCAAACATCTGGCTCGGCCCTGAAGAAGGGAAACTTTCAAATCTTTTTCTTTTCAGATCTGCCCCGAGGGATTTTCCTAAATGGAAAAAACCGCCCTCCGGATCGGAATCCGGCAAGGCGGCCTGGCTTGCTGACGGTCGATCTCCCCGCCATGTCCACAACCTCCCAGCTACAAATTGAACCTCCTAATAAAAAAACATACTCCACTTGGTAGCGGTTTTCAGCGACTTTTGTCAAACAATTTCTGACCGGTGCCCCGGCCTCCGGCCCCCGTCTCTGCTCCCAACGAAATTCCGTTTCGATACCTATAAAAACGAATTGACAGCCAACAACCGCTCGTCTATTTTGTTTCGACAGTTATCAAAACAGGAGCCGCCCATGCAAACCGAGCAGAGCCTCACCATCATGAAAGCCCTCGCCGACCGCTCGCGCCTGGCCATCGTCAACTCTCTGCTGGAACGCGCCCATTACGTCGAGGAGCTCGCCAAGCGCCACGCCCTGGCCCCCTCCACCGTCTCCTTCCACCTGCGCAAGCTCGAGAAGGCCGGCCTGATTACCAGCCGTAAGGAGCAGTACTACGTGGTGGTCACGGCCAACGCAGCGATCTTCGACACCACCCTGCGCCAGATCGTCGCGGCGGCGCCGGCGAACAAGGACGCCCAGGAGGAGCGTATCGACGCCTACCGGAATAAGGTGCTGGAGAGCTTCTTCCGCCACGGCCGCCTGGAAAAGCTGCCGGCGCAGCACAAGAAGCGCCTCATCGTCCTGGAGCAGTTCGCTGCGCGCTTCGAGCCGGGACGGCGCTACGGTGAGGCGGAGGTGACCGGGGTAATCGCCCCCCTCTTTGCCGACTACTGCACCATCCGCCGACTGCTGGTCGACGCGGGGCTGATCCGCCGGGAGGGGGCGAGCTACTGGCGGGAGGAAGACGATCCCCTGTCGGCAGCAGTGGTCCTGCCGACGGCGCCGCACGCGAAGGAGAAGAACTCGATGCCGAAGAGTGATCAGCGCCGTCAGATCAAACGGACGGTCAAACAAAAGGCCCCAACCATGGGGATCTACCAGATTCGCTGCCAGGCCAACGGCCGGATCTACGTCGGCGCCAGCCGCAACCTGGACGGGGAGCGCAACAGCCGGCTGTTTCAACTCAGGATGGGGAAGGTGGTCTTCAGTCGCGAACTGCAGGGGGACCTGGAACAGTACGGCGCCGAAGCGTTCGAGTTTTCGGTGCTGGCCGTGCTGAAACCGCCGGAACCGGGGGAGGATGTCGCGCGGGCCCTCGCGGCCCTGGAATGCGCGTGGTTGGAAAAGCTGCAGCCCTTTGGTGAGCACGGTTACAACAGTGAATTGGGGTACAGGCGCAGCCAGGAACGGTTGCGGGAGCGGGGCTGAGTCGGCCGGCCGCGGATGAGTGTCGGCATGGCCAGGATGGGGAAAGGGTAAACTTCAGTGTGCCCCGGACCGGGAATGATTCCGGTAACCCCGGCGTTCCGGCCCGAAGTAGATCGGGCACACGTCCTCCCGGTGCTTGGCCCGCACCGGATCGGCGCCAACGGTGACCCATCCGCTCGACCGTTTGAATTTCAGCACATGGTCCTTGGTGAGCAGGACATCGAGCACCCGGGCTGGGAAGTGATGAAAGGAGCCATCCTTCATGATGGTGTCGATGAGGGGCTGCCCAGTGCTTTTCTCCATGTTCCATTCGGCCATACCAGCCTCCGCCCTGATTTTCCGCTTTACCCCCCCATATCGATCTTCTTTGCTGCAGGAAAAACCGCCGCCTCGGCTCAGGAGACTGTCGGACTATCCATGAGTCGGCTGCAAATATCCGGCCGCATGGTCCGACAGGCTCCCAGGGCCGTTAGGGCCTGCCAGGAAATAACTGCTACATCTTGCATCTCATTTTCGGGCCATCTTTGACCGGTCCTCAATCGCCAAATCCTCAGCGCAGCCCTGCTACGCCTGCGGTTTGACTCAATCAGCTCGGCCAAATCCGGCCCAAATCTGAGCGCCATATTGTTACACTTATTTTCTGCCAAACCCTTAGTGTTTTTCACGGCTGGCGGGAGCAGTGAAAAAGTCCTCCAGTTCGGCCAGGTGTTCCTGGTCATCCCGCGCCAGCCCATCGAAGAGCCTGCCCAGTCGCTCATCCCGGAAGCGCACGGCATTGCGCAGATGCAGCTCGATGAATTCGCGTTCCAACTCCCTGGCGACCTCCAGGATCTTCGTTTCGGAGGCCGGAGGGGCATCGGCGAGTTTGCGGAACTGGAACGCGCGTCTGGAGAGCTGATCCAGCCGGTCGCTGGAAAGGGCGGGGCCTGCGAAAAAAATCTCTTCGGGAAGCCCTTTGGCCAGGGCCAGCTCCCGGGCATGATCCTCTTCGTCCCGGGCCAGGCGGTCGAAGAGGGTCCGCAGGCGGTCGCTGTAGCGGGGGACTCGAGCCAGCTTGCGGTAGACTTCGCCCATCATGGACTCGATCCGCTGGCATTCGTTGAGGTAGCTGCGCATCTTCCTGCTCCCGGCGAGACCCCGGCAGGGTCGGAAGTGGGAACAGGAAGGCCGGGTCCGCCATGAAGCGGCTCCTCCTTCGGCAACCCGGCGGTCTTCTGCGCAGAAGACCCGCGGCTTTCCGTCCTTCTCTCGCGAAAAGTTCGGCCTTTCGGGCGAGCAGCGCTGTCTTTATCATACTTTTAGCAGGGTGCAGGAAAATCGCAAGTCCGCGCCCCATAATGTTTTTCAACCGATGCGGATGGTCTTGTAGAGGAAGTTCTTGAAGCGATAGAAGGTCTTCTGCTGTTCCGGGTCGTCGCTCTTCGGATCGCAGGCGTGCAAGCAGGACGGCGATCTTCGGCATCGAGCCGGCGCCGGCGGCGCGGGCCTTGTCGATGATGGCGGCGACCACGTCCCGGGAGATGGCGCTCTGCGTGAAGGGGAGGTAGATGCCGCTCCAGAAGTCCTCGTCGCCGCGGGTGACGGCGCCGAACAGTTCGTCGGCGAGCTTCTCGCGCAGCTGTTCGGCGGTGTCCTCCGCCGCCGCGGCGGGGACGAGCAGCGCGCCCAGGACCTTGCGCACATCGTCCTCGGCGATGGTCCGCCCCTTGCGGAAGAAAAGGGCACGCACCAGGATCGAGCGCAGTTCGCGGATGTTGCCGGTGTAGTGGTGGGCGGCCAGCAGTGCCTGGGCGCCGCGGGTGATGCCGGGGACCTCCTCGTCGCTCTCCTCGGGGCGTTTGTAGACCTTCCAGAGCTTGCCGAGAAAATGCACCACCAGGTCGGGGATGTCCTCGCGCCGCTCGTTGAGGGAGGGTACCTCCATGGTCAGCTCCGAGAGGCGATGGTAGAGGTCCTCGCGAAAGGTCCCGGCGCGGATCAGCTGGCGCAGGTCGCGATTGGTGGCGGCGACCAGCAACACCCGGGCGTAGCGGGTAGCGCTCTCCCCGAGGCGCATGAAGCCGCCGTTGTCGAGGAAGCGCAGCAGCTGCACCTGGGTCTTGGGGTCGGCGTCGCCGATCTCGTCGAGAAAGACCACCCCGCCGTGGGCTTCCTCGAGGATCCCGCGGCGGTCGGTGTGCGCGCCGGTGAAGGCGCCGCGCTTGTGGCCGAACAGCTCCGAATAGGTCAGCTCGCCGCTGTAGGCGGCGATGTTGCTCTTCTGCACCGGCAGCTCGCCGCGGGCGTTGATCTGCGCCTGGTACATCTCGTTGAGGCGCGAGTAGAGGTTGTTGAAGACGAACTCCTTGCCGCTGCCGGTGGCGCCGGTGATCAGGATCGACGGCAGTCCCAGGGTCGCCTCGGCGAGGTCGCGATGGGTCCAGGTGGCGATGCGGTTGAAGATCGGCGGCGTGACCTTCTGGATGAAGTCGACGATCTCGGTCGCCTTCTGCGAATTGCCGATGATGTTGCCGAGCTTGTAGGAGTGGATCTTCGGGTCCTTGTAGCCGACGTCGGTGCGCAGTCGGCTGACCTCGGTGGTCAGCTTCTCGATGCGCTGCAGGTCCGAAAGGTGGCGGGAGATCATCTGCTCGATGATCTGCAGGATGCGCTTGTGCTCGTCGGTGAAGTACCAGGGGCGCTGCGAATCGAGGCAGATGACGGCGAGGACCTCGTCGTCGCAGATCACCGGCACCGCCAGTTCGCTCTTGATCAGCTCGGTGATCTCCCGGTAGAAGCCGCCGCCGCGCTTCTCCTCGGTGGTGTCGACGACCACCCAGGGGCGCTTGATATGGGCGACGTAGCCGGTCAGGCTGCGCTCCTCGGGCGGCAGGTCGGTGCCGCCGACGCGGATCGGCGGGATGTTCTTCTTCAGCCATTCCTTGCTCTTCGCCCCGACCAGCCTGCCGTCGGGCTCCTCCACCACCAGCCAGCGCTCGCCGTCCTGCTCGCGCACCAGGGCGATGCTGCCGGTGTCGGCGCCGATCAGCTCCACCGCCTTGGCCAGCACCCGCGAGAGGAAGGGCTGGGTCGCCTCGAACTTCTCCCGCAAGAGGTCGTTGATCTCGGCCAGAACCTGGATCTCCATGTGCTCGTCGCCGATCTCCTGGATCACCCGCTGCGCCATCTCGGCGTGGGCCTCGAGCAGCCCTTTTTCGAAGTCGCTGAAGCGGTAGGCGGTGCGGGTGTAGTAGTTGACCAGGCAGATCACCCGCCGGCTGCGCGGCTCAAAACGGGGGACGACGTAGAGCGACTTCATCCCCATCTGCTCGGTGAGGTAGCGCTTCTGCAGCCGTTCGCGGGTCAGGTTGGGAAAGTAGAGGGGCTGCAGCAGGGTCTCGTCACTGATGACGCCGCTGGCGTTGATGTACCGGGAGAGGAGCGACTGCCCCGGCGCCAGGCTGATCAGCCGCTCGTCCTCGTAGAGGACCCGGGCCTCCTTCTCCTTGGAATAGGAGGCGAGGACCTGCAGCCCCTCCTCCTCCGAGTCGGGATCAAGGGGGGCGGGGACCAGCACCGAAGCCAGCGAGAGTCTGTCGATCAGCCGCACCGCCGACTTGACCATGGTGAACGCCGCCTCCCGTTTCTTCGCCTCGTCGACCCGGCGGGCGAGGACCATCTGCTGGTGGTACTTGCGCGCCGCGTCGACGATCGCGGCGGTGGCGTCGAGGAAACCGTGCAGAGCCCGGCGCTGCTCGGCGTCGGGGAGGTGCCCCTTGCGGCCGCTGTCGACGCAGACCACGCCGACCGCCCGCCCCTGGTGCAACAGCGGCAGATGGTAGCTGGCGCGGATCGCGAAGCGCTCGGCGAGTTCGCGGGCGAAGCGGCTGGGGAAGGTCAGCACGTCCTCCACCTGCGCCTCCTCGCGCGTGAGGTAGACCCGTGAGACCAGGAATTCGTCGCTGTTGATCGGAAAGGCCTGCTCACGGATCGCCGCGGCGTGGAGACCGGAAGCGGCGGTGCAGGCGAGGCTGCCGCTGGTCAGGTCCTCGAGATAGATGCGGCAACGGTTCTGCCGGGTGATCAGGTTGACGGCCTCGACCAGCACGTGGAGAATGTCCTCGAGGTTCTCCTTGCCGTAGCTGGCGACCTTGGCGGCGAGTTGGGCCAGCTTGGGATGGGCGGGTGCTTCCATGACGTCTCCCGGGTGAGTAGGTGAACAACTCAGCGAGTATAGGGCGGTCGCGGGGCGCTTGTCAAAGCCCCGGCGAATCCCGGGTGACGCGCCGCCTTGAAGCTGCTAAGCTTTCTTCGATCTGTCGCGCTTAGTTTTTTACGCCAGGACGCAATATGCCCCAGCACTCGCCGCTCCGTCTGCCGTCCCTGCCGGTTCGCCGTGCCGCCTCGCGGATCGCTCTGATCTATGCGGTCGTCGCCCTGGTCTGGATCTTTGCCTCGGACCGGCTGCTGCTCCTGCTGAGCATGCAGCCGGAAACCCTGGCGGAGCTGCAGACCTGGAAGGGGAGCCTGTTCGTCGTGGTCACGGCACTGCTCCTCTACCTGCTGGTGAAGCGGGCCCTGGACCGGCAGCGGCAGGGGAAGGAGCTGCTGCGCAAGGTCATCGAGAGCATGCCGCTGGGGGTCTACCTGGCCGATGAAAAGGGGAACATCATTCTGAGCAACCGCGCAGGACAGGAGATCTGGGCCGGCTGCCGCTACGTCGGCATGGAGGAGTATGGGGCGTACCGCGGCTGGTGGGCCGACAGCGGCCGGCCGATCGCCGCCGAGGAGTGGGGGATGGCCCGGGCGATTCGCAGCGGGGAGAACGCCCTCAACGAGGAGATCGAGATCGAGTGCTTCGACGGCAGCCGCAAGACCGTCCTCCACTCGGCAGTGCCGCTGGCGGGGGAGAACGGCCGACGACTCGGCGGCCTGGTGGTGGTCCAGGACATCAGCGAACGCAAGGCTGCCGAGGTGGCTCTGCAGAAAAGCGAGCAGAAGTTCGCCGCCTTCATGGAATTCATCCCCGGCTTCGCCTTCATCAAAGACGGCCGGCGCCGCCACCTGCGGGTCAACCCGCAGCTCGCCGAGTTCCTCGGGGCGGAGGACGGCTCCTGGCGCAACCGCACCTACGAGGAGCTCCTGCCCGGCGAAGCGGCGGAGTTGATGATGCTGCACGACGAACAGGTGCTGAGCCGCGAGGAACCGGAGACCTTCGAAGAGACGGTCGTGCGGGCCGGCGAGGAACGGACCTACCTGTCGACCAAGTTTCCCATCCCCCAAGCCGGCGCCGAGCCGCTCCTCGGCGGCATCAGCGTCGACATCTCCCAGCGCAAGGAGTACGAGCGCCAGCTCGAACACCAGGCCAACTACGACTTTCTGACCGGCCTGGCCAACCGCAGTTTACTCACTGACCGCCTGCGCCAGAGCCTGATTTACGCCGACCGCTCCAGGCGCGTCGTCGCGGTGCTGATGCTCGACATCGACCGTTTCAAGGTGATCAACGACAGCCTCGGCCATCGCCAGGGGGACGAGCTGCTCAAGCAGATCGCCGTCCGGCTGGACGACAACCTGCGGGCCGGGGACACCCTGGCGCATCCCGGCGGCGACGAATTCGTGGTGACCCTGGCCGAGGTGGCGGAGGTCGACGACGTCGGCCTGGTGGCGAACAAGCTCCGCGAGCTGTTCGGCATGCCCTTTACGGTCGCCGGCAGGGAGCTGCGGGTGACCGCCAGCATCGGCATCAGCCTCTATCCGAAGGACGGGGCGGATGCCGAGAACCTGCTGCGCCATGCCGACATCGCCATGTATCGGGCCAAGGAGGAGGGGGGCGACAGCGTGCGTTTTTTCGCCGCCGACATGAACCGGCGCGCCCAGGAGACCCTGGAGCTGGAGGCCGACCTGCGCCGCGCCCTGGAACGCGGCGAGTTCCTGCTCAACTACCAGCCCAAGGTGGTCCTGGCCGACGGCCGAATTTCCGGCTGCGAAGGCCTGGTCCGCTGGCAGCACCCGCAGCGCGGGCTGGTATCGCCCGGCGCCTTCATTCCCCTGGCGGAAGAGACCGGGCTGATCGTCCCCCTGGGCGTCTGGGTCCTGCGCCGGGCCTGCGCCCAGGCCAGGGAATGGCAGGACGCCGGACTTCCCCCCTGCACGGTGGCGGTGAACCTCTCGGCCCGGCAGTTCCGTGAGCCCGACCTGGTGGAACGGATCGAGACGATCCTGGCGGAAACCGGCCTCGATCCCACCTGGCTGGAGCTGGAACTGACCGAAAGCATGCTGATGCGCGATCCCCTCGGCGCCGCCGCAACCATGCGCCGGCTGCGGGAGCTCGGCATCGGCCTGAGCCTGGACGATTTCGGCACCGGCTTCTCCAGCCTCAACTACCTGCGGCGCTTCCCGGTCGACTACCTGAAGATCGACCGCTCCTTCATCGTCGACGTGACCAGCGATGCCAGCGCCGCCGCGGTCGCGAGCAGCGTTGTCGGCATCGCCCACAGCCTCGGTATCGTGGCTGTCGCCGAGGGGGTGGAGACCCGGGAACAGCTGGAATTTCTCGCCGGCTGCCGCTGCGACCAGATGCAGGGGTACCTCTTCAGCCGGCCGCTGCCGGCCGCCGATTTCGCCGCCCTGATCCGGGAGGGGCGGCGCCTGGAGCCGCCGCGGTCGGCAAACGCGAACGGGGAGCGCTGAGCCGATGCCCTCGGGGAAATGCATGATCATCGGCCTGGGAGATATCGGGCTGCAGCTGGTACGCAGCCTCTCACGCAACATCAGCCTGATCTGCGTCGACACCAGCCCCGAGCTGCTGGAAGTGGCCCGCCAGCTGCGCAGCGAGGGGCTGGAGACCTTCCTGGGGGATGCCACCAGCCGGCTGGCCCTGGAGAAGGCGGGCGCCCGCAAGGTCGACACGATCCTCATCACCACCACCTCCGAGGACGTCAACATCGAAGTCGCCCGGGTGCTGCGCGAACATTTCAACGTCCCCCGCGTCGTCGCTCTGGGGATCACCCGTGGTGGCATCAAGACCCTGGAGAAGTACGACGTCGAGGTCGAAGGGATCTTCACCGCGAGCGCCACCTTCCTGCGCAACCGGGTCGAATTCAAGAGCAAGACGGTGCAGGGGATCGGCCTCGGCAAGAACGAGATCCTCGAAGTCGAGGTCCACGGCCATTCGCGCCTGGCGGGCAAGGCGCTGGGATCCCTCAATCCCCGCAGCTGGCGGGTCGGCCTGGTCTACCGCGACGGCAACATCGTCATCCCGAGCGACGACACCGTGCTGCGTGCCAAGGACAAGGTGGTGCTGCTCGGCGACCCCCAGGTGCTGAAGACCGTCACCGACCTGTTGACCTTCCGTTTCAAGCACTTCCCGCTCGAGTTCGGCGACACCCTGGTCGCCTTCCTGCCAGAGAACCCGGAACCGCGTTACCTGGAAGAACTCGGCTACCTGCTCAGCGTCTTCCCGCTGGAGAAGGCGCTCTTCGTCTGCCGTCGCCCCGATTCCGGGCTGGAGGCGGAGCTGCGGCAGCTCGGCGAGACCCAGCACGTCCGGGAGCTGCGCTTCGCAGCGGCCGAGGAAGACGAACCCTGCCTGGCGGTGCGCGAGGCGGTGCGCGAAATCGGTCCCGATGTGAGCATGGTAGTGCTGCCAGGCGGCCAGACCCTCGGCCGCGGCCTCCCGTTCTTCGGCGCCCGCATCGCCAAGCGCTGCCTGCAGCGGCTCTCGGCCAGCGTCGGCTGTCCGGTGCTGCTCGCCGCCGGCAGCTTCCCCTACGCCGGGGTTGCCGTGCCCGCGACCGCCGCGGCCGGTTTCCGGCATGCGCTGGAGACCACCCTGGAGATGTCTGCGTCGATCCGCTACCGGATCGACGCCCTCTTCGTCACCCCCTCGGAATATATCGCCTCCGAGGAGGAGAAGCTCCTCGACGACGGCATGCGCAAGGCCGCGTCCGAACTCTCCCTGGTCTACCGCACGGCGATCCGCCAGGTCGATCTGGAAGGCAACCCGGTGCGGGCCATCGGCGCGGCGCTGGAGCGGCTACAACCTGATGGTCGGCGATGTCGGCAGCTGGCGGCCGGAAGGGCGGCTCTTCCCGCTGCTGCGCCCCGACGTGGCCTGGAGTCTGGTGCGCCGGGCGGGCATTTCCACCCTGCTCATGCCCCCCGCCGAAAAGTTCGCCTGAGGACCGGGTCATGGATCACGAACAGCTCTCGATCTTTCTGGTGGTCCTCGGCGTCGCGGTCATTCCCTTTCTCGCCCGGCGCTTCCGCCTCCCCTCCGCGGCCCTGGAGATCGTCTACGGGGCGCTCCTCTTCAACACCCTGATCGACGGCCGGCCCGACTGGTTCCAGCTGCTGCGCGAGCTCGGCTTCATCTACCTGATGTTCATCGCCGGCATGGAACTCGACCTGCGCAGCGTCCGCAAGAGCGGCAAGACGCCCTGGTACGTGCTGATCTCGCTGCTCTCCTTTTCGGTCACCCCGCTCCTGTTCGTCGCCGTCGGCCAGCCCTACTTCGTCGGCGTGGCGGTGGCGATGATCTCCGCCGGCATCGCCATCCCGGTCCTCAAGGAGCTGGAACTCTCCCGCACGCCGCTGGGGCGGGACATCATCGGCGTGGCGCTGACCGGCGAGCTGCTGTCGATCCTGGTGCTGACCCTGATCGACGCCTACCAGCGCCATGGCCTCACCCTCGGCGCCGCCCTCGAGCTCGGCAAGCTGGCGCTCCTCTTCGGCCTGGCGCTGCTGGTGCTGCGCATGCTCTACCTGCTCGCCTGGTGGCACCCCGATCGGGTGGCGCGGGTGATGGAGAGCCAGGATCCGGTCGAGGAGGGGGTGCGGGCGGTGGTGGTGGTCGCCTTCGGCGGCGGCATCCTCGCCGCCGCGGCCGGCGCCGAGCCGATCCTCGGCTCGTTTCTGGCCGGAATGGTCTTCAGCCAGGTCTTCCGCAGCATGGGGCGCTTCGAGGAGAAGCTCAACGCCCTCGGCTTCGGCTTTCTCATTCCCTTCTTCTTCATCGGCGTCGGCTCCCAGCTCGACCTGCGCATCGTCGCCGCCCCCGGCATCGTTCTCACCGCCCTGGCGCTGACCGCGATGGTCCTGGTGAGCAACCTCTGGCCGGTATTGCTGGTCCGCCCCCTGCGCCTGACCCTCCGCGAGGCGTCGGCGATGGCAGTGCTCCTCTCCGCACCGCTGTCGATGATCGTCGTCGCCGGCACCCTCGGCAAGCGCATGGGGCTGATCTCCGAGCCGACGAGCGCCGCCCTGATCCTCACCGCCCTTTTCGCCAGCGTCATCTATCCCAGCCTGTTCCGAATTCTCGCGCCGCGCCTGGCAGGGCGATAAAATCCACCCTTCCACCCGACTGAGACGGCCTGGAACCTACCCCGTCAAAATCATTTACTACAGGATTGCCATATAATCAGGGTGAAGCCTTACCCGCGGCGGGAAGATGCCGCCCGGGCGCATCCCGTTTTCGAGCGAGTCCGGCCAGCGCGCGGCGGCGACCGCCCGCGACCCGCAGAGGAGGAGACACCATGCAGATTCAGCCTTACCTTTTTTTCGATGGCCGCTGCGAGGAAGCGCTGGAATTCTACCGCCAGGCGCTCGGTGCCGAAGTAACGATGCTGTTGCGCTACAAGGACGGCCCCGAACCCGGCACCGGGCCGGCCGGGGCGGAGGAGAAGGTGATGCACGCGAATTTCAAGGTCGGCAAGAGCACGGTGCTCGCCTCCGACGGAATGTGCCAGGGAAAGCCTGACTTCCAGGGCTTCTCCCTGTCCCTGACGACGGCCGACGCCGCCGAGGCCAAACACCTCTTCGCCGCCCTGGCCGAGGGCGGGCAGGTGCAGATGCCCCTGGCCGAAACCTTTTTCTCCCCGGCCTTCGGCATGGTCGCTGATCGCTTCGGGGTGGCCTGGATGGTCTACGTCGCGCCTGAAGAGGCGAACTGAATCCGCTCAACGGCGCATCGGGAGGCAACTTATGGTCAAACTCGCTTTGTTCGTCCGTCTCGAAGCCAAACCGGGCAAAGAGCTCGAGGTCGCGGAGTTCCTGCGCGCCGGCCTCGCCCTCGTCAACGAGGAGCCGGCCACCAGGGTCTGGTTCGGCCTCAGGCTCGGTCCGTCGACCTTCGGCATCTTCGACGCCTTTCCCGACGAGCAGGGACGCCAAGCGCATCTCGCCGGCAAGGTCGCCGATGCCTTGATGGCCAAAGCCGGCGAGCTGTTCGTCCAGCCGCCCAGCATCGAGAAAGTCGACATCCTGGCTGCCAAGCTGCCCTAGGGAGCTGTTTCCAGGGGGCTGTTTTACTCGACCCCGCCCCGCTGGTTTCCTTGCCGGGAAGACATGCGGCCAGGGGCCGATGCACCCTGTCAGGAAGAAGCATCTCGAAAAATTGGAGAATCCGGGTGGGTTCCAGGCGAACTTGCGGCGGAGAGGCTTTGCGGGGAGGGAGTATGCTCCGGCGAGGCGAAACGCCCCGGGGGGGGCGAATCCGGGGCCGCCTTTCGGGTTGGGGCCTTTAGCGCTGGGACCCAGGACCTTCAGGACGGAGGGAGGAAACGTCCTGCCGCGCGGGGAGCTAAGACCCCAGGCGGAAGGCGCCCATCTGGTTTTGCAGCGTGTGAACCTGGTTGTCGAGCTGGCCGGCGGCCTTCTGGAGCAGCTCCGTGGCCCCCAGGTTGGCATCGGCGAAGCGGCTGATTTCCTGGATAACCTGCCTGATCTCGACGCTTTCCTGGTTCTGGTTTTCGCAGGCCTGGTTGATGTCCTGCAGCAGCTGGTTGATGTCCTCCATGGCGGCGGCGATGCCCTTGCTGCCGTTGCTCTGTTCCCGCGCCGAGGTTTTGACCCGGATGGTCAGCTCCTTCAGGCGTTCCACGGCCTCCCCGATGTTGGCGGCGGCCCTGGACTGCTCGCGCGTGGCGCCAACCGTCTGGTCGACCATCTCCGCGACCTTGCCCATCTCCACCAGGATCGACCGCGACCCCTGGGTCTGTTCCCGGGTGGCCCTGACGATCTGCTCCATGCGCTGATCGACATTGTGGATCCCCTGGACAATTTTTTTCAGCGCCGCGCCGGCGGCCGTCGAAAGCGCCTCTCCCTCGCCGACGCTCTTTTCCGTCAGGGCTATGGCCTGGACCACCTTGTCGGTCTCCTCGCGGATGGCGTCGATGACCTCGGCAATCTCCCGGGTCGAGCTGCTGGTGTGGTCGGAGAGTTCGCGAATCTCTTCGGCGACCACCGCAAATCCCCGGCCGTGTTCACCGGCTTGGGCGGCGATAATGGCCGCATTGAGCGCCAGCAGCGAGGTCTGGTTCGTCACCTCTTCGATCATCGCCAGAATCCTGCCGATACTGCGAACCTTTTCGGAAAGGCCGCCGATCGCCTCGGATGTCATCTGCGACGCCTGGCGGATCTGGTGGATGCCGGAAATGCTCGCCTCGACGGTGGACTCGCCGGCCTCCGCATCCTTGCGAACGGCGTCGCTGATGCGTACCGCCTCCGCGATGCTCCCCTCCACTTCTTTGGTCAGGGTGTCCATCTCGTTTGCCGACGAGGCGGTGGCGTCTGACGATTCTTTCAGGGTGCCGGTGTTGGCGGCCACCTGGGCAATCGAGCTGGCCATTTCCGCGATGGAGGCGCCGACTTCCTCGGCGGTCAGCGCCAGGCTTTCAGCCGTGCCGGCCAACTGCTCGATGTTGGCGGACATTTCCATGGCGGAGGCGCTGCCTTCGGCGGCCGAGGAGGCCAGGCCGGAAACTTTTTCGCCAATGTTCATGGCGGCGTGGCTGATGCTCTGAACCGCCGCACCGGTTTTTTCGACCCCCAGGACCTGGGCCCGGGCCGATGAGTCGACGCTCTGCGAAGCCTCCGTGACATTCCGGGAGACCGTCACCAGCTGCAGCGAGGCGGAATTGACACCAAGCACCCTGGTCTGCAGATCGGCGGCGAAAGCATCCATGGCCTGCCCCATGCGGTTGATTTCGTCCCTGCCGGCAAGTCCGAGGCGTACGTCGAGATGCCCCTGTTCGAGCTCGGAGATCATCTGCACGGCTTTCTTCAGGGGGATGGTCAGACTCCGGCGGAACCAGGCGAACAGCACCCCGAGGAGCCCGACGGTGGTCGCGAAGCAGATGGCGAGATTGGTCCGCGCCCGGCGGGAGGCGGTCCCGAGTTCGGTCTTGGCAGCCTGGGTGAGACGGCCGGCCTGGATCGACGCCGCCTGCAAATCGGCCTGGGCCTCCTGCACCTGGGCGCCGAGGTTGTCGGCCAGCTCGCCGAGGGTCCGGGAGATGAACCAGTACATTTCGGTCAGGGAAACGACCATCGCCCCCTGTCTGTCGACAAAGGCCGGCGTTCCCGGTTGGAGCGCATAAATCCCGGGCAGCTCGTATTCGAGGAGTACGGCGACGTCCTCGAAGTTGCCGACGATCTGGTCGGCCAGGGTCAGTTTCGTCCCCGGCACCGGTTTGTCCCCGCCCGGAGCCTTGCGTACCATCTGGGACTTTTTCACCAGTTCCCGGGCCTGGCGCAGAACCTCCTCGGCGGTGATCCCCTTCTTCGGGTGGGTGGGGCCATCGACGGCAGACTGCAGCAGGGCGATCAGGTCCTGGTTGAGTTCCCCGAGCAGCCGGGCCTGCCTTTCGCTCTGCACCGCCCGCGCCGAGGCCTGGGCCAGTAACTGCCGGGCCTCGGTTTCGTCCTGCAGGGCGGCGGCCGAAGTCCTGGTCAGATAGTCGCTGACCCAGTAGCCGATGCCGCCCAGCACCAGCAGCCCGGCCAGGCCTACCACCCCGATCAGCGCCATTTTGACGCCGATGGTCCATTCCCAAGATCTCTCCTGGGATTTGTTTGGCATATCCTCTCCCTTCCCGGGCTTGTCAGGCCTGCGGTGCAGCGCCAATTTAAAGTATTGTGGCCAGGTAGGATGCAGGGGGGGTTGCTTTGCGAAATATAAAAAACGATCAGCGTGGACAATGGTGCGTGAAAATTAATTAACAATATAGAAATTTACCATTCCATGCAACAGGAATTTGCCCGGGAAATTGCCCCGGCCCGAAGCGTCGCCGTGAAAAGCAGGCCGGGGGATCGTGGCGATGACCAGGGCGAGGCGTTCCGGGGCGCTGGGGGGGGCGTGCTGGCCGGCGGAAGGGTGTCCGGAGCGTCTGAAGGTAGGAAAGGTGCTGCCGCAGTAAGGATCCGAACTCCGGGCCGGCGCAAACCGGTGGTCGCTGCCGGACCGCTGCCGCAGCGCAGGCTTTGACCCGGAGTCCGGCTTGGGTTAAGTTGCAGGGACTCTCGACCCGTCCCGCCCATCGCCCGGCGAGGCGGCCGGGAAGGTCGATCCCCGAGAACCCGCGTCACCGACAGGAACGATGCGTATGCAAGAAGCGGTAGCTGCAATTCTGGTCTGCAATCGTGAGATCTTCGTCATCCGCCGCCAGGAGAATCTGCGCGCCTTCCCCGGCTATTTCGCTTTTCCGGGCGGCAAGGTGGAGGCGGAAGACCGGGACCGGGGCTATCCCCATCCGCTCCTGCATTCTCTGCCCGGCCACCTGGCTGCTGCCCTGGTGCGGGAGCTGCAGGAGGAGCTGGATTTCGATCTGGAACAGGCGGTGACGCAAGGGACGGTCACGGCCATCAGCCACTTCGGCGAGGCGATCACGCCCCCCTTTGCCGCGCCGCGCTTCAACGCCCATTTCCTCAAGATCGAGCTGGCGGAGCGTCCCGCCTTCCGGGCCGACGCCCGGGAGATCGCCTGGTCGGGATGGCTCGACCACCGCGAGCCCTACTGCCGCTACCTCGCCGGCGAGGCGCTCATGGTGGCGCCGGTCATGAACGCGGTCCGGGCCCTGGCCGAGGCGATCGATGCCCCCGGCACCGCTCCCTTCAACCTCGCCTACGACGAGGCGCGGGAGCTCCCTTTCCTGGAAGCCGTCCACGGGTTGGGGCTGATCCCCGTGCCCTCCCATACCCTGCCGCCGGCCAAGACCACCAACGCCTTGCTGATCGGCGATGGCCGGGGCAAACGCATCCTCGTCGATCCCTCCCCCTGCTCGGAGACGGTATACGGCAAGCTGCTGGACACCCTGGAGGGGCGCCGGCCCGACGTCCTCTTCATCAGCCACCACCACCCCGACCACCACGAGCAGGCCCCGCGCCTGGCGCGGGAACTGGGCGTGCCGATCTGCTGCTCGGCCCGGACCCGGGAAGACCTGGAGGAATACTACCGGTCCGGAGAGCTTTCCGGGGTCGCCTTTTCGATCGTGGCGGAAGGGGAGGAATTGACCCGCTGGCTGGATCAGCCGGTGCGCTGCCTGGCTCTACCCGGGCACAATGAGGGCATGTTCGGGCTGGCGCCGGACAACTTGGCCTGGCTTTTCGTGGCGGACCTGGTCCAGGCCGGGGCCAGCATCGTGGTCCCTGAGCACGGCGGTGACATGCGGCGGTACTTCGCCACCCTGCGGCGGGTGATCGATCTCGCCCCCCGAGTACTGGTCCCCTCCCACGGCTTGCCGGCGGGGGGCATCCACATGGCGGCCCGGACTCTGGAGCATCGGCAGCGGCGCGAGGCGCAGATCCTCCGCTGCCGGCAGGCGGGAATGGACGTCGACGCCATCGTTGCGGAACTCTATCCCGATATCGAGCCCCGCCTGCAGCGCCTTGCCCGGCAGAACATCCGGCAGCACCTCAAAAAGCTCGCTTCTGAAAAGCGCTCCTGAACCTCACCACCTACCATGCCTGATGCTGCCCCTCCCCGGCGCGCATCAACCGTTGCATTCGCGCAAAGGAAATTGTATCTTGCGTTTTTCTGCGGCCGTTGAGGGATAAAGCCATGTTCCACCAGATCATCGCCTGGATCGTCGCCACCGTCGGACAGTGGGGCTATCCCGGCATCATCCTGCTGATGTTCCTGGAATCCTCCTTCTTCCCCTTCCCCAGCGAAGTGGTCATCACCCCCGCCGGCTACCTGGCCTCGCAGGGGCAGATGTCCCTCGGCCTGGTGATCGCCGCCGGGATCGCCGGCAGCGTCCTCGGCGCCTGTTTCAACTACTGGCTGGCGGTCAAATGGGGGCGCCCCTTCTTCCACCACTACGGGCGCTACTTTTTGGTCAGCGAGAAGGCCCTCGATCGCTCCGAGCGGTTCTTCGCCCGCCACGGCCACATCTCCACCTTCGTCGGCCGGTTGCTGCCCGGCATCCGCCAGTACATCAGCCTCCCCGCCGGGCTGGCACGGATGAACCTCCCCCTGTTCGTGATCTTCACCGCTCTGGGCGCCGGCATCTGGGTGACGATCCTGGCGCTTTTGGGCTACCTGATCGGCAACAACCAGGAGCTGATCAGCCAATATCTGCACCAGGTGATGATTGTCGTCGTGCTCGCCTGCGCCGCGCTGGTGGCCGGGTATGTCGCGATCCGTAGAAAACGTGCCCTGAAGGCGGCCGACAAGGCCGGCGACAGGTGCTGAAACCCACGGCCGGCGTTGGTTCCGGCCAGGGAGTGAAAATGCGCCCCGGAAAACCCCTGCTGGCCGGCCTGCTGGTCGGTTGTATTCTGCTCTGCCTGATCGCTCCCCTTGCCCTCGCCCAGCCGCAGGGCACCCCCTCGACCCCGGCAGAGGCGCGGCGGGCCGCCCTGACCCTGAGAGAGGCGATGGTGCTGGGGGTGGTCGAAGGGTTGACCGAATACCTGCCGGTCAGCTCCACCGGCCACCTGTTGCTGGCGGAGCGGGCGATGGGGATCGGCGAAGCGCCCGCCGCCTCGGCCGCGCAGCAGGATCGCACCGCGAAGGCCACCGACGCCTATACCATCTGCATCCAGGTCGGCGCCATTCTCGCGGTGCTCGGGCTCTATTTCCGCCGGGTCAAGCAGATGCTGCGCGGCCTGGTCGGCAACGATGCCGAGGGGCGCCGGCTGCTGGTCAACGTCGCCGCCGGTTTTATGCCGGCGGCGGTGATCGGGCTTGCCTTCAACAAGCTGATCAAGTCCTACCTGTTCGGCACCTGGCCGGTGGTCGCGGCCTGGTTCGTCGGCGGCCTGGCGATCCTCGCCGTCAGCTGGTGGCGAAAATGGCAGGGGCGACCGCGGGAGGAAGGTCTGCCGCTGGCTGAACTCACCTGGAAAATGGCCCTGGTCATCGGCTTCGCCCAGTGCATCGCCATGTGGCCCGGTGTCAGCCGCAGCCTGGTCACCATCGTCGGCGGCGTCCTCGTCGGGCTCTCCCTGTCGGCGGCGGTGGAGTTCAGCTTCCTGCTCGGCCTGGTCACCCTGAGCGCCGCCACCGCCTACGACGCCCTCAAGCACGGCCAGATCATGCTGCAGACCTTCGATCCCATCGCCCTTGGCGTCGGTATCATCTTCGCCTTCGTCGCGGCGGTCCTCTCGGTCAAATGGATGGTAGGCTACCTGAACCGCCACGGGCTGGTCCTCTTCGGCTACTACCGCGTCCTCCTGGCGCTGGTCGTCGGAGCGCTGCTGATCACCGGTTCACTGTGATACGCCCCGCCCGCTACCGCGGGAAAATTCTCTCCTAACCAACTCCGAAAGCTCCCTTAATCGCCCCCTAACGCGGCGCTCCGACCCTTGCTGCATGGATATTTGCAGACCAGCGGGGGAAGCCATGCCGGAAGGGACCATTCTCATCGTCGAGGACCAGCCCGATCTGGCGGCGCTTCTCGAATACCAGCTCCAGGCCCAGGGCTATGCCACCCTGCTCGCCGAGGACGGCCTCTCCGCCTGCCGCCTGGCCGGCAGCGAGCAGCCCGACCTGATTCTGCTCGACATCCTCCTCCCCGATCTCGACGGCTGGGAAGTCTGCCGGCTGATCCGCGGCCGCCGCGACGAACCACTCGGCTCGGTGCCGATCATCATGCTCACCGCCCTCGGCTCGATGAACGACCGCCTGCGCGGCCTCGAGCTGGGCGCCGACGCCTTCATCCCCAAGCCCTTCTCGGTGCGCGAGGTGGTCCTGACCGCCCGCCGCCTGATCGAACGCCGGCACCAGGAACGCCAGCTCGCCGGCGCGGTCAGCTTCCCGACCCGGCAGTGAGCACGGCGATGCGCATCGTCAGCGAGGGGCCGCTCGGCTGGGCGGCGCTCCGTTAAGCCCCCTCCCCGTTCCCCGCACCACGATCGTCCCCTTGGCGAGTCCCCCGTGGAGGACGCTATCTCAGCTGTTTGAAAAAGGTGCGATTTCGTTTGCCGGTAAAGCGGGAAAAGGTGCCGGCGAAGGCGGCACGTTCCGCCTCCCGGCACCGCTCGAGGTTGGCGATCAGCATCCCCATGGCGAGCAGGGTCCGCGCCGGCACCTCCCCGGCGGCCTGCAGTTCTTCGGCGAAGCGGACGAGCGCCCGGGCCTGGACCGTCAGGTCCTGGATAGCGCCGAGGTTGTCCTGCAGGCCCTTCAGGGTGCGGATCAGCCGTCTGACCTTCTTGGGCGGGTAGAAAAGGGCAAAAAACTCCAGCAGGTAGCGCAACTTCTTACACAAAATGCGCAGGGTGTGGAGATCGCCGGGCGGCGAGGCCGCGTCGATCCTGCGCCCCTTCTTGCACACCCGGGCAAAGAGTTTGCAGAGCCGGGCACCTGCCAGGTCCCCGATCGGCACCTGGGCATGCTCAGGAACCGGTTCGCCGCCTGCCGGCGCGGTGAGGAACTGCCGCCACTCCGTCACCAGGCGACCGTAGCGCAGGGACTCGAGCCCCCGGACCAGGGCCTGGTGCGCTTCCCGTCGGCGGACCTGCAGCAGGGCGAGCAGGGGGGCCAGATCGTCGCGATACGCCGCGGGCAAGCCGGCCTGGTAATCGGGGAAGCCGAGCAGGTAGACGTCGAGGTCCCGGGTCGGGCCGGTGACCTCCCCGAGCCAGCGGAACTCGGCCCGGAAATGGGCCAGCTGCTCAGGCGGGAAGATGCCGCGCAGCTGCCCGAGGGCGGCGCGGGTGCGCCGCACCGCCACCCGCAGATCGTGCAGCCGCTCCACCTCCTTCCCCGCCAGCGTCCCCGGCCGGTTGGTCTCCAGCGCATCGAGCAGCCGCAGCAGGATCAGCCGCACCGCCTGCTGGGCCGGCAGCTGCCGCAGGGCGGGAGGCGGGAGTTCCGACGGGAGGAAGGGTTCGGGCAATTTTTTCGTCATGCTTTCATTATCGGCGATTTCCGGCCGGTATGCAGCCCCGTCCACCAATCCACGCCCGTTGCTGCAGGACCGCACATACCGTGTTAGATTTGAAGCCATGAAATGGTTCGGATTTCTGCTGCTCCCGTTGACGGTCCTTCTCTGCTTGTTGCTGCCCGCCGCCCGGGCGGAGCAGCCCAGGCAGGATTTTGCCGCCTGGCTGGATGATTTGCGGGCCGAAGCCCGCGCCGCCGGAATTTCGCCAAAGACGCTGGACGCCGCGCTCAAGGATGTCGCGGCGCCGCTGCCGCGGGTGATCGCGAGCGACCGCAACCAGCCGGAGAAGACCGAGACCCTGGCGGACTACGTGGCGGCCCGGGTCAGCCGGTCGCGGATCGACGGCGGCCGGCGGATGCTGCGGCGCTATCCGACCTGGCTGGGACGGGTGGAACGCCGCTACGGGGTACAGCGCCGCTATATCGTCGCCCTGTGGGGGATCGAGACCCGCTACGGCAAGTCCCCGGGGGAACTGCCGGTCATCCCCGCCCTGGTGACCCTGGCCTACGACCAGCGGCGCGGCGCCTATTTTCGCAGGGAGCTGCTCGAGGCGCTGCGCATTCTCGATGCCGGCCACATTTCCCTGGAGCGGATGCGCGGCTCCTGGGCGGGCGCCATGGGACAGTGCCAGTTCATGCCCTCGGCCTTTCGCCGCTTCGCCGTCGACGCCGACGGTGACGGCCGCATCGACATCTGGAACTCGGTCCCCGACGTACTCGCCTCCATCGCCAACTACCTGGCCCACACCGGCTGGCAGGACGACCAGATCTGGGGTCGCCCGGTCCGCCTGCCGAAAAGCTTCGATCCGACGCGCGCGGGACTGGCGACCCGCCTCCCGCTGTCGCGCTGGCAGGCCCTCGGCGTGCGGCGCCACAACGGCCGCCACCTCCCCCGCCGCCATCTCAAAGCCTCGCTGCTCCTCCCCGATGATTCCGGCCCGGCCTACCTGGTGTACGACAACTTCCGCGGGCTGCTCGCCTGGAACCACGCCAATGCCTTCGCCGTGGCGGTCGGGACCCTGGCCGAGCGGATCGGCCGGGCGAAATGACGGGTCAGGGGTCCGGCGCAGCGGCCCGGAAGGAGACTGCAGATGAATTGGCGCGACAGATTCCGTATCCGGCCGGGGGCCAGGGTCGACCTGGGAAAAATCGATCCGGACGCCAAAGACGGCCACACCGACAAACACTCGGCCGCCGCCGAACTCGCCGACCTGGGGCGCCGGCTGCAGGCGCTGCAGTACCGGCTCTACGCGGAAAACCGGCGCTCGCTGCTGATCTGTCTGCAAGCGATGGACGCCGGCGGCAAGGACGGCACCATCCGTCACGTGGTCGGGCCGCTCAACCCGCAGGGGACCCGGGTCCACTGCTTCAAAGAGCCCTCGGCCGAAGAAGCCGCCCACGACTTTCTCTGGCGGGTCCACGGCCAGGTCCCGGCGCGCGGCGAGATCGTCATCTTCAACCGCTCCCACTACGAGGACGTGCTGGTGGTCCGAGTCCACGACCTGGTGCCGGAAAAGGTCTGGTCCCGCCGCTACGAGCGGATCAACGAGTTCGAACTGAACCTGACGGCGGGCGGCACCCACATCCTCAAATTCTTCCTGCACATCTCTGCCGAGGAGCAGCTTCGGCGCTTCAAGAAACGCCTCGACGACCCCGACCGCAACTGGAAGATCAGTCTGGCCGACTACACCGAACGGACCCGGTGGCCCGACTACCAAAAAGCCTACGCCGAGGCCCTCCGCCGCACCAGCACCGAGCATGCCCCCTGGTTCGTCATCCCGGCCAACCACAAGTGGTTCCGCAACCTGGCGGTCTCAAGAATCATCACTGAGAGCCTGGAGTCCCTGGACATGACCTTTCCGCCGCCGAGCGTCGATCTCGACGAGGTGCGCCGCCGCTACCACGCCGCGGCCGGGCGCAAGGGGCCGAAGAAGCTGGCCGCGACGGAGGATTGATCCCGCCCCCCTCAACCTCCTTCCCTGCCTGGCACTCCGTGCCAGACGAAAATCAAGCCGCCCGCCGGAAGCTGTACCGGTCGGGCGGCTTGCTTAGCCATTGAAAACGCATTTGCGGTTATCGACGGCAGAATTTGCCGCCCCTGCCTACAAGGTTCCGGCAAACCGCTCCACCAGCTCCTGAAGACGGATATCCTGCACCCGGATGACTTCCTGCAGGATTTTGACGCCGATAGCCGGATGATTTTCCAACAACGCAGCCAGGTTTTCTTGTGGCAAATAGAGGATCTCGGTGTTTTCCCTGGCGGCGGCGGTGATCGGAGACGGCCGGTTGCGAAGGTAAATCGAAGAATGTCCCAGAAGAGCGCCGCGGGTGACCTTGGCGAGGACCACTTGGGACCCGAAGTCCGTCTGCTTTTTGATTTCCAGGGCGCCGGACAGGACGATGGCAAAGGGCCCGCCCGCCGGGTCTCCCTCCTCGATCAGGGTTTCGCCGCGAAGGCAGCGGGTCAAATGAAAGAGGGGTTGCAGGACCGCCAACTCGGCGGCGGTGAACAGATGGAAGAACCGGTTCTCGCGGCGTAGTTCGTCAATGGCCTGACTGACCTTGGGCATGGTGTCCCTTCATGGCGCGGCAAAAATCGGGCAGGATCCGGGTTGTTTACGAGTGTAACATGACTGCTCCTGCTTACCCGGGTTTCCCCGTTTGAGTCGCCGAGGCGTTTGCCGTAGGTTGGTTTTATCCCCTTCGCCAACCCATATCCCCGGAGCCGGCATGGAGAACAACGACGCCCGCCGAATTTTATGCCTGGAAAAAGGAAGAGTGTGCTCCCGACGGGGCGGGGTGCACGAGGTGCCGGCGGAGGTCTTCAAGGAGTGCGATCCTGCGGGGCGCTCCTTCTGCAACATCAACACCCCCCAGGAATATTTCGCCCTGCGCGAGAAGGAGCGGGAGGAGGTCGACACGGCGGACGCCCCGGGAGAGGACGCCGCCGTCAGCGGGCAGGCCTTACCGACACCCCGCAGAACTTGAATTCGGGGATCTTGGCCTCGGGGTCGAGGGCCTCGTTGGTGAGCAGGTTGGCGGCGGCCTCGCGGTAGCAGAAGGGGATGAAGACCTGCCCCGGCTGTACGCCGTCGTCGGTGCGGGCGTAGGCGGTAAGGGCGCCGCGCCGGGAGGCGACGCTGACCAGCTCGCCGGGGGCGACGCCGAGCCGCTCCAGATCGTCGCGGTGCAGGCTCGCCGTCGGCAGCGGTTCGAGGGCGTCGAGAACGGCAGCGCGGCGGGTCATGGCGCCGGTGTGCCAGTGTTCCAGCTGGCGGCCGGTGATGAGGACGAAGGGGAATTCCGCATCGGGGAGTTCGGCGGCGGCGGCCAAGGGGGAGGGGACGAAGCTGGCCAGGCCGTCGGGCGTCGGGAAAGTTTCGGTGAAAATAACCGCCTGGCCGGGGTCGCCCTCCTGGAGGCAGGGGTAGGTCACCGACCCCTCGGCCTCCAGGCGCTCCCAGGTGATGCCGGCGATGCTCGGCATGGCCCGGCGCATCTCGGCAAAGACCGCCTGCGGCCCTTCGTAATGCCAGTCGAGACCGATGCGGCGGGCGATCTCCTGGATGATCCAGAGGTCCTGGCGGGCCTCACCCGGGGGCGCCAGGGCCTGGCGCCCGAGCTGGACGCGACGGTCGGAGTTGGTAAAGGTCCCGGTCTTCTCGGCGTGGGCGGACGCCGGCAGGACGACGTCGGCGTAGCAGGCCGTCTCGGTGAGAAAGATATCCTGCACCACCAGGTGCTCCAGGCGGGCGAGGGCCGCGCGGGCGTGGTGCAGGTTGGGGTCGGACATGGCCGGGTTCTCGCCCATGATGTACATCCCTTTCACCTCGCCTTCCAGGATCGCCTGCACCACCTCCACCACCGTCAGCCCCGGCTTCGGGTCGAGCCGGGTCTGCCAGAGCGCCTCGAAGGCGGCCCGTGCCTCTGCGTCCCCCACCGGGCGGTAGTCGGGAAAGACCATGGGGATCAGGCCGACGTCCGAGGCTCCCTGCACGTTGTTCTGGCCGCGCAGCGGGTGCAGCCCGCAGCCGGGGCGGCCGATCTGCCCGGTCAGCAGAGCCAGGGAGATCAGGGCCCGGGCGTTGTCGGTGCCGTGGCTGTGCTGGGAGATGCCCATCCCCCAGAAGATGATGGCGCCCTTGGCGGTGGCGTAGCGGCGGGCCACCTCGTGGATGGTGGCGGCCTCGATGCCGCACAGCGGCGCCATCGCCTCGGGGGAGAAGGCCGCCAGGTGCGCTTTCAGTTCCTCGAAGCCGCGGGTGCGCCGGGCGACGAAGTCCGCATCGACCAGCCCCTGGCTGATCACCGAGTGCATCAGGGCGTTGAGCAGGGCGACGTCGCTGTCGGGGCGGAAGTTGAGAAAAAAGTCGGCGTGGCGCGCCAGGGGGACCTCGCGCGGGTCGGCGACGACCAGGGTCTTGCCGGCGCGCCGGGCGTTCTTGATGAAGGTGGCGGCGACCGGGTGGTTCTCCTCGGTGTTGGAGCCGATGACGAAGATCAGCTCCGCCGCCTCGGCGTCGGCCATGGGGTTGGAGACCGCCCCCGAGCCGATCATCTGCAGCAGGGCGGCGACCGAGGAGGCGTGGCAGAGGCGGGTGCAGTGGTCGACGTTGTTGGAGCGAAAGCCGATGCGCACCAGCTTCTGGAAGAGATAGGCCTCCTCGTTGGAGCCCTTGGCCGAGCCGAAGCCGGCCAGCCCCGGCGGGCCGTGGCGCCTCGAGGATCTGCTTCAGGCCGGCGGCGGCCGCATCGAGGGCCTCCTCCCAGCTCGCCTCGCGAAACAGGCTGACCATGTTTGCCGGGTCGAAATCGGGTTCGAGCAGTTTGGGGGCATCGGCGCGGCGGATCAGCGGTTTGGTCAGGCGCTGGCGGTGGTGGACGTAGTCGAAGCCGAAGCGCCCCTTGACGCAGAGCCGCTTCTTATTGGCCGGGCCGGGCAGCCCCTCGGCGAACAGGATGCGGTTTTCCTTGACATGGTAGCGCAGCAGGCAGCCGACCCCGCAGTAGGGGCAGACGGTGTCGACCTGGCGGTCCGGGGTTTCCAGGCCGACCCCGCCCGCCGGCATCAGGGCGCCGGTGGGGCAGGCCTGGACGCACTCGCCGCAGGCGACGCAGGAGCTGGTCCCCAGGTCGTCGTCGAGGTCGAAGACGATCTGCGCGCGCTCGCCGCGGTAGGCGTAGCCGATGACGTCGTTGACCTGGCTCTCCCGGCAGGCGCGCACGCAGCGGGTGCAGTGGATGCAGGCGGCGAGGTTGACCGTCATGGCCGGGTGGCTGTGGGCGGGGAGCTGCGGCAGGCGCGGGGCGAAGCGGGGCGTTGCCACGCCGAGGGTCGCACACCAGCGGCGCAGCTCGTTCGACAAGGTGTCGCTTTGCTGCGGCGCGTTGGCCAGCAGCAGCTCCAGGACCAGCTTCTGCGCCCGCCGCGCCCGCTCGCTGTCGGTGCGCACCGTCATCCCCGGCGCCGGCTCGCGGCTGCAGGCGGGGGCGAGCAGCCGCTCGCCTTCGATCTCCACCACGCAGGCCCGGCAGTTGCCGTCCGGACGCAGCCCCTCCTGATAGCAGAGGTGGGGGATGTCGATGCCGTGGCGCTTGCAGGCCTGGAGGATGGTCTCGCCGGGGGCGGCGGCGATTTCCCGGCCATTGACGGTGAAGACGATGGTTGCAGCGGTGGCGGCCATCACGACACCTCCCCGGGAAAATAGCGCAGCACGCTGCGCCACAGGTTGGGAGCGGCTTGGCCCAGCCCGCAGATGGAGGCGTCGCCCATCACCGCCGCCAGCTCCTCCAAGAGCGTGGCGTCCCAGACCTCCCTTGCCATCAGCTCCCGGGCCCGCAGCGTCCCCTCGCGGCAGGGGGTGCACTGGCCGCAGGACTCGTCGGCGAAAAAGCGCAGGGCGTTCAGGGCCAGATCCCGCGCCCGGTCCCGGTCCGAGAAGACGATGATCGCCGCCGAGCCGATGAAGCAGCCGTACGCGGCCAGAGTGTCGAAATCGAGGGGGAGGTCGGCCAGGGCGGCGGGGAGGATGCCGCCGGAGGCGCCGCCGGGCAGGTAGCCGTAGAGGCGGTGGCCGGGGAGCATGCCGCCGCAGTACTCGTCGATCAGCTCCTTCAGGGTGATTCCCGCCGGGGCCCGGTGCACCCCGGGACGGACGATGCGGCCGCTCACCGAGAAGGAGCGCAGCCCCGTCCGCCCGCGGCGGCCCTGGGCTGCGAACCCCTCGGCTCCCTGCTCGACCAGCTCGCGCACCCAGTGCAGGCTCTCCAGGTTGTGTTCCAGCGTCGGGCGGCCGAAGAGCCCGCGCTCCGCGAGGTAGGGGGGACGCAGGCGCGGCATGCCCCGTTTCCCCTCGATCGACTCGATCATCGCCGATTCCTCGCCGCAGATGTAGGCGCCGGCCCCGCGCCGCAGCTCGATGGCCGGCAGGGGACCGGGCGGGTCGGCGCGAAGGGCTTCCAGCTCCCGCTCCAGCAGCGCCCGCCCGGCGGGATATTCGTCCCGCAGGTAGAGGGTGACCGCCTCGATCCCCACCACGCAGGCGGCGATCAGCACCCCCTCCAGAAAGCGGTGCGGATCGGAACAGAGGTAGTGGCCGTCCTTGAAGGTCCCCGGCTCCCCCTCGTCGATATTGACCGCCAGCAGCCGCGGGGCCGGCTGGTCGCGCACCAGGCGCCACTTGCGGCCGACGGGAAAGCCGGCGCCGCCCAGACCGCGCAGGCCGGAGGCCTCCAGTCGGGCGAGGACCTCCTCGGCGGTGCAGCTCGCCGCAGAGGCAGCGCCGATAGGTCTCGTACCCCCCCTCCCGGCGGTAGCGATCGTAGCCGATGTAGTCGGGAAGCGGCGCGGAGAAATCGCCCGCGGCAACGGCGGCGGCCACCTGCGCCGGAGTCGCCCGGTCGACGGGCAGATCGCCGACAACGGCCACGGGCGCCGCGTGGCAGCGCCCGACGCAGGGGACGCGCTGGATGCGCACCCCTTCCCCCAGCCCCTCCCGCAGCGCCCGCACCAACTCCTCGGCGCCGAAGAGACTGCAGGTGATCGATTCGCAGACGCGCACGGTCAAAGGCGGCGGGGCCGCCTCCCCGTCCTTGACGATGTCGAAGCGGTGGTAAAAGCTGGCCACCTCGTAGACCTCCGCGGCCGACAGCCGCAGCTCCCGGGCCAGCGCCACCAGGTGTCGGGCGGAAAGATGGCCGAACCGGTCCTGCAGCCGGTGTAGATACTCGATGAGCAGGTCCCGGCGCCGGGGCATCTCCCCCAGGCAATCACGAACGTCCCGCAGCGATGCCAGGTCAGGAGCCCGCCCTTTGATGCTGCTGCGCACCTTCAATTCACGCTGTTTTGCGGCACTCACTTAGTTGCTCCTATTCGAAACAGGCGATGCCCTCTTTGGCGATGCTCCGAACGAGCTCCCGACGGGCGCAGATTGCCTTTGCCCTCCAGCATGAGGTGATCGAACGGGCCGGAGAAATGGATGCGGGGTTACTCGAGCATGGAACAACTCTACAGGCAACTCTTGGCATGGAGGCATGCTATGGCAGTGAAAGGGGACCTGCAATAAATATTAGGGGAGGCCCGAGTTGTTTTACGGCATGAAACCTGGTGGGCCCTGCACGAAAATGCTAACCGCCCCCCTGCTTGGTCGGCGCCGAATGCCCAACGTCGGCCTCAACCCGGAGGCGATGCATGGCATTCATGATCAGATCAAGGTGACTCGCTGGACCGCCGCCCATGTTTTCCTCCTCGGCCACCATCAGTTCCCGGGCGTCGTACTCCCAAGCGTGAAGCATCTCGATTTTCTGCTCTCGGGTCAGGAGCGGGTCGTCAACGATCGCGTCCGGCGTGGCGAAAAACTTTGCCGGATCCTGCATGGCTTTCTCGATATCCATGGGCCAACTCCTTTCTTTTACGTTTTTATTATACACCGGGTGGAAAACGGCTTCCGCTTGCCCGAGAACGGGTTTTTCCGGGGACCTAATACCGATTGCTTCTTGCGCCGTCGTCCCGGCATGCGCGGCTTCAAGATACGCCCGGCAGCTGATTCGAACATCTCGACGAACGCGTCGCCCCCAACCGGTCTGCCCGTCCGTATAGCCTGCAAAATGTCCCCGGAATTCGCCACCAGAATTCGCCCCTTCTTCAGCGCAGCACCGCACCGGGAACCGGTTTGCCCTCCAGCCCGGCCAGGATGCTGCCGGCCGCGGCCAGGGCGATGTCGCGGCGGACTGCGTCCACCGCCGAACCGAGGTGGGGGGTGAAGAGGGTCTGTTCGGGGAAGGCGAGCAGTTCGGGATGGATAGCAGCCGGGCGGTCGGGAAGCGCCCAGTCCTCGAAGGCGAAGACGTCGGCGGCAAAGCCGGCAAGTTGGCCGCTCTTGAGGGCGGCGGCCACCGCCGCCTCGTCGAGGACGGAGCCGCGGCCGATGTTGACCAGGTAGGCGCCCGGCTTGAGCTGCGCCAGCAGGGCGGCGTCGAAGAGGTGGTGGGTGGTCGGCGTCAGGGGAACGCTGACCAGCAGGTGGTCGCATTCCGCGACCAGTTCGGGAAGTCCGCGGCGGGTCAGGCCGAGGGCGGCTTCCCGCTCCGGCGGCAGCGGGCGGGGGTCGGCGTAGCAGAGGTGGGCCTCGAACCCGGCCAAACGCCGGGCGATCGCCTGGCCGATGTCGCCCATGCCGACTAGGCCGATGCGGCTGCCAGCGAGCCCCGCGCCGTAGAGGATCGGCCGCCAGCCGGCAAAGCCGCCGGCGCGGACCAGGGCGTCGCCCTCCTTCACCTTGCGGATCAGCGCCAGCAGCAGGGCCACCGCCAGCTCGGCGGTCGGGGCGGTAAGCAGGTCGGGGACGATGGCTAGGGTGACACCGGCCGCCGCGCAGGCTGCGGCGTCGAGGTTGTCGTACCCCTTGAGGGCCGCGCCGATGACCTTGAGGCGCGGGCAGGCGCGCAGGAAGTCGGCGTCGACGCGGTCGGGCATGAAGACCAGCAGTCCCGCGGCGTCGGCGGCCCGGCGCAGGACTTCCTGCCGCGGCAGCGTCTCGCGGCTCTGGTTGGGAACGACCCGGCAGTGCGCTGCCAGGCGATCGAGGACCTCCGGGTGGACCCAGTGAGTGATGACGACTTTCGGTTGCATCTCAGCTCCCGGCGGCCCTGGGCCGCCCGTCTCCTTTTTTTGACACTGCACAACGCAGCAGGGCGGCAACTCTGCCAAAAACCCTGCCAGTATACCGAAAAATCCCTGCCGCACAGGACACTGTCCGGGAAACCCGGGCCTTGCCTTAAAGGCGGCGAGGGTACGCCGAAGGGAAAGGAGTTACTTTTGGGCGAGGTCGTGGTGACTGGTACCGCAGTAGCGGGCGCGGCTGCTGCGCAGCAGCTTGGAGAGGTAGAGAGGACAGAGGTCGTAGTCTTCGCAGGCGCAGTAGTTCCGGACCCGCCGGCGGTCGGGCGCGAGCCCGGAGGCGGCGGCGCGGCAGCGGGCGTCGATGCCGTGGTAGGGACAGCACGAGCTGTCGCCGGCCGGGGCGATGAGATCGAGGGCGTAGGGCATGGTCGCGGCTCCTTTCATGACTTGTGGAGCCGATTCTGCCGGGGGAATGTCAGGAATGTGTTGGCGCCGGATGAGGTGTCGATGTGGAATCGTCGCTGGCGGCCGTCAGTTCCAGGCGGCAGCCGAAGGCGTCGGCGAAGAGATCGCCCTTGGACCGGCCGCCGTAGAGTTCCACCGACAGGTCGCCGCTCCCTTCCAGGCGGACCTCGAAGACCTTCCCCGTCAGCCGGCAGTCGAGGCCGGTCACCAGTCGGTTGCGGCGCCGGTCGAGGCCGTCGGCGAGGCGCAGGATGCCGCCGAGGCGGCTGACCAGGCGGCGATCCTCAGCGCTGAGGCGGGCGAAGTTGTCGTGCTTCTTCTTCGGCAGTGATTTGCGGTGGTAGCGGGCGACGTTGGCGATGATCTCCAGTTCCCGGGGGGTGAAGCCGAAGAGGTCGGCATGGCGGATCAGGTGGTAGGAGTGCTTGTGGTGTTGGGAATAGCTGATGAGGTAGCCGACGTCGTGGAGCAGCGCGGCCGCCTCGAGAAGCTGGGCAGTGCGTTCGTCGGTGGGCCACAGGGGGGCGATGCCGGCCAGCAGCTGCTGGGCGAGGCGGTTGACCTGGCGGGAATGGCCGGGATCGAAATGACAGGAGCGGGCGAAATCCTCCACCGACTGGCGCCAGTCGCGGCGCGTCGCGGCCTGGGGAAGGAGGGCGTGCTTCTCCAGCGCCTCGAGGATCAACCCTTCGCGGATTCCCTTTTCGTTGATGCGCAGCAGGTTGGTGCGGAAGTGGCGCAGCAGCTCGTCGACCACCAGCACCCCGGCGACGATGATGTCGGCCCGTTCCGGGTTGAGACCAGGGACCGCGCGGCGGGCCTTCTGGTCCTTGCGGGCGAGCATCGCCAGCAGGTGAACGACCTCCGAGTGGAGCACCTCGTAGTGGTGGACCGAGTCGAACTGCTCCTTGCGCAGCGCCATCGCCATGCCGCCGATGCTGGTCATCGTCCCCCCGGAGCCGATCAGCGCCTGGACCGGCAGCTGATCGCGGGGGAGAGCGGCGCGCAGCATCTTGCGCACGTGTTTGCGCAGCCGCTCCAGGTCGGCGTCATCAACCGGGTCGTGGGGGAGGTATTGCTCGGAGAGGACCACGGCGCCGAGTTCCATGGAGTGGACTTCGTCGACGTGGTCACCGACCACGGAGACGATCTCGACGCTGCCGCCGCCGATGTCGACCAGCAGGGTGCGCCCGCCGCCGAGATCGAAGTTGTGGCGGGCGCTGCGGGCCGCGAGGTGGGCCTCCTCCTCGCCGCTGATGACGCGGACGGTGACGCCGGTGGCCGCGGCCATCGCCGCCAGGAATTCCTCGCCGTTGGCCGCCCGGCGCACCGCACTGGTGGCCACCGCCTCGATGGTGCCGACGGCGAGCCCGTCGAGGATCTTCTTCATCCGCTGCAGGGCCTCCAGGGCCCGGTTCCAGGCCGCCGGCTGGATGCGGCCGCTGGCGGCCAGCCCTTCGCCGAGGCGCACCGTCGCCTTTTCGTCGTCGAGGACGCGGAATTCCCCGCCGGCGGTGGTCTCGACGACGATGCAGCGGATCGAGTTGGTGCCGATGTCGATGGCGGCGAGGCGTTGCAGCATGCTGGTCTTTCCCTAATCCAGGGTGTCAGGCTGCGGCGGGCGCTTGCCTGAAGCGTAACGGATTGCTGCCCCCTGGGGCGAGTCGAACTTCAGCCCAGGGCCTTCTTCAAGGTCTTGCGGGTCTTCTTCAGCCCCTTGGCGATCCGCTTCGGGCTGCTCGCGCTCAGCTCGGCGAGGCGCCGGTCGCTCTTCACCAGGGCCTTGCCGCGCTTCTTCATCCGCCCCGGCAAACCGGCGACGATCTGTTCGAGCAGCGTCTGCACCCGGGTGATCTCCTTCTGCAGCCGGCCGGCGGTCTTCTTGCCTGGCTGCTCCTCCTGCGCCACTTCCAAGAGCGCCGCGAACTGCCCGACCATCTCCTGCAGACGGTGGGCGATCTCCACCAGGCGCCCCGCCTCCGCCTCCTTGCCGCCGGCGGTGTCGTCAAGGGCGGCGCGCGCGGCGGCCGCTTCCAGGATCAGCGGGACCGAGCGCGGATTGAGGCCACGGATCGCGCGCAGCTGCTCCTCGCCGGCGGCGGCGAGCTTGGCGAAGTCGTCGATGCCGGCGGCGACCAGGCGGCGGGCGCTGGCCGCGCCGAGTCCCTTGAGCTGCATCAGCGATTTTACGGCATTACTCTCCATGGCTTCTCCATCTCCTCAGGTTATGGGCTGTGAGCCGTAAGCTATGAGCTTGAAGCTGACAGCTTACAGCTGCCCTTCAAAGCAGATTGCGTTTCTTGCCACCGCGGGATTTCTTGCGCCGGTAGCGGAGCGATTCCTTCTGCTTCTTGCGGGCGTACTCGATCAGCTGCCGGTGGCTGCCCAGCGCCTCCTGGCCGGCAGCCGGCCGGCGCTGGCGGTAGGAACCGTCCGGCTGCATGTCCCAGGCGCTCACCGGGTCGCCCAGCTGGATCTCGAACATCTGCTGCAGATCGCGCTGCAGCGCCGGATCTTCCACCGGGACCATGACCTCGACCCGGTCCTCGAGGTTGCGGCGCATGGCGTCGGCCGAGCTGATGAAATACTCCTCGGCGCCGCCGTTCTTGAAGTAGTAGACCCGGGCATGCTCGAGAAAGCGGCCGACGATGCTGACTACGCGGATCGTCTCCGACACCCCGGGGACTCCCGGCCGCAGCCGGCAGCTGTCGCGCACCAGCAGCTCGATTTGCACCCCGGCGCGGGAGGCCCGGTAGAGGGCGCGAATGATCTCGATGTCGTCGAGGGCGTTCATCTTGAAGCGCAGCAGCCCCGGATGCGCCTTTTTATGACCGGCGATCTCCCGCTCGATCTTCTCCAGCAGCGCCTTCTTCAGCAGCTTGGGCGCCGGCAGCAGCTTGTGGTAGGGGCGCTTGGGGGTGTAGCCGGTGGTCAGGTAGTTGAAGAGCTCGGTGGCGTCCTCGCCGAGCTGCGGGTCGGCGGTCAACAGGCCGTAGTCGCAGTAGAGGCGGGCGGTGCCGGGGTGGTAGTTGCCGGTGCCGAAGTGGACGTAGCGGCGAATGCCGCTGTAGTCCTGGCGCACCACCAGGATCACCTTGCAATGGGTCTTCAGCCCCACCACCCCGTAGGTGACGTGGATGCCGACCTCCTCCATGCGGCTCGCCAGGCGGATGTTGGCCGCCTCGTCGAAGCGCGCCTTGAGCTCGACCACCACCGCCACCTGCTTGCCGCCGCGCGCCGCGGTGATCAGGTGGTCGACGATGCGGCTCTGGCTGGAGGTGCGGTAGAGGGTCATCTTGATCGCCCGCACCTTGGGGTCGCTGCCGGCCTCTTGGAGGAAGCGCTCCACCGAGGTCGAAAACGATTCGTAGGGGTGGTGCAGCAGGATCGAGCCGGCGTCGCGGAGGATGTGGAAGATGCTGCGCTCGGTCTGCAGCCGCGGGTGGTCGAGGGGGATGTGGGGCGGGTAGCGCAGCTCCTGGACGTCGAGATCGGCCAGCTCGAACAAGTCGCGCATCGCCAGCATGCCGCCGACCTCGAAGACGTCGGCGGACTCGTCGAGGGCGAGCTCGGCGGCGAGCATCCCGCGGTGCACCGGGTCCATCCCGGTTTTCACCTCGAGGCGCACGATGGGGGCGAACTTGCGGTGCTGCAGCTCGGTCTCGATCATCGCCAGCAGGTCGTCGGCGTGCTCCTCGTTGCGCTCGGTGTTGGCGTTGCGGGTGACGCGGAACAGCTCGCAGGAGAGGACCTCCATCTCCGGGAAGAGCATGTCGAGGTTGTTGCTCATCACTTCTTCCAGCGGAATGAAGCGGTCCCGCTCGCCGACGCGCAAAAAACGCGGCGCGCCGATCCCCACCGGGACCTTGACCCGGGCCAGGGAGGGTTCGGGCACGTGCGGCGCGCGCAGGGTGACCAGCAGGTTCAGCGACAGGTTAGAGACGAAGGGGAAGGGATGGGCCGGGTCCATCGCCTGCGGCGTGACCAGCGGGTAGATGTTGTGGAAGTAGTGCTCGCGCAGCTGCTTCTTCTCGCGCGCGGTCAGTTCCCGGTAGGAGAGGAGGGTGATCCCCGCCTTGGCGAGCAGACGGACCAGTTCCAGCAGCCGCCGCTCCTTCTCCGCCTCCAGCTCCCGCACCAGGGCGTAGCACTCGACGATCTGCTGTTTCGGCGAGCGGCCGTCCATGGTCAGGCTTTGCAGCCGGGCGCCGATCTGCTGCTTGAGCCCGCCGATGCGCTTCATGAAGAATTCGTCGAGGTTGGCGCTGACGATGGCGGCGAAGCTTGACCCGCTCCAACAGCGGCACACGCTCGTCCCTGGCCTGGTGCAGGACCCGGCGGTTGAACTCCAGCCACGACAGTTCGCGGTTCAAGTAGAGCTCGGAGGCCTGGAGCTCCTGGGTCGCGCGGCGCGGCTTCGGCTCTTTGGCAGCCGGTTCGGCGGCTGGGGTCGGGGATTCTGCGGCGACCGGCGAGGCCGGTTCGGAGGGCGGTGCGACGGCGAGCGGTTCCTTGTCCAAAAGTAGTGCGACCTTTCCCTGGCGGTTGGCGAATGCTGAGGCCTGTTCCGGCCGCCGGCCGGCCACGCCTGCCCTATATTTAAAACATAGAATTGTTAGATTTCTGCAAAAAAGCCGCTGCCGGCAAATAATTGCCGGCGGACGGCGGCCAACCGCTCGGTGGCGTTGGCTGGTGGCGGGCAGAGGATCGTCAATCCGGGTTAGGCGCGGATTAGGATTTCACTTCGGGTTAATTAAGGCGTTCCCGGCCGCGCCGCGGGCGGGGCGCCAGCCGGTCAACCCTGCTCGTCGAGCAGGGCGGTGGTGGGCTCGCCGCGGAAGGTCCGCCAGCGCAGGCTGGCCTTCCCCTCGGCATCGAGTTCGAGGGCGACCACATCCCCCTTCTTTAGGGTGAAATTGGCCTTGATGCCGAGCAGCGCCGTGACCAGCAGGCTCAGGTCCGGTTCGTGGCCGACCAGCACCAGCTCAGCAACCGCGTCGTGCGCCTTGAGCAGCCGGGACAGCTGGCGCCGGCCGAATCCTGGCGCGAGCAGCGGCTCGACCAGCAGCTCCCCCGAAAAGGCCAGCACGCAGGCGAGGATCTCGGCGGTCTGGACCGAGCGCAAGAGGGGGCTGGTGAGGATCAGGTCGGGTTTCATCCCCTGCTCCAGCATCCCTGCCGCCATTCGCGTGAAGCGCTCCCGCCCCTCGGCGGTGAGATAGCGCTGTTCTTCGGGAATTCCTCCTTGGCGGGGGACGGCCTTGGCGTGGCGCAGCAGGTAGAGGATCATGGCGAATGCTCCCTGGTCGGTGGCGGCCCCGCCACGGCGGCGGAGTCTTTGGTTAACCTTTACCAGGGATTTGTTAGGGCGGGATGTGGCGAGGAAGAATTTCGCAGCGGCGGGTGGTACCGGGGGGAATGATTGGGCCGCAGCCGCGAGCCTGCTTCTGCGGCCCGGTGGTGGACTAGTTGTTGCTGGCGCGATTTCCCGCCAGTTCCTGCAACCCTTTGCGCAGGGCGTCCACCGCCTCGGCCGAAGGAGAGATGCCGCCGACCCCCTTGAGGCGGATGCGGTCGGAAATCTGCCCGCCGGCCGTCGCGACCTCCAGTTCCACGGGGAAGAGAGAATAAAAGGCGAAGCGCTTGAGGAGGCCGGCGAGAAAGCCGAGCTGGTCGGCGCCGTTGACCTCGACCAGCAGGGCATCCTTCTCCTCGACCACGCGCACCGTCTCCAGGGCCGGAGTGGCCCCTTTGGCCGCGGAGCGCGAGGAAGCCAGGGCCAGGAAGTCGATGTGGTCCGGTTTCGTCCCGGCGGCGCTGGCGTCCAGCTCGAAACAGGCCTGCCAGACGGAAGGGGAGATGCGCCGGGCGCTGCCGGTCAGGATGCTGAGCCGGTGATCGGCCAGGCCGGCGGAGAACTCGCCGAGCCATCCCGGCAGGAAGCGGCCCTGCAGGGAGACTTCGTAGCGGCCGTCCCGTTTGGCGGCAAGGGTGAAGCCGGGCTGGCCTGCGGAAGCGCCGCAGGCGGGTTCCGGCTGGAAGTTGTTGCTGCTGATCGACATGAGGGTGCTCCTTTCCAGAACATGGCAGGCAAAGATTTCTCGGGCGCTGAGCGTAGATCCTAGCAAGGGCAGTGCCAGCCCGGGGAAAAAACGCCCCCCCTTGAAAAACCGGGGTTTCTCCCGGAAGGGAACGTCCGCCGGCGGCCGGATGAATAAAAAATAGGCAGCAAGCGGTTTTCCCCGGCCTGCGCAGCAGGCAGCCCGGCCCGGCGGCACCGCAGCTACCGCGCCAGAGTTCTCCCGGTTTGCGGCAATTTCGGGTATCCTTTAGGCTGTTGCCGGTTCCCCCCCGGTATCCGTACCCTTTCGATTTCCTGGCCGCAGGAGAAAAAGATGCTCCACCAACCCGGATCCGGGCCGCATGCGCGAGGTGCTCGCCGGGATTTTCCGCGCGGGCCTGGAGCGGGTCGACCCCTACGCGATGATCGCCCGCCAGCTCAGCCTGGAGGGGGACGAACTGGTCGTGGCGACGGAAGGACGCAGGATCGCGATCCCCCTGCGGGATTACCGGCGGATTCTCCTGCTCGGGGCCGGCAAGGCCGCGGCGCCGATGGCCCGGGCCGTGGAGGAGCTCCTCGGCGAACGGCTCGAGCAGGGGCTGGTCTGCGTCAAGTACGGCCACACCGAGACCCTGAAACGCGTGGAGCTGGTGGAGGCCGGCCACCCGGTGCCGGACCAGGCGGGCGTCGTCGCCGCCCGGCGCATCGCGGCGCTGGCCCGCGGAGCCGACGCGCAGACCCTGGTGATCACCTGCATCTCGGGCGGCGGCTCGGCGCTCCTTCCCGCCCCCCTGGACCGGGAGAGTTCGCGGGGCCGGGTGGAGCTCACCCTGGAGGAGAAGCAGCGCACCACCGCCCTGCTTCTCGCCTGCGGCGCCGACATCCGCGAGATCAACTGCGTCCGCAAGCATCTCTCCGCCCTCAAGGGGGGGCGCCTGCTGCAGCTGCTGCAGCCGGCGCGCAGCCTCAACCTGATCCTCTCCGACGTGGTGGGCGACGACCTGGGCAGCATCGCCTCGGGACTGACCGCCGACGACGCCACCACCTATGCCCAGGCCCTGGAAATCATCGAGCGCTACCGGCTGCGCCGGCAGCTGCCGGCGGCGGTGATACGGGCCCTGGAACTGGGTGTGCAGGGCGAGATTCCCGAAACGGTCAAGCCGGGCGACCCGTGCCTGGCGCGGGTCGACAACGTCCTGCTCGGCAGCAACCGCCAGGCGCTGCTGGCCTCCGCCGCCAAGGCGGCAGAGCTCGGTTACCAGGTCCGGCCCCTGACCGCGCAGCTGTGCGGCGAGGCGCGCCATGCGGCCAAGGCGATTGCCGACATCGCCCGGGATGCGGCGGTCAGCGACATGCTGGTTAAAAAACCCGCCTGCCTCCTCTGCGGCGGCGAGACGGTGGTGACCCTGCAGGGGCAGGGCAAAGGGGGGCGCAACCAGGAGCTGGCCCTGGCTTTTCTGATCGAGATGGCGGGTTGGGGGGAGGAGAAGGAGCGGGTCTTTTTCCTGTCGGCGGCCACCGACGGCAACGATGGCCCGACCGATGCGGCAGGCGCCTTCGCCGACGCCCAGGCCCTCGCCCACCCGGCCGTGACCAGAGTCGAAGTCCTGCGCCAGGCGCTGGCGGACAACGACTCCTACCATCTCTTCAGGGCCGCCGAGGCGCTGTTCCGCACCGGCCCGACCAACACCAACGTCTGCGATCTCCAGATCGCCCTGATTCTTTAGCCCGGGCGGTCGCGCCGTCGATCGTCGACCCCCTTCCCGCATTGAAAGGAGCAACATCATGGCAACTTACGGATTCCTCGGCCTCGGCATCATGGGCAGCGCGATGGCGGCCAACCTGGTCAAGGCAGGTTTCGACGTCACCGTCTGGAACCGCAGCCCCGAAAAGTGCGAACCCCTGGTCGCCGCCGGCGCCCGCCGGGGCGCGAACCCGCGGGCGGTGGCCGAAAGCTGCGACATCACCTTCGCTATGCTCGCCGACCCCGCCGCGGCCCATGCGGTCTGCTTCGGTCCCGAGGGGGTGCTGGCCGGCATCGGTGGCGGGCGCGGTTACGTCGACATGTCGACGGTGGACGCCGGGACGTCCGGCGAAATCGGTGCGGCGGTCGCCGCCGCCGGCGGGCGGTTTCTCGAAGCGCCGGTCTCCGGCACCAGGAAGCCGGCCGAGGACGGCACCCTGATCATCCTCTGCGGCGGCGACCGGGACCTCTTTGAGGAGGCCGCGCCGGCCCTCGACAGGATGGGGAAGCTGCGCCTGTACCTGGGTGCCACCGGCCAGGGGGCGCGCATGAAGCTGGTGGTCAACATGATCATGGGGGGGATGATGACCGCCTTCTGCGAGGGGTTGGCGCTGGCGCAAAAGGGTGGCCTCGACGGCGCCCAGCTGCTGGAGGTCCTCGATGCCGGGGCGCTCGCCAACCCGATGTTCCGCGGCAAGGGGGGGATGCTGCTCAAGGAGGAGTTCCCCACCAGCTTCCCCCTCAAGCACATGCAGAAGGACCTGCGCCTGGCCGTCGCCCTCGGCGACGAGCTCGCCCAGCCCCTGCCGAGCGCCGCGGCGGCCAACGAGACCTTCAAACGCGCCCGCGCCGCGGGGCTGGCCGACGCCGATTTCGCGGCGGTCTTCCAAGTCGTGAAGTGAGAACTGCGCTCCGGCGCAGGGGTGACGGAGCACCCGGAACGGAGCCGGGAATTGGGTAGGTCGCCATACCTGCCAGCGAACCGATCCTTTACGGAGGGCTTTACAAGCCAAGGCGATCGGACACGGATTTACACGGATTAACCCTAGACAAAGACAAGGATTTCAACATAAATTCCTGATCCGCGAAAATCAGATTTTTATCCGTGTCCGAAGGATTTTGACCCGAAAGGGGCCGGTAACCCGGCCCCTTTCGGATTTCCCCCCTCTGCTCACGCCTCCCCCGCCAGCGGCGCCACCGCCTCCAGCTTCCAGATCTCCCGGTTGTACTCCGCGATCGTCCGGTCGGTGGAGAACTTGCCGCTGGCGGCGGTGTTGAGGATGCTCATCCGCGTCCAGCGCTCCTGGTCGCGGTAGGCCGCGGCGACCTCGCGCTGCGCGGCGACGAAGCCGGCGAAGTCGGCCGCCGTCAGCCACGGGTCGTGGGGACTGGTGATCGCCTGCAGGATCGGGTCGAAGATGCCGGGCTCGAACTGGTTGAAGTGGCCGCTCTCCAGCAGCTGCATCACCCGGGAGAGGTCGGCGTCGGCGGCGATGATCGCCGCCGGGTCGTAATGATGCCGCAGCGCCTCCACCTCCTCGGCGGTCAGGCCGAAGAGGAAGAAATTCTCCGCCCCCGCCTCCTCGCGGATCTCGATGTTGGCGCCGTCCAGGGTGCCGATGGTCAGCGCGCCGTTCATCATGAACTTCATGTTGCCGGTTCCCGAGGCCTCCTTGCCGGCGGTGGAGATCTGCTCCGAGAGATCGGCGCCGGGGGCGATGATCTCCATGGCGGTGACCCGGTAGTTGGGGAGGAAGGCGAGGCGCAGGCGTCCGGCAGTGACCGGGTCGGCGTTGATGACCGCAGCGACGTTGTTGATCAGCTTGATGATGCGCTTGGCCATGGCGTAGCCGGGAGCGGCCTTGCCGCCGATGAGGACGCAGCGCGGTGTCCAGTCCTCGGCGTCGCCGCGCTTGAGGCGGTCGTAGAGGTGGATGACGTGCAGCACGTTGAGCAGCTGGCGCTTGTACTCGTGAATGCGCTTGACCTGCACGTCGAAGAGCGCCGCCGGGTCGAAGACCACCCCGCAGTCGCTGCGCCACCAGCTGCGCCAGGCGCTCCTTGTTGGCCTGCTTCACCTCACCGCCATAGCTCGCGAAAGGCGGCATCGTCCGCCTGTCGCGGCGAGGCCGGAGAGCCGGGAGAGATCGGCGACCCACCCCTCCCCGACCGTCTCGGTGATCAACTGCGCAAGGCCGGGGTTGCACAGCGCCAGCCAGCGCCGCGGGGTGACGCCGTTGGTCTTGTTGTTGAATTTCTCCGGCCAGAGCTCGTAAAAGTCCCGAAACAGCCCCTCCTTGAGCAGCCGCGAGTGGAGGGCGGCGACACCGTTGACGGAGAAGCTGCCGACGATGGCCAGATAGGCCATGCGCACCTGCGGCACCGCCCCCTCTTCGATGAGCGACATGCGCCGCTGGCGGCCGCAATCGCCGGGCCAGCGCCGGGCGACCTCGGCCAGGAAGCGGGCGTTGATCTCGTAGATGATCTCCAGCAGGCGCGGCAGCAGGCGGGCGAAGATCGGCACCGGCCAGCGCTCCAGCGCCTCGGGCAGGAGGGTGTGGTTGGTGTAGGCCATGGTGGCGCTGGCGATCTGCCAGGCCTCGTCCCACTCCAGGCCGTGCTCGTCCATCAGCAGGCGCATCAGCTCGGGGACGGCGCAGCTCGGGTGGGTGTCGTTGAGCTGGAAGCGGTTTTTCTCGGCGAAGTCGGAAAAGTCCTCGCCGTGACGCCCCACCCAGCGGGCGACGACGTCCTGCAGGCTGGCCGAGGCGAGGAAGTACTGCTGGCGCAGGCGCAGTTCCTTGCCGCTTTCGCTGGCGTCGTTGGGGTAGAGAACCAGGGTGATCAGCTCGGCCGAGTTCTTGGCGGCCACCGATTCGGGGTAGAGCCCGGCGTTGAACTCGCCGAGATCGAATTCGTCGGTGGCGCAGGCCTTCCAGAGCCGCAGGGTATTGACGGTGCCGTTGCGGTAGCCGGGCACCGGCACGTCGAAGGGGACGGCGAGCACGTCGCGGGTCTCCACCCAGCGCGGCTGCTGCCGCCCGGCCCGGTCGCGCCGCCACTCGCTGCGCCCCGCGAAGCGCACCCGCTGGGTGTACTCGGGACGCTCCAGTTCCCAGGGGTTCCCCTCGCGCAGCCAGTGGTCGGGTTCCTCGACCTGGCCGCCGGCGACAATCAGCTGGCGGAACATGCCGTACTCGTAGCGCAGGCCGTAGCCGGTGACCGGCAGCTGCAGGGTGGCGCAGCTGTCGAGGAAGCAGGCGGCGAGCCGCCCCAGGCCGCCGTTGCCGAGCCCGGCGTCGTGCTCGTTTTCGGCCAACTCCTCCAGCTCCATCCCCAGGCAGCGCACCGCCAGCTCCGTCGCCTCGTCGAGGCCGAGGTTGAGGGCGGCGTTCCCCAGCGCGCGCCCCATCAGAAACTCCAGCGACAGGTAGTAGGCGTGGGCGGCATCGGCCGCCTCGTAGCCGTAGCGGGTCTTCTTCCAGCGTTCCAGCAGCCGGTCGCGCAGGCTCAGGACCAGGGCCTGGTAGGCGTAGTGACCGGAGTGGCTTTCGCGGTCGCGTCCCAGGGTGTGGGAATAGTAGCGCCGGAAATCCTCCACCAGGCTGTGCACGTCCATGCCCAGGGGCGGCAGCTCGGTCAGGCTGGCTTCCAGGGTGTTGAGCAGGGTCTTGTCGTCCATGATTTTCTCTTTCGTGATTTAAGGGTGCTGTCGGCCCCAAGATAACAGACTTAGCCGCGGCCCGGGAAGCCTTTCCGGGATCGCTTGGCTCTTGGGAATCCTCCACGGTGGCCGGGGTTGTCTGCGATCGTTGCCCGGCAATTCTGACGGTAGCACCTGGCGAAAGGGTGTCAATGCCGCTCCTTACTCCCCACTCCCCACCTGCCTGACGAAGCGGACCAGCAGCGCCGGCAGCAGAGCCAGATCGAAAACCAGTGCCACGGTCATGGCCAGACCGGTCAGCAGGCCGAACAGGACGCTCGGCACGAAAATCGGAGAAGGCCAGCAGGGCGAAGCCGAGGATGATGATCAGCGAGGTATAGACCATGGCGTAGCCGACGCTGGCGAGGCTGCGCTCCACCGCCTTTTCTGGAGCAGCCTCGCGCCAGCTCCTCCAGGTAGCGGTGGATGTAGTGGATGGTGTCGTCCACCGCGATGCCCATGGCGATGGCGGCGATGGTGATGGTCATCAGGTCGAGGGGGATTCCCGCCCAGCCCATCACCCCCAGCACCACCAGGGTCGAGAGGATATTCGGAGCGATGCCGATGAGGGCCACCTTGAAGGAGCGGAAGATGCCGAAGAAGGTCAGGGTCAGCACGGCGTAGACCAGCCCCATGGTCAGGATCTGCGAGCGGAACAGGCGCCGCAGGATGTCCTGGTAGAGGACGAAGAGGTTGGTCAGCGGTATACCGCTCCGGCGGGATGCCGAGTTTCTCCATGTCGCTGCGGATGCCTGGCCAGCAATGCGGCCCGGTTGAGGCCCGGGGTCGTCCTTAATGCGGATGCTGAAGCGCACCTGGTGGTGTCCGGGGGAGAAGAACGCCCCCAGGAGCTCCTCGCGCAGGGCGTCCTCCATCGTCCAGTAGAGGGCGGTGAGCTCGTATTCGGTCAGCGGCTTGCCGCCGTTGACCTTCTTGGCCACTTCGGTGAAGTTGACCACGGAGAGGATTTTGCCCACTCGCCGTGTGGCTGCTGCAGGGCGTACTGGATGCGCTGCAGCGTCTGGACGGTATGCGGCCGTCATGACCAGGTCCTGTTTCCGTTCGGTCGGCCGGGATGGTGTAGACGAGGTCGAGGGGGGTGGAGCCGCCGAGCTGGCGGTCGATGAAAGTCAGCTCCTGGTGGACCCGGGTGCCTGTCCCGGAAATAGTTGATGAAGCTGTTCTCGACGTTCAGCCGGAACAGGCCGGCTCACGCTCGCGACCAGGACGGCGGCGCTGACGCCGCCGACCAGGACGCGCGTGTCGCAGGGCCAGGCGGCCGGAAGAAGTCCAGCATGCGGCCGGACGAACCCCAGCTCGCTTCGCCGCCTGCTCCCGGCCGAACAGGGCCATCACCGCCGGAAAGAGGACCAGGCTGACCGCGATGGAGAAGGCCATGGCGATGATCATCATCCAGCCGAAGGCGATCACCGGCTGGATGCTGCTGAAGAGCAGGGAGCCGAAGCCGACCGCGGTGGTCGCACCGGCATAGAAGCAGGGGCGCGCCTTTCGCGCAGGGTCTCTTCTGACCAGTTCCGCCTGGTCCCAATCGGGGTGGGCGGCGCTGTATTCCCGGTACTGGACGATCAGGTGGATGACGATGGCCAGGGTCAGAATCAGCTGCAGGGCGATGAAGTTGGAGGAGATCACCGTGGTCTTGAGCCCGAGCAGGCCGAACAGTCCCATGGTGGAGAGGACGCTGCAGGCGCAGCAGAGCACCGGGATGAACACCCAGCGCAGCCGCCGGAAGAGGAGACAGCAGGATCAGGCAGATGATCGCCGCGATCGCGCCGCCGAAGACGATGAGGTCGTTCTTGATGATGCGGATCAGCTGGTAAGCCGAGGACGTGCAGCCCACCGAGATAGATTCGCGCATGGTCCCAGTAGCCGGCGACGATGCGGCGGATTGTCCCTGATTTCGGTGCTGCGGGTCCGGTCGAGCCGCTGCCTCGATGGGGTCGGCCCGGTGCTGGAGGCGGGCCAGTTCCTCGCTTTTCGGCCGCGGAGAGTTCGCCGTGCAGGGATCTTGCGCTGCAGGTCGAGGATGCGGCCGTCGATCTCGTCGAGCTCCTTGTCGCTTCTGAACAGCACCTGCAGGGCGGTGGCGGTCTGCGCCTTGTTGATCAGCAGGTCCTCGTAGAGGGGGTGGCCGGCCAGGGCCCGTTTGAATCGGTCGAGGCTGAAAGTGCCGCTGTCTCCATGGTCAGCCCCGCGGGATCCTTCAGGGAGGGGAGGCCTCCCTCGGCCAAGGGAAAACAGCGGCACATTGAGGATCGAGCGCACCGACACCACGCGTTTGATCCCGCGCAGTTTTTGGCTCAGGCTGCGCAGATCGGCTGAAGGTGCGTTCCGAAAAGAGCGGCGGTCCTTGGGCTGGTAGGCGACGAGCAGGAACTCCTGGGGCGAGAAGCGGCGGTTCGACCACCTCCGTGCGGATGTAGTCGGGATCGTCCCGCATCAGCAGGGTCTCGGCCGAGGCGTCGATCCGGAACTTCCGGGCCTGCCAGCCCAGGGCGGCCGGCGGCGAGCAGAAAGAGGGCCAGCACCGCTGGCGGGACGGGTGAGGATGGTTTCGAGGAGCAGCCGGCCGAGGCGCTCTAGTAGTCGACATCCCGCTGAACTCCCTGCAGATAGAGGTTGCGGAAGAAGATATAGGGATCTTCGCTCTTGCGCCGCAGGATTTCGTAACGCTTCGCTCCCGGGGCATAGGCCTGGAAGAAGTCGAAGCCCTCGATGGCGCTTCGCTCGGGGTTGTCGGTCAGGTAGATAGACCGGATTGAGGAGAGCAGTCGACCACCAGGGAGGCGCGGTTCGCGCAGGTCGGAGGGGCCGAAGATCGGCAGCACCAGGTAGATGCCGTAGCCGGCGCCATAACGGGCTCAGGGTGGCGTCGAAATGGGTCTCCTCCCGCTGGAGGCCGAACCAGGCCTTGGCCGGGTCGAAACAGCCCCAGCAGGCCCACGCGTGGTGTTGATGGCGAAGCGGAGCAGGTCCCGCCCCAAGGGTTTGGGCTTGAGCTGCAGCAGGTGGTTCACCGCGTAAATCGGCGTCTTGAGGTTGAAGAAGAAGTTGTCGACGCCCCTGCCGGACCGGATCGGGGACCACCCGCACGTACCCCTTGCCGAGGGGGATCAGCAGGTAGCGGTAGGTGACGTCGTTGAAGGCGAAGATGCCCCGGTTCACCCAAATCAGCGGATCCCGGTAGTTGGGGTAGCTGACCACCGTCGGCTCAAGGGGTGCCATCCTGGGGGAGACCGGGAAGGGGAGTTTCTCGGATTGATGGGCGGCCGGTGGCGGGTCCTCGCGACCTGGTCCCCCTTGACTGCCCCGTACCGCCGCGCAGCCTCCCACCAGCAGGGCGGCCGTCAGCAGGAGGATAACCGCAGCGCGGGGAGCGGTGCCCTCGAGCAGGGAGCAGGGACGGGACCGCCGATTGCGCAGGTTGTTACTCTGCCGGACCATGACTGAGCCGCCCTCGGTTGCAGATGAACTGCCAAGTCGAGCTCTGCTGTCACCCTGAACACCAGTATATACCCCTCCGGCGCCAGGAAATCGAGGCAGCCGAAACGAGGACGCCGGAATCGTTTTTCGCTGGTCCATCGCAGAAGTTCAATAGACCAGTGACCGCTCCTGGATCTCCTTCTTCCGGCGCAGGCACTCCTCCTGGCTGATCCGCCCTGCTTTGAGATCGGCGTCCAGCGCATCGAGGCCTTTCTTGTTCTGGCATGCATCTCGTCGGCGGGAGGACTTCTGATCCTTGGGCTTGGTTATCTGGGCCGTCGGGTCTTTGGCAGGCCGTAGCCGCCGAACCCCCGAGGGTATCATCATGCAGGAATAAAATTCTCGGCAGGAACTGCGCCTGAATGGCTTGGAGGGAGCACCAAGACTTCCATGGCTTGGCCAGGGTCATAATCTGGGCAATTCCGGTCGCTGCCGCGGGCTTGTTCCGTTTCTCCCAGACGGTTTCCTCCTCCCGACCCACTTCGGCACCATTACCAGGGTGACGCTGCAGGGCACGAGGAACCCAAGGGTGCGAAATGCGCCCATGCCTGCCCTTGGGCTCCTGACGGCAAAGCCCGACCATGCCAAGGATCGGGCTCTGCCGGATATTCGGGGAGTGAAGGCGCCTACTTGCTGTTCGAGACCATATACTCCACCGCTGCTTTGACGTCATCGTCGCTTAGCGCCGCATTGCCCCCCTTGGGTGGCATGGTGCCGGTCTTGCCGGTGAAGCCGTTGATGGCGTTCTCTTCCAAGGTATCCATCCCTTGGGCGATACGGTCGGCCCACGCCTCCTTGTCGCCGAACTTGGGCGCCCCGGCGACCCCTTCACCGTGGCAGGTCTTGCAGGTCAGATTGTAGATCTTCTCGCCCTGGTCCATGTCGCTTGTGGCCATCGTGCCGGCGGCGGGCATTTGCTGGCTGGAGGTTTCCGCCGGCGTAGCGGGTTGGGCCTGCTGCTGCGGAGCGGCCGCGGTTTCCTTGGGTTTCTCCTCTTTTTTGCTGCAGGCGGGCAGGATCATCAGCGCTGCCAGCAAACCAACAACCCAAACAGACCTTTTCATCTTCGTCCCCCTTTTCTGGCTGGTTTTGCGTTGTCCGGACACCTGCACGAACCGGGATGGCCCCTGCAGAACGGCTCTGCCATGGCGAGATTCTCTCGTCAGCCCTTTTCCCGCGAACAAAAAGGCCCCGGGGCGATCGGAGCAAATGCTGCCTGACAAGTTCTATTTATCTCGGTTGTCGGGAAATGCAAGCGGTCGCCAGTCCGGGTGGGAAAGCTTAGGGCAGGCACCTACCTGCACAGTGGCCTGCCCTTGTTCCGTAATAAAACAAAGGGGTGAGGGCCGGATCGCGATAGCCCTTTCTGGAAATTCAACCCGGCACCAACGCGAATTCTTGGTTCAGTTTCTTGGGCAAGATCTGGGGTCCCGGGGGGCGGTATGATTTTTTTAAAATTGCGGTATGTTGTTATATATCAACTGAAAAGGAGGTACTTTATGCCAAAGAAACTCTTGTCTCCGGTAAGCTTTCTCTTGGTTGTGTCCTTCTGTCTGCTTAACTTTAACGTGCCCAGGGCTCAGGCTCAAATGATCGGTACCGATGCCGTGATCGCCGGGCAGCAGGCCGCAGACCAACGAGCGCGGGTGGCAGCCTTCCTGGCGCGTGAAGATGTCAAGCAGGTCTTGACTCGAAATGGGGTTGATCCTATAGAAGCCCAACAAAGGGTTGACAGCCTTTCGACTGAAGAATTAGCGAAAATTTCACACTCCATAGACCAATTGCCTGCCGGTGGCGATGCGGTCGGTGCGATCCTCGGTGCGGCGCTGTTAGTCTTTTTTGTCTTATTGATTACCGACATTATCGGCTTGACCCATGTTTATCCCTTTGTTAACCATCCACGCTGAGCGCAGACCAGATATGCCATTGAGCCAGGTCGGCAATCGGTTGATTGCCGGCCTGCTGTTTTTGGCACTCTGCATCCTGCCTGCGGGGTGCAGCCTTGTCCCGCCGGGATACTTGTCCCAGAGTTCCGGAAGGCCGGCGAAGGCCATGGTCGAGGATGTGCCGTTTTTCCCACAGAAGGAACTGCAGTGCGGGCCGGCGGCGCTGGCAATGGTTCTGAACTGGAGCGGAGTTGCCGTTTCGCCCTCCGAGTTGTCATCCCAAGTCTATACTCCCGGGCTCAAGGGCAGTCTCCAGAACGCACTGGTCGGAGCATCCCGCAGGCATGGCCGGGTTGCCTACCCCATTGCCGGCATCGAAGCACTCATGTCCGAGATCGCGGCCGGTCAGCCGGTGATCGTCCTGGTCAATCTCGGGTTTTTCTGGTATCCGCAATGGCACTATGCCGTCGTGATCGGCTATGACCAGGAGGAGGAAACGATCATCCTCCATTCAGGCCGCACGGCAGGGGAGGTCCTCAGTTTCTGGACCTTCAATAATATTTGGAAGCGGAGCGACTACTGGGGACTTCTGGTCCTGCCTCCGACCCGGCTGCCGGCGGTTGCCGAAGAGAAAAAGTGGCTGACCGCCGTTGCCGGCTTGGAGAAAGCCGGGCAGTGGCAGGCCGCAGCATCCGGGTATGCCGCCGCCTTGAAAAGATGGGATAAAAGTTTCATCGGCTGGATGGGCCTTGGCAATAGCGAATACCATCTGCACGAATTCGACGTCGCTGCCGATGCTTTCCATCAGGCGGCATTGCTTCAGCCGGAAAACGGCGTTGCCTATAATAATTGGGCCAATGTCCTGGGTGAGCAGGGCAAACTGGAGGAAGCCTTGGAGGCTGCACAGCGTGCTGTCGAACTTGGAGGTCCCTTTCAGGAGGCATTTCGCCAAACCTTGGAGGACCTCGAAAAAAGGGAGTTGCATAAGGAGGAGTGAGAACGGGTTCCCCCCCTGGCCAGAAACCGAAAAGATCCCGTTTTCCCTTCGGCCCGCTTCCCCGACGCCATTCCCCCTTTCTTGTCACCTCCCAACCGCCGGCATCCCGCCCCTTCAATGCCCGCCGGGCGGACCGCGCTTCTCCACCCGCTGCAGCAGCAGGACCAGGCCGATGCAGCCCAGGGCGATGATCGCCAGGGTGCGGAAGGCGCCCATGAAGGCGAGCAGGCCGGACTGGCGCTCCACGCTCCGGTAGATCACCCCCAGCGCCTTCTCGTGGGCCTCGGCCGGCCCCAGGCGGGCGGCCAGGTGCTGCTCCAATTCCAGCAGGCGCTGCTGGTAAATGGGGTTTTCCGGGGTGAGCCGGGCGATCAGGGTCGCCTGGTGGACCTGGGACTGGCGGGCGATGAAGGTCGCGAAGAGGGAGATGCCGAAGCTGCCGCCGACGTTGCGCATCAGGTTGAAGACGCCGCTGGCGTTGCTGATTTCGCTCTGCGGCAGGGTGCCCATCGCCACCGCCGAGAGGGGGACGAAGACCATCGCCAGCCCCACCCCGGTGACGATGGAGGGCCAGGCGATCTGCCACATGGCGATCTCCAGGTTGAGACCGCCGATCAGCCACAGCGAGGCGGCGACCAGGCAGAAGCCGCAGGCGATCAGCCGGCGGAAGTCGACCACCCCGGTGAGGTAGCCGACCACCGGCATGGTCAGCAGCGCGCCGAGCCCGCGGGTGGCCACGGCGATGCCGCTTTGCAGGGCGGTGTAGCCCATCAGGGTCTGGAGGAAGAGCGGAATCAGCGTGATGGCGCTGTAGAGGGCGACCCCGACCAGGGTGATGAGCAGCGTCCCGGCGGCAAAGTTGCGGTCGGCAAAGACCCGCAGGTTGACGATCGGGTTTTTCGTCGTCAGCTCGCGGAGGATGAAAAGAAGCAGCGCGAGAACGCTGATCGCGGCGAACCAGCGGATCCAGCCCGCCGCGAACCAGTCGTCCTGCTGGCCGCGGTCGAGGATGATCTGCAGGGTCCCCAGGGCCAGGGCCATCAAGCCGAAGCCGATGCGGTCGATGCGTCCGGGACGGGCGCCGCGCACGTAGGGGGGATCTTCGACGAAGGCGCGGATCATGATCACCGCCAGCACTCCCACCGGGATGTTGACGTAGAAGGCCCAGCGCCAGGAGAAGTTGTCGGTGAGCCAACCGCCCAGGGTCGGCCCGACGATCGGCGCCACCACCACCCCCAGGCCAAAGGCGGCCATGGCCATGCCGCGCTTCTCGCGGGGAAAGCTCTCCAGCAGGATCGCCTGGGAGAGGGGCTGCAGCGCCCCGCCGCCGGCCCCCTGGAAGACCCGCGCGACCACCAGCATGTCGAGGGTGAGGGCGACGCCGCTCAAAAAGGAGGTGATGGTGAAGATGACGATGCAGGCGATGAGAAAACGCCGGCGGCCGAAGTAGCCGGCCAGCCAGCCGCTGGCCGGCAGGATGATGGCGTTGGCGACCAGGTAGCTGGTCAGCACCCAGGAGGCCTCCTCGTTGCTGGCCGAAAGGCTCCCGGCGATGTGTGGCAGGGCCACCGAGGCGATGGTGGTGTCGAGCACCTCCATGAAGGTGGGGAGCATCACCGCGGCGGTGATCAGCCAGGGGTTGACGCTGGGGCTCCACTCCGCCGTTTCGCCGCCGGCCGCCGCCGGGCCCGATTCGTCCATGCCGTCCTCAACTCCGGCCGGTGCCGGGGTATCCTGCTCGCGGGCCTTTCTCCTGCCTGCCCGAAGCCGCCTTTGTCTATATTACCGCGGCTGTCGGAAATAACAGAACGCCGGGGCGGCGCGGCATTTCCGGATGGGGTTCAGGTACGGAAGGCGGGGATGCCCGTCACCTGCTGGCCGATGATCAGAGTGTGCATGTCGTGGGTCCCCTCGTAGGTGTAGACCGACTCGAGGTTGGCCATGTGGCGCATGATCGGGTAGTCGCCCATGATGCCGTTGGCGCCGAGCATGGTCCGCGCGCTGCGGGCGATCTCCAGGGCCACGTTGACGTTGTTCATCTTGGCCATCGAGACCTGGGCCGGGGTGTAGCTTCCTTCGTCCTTGAGCCGCCCCAGCTGCATCCCCAGCAGCTGCCCCTTGGTCAGCTCGGTGACCATCTCGGCGAGCTTCTTCTGCTGCAACTGGAAGGCGGCGATGGGGCGGTCGAACTGGATGCGGGTCAGGGCGTAGTCGAGGGCGCACTGGTAGCAGGCGTCGGCGGCGCCCAGCGCCCCCCAGGCGATGCCGTAACGGGCCTGGGTCAGGCAGGAGAGCGGTCCCTTGAGCCCCTTGACGTTCGGCAGCAGGCTCTGTTCCTCCTCGACCAGCACGTCCTCCAGGACCAGCTCCGAGGTCACCGAGGCGCGCAGGCTCCATTTCCCCTTCATGCGCGGCGCCGAGAAGCCCGGCGTCCCCTTCTCCACCAGAAAGCCGCGAATCCCCTCCTCGGTCTGGGCCCAGACCAGCGCCACGTCGGCGATGCTGCCGTTGGTGATCCACATCTTGCTGCCGTTGATCCGCCACCTGCTCCCCTCGCGCACGGCGCGGGTGCGCATCCCGGCGGGGTTGGAGCCGAAGTCGGGCTCGGTCAGGCCGAAACAGCCGATCTTCTCCCCCGTCGCCAGCCTGGGCAGCCAGTAGTCCTTCTGCGCTTCGCTGCCGTAGGCGTAGATCGGGTACATGACCAGCGCCCCCTGCACCGAGGCGAAGCTGCGCAGGCCCGAGTCGCCCCGCTCCAACTCGTACATCAACAGGCCGTAGGCGACGTTGGAGAGGCCGGCGCAGCCGTACTCTTCCGGCAAATTGGCGCCGAAGAAGCCGAGCTCCCCCATCGGTGCGATCAGCTGCGCGGGGAATTCTTCGCGCTGGGCGTAGTCGTCGATGATCGGCAGCACCTGCGCGTTGACGAAACGGCGGGCGGTCTGCCGCACCAGCTTCTCTTCGTCGCCGAGCAGGCCCTGGAAACCCATGTAGTCGGTCAGTTCGGTGGTGGTCTGCATGGTGCGCCTCCTTGAAGTCTCGCAGCGTAGCGGCGGAGAAGCCGCGATTCGTTGAACGCCGCCGGGCGGGGATTGTCAGGGTAAAACCCGAAACCAGATCCCGCAATACGGAATATGGAGGGGAGTGCCTACAGCAACAAGTTACGAGCCCTCATACCTGAAAGGCGTCTCTCACCCGTTCGCTGCGCTCACTAGAGATCACGGAGAACACAGAGAAAAACCGCGTCTTTCGGGGATGGCTTTTCCCTCTGCGATCTCTGTGTGCTCCACCGACTGCAAGGAGCGGGTGAGAGTCGCTTTACGCCGTTTTAAGCGCCGCTCCGAGCAGCGACTAAATCGCCTTGACCAGACCGCCGTCGACCAGAAAGGCCTGGCCGGTGACGTAGCTGTTGGCGGCCGAGGCGAGAAAGACGGCCATGCGGGCGAACTCGGAAGGCTCGCCGTAGCGCCCCAGGGGGATCTGCCCCTCGGCCAGGCGGCGGACTTCGTCGGGGCTGACGCCCTGGCGCTCGGCGCGCATGCGGTCGAGGGAGGCGAGGCGGTCGGTGGCGATGCGTCCGGGGCCGAGAGTGTTGATCAGGATGCCGTCCGGTGCCAGCTCCGTCGCCAGGCTCTTGGCCAGGCCGACCAGGGCGGTGCGGAAGGTGTTGGAGAGGATCAGGTTGTCGAGGGGCTGCTTGAAGGAGGAGGAGGCGACGTTGAGAATCCGCCCGCAGCCGCTGCGGCGCAGGTGCGGCAGCGCCTCGCGGATGCAGCGCACCGCGCTCAAGAGCACGCTCTCGAAGGCTCCCTGCCAGGCGGCGTCGGCGGTGGCGGCGAAGTTGCCGGCGGGCGGGCCGCCGGTGTTGTTGATCAGCACATGGAGGGCGCCGTGACGCTCGGCGGTGGCGGCGACCAGGGTGCGGATATCCTCGGCGCTGGCGAGGTCGGCCGCCTGCCAGAAGACCTCGCGGCCGGTCTCCTCCCGGATCTCGGCGGCGGTGGCGGCCAGGGACTCGGCGCTGCGGCTGGCCAGGACCACGGTCGCCCCCTCGGCGGCGAAGCAGGTCGCCATGGCCCGACCGAGCCCCTTGCTGGCGGCGGTGACCAGCACCACCTTGTTCTCTAATCCCAGATTCACGATGCGGCTCCTTGGTGAGAGGTTTTCAGATCGATTACCGGATTGACCAGGGCGGGGAAGCCGGCGATGCGGCACTCGACCACGTCGCCGTCGGCGATCCGCACCGCCCCCGGCGTACCTGTGGAGATGATGTCCCCGGGGAGCAACGTCATCACCTGAGAGTGGAAGGCGATCAGCTCAAAAGGACGGAAGGTCATGTTCGCCACCCGGTTTTGCCGGTGGACCCGACCATTGTGGATGGTGGCGACCTCCAGCGCGTCGATCGCGCCGACCTCGTCGGGAGTCAAGAGCATCGGGCCGAAGCTGAAGAAGCTGTCGAAGCTCTTCGACAGGGTCAGGTAGCGGGGGTTGCGCTGCAGGATGTCCTCGGCAGTCATGTCGAGGATGGTGGTGTAACCGGCGATCACCGCGGGGGCCTCGGCCACGGAGACGTCCTTGCAGCGCCGGCCGATGATCACCCCCAGTTCCGCCTCGGCGGTGGTGCGCTCGGAGAGGCGCGGGATGCGGATCGTCTCGCCGGGGCCGATGATCGTCGTCGTCGGCTTCATGAAGCTGGCCGGCGCCCCGGTCGGCACCGGGGCATCGAGGTCGCCGGCATGTTCCCGGTAGTTGAGGCCGATCCCCCAAATCTTCCCCGGCCGGCGATAGAGGGGGGCGAAGCGCACCACGGTTTCAGGGAGCGCCTCGCCGCCCATGGCGGCGCAGCGCTGGTGCCCTTCGCTGCGGTACCAGTCGCCAAGGGAGGCGAGCTGTTCGCCGCGGATCAGCTCGTAGAGGTCGGTGGCAAAGGCGGTGCCGCAGGCGCGGTTGACCGCCGCCAGCGGCAGCACCTGCCCGGCCGCAACCAGCGCCGCTTCCTCCCGGCCGAAGTGGGTAATGGTAGCCAGACGCATGGGGGTTCTCCTTGGGAATTTTGGGACTCGTTCACCCCCGCAGCAGTTCCTCCGGGGGACAATGCGCCAGGATCTGCGCCAGCTCGGCGCGCAGAGCGGCGTCGATCTGCGCCCCGGGATGACGCACCGTGGCGCAGGCGATGGCGCCGCGCTGGCGGTAGATCTCCTTGCGCAGGGCCAGGCCGACCCCCGGCTGGAATTCGTAGCGCAACAGCGGACAGGCGCCGTAGAAGATGCGCTTGGCGCGCTCCAGATCGCCGGCGACGAAGGCGCGGTAAACCGCGACCAGTATCTCCGGGTAGGAGAATCCGGTCATGATGCCGTCGGCGCCGCGCATCAGCTCCTCGAGCAGGAACATCCCCCCGAGGCCGCCGACGATGGCGAGCTCCGGGCAGAGCCGCCGCAGCTGGGCGATCTTCGGCCCGGTCGGCGGCTCTTCGAGCTTGATCGCCCGGACCGCCTCGATCTCGGCGAAGAGCCGGGCGACCAGTTCCGGAGAAAGGAGCATGCCGGTCGCCGCCGGGTAGTCGTGGAGGATGAGCGGCGCCTGCAGCTCCGCGCCGAGGCGCCGGTAGTAGTCGAAGATCACCCCGTCCTTCTGCACCGGCGGCGGCGCGACCAGCAGGCCGGCGGCGCCTCCTATGAGGGCCGCCGCCCCCTTGGCGACGGCGAGGTCGGTGCCGGCGGCGCCGGCCCCGGCGAAGACCGGGATGCGGCCGCCGGCTGCGGCCACGGCGAGGCGGATGACCTCGGCCTGCTCGGCCTCGGAGAGCTTGGGCGCCTCGCCCATCACGCCGAGGACCACCACGCCGTCGACGCCGAGGCCGGCGAGGAAGTCGATCAGGCGCGACAGGCTCGCGCCGTCGAGGGCACCTCTCTCATCGAACGGGGTGGGGACGATGGTGTGGACGCCGTGGAAACGGGGACTCATCGGTTCGGTCCTTTCGTGGCCGGAGTGGCCGCCGGGCAGGCGAAGAGCTCGACCACGGTGCCGTCCGACGCCGGGCCGAGTAGGTCGGTGAAGGTCCGGCACTGGCCGTCCCAGCAGAGCTGGTAGTCGGAGGTGAAGCGGGAGCGGGTCAGGCGCAGCCGCTCCAGCGGCGGCAGGTGCGGGCGGTACTCCCAGTAGCCCCCCTTCCAGACCGCGTCGTCGGGAAAGTCCATGCCGGCGCCGGCCCCCTGGATGCGTGCGACGACGGGGACGATGCCGCCCCTCTCGATCCGGTAGTCCTCCTCCCAGGGGATCTTCTCCACCGAATGCATCCAGGCCACGGTGAAATGATCGATGGGGAGGCTGAGCTGGATCAGGGCCGCCAGGCCGAGACAGAGCCCGGTCATCAGGCCAGCTCCACGGCGGTGCGGCGCAGCAGCCGGTAGTGAACGAAGACGAAGATGACGGCGAGGCCGAAGCCGATCTCGTCGGTGACCGGCAACGCCGCGACCAGGCAAAAGGCGGCGGCCAGGGCCAGGGCCCGCTCCGGCCAGACGAGCGGCCGTTTCAGGTAGCCGATGGCGGCGGCCCCCCACAGACCGATGGCGAGCAGCGCCTTGAAGACGATGTAGGCGACCGCTATGGCGCCGCCGTGCCCCTGCAGCATCAGCTCCGGGTCGTAGACCGCCATGTAGGGGATGACGAAGCCGGCGATGGCGATGCGCATGCACTGCAGCCCGATCTTCATCCCCGAGACGCGGGCGATGGAGGAGGCGGCGAAGGCGGCCAGGGCCACCGGCGGGGTAAGGTCGGCCATGATCCCGAAATAGAAGACGAACATGTGCGAGACGATCAGCGGCACGCCGAGCTTGAGCAGGGCCGGGGCGGCCAGGGAGCTGGTGATGATGTAGTTGGGGATGGTCGGGATGCCCATGCCGAGGACCAGGCAGGCGATCATGGTCAGCACCAGGGAGAGGAAGATGCTGGTCTTGCCCAGTTCCAAAACCAGGCCGGCGAAGGTGCTGGCCGCTCCGGTCAGAGTGAGGATGCCGATGATGATGCCGACGATGGTGCAGGCGACGCCGACCCCCAGTGCGCTCTTGGCGCCGTCGATCAGGCTGCGGATCATGACCTGCACGGTCTTGCGGCCGCCACCGCTCCAGAGATTGGCGAGGATCAGAATCGCCAGCAAGCCGAGGATCGGGCCGATGCCGTAGCGGCGAAAGGCGGAAGCGACCAGGCCGATGACGATCCACAGCAGGATGCGCAGGGTCCGCACCGCGGTGGCCCGGCCCAGGCTGACGCCGAGGATCAGAAGCGAAGTCAGGGCGAGGCCTACCAGCCCGGAGAACATCGGCGTGTAGCCGATAAAGAGCAGGGTCACCAGGGCGCCCAGCGGCAGCAGCAGGTACCAGTTGCGGCGGATCGAGGCCAGCGCGTCGGGGCACTCCTCCTTGGAGAGACCGAAGAGCTTGGCCCGGCCGGCCTCCAGGTGCACCATCCAGAAGGCGGTGATGAAATAGAGGACCGCCGGGATCACCGCGGCCTTGACGATCTCCACATACTCCACGTTGAGGGTTTCCGCCATGATGAAGGCCACCGCCCCCATCACCGGCGGCATGATCTGCCCCCCCATGCTGGCGGTGGCTTCCACTGCCCCGGCGAACTCGCTGCGGTAACCGAAACGTTTCATCAGCGGGATGGTGAACTGGCCGGTGGTCACCACGTTGGCCACCCCCGAGCCGTTGATGGTTCCCATCAGCCCCGAGGTGATGACCGCCACCTTGGCCGGGCCGCCGCGGGTGTGGCCGACGGTCCCCAGCGCCAGGTCGTTGAAGAGGCTGATCATCCCGGCGTGCTCGAGAAAGGCGCCGAAGAGGATGAAAAGAAAAATGTAGGTCGAGGAGACCAGGGTCGGGATGCCGTAAATCCCCTCGGTGCCGAGGTAGAGCTGGTTGACGATCTGGTCGAAGCCATAGGGGCGGTGGGAGAGGTCGCCGGGGAGGTATTGGCCGAACAGCCCGTAGAGCAGAAACAGTGCGCAGATGATCGGCAACGCCACGCCGACGATGCGCCGCGCCGCCTCGAAGACCAGGACCACGACGATGGTGCCGACGACCATGTCGGCGAGCGTCGGCGAACCGGAGCGCTGGATCAGGTCGGCCTCGAAAATCCAATGGTAAAAGGCCAGGGCGAAGGCGGTCAGCGCCAAAACCGCGTCGTACCAGGCGATCTTCCGGCGCGATGCGCCGCGCCAGGCCGGAAAAAGGAGATAGGTCAACAGCAGCAGAAAGCCGACGTGCAGCGAGCGCATTACCAGACTGGAGAGGGGGCTGAAGGCGGCAGTGTAGAGCTGATAAAGGGAGAAGGCCAGTGCCGCGCCGCAGACAATCCAGTTGCGCAGCCCCGAGAGCTGGCGCATGTGGGCCTGCTCGTCCCATTTGCCCGGGGTCTTGGCGTCTGTCTGCGGTGGCGGGGTCTCGGTCGCGTGCATGGACTCTCCTTTTTTGCTGGGGGCTGGCGGGAATTACCGCCGGGGGGCGGGCGCCCCCCGGCGGGTACGACGGTTGCGGAGGTTACTTGATCAGGCCGACTTCGCGGTAGTAGCGTTCGGCGCCGGGGTGAAGCGGCAACGGCATGTGCTTGACGGCGTTTTCCAGCTTGATCTTCTTGGCGGCCGCATGGGCGGCGACCAGTTGGTCGAGGTGGGTGTAGAAGGTCTTGGTGATCGTGTAGACGGTGTCGTCGTCGAGGTCGGAGCGGGTCACCAGGAAGTTGATGATCGCAGCGGTCGGTACCGCCTCGGTCTGCCCCTCGTAGGTGCCGGCGGGAATTTCGTCCGGGACGAAGGATTTCTTGCCGGTGGCGGCGATGACTGCGGCCGGGATCGAAACGAAAACGACCTGCGTCGAGGCGGCCAGGTCGCGCAGCGCCGAGACGCCGAGCCCCGCCGAGAGAATGGCGGCGTCGAGCTGGCGGTTCTTCATCAGCTCCACCGACTGGCCGTAGGAGAGGTACTCGGTCTTGGCGAAGTCGTCGTAGCTCATCCCCGCCGCATGGACGATGGTCCGGGTGTCGAGTTCGGTGCCGGACTTGGGCGCGCCGACCGAGACCCGCTTGCCCTTGAGGTCGGTGAAGGTCCTGATCCCCGAATCGGCGCGGGCGACGACCTGGATGTAGTTGGGATAGAGGGCGGAAATCCCACGCAGCTTGTTCAGTGGCGCGGGGAAACCGGCCTCGGCGTCGCCGGCCCAGGCGTCGGCCAGCGAGTCGCCGAGGGTGAAGGCGACCTCGCCGCGGCCGGCCTGCAGCAGGTTGAGGTTCTCCACCGAGGCCTTGGTCGACTGGGTGGCGCAGTGGGCGTCGGGAAGCGCCTCGGACAGGGCGCTGGTGAGGGCGACGCCGAGGGGGTAGTAGATGCCGCTGGTGCCGCCGGTCAACACGTTGATGTACTGGGCCGCGGGTGCGGGAGCGGCCAGCGCGAGGGTGAGCAGCAGTCCCAGAAGCAGAGTGGTCCAGCCTTTTGCCGTTGTCGGTCTCATGCCTGTTCCTCCTAGGGTGATGGTGGATGGGAGCCGCCGCGGCTGGCGGCCGCCCGATATTTCGAAGTCTACTTCACACCGATGTTTTAGCAATGCCCGTGCCGGCGCCGGAATCAATCGACAAGGGGCCGGAATGTAAGGAAAAATGCGGTTCAAGGGGACCGGGAGGGGGAAGGGATGGGCAGGATCCTGCCGATGCCTTCCCAGGCGATGGGCAGGATTCTGCCGATGGCGGAGGACGTGGCAGGGGGCGGAGGCCCAGCGGAGGGTCCATCCGGAAACACCGGTTGGACACGATGGCCGTTTCCGGCCGGAAACGAGCGGCGAGAAACTAGCGAAAGTCCTGACGGCGCAGACCATAGCGGCGCAGCTTCTCGTTGAGGGTGCGCCGCGGCAGTTGCAGGGCCTGCATCACCGGGGCGATGGCGCCGTGGTGGCGGGCCAGCTCCTGTTCCAGCAGGACGCGTTCGAAGGCCGCGACCTGCGCGGCGAAGCTGCGCTCGGCCGGAGCCGGCGCCTGGGCCAGGAGTTGGGCGAGGGGGCGGCGTCCCTGGCCGAGGACGAAGCGCTCGGCGACGTTCTTCAGCTCCCGGACGTTCCCCGGCCAGTCGTGGGCGAGCAGGACGGCGAGGTCCTCCGCGCCGGGCAGCGGCGCCTCGCGCTCGAAGGCGGCCGCCGCCCCCTGGCAGAAGTGGGCGAAGAGGAGCGGGATGTCCTCGCGCCGCTCGCGCAAGGGGGGAATGAGGATCTCGGCGACGTTGAGCCGGTAGTAGAGGTCCTCGCGGAAGGTGCCGGCGCGGCTCGCCGCCCGCAGGTCGATCTTGGTCGCCGCCACCGTGCGAAAATCGACGGGGATCGGCTGGTTGCCGCCGAGGCGCTCGACGCTGCGCTCCTGCAGGACCCGCAGCAGCTTGACCTGGAGGGGCAGGGGCATGCTCTCGATCTCGTCGAGAAACAGGGTGCCGCCGTCGGCGTGCTCCAGCCGGCCGATGCGCCGCTTGACGGCGCCGGTGAAGGCCCCCGCTTCGCTGCCGAAGAGCTCCCCCTCGAAGAGGCTCTCGGGGAGCGCCCCGCAGTTGAGAGCCACCAGCGGCCCCGCGGCGCGGCGCCCGGCCAGGTGCAGGCAGCGGGCGACCTGCTCCTTGCCGGCCCCGGTCTCGCCGCGCACCAGGACGTTGACGCTGGTGTCGGCCAGATCGGCGATGGTCTCGCGCAACTCGGCCATGACCGGGCTGCGGCCGATGAGCAGCCCCTCCATCCCCGCCTGCTGGCCGAGGCGGGCGCGCAGCCGGCGGTTCTCCAGCACCAGGGCGCGCTTTTCCAGAGCGCGCCGGACGATGTCGACCATGGTTTCCGGGGGGAAGGGTTTTTCCAGAAAATCGTAAGCCCCGGCGCGCATCGCCTGCACCGCCATGGCCACGTCGCCGTGGCCAGTCATCATCACCACCGGCAGGTCCGGGTCCCGCTCCCGGCAGCGGGCCAAAAGCTCCAGCCCGTCGACCTCCGGCATGCGCACGTCGGTCACCAGGATGCCGGGGAAGTCGCGATCCAGACGCTCCAGGGCCGCCCCGGCCGAGGCGCAGGGGACGACGGCGAAGCCGGCCAGGGTCAGCCACTGGGCGCAGGCCTCGCGCATCGCCGCCTCGTCGTCGGTGAGCAGGATGGTGCCGATGGTCTCGTTCATGGTGCCGGGTCCTTTCCGTCGCCGCAGCGCGGCAGATCGATGGTGAAGCAGGCGCCCGCGGCGTCGTTGCGGGCGGTCAGCGCCCCGCCCCAGTCGCGGATGATGCCGAAGGCGATGGAGAGGCCGAGGCCGAGCCCTTCGCCGGCCCCCTTGGTGGTGAAGAAGGGCTCGAAGATGTGCGGCAAAACCTGCGGATCGACACCGCCGCCGGTGTCGGCCACGGAAAGCCGCACCCGCTCGCTGTCGGCTTCGGCGGCGATGCGCAATCGGCGCTGCGGGGCGGCCTTCATGGCGTCGGTGGCGTTGGCGAAGAGGTTGACCAGCACCTGCTCCAGGCGCAGCTGGTCGGCCAGCACCAGCAGCTCCTCAGCGGGCAGTTCCAGTTCCAGCTCCACCTGGCGCGGCCCGGTGAGGTGCTCGACCAGCGCCAACGCCTGGCGCACCGCCGGCGCGACGGCCACCGGCGCCTGTTTGCCGCCGCTCTTGCGGGCGAAGGCCTTGAGCTGGTTGGTCAGGGTGGCCATGCGCTCGGTCAGCTCCTGGATGCGGCCGAAGTTGGCCACCGCCTGTTCGGGCTGACCCCGCTCCAGCAGCAGCCGGCCGCTGGCGGCGAAGGTGCGGATCGCCGCCAGCGGCTGGTTGAGCTCGTGGGTGATGCCCGCTGACATTTGCCCCAGGGCCGCCAGTTTGCCGGCCTGGACCAGCTCGTCCTGGGCCTGGCGCAGCACCGTCTCGGCCCGCGTGCGCTCGACGATCTCGTGTTGCAGCAGGCGGTTGCTGGCCCGGAGCTCGGCGGTGCGCTCGCGGATGCGCTCCTCCTGTTCGTCCAGGGTGCGCTGCAGCTGTTCCTGGCTCGCCTCCAGCTCGGCCTTGGCCCGCGCCTCGAAGGCCAGGCGCTCGCGGCGTTGGACGCGGTGTTCGAGGAGGAAGAAGAGGACCAGCGCCAGGGCCAGGGCAGTCGGCACGAAGAAGGCCAGGGTGTTGGCCAGCGCCTCCTCCACCGGGGTCATGGCGGAGAAGAGGTAGAGGGTCCAGTCCGAGTCGGGCAGGGGAGTGCGGCTGGCGAGGTAGCAGAAGCCCAGGCCCAGGGGGTGCAGCTTGGGCGGCGGCGGGCTCTGCGGCAGGGTGGCGACGCGGTAGACCGAGCCGTAGGGGGCAAGCCAGGCGACCGGCTGCAACCCCAGGGGGGAGAGTTGCAGGTCAGCGAACTGGCGGCTCACTTTCAGCTCCCGGCGCTTTTCGGGGGCGAGGGGCTCCAGGGTGCGGAACTTCCAGCGGGGCTCGCTGCTGGAGATGACGACGCCGTTGGCGTCGACCACCGCCACCTTCTCCTGGGGCTGGGTCGCCCAGTCCTGCTCCAGGGGGTCGAGGCTGAGCTTGAGGGCCACCACGCCCATGACCCGGCCACCCCGCTCAATGGGGTAGGAGAGAAAAAGGCCGGGCTGGGAGGTGGTGATGCCGACGGCGAAGTAGTGACCGGACCGCCCTGTAACAGCGGCGCGGAAGTAGGGGCGGAAGCCGTAGTTGTGGTCGATGTAGCTCTGCGCGGTGTCCCAGTTGCTGGAGGCCAGGGTCAGCCCCGCGACGTTCATGACATAGACCGCCGCCGCCCCGGTCTTGCGGCTAACTTCCTCCAGGTAGCGGTTGACCTCCGCCACCCGCCGCGGGTCGTCCTGGTGGCCGATCAGTTCCAGGATCTGCTGGTTGCGGGCCAGGGCGAAGGGGAGGAATTGGTGGCGCTTGACTTCGCTGGAGAGGATCTGCTGGTAGAGGTCGAGCTTGTGGATGCTGGCACGCTCCAGGCTGGTGACCGCGGCGCCGAGGCTCCAGAACACAGTCAGGGCGAGGGTCGCCACAAAGACCAGGGCGCCGAGCAGGGCGGCGGAAAGGTGGGCGCGCTGCGGCTTGGGAAAACGTGTGGGCAAGTGGCCCCCTTGGGCAGGAAGGAGTTCGGACGCGGAGCCGGACGCGGCCGGCGACCGCTTTATGATATAGATAAGACCGCCGCTTTTCCAATGGTCTTTGGATCCGCAGTTGCCGGCAGGCCGAACCGACCAGTCAGCGTGAGCGCTATCCCTCGTGGATATTCGCCCGGATCTGTTCCATCATCTCCGGCGCACCCTCGCGGCTGCCGTGTTCCTTGGTGTGCTCACCCGCTTTCCGGAGGAGTTCGTCTACCGTCTCGCCCCGGGCGACCAACGGGCAGCCGCTCGCCGGGTCTACCTTGGCGCAGTCCAGAACCTTTGTCATGACGGATCCCCTTTTCGCTGGCAACGAACGCCGGTACCGATTCCTGGTGGCTGTTGACGCTCTCATTACAGATCCGGGGTTTCCGGGTGAAAATCCACCGGTTTCGGTGCCGGAAGCTCCTCAGGAGGCCTTGCCATTTAGCGAGCCGGCGCCTTAGAATATCGCCGTGCAACCAGCGACGGAGTCGCAGCCGACCTCCCTTCGTCCGGAGAACCACCTTGCCGACACGCCAGGATCAGCAAAGCCCGGCCAGCGCTGGCCGGACCGCCGCCCCGACGAACCTCCCGGTCCGGCATTTCCAGGGCCGCGACGGCGCTCGGCTCGGCTATCGCGAGCTGGGGACCGGGCGGCCGCTGGTGCTCCTCCACGGCTACTTCTCGACCGCGACGCTCAACTGGGTGCGCTACGGCCATGCCGGGAAGCTCGCGGCGCGCGGCTTTCGCGTCATCCTGCCCGATCTGCGCGGCCACGGCGACAGCGCCAGGCCGCACGACCCCGCCGCCTATCCGCCTGACGTCCTCGTCGACGACGGCCTCGCGCTGATCGAGCAGCTCGGGCTTTCCGAGTATGATCTCGGCGGCTACTCGCTGGGGGGATTGACGACGGTGCGCATGCTGGTGCGCGGCGCGGCGCCGGGGCGGGCGATCGTGGGCGGGATGGGATTGGAAGGGATCGTCCGCACCGGGGGCCGCACAGCCTTTTTCCGCCGCGTCCTTACCAACCCCGGTAGTTTCGAACACGGCTCGCCGGAATGGCTGGCGGCGGCCTTTTTAAAGACCGTCGGCGGTGACCCGCTGGCGCTGCTCCCTATTCTCGACACCTTCGTTGACACGCCGCGCGAGGCCCTCGCGCGGATCAGGGTGCCGACGCTGGTGGTGATAGGCGCCGAGGACGACGATCACGGCTCTGCCGAGGAGTTAGCCGCCGTCCTGCCGGATGGCCGCTACGCCATGGTGCCCGGCAACCACATGAGTGCCGTCACCAAACCGGAGCTTGGCGCGGTAATCGCTGATTTTCTCGAGGGCTGAACGACCATAGCGGGCCGGTCCCGGGTGATGCAGTCTCGTTTTTTGATCCCGAGGGCGGCCCGGGAAATCAGCGGGTGCCCGATGGTTATTAACGTGGCAACTTGGAGGCCTACCCCTGGCGGGCATTACAAATCCACCTGGCAGCAACCCCAGATATGCAACATTGAAACCCTGCCCGTTGGCAGCTTGATTCTTGGCGAAAGGAATTGACAGGCAATGACCGAAACGGACGAACAACACCGCAGGGGGCAGGCGCTGCTGCAGGAGGTCGCCCTGCGCTACGCCGCCCAGCACGGGCTGCGCCCGGACCGGGTCGAATGGGAAAAGCTGGGCGGGGACGAGTGGTGGCTGAAGGTGACGACGGCAGAGCACACCGTCAAAGTCGTCTTCTCCCCCGACGAGATCGCGGACTTCGCCACGGAAGGGGCCGGTTCGAAGGGCTCGAAGGTCAAGATCCGCAACGCCTTTGTGAGCCTCGCGATGTAGCGGGAACGTCCCGCCATCACCTCACGGGGCTCGCACGACACCATCCCGAACGGCAAAGGCGGCCAAACGGCCGCCTTATTGTTACTTCTCAAGATTCCATCCCGGGATCGATCTGCCATTCGCCCGGAGGGGGTCTCGTCCGTTGGAATTGAAACGGCAGGACCTGCTTCCGGGTCGGCTGAATAGCCGGGTTGACTTCCCACTGGTAGCTTGAAACGTTCCCCTCGCTTCCGCCCTTACCCCTCCATCTCGATCAGCGAGTGGTCGCCGATGTTCATCTTCCCCGGCGTGCCGATCAGGGTCACCGCGTTGCCGAGGATGCTCCCCTCCAGGACCAGGGAGCGGACCTTGCTGCCGGCGTTGATGATCGAATCGCGGATGATGCTGTTTTCGACCACGCTGCCGGCCGCCACCGAAACGTAGGGGCCGATGATGCTGTTGCGCACCTTCGCCCCCTCGCCGATATGGACCGGCTCGATGAGGACCGAGTCGACAACCTCGCCGTGGCTGTGGTGGCGCCCCTTGAGCAGGTAGCGGTTGGTCTCCAGCAGCGTCTCGGGCTTGCCGCAGTCGAGCCAGGCGTCGATCTCCGGGGCGCGGAATTTGCGGCCGTCGCGGATCATGCGCATGAAGACCGCCGGCAGGTAGTATTCCCCCTTGACCGTCTCGCCGGCGCGGAGGGTCTCTTCCAGATAGGCCATGAAGCCGACGCCGTCCTTGAGGTAGTAGAGTCCCACTTGGGCCAGTTTCGAAACCGGGGTGTCGGGCTTCTCGACCATGTCGACGATGTAGCCGTCCGCGACGACGTTGACGCCGAAGCGCTGGTAGTCCTCCACCTCCTTGGAGTAGATCAGCCCGTCGCAGCCGGCACAGAGCTCGGGAATCCGCCCCAGGTCGGCGACAAAGATGGTATCGTTGAAAACCACCAGGACATCCTCCCCAGGAACGATGCGCGGCGCCGCCAGGGCGACGGCGTGGGCCGGGCCGAGCCGCTCCTTCTGCACGATGTAGCTGCAGGAGAGCTCCGGGAAGGTGCGCTGCATGAACTCTTCGATCTGGCCGCCGTTTTCATCGGTGATGAAGATGTATTCGTCCACCGGCAGCGGTTTGAGACGGTCGACAATGTGCTCGAGGACGGTCTTGCCGGCGACCTGCACCAGGGATTTGGCCTTGGTGTGGGTGTGGGGACGCAGCCGGGTCCCTTTGCCGGCAACGGGCAGTATGACTTTCATCGCTTCCTCCTGGTAAAGTTTGGCTTGCCAAGGGCACCGCCTTTCGGCTAGCTTGGCGCCGGAAGTCTCCCCCCATTGGCCGCAACCTCCGGCAAGGAGCCCCGATGAACGATCACCTGGTACGCATTCTGACCGAAGACGGCTCACTGCGGGCCACCGCGGCTTTGACCACCGCCGTCGCCGAGGAGACCCGTCACCGCCAGCAGACCGACCCGACCGCCACCGTGGCCATCGGCCGGGTGGTCACTGCCGCGGCGCTGCTCGGCAGCCTGCTCAAGGGGGCGCAGCGTCTCGCCCTGATCATCGAGGGGAACGGTCCACTGCGCCAGCTCTCCGCCGAGACCGACGCCTACGGCAGGCTGCGCGCCACGCTCAAGCAGCCGCTGGCCGGGCTGCCGCCCAAGGCCGGCCGCTACGACGTCGCCGGCGCCATCGGCCGTGCCGGCTTCCTGCAGGTGGTCAAGGACCTCGGCCTGCGCGAACCGTACCGCGGCATGGTGCAGCTGGTTTCCAGCGAGGTCGCCGAGGATCTCGCCTGGTACCTGACCAACTCCGAGCAGGTTCCCTCGTCGGTCGCCCTCGGCGTCGTCCTCGGCTCCCGCGCCGAGGTGGCGGCGGCGGGTGGCTTTCTGATCCAGGCGCTGCCCGACTGCGACGAGGCCCTGCTGCCGACCCTCGAGAAGCGGATCCTGGCCCTGCCGCCGGTCAGCACTCTGCTCGGCCGGGGCCAGGCCCCGGAACAGATCCTCGCCGAACTCTTCGCCGACATCCCCTACCAGGTGCAGGCGCACACCGAGCTGGCCTACCGCTGCACCTGCACGCGCGCCCAGGTCCGGGCCATGCTCGGCAGCCTCGACCGGGCCGAGTTGCAGGAGCTGGCGGCCGAGGCAGAGGGGGTCACGGTGACCTGCGAATTCTGCAAGGAACCCTACCACTTCGCCGCCGCGGAGGTGGCGGAGCTGGCCGGCGCCTGAACCACCGCCCTCCTCCCGGCTGCCGCCGAGTATAGCAGATGCCCCTCCCCCGGACCAGCGTCCGGGACGACGCACCCTGCCCCGCCTCATGCTCCGCCTGCGCTTCCCCCCCTGTCCTTCAGAACTATGCCGGGGTCCCTGCCCTCAGCGCCCTTCCCTCTCCAGCCGCCCGGCGAAGGCCGGGTGATCGCGCAGGGCGTCGAGCAGGAGGTCGGCGGCAATGCCGTTGGCGATGCCAGCGCCCAGGGAAAAGAGCAGGAAGTAGGGGTAGAGGCCCCACAGGGCGGGGGTGCGCACCAGCAGCAGCCAGGCGACCAGCAGCTGGCCGCTGGCGTGACCGGCGGCGCCCAGGGCGCTGACCCCGACCGGGCCGATGTGGCGACCGGCCACCGCCTTGGCCCCGGTCATCAGGGCGGTGGCCGCCACGCCGCCGGAGAGGGAGAGGAAGAAACCCGGGGCGAAGAGGTTGCCGAGGAGCAGCGAGCCGACCCCGATGCGGGTCAGGGCCACCGCCCAGGCGGCGCGGCCACCGAAGAGGAAAAGGGTGACCAGGGTCAGGATGTTGGCGAAGCCGAGGCGGAACCAGGGGGCCGGCGAGGGGAGCAGGGCCTCGACCGTGTGCAGGGCGACCGCCAGGGCCGCGAACAGGGCAAGGAAGACCCGGCGGCGCTGGCGGTCGAGTTCGCGCGGATCAACGGCTGAGGAGATCATAGGCAGGTTCCGAAGGTTGGGCGCCGGGACCGCCGTCGATGCGCACCAGCAGGCCGTTGGGGACGCAGGCGAGCAGCTCGCCGGTGCGCGTGATGCTGCCCATGCCGATGCAGATCTTGCGCGGGCACGGGGAATCGAGGATGCAGACGCTGCCCTGGCGGATGGCCAGGCGGGTCGGGCCGAGGCGCCCGGCCAGCTCCACTGTCCGCTCTACGTCCAGGGGGGCGGTGAAGATCACCGTCCCCTCCCGTTCGACGACCACCCGGCTTCCCGGCGGGCCGGGGCGCAGCCAGACCAGCAGGACGCCGCAGAGAATCAGCAGCAGGGCCACCAGCAGCCGGTCGAGGGGGCGGGTGCGGCGCCACGCCCCCTTCAGCGCCATGTCACCTTGCCGGCCAGCCCCGGAGTGGTGACGGTGCTGCCGTCGGCGGCGACAATCAGCCCCTCGCAGCCGGGAAAGCGCTGCAGCAGCTCCGGCCCGGCCACGGGGCCGAGGACGAAGACCGCGGTCGCCAGGGCATCGGCGAGCATCGCCTCGGGAGCGACGATGGTCACCGACCGGCAGAGGCGGGCCGGCTGGCCGGTTTTGGGATCGAAGAGGTGGTGATAGCGCACCCCGTCCCGCTCGAAGAAGCGTTCGTAGTCGCCGGAGGTGACCACCGCGGTGTTCGCCAGCTCCAGGGTGGCGAGGATCGCATCCTTCCGGCGCGGGTGCTGGATGCCGATTTTCCAGGGACGGTCGCCGCGGCCGCCGAGCAGGCGGATATCGCCGCCGGCGTTGACCGCGGCGTGCTTCACCCCGGCCGCCTGCAAAACCGCGATGGCGCGGTCGACGGCGTAGCCCTTGGCGATGCCGCCGAGGTCGACCAGCAGGCGCGGGTCGCGCTTGGTCACCGTCCGCCCCGCCAGCCGCAGGTCCCCGGCCCCCGTTCCCACCAGCGCCGCACGCAACTCCTCGGCGCCGGGAATGCGCGGGTGCTCCCCCTCGATGTCCCAGAGGTCCTTGAGCCGCCCCAGCCCCATGTCGAAGGCCCCGTCGCTGGCCGCGCCGACCTTGAGCCCGGCGGCGATGACCGCGGCGGTTTCGGGACTCACCTGCAGCGGCCCGTCCGCCGCGGAGAGGTGCGCCACGTCGCTCTGCGGCTGGTGCGGGGTCATCAGGTTTTCGATCCGGGCCATCTCCGCAAAGGCCTGGCCCACCGCCCGCTCCAGCGGTTTCTGCTCTGGACCGTAGGCGGTGATTTCGATCACCGTTCCCATCAGGATCCGGCTGCGGTGCACCGCGGCCGGGGCCTCGGAGCGCCCCGGGCAGCCCCCGAGGATCAGGAGCAGGGGCAGCAGCGCCAGCAGATGGAGGAAGCGGGGGAAGCGTATCACGGGAACCTCGGGAGATTGCTCGTGCGGGGGAGGAGAGTCAGTTCTCGGCACCGACGATCTCGCCGATCAGGTCGTACTCGGAGGAGTCGGTCACCCGAAGCGGCACGATGGCGCCGATCTCGGCCTGGCCGGCGGTGATGTAGACCTGGCCGTCGACGTCGGGGGCCTGGCGGACGCTGCGGCCGCGCAGGAGCAGCTCGGTCTCCTCGCTGAAGCCCTCGACCAGCACCGGCTCGATGCGGCCGACCAGAGCCCGGTTCTTGCGGAAGGAGACCCGGCTCTGGGCCTTCATCAGCTTCTGGTAGCGGGCCTTCTTGGTCCGTTCCAGGACCTGGCCGGGAAGCTTGGCGGCGCCGGTCCCCTCCTCGCGGGAGTAGCGGAAAACCCCGACCCGCTCGAAATGCCCCTCTTCCACGAAGGCCAGGAGGCGGGCGAACTGCGCCTCGCTCTCGCCCGGGAAGCCGACGATGAAGGAGGTGCGCAGGGTGGCGTCGGGCAGCCGCTCGCGGATGCGCTGCAGCAGGCGGCGAATCCCCTCCTCGTCGACGCGGCGGTTCATCAGCGCCAGGATCGTATCGTCGACGTGCTGCAGGGGAATATCGAGATAGTTGCAGATCTTCGTCTCGCCGGCCATCAGATCGAGAAGCTCGTCGCTGATGCCGTCGGGATAGGCGTAGAGGAGGCGCAGCCACTGCAACCCCTCGACCTTCACCAGCTGCCGCAGCAGCTCTTCGAGGCGGGCGCCGTCATGGCGGTCCTGGCCGTAGGCGGTGACGTCCTGGGCGATGAGGTTGACCTCTTTCACCCCCTCGGCGACCAGCCGTTCGACCTCGGCGACCACCGACGCGATGCTGCGCGAACGCAGGGGGCCGCGCAGCTGGGGGATGACGCAGTAGGAGCAGAAGTTGTGGCACCCCTCGGCGATCTTCACGTAGGTCGAGTAGAAGGGGGAGGATTTGACCCGCGGTGTGGTGTGGTCGTAGAGGTACTCGGGCAGGCCGATCTCCCGGCGTCCGCTGCCGGGGCGGGTCGACTCGAGCAGCTCGACGATGCGCGGGGCGTCGCCGGTGCCGATGAAGAGGTCGACCTCGGGCAGCTCCAGGGCGAGTTCGTCGCGGTAGCGCTGCGGCAGGCAGCCGGAGACGACCAGCAGCTTGCAGCGGCCGTTCTTCTTGTGGTCGGCAACCTCGAGGATCGTCTCCACCGACTCCTCCTTGGCGTCGCCGATGAAGGCACAGGTGTTGACGACGATGACGTCGGCCTGGGCCTCGTCGGTGACGATCTCGTAGCGGTCGGCGGGAAGGTGGCCGAGCATCACCTCGGCATCGACCAGGTTCTTCGGGCAGCCGAGGCTGACCAGGCTTACTTTTTGTTTCATGGTGGCCTTGAATAGGGGGAAATTATGAATTCTGAATTTCGAATTTTGAATTGAATTCAACATTCAGAATTCAAAATTCAAAATTGCCTTTCTAGCTTCTCATATTGACGAACTGCAGTTCGATCTCCAACTCCTGCCCCTTGAGAACCTGGATGACCTCCTGCAGGTCGTCGATCTGCTTGGCGGTGACCCGCACCTGATCGTCCATGATCTGCGGCTGGACCTTGAGCTTGGTCTCCTTGATGCGCCGGATGATCTCCTTGGCCTTCTCCTTGTCGATCCCCTGGACGATGCCGATCCGCTGGCGGACGGCGCCGCCGGAGGCGGGCTCTTTCTTGCCGAAGTCGAGACACTTGGGGGAGACGTTGCGACGCACCAGCTTCCCCTTGAGGATGTCGACGATCGCCTGCAGCTTGTAATCGTCGGCCGCCAGGATCTGAATCGCCTCCTTCTCCAGGCTCAGTTCGTTGTGGGTCCCCTTGAAATCGTAGCGCTGGGCGATCTCCTTGAGCGCCTGGTTGACCGCGTTATCCACTTCCTGCATGTCCACCTTGGACACGATGTCAAAGCTCGGCATCGTTCTCCTCCTTCTCCGGGAAACTTCCGGCGGGCCGATAGCACCGCCGAATCGATGACTTATAGCACGAACGCGCCCCGGAAGGGAAGCCCCTCCGGAGCGCGGGTGTTTTTCCGGCGGTCGCCGCGTTTCAGAAGTCCAGCTTCTGGTCGCCGGGGCGGACCACCTCGACGCCGGGAGGAATGGCGAAGTGAAAATCCTGGTCGCCGAGCCCCCGGTTGAGACGGATATTGCTGAATTCGATCAGCGTGCTGTTGCCGCCCCCATCGAAGACCTGGCTGGCATGGAGCGGCAGATAGCCGTCGGTGTTGCCGGTGCGGGCGAAGGCGGCGACGGCGCGCCGGTCGACGACGAGCAGCAGCCGCGCGATGAGCGGCGAGGGGTGGCGCGGCGTCAGCTCCAGCACCCAGTTCCCTTGCGCGTCGCGCTCCGGGTCGGCCAGGGCGATGTTGAAATCCCTCCCGAGGTTGCCCAGGCCGGTGAGAAAGGTCAGCGGATTACTGCCCTCGCTGCGGTTGGCGGTCGTGATGTCCGAGACGATGACCTGGCGATTCTCCGGCTGATAGACCCACATGGTCCTGCCGTCGGAGACGATGACCTGGTGGTTCGGCTCGCTGTAGTCCCAGCGGAACTGGGTCAGCGGCGGATGGCCCGAGTCGCTGCGGACGAAGCGGATGGCCATCCGGCCCCGTCCCTGCTGGGTGCGGTCGAGGGAAGCGATCTTCGACTCCTGGGAAAAGTCGGCCTCGAAGTCGTGAATCGCGCTCGCCTGCGGCGCACCGACCCGGAAGGGGCTCTCCAGGGTGCGGACCACGGCGCCCGGATCGGCCGCTGCCGCGGTGCCCGTCGGCAGCAGCCAGGCGAGCAAAAGCAGGGCAACAAGGGCAGGACGCTTCATGGTGAATCTCCTTGGATGGGCGTGGGGGGTCAGAAGAGCATTTCCCCTTCGCGGCCGCGGACGGCGCGAACCCGCACCCGGCCGCTGGCGAGGTCGAACTCGACGGTGCGGCCGAAATTGCCGCCGACATCCTCCGCCAGCAGGGGGATCGCCAGGGCGACCAGGGTCTCGCGGGCGCTGCGGATGTTGCGCGCGCCGACGGCATTGTCGGCGGCCCCGAGGAGCGGCTCGAACATGTTGGCGCCGCCGAAGATCTTCGCGGCCAGCCGCTGGCGAGCAGCGCCCCGGGCCACCAGTTCCGCCGCCATGGCTTCGATGGCGGCATCGACGAACTTGGCCGGGCGGTGCACGTCACCGGAGCGGTGCGCCGAAGGGAGGAGGGTGTGGGCCAGGCCGCCGAGGCAGCGCTCGGCATCGAACAGGGTAATCGCCACGCAGGAGCCGAGACCGTAGGTCACCAGCCGTGCCGGCGGCTCGGCGATGCGGATTTCGGCAATGCCGACGCTGAGCCGATCACTCATCGCCGTCCTCCGACCACGTCGAGGATCAGCTCAAGGGAACGCGCATCGGGAAGCAGAAAGAAATGTCCCTTGATCAGTTCCTCGCCGGGATCGACACCGTGAAACTCGGTCTCCACCATCAGCGCCAGGTCGCCGGCGGCGGAAAGTTCGATCAGCACGTAGTCGACCACCGCCCCGGCCATGTCGCAGGCCAAAAGCGGCACCGAAGGGATCAGGGTCAGGTGCAGCAGGCTGCCCATGGCGTTGAGATAGGCCGAGGCGAGAATATTGCCGACTTCCTTCATCGTCGAGGACCCCAGCTCGTTGAACAGCAGCCCCTCCTCCTCGCTACCGAGCAGCCGCGCCAGCAGACGCTGGGCGCTGTCACGGGGGAAGATCAGCAGGATATTGCCGCGGGCGTCGCCGAGCACCTGCAGGGTGATGCCGGCCACGACCCGCTCGGCGCCGCCGAGGAGTTCGGGAACCTGGGCGATATCGGTCACCGTCACCCGCGGCACCCGCAGATAGATGGTCTCGCCGATCAGCTGGGAAAGCGCCGTCGCCGCATGGCCCATGCCGATGTTGCTGATTTCCCTGAGGGCGTCGAGTTGGTCTTCGCTCAGTGACGGAAAGCTCATCTGGCCTCTCCTTGGCGCTGGCGGGGACCGGCACCGGCACGGGTTTCTATCAGGGTCTGGGGATCGATGAGAAAGACGATGTGGCCATCGCCGAGGACGGCCGCCCCGGAGAGGCCGGCGATCTGGTTGAGCGGGAACTCGAGGGCCTTGACAAAGACCTCCCGCTGCCCGGTCAGCCGATCGACGACCAGCCCGACTCGCCGTCCGTGCAGTTCGGTGAGTACCACCTGGACGCCGGCAACCTGCGGAACAGAGGGAAAACCGAGGGCCTTGCGCAACGACAGCAGCGGCACCACATCCTCCTCCAGGCGGATCACCAGCTGGCGCCCCGAGGAGCGGATCTCCGCGACCCCGACTTCCATGGTCCGCACCACCCGGGTGATGGGAATGGCCAGGGTCTTCCCCCCGCATTCGACCAGCAGCACCTGGATGATCGCCACCGACAGGGGGAGCTGGAGCAGGAAGCGGGTCCCGGCACCCGGTCGGGACTGGATGTCGAGAATGCCGCCCAGGTTCTCCACCGCCGACTTGACGACGTCCATGCCGACCCCCCGCCCGGACGTCTCGGTCACCACCGCGGCGGTGGAGAATCCCGGATGGCAGACCCACTGCAGCACATCCCGGTCGCGCAGGGACTTGACCTGAGCCGGGGTGAGCAGCTCCTTTTCCAGGAGCTTGCGGCGGATCAGAGCGGGGTCCATCCCCCGGCCGTCGTCGGCGACCTCGATCAGCACCAGGTCCTTCTCGCGCCAGGCCTGCACCGTCACCGTGCCCCGGCGCTCGATGCCGTGGTCGACGGCGTTGCGCACCATGTGCACCAGCGGGTCGGCGAGCTCCTCGAGAATGGCCCGGTCGAGTTCCACCTCGCCCCCTTCGAGGTGTAGTTCGACCTCCTTGTCGCTCTTGCGGGCCAGGTCACGGACCACCCGCGGCAGCCGGCCGGTGATGCTCTCCACCGGCATCATCCGCACCTGCAGGACATGGTGATGGAGATCGGTGAGCAGGCGGGTCAGCTGGTTCAGCCCCCCCTTCACCTCCTCCCACTGCCCGCTGCGGGCGGCGCCCTGGAGCATGTAGCGGTTGGTGATCAGCTCGCCGGTGAGATTGATGAAGCGGTCGAGCAGCTCGGTGCGCACCCGCACCGTGCGTTGCCCCTCGTCGCGATGGTGAGACGGCTCCTGGCGGCGATCGGCGCCGAACTCGACCTCGGCGACGTCGGGCATGGCCCGCAGTCGGGTCGCGATCTCGGTGGCAGCCATATCCGGCACGAGCCAGACCGCGAGCTGGCGAATCGCCCCGCCCCGTTGGAGCTCGGCGGGACTCGGCGTGCTCGAGCGCACCGCACCGCACTGCGCCAGCTCCCGCAGCAGGAGCATTGCCCGGGCCGCCGGGGCCACTGCGCCGGCATCCAGGGTCACCACGACGTGCAGCACCTCGCCGTCACCACCGTCGGCGGTGGCAGCGGCGCCCGGCTCGACCTCCGCCGGGAGTTCGAGCGGAGCAATTTCCGCCGCGGCATCCGGCCCCTTGTGAAGAAACTCCGCGATGCTGCGTTCGGGACGTTCGGCGGTGATGTCCGCCACCAGCCCTTCGAGCAGATCGATGCCGGCGAGCATGCGGTCGACCGCTTCCGGGGTGACACTCCCCCCCTTGCGGAAGGAATCCATCAGATCTTCGAGGTGGTGGGCCAGACTGGCGGTGGTGTTATAACCCATGGACGCCGCCATCCCCTTGATCGAATGGGCCTCGCGGAACAGGGAGGCGATACTCTCCCGGTCCCCCGGCGTCTTCTCGAGCTGGAGCAGCAGCCGACTCATGCTCTTGAGATGTTCCCCGGTTTCACTGAGGAACATCCCGCGGTATTTGGACATGTCCATGGGATAACCTGGAAATCAATTTTGAATTTTGAATTGCGAATTCTGGATTGAAATTCAAAATCCAAAATTGATGACCTCGAAAAAAGGCCTTTTCACCACCAGAACACCGAGAACACAGAAAAAATTTTATTGATTTTAAGTCCTTACCTCTGTGAGCTCTGCGCGCTCTGTGGTCATTTTTGGATTTTGCGACCGCATCAATTCTGGATTGAAATTCAAAATCCAAAATTCATCATTCAAAATGGCCCTTCATCCGCCGCCGGCGATGTGCCGCACGACATCGAGCACCCGTTCTTCCTTGAACGGCTTGACGATGAAGTCCCGGGCTCCGGACTGGACCGCCTCGATCACCAGGGCGTCCTGGCCCAGGGCACTGCACATGATGACGCAGGCCGCGGGATCCTCGGCGGTGATCTCCTGCAACGCCTCGATGCCGCTCTTGAGGGGCATGACGATATCCATGGTCACCAGGTCGGGTCGCAGTTCGCGATAGCGCTCCACCGCCTCGACCCCATTGGCAGCCTCACCGATCACCTCGTGGCCGGCACGCATGAAGATATCCTTGAGCATGTTGCGCATGAACAAGGCATCGTCGACGATCAGTACCCTCAATCCCATCGATCCGTCTCCTCCTGTCCCTCTTTCATTGCTTTTCCAGGCTCGCCAGCACCCGGGGCAGGTCGAGCATGTTGATCATGTCGCCATTATGATTGAACACTTCCCGGATAAAGGCATCCGTCTCCCGTTCCTGGCGAAACGGCAGCAGCCTGTCCCGTTCCAGGGGGAGAATGCGCCCGATCAGCGTCACCCCCAGGCCGAGAGCACAGGTGGACGGCGGCAGCACGATGACCCGCTGGTCCCGCTGGGTCCCGGCCAGCCCGAGGTAGCCCGTCAGATCGAGGACCGGTAGGATCGCGCCGTGGAAATTGATCGCCCCCAGAAATCCGGCCGGTGCCAGGGGGATGTAGTCGAAGCCGGTAGCTTCGACGATCTCCTGGACCTGGGCGATTTCGAGCCCGTAGACTTCCTCTCCGAGACGAAAGGTCAGAACCAGATCCATGTCTCTTCAGCTCCGCTCATTGCCGAGCTGGAAACGCCGCACCGCCTCCAGCAGCTGGTCGGCAAGGGCGGAAAGTCCCTGGGCGGAGTGGGCCATCTCTTCCATCGAGGCGGTCTGCTGCTGGGTCGATGCCGAAACTTCCTGAGTCGCCGCGGCATTGTCGGAAACCACCCTGGAAATCTCGTCGATGGCCTCCACCACCTTGCCCGCCCCCTGCGCCTGCTTTTGCGACAGCTCGGCGATGCTGGTCGCCTTGGCCTGGGTATTGGTGGCGGTCTGGATGATCTCGGCGAAGGCGGTCACCGTCGAATCGAGGGCGGAGCGGCCGGCGTCCATCTCGACCATAGTCTGCTTCATGGAGGCCTGAACCTGCTGCCCCTGCTCGCGGATCGTTTCGATCAGACCGGTGATCTCCCCGGCCGATTCGCTGGTGGAATCGGCCAGCTTGCGAATCTCCTCGGCGACCACCGCGAAACCACGTCCGTATTCGCCGGCCCGGGCCGCTTCGATGGTGGCGTTCAGGGCCAGAAGGTTGGTTTTCTGGGCAATGCCGGTGATCACCTCGACGATCTTGCCGATCTTCTGCACCTGGAGGCCGAAGGAGACGATCTGCCGGCCGTTGCCTTCGACCTCGACCAGGATCCCTTTCATTTTTTCGGTGGTCACCCGGGCGGTCTCCCCGCCCCCCTGGGCGGTCTGCGCCGTGTCGTTGGCGGCGAGGACGACCTTCTTCGCCGCGGCGACGACCAGTTCGACGGAAACCGCCATCTCCCGGATCAGGCGCGAGGAGCGCTCGACCATCTCCGCCTGGGTTTCGGCCCCCCGGCTGATCTGTTCGACGGTATGGGAGACCTCATGGCTGGAGGCGGTCATCTCCTGGGAAGTGGCGGAGAGGCCCTGGGCCGCCTCGGCGACCTTGTTGGCGGAATTGCGGATCGTGCCGACCAGGTCCCGCAGGCTCTCCATCATCCGGTTCAAGGAACCGGCGAGGTCCGCGGTCTCGTCGGGGAAGGTGCTGCCGCGCAAGCGGACGGCCTTGGAAAGATCCCCCTCGCTCAGCCGCTCGGCGGCCGCGGAGAGATGGCGGATATTGGCGGTGAACGCCTTGGAAAACGCCCAGCCGAGCAGCAGGCCGACCAGGATCGCGCAGCCGATGCTGACCAGCTGCTGCCAGGCCTCGGGAATGCCGAGCTGGGGAACCACCAGGTTGAGTACCACGATGGAGCCCACCACGATGATAAAGCCCATGATGAATTTGTAGCTGATGTCGATACGCATCGATCCGCTCCTTTGCAAAACAGCTTCACTGGCCGGCCTGACGGCCGGCAGGCGCCGGTCAAGGCCTCAGCCTCCGGCGCTGTAGCGAAAGATCCTCTCCTGGGGGTACTCGGCGACAAACAGCTGCCGGATCGGACCGAGCAGGGTTTCCGCCTGCCCGAGAACCAGGTACCCGCCCGGTTCCAGGGCCACGGCGAAACGCCGCAGGATCCGATCCTGATCGGCCCGGGCGAAGTAAATCAATACGTTGCGGCAGAGGATCAGGGAAGCGCGGGGATAGGCACTCTCCCCCAGGATGTCCTGCTGCTCGAACCGGACCCGGCGGCGAATCTCCTCCTGCAACCGGAAACCCTGCCCTTCGGGGACGAAATACTTCGCCCTGACCGCCTCCGGGACCTCGCTGAGGCGCTGCGGGTCGTAATAGCCGGCGGCCGCCTGGGCGAGAGCGGGGGCACTCAGGTCGCTGCCGCGGATTTCGATTTCCACATCGGAAACCCCCAGTTCCGCCGCCAGCAGCGCCAGGGAGTAAGGCTCCTCGCCGCTGGCGCAGCCGACGCTCCAGAAACGCAGTCGCCGCTTCGTCGTCGCGCGCGCCCGGTCCACCAGGGCCGGGAGGACCTCCCTCTCCAGGGTGCGGAAGGTCGCTGGATTGCGGAAGAACTGGGAGACGTTGATGGTGATCGCCGCCAGCAGAGCGTCGAGCTCGGCCTCATCCTGTCCCAGCCGCTCGAGGTAGGGAAGCGCGGTCGAGAAGCCACAGGCACGCACACGGGCGGCGATGCGGCGCTTGACGCAGCGGTCCTTGTACATGCGCAGGTCGAAACCGCGCCGCGCCAGCAGTAGATCCCGCAGACGCTCGAATTCCGCCGCGGGAAACTCGCTGCCGACAAACGGTATCGACCGGGACGAGGGATCTCTCAACAGGGCCCCATTAGCAAGGTGTTGGCTGACACGCGCCAGTCCGGCGGAAGCGGAGGCGGGCAACGCTAACGGCCGCCTCCGGAAAAGTGGTTGAAGCCTCCCGGCTCCAGCGCCCGCGTCCGGCCCTCCCGATCCCTGACCCGCAGTCCCTCGGCCGGCGGCGTCACCTGGCCGATGCGCGTCACCGGCAGCGGCCAGGCGCTCACCAGCGCCGCCAGCCGCGCTTCGTCGGCAGGGGCGACGGTGAACAGCAGCTCGTAGTCCTCGCCCCCGCTCAAGACCCGTTCGAAGAGTTCCGGTGCCCCCTGCAGCCGAGCAAGTGCGGCCGGCGACAGCGGCAGCGCGGCGGCATCCACCACGGCGCCCGCTGCCCCACTCTCCAGGATGTGGCCGAGATCGGCGAGCAGCCCGTCGGAGATGTCGATCATCGCCGTGGCCAGGCCGGCGGCGGCGAGCCGGCGGCCGGCAGTGCTGCGGGCCGTCGGCCGATGGTGCCGCGCCAGCAGCGCGGCGTCAGGCGTTCGGCCCCGCTCCAGGTCGTAAAGCGCCAGCGCGCTGTCGCCGAGACTGCCGGTCACATAGATGGCGTCCCCGGGGCGCGCCCCGCTGCGGCGCACCAGCTCGCCCGGGGGGATGCTCCCCTCGGCGGTGACGGAGATGAAAAGCGGTCCCGGAGAGCGGCAGGTATCACCGCCGGCGAGGGTGGTTCCGTACTCGCTGCAGGCGGCGAGGAAGCCGCCGACCAGCGCCTCCAGTTCGGCCAGCGGCAGCTCGGCCGGAATCCCGAGGGCCAGGTAGAGAAAGCGCGGGGTGCCACCCATGGCGGCGATATCGCTGACATTGACCGCCGCGCTCTTGTAGCCGAGATCGTCCATGCCGGTCCAGTCGCGGCGGAAGTGCACGCCCTCGATGAGCAGGTCGCTGGTGGTCAGCAGCAGCTCCCCGGCCGGCAGTTCCAGCGCCGCGCAGTCGTCGCCGATCCCCTGCACCACCCCGGCACCGTCCGTTGCCTGCTGACGAATGCGGGCGATGAAACCGAACTCGCCCAGCTCGGCCAGCTTCATGCCGGGTCGACCAGCGCCGCGGCGAGCACCTCCGCCATGCTCTGCGCGGGAACGAACCGGACCTTGCCGCGCAGGTGGCGGGGGATATCCTCGAGGTCCTTGAGATTGCGCCGGGGAATGATGATGGTGCTGATGTGGGCCTGCACCGCCGCCAGCACCTTCTCCTTGAGGCCGCCGATTGGCAGCACCTTGCCGCGCAGGGTGATCTCTCCGGTCATCGCCACGTCCTTGCTCACCCGCCGCCCGGAGAGGGCCGAGATCAGGGCGGTGGCCATGGTCACCCCGGCGCTCGGACCGTCCTTGGGGATGGCTCCGGCCGGGACGTGGACATGGATGTCGTGGGCCTCGAACATCGCCGGGTCGATGCCCAGCTCGTCGGCGTGCGCCCGGGCGTAGGAGAGGGCCGCCTGGGCGCTCTCCTTCATCACCTCGCCGAGGTGCCCGGTCAGGGTCAGGGTCCCCTTCCCCTTCATGGTGTTGACCTCGACGTAGAGGATCTCACCGCCGACCTCGGTCCAGGCCAGGCCGGTGGCGATTCCCGCCTCGTCCTCGCGGCGCTCCTCTTCGGGCAGGTAACGGGGCTGGCCGAGGAAGCGGGCGAGGCCGCTCTCGCTGATCCGTACCGGCTGCTTCTTCCCCTCGGCGAAGCGCCGCGCCACCTTGCGGCAGATGCTGCCGATCTCCCGTTCCAGGTTGCGCAGGCCGGCTTCGGCGGTATAGCCGGTGATCAGCCCGAGCAGGGCGTTGCGGGAGAAATGGACGGCCCCTTTCTTCAGGCCGTTGGCCTCAAGCTGGCGGGGGATCAGGTAGCGGTTAGCGATGGAGATCTTTTCCTCGGCCGTGTAGCCGGCCAGGCGAATGACCTCGAGGCGGTCCTTGAGGGCCGAGGGGATCGGGTCCATGACATTGGCGGTGGCCACGAACAGAACCCGGGAAAGGTCGAAGGGAAGGTTGATGTAGTGGTCGGAGAACGCGTGGTTCTGCTCCGGGTCGAGCAGCTCCAAAAGCGCCGCCGAGGGATCGCCGCGGAAGTCGGCACCGATCTTGTCGAGCTCGTCGAGCATGAAGACCGGGTTGTTGGTGCCGGCCTGCTTCATCCCCTGCAGCACCCTGCCGGGCATGGCCCCGACGTAGGTGCGGCGGTGACCGCGGATCTCCGCCTCGTCGCGCACCCCGCCCAGGGAGACGCGCACGAATTCTCGGCCCAGGGCGCGGGCGATCGACTTGCCGAGGCTGGTCTTGCCGACTCCCGGGGGACCGACGAAGCAGAGCACCGGGCCCTTAAGATCCTTCTTCAGCTTGCGCACGGCGAGAAATTCGAGGATCCGCTCCTTGACCTTCTCCAGGTCGTAGTGGTCCTCGTCGAGAACCCGGCGCGCCTTCTTCAAATCGAGGTTGTCGCGGGTGGCATGGCTCCAGGGGAGCTCCACCAGCCAGTCGAGATAGGTGCGGATCAGGGCATACTCGGCCGCCTCGGGATGCATCGTCTCCAGCCGCCGCAACTGCTTCTCGGCCTCGGCCAGCGCCTCCTGCGGCAGCGCGGCCAGTTCCAGCTTGCCGCGCAGTTCGGCGACGTCCTCGGCACGCGGGTCGGCCTCGCCGAGTTCAGCCTGGATCGCCCGCAGCTGCTCGCGCAGGAAGTATTCCCGCTGGCTCTTGCCCATCTCCTCCTTGGCCTGGCTCTGAATGCGGTTCTGCACCGTCAACAGCTCCAGCTCCTTGGAGAGCAGGGTCTTGATGCGCTGCAGCCGCTCCAGCGGATCGAAGATCTCGATCAGGTCCTGGGCCTCGGCCACCTTGAGACCGACGTTGCTCGCCACCAGATCGGCAAGGCTTCCCGGTTCCTCGATGTTCTCCACGACCAGGATCACTTCCGGAGGGATGCTCTTGCCGAGGTTGACGAGCTGGCCGAGCTGGTCGCGGACGGTTCGCATCAGCGCCTCGGTTTCGATCGGCAGCTCGGCCTGGGACGGCTCGATGATGCGTTCGATCCGGACCGAGAAGTGCGGCTCGGTGGCAGTAAAATGCTCGATCCGCCCCTTGGCCAGCCCCTGGGTCAGGATCTTGATCCGCCCGTCGGGAAGCTTGAGCATGCGCATGATCATCGCCACCGTGCCGGTGGCATAGATATCCTCCGGGGCCGGCTCCTCCTCGCCGAGATCCTTCTGGGTGGCGAGAAAGATCAGCCGGTCTCCGGCCAGGGCGGTATCGACGGCGGCAATCGATTTTTCCCGGCCGACAAAAAGGGGCAGGATCATGTAGGGGAAGATCACGACGTCCCGGACCGGGAGCAGGGGAAGTTCGTCGGGGACCTGGATCTCTTTCTTTTCCGGGCTGGTTGCCAAACGGGTAACCTTTCTGCCGGCCGGGGCCGGGATGGGGGCATCTGCTTAAGGTTAGGCGCGCTTCCGGCCCTGTCAAGGCGGGGCGCACGGCTACTGACGGAGCGGGGTGGGGACAAGATACCGGATGCACCGGCCGATGTCCAGCCGCAATTATCTTCTGGTGTCGGGGACTTGGGGCGTTTTCCCAGGGTCACCGGAGAAGCTGGAAGGATTCCCGGACCTCGCCTTGGCAGCTGCCGTCCGCGGCGAAGCGCCGTTCATAAAACTCGGCCCGGCCGTCCACCCCGACCAGCAGCACGGTAGAACAGCGGGTACCGTAGTCCGCACTGCGGATGAAGCGAGAGGAGAGCAGCCGCTCCCGTTCCCGACCGACCCCGGTCGCAGGCAGCTCCGCAGCAGGGGCTGGGGTTCGGTCGGCGAGGAGGGCCAGGAGGGATTCGGCGCTCACCGCGTTCTTGCCCAGCAGCGCGGCAAGGGCCGCCTTGCCGCCGGTCACCTTCGGCCAGGGGGTGTCGAGCAGGGCGTTGCTGAGGCCGTAAATGCCCGGCGCCAGGATCCGGACCGGTCCGTCGCGGCTGCCGAACCAGGCGACCTCGTTGCCGTCGCCGGCGAGCAGGTTGAAGGACCGATACGCCTCCGCCTGGCCGGCCACTTCCGCCAGCCAGGCGGACGGTGCGGTACCGGTGGCCAGGTAATCCCGGACCAGCAGCCCCCGTGACCGAGCCCCCGGATGAACCTGGACGGGATCGCGAAAGTTGGTCACCGCCGCCCAGCGCCCCCTCCGGTCGACGCCGAACCAGGTGCCGCCACCGGCGAGATCGCTCCCCGCCAGCACCCCCGGCGGCGTGCGCCACCAGCCGGCCGGCGCCGTCGGCCGGGCATGGAATTCGTCGCGGTTGGCGGCGAGAATCAGCCGATAATCGGGGTGGACTTCCCAGGCGAAAAGGATCAGGCACATGGTTCAGGGCTCTCGGTAAACAGGTTTGGGATCGGGGGAACGGCCCCGTGGTTGGCTGCCGCGGATCCCGTGCCGGACACCGCGGTTGCCGCCAGTTTAGCAAAACCCTGGGCCGGCATGGAACGGTTTTCCGGGGCCCGTACTTATGGCAACTGCAGCCGCCAGGAGCTGCGGGAATGCCGCACCGGCATTCCGCCCGGCCGGGGGAAAGGGCCGGGGAGATTTCATGCTGGGAACCGTCGTCGGAATCGAGGATCACGGCGGATGATCATGAAAAGCAGCAGGGGCGGCTCATATGAGCCGCCCCTGCTGCTTTTCATCCGTTTGCGGGAAGTCTCAGGCCTGCGGCCCGGCCTGGGTGAAGTCGAAGTCGTCGCCGTCCTTCATGTACTTCTTGAAGTTCTCGATGAACATCCCGGCCAGCTTGTTGGCGGTGGTGTCGAACTTCTCCTTGTCGGCCCAGGCGTTGCGGGGATTGAGCAGGTTGCCGTCGACCCCGGGGAGCGCCTTGGGGATCCGCAGGCGGAACCAGCGGGTCTCGTCGAACTCGGCCGTTTCGATGGAGCCGTCGAGGATGGCGTTGACGCAGGCGCGGGTCGCCTTGATGCTCATGCGTTTGCCGACGCCGTAGCCGCCGCCGGCCCAGCCGGTGTTGACCAGGTAAGCATTGACCCCGTACTTCTCCATCTTCTCGCCGAGGAGCTTGGCGTAGGCAGTCGGGTGCAGGGGCAGGAACGCCTCGCCGAAGCAGGCCGAGAAGGTCGCCTGGGGCTCGGTGACGCCGCGCTCGGTGCCGGCGACCTTGGCGGTGTAGCCGGAGAGGAAGTAGTACATCGCCTGTTCCTTGGTCAGCTTGGAGACCGGCGGCAGCACCCCGAAGGCGTCGCAGGTGAGAAAGATGATGTTCTTGGGGTGGCCGGCCTTGAGGGTCGGCTCGTGGTTTTCGATGTGCTCGATGGGGTAGGAGACCCGGGTGTTCTCGGTCTTGGAACGGTCGTCGAAGTCGATGATGCCGTCCTCGTTGGCGACCACGTTCTCCAAAAGGGCATTGCGGCGAATGGCGCCGTAGATCTCCGGTTCGCTCTCCTCGGAGAGGTTGATGCACTTGGCGTAGCACCCGCCCTCGAAGTTGAAGATGCCGTCGTCGTCCCAGCCGTGTTCGTCGTCGCCGATCAGCTTGCGGGCGGCGTCGGTGGAGAGGGTGGTCTTGCCGGTGCCGGAGAGGCCGAAGAAGAGGGCGACGTCGCCGGCCTTGCCGACATTGGCACTGCAGTGCATGGAGAGGATCCCCTGCAGCGGCAGCCAGTAGTTCATCATGGTGAAGATGCCCTTTTTCATCTCCCCGCCGTACCAGGTGCCGCCGATGATGGCCACGTTCTTCTCGATGTTGAAGGCGACGAAGACTTCGGAATTGAGACCGTGGCGCTCCCAGTCCTTATTGACCAGATTGCTGGCGTTGTAGACGGTAAAGTTGGGAGCGAAGTCGGCCATCTCCTGCTCCCCCGGGCGGATGAACATGTTCTTGACGAAGTGGGCCTGCCAGGCGAACTCGGTGATGAAACGGACCGACTTGCGGGTCTTGGCGTTGGCGCCGGAAAAGCCGTCGGTCACGTAGATGTCTTTGCCGGAGAGGTAGTCGAGGACTTCGGCATGCAGCTCGTCGAAGACCTCGGGGGCCATGGCCACATTGACCTTGCCCCAGGCGATGTTGGCAAAAGAGGGGAGCTGGTGGACGAAATACTTGTCCTTCGGGGAGCGGCCGGTGAACTTGCCGGTATCGACCATCATCGTCCCGTTGGCGGCAACCCGACCTTCGTCGTTGCGGCTCTCGTGCTCGAAAAGTTCGTCGTAGCCGAGATTGTGGTACACCTTGCCGATGCTTTTCAGCGCCAAATCCTTTGCCTCGATCATGATCCGCTCTTCCTTTTCCGAAAAATCGGGTGCCCCTTGGACGCCCCAAGTTGAATGGGAAAAACCGGCCCCGGCAGGTCCTCAGCAAAGTTCCGTGTCCCGCCTGCGGCCCGCGCCAACGATGAACTTTGTCACCAAGACCTGGTACACATCGTTTATTAACACTCAAAAATGGGATGGAAGTGCCCGGAATTTATCGGGAAGGGACTCTAGCAAATTTACCAAAAATAAAAAAGAAAATTCTGACTAAAAAAAGGTTTTACCGCAAGGCCCCCGCTTTCGAGCATTTCAAGTGAGCGGAATCACTCGGTAGACCGGGAGCGCAGGTAGGCAACCAGCTGCCAGATCTCGGAATCGCTGAAATAGGGGCCCCAGGCGGGCATCACCGAGCCGCGGGAAAGATAGGGTTCGACGGTTTTGCCCTTGGTGATCCGCCAGAAGAGATAGGCCGGATCCTTCCGCCGATACCTGGGATCGGTGAAATCGGGCGCCGGCGGCTGGAAAAAGTTGGCGCGGGGGCTGCGCCCCTCCCCCGGCGTGCCGTGACAGCGGGCACAGTGGGAGGCGAAGATTTCCGCGCCGGCGACGATGTTGGCCGGCTGCTGAAGAAACCCCTGGGGCGGCTCCCGCTCGGGATAGGAGGGGGACGATTCGCTGCACCCGACAAGAACCAGAAACAGCGCAAAAAGGGCTAGACGACGGGGCATCTTCGACCTCCGACAGGGGCAAGCAGAAAGGGCGCCGGCGGCGCCCTTTCTGGCAAGACATTCCCAATTTCAGGCCACCCGTTGCGGTTCGGCCGCCCAGCGCTGCAGTTCGCCGACGATGCCGGCGACGACCTCGTCGAGTGCCGCCGCCACCGGCGGTGTCAGCTCCAGCGCCATCTCGATCGACCCGGGCTGCACCCCCCAGACGACCAGCTCACCGGGAAGGTGCCCCTGCAGTTCGGCCACCGCGAGCAGGTCCTGAACCCCCATCTGGTGGACCGACAGCTTGCCGGCAAAGGCCCTGGGCACCTCCGCGCCGCCGAGGCGGAAAACCGCTCCCGGCGCCGCCGCCATCTCCAGGGCATCGACCACCAGCAGTTTTCCCACCCCCTCCAGATGCGGCAAAAGATCGAGGCCCAAGGTGCCGCCGTCCAGGAGGGTTACTTCGGCGGGAAAGGTATAGCGCGCCTGCAATTCCGCGATCACCTGCCCGCCGAAGGCGTCGTCGGCCATCAGCGCATTGCCCAGCCCCAGCACCAGGATGCTCACTTCAAATCCCTCGGCTCGATGAACTTGTAACCGCCGAAGATGCTGGCCATGGTGCCGTTCCGTTCCTTCACGTCCATCAGCCAGGCGCTGTAGACGTGATGGATGGCGAAGCCGATCAGCAGCCACATGATCAGGTGATGGGTCAGTCGCAGCCACTGCACGCCGATCAGGGCATTGACGGGGCCGAAAATTCCCGCCACCATCGAGCCTGGTGCGAACTGGCTGTAAAGAGCGAAACCGGTGGCAATCTGCAGCAGAAAGAGGACCATGACCCCCGAGTAGGCCGTCGCCGCCAGCGCGTTGTGGCCGACCTCGTAGGCGATCTGCCGCCCGGTGAAGGTGTAGTAGCGGAACATCTTCCAGGCGTTGCTGCGCCCCTCCTTGAAGAACAGTGGGAAGAACGCCCGCCAGGAAGCGTGGTGGTTGGCGAAAAAGGCCCAGATCAGCCTCGTCAGGACGGAGATGGCGAAGAGATAAGCAAAACTGAAATGAATGAACCGTACCCAGCCCATGACGAACTGGGAGGTACTGGAAACCTGGACGAAGGGGGCGCCGATGTAGAACCCGGTCACCGACAGCACCGTAATGGAAAGGACGTTGGCCCAGTGGGTGATCCGGACCGGCCATTCCCATACGTAGCGTATTTCGAGCATGGCGGACCTCCTTTACAGGGCCTTGACCCGGATGATTTCCGTCCCCGTGCCGTCGAGCACGTGGACGGCACAGGCCAGGCAGGGATCGAAGCTGTGGATGGTGCGGAGGATCTCCAGGGGTTTTTCCGGGTCGGCGATCGGCGTCCCCATCAGGGCCGACTCGTAGGGACCCATCTGCCCCATGGCATCACGGGGGCCGGCGTTCCAGGTCGAGGGGACGACCGCCTGGTAGTTGGCGATGGCGCCGTTTTCGATGCGGATCCAGTGCCCGAGGGCACCCCGCGGCGCCTCGTGGGAGCCGAAGCCCCGCGCCTCCTTCGGCCAGGTCGCCGGGTCCCATTTCTCGCCGTTGTGGACTTCGAGGTTGCCGCGCCCCATGTTGTCGGTCAGCTGCTGCAGCCAGAGTTCGTTCTTCTGCGCCAGCAGCAGGGTCTCGATGCCGCGGGCGGCGGTGCGGCCGAGGGTCGAGAAGAGGGCTGCGGGGCCGACCCCGAGCTTGTTCAGCACGAAGTCGACGGTCTGCTTGACATCCTTGTGCCCCTTGGCATAGGCGATCACCATGCGTGCCAGCGGACCGACCTCCATCGGTTGGTCGAGATACCGGGGCGCCTTGACCCAGGAATACTTGCCCTCGGTGTCGAGGAAGTCGTAAGGCGGCTTGGGTCCGGTGTAGTTCTGGCTGGTCTCGCCATCGTAGGGGTGGAGTCCCTTGTCGTCCCCCTTGGAGTAGCTGTACCAACGAGTGGGTGACGTACTCGGTGATTTTCTGCTCGTCCATGGCCATGACATTGGCCAGGTCCTTGCCCATGATCACGCCGCGGGGCAGATAGAGGTTGTCCGTGCCACCGCTGTTGTCCAAGGGTAAGTCGCCGTAGCTGAGAAAGTTGCCGACCCCGCCGCCGACCCCTGCCCACTCCTTGTAAAAGGAGGCGACCGCCAGCAGGTCCGGGATGTAAACCTGCTCGACGAAGATCCGCGCCTTCTTCAGCAGCTTGCCGATGTAGGCGACCTTGTCGGCGTTGATGGCGTTCTGGCTGTTGGGGTCGACCGGGATCGCCATGCCGCCGACCAGGAAGGTCTGCGGATGGGGATTCTTGGAGCCGAGAATGGCATGAACCTTGATGATGTCCTTCTGCCACTCCAGCGCCTCCAGGTAGTGGGCGACGGCCATCAGGTTGGCTTCCGGCGGCAGGCGGTAGGCGCTGTGCCCCCAGTAGGCGTTCTGGAAAGGCCCGAGGCGGCCGGTGCTGACGAAGGCGGCGATGCGCTCCTGTACCCCTTTGAAATAGGTGACGCTCGACTGCGGCCAGTCGGAGATCGACTGGGCGAGCTTGGCTGTGGCCGCCGGGTCGGCCTTCAGCGCCCCGGTGATGTCGACCCAGTCGAGGGCGTGCAGGTGGTAGAAGTGGATGACGTGGTCCTGCACGGACTGGATGCCGATGATCAGGTTGCGGATCAGGCGGGCGTTGTCCGGAATCTGGATCTTCAGGGCATCCTCGACGCAGCGGATGCTGGCGATCGAGTGCACGGTGGTGCAGACGCCGCAGAAGCGCTGGGTGAAATGATGGGCATCGCGCGGGTCGCGCCCCTTGAGGATCGTCTCGATACCGCGGAACATCGTGGAGGAGCTCCAGGCATTGGTGATCTTCCCCCCCTCGATCTGGGCCTCTATCCGCAAGTGTCCCTCGATGCGGGTCACCGGGTCGACTGCTATCTTCTTCGCCATTGCCTAGTCCTCCTTCTTCACCTTGTCCGATTCCATGGCATCCCCCTTGCGGAAGGCGCTCGCCACCCCGTGGGCACCGAAGGCCAGGGCGGTGGCCGCCGCCAGCCCGAGACCGATCTTGTCGGCGGTCGCCTCGATACCGAATCCCGGCACCTGCGGCAGGCGCCGGTAGAAGGGGGTCATCGTGTCCCAGAACTGCGGTTCGCTGCAGCCGATGCAGCCGTGGCCGGCCATGACCGGCCAGCTGGTCCCTTCGTTGTAGCGGACCGTCGGGCAGTTGTGGAAGGTCTCCGGCCCCTTGCACCCCATCTTGTACAGGCACCACCCCTGCCGGGCTCCGGCGTCCCCGAAGGATTCCACGTACTGGCCGGCATCGAAATGGGCGCGGCGCTCGCAGTTGTCGTGGATGCGTTTGCCGTAGGCGAAGAGCGGCCGGCCGAGGTTGTCGACGGCCGGAAGCTTGCCGAAGGTCAGCACGTGGACCAGGGTGGCGGTGAGATTCTCGGCGTTCAACGGACAGCCCGGCAGATTGACCACCGCCGCGCCGGGAACCACGTCCCTGACCCCCACCGCCCCGGTGGGATTGGGGGCGGCGGCCGGGATGTTGCCGAAGGCGGCGCAGCTGCCGACGGCGATGGTTGCCTTGGCGTTGCCCACCACCTTCTTCAGGGTGTCGACTGCGCTCTCGCCGCTGACGGTACAATAGACGCCGCCGTCACCGCGGGGGATTGCGCCCTCGACGATGCAGATGTACTCACCCTTGTACTTCTCCATCGCCGCCTGCTTGGCGGCTTCGGCCTGGTGGCCGGCCGCAGCCATCAGCGTCTCGTGGTATTCCAGGGAGATCAGATCGAGGATGATCGCGGCGGCGGTCGGCTGGTTGGCGCGCAGGAAGGCTTCCGAATCGCCGGCGCAGTCCTGAAATTCGAGCCAGATCACCGGGACACGCTTGTCCTCGACGGCCGCGGCCACCTTGGGCATCAGGCTCAGCGGCAGGGCCAGGGCCGCAGTGGTTGCGGTACAGAACTTGATGAAGTCGCGGCGGCTGATGCCCCGGGCCTCCATCCGCTGCAGAATCTCTTCCGGTATGGAAACCGGCTCCGGATGTTGCTCGCTGTTCATCGATCAGACCTCCTTTGCAGTTAGACGGAACGCCACCAACAAAACGTCATTTTCTGCTTTAGGCAGTGCCCTGAAGACAGTTTATAAATCGTCAAATGAGCAAAATATAACAACGTTAATATCGGCTTTGCCGGACCCTGTCAAGGACGATTTAACCAGATAATGTATACGCCATACCATATGTCGAGGCGGCTGATGTATACGTTCCAAAGGAACAACTCGGCGGGTTGTTTTGAAGCAGTTTAACCTCTGTTTACCGGCTGGCAAGCCCGCCGCCCCGTTCCGCATACCACCTATACAGAAAAGGGTTTGCTGCTATACTGGATTTATGGGAAACACCTAGGGAAAGGGGATTTGTCATGACACGCGATGTGCGCAAGTTCGGCATCAGCGACAAGCGAGGGCGGGTCAAAACCAGCGCCGACCCTTACCTCCCCGAAGAAGGACCCAGGGAACCGGCGGTCTGCCGCTCCTGCCAGGCCCTCTACCGCAACAAGCGTTGGTATCTTGACCCGCAGTTGGTCTCCCGGCTGCGGAGCGAGGGAGGGTTGCACGAGGTCACCTGTCCCGCCTGCCAGAAGATCGCCGAGCATTACCCCGAAGGGGTGGTGACGCTGCGCGGCGGCTACCTCTGGGATCACGAGGAAGAGATTCGCAACATCCTGCGCAACGAGGAAACCAAAGCGATGGCCAAGAACCCTCTGCAGCGCATCATGCGCATGGAGCGTGAGGGCGCCGATCTCATCATCGAAACCACCGAGGAGAAGCTCGCCGAGCATCTCGGGCGAGCCCTGCACAAGGCCCACCAGGGCGACTTGCAGGTCGCCTGGGCCGACGATCATGCGATCTGCCGCGTGACCTGGGAACGGGTCGAATAGGCGGAGGCAAACGGCTGCACACTCAACCGGGAACGGCACCAGCGTTCGCCGGTTGTCTTTTTTCCGGCCGGAGCGGGCGTGGGCACTTTTCGGTTGCTCGAACATACCGCCGATATGGGAATCGAGGCGACGGGAGAGAGTCCGGCCCAACTCTTTACCGCCGCCGCGGAAGGGTTGCGGGCGGTGCTTAGCGACCTTCCGCCGCGCCCCTGCTCCGACTGGCGGGAGGTCGCCGTCGCCGGCGAGGACTTCGAAGAGCTGCTGATCAACTGGCTGAATATCATCCTCTACCGGCTCGAGGTCGACGGCCTCTTCCCGGAGCAGTTCCGGATCGAGGCCATCTCCCCGACCCACCTGACCGGCCGGATCGGCGGGGTACTGCTGGACGGCACCATCCCGCCTCCCGATCGGGAGGTGAAAGCGGCCACCTGGCACCAACTGGAGGTTGTCCAACAGGGCGGCCGGTGGCGGGCGCGCCTCTATCTGGACCTTTGAAGAACCGCGGAGCAAACCGATGAGCGTCAAGCTCCAGCGCATCGACGACTGCCGTTGGCGCATCCCCCGCGAAGGCGCGATGCGCACCGACGGCCTGGTCTTCGCCAGTGAGACGATGATCCATGCGCTGCAGCAGGAACAGGCCCTGGACCAGGTGCGCAACGTCGCCACCCTGCCGGGGATCGTCGGCCCCTCCCTGGCGATGCCCGACATCCACTGGGGCTACGGTTTTCCCATCGGCGGTGTGGCCGCCTTCGATCCCGAAGACGGCGTGGTCTCCCCGGGCGGCGTCGGTTACGACATCAACTGCGGGGTGCGCCTGCTGCGCAGTGCCCTCGACGCCAAAGAAATAGCCCCCCACCTGGCCCGACTGGCCGACGCCCTGTTCCGCAATGTCCCCTCGGGGGTCGGCTCCCACCGCAAGGATTTCAAGCTGATGGTGGCGGAGGAACGCCGGGTCCTGGAGCAGGGGGCGCGCTGGGCGGTCACCCATGGCTACGGCAGCGCCGCCGACCTCGACCACATCGAGGAAGGCGGAACGATCGCCGGAGCCGACCCGGAGCTGGTCTCGGACCGGGCCCTGGAGCGCGGCCGGGCCCAGCTCGGCACCCTGGGCAGCGGCAACCACTTTCTTGAAATCCAGCGCGTCGAGAAGATCTTCGACGAGACGGCCGCCGCTGCCCTCGGCCTCTTTGTCGGCCAGCTCACCGTCTCCATCCACACCGGCAGCCGCGGCCTCGGCTACCAGGTCTGCGACGACTGGCTGCGTACCATGCTCCGCGCCAGCCGCAACTACGGTATCGAACTTCCCGACAAACAGCTCTGCTGCGCGCCGCTGACCAGTCCGGAAGGGAAAAGACTACCTGGCCGCGATGGCGGCGGCCGCCAACTTCGCCTTCGCCAACCGCCAGCTGATCACCGCCTGGGTCCGCCAGTCCTTCGAACAGGTCCTGGGCAAAGGGGAGGGAGAGCTGCGCCTCTCGGTGGTCTACGACGTCTGCCACAACATTGCCAAGTGGGAGGAACACACCGTCGCCGGGCAGGCAGCGGCGGCTCTGCGTCCATCGCAAGGGAGCGACCCGGGCCTTTCCGCCCGGCCATCCGCAGACCCCGGCAGCCTACCGCACGGTCGGCCAGCCGGTGCTGATCCCCGGCGACATGGGGCGTTACTCCTTCGTTCTCGTCGGCACCCCGGGTGCGATGGAGGAGACCTTCGGCTCCACCTGTCACGGCGCCGGCCGGGTCCTCTCCCGGCACGCGGCGAAGCGCCTCGCCCGTGGCCGCAACATCGAGGCCGAGCTGCAGGCGACGGGGATCCTGGTGCGGGCGGCCGGGCGCGCCACGGTGGCCGAGGAGATTCCGGAGGCCTACAAGGACGTCGCCGAGGTGGTCGACATCGTCGCGCGGGCCGGGATCGGCCGGATCGTCGCCCGGCTGCGACCGCTGGCGGTCGTAAAGGGATAAAGGCCGACGGGAGGCACGCGGCTCCCGGCATAAGCTTGAATCCAGGCGGCCAGGCCTTTAGCCCCGCGCCTTGCGCCGCGAGCCTGTAAGCGGAGGTTACCTATGCGAGTTTTCATTACCGGCGGTACCGGGTTCGTCGGCAGCGAGGTGGTCAGGCAGCTTCTGGCGGCCGGCCATACGGCCCGCTGCCTGGTTCGGGAGGGGTCGGAAGGCAAGCTGCCGATCCGCGAGGGGGTGGAAATCCATTTCGGGGACGTCCTCGACCCCGCGTCGCTGGAAAAGGGCGTGGCCGGCTGCCAGGCGGTAATCCACCTGGTCGGCATCATCCGCGAGTTCCCCGCCCGGGGAATCACCTTCGAACGGCTCCATCACCTCGCCACCGCCAATATGGTGGCTGCCGCCACCGCCGGCGGCGTCAAACGCTACCTGCAGATGAGCGCCAACGGCACCCGCAAGGACGCCGCCTCCCCCTATCATCGCAGCAAGTGGGACGCGGAACAGGCGGTCCGGACCTCGACCCTCGACTGGACGATCTTCCGCCCCTCGCTGATCTACGGTCGTGGCGACGCCTTCGTCAGCATGCTCGCCGGCCTGGTCCGCAAACTGCCGGTGGTGCCGGTCCTCGGCGACGGCCGATACCGGATGTCGCCGGTGGCGGTCGAAGACGTGGCGGCCGGCTTCGTCGGCGCCCTGGAGCGGCCGGAGACGGCGGGGCAGGCCTACCACTGCTGCGGCCCGGCAGGACTACAGCTACGACGAAATCCTCGACCTGATAGGGAAAGCCTTGGGCAGAGACCACGTTCGCAAGCTGCATCAGCCGCTGCTGCTGATGAAGCCGGTCATTGCCCTGCTCGAAGGTCTCCCGAGCTTCCCCATCACCACCAGCCAGCTGACCATGCTCATTGAGGGGAACGTCTGCGATCCGGCTCCCTGGGCCGCGACCTTCTCACTCCGGCCCGTCGCCTTTGCGGAAGGGATCGGCCGGTTCCTGGGGAGGTGAGCGGTCCGTCGGTTGACAAGACACCGCGGCGGCGGCATCATGAAGCCCCGCCACGCCGGCGGCCGGGAGCTCAGTCATGCGCCTCACCCTGAAGATCGCCCTTCTCATCCTGCTCGGCATCGCTCTTTTGCTGTCGATTCACAGCTACCAGACGGTGCGCCGCGAGACCGCGGTGCTCAAGGCCAACCTCAGCCGGGAGGCGCGCCTGGTCGGCCAGGTCCTGCGCCCCCTGGTGATCGAGATCTGGCAGCGCAAGGGGGAAGCAGCCGTCCAGGCCTTCTTGCAGCAGGTGGACAGCGTGGTCAGCGACCAGCAGCTGCGCTGGGTCTCCCTTGAAGATCAGCCCGATCCCCGCTTCCGGCCGCGGGTCAAGGGGGATCAACTGGCCGCAGCCCGCCGCGGCGAAGTGGTCACGGTGATTGCCGAAACCAGCGACGGCCGCGATTTTCTTTTTACCTACCTCCCGCTGCAGGGGCCCGGTGGCCAGCGTGGCGCCATCGAGATCGGCGAATCGCTGGCCGGCCTGCACGGCTACGTCCGCGAAAGCATGAACCGCTCGGCGCTGCTGCTGGCGGCGATGGTCGTTTTCAGCCTGTTGCTGATCGGAGTGGTCGGCAGCTTTTTGGTCACCCGCCCCGTGCAGCGGCTGGCCGCCCAGGCCGAGCGAATGGCCGCGGGAGACTTCTCGGCCCCGGTGGAGGTACGCGGCCATGACGAAATCGCCATTCTGGCAGCAGCCCTCGACCGCATGCGCGGCCAGCTGGCCCATGCCCGCGACTCGGACCGGGCGCGCCTCGAGGCCCTGGAAAAGCTGCGCCACACCGAGCGCCTGGCGACCATCGGCCGTCTCTCCGCCGGCATGGCCCACGAACTCGGCACCCCGCTCAATGTCATTGCCGGCCGGGCCAAGCTGATCGCCGGCGAGGGGCTCCCTCCCGAAGACGTTGCCCGCTCGGCGCGGATCATCGGCGAGCAGGCGGAACGGATGACCGCCATCATGCGCCAGCTCCTCGACTTCGCCCGCCGCGGCAGCCCCCGCACCAGCCGGGTAGACCTCGAAGGTCTGGCGGCCAAGGTGATCGAAATGCTGCGCCCGGTGGCCGCCAAGCAACAGGCCAGCCTAATGCTGGTCCCTGCTGCCGAACCGCTGGCGGTCGCCGCCGATCCCGGCCAGCTGCAGCAGGTGCTGACCAACCTGGTGATGAATGCCCTGCAGGCTCTGGCGCCGGGTGGCCACGTGCAGCTGCGCTTCGCGACGGCGGCCTCGCTCCCCGCCGAGGCCGGGAGGGAGGGCGATGGGCCCTGGGCGGTCGTCACCATCCAGGATGACGGCAGCGGTATCGCCGCCGAACACCTGCCGCATCTCTTCGACCCTTTCTTCACGACCAAGGATATCGGCCAGGGGACCGGACTTGGCCTCTCCATCGCCTATGGAATCGTCCAGGAGCATGGCGGCTGGATCGGTGTCGACAGCCGGCCCGGGGAAGGGAGCTGCTTCAACGTCTACCTTCCCCTGACCGCGCCAGAGCAGGAGGAGCAGAAGGATGGCTGAGGCGATCAAGGGCCGGGTGCTGGTGGTCGATGACGACCGGGAAATGCGCAGCCTGCTGAGCGAAGACCTCTCCCGGCAGGGGCACACGGTACTGACGGCGGCCGACAGCGGCCAGGCGCTGGCCCTGCTGCAGACCAACGAAGTCGATGCGGTGCTCACCGACCTGAACATGCCTGGGACCAGCGGCCTCGACCTCTGCGCCCGCCTGCAGAATGAATGCCCGGAACTGCCGGTGGTCATCCTGACCGCCTTCGGCAGTCTCGACACCGCCATTGCCGCGCTGCGCGCCGGCGCCTACGACTTCGTCACCAAGCCCGTCGACCTCGATCTGCTCACCCACACCGTGCGGCGGGCGGTCCGCCACCGCCAGCTGGAGCAGACCCTGCACCGGCTGCAGGACGAGGTGCGCCGCAGCCGCGGCCCCGGCGCCCTGCTCGGCGAGAGCGCCGCCATCGCCGAAATCCGCGATCTGGTGGCACGCCTGGCCGGTCTCGAAAGTTCGGTGCTGATCACCGGTGAAAGCGGCACCGGCAAGGAACTGGTGGCGCGGGCCCTCCATGAGCAGAGCGCACGCAGCGCCGGCCCCTTCACCGCCGTCAACTGCGCGGCGCTGCCGGAGACGCTGCTGGAAAGCGAACTCTTCGGCCACGAGCGGGGTGCCTTCACCGATGCCCGCAACAGCCGCCGCGGCCTCTTTCTCGAGGCCTCCGGCGGCACCCTGCTGCTCGACGAGGTCGGCGAGCTGCCATTGGCGCTACAGCCGAAACTGCTGCGCGTGCTCGAGGAACGGCGGGTCCGACCCGTCGGCGGCAACCGCGAGATCGACTGCGACGTGCGCATCGTCGCCGCCACCCACCGCAACCTCGAGGAGGCGATCGCCGCCGGGACTTTTCGCGAAGACCTCTTCTACCGGCTCAACGTTCTCCCCCTCGACCTGCCGCCGCTGCGGGCCCGGGGGAACGACATCCTGCTGCTGGCCCAGGTTTTCGTCGACGAATTCGCCCAACGCTTTCACAAGGGGGTCAAGGGGCTCACCGAGCAGGCGGCCACCCGCCTGCTGGCCCATGCCTGGCCGGGCAACGTCCGCGAGCTGCGCAACGTCATCGAGCGGGCCGTGGCCCTCACCCGCCACGAGCGGCTGACCGTCGAGGATCTCCCCGAGCGCCTGCGCCAGGCCGCCGCGCCCCCGCCACGAACCAGCCCGGCAATGCCGGCCGGCGACCTGCTGCCCCTGGCGGAGATTGAACGGCGCTACCTGCACCAGGTCCTGGAGCGGGTCGGCGGCAACCGCACCCTGGCGGCGAGTATTCTCGGCATCGATCGCAAGACCCTCTATCGGAAACTGCAGGAGGGCGCATCGTCCTGATTCGCCCGTCTCCGGGGCAAAATGCCCCTGCGGGGCGTATTGCCTCGAAGGTAAATCCGTAACCACCTGATTTTCAAGCGATTAATTCTGGCACGCCGGTTGCGATAGAAAAAGGCGAATCCTTCAGGAGAACGCCGATGACCGCTATTCCGGAATCCACCGGCCGCCCGGCCAACGTCCTTATCGCCGAAGACGATCCTGCGCTGCGCGAACTGCTTGCCTTCTGCTTTTTCCGCGAGGGGTACGCAGTCGTCAGCTGCAGCGACGGTCTGTGCCTGCTCGAGCGGCTTCACGACAGCTTCTACGGCGCGGCGGAACCGATCGACCTGGTGGTGACCGACATCCGTATGCCCGGCCTTACCGGGCTGGAAGTCCTGGAGAGCCTCGGTGACCAGCCGCAGCCACCGCCGGTGATCTGCATGACCGCCTTCGGCGACCCGGCGACCCACGCCGCGGCCCGCCGGCTGCGGGCGGCCGCGACCTTCGACAAACCCTTCGACATCGACCATCTCATCGACCGGGCGCGGGCGCTCTGTCCGCCGCTGCGCCCCTTATTCCAACCAAGGAGCTCACCATGACGACACGACGAACCACCCGTTTGCACCTCCTGCTCGGTCTCTTCCTGGCGGCCCTGGTGGCACTTCCCGGCCTCGCCGGCGCCCAGGAGCAGGGGCTGGAAAATCTGCGCCAGACCGGCCAGGCCTTCCGCACCGTGGCCAAGCAGGTCTCGCCGGCAGTGGTCTTCATCCAGGTGGAGAAGACCGCCGACCAACAGCAGATGATCCCCTTTGGGTCGCCCTTCAACGGCCCCTTTGGCGACGAATTCTTTCACCGCTTCTTCGGCACTCCCCCCGAGGGGCACGGCTCCGGCAAGATGCCGAAACGCATGATCCAGGGGCAGGGCTCCGGCTTCATCATTTCCCCCGACGGCCTGATCATGACCAACAACCACGTCGTCGGCGACGCCGACAAGGTGACGGTGCGCCTGCTTGACGGGCGGGAATTCAAGGCCAAAGTGATCGGCACCGATCCGCCGACCGACGTGGCGGTGATCAAGATCGACGCCCATGATCTGCCGGTGCTGCCTTTGGGCGACTCGGACAAACTCGAGGTCGGTGACTGGGTGCTGGCGGTCGGCAACCCCTTCGGCCTCTCCCATACCCTGACCGCGGGCATCGTCAGCGCCAAGGGACGCAGCGGCATCGGCATCAACGATTATGAAAACTTCATCCAGACCGATGCCGCCATCAATCCCGGCAACTCCGGCGGCCCGCTGGTCGACCTCGACGGCAAGGCGGTCGGCATCAACACCGCCATCTTCAGCCGCAGCGGCGGCTACATGGGGATCGGTTTCGCCATCCCGATCAACATGGCCAAGAAGATCCGCGACCAGTTGGTGGAAACCGGAACCGTCACTCGCGGCCAGCTCGGCGTCTACATCCAGGATGTGACCGAAGATCTGGCCCAGTCCTTCGGCCTCAAGGAAGCCAAGGGCATCCTGGTCTCCAAGGTCATCGACGGCTCTCCGGCCGCCAAGGCCGGGCTGCAGCGGGGCGACGTTCTGCTCAAGGCCGACGGTCGACCGGTGGGCAAGGTCAATGAATTCCGTAATGCCATCGCCATGACCACCCCGGGGACGGTCGTCCGCCTCGACATCCTGCGCGGCGGCAAACCGCTGCAGATCAAGGTGACCATCGGCAAGCGGAAACACGAGGCGGGCAGCGGCGAAACCGCGGTCGAAAAGACCGGCACTTACGGTCTTTCCCTGCAGGCCCTGACTCCCGACCTGGCCGCCCAACTCGGCTATGATAACGAAACGGGCGTCCTGGTGGCGGATGTCGAGGACGGCTCGCCGGCCGACGCCGCCGGCATTCAGCAGGGCGATCTGATTCTGGAAATCAACCGCAAAGCGGTGACCACCCCCGAGGCGGCGCGCAAGGAGTTGCAGGCCAGCGGCAAGAAACCGGCCGTCCTGCTGGTGCGCCATGGCGACACGACCCGCTACGTGGCGCTTCGGCCCGAATAACCCCCGCCGTCGCGCAAGCGACGCTTTTGCCCCCGGCCAGCCTCCGGCCGGGGGCTTTTTTTCGCCAAAACCGGCAAGGAAGGTATTGCAGTTCCCGCCGACCTTTGCTAGATTCTCTCAGCCGGGCCGGCCCCACCCCCCCTCCGGGGCCGATGCGGGAGGAAATTGTGGACTCATTCCACAGGTTGCCCCGCCCCGGCTTTTTCTATTTCCGCAGCAGACTCCGACCCGCAGACTCTCCGGGCAGACGGCGCCACACCTTCCCTTTTGACCCGCCCTCCCCTATAATAAGGCCCCCTTCTTCCCGGGAGCCCCATGCAACAGACTTTTTCCGACCATGCCATCACCCAGTTGCGCCAGACAATCGGCGAAGCCGGCGGCAACGAGGTTTTTTGCCTCGGCCACACCGACGACCAGCGCCGGGTGATCACCATTGAAGTCCTCGCCCGCGGATCCCGGGAGGCGGTGCCCGCGATCCTCCAGTCCTGCCGCTACGGGGATGTGGTTATTCACAACCACCCCTCCGGCCAGCTCTCCCCATCGACCGCCGACCTCGAGATTGCGGGCCGGCTGGGCGCCCTCGGCGTCGGTTTCCACATTGTGAATAACCCTGTGGATAAGGTCTACCGGGTCGTCGAGGCGTTCCTGCCCCGCAACCGGCAGCTGCTCGCTCCGGCCCGGATCGCCGAGCTCCTCGGCGCGCAGGGCACGATCGCCGCCGCCCTGTCCGGTTACGAGGAACGCCCCGAGCAGCTGCGCATGGCCTTTGCCGTCGGCGAGGCCTTCAACGGCGACCGCCTGGCGGTGATCGAAGCCGGCACCGGCACCGGCAAAAGCCTCGCCTACCTGGTGCCGGCGCTCCTCTGGTCGCTGGCCAACGAGGAACGGGTGGTGGTCTCGACCAACACCATCAACCTCCAGGAGCAGTTGATCCGCAAGGACCTGCCGCTGCTGCAGCGGGCCACCGGCCTCGAATTCCGCGCCGTGCTGGTCAAGGGGCGCGGCAACTACCTCTGCCGGCGGCGGCTGGCCGCCGCCCACCGCGAGCCGGAGCTCTTCGAGAGCGAACACCAGGGGGAACTCGACGCCCTGGTCGACTGGGCCACCAGGAGCAGCGACGGCTCCCGCGAGGAGCTGACCTTCGTTCCCCGGGAGGCGGTCTGGGAGGAGGTGCGCTGCGAGGCCGACCAGTGCGCCCGGGTGCGCTGCGCCGACTACGCCGCCTGCTTTTTCCACCGCGCCCGCCGGGGCGCCGCTCAGGCCGACCTGCTGGTCGTCAACCACGCGCTGCTCCTTGCCGATCTGGCCCTGCGTCAGCAGACCGACAACTACACCGCCGCCGCCGTCCTCCCCCCCTTCGACCGGGTGATCCTCGACGAGGCCCACCACCTCGAGGATGTCGCCACCAGCTTCTTCTCCGCCCAGGTCACCCGCTTCGCCTATGCCCGGGTGCTGGGCAAGCTGCGCCACCCCCGCAACCCCGACAAGGGGCTGCTGCCGCGTTTTCTCGCCCAGCTCGCGCAGCAGCTGCCCGACAGCGCCGACGTGCTCTACCGGGAGTTGCACGGGCGGGTCGAACAGCTCCTGGCCGAGCGACAGGCCCTCTTCGAACGCGCCCTCGGCGACCTGGAGGCGATCGGCGACCCGGCTGGCGGCAGAGTCTCCCGAGCCGGGAGGGGGACGAGCTGCGCCAGCGGGTCACCCCCGCCTTTGCCGCACGGCCGATCTGGGCCGAAACCGTCGCGCGGGTCCGGGAGCCTGGCCAGCCTGACCGGTGCGCTCGGCCAGGCTGGCCAGGCCCTGCTCAAGACCTGCGAGGGGCTGCCGGAGAAGGTCGCCGAACGGCTCGCCTCGGTCCTCACCGATCTTTCCGGGGCGTTTCTGCGCCTGGCCGGCATCGCCGGCGACCTGGAGTTCTTCGCCGCCGCCGAACCGGGACACTGCGTCTGGCTGGAGGTCGTTCCGGCCCGCGGCGGCCGCGGCGGCGCGCCGGTCACCCGCCTCTGCGCCGCGCCGCTGGAGGTCGCCGCAAGCCTGCAGCAGGCTCTCTACGACCGCTTCCGCACGGTGGTGCTGACCAGTGCCACCCTGGCCGTCGGCGACTCCTTCGCCTATCTCGAGCAGCGCGTCGGTCTCGACCGCTGCCCGGCGGAACGGCGCAGTGCTCTGCGCCTCGCCTCCCCCTTCGACTTTGCCCGCCAGGCCCTGCTGGCGGTTCCCGTCGACATCCCCGAGCCGGGGCGTCCCGGCTACCCGGAGATGATTCGCGACCTCGCCGAGCGGGCGGTGATCGCTGCCGACGGCCGCAGCTTCGTCCTGTTCACCGCCTACTCGCTGCTGCGCCGGGTGTACGGAGAGCTGGCGCCGGTCCTGGCCGCCCGCGGCTACCGCTGCCTGCACCAGGGGGAGGAGAACCGCCACCGCCTGCTCAAGACTTTTACCGCCGACCCGACCAGCGTCCTCTTCGCCACCGATTCCTTCTGGGAAGGGGTCGACGTCCCCGGCCGCGCCCTGGAGCAGGTGATCATCACCCGTCTCCCCTTCAAGGTCCCTACCGAGCCGATCCTCGAGGCCCGCGCCGAAGCCATCGAAGCACGCGGCGGCGACCCGTTCATGGAATATACGGTGCCGCAGGCGGTGATCAGGTTCAAGCAGGGGTTCGGCCGGCTGATCCGCCACCGCGACGACCGCGGGGTGGTGCTGATTCTCGATGCCCGGGTGGTGAAGAAGGGTTACGGGCGGATCTTCCTCCGTTCGCTGCCGGAGGTGCAGGTCGTCGCCGCGCCCAGCGGCGAGGTCTTCGCTGCCATCGACCGATTTTTCCAAGGGTCGACGGCATAGGGTTCCTTGTCGCCAATCACGAACCGAGGGAAACAGGACCAGCCTCCCCCGATTCTTCGTGGCGTTTTGTGTTTAAAAATCTCTGTTATGCTCATCCCAACGCATCCCCCTCGGGAGAGACGTCCCATGTCCATTCCGCCCGAACAGCTCCATGACCTCGAACAGGCCGCCCGCCGAGCCGCTGCCGCCAGCTATTCCCCTTACAGCCGGTTTCCGGTCGGAGCCGCAGTCCTCGCCGCCGACGGTTCGATCGCCACCGGCACCAATATCGAAAACGCCTCCTTCGGCCTCTCCTGTTGTGCCGAGCGGGTGGCGATCTTCCAGGCCGTGGCCACCGGTCACCGGCGACTGCTGGCCCTGGCGATCTTCACCCCGACCCCTGAACCGACCGCTCCCTGCGGGGCCTGCCGCCAGGTACTGGCGGAATTCGCCTTTCAGGGCCCGGTTATTGCTATTTGCGCCAGCAACCTCCGGCTGGAAATCTGCGCCGCCGACCTGCTGCCGACCACCTTCGGCCCGCTCGATCTCATGGGACGGAAGCCTCGTCATGCCTGAACCCTGCTATCATCTCGGTTTTTCCGCCGCCGACCTCGGCACGCCCCGCCCCGACGCGGTCCTGCTCTGCGGCGACCCGCAGCGCAGCCGGCAGATCGCCCGCCATCCCGAACTGCGCTGCCTGCGCACCCTTTCCGAGAACCGCGGACTGGACTGCTTTCTGCTCGAGGATGGCGACGGCCGCCGGCTGCTGGCCGCCACCAGCGGCATGGGCGCACCGTCGTTGAGCATCGTCGTCAACGAGCTCGTGCAGGCCGGGCTGACCTGCTTCGTCCGTGTCGGCACCTGCGGCGGCATCGGCGACGCGGTCCGCACCGGCGACCTGGTGATCTCCAGCGCCGCCCTCTGCCGGCAGGGAGCGGCTCGTGACATCGCCCCCGAGGAGTACCCGGCAGCCGCCGATCCGTTCCTCTGCGTCGCCCTCACCGCCGCGGCCGCCGCCTCCGGACACCCCTGGCATCTCGGCGTCACCGCCTCGGTCGATACCTTCTACGAGGGGCAGGAACGGACCGCCAGCTCAGCCAATCCCCACCTCCTTCCCCACCTGCAGGGGATCACTGCCAGCTACCGCCACCTCGGCCTGCTCAACTACGAAATGGAGGTCGGAACGCTGTTCAAGATGGCCGGGATTTACGGGGTCACCGCCGGCTGCCTGTGCGCCGTGCTGGCCGACCGCAACCGCGGGGAGAGGATCGAAGCCGGGATCAAGGAACGGGCGGTCGCGGCAGCCATCGACATCGCCCTGGAGGGGATACGCCGCTGGCGCGGCACCGACTGCCGGCCGACGGGACGGGGCCGCATGCCGGCCTGACCAGGGAACCGCAAAGCCTGCTCCGAAAAAAAGCTCCGGCAAACGCCGGAGCTTTTTCGTTCTATCGATCGATTTGCTATTCCCTGTGGGAATATTTCCCTGGCTGGAGCCAGAGTTGTCAATCGTGCCATATTTTCGAAAGACTGCCTTATCGGTGTAGCCCTTCCCGACCCGGTGGCTCAGAGACGTTCATCCGTCTTCCTCCTTTAATGCTGGGGTTACCTTGACTGTAACACCAATACATCCCCTGTAAAGGGTTCCTCGCCCCGGAAGATTTAGCCCTCGGAAAGGTTCCGCTGTGCTAGAATATAAGTGGAGTTAAGGATGGCGTTACCCAGTCCCACGCCGGACGCCGTGTCCTCCCATCCGCCAGGGGCGTGCAACCCCCTGAAAGGTGCGGTTCTTCGCCGGAAGGGAGCGCCGCCGGGCTCAGCAGGGGCCGGTGGTGGCACCGCCGGAGAGAGGTTCTGCCGACGGATTGGCGTAAAGCAGACCAGGGTTCCGCCATCCCGCATGTTGTTCAGGCCGTCTCGAAAGAGACGGCCTGACTTCGTTGGCCCCAATTTGACCACCCTTGCCCAGATCATCGCGAGGCGCCCCTCCGCCACCGGCAATAGCCGGGAAAATCAGGCTAAAACTTGACCGCTTGCCGGCCGATCATGCTAGGATATCGAGGTGTGCCGTCGCGACAGTGGGTCGCGGCGAAACACAGTCCCTCCTTGCCAGAGAGGTGGTTTCACCCGCCACCGGATGAGTGATCATGAATAGATTTCTCCGCAGGGCCTGGCCGATAGCCGCGCTGCTGCTCCTGCTGCTGTTGCCCCCGACTCTGAGTCGGGCCTCCGGCGACACCACCGATTTCAATTACAACCGGGCACGGCTCCTCAGCTACCTGCTGCGCGAACAGCTTCCGCTGCATCACTACAGCCACAAACCTATCGACGACGCCCTTTCCCGGGCGGCCTTCGGCCTCTTCCTCAAGCAACTCGACAGCCAGAAGCGTTTCCTGCTCAAGTCCGACGTCGCCCAGCTGCAGGATTTCGCCGACCGGATCGACGACGAACTCAACCAGGGACGCATCATTCTCCCCTCCTTCGCCGCGGAACTCATGGGGCAACGGATCGCCGTCGTCGAGAAAATGGTCACCGATCTGCTGGCGGGGAATTTCGACCTGCATAGCCAGAAGAAGCTCGAAACCGATCCGGAAAAGCTCGACTTCTGCACCGGCGAAGCCCAGCTCAGGGAACGCTGGCGCCAGGCCCTGACCTACCAGGTGCTGCTGCGTTATCTGGGGCTGGTCGACGACCGCGCGGCGGAGGCCAAGGTCGCCGGCAAGCAAACAGCCGCGCGACGACCAGCATCGACCCGCAACTTCTCAAGCAGGCCCAGGAAAAGGTCGCCAAGAATTATCATGATTTCTTCGACCGGCTGCGGCAGGACACCACCCAGGACTACTACGACCGCTATTTCAGCGCCGTGACCCGGGCCTACGATCCCCATACCGACTACCTGCCGCCGACCGAAAAAGAAGACTTCGACATCGGCATGCGCGGGTCTCTCGAAGGGATCGGCGCTACCCTGCGCGAAGAAGACGGCTACATCAAGGTGGTGGCCATCATGGCCGGCAGCGCCGCGTTCCGCCAGGGGCAGCTGCAGGCGGAGGATATTATCCTCAAGGTTGCCGAAGGGTCGGCCGAGCCGGTCGACGTCACCGACATGCGTCTGCGCGATGCAGTCGGCCTGATCCGCGGTCCCAAGGGCACCGAGGTGCGGCTGACAGTGCGCAAACCCGACGGCCGCGCCCTGGTGATCCCCATCATCCGGGACGTGGTCCAGATCGAGGACACCTTCGTCAAGGGGACCGTGCTACCCGCCACCGCCAACCAGCCGCGTTTCGGCTATATCAAAATCCCCTCCTTTTACCGGGACTTCCATGGGAGCGGGGGACGCAACGTCACCGATGACGTGCGCCATGAGCTGCAACACCTCAAAAAGGCCGGGGTGGCCGGGATCGTCCTCGATCTGCGCAACGACGGCGGCGGCTCGCTGACCGATGCGGTGGCCACCGCCGGTCTGTTCATCAAAACCGGCCCCGTGGTCCAGGTCAAATCCAGCGACGGCTCCATCGAGCCCCTCAACGACACGGATGCCGGTATCGAGTACGCTGGCCCGCTGGTGGTGATGGTCAACGAGTTCTCCGCCTCGGCCTCGGAGATCCTGGCCGGCATGCTTCAGGACTACGGCCGCGCGGTCATTGTCGGCGGCCAGCACACCTACGGCAAGGGAACGGTGCAGGCCCTGATCGATCTCGACCGCGGCCTGAGTCTCCGCGACATGGACGACTACAAACCCCTCGGCGCCCTGAAGATCACCGTACAGAAATTTTACCGGGTGAGCGGCGCCTCGACCCAGTACCGAGGGGTGGTGCCGGACATCATTCTCCCCGACCGCCTGCAGTATCTCAAGACCGGAGAAAAGTACGCCGAGTGCTCCCTGCCCTGGGATACCGTGGCCCCGGTGAGCTACGTGCGCTGGGCCGATTCCGCCAGGCGGCTGGACACGCTCCGCGCCCGTAGCCGCCAGCGCACCGCTGCCGATCCCCGCTTCCAGGAAATTGCCCGGGAGGCGGATCGGGCCAAGGAACGGAGCGAACAGACCCTCCAGTCCCTGGATATCACCACGATCCGGGCCGAGCGGGAAGAGGCGAACAAGCTGGCCGAGATCGATCCGATGCATGGGGAAAAGTCACCCCCGGAAACCGACCACGTAGCAACCGCTGCCGAAAAGGAAAAACAACTCGCCAGCCAGGTTCTTGACGATCCCTATGCCAGCGAGGCGGTGGCGGTCCTGGGCGATCTGGAGACCCCGGCACGGCCACCGCTGCTCGTCGCCCCGGGGCGGAGCACCGCCGCGGCAAGCGCCACGGCAACGCCCCCCTGATCCCGATTGCTCCCCCCTATTTCGACGCCCCCGGGATTTTTCGGGGGCGTCGTCTTTTTGCCCCCCCGGGAAGCTTTCTCCTCGACAGTTTATCCGGCTGCTGCGCTCATCCCATAAAGAATGGGGCCGGCTTGATAGCCGGTCCGTAGCCGCGATTTCACCGCCGGCGGCTTCGAAAAAAGTCGATTTATGCAACGAGACGAATGACTCGTTTAATTTGCGATGCCCGGAGAGAAACGACTGATCCAATCGAGGGCCCTGCTCCCCTCGGATGGTCGGGCCAAAACCCCGTTTCCCAGAATGAGTCTTTCTGGAACCCGCAGCTCGCCGCGGCATGGATTGTGCTGCCGGCCCATGGTATTCTTTTTTTTTCGCGAGAGGGCAATGTGATGGAGACGCGCAAACGGTTGCTGCTGGTAAACGACGTCCGCCTCTTCCTGGAAATGGAACGGTCTTTTTTTTCCCGCGACCAGGTTGAAATTACCGTCGCCCGCGATGGTGCCGAAGCCTTGCAGGCCCTGCCGGTATTGAAGCCGCACCTGGTGATCATGGACCTGTTCATGCCGGTCATGGATGGCGCCGAGGCCTGCCGCCGCATCAAGGCCGACCCATCCTTGGCGTCGATACCGGTGATTTTGACGACGCCGGACGATAACCCTGCGGAACTCCGACGCTGCCATGCCGCTGGCTGCGATGAGGTCATCGTCAGGCCCCTCAACCGCCGGCACCTGCTGCAGACCGCTCGACGCTACCTGGACCTGGCCGAACGCACCATGCCGCGGGTTCCTTCCCGCATGCTGGTCCATTATGGGGTTGAAGACCAGCAGACCCTTCACGACTTTTCCGTGAACCTCGCCGCCGGGGGGGTGTTTCTCGAGACCTTGCAGATGTTGCCCGTCGACACGCCTCTGACCCTGGAATTCTTCATCCCCGGCGCCACCGCCACCATCCGCTGCAAGGGGCGGGTCGCCTGGATCAATCCCGCCGGAGAGCCGCCCAAGCCCGATCTCCCCTGCGGGTTGGGCGTTCAGTTTATCGACATGCCGCCCCGGGATGAGCAGGCCATCCGGGAATTCATCCAAACCGAATGCGGCTCCCCATCCTGACCCCGAAGCCGGACCGGAGGTTCCCCCCATGCAGATCGTCTGTATCGTTGGCAGTCCCCACGGCCCCCGCGGCAACACCGCCCGTCTGTTGCAGGAGGTCCTGGCCGGAGCGGCGGCACACGGCGCCAGCGCCGAAACCATCTTCCTGGATGGCCACAGCATCCTCCCCTGCAACGGCTGCGATGCCTGCCACAAGATCGGCCGTTGCGTTCAGGAGGACGATTTTGAAGCCGTACGCGGCAAAATTGCCGCCGCCGACGCCCTGATCCTGGCCAGCCCCAACTACATCTTCAACGTCAGCGCCCAGCTCAAGGCCTTTCTCGACCGCTGCTGCGGAATCGTCCACCTGCTCGGTTTCAGCGGCAAATACGGGGCTGCGGTGGTCACTTCCGGGGGGGGCGGCGACGAGCCGATCATCGACTATCTGCAGCGTTTTCTGATGGTCACCGGCATCCATCCGGTAGGCGGGGTGCACGCCACCATGGGAGCCCTTGCGGACGGCGAATTCACGGCCGGCCTCAAGCACGAGGCGCAGGGACTCGGTGCCCGGTTGGTCACCGCTTTTCAGGCGCAGGCGCGGGATCCCCGCGTCGAGATGGAAATCCGCGACTTCGGCCGGCGGATGCGGGAACTGGTCCTCTGGAAAAGGGACGAATGGCCCCACGAATATCAGATCTGGCAGGCGCGGGAACCCGGCTAGGGAGTGGGAACCGGTCATGAAATCCGCCAAGTTCAGGTTCCCGCGGCGCACCGGCAACCGCTTCCGACTGTTGGTTGACGGCGACGAATTCTTTCCGGTCATGCTCGAAGCCATCGGTGCCGCCCGGACCTCGGTCCTGCTGGAACTCTACCTCTTCGAATCGGGGCTGCTGGCCGATCGCTTCATCGCAGCCCTGACCGCCGCTGCGGCGCGCGGGGTCTGCGTCTGCCTGCTACTCGACGATTTCGGCAGCCGCCTCCTGTCGCGCTCGCGATCGCCAACGCCTCCTCGACGCCGGCATCCGGTTGACCTTCTACAACCCCCTGGCCCGCAGCCACTGGCGGCGCAATCTGCAGCGCAACCACCGCAAGCTTCTGATCATCGACGGCGAGCGGGCCTTCACCGGCGGCGCCGGCATCACCGACCTCTTCTCCGCCACCCTGCGTCCCGCCGACTACTGGCACGAACTGATGCTGGAGATTCGCGGCCCGCTGGTCGCCGACTGGCAAACCTTGTTCAGGGAAACCTGGCTGGAAGTGGCAGACCCGCCCCTCGACCTGCCGCCGGCAGCCCCGCAGCCGGTCGTCGACGGTGCCAACGGGCGCGTTGCGGCCCACGGCCGCAGCGTTCACGAGGCCGATATCGTCCGCTCCCTGCTCAAGCGCGTCCGCCGGGCCAGGCACCGGGTCTGGATGGCCACCGCCTATTTCCTCCCCTCCTGGAAGCTGCGCCGGGCGCTCATGCGCAAGGCCCGGGCCGGCATCGACGTCCGCCTGCTCCTCCCCGGCCCGCACACCGACCACCCCAGCGTCCGCCGTCTCGGGCAGCGCCATTACGGTTCCCTGCTGCGCTCGGGGGTACGGATTTTCGAATACCAGCCGCGCTTTCTCCACGCCAAGGTTCAACTGTGCGACAGCTGGGCGAGCATCGGTTCGAGCAACCTGGATCGCTGGAACCTGCGCTGGAATCTGGAAGCCAATCAGGAGCTGGATGATCCGGACATTCTGCAGCAGTTGGAGAGGCTGTTCAGGAGCGATTTTAGCCATTCGCGGGAGATCGACTACCAGCAGTGGCAGCAGCGTCCCTGGCATCGCCGCCGACTGGAACAGCTCTGGGCGGGTGTCGAAGCCCTGGTCCGCCAGTTGAGCGAACCTCGCCCGCCAGGGCCCCCGGACTGACTGGGGGAGGAATCGTGAGAGAGGAAAGGCTTACAGGCGAATGACGCACAGGACCTGCACCGAGCCGGCCGGCTTTTCGGCCAGGACCTTGCGCTCGGCATCGACCGGTCCGGAGGCTTCGATCACTGCCGAACAGGTCTCGTTTTCCTGCTGATAGGTCACTTCGTAACGATTCATGGTCTTTCCTTGGAAAGGGTTGCGCGGATTCTAGCGGCCCCGGAGCCGACCGTCAACGCCCCAGCAACCAAATTTTCAGCTTGATTATCCTTCCAGTCCGGGATAAGGTCATGAAATGACTGCCTGATTGCCCTATTTCCCACGGAGGAAACTTCATGCCCCGTGCCCGCTTGCTCTTCCTGGTTTTAGCTTGGCTGCTGCTCCTGGTCGCCCCGACGCTGGCGGACACCCGCTACGTCAGCGACCAGTTGGTCATCGCTTTGCGCGCCGCGCCGAACGCCGATGCCGCCGTGATCACGACCTTGAAAACCGATGCCCCGGTTGAAGTCCTGGAGGATAACGGCCGCTTCCTCAAGGTTCGCACCGACTCCGGGGAAGAGGGGTATGTCCTCAGCCAGTATGTGACGACCACCCTCCCCAAAAGCCTGCAACTGGAACGGCTGCAACGCGAACGGGACGAACTGCAACACAAACTGAGCCGCCTCGAGGAGCAGCAGGGAGCAAGCAGCAGCGAACTCGAAAAAGCCCGCCGGCAACAGGAAGCCCTCAACCAGGATTTGCAGACCAAGCTCACAGCCACCGAGCAGGAACTGGCTGCGGCCCGCCGTGAATCGTCCGCCATCAACGACAAGTACCAGGCTTTGCAAAAGGACGCCCAGAACGTAGTGGCCGTTGGTAAGGAGCGGGACCGACTCCAAGCAGAAAATGCCAAGACCAGCGGGGAACTTGCCCGCCTTCGCGAAGAAAACAACTCACTGCTCCGCTCCGGCATGATCCAGTGGTTTCTCGCCGGTGGCGGAGTCTTCTTCCTCGGCTGGCTGGTCGGCAAGCTGTCGCGGAAAAAACGCCGCACTTTTTGATCGGACCGATCGCGGTGCCTTCGCAAGATGCCTTTTTTTCACCGCGGAAGTAGCCGAGGTCGCGGCGAAAGTCTCTTGCAATTAAATAGCTTATCTTCGCGCCCTCGCGTTCTCCGCGGTAAATCTGCCTTTCTGCAAGACCATCAGTGATGGTTTCGTAAAAACTCATGGGATGGCTAAGCAAAAATTTCGTCCGACAAGGCCTGGTGGTTTTTCAGGGGCGAAGGCCTACATCAGGTAAGTCGAGGTCCTGAAAAAACGCCGTAACGCCGTAGGGCGGACTTTTTGCGACGCCATCATCGGTAGTCCTTCCTCGTAAACGCCGCAGCTAGTCCGAATTCTTGACGAGCACATCGTCCACCTTTTCGACCAGTTGGCGAATGGCCTGCTTGAGCAGATCGCCATAGTCGTAACTCCAGGCATCGAAGTCTTCCCGCAAGATCACCTCTTTGCTCTGCACCTCCAAATTCTCCCGGGAAAGAATTCGCTCCCCGCGGGCCAGGGTCAGGCTGGCTTTGAGGGTGACCGATTTATGGATCTCCGATGGGATAGCCGGACCGTCATCCTCGAAATCGCGGTCGGAAAACCAGGGCCCGCCGCCGATCCCGGCATAGCGCAGGGTAGGCAAGGATGGCCCCAGGCCGATCTCATTATAGCCTGTGGCCAGGGAGAGCAGGTTGAGTTTGACCGTGATGGTTGGCTGGGACGCCCCGGATCGCAATTTTAACTGGCGCTCAAGCGCCTGGCCTGCCCAGGCGTTGAAGGGAAAGCGCCGGTAGGATTGGCCCGGCCCCGCCAACACATAGTAGGGGTCGGGGATCTGGGAAGTTAACTCGAGGTGGTAATGATAGGGAAGGGGCTGGATCGGGGGTGTGGCTTCCTTCGGCGGATAGCGGCACCCCGCAAGGGCGACCACAGCAACCAGCAGGATCGTCTTCAAGGTGTTCATGGTTCACCTCGGATAGTGGAAATCGCTTAACGACCAGTTTGGCTCCTTGGCTTTGCGCTTCCATTTTACCTCCTTTCCCCGCCGTTTCTCCACTGCCGCGCTCCCGGCCTATAACGACTTCGCTTCCGCCAGGTTGGCGCCGCTCGCGAAGGAAAGCGTTGACATGACCTGCGCCTTCGTGATATGCAGTCCTCCTACAGGAGGAAGACCCCGTGCAGGGAAAAAGGACCGGCAATTCCATTCAGGCAGCATCTGCAGTCCGAGCTATGAGCGCGGCGGCCGCCGCGTCTCATAATCCGATCTCTGCCTGCCGCCCGGTATCCGGTATCTGACCGAACTCCACATAATGCATCCCAGGCCATGGCAGAGAGTCCATGGCCTTTTTCTTTGCTGGCGAACAGCCGCGACTCTGGACGGAGACCTTTCATGCGCAACAATATCGTGCACATTGGAGCCGGGGAACTGACCTACGAAATCCGGGCGATCGTCGATATTGCCGACAAACTCAAGGCCCTCGGCATCAAGACCAACATGGAAAATATCGGCGATCCCGTGGCCAAGGGGGAAAAAATTCCCGGCTGGATGAAGAAGATCGTCGCCGATCTGGCGATGAAGGACTGTTCCTACGGCTATTGCCCGACCCGGGGGGTCCTGGAGACCCGCCAGTTCCTGGCCGACCTGGTCAACCGCCGCGGCAAGACCCGGATCACCGCCGACGATATCCTCTTTTTCAACGGACTGGGCGACGCCATCCAGAAGGTCTACGGCTTCCTGCGCCGGGAGGCCCGGGTCATCGGCCCCTCGCCGACCTATTCCACCCATTCCTCGGGGGAGGCGGCCCACGCCGGGCAGCGGCCTGTCTCCTATCGCCTCGATCCCGACAACAACTGGTATCCCGGACCTCGATGACCTGCGCCTGTCGATCAAGTACAACCCGGCGATTTCCGGCATCCTGATCATCAACCCCGACAACCCGACCGGCGCCGTCTACCCGGAGCGGGTTCTCAAGGAGATGATCGCCATCGCCAGGGAATTCGACCTCTTCATCATCGCCGACGAGATCTACCACAACATCGTCTACAACGGCCAGTCGACCAAGCCGATCTCCGATCTGATCGGCGACGTGCCGGCCATCGCCATGAAGGGGATCAGCAAGGAAGCCCCCTGGCCGGGTGCCCGCTGCGGCTGGATCGAAGTCTACAATGCCGACAAGGACCCGGTCTTCAAGCAGTACACCCAGAGCATCCTCAACTCGAAGATGGTCGAGGTCTGCTCCACCACCCTGCCGCAGAAGGCGATTCCCGCCCTGCTACAGCCACCCCGAGTATCCCAAGTACCTCGAAGAGCGCAGGGCCCGCTACGAGCGCTGCTCGAACGTCGCCTACGATCTGCTGAAAAACGTTCCCGGGATCAAGGTCAACCGCACCAACGGCGCTTTCTACATGTCCGTCGCCTTCAAGGAGGGGCTGCTCACCCACCAGCAGACCCTGCCGATCCAGAACAGCGAGGTGCGCGAGCTGGTCGAGGGACTGGTGATCCAGGCCGGCTGTTCCCTGGACAAGCGATTCGTCTACTACCTGCTCGCCTCCACCGGCATCTGCGTCGTCCCGCTTTCGTCCTTCTGCACCCCCGAACAGGGCTTCCGCGTCACCCTGCTGGAACGCAACGAAGAGGAATTCGCCAAAATTTTCCAGACCCTTGCCGCCAGCATCAGCGCCTACCTGGAATCCTGAACCATTCCACCCGTCCGCCGGTCCCGCCCCGGGGCCGGCGGCTTTTCTTTCTGCAGGCCCTTGGCCGCGTGATATCTTAACTCCATGAGCACTCTGGCCAAAGCCAACCTCGACATCCCGGTCTCCTCGGCCGCCGACCTCGTCGCACTTCCTCGCCCGCGGCGCCCGCCCGCAGCAGACATGGGGCATCGGCACCGAGATGGAGAAACTGGTCCTCGACCGGCAAACCGGAGAAGCCGCCGACTTCGGCCGGGTGGAAGCCCTGCTGGGCGTCCTCGAGGCGGAAGGCGGGTGGCGGCCGATTCGCGAGGACGGGCATCTGATTGCCCTGTTCGGCCCCCACTCGTCGATCACCCTGGAACCCGGCGGGCAGCTTGAACTTTCCGGCCGACTCTGCCCCGACCTGCACTGCAGCTACGGCGATTTCGCCAGTCACCTGGCCGCCATTGTCGACAAGGCCCGGGCGCTGGATCTCTGCTTTTTCGGACTCGGGGTCCAGCCCTTTTCGACTCCGGAGCAGATCGCCTGGGTGCCCAAGGCCCGCTATGCGATCATGGGCCCCTACATGACCCGCCGCGGCGACATGGGCCAGCGGATGATGAAGCAGAGTGCGGGCATCCAGGTCAATCTCGACTACCAGGACGAAGCCGACTGCATCGCCAAGCTGCGCATCGCGCTGGCCACCGCGCCTCTCTTCTACGCGCTGTTCGCCAATTCGCCCCTCCTCGACGGCCGTCCCAGCGGCTTTCTTTCCACGCGCGGGGAAATCTGGTCGCGCACCGATCCCGATCGCACCGGACTGCTGCCGCAGATCTTTGCCGATGGTGCCGGCTACGCCACCTACGTCGATTACGCCCTTGACGTGCCGATGTATTTCATCCTGCGCGAGGGACGTTTTGTCGACCTGACCCGGGACCGATTCACCTTCCGCCGCTATCTCGCCGAGGGCTTTGGTCCCCACCGCCCAACCCTGGCCGACTGGGATCTGCACCTCTCGACCCTTTTCCCCGAGGCCCGCTTGCGGCCGCAGATCGAGATGCGCTCCGCGGATGCCCTGCCGGCCCGGCTGACGCTGGCCGTTTCGGCCCTGGCCAAGGGCCTCCTCTACGATGCCGAGGCCCGCGAAGAGATTTGGACGTTCTTTGCGCCCCTCGATGCGGCGGGCCGGGACCGGCTCTGTCGTGACGCCTGGCGCCTCGGCCTCAAGGCCGAATTGCTCGGTCGTCCCCTGCGGGAGGTTGCCGGTGAGGCCCTGGCCATCGCCCGCCGCTCCCTGCGGCGCCAGGCTGCGATGGACGATCGAGGCCTCGATGAGGGCATCTTCCTCGACGGCATAGAAGAAGTCGCCGCCAGCGGCGTCACCCTTGCCGAACGGCTGCTGGCCGCCTGGAAAGGCTCCCGGCAGGACAAGCTCCGCGCCCTTTGCCGTCATTGCGGGTTCGGCTGCACCGGTGACCCGGTTCTGGACCCGGCGCCTTGATCATGCCGTTGCACCGTTGCCACGCGTAAACCTATCCGGCTATACGCCATAGCACATGGCAATCGCTCCCATTTTCCGTTCCGTTTTATCCCGGCAGTTCGGTGTGGCAGGCGAGTCGTGGCAGCTTCTTCGACTTCCGATAAACGGCCGGACCGTACCCCGGCCGGGCGCGGCATGATGATCTTTTCTTGCATTGACCAGGTTTGTTCGGTTAATCTAGCGCCACCTCATTCAGCGGCGGAATGACCGATGTCCCTGCCAGCTTTACGAAAATTGATGATCACCGGCCTGTTGCTGGCGGTGTGGGCCAGCGGCCTGGGTCTTTTCTCCCGGCCTGCAGCCTGCCATCCTCGCGTGGACACCGCCTTTGACTGCTGCCGGATTTCACCCCTCTCCCGGGTGGCCGATACTCCGGCCATGCAGCTTATTCCCCGGGTCCATTCCGGTTACGATCCGTGCTGCGCCCCCCCTCTCGGTGAGCCGCGTTGCCTGAGTTCCTTTCAGCGGCCCGAGTCACCCCTGCCCGAGAACCCAGGACACCCCCAGGCTCCCCTCTTTGGCCGTCGGCACCGCCTGTATGCCGCCTGCGGCGCAGGCTTTTCTCCCCCCCGCACCTCCCCCCGCCACCCCGCCCTCACCCTCCTGGCAACCGTCGTTCTCCTGAATTGATCCCTTTTGCACTAAGGCCCTGATCGGCCTTTTTTGCCAAAATTTTTTCCAACCAGCCGGCCCCCCTCAGGGTCCGGCCGGGCATATTTTCACCTCCATATGGGAGAACGACCCCTTGAGCAGCAAACAACGCAATCTCATCGACGCCTTCTGGGATTTTTTCTGTTCCCTGAAGCTGACTATCGTGACGCTGATCCTGCTGGCCATGACCTCGATCATCGGCACGGTAGTGCAGCAGGGGCGGGCGCCCCAGGACTATCTGAAGGAATACAGCGAGACCACCTTCCGGGTGCTTTCGACCCTGAAGTTCACCGACATGTACCACTCCTGGTGGTTCCTCGGCCTGCTGGAAATCTTCGCCCTCAACCTCATCGCCTGCTCCATCAAACGCCTGCCGCGGGTCTGGAAGACGGTGCGCGAGCCGGTCCTGGTGCCCGCCGAGAGCCTCTATCGCACCCTGGCCAACACTGAAGAAGTGGTGGTCAAGGGGCAGAGCGTCGCGCAGGTGGCCGAGACCAGCCGGGCGCTGCTCGGCAAGACCTTCGCCGCGCCGGTGGTCAGCGCCGAGGGGGAGAAGGTGCACCTCTTCGCGCAGAAGATGCCCTGGGCCCGCTTCGGCGTCTACGTCACCCACCTCTCGATCCTGATCATCTTCGCCGGCGCGATCCTCGGCTCGCTGTGGGGGTACAAGGCGTACGTCAACATCGTCGAGGGGACGGCCACCAACCAGGTCTGGCCGCGGGGGGAGGAGAAGCCGATCGACCTCGGCTTCCAGGTGCGCTGCGACGACTTTTCGGTCTCCTTCTACGGCGGTGAAAACGCCGGCCGGCCCAAGGAGTTCAAGAGCCTGCTGTCGATCATCGACGGCGGCAAGACGGTCGTCGACCAGCGCCCGGTGATCGTCAACGATCCATTGACCTACAAGGGGATCACCTTTTACCAGGCGAGCTACGGCACGACCGGCGAGCCGAACGTCCGGCTGCGGGTGACCGAGCGCGCCAGCGGCGTGGTGAAGGAGCTCTCCGGGCGGCAGGGGCAGCCGCTGCCGCTGCCCGGCGGCGGGACGGTGCGGGTGGCCGACTCCACCGCGGCGTTCCAGAGCTTCGGTCCGGCGGCGCGCCTCGAGGTCACCCCGCCCAGCGGCGCGGCGCGCTCCTTCGTGGTACTGCAGAAGTTTCCCGAATTCGACGCCCAGCGCGGCGGGGCGTACATCTTTAGCCTGCTTGACCTGCAGCAGAGCTACTACACCGGGCTGCAGGTGGCCAAGGATCCCGGGGTGTGGGTGGTCTGGCTCGGCTGCGCCCTGCTGGTGCTCGGTTCGCTGGTCGCCTTCTTCCTCTCCCACCGGCGCATCTGGGTGACCATCCAGCCGCTGGCGGGGGGCAAAGTCGGGGTCAAGCTCGGCGGCAGCGCCCACCGCAACCAGCCGGCCTTCGAGATCTTTTTCGACGAGGTGAAGAAGCAGCTCCGCGACGAACTCGCAGCCTAGGACCGATGGTCCTTACGGAGGATTCACGATCATGGACAGTACCCAGCTTTTCAATATCGTCACCATCGCCTACTTCTCTTCCATGGTGCTGTTCGTCGTCTACCTGGCGACGCGCAGCAAGGTGGTGGCAACCATCGCCAATGTCCTCGCCTACGGCGGCTGGCTGGCGCACACCGCGGCCATCGGCTGGCGCTGGTACGAGTCGTACCAGGTTCCCGGCGGCGTGGGGCATGCGCCCCTCTCCAACCTCTACGAATCGGTGGTCTTCTTCTCCTGGACCATCCTGCTCATCTACATCCTGATCGACCTCAAGTACCGGCAGCGGGCGGTGGGGGCGTTCGTCATCCCCTTCGCCTTCCTCGGCATGACCTGGGCGCAGCTCAACCTCAACGATGCCATCGAGCCCTTGGTGCCGGCCCTGCAGAGCAACTGGCTGACCTACCACGTGATCACCTGCTTTCTGGGCTACGCGGCGTTCGCGGTGGCCTGCGGGGTGTCGATCATGTACCTGATCAAGGTCGGCAAGGAAGGGGGAAGCGGCAACGCGCCGGCCGGGGGGATCCTGGCGCTCTTCCCGAGCGCGAAGATGCTCGACGACATCAACTACAAGGCGATCATGATCGGCTTTCCGCTGTTGTCGCTGGGGATCATCACCGGGGCGGCGTGGGCGAACTACGCCTGGGGGACTTATTGGAGCTGGGACCCGAAGGAGACCTGGAGCCTGATCGTCTGGTTCATCTACGCGGCCTTCCTGCATGCCCGCTTCACCCGCGGCTGGGTCGGCAAGCGGGCGGCGTGGCTGTCGATCATCGGCTTCGCCGCGACCATCTTCTGCTACCTCGGCGTCAACCTGGTCCTCTCCGGACTCCACTCCTATGGCGGCGGGGGTTGAACTTGATACCCCTATCCTGATACCGGGGGCCGGGATCCTGAAGGATCCCGGCCCCCTATTTTTCCCGGCTGCGGTGAATCAGGCCGGTTCTTCGACCAGGGTTCGCAACTCCGCCAGCAGCCCGGCAATCAGGTCATACCCTTGCTGCCAGAAATCCGGGTCGGCCAGATCGATGCCGAAGGGGCGCACCAGTTCCCGGGGCGGGGCACTGCCGCCGGCCCGCAGCAGGTCGAGGTATTTGGGGACAAAACCCTGGCCTTCCTCCTGGTAACGGCGATAGAGGGCCAGCACCAGCAGTTCGCCGAAAACGTAGCTATAGCAGTAGAAACGGGCATGGATGAAGTGGCTGATGTAGCTCCACCCCCAGCGGTAGGCATCGATCATGGTCACCGACTCGCCGAACAGCCTGGCGTTTTCCTCCCACCACAGCCTGCCATAATCTTCAGCGCTGAGTAACCCTGCGCGCCGCTGCCGGTGGGCGGCAAGTTCGAAGCGGGTCAGGACATTCTGACGGAAGGTGGTGGCGATGATGTCCTCGAGCTTGGCGCAGAGCAGCGTGATCCTGGTCTGCCGGTCCTGCTCCAGCTCCAGCAGGTGACGGGTAAGCAGCATCTCGCCGAAAACGCTGGCCGTTTCGGCGAAAGGAAGGGGGGCGTGATAATCGAAGAGGTTCTGGCCGGCAGCCAACGCATAGTGGATACCGTGCCCCAGCTCGTGGGCCAGCGTCGCCACGTCGCGGGGATTGCCGCTATAGTTGAGCAGCAGGTAGGAAGGGAGCTCCGGCGTGACCGCCATGCAGAAGGCACCGCCGCTCTTGCCGGGACGGGGCAGGACATCGATCCGCTGCTCGGCAAAGAACCGTTCGGCCGCCGCGCCAAGATGCGGCGAAAACCCATGGAAGGCGGCCATGACCAGCGCCTGGGCCTCAGCGAAGGGAATCAGTCGACCCTGGTTCGCCACCGGCGCGTAGATATCCGTATTTTTCAGCTGTTCCAGCCCGAGGATGCGCCGCTTCAACTGAAAATACTCTCCGGCCAGGCCGTAATTCGCCTCCGTGACCTCCATCAGCCGCGCCACCATCTGCGGTTCGACCTCGTTGGCCAGGTGAGTCGGGGTCATCAGTTCGGGATAGCCGCGCAGCTCGGCCTCGCGGCCGTGGTCGAGAAGGATGTTGTTGAAACAGGTCGTCAGCACCAGCTGCTGCTCGGCATGCTTCTCGAGAAACGTGGTGAAGGCCCCTTCCCGCACCTGCCCGTCGGGATGATAGAGAAGCCCGAGCAGTTCCTCACCGCTGACCTGCCGGGGGGCATCCTCCCCCGGCAGGTGGAAGGTATAACGCAGGCCGGCGCTGAGTTCATCGAAGAGCTGCGCGAAGGCGTCCCGCCCCGACAGGTTCTTGCGGGTCAGGGCCTGCTCCACCTCCTCGCTCAGGGTGTAGGGCGCCGCGGCGCGCAGGCGGTCCAGGAAATGGCCGTAGGGGCGCACTTCCGGGTCCGTTACCCATTCCGCATAGGACTGCGGATCGATCCGCAGCACCTCCAACTCGAAGAACAGCGTCAGCTCGGTAACCGTGCTCAGCCTCTCCCGGACCCGCGCCAGCATCGCCCCATGGGTCGAAAGACCGCTGTCGGCCGCAAACAGGAGCTGGGCATAAGCCTGGGGCCGCAGCAAAGTCTTCTGCAGGGCTGCGTAGCGACCCAGGGCGAGAGCCAACAGCCCGGCGTCGCCGTCAGCGATCCGGCCGCGAAACTCCCGGCGAAAGCTCTCCGCGTCCGCCAGCGCCCGTTCCAGATCGGCCAGCCAGCGGGGATCCTCTTCGCTCGCATAGAGGGCGGTCAGGTTCCAGCGTTGCTCGTTCATGGTGATATCTCCCGGATGGATGCAAACGCCGCCACCGTACGCCGCGCGCCGCCGGCTGTCAAAGCGGCGGCGCCGCTTCCGGCAGGCTGCATGGCGGGTCGTTCCCGGTTGCCCCGCCGCCTGTTTTATCCTGCTCGCACTGCTCCATCGGGCCCAGACCAGCGCCAGATTGACAAGCATTGCTTCCTAAGGTTAACCTTTGCTCCCGGACGCGCAATTTCGCAATATCCATCCGCCCGGTCCATTTTCAAGGCGTCTCGATTCCGGACCTGCACATGCCTGTATTTCTGATGGTCGCCCATGAGCCATAAACTTCCCCCGCAGCTTCCCCGCTACCTGGTGCAGGCCTGCTATCTGATCTTTTTCCTGGGGATCGGCTGGCGTTTTGTCCACTGGGTCGACCTTCTTGCCGCTGGCCTCGATCCCGGTTATCCCCGGCCGAGCGCCATCGACGGCTTCCTGCCGATCAGCGGCCTCGCCGGCCTACGTTATTGGCTGCAAAGCGGCGAACTCTTTCCCGTTCATCCGGCCGCCGCGCTGATTCTGCTCGCTGCCCTGCTCAGCGGCCTGCTGCTGAAACGGGGCTTCTGCTCTTGGGTCTGCCCGGTCTTTCCGATTTCGGAAGGCCTCTGGCGACTGGGCCGGCGGCTGTTCGGGCGCAACTTCGCCCCGCCGTTCTGGCTCGACCTGCCGCTGCGCGGCCTCAAGTATCTGCTGCTCGGTTTCTTCCTGGTGGAAGTCGGCTGGATGATGCCTCTGCCGGCGTTGCGCGCCTTTCTCGCTTCCAACTACCATGTCATCGCCGACGTGCGCCTGCTGGAGTTTTTCCGCCATCCCTCGCTGCTGCTGAGCATAATCCTGCTTTTACTGGCCCTGCTCTGCCTGCTGGTGCAGATGGCCTGGTGCCGCTATCTCTGCCCCTACGGCGCCCTGCTCGGCCTGGCGTCGCTGCTCTCCCTGGGCAAGATCGGCCGCGCTGAAAACCTGTGCATCCGCTGCGGCCTGTGTTCCGCCCGTTGCCCGGCCTGGCTGCCAGTGCGCGACAGGAAGGTGATCCGTTCCCCCGAATGTTATGCCTGTTACCGCTGCGTTCACAACTGCCCCGCCCCCGGTGCCGTGACTTTTCGGTTCCTGCAGCGCCGAGCGCTCCCCTCCTGGCTGTTCGCGCTGCTGCTGGTCGGCCTCTTTCTTGGCGTCGCGACCATCGGCCGATTCACCGGGCATTGGACCGGGAGGGTGCCCGATTCGGCGATCATGCGCCTTTTAGGGATGCCTTAAAACCTACCTGACGACTAAATAACGGATAATGGCCCGCCGATTTCCCGGCGGGCCATTATCCACCCATTCATCGATTTTTCCGCAATGGCTGCTCAGGGCAGCTCGTAAACGACGAATGCCGAGCGGGCAAGTCCAGGGTTTAGGACACTTCCGTGATTGAAAATCACCGAGGTAATCACCTCGTCTTTGCCATCGTTGTCGACGTCGGCGTAGGCAAAGCCGGTCAAGGAACCGCCCTGGGGAGCGGTGTGCCACTCCTCCTGCAAGCTGCGCCCGTCCCAGCGGTAGGCAGTCAACGACCCCTTGGTATAGTCCCGGTATTTAAACAACCGGGTCGAACCCTCGTTGAACGGCACCAGGATCAGGCCATCCTTGGTGACCGCAAGCCGGGCCTTCAGATACTCGTACGCCATGTCGGTATCGCGGGGGTTGACACCGGGTCGCCGGAAATACGATTCGGTACCGCCGACCACATCGCCATTGGCCCACAACTGATCCCCGCCGGCTGAGTACACCTCCAGTTTCTCATTGATGTCGAGGAGCACGTAGAGGGGTTTGCCGTCGGCGGCTTTGGTGATCGCCAGCCCCTGGACACTCGCCTTGTCGGTGGGGACGCTGAACTCCGGCCCCCTCTCCAGCTTTTCCCCTTTCTTGACAAACCGGAAAAGGGGACCGGAATAGGTCGCACCGGTGTCAGCCGCCCGTTGTCCCAGAAGAACCCGCCCTTCCCCGGGGACCTCGACAACCCCGAGCAGGTAGGGAATTCCTTCCTGCTTGATCCGCATGGCGCCATCGGCAAATTCGGCATAGAGCGAAGCGATCGCCTCCGGGCCTTCGGCGATGCTTTGCGCCGCCGCGCTCATATAAATTTCGTCCTTGCCGTCGTGGTCCAGGTCGGCGGCGTCGATGCTCAGGATGCGATATTTGCTGTCAATATCGAGGAAACCGTCGCCCTGGTATTGACCGTTGCTGAAATGCCCGAACAGCACTTTGTTGGGGAAGGCGAGGGCGACCTGGTTGCCACCGGCGCCATTGAAATTGCCAACCGCCACGCCGATCATCAGCCCTGGCATATCCGGGCCGGACCAGACTCCCTGCTGATCCGGCCGGCGATCCTGGATCACCCCGGCGCGGGCTGCCGGCAGCGGCGCCTTGATGATCGCCGGCGTGGCCGTGGGGAGCACCGGGGCGGAAACAACCGCAGGTGCCGCCGGCACCGCCGCGGTGGCCGCCGCCGGTCCATTCAAAACGGCGCGCGGATAGAAGTTGATCGGCTGGAACCCGCTGCCACGGACCCCCAACCCCTGGGCGGTGAGGACGAAAACCACCCCCTTCAGTCCGGGGACCGGTCCCGGCTTTTCCGGCTTCTGCTGCTGGGCCAGGCCGTAGGGCTGCCATTCGAGTTCCGGCAGGCCGGCCTGCAACTGGGCAAAAAGGTCCTCGCCGCCGCCGGTGTAATCCCAGAAGGCGGCGGGGATGCCGGTAAAGGTGCGGATCGGATCCCCCTTGCTCACCGCGCCGCCGCCGGGCAGCAGCGCCGCATGGGAATAGCCGGACTTGACCCGCGTCACGCGCAGCACCGCCTTGACCCTGTCGAGGCTGCCGATGACCTCATGGGTCACGGGATGGACGATCTTTTCGCCCGGCTGCATGACGCTGACCAGATCGCCGACCCGGATGCCTTTGCTGGCATCGAGATCGATCAGGTATTCCCCGCCGATCTGCATGACAACTACCCCCGCCTGCGGGGTCAGATCCCTGACGACCTGATCCACGCCGGCGGCCAACAGGCCGGTCACCGAAGCGCACCACAACAGCACCGCCAATACGGTGCCCTTTTTCCAGGGCAATCCTTGCATAGAGACTCCTTCGAACGGATGAGTGGGTTTGGCCAGCGGCCAGGACAACCCCCGTCGCCGGTACGGGAACTCTCCAGGCAGCTGCCGGCAGGCTTGCATTCTGAATGAAAAAGGCCCCGGAGGCAAGCCTCCGGGGCCGGGTGCTGCAAAGAAGTGGCTTAGTAGCCCATGTTGATCATGAAATTCACTTTGTACATGTCGTCGGGGTCGGAGCCGCCAGTGGTACTGTTGTAGAAATTGCCGACGAAGGCATAAGCGCCGCCGAGGCTCACGTCGACCTTTTCGGCGATCTTGGTGCCGACGCGGGCGGCGACTTCGATGCCGAGGTCCTTGCCGTCTTTCTTGCTAGCGGCATTGTCATTGGCGGTGTCATCCAGTGCCATGAAGTAGCCGGCGCCGGATTTCAGGTAGAAGTTGGCCGGCAGTTTGACGTCGGCGGTGGCATTGACCGCGAACAGACCATAGCCGGCGTAGACGGCGTCGGTCATGGCGTGGCGGCCGCCAGCGGTGTTGTTGTAATAGATATCGGCGAGGAAGATGGAGAGGTTTTCGTTGTAGAAGTCGAAGTTGCCGGTGGCGACCTGCTGCCAGCTCTTGGTGTCGGTGGCGTCGTCGTCCTTGGAGAAGTAGATCAGGCGCAGGCCGGTCTTGGCCGGGCCGAGATCCATGCTCGCCTTGACCGTGGCGCCCAGGGAGCCGTACTTGGAATCCGAACCGACGAGGCGGTCCTGCTTGCCGAACTGATAGGCGACCCAGCCGTCCAGGTCGACGCCGGCGACCTTGGCCTGAGCGGCGACGCCGGCCACATAGAGGTCGTCCGCCTTGTTGAGCAACGGGGTAGTGGTATCCAGGGCGGCGCCGGGGGCGATGACATATCCGCTGGCATTATCGCGCCAGTAGAGGTCGGCATCGATTTTCAGGTTGTCGTTGACCTTGATGGTGTTCTGCAGGCCGTAGAGATTGACGTCGTCCCAATTCGCCTTGTTGTTCTCATAGAACTTGAAGAAGGCGAGGTTGGTGCTGAACATCGGGGTGAGGGACAGGTTGGCCTGGATACCGGCCATGTCGTCAATCACGAAGGTGCCATCAAAGCGATCAGCGTAGCCCTGCACGCCGGAGCGGAAGGAGAAGATGCTGTTGGGGATCTTGAAGTCGATGTAGGCGTTCTTGGTCTCGACGTTGACGCCGTCGGCACCGGCCTGGCCGCCGCCGCCGATCGAGCCCTTGGAGGCCTGGCCCCAGGGGGTGTCGACCTCGCCATAGTACACGAAATAGAGGTAGTCGTTCAGCTGGTTCTTGTAGGCCATGCGCAGGCGGTTGTCGACCACGGAGTCGGCCGGCTTGTCCTTGGCCGGGGCGCCGTTGATGGTCTCGGTGATCATCTGCATGCGGTAGTAGCCGCTGACGGAGCTCGTCGCGAATGCCGGCGCGGCAAGGGCGACCGCGGCGAGGGTCGTGACAACAATCTTCAGATACTTGCTCACTTTTGCCTCCTGAATAGAAAAATTAACAGTTCTCCGGCCGCAAGGGCCGCCGTCGGCCTCAACAATGAGGCCTCAGAAAGGTTCGTTACGGGGTCGCGGGGACTTCGAATTCATACCCACAAGCAGGGCACTTGACACGGGTGGTGCTTTTCTGCGCCTTGGTGGCGCAGGCAGACAGGGACGCTAACAGCACAGCGGCGACCAGCAAAACAACGAGTTTTTTCATCTTTTCACCTCCTTATAGGAATTAGGGACCTCTCCTCCACCAGTGCGTCAGCCTACCAAAGTTCCAAATCTCTGACAATTCAAAAAATGCGCTTAACTATTCAGTACGACGACAAAAATAGCTCTTGACACGGCTTTTCCGGAAAAATCGAAAATCACTCTGAAAAAAAGGATTGAATAGTTACGTTCCCGAAAGAAAACGATGAACCGCCGCCCGGAACCTCCGCAGCTCTCCCGCCACCTGGTGCAATCCGGGTTTTTGGTCTTTTATCTGTGGATCGGCTGGCTGAAGACGCTGCCGGCACTGCGGGCCTTCTCGTCTCGACCTACCACGTCGTCGCCAACGTGCGCCTGCTGGTGCAGATGGCGTGGTGCCGGTATCTTTGCCCAATAGCGCCTTGCTCGGCCTGGTCTCACTCTTCTCCCAAGACAAGATCGGTTGTTCCGAAAGACTCTGTACTCGCTGCGGGCTGTTCGTCCCGCTGCCCAGCCTGGCTACCGGTGCGCGAAAAGAAGGTGGTCCGCTCCCCGGGGTGCTATGCCCGCTATCGCTGCGTGCACAACTGCCCGGCGCAGCGACTTATCGTGCTTTGCAGCGCTGGATCACCCTCCTGGCTTTTCGCTTTGCTGCTGGTGGCGCTGTTCCTGGCAATCCGCGGCTTCGGCCACCATATCGGCCGATGGCAGCAAACTGTCCCGGACCAGGTCATTCGTCAGCTGCTGGGCAGGTTCTGATCATCCCTATGCTGGGCTTGGCGGTGCTATAATTGGCGCAGGATTCTCAGTGGAGGTGGACCATGAAATGGATCGTAGTTCTGGCCGTTTTACTGGTGTCCGCCGCCTGCGCCAAGGAGTACGGGAGCTGGCGCTGGCTGCATCCCGATCCCCAATATGCGGCGCAAAATCTCTGGCGCGACATCGATGGCTGCGAGGATTTCGCCGCTAGAGTGGAGGATCGAGGGCCATTCGACTTTTCCTCCAACGCCCGCGATTACGGGGGCTGGGGGGACTTCCAGTTCGAGCTGTGCATGGAAAGACGTGGCTGGAAGATGACCTACGTTCCCTCTGGGCAACCAAAACGGTGACCCAATCTGCCGCGATGGGGGGCCAAAACCCAGGCTCTTCGCAAAGGGTTTTTCAGAGCGCCAGGGAACTTGCGGTTCAGTGCTTTTGCTCTCCTCCCGGCTGCTGGAAGAGGAGATAGGCAGGTCCCGCTCCGTCTACCTTCCCGCTCTTGAAATTGGGAAAAACACTGCAGTCGCCCTCCATGCTCAACAATGCCGCCGCTGAAAGCGGTACCTCTCCCAAGAGGTTTTTCCACCAGGCCAGCGGCTGCTTTACCGGCTCGAACTTCCCGTGTTCCTCTATCAGGGGATAAACCGGGCCGTAAAATAACTGGTAGACGCCGCGCTCCTGCATATACCCACGCTTTGCATAGAGCCGCAGACAAGCCCCCCCAATCCTCACTCATCGGCTGCAACTTCCCCTTTTCCACAGTGAAGACCCAGTTATGAAGGCGGGTATTGCTTCCGGCGTAGATGTCCTGGACATCCCCTCCTCACACTGCTGCTAATTTCACTTCGTCTTTTTTCGAGGAGCTCCGCGTCCAAGTGCAGGGCACGGAAACCTTTTGCGGGAGAAGAATAGGTTGCCAGCCATTCCAGTTCCCGGGCCGAGACCCGGTAAGCGCTCAGACTGTCGTCCTCGAGCAGTAGCAGCCGAACTCCATCTGCACTAATAGAGCGAGCCGCAGGGGATCCCCTGCAGCTCACTCGGTCCGCTCAATCGCAGGTCGAGGGCCACCAGCCCCCCCTGGACTTCGGTCTGGGAGTTACAGTAAAGCCACTGTCACGCAGCGACTCCAGCAGGTTCTGGACGACCGGTGACGAGAGGGGATCTGCATATTAACCGTAGCCGGATCGTCGCCGAACTGGCCGTTGGTCCCGTCACCCGGCAGAAATGTCGAAAAGATGTAGTCAGCAGTGAAATTCTTGGAGAAGGCATAAAGCTGCTGGAGATCTAAGGTGGTGCCGACTTACTTATGGCCTTCCGGACCGGGATTCCTTGCATTTACCAGGTTGCCGGTCTCGTCGTACCAGATGAAGAAGGCCTGGGTCTTATAGAGCAGGGGCCGGGCCGCAGCGAGGGGAGGTCATCACAGGCGCCGATCGCTCACCTGCTTCTGGCCAGGGTTGTCGCCGGAGCCGCCATGGCAGATGCCGCCGTACTTGTGGGTGGTGCGTGCCCGTTTCGGCGAATAGGAGTAGAGGGTGGCGCCGTAGCTCTGGCCAAGGTCGGCGCCGAGGACCTTGCCGTCCATCCCCATCAACCCTGAATAGAGGCCGACATCGGTAATGCCGGCGAATCCCTTGACAATAGAACGGCATTCCTTCCCCGTTCAGTCCAACATATTGCGCCACTGAAAGGAGGGCTCCCCGTCTTTTTCCTTTTCCGCAAGGGGGCTGGAAGGGTCAATGCAGCAGAAGGTCCTTTCCCGGCAGAGCAAAATTCAAAGCAGAAAGCCCGGCGTTGGCCGGGCTTTCTGCTTTCTATAAAGAATGGGAAAGCGGGTGGGAAATTTCCGGCGGCTTATTTCCCCAGGGGGATCGCGAGGAGGTAACTCTTCCCTTTGCGCGAAAGGACGGAACCGGACTGGGTGCTGACCAGCAGGACCCGCTTGCCGGCTACGGTCAACCCCACAATGGGGCTTTCCAGATCGTCGCCGAGTTTCCCGCGGACGAACCCGCCATTGGCATAGTGGAATACCGACAGCCAGGTTTTGCTGATATTGGGACCAAGCCCCGGGGCGCGCAGGAACGAGCCCTCGGCGGCAATGGCAACCACCTCCGGGCGGCCGTCACCGTCGAGATCGGCCGCCACCGGCGGAATCTCAATGGCTTCGGTCGTGAACAGCTGGTCCACGGCATCGGGGTTGCGGTTGAAGGTCATGGCCGAGAGGCTGCCCCCCATCTGCTGCGGCGATTCGTAAAGAAGCCGGGTGCCGGCATAGATGGACATAACGCGCCGACGGACGAAAATTTCCTCGGGATGGCCGTCTCCGGTCAGGTCGGCGAGCAGGCTCCCCTGCACCGGAAAGGAGCGGGGCAATTCCAGGGTGGAACCTGCGGATTCGATCTTGCCACCAGCCAGGTGGAATTCCTTGATCCGGCTTCCGAAAAAGATATCGCGGTCGAAATTCTGGCCGAGCAGGGTCTCGTTGACGCCGTCCCCGTCCCGGTCGAAGGTTCCCAGAAGGTAGGGAAGTTCCCCGTCCACCCGGGTCAGCCGGCCATCCTGGAGTTGAAACACCTCTCCGGAGACGGTATGCGGGGTGACGGGGGACGTTGCCTGGTTTACCTCGACGGCGGAGGTCACCGCCAGGTAGAGGGGGCCTTGCGTCACCGGCTGCCACCAGTGCAGGGCAAGCACCTGCCCGGGAAGGGAAGGATGACCCTGGGCCAGATGTTTCACCCGGTCCGAAACCGTAAAGACCTGAATCGAATGCCCGTCGGTGGTAGCCAGGAGGAACCGGTCGCCATCCTGGGCAAAGACCGCCATAACGGTTCCATCCGGCAGTGAGTCGACGGTTTCGAAGCCGGGATAGACGGTCTGGTAGCCATTCGCTCCCTTGCCCCCACCGGCCAGAGTCTGCTCCCACTTGAGCGGACCTGGACTGGCGGACACCGCGACCGGCGGCGGCGGAGTAGCGGCGACCACCGGGGGGACAGGCCGAACGGCTCCAGCCGCTGGCGTCGGCTCGGCGCGCGGATAGGCATGAATAATCCGGTAACCTGCATCGTGAACTTCCAGGCCACGGTCACCCAGGACGAAGAGCAGGGACGGACCGCTCGCGGTCAACGCCCCGGGAGTAACGGGACGTTCTGCCTGGGCGGCGGCATAATCCAGCCAGTTCAGATTGGGCAGCGAGTCCTTGAGTTGGGCGAAAAGCCCGCTTCCTTGTCCGGTATAGTCCCAGAAAATTGCGGGAATGTTGTCGTAGCGGCGGATGATTTCTCCAGCCCTCAACTCCTCCACCTTGCCCAGGGGTCGCGCGTAGGAATAGCCGGTCTTGACTTGAGTTACCTGGAGTACGCCCTTTATGTGGTCGAGGGTGCCCAGCACCTCCTTGGTCACCGGATGCACAATCTTCTCGCCTACTTCGATCACGGAAAAGAGGTCGCCTACGACCACCCCCTTGGCGGCATCCTGATCGATCAGATATTGATCGTTCAAGGGCATGATCACGTAGCCGGAAAGAGGTCTGAAATCCCTGGCGATTTCGTCGACATCCGCCGCCCGGCCGGGGATGACGGAACCGAGAATCAGGAACACCGCCAGTACGCAGATATCTCGCAGCTTCAAGAGCCAACCTCCTGTCTACCTGGAAACGGATGGGGTCAAGGCCCGGCCCCGAAAAGAGCGGGCAAACGGGACTGGGGAGGAAAAGAACGGCCGGGCACGAGGCCCGGCCGGGAATATAACACAGCAGTCAATTAGCGGCAATCTTAGAAGCCGTAGCGGACCCGCATAGTGGTACGGAAGATGTTGTCCGCGCTGGTGCCGGGCGCGGCGAAGTTATCCATGCCGTTATCCGCGAAGAGGTAGCCAGCATTGAGTGCCACCTCGACGTTGGGATAGAGCTTGTGACTGACGTAGGCGTCGATTTCAGTGCCGAGGGTGTCCTCGCCGTTGGCGAGGTCTTCGGCGGTCATCAGGTAGAGGACGGCGCCGCCCACCTTGGTCTTGTCGGTCGCCTGGAAGTCGGCCGCCAATTTGTTGAGGATCATCCCCTTGTTCTGGATGTAGGGCTTCTCAGTGAAGTAATTGTCGTCGGTGTAGCCGCCCTCGAAGAGGACCACGCTGTCGAACATGTCGACGTCGGTGGACATAAAGTTCTTGATGTCGCCGTCGGTCGAATCGTCGTCGCCGGAGGCATACCACCCGGTGTAGGTCAGGCGCACCTTACCGAGGTTCATACCAACATCGGCATGGAGGAAATAGGCACTGACATCCTGATCAAGAGGCTCCTTGATCTTGCCGCCCTGGTAGATGGCGTCCCAGTTCACGAACAGGCCGACCGGGACCTTGAAGGAGCCGTCGGTGCCGATGGTGTAGATGTTGTACTGGTCCTTGCCGAAACCCTTGATTTCGAAGGCGGTCTCAGGAGTAAGTCTGCCATCGTAGGCATCCTGGCGCTGCCAGAGGCCGAAGAGGCCGACCTTGACGCCGTCAGCAGGCTTGAAGTCGCCGCGAAGCAGGAATCCGTCGGCATCGTCGAAGGCGTTGCTGCTGCTGTTGTCGAATTGATTCTCATGGCCGCGGGCCCAGCCCACGGTGTAGCCGACCGGACCGGCATCGCCCTTGAGTTGTACGCCCATGGCGGTTTCCTGCCAAACGTAGTGGTTGACCGTCCAGGGGATCAGGCCGATCTGTACCCGGGCCTTGCTCTGCACGAAGGGGAGTTGGAAGTCGGTATAGGCCCAGCGGGTCTCGATGTTGACGCCGTCGCCGGAGTAGGTGGCACCACCACCCTTGCTGTAGGTGGAATCACCAAAACGCAGGGCGCCGAGTTCGATGGCGTAGACGCCTTTGACCGCGCCATCGTTGGTGGAAAGCTCGGTCCACAGCCGGTACTTGATGTCGCCCCAGGTGGCGGTCTGAGTTTTGTCCGATACCGGGTTGGTTACCCTGCTTTCACTTTCAAAAGTCTTATACATCTGAGCCTGGTTGGTGTAGAGGTTGAATCGGTTGTTGAGGTCGCCGTGAACGGTCACGTCGACGGCCAGGGCGGGAGTCGCCATGGCCAGGGCGACCAAGGCCGCCAGGAAAATCTTCATCTTGCTCACTTTTGCCTCCTGAATAGAAAAATTAACGGTTCTCCGGCCGCAAGGGCCGCCGTCGGCCTCAACAATGAGGCCTCAGAAAGGTTCGTTACGGGGTCGCGGGGACTTCGAATTCATACCCACAAGCAGGGCACTTGACACGGGTCGCCTCTTTTTTGCCCATACCGGCGCATGCGGAAAGGGTGAGAGCCAGCATCATCGTCAAAACAAGAGAGACCAGTTTCCTCATCCTTTCACCTCCTTTCAGTCATTGGCATACTGTTCCGGGTCGTTTCTGACCTGCGTGGGCGGGGCCAATCCAAACCGTATTTCAACAGTTTCAACTACAGTGCCAATTGCAGCCCGGCGACCACACTTTTTTTACCTCTACAACCCATTGAAAACAATGGGATATTCAATCGACCATCAAATTCCGCCGCAAATTCGGTTGGGCGCCCTGTGTCGTCCCTGCATCGTGCTGTAGCTTTTCCACCACTTCCAGCGGCGGCTAGGGATTTTGAAACCGAAGTTCAATCCAACACCGAAAATCATCGAAAGGTGAAACGGAATTTCACAATCCCTGCAAGTCTAGGCAATGGATTCAATCTGTCAAGAACGATCGCCGTTCAAACCTACTTGCCGGCAATCATCCGCTGCAATGCGGCGGCGAGTTCGCTGGCCGGCATCAGGCTGCCGTCCCGACGGACCTTGAAATCCCGGTCGATGAGGATCGTGCGCGGGATGACGAAGACGTTGTAGGCCTTGACGACACTGCCGTCGTCGAGCAAAACGGTGTGGGGCATCGGGTAGTGCCGGTCCTTGAGGTAGTCGCGAACCATCTGCGGTGAATCCTCGACAAAGACCTCGACGACCATCACCTTGTTTTTGGTAAGAAAATCCCCGATAGAAAGAATTTCCTGGGTCTGTTGGCGGCAGGTCGGGCACCAGGTGGTAGCCAGTTTGAGCAGGATCGGCTGGCCCTTGAAATCCGAAAGGTGAACGACCTTGCCGTCAAGCGTTTGCAGGGTGAAATCAGGGGCCAGTGATCCGGACTCGACCGCATGGGCCGATACGGACAACAGCAGGGCAAGAAGCAAAAGCGGAAATAGCTTCTTGGTCATGGTTCACCTCCGGGATCGGGGAGTGGTTACAGGCGCCGCTCCAGTCTAGCAATCCCACCCTGCATCGCAAGCATGAAAAAAATGGAATGTTCTAAAAATTAAAACAACGGTACATAATAATAAAACACCCTGTCAAGCCAAAAAATTCAAAACCTTCCCGCCCCCGACATCACGGAATTTTATCTTGGTCCCTGTCAGGGAGCGGCGAGAGGGCGGTTAGGATTCAATGAGCTCCGGGCTCGCAGAGCTCGGTCAGCACCCCGCCGCTCGCCTTCGGGTGGAGAAAGGCAATCCGCGTGCCGTGCGCGCCCCGGCGCGGCACCTCATCCACCAGCCGGATCCCCCGCGCTTTCATCGCCGCCAACGCGGCGGCCAGACCCTCGACCTGGTAGGCGATGTGGTGAATTCCTTCGCCGCCCTTCTCCAGGAACCTGGCGACCGGGGAATCCTCGGCGGTCGGCTCGAGCAGCTCGATGCGACTTTCCCCGACGGCGAGAAAGGCCACCCGAACCTTCTGCTCTGCCACCTCTTCGGTCCCTTCGAAAGCCATGCCGAGCACGTCGCGATAAAAGGGGATGCTGGTTTCAAGACTCCTCACGGCAATGCCGATATGATCGATTTTACGGGTCATGGGGATCGCTCCAAGATTGGTGAAGGGATTTGCCGGCACCTCAATGTGGCAAACTCGAAAAAACCCGAATTTACCGCAGCGGTCGCAGAGAAAATTTCGTTCGCTTCTAGTGGGTTAACTCTGCGCTTTCTGCGTTCTCGGCGGTGGGAAAAGGTATTATGCGAAGCTATAAATGGTGCCGTTTGAAGACTTCCAGCAAACGCCGCGATGCGGCGGACGGCGTCGTCAGGCCCCTGGCTACCGCGTCCTGAATGGGACCGATCAGGGGCTCGACCTGAGGATCGCGCAGAAAGAGGTCCTTGAGGTCGTTCAGCAGCAGCGTCCACATCCAGTCCGTCGCCTGCAGCTGCCGCTTGCGGCTCAGTTCGCCGCTACTCTCCCAGGCGCGGCGACAGTCCAGAATTGTTAGCCAGACCTCAACCACCCCCTCC
>CAVXNQ010000007.1:0-128275 GCA_963763205.1 uncultured delta proteobacterium | reverse complement strand
GGCGGGGTCAACCAGCCCGGCGACGATGGAGCCGGCCACCGAGTCGTGGCCGGCGCTCGCCTTGGGGGCGACGACCACGTCGGCTTCGCGCAGCAGCCGCGCGCCCTTCAGGGTGATCAGTTCCGGGTCGCCGGGGCCGATGCCGACGGCGATGAGGCGTGCAGACATCTCAAATTCCAAATCCGTTTTAGGTTTTGAGTTTTGGGTTTTGTGTTCCAACCCAAAACTCAAAACTTAAAACTCAAAACGGCCGTCAGTCTTTTACGGCGGTGACGATATAGACCGGGTTGTAGGCTTCGAACATCTTGTAGTCGGTGAGCGGGCGGGTGCGGGCGATGTTGACCACGGTCACCTCGACCTGGTAGCCGGCATTGTCGAAGAACTCGTTGGCGGCGGTGAGGGTGTCGAGGGTCACGGCATTCAGAACCACCCGGCCGTCGGCCGGCAGGCGGCCATCGACGGCCTGCAGGATCGCAAAGAGGTTGCCGCCGGAGCCACCGACGAAGACCCGATCCGGGTCGGGGAGGGCCTCCAGGCAGCCCGGGGCGTCCCCCTCGACGAGGGTGACGTGGCGGGCGCCAAACTTTTTCAGGTTGGCCTTGATGAAGTCGCGGCACTGGGGATTGCGCTCGACGGCGAAGATCCGGCCGTTGGGGAGCAGGTGGTCGGCCTCAATGCTGATCGAGCCGGAACCGGCGCCGATGTCCCAGAGGGTCATGTCGTGGCGCAGCTTGAGCTTGGCTAGGGTGACGACCCGCACCTCCTCCTTGGTGATCAGCTTCTTGACGGTGGCGAACTCCTCGTCGGGAATGCCGAGGGTCGGCACGTACTCCTCGCCGCCGGCCTCGTACTCCTTGATCAGGATCAGCACGTTGAGGGTTGCCGCCTTGATCGACAACAGCCCCTTGACGTCGGTGGTGGTGATCTTTTCCTCGGCGGTGCCGAGGTTCTCGCAGAGCCAGGCGGCATAGCCGTCCCGGCCGCGCTCGATCAGCTCGGCGGCGATCGCGGCCGGGGTGTTGACCTCATCGGTGAGGACCGCCGCTTTGTCGTTGGCGACGATGCGGTCGACCGCCCCCTTCAGGCCGCGGCCGTGGGCGGAAACGAAGATCGCGTCGTCCCAGGGTTCCTTGATCTTGGCAAAGGCGTACTGCACCGAGCTGACGTTGGGGACGAACTCCAGCTCCGTACCGGAAAGGTTGCGCAGCAGGTGGCGGCCGATGCCGAAAAAGAGCGGGTCGCCCGAGGCAAGGACCACGGCGCGTTTGGCCGTTCCCTTGAGGCGCTCGGCGAGCCCGGCGAGATCGCTGCCGATGGTCACCTTCTCACCCTGGAAATCGGGAAAAAGCTTCAACTGGCGCTCACCGCCGCAGAGGAGCTCGGCCTGGCCGACCAGTTCCAGGGCGCGGCGGCTGAAGCCCTCCTGCCCTTCGATCCCGGCGCCGATGACGTAAATCCGTTTCATGGTTTTCCTTCCTCCCTGGCCGCGCGCGGCAGGTCTCCACAGACCAGCGGCGGGCGTTCGTCGTAAGCGATCAGCAGGATTCCCACTCTCGCCCCCGGCGCCCATTGGCGCAGGCGGGCCAGCGCCCGGGCGGCAACCTCGGCAACCAGCGGGTGGTCGCCGCCGAGCTCGATCCAGATCTCCCGGGCAGTGTTGGCACACTCTAGCCTGTCGGCAAACACCCCGTCAAGGCCGCTCTGGCGAGCCCATCCGGCCAGTTGGGAGAGGTCGAGCCGGGAGGCGCTGACGTGGGTCTGGGCATGGCCGCAGGCGATCTTGAGGAGCTTGGCGAACTGCGCGGCCACCACCACCTGCGCCACCCCCTTGCGGTGGCAGGACTGCAGGGCGTAGCCGACATGGTCTCCCATCATCACGAAGGCTTCTTCGGGCAATACCGGCTCTGGGCTCAGGGCTAAGCGCAAAGGGTTTCCCCCTTTAGCCTTTTGCGTTTGGCCATTCGCCAGCAGCCCTTGCGCCGCCGCCTCGCTGGTCCTGCCGGTGCTGAGTACGACGGTATCGCAGCCGCCGGCCAACGCGACGTCGATGGCGACGTCGATGGTGTCGGTCCAGGCCCGGTGGGAGATCGGCCGCACCACCCCGCTGGTGCCGAGGATGGACAGGCCGCCGAGGATGCCGAGACGGGCGTTGAGGGTGCGCGTCGCTCGCTGTTCGCCGTCGGGGATGCTGATCGTCACCACCGGGGACAGCTGGCCGGAGGGGGGAAAGACCGCCCCCACCGCCTCGGCGATCATCCGCCGCGGCACCGGGTTGATCGCCCATTCGCCGAGGGCAACCGCCAGCCCCGGCTTGGTGACGCGACCGATGCCGGTGCCGCCGCGGATGATCACTGCCGGTTCGCCGATCACTCGGGGTGCCACCCGCACCTCCGCGTGCACTTCGACGCCGTGGGTGACGTCGGGGTCGTCGCCGGCGTCTTTGATCACGAAGCAGCGCGCCGCGGCGGCGTCGAGAGCTTGGCCGTGCAGTTCGAAGCGGGCGGTGAAGCCGGCCGGCAGATCGATCTCCACGGCGTCGACAGGATGCTGGTCGCGCAGCAGCAACGCCGCCCCCCTGGCCGCCGCCGCGGCGCAAGCGCCGGTGGTGAAGCCGCTGCGCAAGGGCCGTCGCGCCATCGTCAGACCCGCTCGATGACGTCCTGCACCGAAAGCAGGCGCAGGATCTCGCGGCGGGCCTCGCCGACGGTCAACGGCATGTGGTGGAGCTTGACGTGGTCGCGGGTCTTGAGCAGGTTCATCAGCTCGGCGACCAGGGGCAGGTTGAGCTTGGCGCGCTCGATCGCCTTGGGATCGCCGAAGACCTCGCCGGGGGTGCCGTAGCGCAGCACCTGGCCTTTGCTCAGGATGGCGATCTTGCTCATGAACAGGGGGACCAGGTCGACGACGTGGGTGGCCATGATCATGGTGATCCCCTGCTTCTTGTTGAGGTCCTCGAGCAGGTGCATCAGCGAGTGGACGCCCATCGGATCGAGGCCGGCGGTCGGCTCGTCGAGGATGATGACCTGGGGCTGCATGGCGAGGATGCCGGCGACGCAGATACGCTTTTTCTGGCCGTGGGAGAGGGCGTGGATCGACTTGCGGGCGTAGTCCTGCATGTTGACCTGGTGCAGCGCCTGGTGAACCCGCTCCTTGACCTCCTCCGGCGCCAGCCCCATGTTGCTCGGGCCGAAGGCGACGTCCTCCTCGACGGTCGAGGCGAAGAGCTGGTCGTTGGGGTCCTGAAAGACGATGCCGATCCGGCTGAAGACTTCCCGGTCCTCGACGCTCTCGATCGGCTTGCCGGCCAGGAGCACCCGCCCCAGGTTCGGCTGCAGCAGGCCGTTGAGATGCTTGATCAGGGTCGTCTTGCCGCTGCCGTTGCTGCCGAGCACCGCCAAAAACTCGCCCTGGGCGATCTCCAGGTCGATGCCGTTGAGGGCCGCGGTGCCGTCTTCGTAGGTGTAATGGAGGTTTTCGATCTTCAACATGGGTGCCTCAATTTTGAATTCTAAATTTTGAATTTTGGATTTTGAATTCAATTCGCAATTCAAAATTCGCAATTCAAAATTATCTCAACGTATTGCGTACAACCCGGCCAGAAACACCAGCCCCACCGCCAGCACCGCCCAATCCCGTTTCGCCAGCTTCCCCGGCGGCAGGTTGGTCAAGGCGCCGCGATAGCCCCGGCAGCGCATGGCGGCGAAGCTGCGCTCGGCGCGGTCGTAGGTGCGCAGCACCAGCATGCCGCCGAGGGTCGCCGCCGAGGCGAGCCCGCCGCGGAAATCGACGAAGCCGAGGCGGGCCTTCTGCGCGGTGCGGATGCGCCCGCCCTCTTCGAGGAGCAGGAAGATGTAACGGTACATGATCAGCGCCAGCTCGACCAGCACCGGCGGACAGCGGAAGAAGCGCGCGGCGCGCATCAGCTCGGGCAGCGGGGTGGTCAGGGAGAAGAAGAGGAGCACCCCCATGCCGCCGACGATCCGCGCCGCCAGCTCCAGCCCCCGCTGCAGCCCCCCCTGGTGAACGACGAAGCGGAAAAGATGGAGATCGACGCTCCAGAGGACCGGCCCCTGGCGAACCCAGAAGAGCTGGGTCAGAAGGGCCACCAGCGCCAGGACCGCGGGAATCGCCATGCGCCGGCCGAAAGTCGCGGCGCGCAGCCCGGCAGCCAGCACCAGGCAAAAGGCGACAGCGAAAAGGAGCGGCGGCACCCGCAGACCGCCGGCGGTGAGATTGACCAGCAGCGCCGCGGCCAGCAGGACCAGCTTGACCCGCCCGTCGAGGGCCACCAGCAGGCGCCGGCTCTCCCCCTGGGCGTCGATGAAATGGTGGCTGCCGCCCATCAGTCCTCCGACTCCAGATCCTTCTTGCCGGCGACGAAGACCTTGTGCCAGTAGTAGCCCATGACGAAGCCACCGATGCCGCCAGCCAGGGTGAAGAGGAAGAGGAGCAGGTCCCCCTGGTCGGTGTTGATGAAGGGCGCCCGCGGCTCGCGGCCGAGCTCTTTGGCATACTTCTCCACCACCGTCTTGTCGACCCCGGGCCATTTGGGCTTCTCTTCCTGCGCCCGTACCGGGACGGGGAGCAGCAGCAGAAGGGTCATCAGCGCCAGCAGCCAGCGTTTCATTTCGCCGCCTCCCCGATCCAGGAAAGCCGCCGCAGGATGTCCGGGCGGTGCTTGCGCACGTAGATCAGGATGCCGCCGGTCACCGCCCCTTCGAGGAGCGAGAGGGGGATCTGCGTCGGCATGAAGGCGAGGTAGATCTGGCCGAGCACCGACCCGAGCGGATGGTCGCCGTGCAGCGCCAGCGCCAGTTCGGTGGCGGTGGTCAGGTAGGTCAGCAAGTCGGCGGCGATACCCGCCAGCAGGCCGCACCAGAAGAGGTTCAGGCGCAGCCGCCGGCCGAGCCAGAAGGCGGCGAAGCCACTGAAGGAGCCGACGATCCCCATGGAGAAGGTGTTGCCGCCGAGGGTGGTCAGGCCGCCGTGGGCGAGGAACAGGGCCTGCAAGAGCAGCGAGATAAAGGCGACGACGACGCTGGCGAAGGGACCGAGGAAGATGGCCGACAGCCCGGTCCCCGCCGGGTGGGAGCAGGTCCCGGCGATGGGCACCGGGATCGGGAAGCAGGAGAAGACGAAGACCGCCGCGCCGAAGATGCCGACCAGCGGAATGTAGGAGGGGTTGCGCTGCTTGCGCCGGTTGATCTGCACTACGCCCCAGGCGACGAAGGGGAGCGCCACCGCGAACCAGAGCACGCACCAGCCGGCCGGCAGGATCCCCTCGGAGATATGCATGGCAAAAGCGTCGGTCGGCAGCGCCGCCAGCAGCAGGGTCAGGATCAGCGACAGACGGAACATACTACATCTCCTCTTCGGCGAGCAGCAGCAGGGCGTTGAGGATCGCGGCGGCGATCGCCGAGCCCCCCTTGCGCCCGCGGCAGACGATGAACGGGAGGCTCGAAGCGTACAGTGCCTCCTTCGACTCGGCGGCGCCGACGAAGCCGACCGGCACCCCGACCACCAGCGCCGGCCTGGCGGCCCCCGCCTCGACCAGGCGCAGCAGCTCGAAGAGGGCGGTGGGCGCGTTGCCGACCAGGAAGATTTCGCAGCCCTCCGCCACCCCCTTGCGGGTGGCCATGATCGAGCGGGTGATCCCTTCGCTCCGGGCGGCCGCGGCGACCTCGGGAGCGGCAACGTGGCAGGCGATGGGGCAGCCGAACCGGGCCAGGCGCGTCTTGTTGACCCCGGCCAGGACCATGTTGGTGTCGCAGAGGATGGACGCCCCGCGGCGCAGGGCGGCGACGGCGGCCGCGATCACTCCCGGGGCGAAGCGGGTGGCGGCAGCGAACTCGAAGTCGGCGGTGGTGTGGATGATGCGCCGCACCACCGGCCACTGCCGGGCGTCGAAGCCGTGGGGGCCGACCTCGCGGTCGATGATGGCGAAGCTCGCGGTCTCGATCGCCCCGGGATCGAGGATCGGCTCAATTCTGGTCATCTCAGATGCTCCTTCAGGCCGCCAGCCAGCCGGAAGCGGCCAGGGATTCGCCGATCCGCTCGCAGACGATCTCGCCGAGCTTGGGGTGGACCCCTAACGGTTTGCCGAGCAGCAGCTCCAGCCCCGGATAGCGGGCTGCCGCGGCTTCCATCTCCGCCGGCAGGTCCTCCAGGACGTGAGCCCCGGCGAAGAGGAAGTAGGGGTAGAGGAGGATGCGCCCGGCCCCTCTAGCCACGCAGCGGTCGATGCCGGCCTGGATGTCCGGCGCGTGCATCTCGCGGAAAGCGACCTCGACAATTTCGAAGTTACAGGTGTCGCGGACCATATCGGCGATGGCGTAGAGGGCGTCGTTGGCCTCGGCGACCCGGGAACCGTGTCCCATGAGCAGAATGGCGGTCTTCATTATACAACTCCTGGCAGTGAAAAGCCTCCGGGCGGACGACCGGAGGCTCTTTGCAGCAAGGGCCCCCGACCCCCTTTGCCATCGGCGGTCGGTGTGTGTCTCCAGGCAGGCTTTCTGGCTCCGGGATCCTTCCTTCCCCTCCCCTTCCCGTCCGGCTTGAATGCCGGGCAGTGGGCCTACCGAGAGGTCGGTCCCCCGTTACAGCGGCGGGTCCGCGGGGGCTTTTCACCCCCTTTCCTGCACCTGGAAATGTTTTAAAGTCAGGTACAAGGTTCAAGGTTGAAGGTTAAGACCCGAGAAGCCCTTCCTTGAACCTTGTACCTTGCACCTGGTTCTATATTTTGTCCCCCTTCAGATCGCCGGCGAACAGCGTGCCGGCGCCGCGGCTGGCGCAGAAGTCGCCGCACATGGTACAGGTGCGCTCGTCCTCCGGGGTGCGACTGGCGCGGATCGCCCGGGCATCGTCGGGGAACAGCGCCAGCTCGAACTGCTTCTGCCAGTTAAGGTCGCGGCGCGCCTTGCTCATCGCCTTGTCGCGGGCGCGGGCTTTTTCCGGATACTTGTTCATGTCGCCGACGTAGGCGGCGACCTTGGCCGCCTTCACCCCGTCGACGACGTCCTGCTCGTTGGGCAGCGCCAGGTGTTCGGCCGGGGTGATGTAGCAGATCAGGTCGGCGCCGAAACGGCTCGACTGCGCCGAGCCGATGGCGGCGGTGATGTGATCGTAGCCGGGGGCGATGTCGCTGGCGATCGGCCCGAGCATGTAGTAGGGGGCGTCGCCGCTCATCCGTTTCTGCAGGCGGATGTTGGTCTCGATCTCGTCGAGGGGCATGTGGCCGGGGCCTTCGACCAGCATCTGGCAGCCCATCTCCCGGCCGATCTCGGCCAGCTCGCAGTTGATCAGCAGCTCCTGGACCATGGCGCGGTCGTGGGAGTCGTGGATCGCGCCGGCGCGCAGGCCGTTGCCGAGGGAGAGCACGGTGTCGTACTTCTTCAGAATGCCGACCACCCGGTCGAACTGCTCGTAGAGGGGATTTTCGCGGCCGTTTTTCAGCATCCAGGCGACCATCGACACCCCCCCCTTGGAGACCAGGCCGCCATAGCGGTAGCCCTGCCGCTTCAGCCGCTCGACGGTGTAGAGGTTGATGCCGCAGTGCACCGCCATGAAGGCCATGCCGTCGGCGCACTGCTGCTCGATCAGGTCGAAGAGCAGCTCCGCGTCGAGCCGGTTCGGGTCGCCGTAGCGGCGCGCCGCCTCGCAGAACGCCTGGTAGAGCGGCACGTTGCCGACCGGCAGGTCGACGGCGGCGATCACCTCGCGACGCACCCGGTCGAGGTCGCCGCCGACGGAGAGCTCCATCAGGGTGTCGGCGCCGGCGTTCTGCGCGGCCAGTGCCTTGCGCACCTCGGCAGCGTAGTCGACGATGTCGGAACTGGTGCCGATCGAGGCGTTGACCTTGGTCGACAGCCCCTTGCCGATGCCGGCGACGCGCCCCGGCCGGCGGTTGACGTTCCAGGGAATGACGATCTTCCCCTCGGCGACCATCTGCCGGACAAAGTCGCCGCTGAGCTGTTCGCTCGCGGCCACGGCCTGCATCTGCTCGGTAATGATGCCCTGGCGGGCGAATTCGATCTGGGTCATGGCGCTCCTTGCCGTCGCGCAGGTCCAAGGATCAAGGTTCAAGGATCCGGGTAAGACCTTGCACCATTATCATGGCTCCTGGTTCCTGGCTTTTTTACAGAAATGGACGAAATTCTCCGCCAGCTGCGGGTTGCTGGCGAAATGGAGGTGGACGTAACTGCCGAGCACGTTGCCGACCCGGTAGCCTTCTGCGCCGAGGTCGACGCCGTCGCGCCGGGCGAGGCGGTAGTCGCGCCGCACCTGCGGCGGCATCGCCAGGGTCGAATAGTGGAACGCGTGGCCGCGGGCGACGCTGCCGGCCGGGCCGAGGGGGCCGTCCGCCTCTAACGTGACCTCGCGGTAGCCGAGAGCCTGGCGCCGCGCCAGCATCCGCGCCCGCGCCGGGAAGATGCCGGCCATCGGGTAGCCGTCGATCCCCTCGGAGAGCAGCATGAAGCCGCCGCACTCGGCGTAAATCGGCAGCCCCGTCGCGGCCATTCGGCGCAGCTCCGCGAGCAGGGAGGCGTTGGCGGCCAGCTTCTCACCATGCAGCTCCGGGTAGCCACCGGGGAGATAGAGGCCGTCGAGCCCGCCGGGGAGTTCGGCATCCGCCAGCGGCGAGAAGAAAACCAACTCGGCACCGGCCTGCGCCAACAGCTCCAGGTTCTCCGGGTAGCAGAAGCAGAAGGCGCGGTCCCGCGCCACGCCGATGCGGACTTGAGGAGTCAGGCCTGGACCCTTTACGGGTGCAGGGGTCAGAGGGGTCAGGTCTGGACATTGGACACGCGTGTCCAATGTCCAGACCTGACCCCTACTTTCCAGCAGTCGATCGAGATCGAGCCGCGTCTCGACCAGCTCGGCCAGGGGGGCATAATCCGTTTCTCCGTCTTCGGCGGTGACCAGCCCCAGGTGCCGCTCCGGCAGAGCGACCCGGTCCTCCCGCGGCAGGCAGCCGAGCAGCGGCGGCAAGTCCGGGACCGAGGCGAGGGCGGCGCGCAGCAGATCCTCGTGGCGCTGGCTGCCGACCCGGTTGAGCACCACCCCGGCAAAGCGCAGCCGCGGATCGAACTCGACGAACCCCTTGACCAGGGCGGCGACGCTGCGCGCCTGGGAGCGGGCGTCGACCACCAGCACAATCTCCGCGTCGAGCCAGCGGGCGATCTCGGCGCTGGAGCCTTCGTCCCGCTCCCCGGCGGCGCCGTCGAAGAGTCCCATCACCCCTTCGATGACGGCCAGGTCGGCCCCCTCGCAGCCACGCGCGAAACTTTCGCGCACCCGCTCTTCGCCGCACATCCAGCCGTCGAGGTTGCGCGAGGTCCGGCCGCAGGCGGCGGCGTGGTGGCCGGGATCGATGTAGTCGGGGCCGACCTTGAAGGGCGCCACCGCCAGTCCCCGCCGGTGCAGGGCGGCGAGCAGCCCGAGGGTGACGGTGGTCTTGCCGCTGCCGCTGGCCGGCGCCGCGATCAGCAGTGGGCGCAGCCCGGCGTTGACTGTCACGTCGCCCCGCGCCTTGCGTCCCATGCCTCGCTCGTTAGCCATTGAGCAGCCGGACCACCTTGTTGCCGTCGGCGAAGTAGTCGATGGTGTTCAGGCAGCCGTAATCCTGTTCGAGGTGGAAGAGGCGCTCGAGCGGGGCGCCGATGGCGTCGAGCAGGATGACCCGGTTGACCCCGCCGTGGCCGACCACCACCACATCTTCCCCCTGATGCCGGGCAGCGATTTCGCCGATCACCGGCAGCACCCGCGCCGCCAGGTCGATCAGGTTCTCGCCGCCGGGGACCCGGTAGTTGACGATATCCGCCAGCCGCGCCTGCCATTCCTTGGGGTAGCGGGCCTGCAGCTCCTGCCAGGTCATCCCCTCCCAGTCGCCGATGTGCAGTTCGCGCAGCTCGGCAAGGGCGATCGGCGTCAGGTCGAAGGGCTTGGCCAGAACCCGCGCGCCCTCCAGACAGCGCTGCAGGTCGCTGGAATAGACCGCGGCGATCGGCTTGCCGGTCAAGCCGCAGCTGCAGCAGGCCGAACTGGGCCTCCCCCTGGGAGGTCAGGGGGACGTCCCCCTGGCCGTTGTAGCGTTTCTCCTCGTGGCCGACCACCTGGCCGTGGCGGACAAGATAGATCCGGGTCCGGTTCATACAGGCTCCTTTTCTTGGCCGCCGGTCAGCGGCTCACCGCCAGCACCAGCAGCAGGCTCAACACCTCGGCCACCTCGGTGGCGGCACCGAGGACATCGCCGGTCACGCCGCCGAGGCGGCGATTGAAGTAGTAAATCAGCAGGGCCGCGGCCACCGCCAGCAGGAAGAAGAGCAAAATCCCCTGCAGCTGGAAGAGGACCAGCGCCGCGACCAGCAGGGTACACGGTGGCAATCAGCATTTCGCGCTCCCCGACCTGCTCGACGAAGACCTTGCCGGTCCCCCCTTCGGAGCGCAGGTAGCGGCAGTTGACCGCCAGCACCACCTGGATCCAGCGCCCGGCAGCCGGCATCAGCACCAGCGCGGCAGCCTTGGCGGCGAGCGGGACGTTGGTCAGGCTCAGGTACTTGAGCAGCAGGGTCATCACCAGGCCGACGGCACCCCATGGCGCCGACCCGGCTGTCCTTCATGATGCGCAGGATCCCCTCCCGGTCGCGTACCGCCGGCGAGGCCGTCGATGAGGTCGGCGATGCCGTCGAGATGGAGGGCGCCGCTGGCGCCGATCAACAGCAGCAGCAGCAGGGCGTCGAGCACCGCGCGGGGGAGGACCAGGCCGCAGCAGCCAGTCGGCGACGACCAGCAGCAGACCCAGCACCAGGCCGACCGCCGGGAAGAAGGCCATGCTGCGCGCCAGCCGCGACGGCTCCATGGCCACGCCGCGGGCGACCGGAAAGACGGTCAGAAAGGCGCCCGCGGCGCGAAAGTCATCCCACTCCCGTTTCACTTTTCGCTCCCGCGACTGACCCCGGCGTCCTCGAAGGTGGCGATCTCCCGCAGGCCGGCAAGGGCCGCCTCGATCAGCCCCATGGCCAGGGCCCCGCCGGTCCCCTCGCCGAGGCGCATCTGCAGATCGAGGATCGGCTGCTGACCGATGCGCTCGAGCATCGCGGTGTGGCCGATCTCCACCGACTTGTGGGCGGCGAAGATGTAGTCCCGCACCTGGGGGTGGAGTTCCGAGGCGATCAGCGCGCCGGCGGTGGAGATGAAGCCGTCGATCACCACCGGCAGGCCGAGCGCCGCGCAGCCGAGGACCAGCCCGGCGATGCCGCCGATCTCGAAACCGCCGACCTTGGCCAGCACGTCGACCGGGTCGGCCGGGTCGGGCCGATTGATCTCCAGACCGCGGCGGATCGCATCCAGCTTACGCACCAGCCCGGCATCGTCGATGCCGGTGCCGCGGTGGGTCACCGCTTCCAGCGGCAGGCCGGTAAAGACCGCGGCGATGGCCGCCGATGGGGTGGTGTTGCCGATCCCCATGTCGCCGGTGCCGACCAGGTCGATGCCGCCGGCGGCGCAGCTCTGCGCCACGCCGATGCCGGCTTCGATGGCCTGCAGCGCCTGCTCCCGGGTCATCGCCGGACCCTGGGCGAAGTTGGCGGTGCCGCGGGCGATCTTGCGATCGAGCAGGCTTTCATGGGCGGGAAACTCGTAGTCAACCCCCATGTCGACTACCGTCACCCCGGCGCCGGCGTGGCGGGCCAGGGCGTTGACCGCCGCGCCGCCGGCCAGGAAGTTGAGGACCATCTGCGGCGTCACCTCGCGGGGAAAGGCGCTGACCCCCTCGGCGCAGACGCCGTGGTCGCCGGCAAAGGTGAAAATGGTCTTGGCGCGCACCGTCTCCCGGCCGGTGATGGCCACGAAGCGGCGGGCGAATTCCTCCAGCCGCCCGAGGGAGCCGCGCGGCTTGGTCTGGCGGTCGAGGCGGGCCTGGACGGTCGCCAGCTTTTCGGCGGAAACCGGGCGGATCTGGTGCAGGGCTTCTTGCAGGGTCATGGCGGATTTCTCCCTATGGGCTTCGATATTTAACCACAAATACGGCGCAGGTCGGCTATTTCAGGCGCAGCGGCAGTCCGGCCACCACCAGCCAGGCCTCGTTCGCCGCCGCCGCCAGGAGTTGATTCGCCTCGCCGGCCAGATCGCGGAAACGGCGCGCCAGGCGATTCTCGGGAACCACCCCGCTGCCGAGCTCGTTGCTGACCAGATAGACCGGGGCGGCGATCCGCGGCAGGGCTTCGATCAGGGCCGCGACCGCGGCCAGGACCGGGCGCGGGCTCTTCGCGGTGCATGGAAAAGAGGTTGGTCAGCCACAGGGTCAGGCAGTCGATGAGGACCGCGCCCTTGCCGGCGGCCGCCGCCGGCAGCCGCTCGGCCAGGCGCCAGCGGCTCCTCCAGGGTCTCCCAGCGCGCTCCGCGGGCCGCGCGGTGGCGGGCGATCCGCGCCGCCATCTCCGCATCTCCGGCCGCGGCCGTGGCCACATAGAGGAGCGCTCCGGGGTGCGCCTCGGCACGCCGTTGGGCATAACCGCTCTTGCCGGAGCGTGTGCCGCCGGTGATGAAGATCAGTTCGGCCATGGTCAGAACTCGATTCCCCGCCGGGCGGCCACGCCGGCGGCCAGCGGATGACGGACCGGCTCCATGCGCGTCACCAGGTCGGCCCGGTCCAGAAGCTGACGGGGAGCGTTGCGCCCGGTCACGACGATCTCCACGTGTGGCGGCCGCTCCTCGATCAGGGCGAGCAATTCGTCCAGGTCGAGGTAGCCGTGATGCAGGGCATTGTTGGCCTCGTCGAAGATCGCCAGGTCGACCGCCCCGGAGAGAATCCGCTGCCGCGCCACGGCGAAGGTCCTGGTCACCGAAGCGGTCACCGCCGCCGGCGTCGGGCTTGCCGCCGAGAATCCCGACCCCGGCGGTGAGGATTTCCAGGTTCGGCGCCTGCGCCAGGAAGAGGATTTCCCCGCTCGGCGGTTCGGCCGGCTTGAGAAAGCGCACCAGCAGGACCCGCAGCCCCTGGCCCAGGGCCCGGACCGCCAGGCCGATGGCGGCGGTCGTCTTCCCTTTCCCCTCTCCGGTATAGACCTGAATCAGTCCCGGCTGCGGCATGTGCCCTCTTTCCTTTCCGACGCCAACGCAAAAAACCCCGATCTCTCGCGAAATCGGGGTCGGCTGGCGCATATGGCCGGATGGACCCGAACCGTTCCCGCGAAAGGTTCGTTACAGCAGCATCCGGGCAGGTCTCCTGGCTCGTGGGTCGCTTTACTCGCCGGGCCTTCCCGTCCTTGGAAAGGACAGTGGCCGTTGCCGGCTTTCATCACCACTTACAGTTGCGGGGCAGCGAGGGATTTGCACCCTCTTCCCTATTCTTCCGCCTTCGCCTGACGGCTGCGGCGGACACCCGGACGGTGGATTGTCGCTTCCTTTGTAGCAGAGGGGTCGCGGCCCTGTCAACGAGAATGGCGCGGCCTGGGGTCTAGCCCTTGGGGGGCGCCTCCATGGCCACCTCGAGGCGCTGCCAGATTTCCTCCTTCCCCTCCCCGGTTTTGGCCGAGAAAAGGGTGAAGGCATCCGCCGGCAGGCCGGTGGCCTCGAGGATCGGAGCGAGCTGCCGGGCGCGCTGGCCGCGGCTGACCTTGTCGATCTTGGTGATCACCGGGATCGTCGGCACGGCAAACTCCTCGAGCCAGTCGAGCAGTTGCAGATCCTCACCGTGGGGAACCCGGCGCACGTCGAAGAGCAGGACCACCGCCCGCAGGCTGGGGCGCTGCTCCAGGTAGGTCCGCACCATCGGCCCCCACCCCTTGCGCACCGCGATCGGCACCTTGGCGAAACCGTAGCCGGGAAGGTCCACCAGGCAGAAGTCACCGTTGACCAGGAAAAAATTGAGCAGCTGGGTGCGCCCGGGAGTCGACGAGGTCCGCACCAGGCCGCGGCGGTTGAGGAGGGTGTTGATCAGGCTGCTCTTGCCGACGTTGCTGCGCCCGGCAAAGGCGATTTCCGGCCACAGCGCTTCGGGATAATGGCCTGGCGCGGTACAGCTTTTGACAAATTCGGCGGACTTGATCTGCACGGTGAGCCTTTGGTTGGAGGAGGATGGTCGGTGAACGGCAAAGTCGCAGAACCCGGCGATTTGCCGGGCCATGGTAGCATGTTGTCGCCCGGCAGGAAAGCGACTTGCGCGGCAGCCTCCATTGGACTTTCCGCACGGATGCTTTTTCCGGTTCGAGCCGTGGCGTGTTATGCTTTTCGGGCAAAGCGGATTCTGTGCCGACGCTTTTTCCACCACACTTTTTGCGGGTGGCACACGTTGGACAAGAAACCCCATTGTGATATAAATCGAGCGGCAAAATCGCAGGTAATCATGCTCATTACGGAGGATTGAATGCTCAGTGAAAAACTACAGGACGCCATGAACGAACAGATGAAGAACGAATTTTTCTCCGCCTATCTCTACATGGCCATGACCGGTTATTTCCAGTCCGAGGACTTGCCGGGCTTCGCAACCTGGATGCGCGTGCAGGCCCTTGAGGAAATGACTCACGGGGAACGCTTCTTCAATTTCATCTGCGCTGTCAACGGTCGCACCGACCTGCGGCCGGTCGCCGGGCCCCGCAATGACTTCAAATCCCCGCTGGAGGCCTTCGAATATGGTCTCGAACACGAACGGTTCGTGACCGACAGCATCAACAAGCTGATGGATCTGGCCAAGGCCGAAAGCAACCATGCCGCACAGATCATGCTGCAGTGGTTTGTCACCGAACAGGTCGAGGAGGAGGCCAATTTTTCCCTGATCATCCGCAAGCTGAAAAGGGTCGAAGGGGATGGCCGTGGCCTGCTGCTGCTCGACCAGGAACTCGGCCAGCGGGTATTTGTGCCGCCGGCCCCCGCGGCCGGTGCCTGAGCCTTCCCCTTCCGCACGCCGCCCCCAACAGCGCCGGGCCATTACGGGCCGGCGCTGTTGGGTTTCCGTCACCACCAGCCGGGTTGACATCACCTGATTTTCGGCTAATTTCTGAAGACGTTTCCGGGTCCTACCCGGTCCATTCTTGCCTACGAAGGAGATCCGCGAATGCAGGGCTCAGTCGATGTTCAAGAAGCGGTGCGCCGCTCCATCCAGACCGAAAAGAACGCCATGGATTTCTACACCCTCTGCGCCCGCCACATGAAAGATGCCGAGGCCATCAAGACCTTCGAACTGCTGGCCCGGGAGGAGCGGGAGCACGCCGACTGGTTCTTCCAGGTCTACCGGGGGAAAGACATCGGCAATTTCAACGAATTCATCAAAAGAGAGCCGGCCGAGGACTCGGACTGGCTGGGGGAAAAGGAGCGCCAATTGCTGCCGACCCTCGATGAACGGCGGGCAATGGAACTGGCCATGGAGAAGGAGCAGCAGCTCGAAAAACACCTGCGCAATATGGTCGAGAAGATTACCGACCCCGAGGTGCGGGCGGTCTATGAGGCGAATGCCAAGTCGACCCACAACCATTACCTGCTCATCGAATCCGAATATGCGCGGCTGATGGGCATGGTTCACGAGACTGACATCGATACCTACGTCCGCGAATAGAACCGCCGGCGCGTCCCGCCCTCGACTGTTTTTTTTGGGGGGGGGGTGGGCCGCGGTGAGCCTGGGGTTGAGAATGACCACCCGACAGAACGGCCCACTACCCGAACTGCAGCCTCCCGCCCCTGCCTACGGTCCCCATCGCCACCAGTTCGACTTTTCAACCTATTTTCAGGATCTGACAACGCTTGCTCGCCACTGTCTGGCGGCCGCCGGACCTGCGGCCGCGGCCCGGGCCATTCAGGACCGGGCAGAGGCGGTGCTGGCCGCTTACCCTGAGGAAGTGTCCCTGATCGCCTGTGCCGCCGGCTGCAGCCATTGCTGCATCATGAACGTGGCCGTCCTGGCACCGGAGGTGGCGGCCATTGCCGACTACCTGAAAACCGCGGTTGCCTCGGCGCGGCTGGCAACAATCCGCTTGCGAATCGAAACCCTGGTGGCGGCGTCCCGCAACCTGACGGAGGAGGAACGCCTGGCCCTGCACCACGCGTGTGCGTTTGTGGACGAGAGGGGATATTGCGAAATTCACCCGGTTCGGCCGTTGCTGTGCCGGAGGGCCAACTCCGTCGATGCAAAGGACTGCATGCGGGCGCTGGAGATGCAGGAAGGCGGGATGCAGGTGCCGATTGTCGCCGATCTATTCCACGAGCGGCTGTTCGAACAGGCATTTCTTGCCCTGGCCAGGGCCCTTGACGAGGCCGGAACCGACTCGGCCAGTGGGCGACTGAGCGAGGAGGTCCTCAGGTATCTGCAGGATGCAGACGAGCCTGGCTGATTGGATCAGTTGCTGGCGGCTCCGGGCCGCAGTGGAGAAATTTTGACGGCAGCGACGTCTTTCAACGCCCTTATCCACCATGGTTGCGAAAAATAGTACTCGGCCTGACGCCGGGTGGCCGAAAAAGGCGTGCCGATATACGGGAAGCGAAAGTCCTCCAATACGTCCGCATAGTCGGGATCGAGCAGCACCACCCCGAAGGTATTCAGCCGCTCCGCCACCAGCGCCCGTAACGCTCCGATCGGCACCAGCCCCCTGGCGTCGCCCACCACTTCGCCACCATAGCGCTCGTAGAGCGCCTGGTAGCCTTTCCAGCGCAGGACCTCGCTTCGGGCCAGGGCATGCTGGGCGTCGTCGGTCCACGGCACCCCGTTGCCGATGGCGTCCCCCGTGGCCAACTCTTCGTCAAGACGGGAAATCAACCCGGCGAGGTGTTCCACCTCCCCCAGCAGGTGATTGCGTTCCTGTTCCGTCAAGTCCGGTCCCAGATTGCGTCCGGCAAGCTCATCCACGGCGCGGAGCAATCGGCCGCGACGCTCCGCAATGCGCCCGCGCAGGTAGGCAAGATAACCCTGGATGTCCACTTCGCTGGCCACAATGGCCTGCTCGGCGCAAAACAGTGGGAGCAGCGTGCCGACAATTTGCCGGACCAAGGCGTCCCGGCGTTTTGTTTGTGCCCAAACCTCGGCCAGCTCATCACCGAACCGCAGGCGCCACAAGGCCATCGCCTCTTCGGAGGGCGCTAGCATATCGGCCGTAATCGCTTCCTGGTAGACTCTCGCGACAACCGGGCTTCCGCCAGCGGCGGCAACTCCCCCCGGACACCCCACCCCGAGCAGGAGCAACAACAGGATTGGTCGCAGAACGCGGGCTACTCGCCCCGCTACGGGCGGCCGGAAAGGTCTGTTGCAGCCGAAACGAAGCGAGCCCGGCGGTACAATCTTGCCGCGCAGGCCCTTTTGAGCGTGAAACCGTTCCATCGTCCCCCCTCCGTTTCCCTGCCGCAACCGCGATTGGCGACACGTGCCTTTCTACTATCCGCGATCCGGCCCGGCTGTCAAGCGGGCAGCAGCCGGTTGGCCGCTGCCCGCATGCTCGTCCCGGACCCGGAAGCGCGTCAATCGCCACTCCCCCCGGCAATATGGTCGAGGTGATCGGCCCCAAACGCCCGCTAGCGGGTCAATTGCCGATATCGGATCCGATGCGGCCGGTCGGCCTCGGCGCCGAGGCGCTTGCGGCGATCCGCTTCGTACTCGCTGTAGTTCCCCTCGAACCAGACGACCTTGCTCTCGCCCTCGAAGGCCAGGATATGCGTCGCGATGCGATCGAGAAACCAGCGATCATGGCTGATGACCACGGCGCAGCCGCCAAAGCTCTCCAGCGCCTCCTCCAGCGCCCGCATGGTGTTGACGTCGAGATCGTTGGTCGGCTCGTCGAGGAGAATGACGTTGGCCCCTTCCTTGAGCATTTTTGCCAGGTGGACGCGATTGCGCTCCCCCCCGGAAAGCATGCCGACCTTCTTCTGCTGGTCGGTGCCGGAGAAATTGAACCGCGCCACGTAGCCGCGGGAATTGACCAGCTGCTTGCCGAGTTGCAGCTGCTCCTGGCCGCCGGTGATCTCCTCCCAGATGGACTTGTCGGGATCGAGGGCGCGGCCCTGATCAACGTAGGCCAGCTTCACTGTCTCGCCGACGCGAATGGTCCCGGCATCGGGTTGTTCCTGGCCGGTGATCATCCGGAACAGGGTGGTCTTGCCGGCGCCGTTGGGGCCGATCACCCCGACGATGCCGCCGGGGGGAAGAGCGAACTCCAGGTTATCCACCAGCAGTTGATTGCCGTAGGCCTTGCTCATCCCCTTGGCTTCGATCACCAGGTTGCCGAGCCGCGGTCCCGGTGGGATGTAGAGTTCCAGGTCGCGGGCGCTCTTCTCCGTCTCCTCGCCGAGGAGCTTCTCATAGGCACTGATTCGGGCCTGGCTCTTGGCGTGGCGCCCCTTCGGGGACATGCGGATCCATTCCAGCTCGCGCTCCAGGGTCTTCTGCCGGCCGCTCTCCGCCTTTTCCTCGCGCCGCAACCGCTCCTGCTTCTGTTCCAGCCACGAGGAGTAGTTCCCTTTCCAGGGAATCCCTTCGCCCCGGTCCAGCTCCAGGATCCAGCCGGCGACGTTGTCGAGAAAGTAACGGTCATGAGTGACGGCGATCACCGTCCCGGCATAGCGCTGCAGATGCTGCTCCAGCCAGGCGACGCTTTCGGCATCGAGGTGGTTGGTCGGCTCGTCGAGGAGCAGGATGTCCGGCTTCTGCAGCAGCAGCCGGCACAGGGCCACCCGCCGCCGCTCGCCGCCGGAGAGGACCTGGATCTGGGTATCGCCCGGCGGACAGCGCAAGGCGTCCATGGCCATCTCCAGGCGGGAATCGAGGTCCCAGGCGTCGGCGGCGTCGAGCTTCTCCTGGACCTGGGCCTGCCGGTCGCAGAGCGCCGCCATCTCGTCGTCGGACATCGGCTCGGCGAATTTCAGGTTGATCTCCTCGAACTCCTTGAGCAGATCGACCGTTTCCTGGACCCCTTCCTCGACCACCTGGCGCACCGTCTTGTCGACGTCGACCAGCGGCTCCTGCTCAAGAAAGCCGACGCTGTAACCCGGCGAAAGGACGGCCTGGCCGTTGAACTGCTGGTCGACTCCGGCCATGATGCGCAGCAGCGAGCTTTTCCCCGAACCATTGAGGCCCAAAACGCCGATCTTGGCGCCGTAGAAATAGGAGAGGGAAATATCCTTGATGACCGGTTTCTTATCGTAAAACTTGCTGACCCGCATCATTGAGTAGATCACTTTGTTGCCGTCGTTGCTCATCCGTGCTCCTCCCGCTGGGAATGTTGACGCGACGACAGGGGCCGTCGGGCGAGCATCTTAACCTGTTTCCGGTCCCATGCCAAGGGCGGACCAGGATGGACCAGCGTCTCCTGGTTGATTCGGGCCGGAGCCGAGCCGTTTTGTCGCCGAGGACCGGTCACTCGCGGGGCCGGGGCGGCAGACCATGATTATTTAGAGGTGATTAATTATTTTCTTGACATGAATTCCAACTATGCTAGATTCGCCATAGTTTGATTTAAGAATATTTTCATCCTCCGGCGACGACCCCCTCCGAGCCAGCGCCCCGATCCCATCGCGCCGGACCTGCAACGCGACGTTTCACGAAACGCGGCGTTGCAGGGACCACACAAAAATCATACAGGACGCCCAAGTTGGCGCATCGGCGATATGGCCGAGGCGGGATTCTGCAACAATACGTTTCTCGATCCCACCCGCCGCTGATTCCACCCTGCCGTTCCAGGCCGCTATTTCCGGGCGGAACTTGCTTGAACTGTTGCCCGGCATGGATTGTGTATTTGGAATATTTAAAGATTAGGAAAGTAAGATGAGAAACCACCCAACAACGGAGGAAGAACCATGAAAACCCTGCAGAAACTGTTCGTCGCTTTGCTCCTCGTCACCTTTGCCAGCACCGTGGTGGTCGCCGCTGAGGGCGGCAACCCGAAGAAGGGTAAGTATCTCTTTAAGAAGAACTGCAAAACCTGCCATTCCGAAGGGGCCTCAGCCATCGATCTGACTCCGCTGGCAAAGACCCAGGCCCAATGGGACCATTTCTTCGAAAAGGACAAGCACGAGAAGAAACCCGAGGTGTTCAAGGGCATGTCCGAGCAGGACCTGAAAGACATCCAGCAGTTCCTCTTCGACCACGCCGCCGACTCCCCCCAGCCCCAGACCTGCGGCTGATCCATTTGCCACTGGCAATGCCCCGGCAAGACCGGGGCGCGAAACCTAGCGACCGGTCAACGTCGCCCAGTCGGACTCTGCCCGCCGCCCGCTCCGGCGGCGGGCACCATCGGGGCTCCGTAGCGCAACGCCAGCCAGGTCGTTTCTCAAGGAGGCAAGAAAATGCGCAAACTGTTGACCCTGATGCTGGCCATCCTGGTGATGGCCCCCGCCACCGTCCTGGCGGCGACTCCATCGCTCGAGGATCTGCAGCTGAAGATCAAGGACCTCAACGAGCAAGTCGACTACCTCTCCAAACAGGTCCAAAAGAACACCCTGCACACCGCCCTCGACCGCATCACCTTCACCGGCGACTTCCGCACCAAGGCCGACACTCTGCATTACAAGGATGTGACCTTCTACCCCGGCATCAACGTCGACTTCCAGGATTTCTTCACCAAGACCCTAAACCAGGAACTGGGAGCAATCGACCCCAATACGTTCAATCCCGCAAACCCGGATCCAACCAGCCCGATTCAGAATATGTTCGCCGGGCTCTACTCCAGCAACCCTCAGCTCTTCAGCCAACTGATGACCAATTTCGGCACCTGGGCCGCCAACGGCATGACCGGCGCCGGCGTCGGCGGCTTCCCGCTCGCCCAAAAGCGCACCTACGACATCAACAACGACATCCTCTACACCACCCGTCTGCGCCTGAACATGAATGCGAAAGTGGCTGACAACGTCAATTTCATGGGCCGGCTGACCATGTACAAGAACTGGGGCGATTCGACCGGCGTCAAGGTCTTCGACTCCTGGAACTCCTTCACCATGGACGGCACCGATGGCGGCAACACCACCGGCGACTGGCTGCGCGTCGAGCGGGCCTTCTTCAGCTGGCACGATATCGGCGGCTCCCCCTTCTACCTCTCCATCGGCCGCCGCCCCTCGACCTACGGCCCCCCCACCCAGTACCGCGAGAACGAACCGCGCGGCGGCACCCCCACCGGGCATCTGGTCAACTTCAACTTCGACGGCATCACCGTCGGCTACAGCCTTGCCGATCTGACAGGCGTCGAAGGGATGACACTGCGCTTCTGCTACGGCCAGGGCTTCGAGTCCGAGTGGGGCAACGGCGAACTGTTCAACGACAACTCCCTCAACACCAAGGACACCCATCTCGGCGGCTTCAACTTCGACGTCATCAACGACGGTACCAACTTCCTGCAGGCCACGCTGTTCCGGGCACAGGACGTCAATGACGGCTTCAAGGGGCTGATCGCCTTCCCGAACCAGTTCGCGGCCATCTTCGCCCCGACCATGTATAAAGATTTGCAGAAATTCCCCAACTTCAACTTCGTCACCCGCGTCCAGCCGAGCACGGTGATCGGCGACATCAACCTCGCCGCCATCGGCTTTTCCCGCGAGGAGATGAACGGCATCAACTGGTTCGGCTCACTGGCCGGCACCCAGACCAACGGCAACGGCAAGGCCGGCATGTTCGGCGGCATGATGACCGACGCCGTCTTCCAGGCGGAACTGAGCAGCGACGGCAGCGAGGTCATCATGAAGCCGGCCGCCGCCGACGGCGACGGCAAGACCACCGGCTGGTCGGTCTACGCCGGCGTGCAGATCCCCGCCCCGCTCGGCAAGGTCGGCCTGGAGTACAACTACGGCTCCAAAAACTGGATCCCTTTCACCCAGGCCCAGGACGACATGATCGGCAGCAAGCTCGCCACCCGCGGCCACGTCGGCGAGGCCTACTACATCTTTGACGTCAACCCCAAGATGTTCATCAAGCTCGGCGGCCTCTACTACGACTACCAGTATACCGGCAGCGGCTCCCCGGTCGGCGCCCCGCACAAGATCGAGGACGTGAAAAACGGCACCGCATTCTCGATGCTGCCGGCGATCGACACCGCCTGGGACGGCTATGCCAGCCTGACCGTGAAGTTCTAGAACGACAGAACGCGTGCAAAGGGGAGAGGAGAGCGTTCCTCTCCCCTTTGCCAGCCAAAAACATATAAATATTCGACATTAACGGAAGCAAATCTTTCCCCCCTGGAGGTTCCCATGAAAAATCACCCTGGCTCCCGCCTGCTGCCCCTGGCGGTCGCGGTGCTGGCCATTCTGCTGGCCCTGCCGGCTTTCGCCATGGATCACAGCAAACTGATCGTCGGCCCGATCACCTCGGGTTCGGACGCCACCAAGCAGTGCCTCAAGTGCCATGACGACGAAGCCACCGCCATCATGCAGACGCCGCACTGGACCTGGACCCGCCAACAGGTCGTCAACGGCAAGCAGATCGATCTCGGCAAGATCAACGCCTTCAACAACTTCTGCACCTCGACCTCGACCAACCGGGTCCACTGCAGCGAATGCCACATCGGCTACGGCTGGCGCGACAAGAACTTCGACTTTGCCGACAAGACCAAGGTCGACTGCCTGGTCTGCCACGACACCACCGGCACCTATCACAAGGACGGCAACAATGCCGGCGAGGTTGAAGAAGGGGTGGACATCCTGCGCGTCGCGCAGCACGTCGGCAAACCCTCCCGCTACAACTGCGGGGCCTGCCACTTCTACGGCGGCGGCGGCGACGCGGTCAAGCACGGCGACCTCGACTCCACCATGGAGTTCCCCGACAAGGACGTCGACGTCCACATGTCCCCGGACGGCCAGGACTTCGCCTGCCAGACCTGCCACGAAACCGAAAGCCATATGGTCTCCGGGGCCGACATGGCCACCTCCCCGGACGGCAAAAATGCCTTCGGCTGCACCCGCTGCCACGACGCGGCCCCCCACAAACAGAGCCGCCTGAACCAGCACACCGCGACGGTCGCCTGCCAGACCTGCCACATCCCGGCTTTCGCGCGCGGGGAACGGACCCAGATGGACTGGGACTGGTCGACCGCCGGCAAGGAGGTCCAGCTCTCCTCGAAAGCGGACGTCACCTACCGCAAGACCATGGGGACCCTGACCTGGAAGAAGAACGTGGTGCCGACCTACGCCTGGTTCAACGGCAAGTCGGGCGTCTATCTGCGCGGCGAAAAGATGGACCCCAGCAAGCCGACCAAGCTCACCTACCCCCTCGGCGACATCAAGGACCCGCAGGCCAAGATCTATCCGTTCAAAGTGCACACCGGCAAACAGATCTACGATTCCAAGAACGACATCCTGATTACCGCCCACGTCTACGGCAAGGATGGCTTCTGGAGCACCTTCGACTGGGCCAGTGCGGCCAAGATCGGCATGGAATCGACCGGTCTTCCCTACAGTGGCCAGTATGGTTTCGCGTCGACGGAGATGTACTGGCGCATCGACCACCAGGTCGCTCCCAAGGCCAAGGCCCTGCAGTGCCTCGACTGCCATGGCGACAACGGCCGGCTCGACTGGAAGGGTCTCGGCTTCGCCGGCGACCCCATGGACAACCCCCGGTTCGCCAGGAAAAAATAACGGTTCTTCCTTTCATCCCAGGGAATGACGGTTCCCTGCCTCCTTGGGCCGGCCTTGTGCCGGCCCATTTTTTCGGGCGTAAAAAGGCAGGTATTGTATACGTTTGCACTTTCTCCGACGGCGGTGTATTATCCTTCCAACCCCTCGTTCAGGAGAATTTCGCCATGTTCGGTCTCGGAACCCAGGAACTCCTCATTATCCTTGTTCTCGTGCTGGTCGTGTTCGGGGCCGGCAAACTCCCCCAGGTCGGCGGGGCGCTCGGCAAGAGCCTGCGCAACTTCAAGGAAGGCATGAAGGAGGAGGAAGAGGCCGCCAAGGAGAAGGAGACCGAAAAAATCGAAGACAAGAAAGACGCCTGACCGGGTTTCACCGCCCAGCCGCCCGTCACCCATTAGAACGCCCCCCGGAATCCTGGTTCCGGGGGGCGTTTTCTGCTCCAGCAGCTGGCGGCGGATTACTGTTGATGCTTTCGCAAGAAAGCCAAATGGCTGACAGCTAAGCTAAAAGCGCCAAATGCAAGGCGCGCAATTGTCGAGTAATGAAGTGTACTTACGTACGTCGAAGCAGCGAGAGCAATTGCAGCAACGCAGCAGTTGGTGAGTTATTGCGACGTTATCACTGTTGGGGCGCGATGGTGATCTCCACCCGGCGGTTCACCTGCCGCCCCGCCTCGGTGCTGTTGTCGGCGATCGGCTTGCTTTCCCCGTAGCCGATGGTGGTCATCCGCGCCGGGTTGACTCCCTGCCCGGCGAGAGCGTTCTTCACCACCTGGGCGCGGCGTTCGGAAAGCTGCTGGTTGTGGGCCTCGGTTCCGGTGCTGTCGGTGTGGCCGGCGATCATGATGGTGGTCTGGGGATACTGCACCAGGACCTGGGCGACCCGGGCGATTTCATCGTAAGCCCCCGTCTTGAGCTGGGCGGAGTCGACATCGAAGAGGAAGTCGGACTTGAAGGTGACCGCCAGCAGGTTGGCGTTGCGCTGCACATTGGCCGCTTCCACCCCGGCCAGCTGCTGGCGCATCGCCGCCTCCTGGTTGTCCATGTATCTGCCGATCGACCCGCCGGCCAGACCGCCGACCACCGCGCCGATGCCGGCGCCGAGCAGCGTCGACTTGGTGTTGCCGCCGATCGCCTGGCCGAGTCCGGCACCGGCCGCGGCACCGACCCCGGTGCCGATCAGCGCTCCCTGCTGGGTCTTGTTCTGGGGTGGCGCACAACCACCGGCCAGCAGCGCCACGAGCCCCATGCTCACCATGATCTTTTTCATCTCTGTTCCTCTCCTTTGGGTTGGGTCCGGTTGCGGCCGTTGCCGTCGACCGGAACGACAGATAGATTAGTTCCCATCCGGAAACGGCTCTTTTCCGTCGTGGCAGAGTCAATCTTCAGCCTTGCTTGTGCGACGTACGGGTGTACGTCGCACAAGCAAGGCTTTGATTTCCTTGCCACGACGAAAAATTTCTCGTTTCCAAATCGGAAACTATCTTGCGTCCATCCTGAGTTTCCGGATGGACACTAGATTAATATCACCCGCTCCCGGCGAGGCAACCGGCCGACCAGCCGGCACGCCTGCCGAAAGGCTTGAAAGAACCGCATTTACCATGCTAGGTTTACGCTTTGCATTCCCGTCGCGACAACTGTATGGAGCATACCATGAAAATCAGCCGCGCTGAAGTGGAGCATGTTGCCCGCCTCGCCCGCCTTGCCCTGCCGGAGGAGGAGTTGACGGCTCTGACCGGAGAGATGGACGCCATCCTCGGCTACGTCGACAAACTCAACCAGCTGGACACCACCGGCATCGTCCCGACCGCCCATGCGGTCCCCCTTGACAACGCCTTCCGCGACGACGCGGTGCGCCCCGCCATCGGCGTCGACAAGGCCTTGGCCAATGCTCCCGAGACGGCCCAGGGCTGCTTCCGCGTGCCCCGCGTCATCGAATAACCCGCTGCCGGCCCGCCGGGCCAATGCTTTTCCGGAGTCCCCATGAACCCGATCGACCTGACCGTCCACGAGCTGCAGGAGCGCCTGCGCCGCAGGGACCTCTCGGCGGTGGAGCTGGCCCGCACCTACCTGCAGCAGATCGCCGCCAGCAACCCGCTGCTCAACAGCTTCGTCACCGTTTGCGGCGACCAGGCCCTGGCCGACGCCCGGGCCGCTGACGCCCGGCTGGCCGCCGGCGAGGCCCGACCGTTGACCGGCATCCCCCTCGCCCTCAAAGACATCTTCCTCACCGCCGGCGTGCGCACCACTTGCGCCTCGCGCATCCTCGAAAACTTCATCGCTCCCTACGACGGAACCGCGGTGGCAAAGTTGAAGGAACAGGGGGCGGTCCTGCTCGGCAAGCTCAACATGGACGAGTTCGCCATGGGCAGCTCCAACGAGAACAGTCATTTCGGCGCCGCCAGGAATCCCTGGGACCCCGACTGCGTTCCCGGCGGCTCCTCGGGCGGGAGCGCCGCGGCGGTGGCGGCCAGGCAGGCGGCCGCGACCCTCGGCACCGATACCGGCGGGTCGATCCGCCAGCCGGCAGCCCATTGCGGGGTGGTCGGCCTCAAGCCGACCTATGGCCGGGTTTCCCGCTACGGGGTGATCGCCTACGCCTCCTCCCTGGACCAGGTCGGGCCGCTGGCTCGCGACGTCGAGGACTGCGCGCTCATGCTGCAGGCGGTGGCCGGCTACGATCCCCTCGACTCGACCTCGGTCGACACTCCGGTCCCCGACTACGCCGCGGCCCTGAAAGGCGGTGTCAAAGGGCTGAAAATCGGCCTCCCCCGCGAGTACTTCATCGAGGGTCTCGATCCCGAGGTGCGCAGCGCGGTCGAGGCCGCCATCGCCGAATACCGCCGCCTGGGGGCCGAACTGGTCGAGATCAGCCTGCCGCACACCGACTTATGCGGTCGCCTGCTACTACCTGATCGCCACCGCCGAGGCTTCCAGCAACCTCGCCCGCTACGACGGGGTGCGCTACGGGCTGCGCCTCGACCGCGGCCAGGGGCTGATCGACATGTACAGCGCCAGCCGCGCCGCCGGCTTCGGCACCGAGGTCAAGCGGCGCATCATGCTCGGCACCTACGCCCTCTCCTCCGGCTACTACGACGCCTATTACCTCAAGGCGCAGAAGGTCCGCACCCTGATCCGCCAGGACTTCCTCGACGCCTTCGAACAGGTCGACGTGATCCTCACCCCGGTGGCACCGACCGCCGCCTTCCGCCTCGGGGAGAAGACCGCCGATCCCCTGCAGATGTACCTCTCGGACATCTTCACCATCCCGGTCAACCTCGCCGGCACCTGCGGACTCTCCCTCCCCTGCGGGGCGACGGCGGCAGGCCTGCCGATCGGCCTGCAGCTCATCGGCCGCCCCTTCGATGAGGCGACCCTGCTGCGCACCGGCCATGCCTTCGAGCAGGCAACCGAGTGGCACAAGCGGAAACCGAATATCATAGACCATGGGTCAGGGGCGAACACGCGGTTCGCACCTACCGTGAAATTTCAACAGGGATGTTTCCATGCAATCCCATTACGAAACCGTCATCGGCCTGGAGGTCCACGTCCAGCTGACCACCGCCAGCAAGATCTTCTGCGGCTGCTCGACCCGTTTCGGCAACGCCCCCAACTCCCAGACCTGCCCGGTCTGCCTGGGGCTGCCGGGAGCCCTGCCGGTCCTCAACCGCCAGGTGGTCGAATACGCGATCATGGCCGGGCTGGCGACCAACTGCACGATCGCGCCGCGCTCGATCTTCGCCCGCAAGAACTACTTCTATCCCGACCTGCCCAAGGGCTACCAGATCTCCCAGTTCGAACTGCCGGTCTGCGAGCACGGCCACCTCGACATCGCAACGGAAGCCGGAGGAGCCAAGCGCATCGGCATCACCCGCATCCACATGGAGGAGGATGCCGGCAAACTCCTCCACGGCGAGGGCGCCGAGAGCACCGGCGGCTCGCTGGTCGACCTCAACCGCGCCGGCACGCCGCTTGTTGGAGATTGTCTCCGAGCCGGACATGCGCAGCTCCGACGAGGCGATCGCCTACCTCAAGCAGCTGCACCAGATCGTCGTCTATCTCGGCATCTGCGACGGCAACCTCGAGGAGGGCTCCTTCCGCTGCGACGCCAACGTCTCGGTCCGCCCCTGCGGCCAGGCGGAATTCGGCACCCGCGCCGAGCTGAAGAACATCAACTCCTTCCGCTTCATCAAGCAGGCGATCGAATACGAGGTCGAGCGCCAGATCGACGTTGTCGAGTCGGGCGGCAAGGTGATCCAGGAGACCCGCCTCTTCGACCCGACCACCGGCATGACCCGCTCCATGCGCGGCAAGGAGGAAGCCCACGACTACCGCTACTTCCCCGACCCCGACCTGGTGCCGCTGGTGATCGACGCGCCCTGGGTGGAGCGGGTGCGGGCGGGGCTGCCGGAACTGCCCGAGGCGAAGCTGCAGCGCTTCATGGCCGATTACGGCCTCCCCCGCTACGACGCCGAGGTCCTCGCCGCCGAACGCCCCCTGGCCGACTACTACGACGCCTGCGTGCAGCTTCACGGCAACGGCAAGACCTGCTCCAACTGGGTGATGGGCGAGGTCATCCGCGGCCTCAACGACGACGGGGATCGGCGATCGCAGGACTGCCCGGTGACCCCGCAGCTTCTCGCCGGCCTGCTTGCAGCGCATCGACGACGGCACCATCTCCGGCAAGATCGCCAAGACCGTCTTCGACCAGATGTGGCAGAGCGGCCAGGACGCCGACACCATCATCGCCGAGCAGGGCCTCAAGCAGGTCACCGACAGCGGCGCCATCGAGAAGATCATCGACGAGATCCTCGCCGCCAACCCCGGCCAGGTCGAGGAGTACCGCGGCGGCAAGGAGAAGGTCTTCGGCTTCTTCGTCGGCCAGGTGATGAAGGCGAGCAAGGGCAAGGCGAATCCCGCCGCCGTCAATGAGCTGCTGAAGCAAAAGCTGGCCAAATAAATCACATGTAGGGGCGATGCTGGTCATCGCCCTGGGCGAACACGAGGTTCGCCCCTACGGAATGTCAGAGGGAATCGATGTCGATCAAACCGATCCTGTTCGAGGACGACGTCCTGAAGATGCTCGACCAGCGCCTCCTGCCCACCCGGGAAGTCTGGCTCGAATACCGCGACTACCGGGAGGTGGCCGAGGCGATCCGCACCATGGTGGTGCGCGGCGCGCCGGCGATCGGCGTGGCGGCGGCCTTCGGCGCGGCGCTCGGCGCCCGGGAGATCTATGCCGCCTCCTTCGACGATTTCATGCGCGAGTTCGAAGAGGTCTGCGCCGTCCTCGCCGCCACCCGCCCGACCGCAGTCAATCTCTTCTGGGCGCTGGAGCGGATGAAGAGCTGCGCCCGGCAGCACGCGCAGCTGGCCGGCATGCGACCTCAAGCAGCGCCTGCTGGCCGAGGCGCTGGAGATCGCCGCCGAGGACGAGCGCCGCAACCGGGCGCTGGGCGGCCACGGCGCAGAAGCTGATCCCGGACGGTGCCCGCATCCTCACCCACTGCAACGCCGGGGCCCTGGCCACCGCCGGCTACGGCACCGCCCTCGGCGTGATCCGCGCCGCGGTCGAGGCCGGCAAGAAGGTCGCGGTCTTCGCCGACGAGACCCGCCCCTGGCTGCAGGGGGCGCGGCTGACCGCCTGGGAGCTGCAGCGCGACGGCATCCCGGTGACGCTGATCTGCGACAACATGGCCGGCTACCTGATGAGCAAGGGCGAGATCGACTGCGTCATCGTCGGCGCCGACCGCATCGCCGCCAACGGCGACACCGCCAACAAGATCGGCACCTACACGGTGGCGGTGCTGGCCAGGGAGCACGGATTCCCCTTCTACGTCGCCGCGCCGACCTCGACCATCGACCTTTCCCTGGCCGACGGCAGCGCCATCCCCATCGAGGAGCGCGCCGCCGGCCGAGGTGACCCACATCGGCGGGGTCCAGCTCGCCCCGGAGGGAGTCGCGGTGCGCAACCCGGCCTTCGACGTCACCCCGGCGCGGCTGATCACCGCGATCATCACCGAGCGCGGCGTGGCGACCGGCGACTTTCCCGCCCGGCTGCGGGAGCTGGTGGCAGGGCTCCTGAGCCATGGAACGGGCCGCGCTCAGCGAGGAACTGGAACAGGCCGGCGGCCACGAGGCGACCCTCGCCAGCCTGGCCACCCGCCTCGGCTTTGCCGAGCCGCGCAAGACCGCGGCCAACCTTGCCCTGCTCGGCGCCTGGCTCGCGCCCCCTCCCTGCTCGCCGCGCTGGTCGAGATCGCCCTGACCGCCGCCGATCCCGACCTGGCCCTGAACAACCTGGAACGCCTCTCCAACATCGTCCCGCGATCCCGAGCTGCGGACCGTCCTCGGCGCCGAAGTCCCCGCCCGGCAACTGCTCACCGTCCTCGGCGCCTCCCCCTTTCTCACCGGCATCCTCTGCCGCAAGGCCAACTACTTCCAGCGCCTCTTTTCCGACGGGGAAATCGAACGGGCCAAGGACGAGGCGACCATGCTCGCCGAGCTGCAGCGTCTGGTTCCCGACGATGCCGATTTCGCCACCCTGCAGCAGGGGCTGCGCCGCTACAAGTGCCGGGAGATGCTGCGCATCGGCAGCCGCGACCTGTGCGGGCTGGCCGACCTGGTGGCGGTGACCGCCGAGCTCTCGGCGCTGGCCGCCGCCGCCCTGCAGCAGGCCTACGTCGTCTGTGACCGGCAGCTGCGCAGCGAACACGGCGCCCCGCTGCTCGCCGCCGAAAGCGGCACCCCCGGCCGGGAGGCCGAGTTCACGGTCTTCGGCATGGGCAAATTCGGCGGCGTTGAGCTCAACTTTTCCTCCGACATCGACCTGATCTATTTCTACACCTCGGAGCGGGGGGAGACCGCCGGCATCACCGACCCTCTCGGCCAACCGAAGAACCGCATCCCCCTGCACAACTACTTCTGCAAGCTCGCCGAACTGGTCACCCGGGCGGTCGGCCAGGCGACGGAGGACGGCTTCGTCTTCCGCGTCGACCTGCGCCTGCGCCCGGAGGGGAACAGCGGCGAGATGGCCAACTCGCTGCGCGGCGCGGAGGTCTACTACGAGAGCTGGGGGCAGAGCTGGGAACGGGCGGCGATGCTCAAGGCGCGGCCGGTGGCCGGTTCCCGGGCGCTTGGCGAGCAGCTGCTCAAGAACCTCGAGCCTTTCATCTACCGCCGCTTTCTCGATTACGCGATGATCGAGGACATCAAGGTGATGAAGCAGAAGATCGACCGCAGCCTGACCCGCGAGCGGGAGGGGGAACTCAATCTCAAGCTCGGCCAGGGGGGAATCCGCGAGATCGAATTCTTCATCCAGGCGATGCAGCTGATCTACGCCGGCAAGAACCCGGCCCTGCGCGAAAAGAACAGTTTGAAGGCCCTCGCCCTGCTGCACCGGGAAGGCCTGGTCAAGCAGGATGAGTACCGCACCCTGCGCGAGGCCTACATCTTTCTGCGCACCGTCGAACACCGCATCCAGGTGGTACAGGAGCGGCAGACCCACAACCTGCCGACCAGAACCGAGGAACTGCGCGCCCTCGCCCGCCGCTGCGGTTTCCCCGGCGCGGAGGCGTTCCGCCTGGAGCTCGATCGCCATCGCCAGGGGGTGGCGGCGATCTACCACGACCTCTTCTACACCAGCGAAGAGGAGCGCCACGAGCAGGTGCGCCCGGAGATTCTCTTCCTCCTCGATCCCAACGCCGATCCCGACCTCGCCAAGGACATCCTCGAGGAGCGGGGATTCCGCAACCCCGACGCCGCCTTCGAGAGCCTGCAGCTGCTGCGCGGCGCGCCGCACAGTTTCCTCACCCAGCGCGCCCGTCGCCACCTCGAACGCATCGCCCCGCTGCTGCTGCAGGAGGTGGTCGACGCGCCCGAGCCGGACATGGCGCTGCTCAACCTCGAGCGGTTCCTGGGCGCCCTGCGCGCCCGCGCCACCTTCTTCGCCCTGCTGGCCGAGAACAAGGGGATCATCCAGGTCCTGGTCTCGCTGTTCGGCACCAGCCAGTTCCTCTCCCGGATCTTCATCCAGCATCCGGAAATCCTCGATTCGCTGGTCTCCCGCTCCTACGCCGCGCCCTTCAAGGATCGGGCGACCATGGCCCGCGACCTCGCCGAACTGCTGAAGAGTGCTGCCGACTACGAGCAGAAGCTCGACGTGCTGCGCCGTTTCCGCAACGAGGAGTTTTTGCGCATCGCCATGGGCGACATCCACGGCCACACCCCCCAGGGGCAGGGGACGCTGCAGCTCTCCTGTCTGGCGGAGGTCTGCCTGGAGCAGGCGGTCGCCATCGCCCGCGAGGAACTGCTGCCGCGCTTCGGCCTGCCGGTCAGCAAGGCCAGCGGGGAAGAAGCCCAGTTCGCCATCGTCGGCATGGGCAAGCTCGGCGGCCGCGAGCTCAACTACCATTCGGATCTCGACATCATCTTCATCTACGAAGGAGACGGCGAAACCCGGCCGGCCCCGGGGTGCGATGCGGAACGCTTCCGGGAGCAGACCAATCCGGAGTATTTCTCCCGCCTCGCCCAGCGGACCATCTCGGTGCTGACCCTGATGACCCGGGAAGGAACCGTCTACCAGATCGACACCCGCCTGCGCCCGTCGGGGAATCAGGGGCCGCTGGTCACCTCGCTGGCGGCCTTCGAACGCTACCACGAGGCCTCGGCCCAGCTCTGGGAACGGCAGGCGCTGACCAAGGCGCGCAGCGTGGTCGGCCCTGACGCTCTCGCCGGGCGCATCGACCGCCTGATCGGCTGCTGCGTCTACCAGCGCCCGCTTCCCGCCGGCCTGAAAGAGGAGATCTACCGCCTGCGCGGCCGCATGGAGGCTGAAATCGCCCGGGAAGGGGAGGAGCACTACAACATCAAGACCGGCCGCGGCGGCATGGTCGACGTCGAATTCGTCGTCCAGTACCTGCAGCTCCTCCACGGCGGGACGCATCCGGCACTGCGCACCACCAACACCCTGCAGGCCCTGCAGCGCCTCCAGGAAGAGGGCCTGCTGAGCCAGGCCACCTACACCGCCCTGGAAGGGGGCTACAAGTTCCTGCGCCGGGTGGAGAACCGCCTGCGCCTGGTTCACGACCAGTCGATCAACGAACTTTCCGGTGACCGGACCTACCTGCTGCGCCTGGCCCGCCGCCTCGGCTATCCAGATCGCCCCCGCCACCCGGCCGATGTCTTTCTCGAGGACTACCACCGCACCACCGAAGAGATTCGCCGCGTCTTCGAACAGTATCTGGGTCCGGGAACAGCCGGAAAAGCCTGAACGATTCGCCGATCGGCCGCAGCCGATCCAACCGGCAGCACCAATAAGAACGGCGGCCCGGGATGACCCGGGCCGCCGTTCTTATTCCGTTCTGCTCCGGTCGGTTAAGGAGCCGAGCAGCAGCTCCCGCATCCGGCCGGGGAGCTGCAAGTGGTCGAGGCCCGCTCGAAACACCGCGTACGGCAGGCGGTGCGCGACCCGCCGCAGGTAGCTGGCGACGATGAAGCCGCGCAGTCCCTCGCGCGCCGCTGCGTCGCCGTGGAGGAAGAGCATACCGGTGTCCCACCAGTATGAACCCTCATGGTCGCCGCGGGGGATCGCGTAGATCACCCGCCCCTGCAGGTTCCAGGGACTGTCGCCCAGCTTCAGGTCGAGTTCCAGAGGTTCCCCGTTGACCAGTTCCCGTTCCAGGGAAAAACGGGTACCGAGGTCGGAGAGGCTGACCAGCCGCGTAGTTTCCCGCTGCCCACGCACAGTGACCAGGGCCGGCTGCTGCTGACCGATGCGGATGTGCCGGCGGGGCGGCTTGTGAAAGTGAGGCTCCAGCGCCGCCCACAACGCTTCGACCACCAGCGGCAAGGCCAGCCCGCCAATCTCGGGGCGGGTGGATCGACCCATGGGGATCACGGTTTTGCACTGCCGCGGCGCGGGGCAGCCATCCTCCAGCAGCACGACCGTCGTGGCGTCCGGATGATCCGCCACAGGGTGCCGCCACTCCGTGAGCAGGGCCGTGAGTATCGCCAGCAGGGCCGGGTCACTGACCGCCAGGGCAATGTTGCCCGCGGCAGGAGAGGGGTGCGAGGCCTCCAGCATCTCAGCCTCCCGATGGCCTGCTGAAATCGATGACGATGGCGGTGCAGTCGTCGGCCGGCGAATCGTCGGTTCCGAAGTCGCGCAGGACCGCAAAAAGGTGGCGGAGGAATTCCTGGTGATCGCCTTTTTTTTCGCGCAGGATGGCGCGCAGCCGCTCGCTGCCGAACAGCTCTTCCTCCTCGTTCCAGGCCTCGCTAATGCCGTCGGTGTAGAGGAGGAGCCGATCCTCGTGCTGGAACTGAAAGGAACCAGCCGGGATCGTCGGAGAATCGAAAAAGCCGACCGGCGGCGCCGTCGCCGGCAGGGTGAGGATCTCCCCGCCGCGCCGCACCAGCGGCGCCGGGTGGCCGGCGTTGACGTAGCTCATGCGCAGCGAGCGGGGGTCAATGCTGGCGCAGAACAGGGTGGAGGAAAAGTAATGATCGAGTTCTTTCGAACGCTTCGCGAAAGACTGCAGGAAGGCGTTGATTTCCCGCACCAGGTCGACCGGGGAGCAATAGGCCTGGGAGGAACGGTGGATGTAGCCGTAGAGCAGGGCCATGACCAGCGAGGCGTGCAGGCCATGACCGGTGACGTCGCCGACGAAGAGCGACTGGCAGCCGTCGGGCATGGGGATGAAATCGAAGTAGTCCCCCCCCAGGCCCCGAGCCATCAGGTTCTTGACCCCGATGCAGCACCAGTCGCAGAGCGGGGAACTCTTCGGGAAGAGGAGCTGCTGGACGTCGCTGGCGAGATTGATGTCAAGGTCGCAATTGCAGGGATTCCGGCGCATCCGCGTCTCCTTCTCCAGGACCTGATTCATGGCAGATCAATGACCGGGCGGCCAAGCTGCTTTTCAAAAGACCTTGAGGGTCTTGTCGAGCAGATGCCGCGGCTTGACGTTGCCCAGCGCGCCGAGCAGGCTGTGGCGCAGCTGGGGGTTCTCCACGGCGAGCTCGCGCACCAGCTGCTTCATGCGCTGGCGCTTCTGATCCACCTGGCCGCAGACCGGACAGGCGCAGCAGATCACCGGCAGCCCCTCTTCGCGCACCAGCTGGATGATTTCGCTCTCAGCGACGTAGACCAGCGGCCGGATCACCGTGTGCCGGCCGTTGTCGGCCAGCAGCTTGGGACTCATCGCGCCCAGGGTGCCGACGTAGAACTGGTTGAGCAGCAGGGTTTCGATGAAATCGTCCAGGTGATGGCCGAGGGCGATTTTGTTGCAGCCGAGCTGGTCAGCCAGGCCATAGAGCACCCCGCGCCGCAGCCGGGCGCAGAAGGAGCAGTAGGAGGAACCGGGGCGGCGCTTGGTCTCGATGATCTCGTAACAGTTGGTCGACTCCATGCGGTAGGCAAAGCCATGCTCCACCAGGTGCGCCTCGATCACCTCCTTGCGAAAGCCGGGAAACCCCGAATCGACATTGACCGCCACCAGTTCGTAGCGGACCGGGCTGCGCCGCCGCAGGCTCTCCAGCACGTGGAGCAGGGTATAGGAATCCTTGCCGCCGGAGACGCCGACGGCGATGCGGTCTCCCGCCTCGATCAGACTGAAGTCGCCGATTGCTCTGCCGACCTGTTTGCGCAGCCGCCGAAAGCGCGGATTGTCTTCTATCGCCACTGATATTTCTCCTGTTTTTCGGGATGTTGCGAACCACCCTTTTAAGCCATCGGCGGCAAAAAAGCAAGGGGCCGGGCCACGGAAAAACCGCGGACCGGCCCCCGTTTGCGGCTTGGCTGCCGCTTCAGTCGTCGGGATCGAGTTCCCGCAGCTGGTTGAGGGCGAAGTTCTTGGCCCGCCCCCCCGGAGCCATCATCCCGTAGGCCAAAGCTTCCCGCAGTTCCGCCCTGGTGGCACCCGCCTGCTTCGCGACCGCGAAGTGCTTGCGCAGTCAGTCGGGGCAGCCGACCGCCACCGCGCAGGCCACCCGGATCAGTTCCCGGGTCTTGACGTCAAGCACCTCCTCGTACTCGAAATCGAAGAATTTTTTGCGCATCTTCATCGGCTCCTCCTGCAATGGATTGGGTCCAGCTTTAGCCGCCGGGGTTGGCTGCCGTCTTCAGGGCTCTGCCGCTCCAGGGCCGACTGTTGCACGCCGCCGCAGTCGGGGCAGCGAAACTCCCGGGTGTCCTGCCACCAGGGCTCGGGGCCCCAGTAGGCGGGGTTCTCGATGCTGCCCAGATGCTCGACCGTGTTGAAATTCTTGGCTTCCTGGCAGGTTTTGCAGAACAGCCAGACCTCGCCGGCGGCGCAGGCCTGGAGGAATTCTCCTGGCATGGGATGGACCTCCTCAGGGAAGGGGTGACGGATCGGGACCACGCGTGGCCGCAAGCGAAGGATAGCCCATCCGCCCCGGCCGGGGCAAGAGGCGACGGCGGCGGAAATGCTATAATGAGGGCGGAAACCGACTTCACGAAGGGAGGCGATCGCATGCGACGCAATGTCTGCTCGCCCGTTGAACGCAGCGCGCGGGTCCTGATCGGGCTGGCCTTCTGCTCCCTCTTCTTCCTGCTCGAGGGTCCCGCCGCGTGGCTCGGCCTGCTCGGAGTCGCCCTGATCCTCACCGCCGTCTTCCGCTATTGTCCTGTCAGCTATCTCGCCGGCTTCAACACCTGCCGCGCCCATCGGCACACGGTGTGACGGCGGACCACTCAAGGACTCCTCATCGACAAACGGGGCGGAACCGCATGCCGGTTCCGCCCTGTGCTATGGCCTGATTCACCCGCCAGAAAAAGCTTGAACCGCCCCAACCGGAACACTGGTGAAGGGCGGCTGAAATGTCGCTAGATGCAAGGCGTCTCGCGCCCGAAGGAGTGAGGTGTAGCGGCAGCTACTCCGCAGCGACTGAGGCGGGAGCAGCAGAGATGGCGGCATTTCAGCCGCCCCCCACACTACTTATTCCATGGCCCAGATGCCGCACGGACAGATCCCCGCACAGATGCCGCAGGGTGCAGAGATTGGTCGTCGGAGACGTACTCGAAGCCGTCGCCGGTCTCGACGCGGCGGATCGCCCCTCCGGGCAGGACTCCAGATACATCGAGCAGTCGCGGCAGGTGCCGCAGGAGTCAGGAGAGGCCGCGGCTGGTCTCGTTCTTCGGATCGTGGCGCAGAAATGGCCGCGGTTCAGGGGCTTGAACAGCTCCTTGGCGAGGCAGCTCTGCGGGATCAGCTCCGGCTTCTTGATCGCCACCGGGATGAACTCAAGCTATTCCGCCCGTGGAAATACTATTGGAAACTGACCCTTTCGCATGCACATCGATGCGTCCCATAACATGCACACGATTCCGCCCCGTGGCCTTGCTGCATAGAGGCTTTTCGGCGCGGTCGAGGATTTTCAACCGGGAACGGGTGAGAGCGCCAGGAAGGAGCCTCGATGTGGATGGGCCATTTCGCCGATGTCATTTCCTGCGTAGCCTGCACTGAGTTCCTTCACCGCAATGCGTCAATTCGGTATACGGCATGCACAGAGAAACTATTCCCGCCATAGCGGAAACGTCGTGGCGTAGAGCCTGATCAGGTAGTGGACCGATTCGGCCAACACCTTGTCGCCTGCGGCATGCCCGTGGAGATATTGCCGCCTTGAATATCCAGATCTCATGGCAATGAGCAAAGCTGGGCATGACGTCAAGCTCCTGTGTTGCGCAATGTCGGCAATATGCCGAAACGGTTGATCGCGCCAGTACGATCGTGGTTGAACAGCGAGTTTTCCAGCTCCTTCCAGTGCGGCTATTTCAAGTCGTAACCGGTCCAGTGCATTGGCAAAGTTGTCGAAGTCGAGCAGGGTAATAGGACTGCCGGCATCCGCAGAGATCAGCAGCAGCCTTGCCATGTGATGCAAGCGGCGATGTCTACCCAGCGCGATGAATCCGGGATATTTACGTAATTTTTCGGTGCCAGGCTGTAGTACCATTGGCCGAAGCGACTTCTGGGCTTCCTCGCTGGTTTCCCGCAGTTGCAAATCAGCGTGCGAATCAACGCCCCGTGCATTGTGGTGATTGTTGAAGATTCTTTCAACTGAGCAATAACGGCCTGCAGTTCATCGCGGGAGACTTCGTTGAGTGCCATGGCTTGTCTCCCAAGAAGTTGATAGGAATTTGCTTTTGCGATGCTGGCGCCGACGGTACCAAAAGTCGGCCCTTTAGCTGGGGAAAGCACGCCCCTTACAATGAAAGGAGAGCATATATTCTTTGTTCAACAGTCGGAACAGCGTTCGCGGGCGAACCCCTCGCGCAATAGATTTCGCAACCAAATAGTGATTCTTTATCGTCTCGACCACCGTCCGCGGAATCAAAAGCCTTACGGAACTTTTGCTCGTATTCCCGTTCGATTGTCACGTAATGGTGATCGAACAGTTTCATAATGGCATGTTGCGGGTGCCGCTGGCGATAAACGGACATGCTGTCCCCCAACAGCATTTCCCCCTCCCCGCCATCTCTTACGGGAAAAGTTACTCCCGCCTAAAACCACGACCAAAGGCTGAAATTAAGAAGCCAACGGGGTCGCACGCGCCCACGACTTGGAAAAGGTGGGCCGAATCGGAGGACCGACAAGGACCATGACAAAGAAAAAGGCCGCCCTTTCCGGAAGGCGGCCTTTTTCACTCATCAGATATAAACCAGCTTACACCACCTGCTCCATGGCCCATATTCCGCACGGACAGATCCCTGCGCAGATGCCGCAGCCGATGCAGAGGTGGTCGTCGGAGACGTACTCGAAGCCGCCGTTCGCTGTCTCCACCCGGCGGATCGCCCCTTCCGGGCAGGCCTCCAGGCACATCGAGCAGTCGCGGCAGGTGCCGCAGGAGAGGCAGCGGCTGGTCTCGTTCTTCGGATCGGTGACGCAGAAACGCCCGCGGTTCAGGGGCTTGAACAGCTCCTTGGAGAGGCAGCTCTGCGGGATCAGTTCCGGCTTCTTGACCGGCACCAGATCCCTGCCGCCGAGGTAATCATCGATGAGCAGAGCGACGTCGGAACCGGCACCGATGGCGTGGGTGAGAAGTCCCGGCTTGATGGTGTCGCCGATGGCGAAGACCCCGGGGGCCTTTACCACCTGCCAGCAGTCGTCGACGTCCATCATCCCCTTGTCGGTGAGCCACTCGCGGGGGACATAGGAAAGGTCCGGGCGCTCGCCGATGGCGATGATCACCGTCTCGGCCTCGATCAGCTCGCCGTCCTTGGTGACGAGGCCCTTTTCGGTCACCTTCTCGGTGAAGACCGGCCAGCGGATCTCGCCGCCCAGCGCCTTGACGCGGTCGATCTCGTGCTTGTAGGCCGCCGGGCGCTGGATGTCGATGGCGATGACCTTCCTCGCCCCCATGGCGTAGGCGCCGAGGCAGACGTCCATGCCGGCGTTGCCGGCACCGAGGACGACGACCCGCTCGCCGACCTGGGGCCGGCCGCCCTGGTTGATCTGTTTGAGGAAGTCGATCCCCTTGAGCATCCGCTCGTGGCCCGGGAAGGGGATCACCACCGGGTTGTGGGCGCCGCTGGCGATGACCACCGCGTCGTTTTCGCCGCGGATCCGGGCAAAAAGCGCCGGATCGACCTTGCTGCCGGTCTTGACCGCGACGCCGAGGTTCTTGATGCGGTCGATCTCGTTGTCGAGGACCTGGCGCGGCAGGCGCTCGGTGGGGATGACCTGGCGCAGCTTGCCGCCGACCTCGGGGTCCGCCTCGTAGACGGTGACCGCGTGGCCGGCCAGGCGCAGCTGCCAGGCGGCGGAGAGGCCGCCGGGGCCGCCGCCGATCACCGCGACCTGCTTGCCGCTGGCCGCTTTCGGCACCGGTGCGGCGGCGTCGTGGGAGAGACGGCCGAGTTCCTTCACCGCCACCGGGTGGTCGATGAAGCGCCGGGTGCAGGCGTCCATGCAGAGGTTGGGGCAGACCTCGCCGCAGACGCTGGCCGGGAAGGGGGAGTAGTTGAGGACCAGTTCCAGGGCCTCCTGGACCTTGCCGGCGCGCAGCAGGTTGATGCGGTCCTGGGTCGGGATCGCCGAGGGGCAGGTCGCCTGACAGGGGGCGCCGTAGCGCTTGTCCTGCCAGTGGGGAATCTTCAGGCGGTCCTCGCCGGCGTTGACCAGCCCGGCGACCCGGGTGTAGTCGTCCTTGACGATGTCACCGAAGATTCCGCCCGGCACCCACTTGCTGGTGCGGAACTCGCGCATCGTCATGCGGTTGTGGACCTTGCGCTCCTCGTAGGTCTTGGCGACGATCTTGCGCCAGGCGGCGAAGTCGCTGAGCTCGGCCAGAAGCTGCGGCCGCTCGATCTTGCCAAGAAAGACCGGCAGCCCCTCGCTGAGGAAGGCGCGGTCGGCGGCGTCGAGATCGAGCAGCCAGACGTCGTCGGAGAGCCCTTCGACCTTCCCGCGCACGTAGATGGTGCCGCCGACCATGCCGGCGCAGCCGCGGTCGCCGAGGATCGAGTCGAGCTCTTCGCAGCCGACGCCGCAGATCACCGCGATGCCGCCGCCCATGAACTCGAAGGAGAAGGAGCCGGTATTCTTCAGCACCCAGAACTCCGGCGGCTCGTAGGCCGGATCGTGCTTCATCAGCGAGCCGGAGCGGGTGCCGACGCGGCCGGCGACGTAGATCTTGCCAGCGGCGGCGCAGTGGGCGGTGGTGTCGCCGCCGTCGCCGAGGATGGTCAGGGTCGCCCCGGCGTTGAGCCAGCCGGCGTCGGCCGGGGCCGAGCCCTCGACGACGATCTCGGTGCCGTCGAGACCGAAGGAGCCGACCCGCTGCCCGGGGTTTTTCACCCGGAACGTGAGCGGCGTGCCGTCCTCGGTCCAGAGCGGACCGCCGATGTCGTGGTGGCCGGAGGAGAGGACCTCGAATTCGGTCTCCCCCGCCTCCAGCGCCCGGTAGATCTGCTGCAGCAGCTGCTGGGTGGAGATGCGTTGTTTCTTCTCGTCGAAGCCGATGATCTGAGCCATAGCAAAACCCCTATGGAAATTTTGAATTTTAAATTTTGAATTTTGGATTGAAATTCAAATATCCAAAACTTCAGTTTTTGAATTTTGAATTGGCCCTTAATTCAAAATTAAGAATTCAAAATTCAAAATTGGTTCAAGTTTGCGTCAGCAAACATATTGGATCTGCAGCCGCTCGGCGACCGCGCGGTCGGTGGCCACCAGGGCGTCGGCGCGGCCGACCGGCAGCGAGCTGTTGCCGATGGGGGCCATCAGCTTCTTCAGCTCCTGGTCCATCGCCAAAAAGTAGTTGACGATGTTCTGCGCCGCGCGCTCGACGTCGAAGCGGTGCACCAGCGCCGGCTCCTGGGTGGTGATGCCGACCGGGCAGAGGCCGGTGTTGCAGGCGTTGCAGCGCCCCATCTCGTTGCCGACGCAGCCGGCCATCTGCAGAATCAGTTTGCCGGTGAAGACGCCGTTGGCGCCGAGACAGATCATCTTGAAGGCGTCGGCGGCGAGATCGCCGGTCTTGCCGAGGCCGCCGGCGGCCCACAGCGGGATCTGCCCCTGGCGCCCCTGGCTCACTGCGGCCAGGTAGCAGTCGCGCAGCTTGGAGACGATCGGGTGGCCGGTGTGGTCGAGGGAGACCTCGTGGGCCGCGCCGGTGCCGCCGTCGATGCCGTCGACGAAGAAGCCGCCGACGATGTTGTAGGGATCGCGCACCAGGTTGTTGAAGACGCTGACCGAGGTCGCACTGGCCGCCACCTTGATCGCCACCGGCACCCGGAACTTGAAGGCGGCGTTGAAGGAGAGGAACATCTTCTGCACGCTCTCCTCGATGGAGTAGAGCCCCTGGTGGTTGGGGGGCGAGAGCAGGTCGGCCTTGGGCACGCCGCGGATCGCCTGGATGTGCTCGGCGACCTTCTGCGCCATCAGCAGGCCGCCGTCGCCGGGCTTGGCCCCCTGGCCGATCTTGATCAGCACCCCGGCCGGGTCCTCGGTCATGTGCGGCATCGCCTTGACGATGCGGTTCCAGCCGAAGTGACCGGAGGCGATCTGCAGGATCAGGTACTTCAGGTAGCGGCTCTTGAGCAGCTTGACCGGCACCCCCCCCTCGCCGGAGCACATGCGCACCGGCAGGCCGCACTCTTCGTTGAGGTAGGCGACCGCCATGGCGACCGCTTCCCACATCCGCCAGGAGAGGGCGCCGATCGACATGTCGCCGATGATCACCGGGTAGATCCAGTGCACCGGCGGCGTGTGGCCATCGGCCTGCAGCAGCCCTTCGGGGCTCACCCCGAAGGGGAGCTTGCGGGCCGGCAGGATGCGGCCGAAGGGGGCCAGCATGTCGAAGCTGTGGCGCTGGGCGTCGAGGGACGGGTCGGTCATCTGCGAGATGCGGCCGACCCGCAGCCGATCGAGGGTGCGCACCGTCCCTTCGAGGTTCTTGCGCCCGCCGCGCTTGATCGAGTCGCCGCCCAGGCAGCGGGTGACGATCGGGTGGCGCGAGTCGACGTTGCGCACCGGGCCGATCGCGTCGTTGGGACAGACCTTTTCGCAGATGCCGCAGCCGCGGCAATAGTTCTTGATGCTGTGGGCCTGGCGGATCACCGGCACCGCCGAGAAGCGCTGTTTCGGCTCGGGGAAATCCCCCTCCGAGAAGACCATCCGCCGCCGCTCGACCTTGGGCAGGATGGCGCGGAAGGAGCAGGCCGCGACGCAGGAGCCGCACAGGGTGCAGCGGCTGGCGTCGTAGCGGATTTTCCACGGCAGGTCGTTGGGGGTGATGTCGTTGGCTTTCATTGTTTCCATCTGTGCACCTCCAGGTTGCTGTCGATCGCCACCACTTCCCGTTCGTTGGGGTAGATGTCGGTCTCCCAGTCGCGCGCGGGGAGGATCTCGTTGATGCCGCAGACCTCGGAGGAGAAGACCACCGTGTCGCTGGAGCGGCCGATGACGATCGGCCGCAGCTTCTTGGCGTCGCAGCAGGTGAAGAGGGTATTGTCGGGCAGCACGCCGATGATCGTGTTCGGCCCGTTGATCTCCAGGTGTGCCAGCGACTGGCGGATCGCCAGCAGCGAGGCCTGGTCCTCGCGCCTGCCGATCTCCTCGAAGGGGAGCGGCGTGATGACGTGCTTGAAGTAGGAGAGCGGCCAGCCGAGCTCGCGGTGCACGTAGTGCAGGGTGTAGAGAAAGCACTGGGAATCGGACTCGAAGCCGATGTAGCCGCGGTGCAGCTTGCGCTGGAACTCGACGTTCTTCAGGTAGAAGGTGTTCTCGCCGTTGGCCAGCGCCGTGTAGCCCTGCAGGAAGAAGGGGTGGGCGGCGTAGCGGACGATGTCGTAGTTGGTGTTCTGCCGGCACTGGGCGGTGATCACCCTGGCGGTGAACTTGGTGTCCGGCTCCCAGAGGTTGAAGTAGGTGCCGATATCTTTCGGATCGCCGATCTCCTTCAAGGTCACCACGTCGGGCCAGAAGGAATAGACGAAGCCGAGTTCGTCCTTCTCCAGGGCCTTGCGCAGCTTCAGGCGCATGTCGAGGAGCAGGTCCTCCTTCTCCTTCGGCTCGGCCTTCTTGTAGTGCTTGGGATAGTCGAAGGTCTCGAAGACGTAGTTGGGCAGGGCGTTGATGTCGAGCCCCGGCTGCTGGTTGATCTCCGGGACCCACTGCAGCACCCGCTGGAAGCCGGCGGCATGCAGCATGTCCTCGGCGATCTTCAGCCCCTCGTCGCTGCAGGCCAGCGACAGGGTGGGCAGATGCTTGTAGCCCTCGAAAATCCCGCCGAGATCGTGCATGACCATGGCGAAGCCCGAGTTGTCGTGCCCCTTCTGCTGCGACTGCATGAGCAGCAGGGCCTGGCTCGGGTGAACATAATTAAGGCTCTTGATGGCGCCGATGCGACACATGGCCGATTCCTCCGCTTGGTGATGTCCCGCCGGAATCGCTCCGGCAGGCCGTTAATCTGTATGCAAACTGAGTACCAGCTTCCTCCATCCTCCCCGTAAACCCGGAGACTAAAAGGTAAATAATCTGATTTGACACTTGTTTAAGATGAATAAAAACCGGCAGAAACGTTGCCGAGGCGCCTGTTCCTCCGCCGCAAAAACCTTGCGGAGCGGCCGGCGAAACTCATCTGTGTAAAGTCATTACACAAAAAAAGGCGGCGCCTGCCGGCGCCGCCCGCAAGCTGTCCGCGCTCGTTCAGAAATCGTAGCCCGCTTCCGAATGCGCCACCTGGTCGAGGCCCATGAGCTCGTCGTCCTTGGTGACGCGCAGCCCCATGGTCGCCTTGAGGATCACCAGCAGGATGCAGCTGACCACCACCGCGTAGGCGCCGGCGGCGACCACACCGATGATCTGCACCAACAGCTGGTGGACGTTGCCGGAAAGCAGGCCGGTGGCACCGACGCTGGCGAAGACGCCGGTGGCGATGGCGCCGAAGGCGCCGCCGATGCCGTGCACGCCGAAGGCGTCGAGGGAATCGTCGTAGCCGAGTTTATGCTTGAGCATCACCCCGCTGTAGCAGACCACGCCGGCCAGAAGCCCCATGATCAGCGCCGCCGCCGGGGTGACGAAGCCGGCCGCCGGGGTGATCACCACCAGCCCGGCGACGACCCCCGAAGCCGCGCCCAGGGCGCTCGGCTTGCCGACCTTGATCCACTCGACCAGCATCCAGGAGAGGGCCCCGGCCGCCGCGGCGGTCTGGGTGGTGGTGAAGGCGAGCGCCGCGCTGCCGCCCGAGGAGAGGGCGCTGCCGGCGTTGAAGCCGAACCAGCCGAACCAGAGCAGGCCGGCGCCGAGCAGGGTCATCGGCAGGTTGTGCGGCGCCATGCGCTCGTGGGGGATAGCCCTTGCGCTTGCCGAGGAAGAGCGCCACCATCAGCGCCGAGATCCCCGAGGAGAGATGCACCACGGTGCCGCCGGCGAAGTCCAGCGCCCCCATGTTCAGCAGCCAGCCCCCCTCGCCCCAGACCCAGTGGGCGAGCGGATCGTAGACCAGGATCCCCCAGAGGAGAATGAAGACGCAGTAGGTGGAGAACTTCATGCGCTCGGCCACCGCCCCGGAGATCAGCGCCGGGGTGATGATCGCGAACATCCCCTGGAACATGACGAAGACGTAGGTGGGGATGGTGCCGGAGAGGGTGTCGGGGGTGATGCCGTTGAGAAACAGGTGCTGCAGGCTGCCGATGAAGGGCCCGGCGCCGCCGAAGGCGAGGGTGTAGCCGAGCACCACCCACTGCACGCCGATGATCGCCATGGCGGCGAAGGTGTGCATGGTGGTCGACAGCACGTTCTTGGAGCGCACCATGCCGCCGTAGAAGAGCGCCAGGCCCGGGAGCATCACCAGCACCAGCGCCGAGGAGATCAGCATCCAGGCGGTATCGCCGGTGTTCAGGGTATCTGCGGCAAACGCCGGCAGGGGGGCCAGCAGCAGCCCGGCGAGCAGGAGCGGGAAATGGACGGAAAATTTTTTCATGGGTTGGCCTCCGCGTTGAAGTCAGGCCTGCATCGCCACCTTGCGTCGCAGACTTGAGAGAACCCTAGAGCAAACCCCGTGCCATACTTTATTCACTTTGATTTCGAATAGTTATAGCGGAAGGCAGATCCCTCGCCAGGATCCGTGCTGAAATAATGGGCAGCCATGCCTGCCTTCCGGGCGCAGCAGGCGATCCCCGGCGGTGAGATGATTATCAGAAGGGGTGGGGTATAAAGGGGGAACAACTATCTGGAGGGGATAACCATGCACCTGGGATATTTCGTAGCCGCCGTACTCGGCATCCTCGCCGCAGCCCTCGCCCTGCTCCTCTACCACCTGCTGCAGCCCGACCCCGGCGAATCGGGCGACTCCCGCCACCGGGACCCCTGACCCCGCTTCGCGCCGGGACGGACCCGAAGCAAAGCCCCCGCATGTCGCCGGGGGCTTTTTATTTTCCTGGAAAAACCGGCGTTACGGTGCCCGGCGCGGCTCAGGGCGCCGACGCGGCCACCACCGCCTGCAGGTAGGCGTCGATCGACTCGGCGACCTTCCGCCCTTCGCGCATGGCGAGGATGACGGTCTTCGGTTCGTGCACCACGTCGCCGGCGGCGAAGACCCCGGCGCGGGTGGTCATGCCGTAATAGGGGTCGCTTTCGGTCACCACGTAACCGCGCTCGTTGGTCTTGATGCCGGTGGTGGTGGAGACGATGCGGGCGAAGGGTTTCTGGCCGATGGCGAGAATCAGTTTGTCGCAGGCGACCTCCTCGTCACTCCCCGGCACCGGCACGACCACGCTCTCGCGACCGACCGGACGGCGGAAGTAGCGCTGCAGGGTGACGCCGCTGAGCTTGCGGTCGCCGTGGATGGCGCTGATGCTGGTTTCGAACTCGAACACCACCCCCTCCTCCAGGGCCTCCTCGTACTCCTTGTCGTTGGCGCGACGTTCCTTCGCGGGCACGATGTCGACCGCACGCACGCTCGCCGCGCCGAGGCGCAGGGCGGTGCGCGCGGCATCGACCGCGACGTTGCCGGCGCCGACCACCAGCACCCGCTCTCCCGGCTGCACCGGAAAGGGCCGGCTGCCGAGGCTGCCGTCGCGGATCAGGCTGACCGTCTCCAAAAAGTAGATCGCCTGCATCACCCCGGGGAGGTTCTCACCGTCGAGACCGAGCTTGCGCGACAGGCCGGTGCCGGTGCCGATGAAGATCGCCTGGTAGCCCATGGCGAAGAGCTGGTCGACGGTCAGATCCTCGCCGACCACCACCCCGGTCTCCAGGCGCACCCCGAGGTTGCGAACGATCTCGATCTGCTTGTCGACCACCTCGTTCGGCAGCCGGTACTCGGGAATGCCGTAGCGCAAAACGCCCCCGGCCTTCTGGTGCGCCTCGAAGATCGTCACCCGGTAGTTCTGCCGCGCCAAAATCGCCGCCACCGACAGCCCGGCCGGCCCGGAGCCGATCACCGCCACCTTGCCGCGCAGCCGGTTCAGCGTCAGTTCCATCTCCTTTTCGGCCAGAAACCGCTCGAGCTTGCTGATGCGGATCCCCTCCCCCTTGCGGGTCAGCACGCAGGCCCCCTCGCACTGGTCGTTGTGGGGACAGACGCGGGCGCAAATGATCGCCAGGTTGCTGTTGGCGTTGATGATATCGATGGCGGTGCGGTAGTCGCGGGCCTCGATCGCGGCGATGATCTCGGGGATCCGGTTTTCGATCGGGCAGCCGCCCACGCACAGCGGTTTCTTGCACTTCAGGCAGCGCGCCGCCTCGGCCAGCGCCTCTTCTTCGCTGAAGCCCTTTTCCAGTTCGTCGAAATCGAGCATCGTTGCACACTCCCGGCAAAGAAAATCGTGGTGGGATTAGCGTCCATCAGGAAACCCCTGGATGGAGACTTGGCAGTTTCCGTAAGGGAAACGGGGAATTTTTCGTCGTGGCAAGGAAATCGAGGGGTTGTTCGGAGGCGTAGTCCGCTAGGCCGCACAAGCTGACCCCGATGATTGACGCCACTACGGCGGAAAAGGACCGTTTCCGGACGGAAACGGATTAATCCACCGCCCAGGCAGCATACACCGAGTGCGGCAGAAAATGCAAAACCGGCCCGGCAGCCCCCAGCGGGGCGGGTTTTGCCATCGGGTATAATCAAGGAACTCTGGGCCGGTTACTGCCCCTTGCCAGCGTTCGCAGAAAGCCATCAAGCGCGTGAACGAGCCCGTCCCGAAATCCACCCACAGGCCGTTGTGGCGCCGGCTGGCGCCCTGGCTGTTGCCGCTGCCGGCCCTGTTGCTGCTGCTGGCCGGCGCCTGGCAGTACCGCCAGCCGCTGCTCAATGACTGGCTCAAACCCCGCATCGAAACGCTCCTGGCACGGCAGCTGGGCGGCGAGGCCCGGATCGGCGGCCTCCTGCTGGAGCGGGACCGGCTGATGGTGACGGCGCTGGAGCTGCGCTCCGACGGGGAATATGCGCTGCGGGTGGCGTCGATCGAGGCGGGGTTCGATTGGCGGGAACTGCTCCACCGCCACCTGCGCAGCCTGCGGGTAACCGAACCGGCGCTGACCTGGCGTCCCGCCCCGGCCGCCGGCCGCCGCGCGCCCCCGGAGCTGCCGGGCTGGACGGTCGCCACCCTGGAACTTGCCGGCGGCGCCCTCGAGGTGGACGCCGGCGGCCATCGCTACCATGCCGCGGCCATCGACCTGCGATGGCGGGACGGGCAACCGGGGCGCTTCACCTTGGCAGCGAGACTCGGCGCGACGCACCCGGTGCCGCTGGCGGTCGCGGGGACGCTGCGCGCACCGGCCGCTGTCGAAATCGTCCTGCAGCAGCTGCGCTGGGCCGACCGGGAGCTGCTGGCGAAGCCGATCCCCCTCTCCTTCGGCGGCAGCGGCGGGGTGCGGGGGACCGGCCGGCTGCAGCTGCCCGCCCTCGACCGCGCCGCCGTCGCGCGCCTGCTTTCGGCCTTCGACCGGGGCGACCTGTTACCGCCCGGACTCGACTTCGCGCTCCAGGGGATCGGCATCGGCTTTTCCCTGGGGAGGAGCGGGATGCAGTGGCAGGGGGAAATCGCGTCCGGACGCATGGAGCTGGCCGGACTTCTCCCTCCCCATCGCCAACCTGCATGGCACCTGGTCGGAGCAGGCCGACGGCTGGCAGGCCGACGGGACGCTCGCCAGCGCCGCCGCCAGCACCCTCCGCTGGCGCCTGACCCAGGCCGGTCCGCGCCTGTCCGGCACCCTCGGCGGGCACACCGGGGACCCGGCGGCGCTCGCCGCGCTGTGGCGTCCGAGCACGCGCTGGCCGCTCGCCGGGGCCCTGGACTGGCGTCTCGAACTGGAGCGCTCGGCCGCGGGCCTGGAGCTGCAGGTCCGGGTCACCGGCCGCAAAGGGGAAAGCCACGGCCGAACGAGATTTCCCTGGCGAGCTGCAGCTGCGGGGCGACGCCCGGCTGCGGCAAGATCGCCGGGGCCGCTGGCAGGGACCGCTGCATCTGGCCGGCGGACCGCTGCCGGTGGGGAGCTTGCAGGCCGAGCGGCTCACCCTCACCGCCCAACTGGCGCAGCAACCGGCAAGGGCTGGCCGTCACCGCCCTCGACCTGCACGGCGCGGCCGCCGGTGCCGGGCTCCGCATCGGCAAACTGCAGCTGCGGGGGGAGGGACGCTGGCAGCCGGGACGCCTGCATGCCACGGTGGCGGAGCTCTCCCTGGCCGGGGTGGAATATCAGGCCGCGGACGGCCTGACCGGACTCGGCCGCAGCGCGCTGCGGCTCTCCGGCGCGATCGACTGGCAGCCGGCCAAACGGCTGGTCGATTGGCGCCTCGCCGGCCGCCTGCAGGCCGGCGAAGTCCTGCACCAGGCCTTCTACGGCGACTTCTCGGCGCTTCCCGCCGACCTCTCGGCCGCCGGCAGCTGGCGTCCGGCTGACGGCACCCTCGCCGTCGACCGCTTTTCGCTGGCGCTGGAACCGTTCGGGCGGGTCACCGGCTCGGCCCGCCTGGAGCCGGACGGCTGGCAGCTGACCGCCAAAGCCGGGCTCCCCGGGCTGGGGACCCTCTTCAACGACCAGCTGCGGGCCATGGTCGCCCCGCTGGCGACCTGGGCGGGCGGACTCACCCTCGATGGGGGGCTCAACCTCGCCTTCACGGCCCGGCGCACCGCCGCAGGCGGTAAGGCGGCGGGCGAACTCGCATCGACCGGGCTGTCGCTGGCCGCAAAGGATGGCAGCCTGCGGGTCGACCGCCTGCGGGGCAAGTTCCCCTTTCTGCACCCACTGGGGGGAAGAAACGCCGGTGGCGGACGAACGCAGGAGGGCCTTCTCGCCTTCGACCGGATTGCCGCGGGGCCGGCCGCCCTGGAGTCCGCCCAGCTGGAATTGACCGCCGGCGACAACCGCTGGAGCTTCGCCACTCCCTGGACGATCACCCTCGGCGGCGGCCGCATCACCCTCGACGGGGTGACCATCGACGGCCCATTCGGCGCTTGGGGAATCACCGCGCGGACCCGGATGTCCGGGATCGAACTGGGACGGCTGACCCACGATTTCGGGATCCTGCCGCTGGCAGGACGCATCGACGCCGATCTCGGCCGGATCAGCTACCGGCAGGGCCGGCTGGAGACGGCGGGGCAGGCGGAGATCCGGGTCTTCGGCGGCCGGATAGACGTGAGCAACCTGCGCGCCGAGGACCTGTTCAGCAGCTACCGCTCCTTTCAGGGGGACATCGAGATGACCGGACTCGACCTCTCCCAGCTGACCCGGACCTTCGCCTTCGGCGAGATCAACGGCATCGTCGACGGCTACGTCCACGATCTGCGCCTGTTCGGCACGGTCCCCTCCCGCTTCCAGGCGGCGCTGCACTCGCGGGACAGCGGCACCCGCAACATCAGCGTCAAGGCGCTGAACAACCTCGCGGTCCTCAGCCAGGGAGGGATCGCGGCGGCCCTCTCGCGGGGGATCTACCGCTTCATCGATTTCTACCGCTATCGCAAGATCGGCATCCTCTGCACGCTGCAAAACGACCAGTTCCTGCTGCGCGGCGACGCCCGCGAAGGTGCGGACAACTACCTCGTCTACGGCGGCTGGCTGCCGCCGAAAATCGATATCCTGGCGCCCCGGACGGCCGTCTCCTTCAAGGAGATGCTGCGGCGCCTGGAGCGCGTCGGCCGTTGAAATCGGCCCGGCCGAAGGTATGCTGATGGAGCACCCAGCCGCCCGGCTTCCGGAGGACATCATGAAAAAACTGCTGCGAATTCTTGCCGTGACCGCCGTGCTGGCGGTCCTCTCCTGCGTCACCGTCAACATCTATTTCCCGGCCGAGGAAGTGCGCAACGCCGCCGACAAGATCGTCAACGATGTCTGGGGCGAGCGGGCCGCGCCGCCGGCCGTCCAACCGGAGACCAAGCCGGAGACCAAACCGGACGGCAACAAGGGAGGCCGCCTTGACTGGCAATGGGGACCACCGAGCGCCTACGCCGCCCAGAACATCGACGTCAGCACCCCGGAAATCCGCGCCATCAAGGCGGTCGATGCAGCAGCGGGCGCAACAGCTCTTCCCCTACCTCGACGCCGGCAACGTGGGGATCGGTCGCAACGGGCTGCTGACCGTCCGCAGCACCGACGGCCTCGACCTGCGCAGCCGCGGCGAAGTGACCCGCCTGGTCAACGCCGAGAACACCGACCGGCAGCGCCTCTATCAGGAGATCGCCCGCGCCAACGGCTTTCCCGACAAGGCCGACGAGGTCCAGACGATTTTCGCCCAGTCGTGGCGGGACAAGGCGGCCAAGGGCTGGTACGTCCAGCAGCCCGACGGCAGCTGGCAGCAGAAATAGCCCGCCCCCAGTAACGCGCGAAGGCCCGGTCGGTGACCGGGCTCGCGCTGTTGCAAATCCGAACGATGCATTTCCCGTCAGCTCAACTCCCCCCACAAAGTTGCCGCCCTCCGTACCTTCCATTCAGCGCTGCAGCGACTTGACCTCCAAAAACTCCTCCAGCCCGAACCTGCCCAGTTCCCGGCCATACCCCGACTGCTTGAAGCCGCCGAAGGGGGCGAGGAGATTGAAGCGCCCGCCGTTGATGTCGATCTGTCCGGCCCGGATCTGCCGGGCGACGCGCAGGGCGCGCTCGGGGTCCCCCGACCAGACCGCGCCGGCCAGCCCGTAGATCGAATCGTTGGCGATCGCCACCGCCTCCGCCTCGTCCCGGTAGCTGAGGATGCAAAGGACCGGGCCGAAGATCTCCTCCTGGGCGAGGGTCGATTGCGGATCGACCCGGCCGAACACCGTCGGCCGCACGTAGAAGCCCCGCTCCAGCCCCTCCGGCGGCTCGGCGTCCGCCGAGCAGCAGCTCCGCCCCGTCCGCCAATCCCTGGCGGATGTAGCCGCGCACCCGCTCCCGCTGCGCCGCCGAGACCAGCGGCCCGAGCCGGGCCTGGCCGGCGAGGGGATCGCCGACGGTGAAGCCCCGGGCGATCTCCACCGCCAGCCGCGCCGCCTCGGCGTAGCGGCTTTCGGGGACCAGCAGGCGGGTGAGGGCGGTGCAGGTCTGGCCGGAGTTGAGAAAACAGCCGTTGACCGTCCCCTTGACGGCGGCGGCCAGGTCGGCGTCGTCGAGGACGACGGAGGCCGATTTCCCGCCCAGCTCCAGCGCGACGCGCTTGACCGCCTTTGCGGCCAGCTCGGCGACCCGCCGCCCGGCCCGGGTCGAGCCGGTGAAGGAGACCATCTCCACGCCGGGGTGGGCGGCGAGCGCCTCGCCGACCTCCGCGCCGCTGCCGCTCACCAGGTTGAAAACGCCCGGCGGCAGGCCGATCTCTTCGGCGATGCCGGCCAGCAAAAAGGCGCTTAAGGGGGCGAGCTCGCTCGGTTTGAGGACCACGGTGCAGCCGGCGGCGAGGGCCGGGGCGAGCTTGGCGACGGCCTGGTGGAGGGGGTAGTTCCAGGGGGTGATGCAGCCGACCACCCCGACCGGCTCTCGGATCACCAGGGAATTGCCGAGTTCCTCCTCGAAGGGATAGGTCTCGACGAGGGTGGCGTAGCTCTCCAGGACCGCCGCCGGCAGTCCCGCCTGGATGCGCTGGGAGAGTTTGAGGGGCATGCCCACCTCGCCGGTGATGGTGCGGGCGATCGCCTCGCCCTGGGCGGCCAGTCCCTGGGCCAGCTTTTGGAGCAGGCCGGCGCGCTGCGCCACGGGCGTGGCGGCCCAGCCGGGAAAGGCGGCCCGGGCGGCGGCGACGGCCACGGCGACGTCCGCGGCGCAGCCAGCGGGGATCGTCCCCATTACCTCTTCGGTCGCGGCATTGATCACCTCCAGGGAACCGTCCCCCCGGGACGGGACCCAGGCTCCGTTGATGAACAGCTGGTCGTAGCGTTGCATGGCAGCTCCTTGGCAAGGGCGAGCGGGCGTCTGGCCCGGTCGCGGGTCGAATCTTATTTATACCAGCTGCTGCGCGTCCTGCCCCAATAAACAAGGCCCCCGTCTGCGGGACGGGGGCCTTGGGAAGTCTGGGAAAGAACGGTTCCGGCTTTACAGCACCGTCACCCAGCCGTGCGTGTCGGGCAGCCGGCCGTACTGGATGCCGGTGAGGGTGTCGAAGAGGCGCATGGTCAGTTCGCCGGCCTGGCCGCCGCCGAAGGTAGCGGTGCGGTCGCGGTAGGTGAACTGGCCGACCGGGGAGACCACCGCGGCGGTGCCGGTGCCGAAGGCCTCGGTGAGGCGGCCGTTTTCGGCGCCGTCCATGATCTCGTCGACGGAGAGGGCCCGCTCCTCGACCTGGTAGCCCATCTCTTTGACCAGGGTGAGGATGGAGCGGCGGGTGATGCCGTCGAGGATCGTCCCCTTCAGCGGCGAGGTGACCACCTTGCCGTCGAAGAGGAAGCAGATGTTCATGCTGCCGACCTCCTCCACGTACTTGCGCTCTACGGCGTCGAGCCACAGCACCTGGTCGAACCCCTGCTGCGAAGCCTCCATCGAGGCGCGCAGGCTGGCGGCGTAGTTGCCGCCGGTCTTGGCCTCGCCGGTGCCGCCCGGGGCGGAGCGCACGAATTCGTCGCTGATCCAGATCTTCACCGGGCTGAAGCCCCCCTTGTAGTAGGCCCCCACCGGCGAGAGGATGACGTAGCAGAGGTAGGTCTCGGAGGGGCGGACGCCGAGATAGGGATCGACGGCGATCATGGTCGGCCGGATGTAGAGGCTGGTCCCTTCGCTCTTCGGCACCCAGTCCGACTCGAGTTTCACCAGTTGGCAGATGGCGTCGAGAAAGAAGTCCGGGTCGACCTCGGGCATGCACATCCGCGCGGCGCTGCGGTTGAAGCGCGCGACGTTGTCGGCGGGGCGGAACAGAGCCACCTTGCCGTCGGGACGGCGGAAGGCCTTGAGCCCCTCGAAGATCTCCTGGGCATAGTGCAGCACCGCCGCCGCCGGGTCGAGGGAGAAGGGGCCGTAGGGCTGGATGCGGGCCGAATGCCAGCCCTGGCCGGTCGCGTATTCCATGACCAGCATGCGGTCGGTGAACTGCTTGCCGAAAGCGAGCTTCGACTCGTCCGCGAGAAGGGGTTTGGGGTGGGTAAGGGGCAGGATCTGCAGTTCCATGGGGCGACCTCCGGACACGACGGGATGGGACCGACAAGTGTGGATTTTTAGCACACAATCAGCAACCCTGGCAAGGGCCATTCCGCTGCCACGAAAAGCGCCCCCGGCGAAGAGCCGGGGGCGCGGGCAGAAGCAGCAGGAAAGGGACGGGCGTCAGCCGCCGTGGTCCTTCTTCTCGTGACCGGAGAGCGTCGCGTCCCCATAGAGCAGGTTGCGCAGGTTGCTGCGCTCTTCCTCCTCGCGGTAACGCCGCCGCAGCTGGTCGTACTCGGCGCTGTCGCCGAGGTCTTTGACCCGGTAGCCCATGTCCCGTAATTTCCAGAGATCTTCCATGGCTTCACTCCTGGCTAAAGATTGAACAACCCTGGAACAACAACGCTATGCTAGCATCACGCGAGTGTCAGTCAAGGTATTTTTTACCTAAAAAAGTATAACAGCGTTTGTCCCCCTTTCGGCAGTTGCCCGGCCCGGACAAACGTGATATCCAGAAGCCACGATCCCGTTTTGCAATCCCGCCGAGGAGCCGGACATGACTTACCAGGAATTGCGCCAGGCGCTGGCCATTTTCGAGCTGGGCGAGCGGGCGAGCCTGGAGGAGATCCGTCACCGCTATCGGGACCTCGCCCGGCGCCACCACCCCGACGCCGGAGGCGAGGACGCCGCAGCCATGCGCCGGATCAACGCGGCCTACCAGCTGTTGGGCGATTACTGCCGCCGTTACCGGTTCTGTTTCAGCCACGAGGAGTTTCTGGAACAGTCTCCGGAGGAGCGGCTGCGCGAGCAGTTTTCCGGCGACCCGGTGTGGGGCGGAGGCCCGAAGACTGAGGACTGAAGACTGAAGACTGAAGACTGAAGACAACGAGGGCTTAGGACGGGGGGCTGAAGGCGGGGCGGGGACCGGACGACGCCGTCCTCAGCTGATCAGCTCGAAGAGCTGGCTCTCGTCGTTGAAGCTGAAGATCTCCCCGGTCTCGATGATGTAGTGCCAGCCGTAGATGCTGAGTTCCCCCCGCTCGTACTTCTCCTGGATGTAGGGGTAGGTCAGCAGGTTCTTCATCTGCACCAGGATGTTGACCTGCTCCGTCAACCATTCCCGCTCTTCCGGCGAATCGCCGGTCATCAGGCGGTCGACCCGGCCGCGCACCTCCTTGGAAACCTCCAGCCACTTGCGCACGTGGGGGAGGTGCTCCAGTTCCGCGGCACTCTGGTTCATGGCCGCGCAGCCGCCGCAGTTGGAATGGCCGCAGACGACGATGCTGTCGACCTTCAGGGCCTGGACCGCGTACTCCACCGCGGAGGTGGTGGCGACGTACTCCTGGGTCTTGCGGTAAGGGGGGACGATGTTGGCGACGTTGCGGATGATGAAGAGTTCGCCGGGGTGGGTATTGGTGATCAGGTTGGGAACCACCCGCGAATCGGAGCAGCCGATGAAGAGGGTGTGGGGCGCCTGACTGCGGCCGAGCTGCTGGAAGAGTTCTCGGTGGCCGGCAAAATCCTCCTGCCGGAACTTCATGTAGCCCTTGAAGAGTCTTTCCATGGCGTCTCCTGCCGGATTTTTTAGTCTGATTAAATTTCTTGCCCAGCTTGATACCCTATCTTAACGCCGTTTTGCAATCAAAAAAGCGGAACCCTCTGCTTTCCGACATTTTTATCCCCGCAATAATTTCTCGACTTTCAAACAAAATTTCAAGGCACCAGAGTCCGGTCCGGGTCGCCAGCCATGGGCAGACGGACGGCGCACCGCGGCCCGGGGGCCCCTTGGCGGCTGGGGCACTGACAACCGTCCGGGCGGCGGCAAAACCGGAAAGCGCTTGTAACCAAGGGTACTATCGTGGTAATTTTTTTGTTTCGCAATTTCCCGAACCGGACCTAACCATGAATTTCGAGCAACATCTGCCGCAGATCAATCGCCCCTCCCGTTACCTCGGCGGCGAGCGCGGGAGCGTGCGCAAGCCGGCCGACCAGGTCGATTTGACCTTCGCCCTCGCCTTCCCCGACGTCTACGAGGTCGGCATGAGCCACCTCGGCTTCGCCATCCTCTACCATATCCTCAACGGTCTCGACGGGGTGGCGGCGGAGCGGGTCTATGCACCCTGGCCGGACATGGAAGCCCTCCTGCGCGCGGGCGCGGAGCCACTGCGCGCCCTGGAGAGCGAGCGGGCCCTCGCAGACTTCGACATCGTCGGCTTCACCCTGCAGTACGAGCTCTCCTACAGCAACATCCTCAACATGCTGCAGCTCGGCGGCATCCCCCTGCGCCGGGAAGAGCGCGGTCCCGATGCGCCCCTGGTGGTGGTCGGCGGCCCGTGCGCCTTCAACCCGGAACCGCTGGCCGACTTCATCGACTGCGCGGTGATCGGCGACGGCGAGGAGGCGGTGGTCGAGCTCTGCGCCGCCGTCCGGGACGCCCGCGCCGCCGGTGAGGACCGCCCCGCACTCTACCGGCGGCTGGCCGCCATCGAGGGGCTCTACGTGCCGGCGCTGTTCGCCGTCGATTACCAGGCAGACGGCCGCCTTGCCGCGATCCGGCCGCTGCAGGAGGGCTACGCCAGGGTCCGGCGGCGCTTCGTCGCCGACCTCGACGCCGCTCCCCTACCCGACCAACCCGATCGTCCCCTTCATGAACACCGTGCACGACCGGGTAGCGGTGGAGATCGCCCGCGGCTGCACCCGCGGCTGCCGCTTCTGCCAGGCCGGCTACATCTACCGCCCGGTGCGCGAGCGCGACCCGCAGAAGATCGCCGACGTGATCGAGGAGTCGCTGGCCAACTCCGGCTACGAGGAGGTCTCGCTCCTCTCCCTCTCCACCGGCGACTACAGCTGCATCGAGCCGCTGCTCAAGGGGCTGATGGACCGCTATGCGCAGGAGAAGGTCGCCATCTCCTTTCCCAGCCTGCGGGTCGGCTCGCTGACCCCGGAGCTGATGGAAGAGATCAAGAAGGTGCGCAAGACCGGCTTCACCCTCGCCCCCGAGGCGGGGAGCGAGCGGCTGCGCAAGGTCATCAACAAGGGGATCACCGAGGAGGACCTGCTGGAGACGGCCAGGAGCGCCTTCGCCCTCGGCTGGCGGATCCTCAAGCTCTACTTCATGATGGGCCTGCCGACGGAGACCGACGACGACCTGGCCGCCATCGTCGAGCTCGCCGCCCGGGTCAAGCGCACCGGCAAGGGGACCGAAGGGGGCGCCGACGTCAACGTCGCCGTCTCCACCTTCGTCCCCAAGGCCCACACCCCCTTCCAGTGGGAGGCGCAGCTCGGCATCGAAGAAACCCTGCGCCGCCAGGCGCTGCTGCGCGACGGCCTGCGCTACAAGAAGCTGCGGCTGAAGTGGCACGAGGCGGAACTCTCCTTTATGGAGGGGGTCTTCGCCCGCGGCGACCGGCGCCTCGGCGCGGTCCTGGCCCGGGCGCTGGAACTCGGCTGCCGCTTCGACGGCTGGCGCGACCACTTCCGTTTCGAGCTCTGGCAGCAGGCCTTTGCCGAGGTCGGCCTCGACCCGGCCTGGTACCTGCGCGAGCGCGGCGAGACGGAGATCCTTCCCTGGGCGCATATCGACTGCGGCATCCCGGCGGAGGTCTTCCGACGCGAGCGGCACCGCGCCCGTCAGGAAGCGTACACCCCCGACTGCCGCGGCGGCGACTGCAGCGGCTGCGGGGTCTGCGACTTCGAGGCGCTGCGCATGCGCATGGCCCTGCACGGCGAGCTGCAGCTGCCGCCGGCCCCGCCCGCCCAGACCGCCGGCGACGAGGAGCGCTACAAGATCCGCCTGCGGCTGCGCAAGGACGGCAAGGCGCGCTTCGTCGGCCACCTCGAGTTCATGACCGTGGTGCATCGCGCGGCGCGCCGCGCCCGGCTGCCGGTGCGCTTCTCCGGCGGCTTCCACCCCCAGCCGCGGATCTCCTTCCCCGACGCCCTGCCCACCGGGGTGGCGAGCGACGCCGAGATCATCGACGTCGAGCTCTTTTCCCCCCTTGCGGCGCAGGCGGTGGTGGAGAGTCTCAACGCCGAGCTGCCGGAAGGGTTTCGCGTCCTCGAGGGGGTCGCGCTGCACTGGCGGTCGCCGGCTCCCTCTGTTAGCATTAGAGAGGTCGTCTATCGCGTCGGGCTCCCCGCCGGGGCACCGCCCGACCTTGCCGGACGACTGGCCGCCTTCCTGGCGGCCGCCACCGTTCCCGTCAGCCGCGACAAGGGCCACAAGCAGATCCAGGTCGATCTGCGTCCCGACGTCCTCGACCTGGCCCTGGAGAATGATGCGCTCTGGCTCCACCTGCGCAAGGGGAGCCCGGTGCTCCTCGCCGCCCACCTGCTGGGCATCGAGGTCGAGGCGGCCCGGGCTCTGGATATCCGCAAGACGGCGGCGCTGCTGGGGGATTGAACGGCAAAATCGCCTCTCACTCGCTCCTTGCAGTCGCTAGAGTACACAGAGGTCACAGAGGAATAGCCACCCCAAAAAGCCTGGGGTTCTCCGTGTCCTCTGTGATCTCAAGTGAGCAAAGCGAACGAGTGAGAGCCGCTTCATAGAATTTTTCCGCTTTCGCGGTTTTCATTTTACATCTTTCAAGATTTCGGAGGTTTCATGACCAAGGAACTGGTCATCAACACGACCTCCCACGAGACCCGGGTGGCGCTTTTGGAGGCCGGCCATATTGCCGAGCTCTACATCGAGCGCAACCGGGAGCGGGGGATTGTCGGCAACATCTACCAGGGGAAGGTGATCCGGGTGCTGCCCGGGATGCAGGCCGCCTTCGTCGACATCGGCCTGGAGAAGGCGGCGTTCCTCTACGTCGCCGACGTCCTCGACGAGATGGAGGCGGTGGAGCAGTTCGTCGAGGGGGCCAGCCAGCACGCCAAGCCGAGCGAGGGAGGGGACGAAGAGCAGCTCCCGCCCATCGAGGACCTGCTCCAGGAGGGGCAGGAGATCCTCGTCCAGGTGGCCAAGGAGCCGATCGGCACCAAGGGGGCGCGCATCACCTCGCACATCTCCCTCCCCGGCCGCCACCTGGTCTACATGCCGACCGTCGACCACGTCGGCATCTCGCGGCGCATCGAGAACGAGGAGGAGAAGACCCGCCTGCGCGAGCTGGTCGAGGCGATCCGGCCGCCGGGGACCGGCTTCATCGTCCGCACCGCCGCCGAAGGCAAGAGCGAGGAGGACCTGCGCGCCGACATGGAGTTCCTCGTCGGCCTCTGGCGCGAGGTGGCCCGCCGCCGCGAGAACCGCGGCGCCCCGGCGCTGATCCACTCCGACCTCGACGTCACCAGCAAGGTGCTGCGCGACATCCTCACCGAAGACGTGGCGCGCATCGTCGTCGACTCGCAGGAGGAGTACGACAAGATCGTCCGTTTCTTAAGCACCTTCATGCCCAAGCTCAAGTACGCCATCGAGCTGCACGAGGTCGACGAACCGATTTTCGACGCCTTCGGCCTCGAGGTGGAGATCGCCCGCGCCCTGGGACGCAAGGTCTGGCTGAAGAGCGGCGGCTACATCATCATCGAACAGACCGAGGCGCTGATCGCCATCGACGTCAACACCGGGCGCTTCGTCGGCAAGCACAACCTCGAAGACACCATCCTCAAGACCAACCTCGAAGCGGTCAAGGAGATCGCCTACCAGCTGCGCCTGCGCAACATGGGCGGGCTGATCATCATCGACTTCATCGACATGGAGAAGGAGGCGCACCGCGAAAAGGTCCACTCGGCGCTGGAGGAGACCCTCAAGAACGACAAGGCCAAGACCAACATCCTCAAGATCTCCGAGCTCGGCCTGGTCGAGATGACCCGGAAACGGGTGCGCGAGAGCATCGGCCGCACCCTCTGCGAGCCCTGCCCCTACTGCGAGGGGAAGGGGTACGTCAAAAGCCGCACCACCATGGTCTACGAGATCTTCCGCGAACTGCACCGCGAGCTGCGCGACCTGCCCGGCTACCGGGTGACGCTACTCACCCACCCCGACGTCGCCGCGCTCCTCTCCGACGAGGAGCACCACGGCATCGAGGAGCTGGAGCGGCAGTTCGAAAAGCAGATCGCCATCAACGCCCGCCCCAACTTCCACATCGAGCAGTTCGAGATCCTGGTGGGCTGAGAGTTCTTGCCGACCGAGACAATCAACCACCTGTCCAACAAAAGAGGCGTCCGAACCGGCCGCCTCTTTTGTTTTGGATATTTGCTGGCCAGCTTACGCATCGCTTTTAAGCAGCCGATAGCAAGATCCCCAATTTCGGCCAATTAGAAGCAGAGGTTTGACCCGGGGGCCGCGACGGATAATCATCCCATTGAGCCGTCTTGAAATCTTCTCTGGGCTTTTTGGAGAGTGCGGCAATGACTCCCGCATCCACTCTTCCAAAACTAAATGGCCGCCCGGAGAACCAGGCGGCCACATATTCTTGTTTTAATCGAACAGCTCCCTGCCGGTATCTATAGAGTAGAGCCTGCCGGTGCCGACCGAGCGGTCAGGCTTCGGACGGGGGCACCCCGATCGCCCGGCAAACAACTCAATGGTGGTGCTTCTTGTGGTCCTCCTTGCCGTGCCCTCCCTTTCTCGATCTTTCCGGGCGATAGGCCCTCCCCCGGTAATGGTCGCGGTCCCCTTTGTAGTGCCGGTATTCCTCGTCGCGCAGCGCGATGATGTCGGCGACCCGTCGCCGGGCCAGACGGCGTGGCAGGCGGTCGCGCCGGATTTCGGTCCACGGGCCGTCGTAGCCCGGGGCGACGAACCATGCATTTCCCTTGCTGAGATAGTAGCGGCCGTCGAGACGGAACATGTCGTAAGGGACATCCACCGCCACCTGGAACCCGAGTGCCGGGGGGACCAAAAATAACGGAGGGGCGTCGACAATTATTGGCGCCGGAAGCGGGCTGCTCACGTGGACGTTGAGGTCGAAACCGACGTTGCCGGCAAGGGCTGGAGAGGCGCTGCCCAGTGCGGCGGCGAGCAGGATGAGCAGGACTTTCTTCATGGTAGGGGGTCCTTGTCAAAGAGGTTGTGGGATTGTCACTTCCATAAATTCTTTGCACTATCCCGGCCAATTTTCCGGCACCTGACATCTCCTTTGGCCGGGGGATTTAAGTGCTTGTTTTGAACCGATAAAATAAGAGAAAGGGGGGTTCCGGCCACAAAGGTCCAGGAACTCATCCTGCCCTGATTGCTCATCAGTAAAGGATGAGATTAAGTCGAAAAGGGCTGACGCTGAGCTTGTCTTTGATATCGAACTTCGGCAGCTCACCATCGATAAACAACTGAGGGCTGGCGATGACTGCCGAGACAACGTGCGCCAGATCTCCACCTTTGATCACGACCCCAGTGGTCTTTCGTCCGCGCATCCAGGAAGCCGAATAATTTTCCTGCAATACGGCCCCGACCCCCTTCTCTCCGCAAGCCTCAACGATTGCCTCCGCCAATTTAATTTCCATAGTCCTTCTCCTTTCCCAACGAGACTTTTCAGAATCTGCAACTGCAGGGGCAGGTGGCCGGCCCGACGCCGTTAACGATTTTTCCTTCTGAGGATAGGCAGGATGGCGCAGGAGTGACGAATTCCGGGTCGGGAAAGATGGTTGTTAACCCCGTCCAGCCAACCGGCCAAAAAGTGTTCTGGGTAGGACGACCAAAAGGGCCCCCACAACTCCGCGAGGACAGAGCCATGGGACAAAAGGTTTTCAGGAGGTTTTGCCGATAGCGGTATCAGGTCCGCCTGCCACAACAGCCCTGCGAGGGTTTTTAAAATATTGGGTTCTTCAGGAAAAACATATGTGGGGATTCGCAATAACGAGCGCTCTATCACACGAAAGGCGACTGTGAAAGGATACGGTTTGCTCTCAAAAATTCGTCTTGGGAACCCTTCGGGACATTTGAGAATGGCGCTAGTTTAAGGGTGGATAGCAGCAAAACCGGGACTGTCCCCGAACGGGGGCTGTCCCAGGCTTTTGCGGCGGGAACCACCCGAGTTTCATAGCCCGTAAACATCTGGGACAGCCCCCGATGAAGCCGGGGACAGTCCCGCGTTTACTCTCCGGCACCGTCGCAAAGACCTTAAACTAGAGCCATTCGGAAGTGTCCCTCATTTCATCAGGGGCCTTCATCCAGATGCCGCTTATCCCTTACCGGTTCTGGACCGGATGGTTGTTAATTCCAACCCAGGGCTGCGAGAGTCTGCACTCCCTGCTGGATATCATTCATTCCGACGCCCCCAAAACCCAACAACAGCTTATTCGACTTGAACCCTCCCGACGCGTAAAAATCGGAAAATGGCAACAGCCGACAGCCATTTTGCTTGGCTCGGTCTATCCATCCGGCCTCATCGATCAGGCCGTCGGACAATTCAAGTACGACATGCAGGCCTGCTCCCTGGCTAATTATCCTGGCACTCGATCCGAAAGATTGCTCGATCGCCTTCAGCATTGCGCCGTGCTTTTTCCGGTAAAAGATTCGACAACGGCGGAGGTGCTGACCCCAGTGCCCCCGCTCCATGAACAGGATCATCGCTCTTTGGATGAGCAGAGGGACGGGGCAGAAGTAGTTGCGAAACTGGCGCTGGTAGTCTGGCAGCAGGGTGCGCGGGAGGACCATGTAACTCAGGCGCAAGGCCGGCGAGAAGACCTTGGAGAAGGTTCCCTGGTAAATGATGTTGCCCTGGGGATACAGGCCTTGAAGGGATGAAATCGGTTTGCCGACATAGCGCAGCTCACTGTCGTAATCGTCTTCAATGATCAGCCGTTCCCCCTGCTTCGCCCAGGCGAGCAGTTCCAGCCGGCTGGCGACCGGCATCACCTGCCCCAAAGGCATCTGGTGCGACGGGGTGATGTAGGCAACGGTACAGCTACTCGCCTTAAGTCCGGGCAGGTCGAGGCCGCCGGGGCCGATAGCGATGGGTGCAACCGTGAAGCCTTGGTTGCAAAAGAGCTCACGGGGCAGGTGATAGCCTGGATTTTCGACCGCCACCGAGCTGTGCCGTCCCCTGATTAGCTGGGCAACCATGTCCAGGCCCTGCTGCAGGCCGGAACAGATCACGATCTGGTCGGGAGAACAGTGCACGCCGCGTGAGCGTTCCAGATAGTATTGAAGGTTGCACCGCAACCCCCATTCTCCCTGCGGCTCGCCATACTGAGAAAAAGCTCGGGCATTGGAACCCAGCGCCTCGATGAGGCATTTGCGCCAGAGCGCCGAAGGGAAAATATCCGGGTCGAGCAGTGCGGGATGAAAATCGTAGCGATATCGTTCCGCCGGCCGGGGATGCAGGTCCTGGTGCGGAGCAACCACGTGTGCTGTTGCGGTGAGTTCCCGGTCAAGGCTTGAGACGTAGTAGCCGCTGCGAGACTTGCTGTAGAGGTACCCCTCGGCGCACAATTCCTGGAAAGCCCCGTCGACGGTATTGCGGCTTATTTCCAACTCGGCAGCCAGGTCGCGGATCGAGGGGAGCCGGGAATGCGCCGGAAGTTCGCCGGACAGGACCTGGTCACGAATCTGCCGGTAGAGCTGCTGGTAAAGCGGCGTGATGTCATTGTTGTCCAGAGTGAACATGGCGGCACCGCAATCAGATGTAGGTATTTAGAGCGGTTCTGGGTGACGGGCGGCGACCCCGGGGGGGAGGGCCCAAACGTCCGGTTGTGGCGATCTTCATCTGCTGCCGGAACCACCATCTGGCCCCATGTTTTTTCCAATGATTGTACCTTTTGGTGGTGGCAGCAATCAAATATGCTCTTTTTATCTGATCCCAAGCAACCCATTAACGACAGGAGAGTGCGTATGGTCCCGGAAAAGTTACAGGAAATTCTCAAACAAGATGGCGTCGTCGCAATCGCCACCCTGGGCAAGGATGGGCCACACCTGGTCAATACCTGGAACAGTTACGTGCGGATTTCGCCCGAAGGCCGGCTGTTGATCCCGGCCGGCTACATGCGCCAGACGGAAGCCAACATCAAGCACAATCCTGAGGTGCTGATCACGCTCGGCAGCAGTAAAGTCCAAGGCTTGCATGGAGCTGGCGCCGGATTCTTGATAAAGGGGAAGGCGGCTTTTGTGACCTCCGGCCCCGACTACGATGCCTTGAAATCGACGTTTGACTGGCTGCGGGCAACACTTGCCGTCACCATCGACTCCGCCACCCAGACGTGGTGATACATCCTCTGCCGGCAACGTTGACCTTAAACCCCAGCGATCAAGGGGCATGACCATGTCTGTTATTGGACACCCGCCCAGCAAATTTCCATTGTCTCGGTTCAGAGGGCACCAAAAATGTTCCAGACCGATTGAGCGAATCCAAATTGACCGGGTTAGCCGATTCCCGGAAACTATGTGCCAGGGATAGATCGTGGGCGAGCTTTCGGGATGGCGGACACCGATCCGGGCTCGAACTCTTAACCTCCTGATTCTTATAGAAATTCCCGGAGAGGCTTTCGGGAGATGGCGCAGAAAACAGCAAAAGCGGCCGATTTCACAAAGGAAATCGGCCGCTTGATGTGTTGGCTCCCCGGCTCCGACTCGAACCGACCTCCTGGCGGATAACTACCGTCCCATAAATCGTTTTGAAATATTTTCCGGCCCCTCCTCGGCAGTCATTATGGATTCCCCCAACCCCTCACTTCTGGGATCCCTTGGACTGCTGCCGTGCTCGGGGATTTTGGCAAACCGCACAATGGCAAGACTCCTTTATCCGGGTTTCAGGATGAAAAACCTTGATCCAGAGCAATCAATAAGCCTCCCATGACAACACTGACCGCTGCAAGCAGGAGGGGCAGGCCAAACCCATCCCGGCGGTCAGCCAGCATTCCGGCAATGATCGGGCCAAGCACATGGCCCACGCTGAAACTGGCGGTCAAAAAGGCCGCGGCCAGCCTTCCTTCCTTGCCCATTCTCAGGTTACCTTCGGTCAGAACCAGGGTAACGATTCCCAGGAACGTTCCACCAAAGGTAACGGCAGTGAACACCACTGCGGCAATGGAGTCGGCCCGGATACTGACCAGAATGCCGGTCGCCAGCAGAACATAGGCCGCCAGCAGAGCCCGTTTGTTGCCGATGCGACGGGCCAGATGCGGCCAGAGGATCGTCGACGGGATGGCCGAGAGGCCGACGACCACCCAGCTATAGGGTGCAAAAGCTCCCAAGCCGGGGGTCGCGGCAATGATGGCCACGAGGAAGGTGGCGATGATGATGAAGCCCAGACCTTCCAGGAAATAGGCTGCGGCCAGAACCCGGATGCTGCGCAGTCCGGCGTCTGATTCTGACAGCCCGGCGGCGGTCACCTGGATGGGATCACGTTTTCGCCCCAGGGCCACGCCAGCCATGGCAAGGATTGCGGCAATGATCCCCATGCCGATCCAGGCGGCATCCCATCCCCCGACGGCATCCAGTCGGGGGACCATGAAGCCGCTGAGCGCGATGCCCAAACCGATGCCGCTGTACAAAGCGCCAAGCCAATGGCCATAGCCGCGGCGGACGAGCGTCTCGACAACCTCGGCGGAGATGACGATAAAAAGAACGGCACTGGCAATACCGCCGCCCAGGCGCAGCACGCCCCACCAGACCTCCGAAAGCGTCATGCCCATGAAAAAGGTGGTGGCGAGACTCAGCACTAAGGCACTCCCCGTAATGGCCCGGGAACGGAGAAGCTGCGGCGAGATCGTGCAAAGAAGAGCGCCGAGGAGATAACCGAGGTAGTTCAACCCCGCAAGCCAACCTGCGACCGTATTGCTCATCCCGAGATCGCGCTGCATGAGGGGCAGGATGGGGGTGTAGGCGAAGCGCCCGATTCCCATGGCCACCACCATGCCGAGAATGCCCCCGGCCAGGACCTTGAGGGCGGACCAATCTCTTCGGGAGGATTCGTGATCGACGGCTTCCGTTCTCATGCTTGTCATACTACCGACGCCTGGATATCCCTGCAAAGGGATAATTTTATTCAAAAGATTCGCAAGCTTCCCTACCGGTAGCCCGGCTGCAACGAGAAACCGCTTGCCGGAGGTAGCCAGCAGCGGTTCCTGGTTCACCTGCTTCATTTTGCCTATAGGGAACCAGACTTACCCTCCTGCAAATCCTAAATCTCAAGAAAGGTCCCACCGGTTTTCCCGGCAGGACCTTTCTTGTGTAAACCTCCTGATTTTTGCAACTGGCTCTTGGACGACCTGGGGCACGGGAAGCTTACCGTCCGCCCTCGGCTGGCCACGCTCCTTGTCCCCGCACCCGGGCGCTTCGCGTCGGCTTGCCGCCGGCACCGCCCCGACCTATTCCGGCTGTCTTCCCGAGGGAGAAAGGGGCAGCAGTTCCGGCCGGTATTCGAAGTGCATGGTGTCGTAGTGATACCATTTGCCACCCCAGATAAAGCCGTGCCGTTCGAAGGCGGCGACGATCGGCCAGGGGATCTGGTTGTGCCAGGCAAAGCGGCCGCCGTTGTTCCTCGCGTCCCAGCGCCAATAGGCGACAGGGGCGCCGCCGAGGTCGACGGCGATGCCGAAACTGTGCGGGCTGAGGCGGTCGGTGCCGGCGATGGGCCGCCAGCAGTAGCCGCCGGCCGGCTGTTCGAGATAGGTCCGGAGAGCGGGGGGCAGCCGCTGCAGGTCGCGGATGACCGCCGCCAGTTTCTTGTCCACCCGGTTGACGTGGGTGACGCGCAGGGTCGTCGGCGGGCCGAAGGGCCAGGGAACCGGCACCAGGTTCTTCTCCACCGCCGCCCGGTCCGCCCCATACATCTTGCGGAAGAACGCCTCATTGCGGAAGCGGCCGGGATCGTAGTTATTCGGCGGCGGGGCGGGAAAGGCAGGGCCGGCAGGATAGGGAAGGTGAAACTGGTCTTCCAGATCGGCGGCCATGAGGAGCGTATCGAAGGTTTTTCTCCGGCCGTCATCGAAGATCATGGCCGTGCCGTCGCACCAGCGAAGGGTATTTCCCGCGGCGCCGCAGAGCGCGTCCGGGTAGGCGGCGAGAAGCCCGCGCAGGCCGGCCGGCGGGGAATTCCCGGCGGCCGCCGGAACGGCGGGGAGCAGAAGCAGAAACAGAAGGAGGCAACGCAGCACCACGGCGGGCTCCTGCGGATAGTTAACTCGACGAGGGTTCTCGGCGACTCTGGATTTTCACCATGAGGGCCGGCGGGGGCAGGCTTCTGCGAAGCCAGTCCCCTCAGACCGGCACCAGCAGCAGCGGCCGGTGGGTCCTGGCCTGCACCGCCCCGGCGACGCTGTTGGCCCAGAAAGCTTTGCTGCCAGCCTTGCCGTGGGTGGCCATGACGATGAGGTCGGAACCGCCCTGATCGGCGGTTTCGGCGATGACGACGGGAATCTTCCCGGGCCGGATCTCCGCGTCCGCGGCGACGCCCCGGGCGTCGGCATCGGCCAGGGCAGCGTCCAGGTAATCCTGCAGCCCCCGGCGGGTCAGCTCCTGCAGCTTCTGCGAAGCTGCCGGAGAGAAGCGCGAGAGGGTGGCCTGGGTCCCGGCCAGTGACGGCAGGGAGGGGACGATGGCCAGCAGCTGCAGCCGGGCGCCGGTTGCCGCCGCCAGGTCCAGGGCGAGCTCGAAGCCGGCGGCGTGTTCCGGGCGGCCGTCGACGGCGGCCAGCAGCCGCTGCAAGGCGAAGGCGCCGCCGGCCGCCACCGCGTCGGGGCGGACCAGGAGCAGCGGCGTCGCGCCGAGGGCCACCACCTGCTGGGCGAGGCTGCCGCGCATGCGCCGGGCGAGTCCGGTCGGCCCGTGGGTACACATGACGATCAGGTCGGGATGGAGCTCCGCCTGGTGGGCGGCAATTCCCGCGGCGACGTCGGCCACCGCCGCGGCGTGCACGTGGCAGTCGACCTCCAGGCCGTCGGCGGCCAGGTGCCGCTGCAGCTCATCCAGATAGGCGGTCGCCTCCCCGGCCTCGGTGAGGTGGCGCTCCCCGTGGACCGACTCTTCGGCGGCCCGTTCGATGACGTGCATCAGGGTGATGTGGGCGGCGAGGGCGCGGGCCAGGCCACGGGCGACCGGCAGGGCGGATTCGGCGAGGGTCGAGCCGTCGAGGGGCACCAGAAGATGCTGGATCATGGTCGTCAGGCTCCCAGGAAAGTCTGCCAGAGCAGGTAGATATTCAGCGCGATCACCAAATGCGCCACCGCCCAGGCGAAAAAGCTGGTCAAGCGGCTGTTGACCAGCTCCCCCATCAGGTCGCGGCGCTGGCAGAAGACGATCAGCGGCAGGATGGCGAAGGGGAGGCCGAAGCTGAGGACCACCTGGCTGATCACCAGGGTGCGGGTCGGGTCGAAACCGAGAAAGATGACCACCATGCTGGGGATGATGGTGATCAGCCGCCGCAGCCAGACCGGGATGTGGCGCTGCAAAAAGCCCTGCATGATGACCTGGCCGGCCATGGTGCCGACGGTGGTCGAAGCGAGGCCGGCGGCGAGCAGGGAGACGGCGAAGACCCAGCCGGCGGCGGCGCCGAGCAGCGGTTCCAGGGTGCGGTGGGCCTCCTCGATGGAGGCAATATGGCTGAAGCCGGAACGGTGAAAGGTGGCGGCGGCCATCATCAGCATCGCCGCGTTGACGAACCCGGCGATCGACATGGCGATGGTCACATCGAAGAGCTGGAAACGGTAGAGCTCGCGCTTATGGGCCGGGTCGGCGACGACGATCCGCCCCTGAGTCAGGGCGCTGTGCAGGAAGATGACATGGGGCATCACCGTCGCGCCGAGGATGCCGGCGGCCAGAACCACGCTCTCGGCTCCGGCGAAACGCGGCGTCACCGCGTGGAAGGCGACCAGCGCCCAGTCCGGCTTGTCGAGAAAGGTCTCGATCACATAGCAGACTGCGATCACCCCGAGCAGGGCGGTGATAACCGCCTCCAGGGGACGAAAGCCCCGCGACTGCAACGCGAGGATCAGGAAGGTGATGATGGCGGTGAGGATCCCGGCGAGCCACAGCGGCATGCCGAAGAGGAGGTTGAGGCCGACCGCGGCACCGACGAATTCGGCAACGTCGGTGGCCATCGCCACCAGTTCCATGCCTACCCACATTCCCCAGACCACCGGCTTGGGCAGGTGCAGGCGGCAGAGCTCGGCGAGGTTGCAGCCGGTGGCGATTCCCAGCTTGGCGGCGAGGACCTGGATCAGCATCGCCATCAGGTTGCAGGCCACCACCACCCAGAGCAAGGTGTAGCCGAACTTCGCCCCCCCCTCGATGTTGGTGGCGAAGTTGCCCGGGTCGACATAGGCGATGCTGGCGATGAAGGCGGGGCCGAGAAACGGCAGCAACCGCGCCATCCCCCGCTGCGACCCGGCACCGCTCAGCACCCGGGTGGCGGCGGCGACGGTGCGGGCGTCGCCGGCAGCGGGTTTGGATGATTCGGCGGGGCGACGGTTCATGGGGCGAAATCCCGGTCAGCAGGGGAAGGAGTCGATATGTCGGAGAGGCCGTTCCAATTCATGCCGGTAAGTTCACCATATTTTGCCGGGAATTGCATCTTCCGCAGCGGGGTTTTCCAAAACCAGGGGCGGCTCACACTCGCTCCCGTTGGCCGCTGGAGCTCACAGAGGACACAGAGAATAAAACCCTCAAAACGATTTTGGTTCTCTCTGTGCTCTCCGTGTTCTCTAGTGAGCGCAGCGAACGGGCGTGAGATGCCTTTCCCGAAAGAACCCGACCGGCCTCTTCACTCCTCCCGCAGGTAGCGCGCCGGCTTCTGCCCCAGGGCCTTCCAGGTGCCGAGCAGGCCGAGGACCAGGGTCAGAGCGATACCGGCGGCGAGGGTCGCCAGCAGCGTCGCCGCCGGCAGCTGGAAGGAGGTATCCATCAGCCCCTGGAGGATGCCCCAGGCGGCGAGGCTGCCGACCAGGGCGGCGACCGCGCCGGCGGCCAGGCCCAAGAGCAGGAACTCGGCGGCGAAGGCGCCGAGCAGGTCGCGCCGCGTCGCACCGCAGACCTTGCAGATCACCGCGGCATGGATGCGCCGGTGCTGGTCGGCGGAGACCGCCCCGGCCAGCACCAGAAAGCCGCTGAGCAGGGCCACCGCGGCCACCGCGCGGAAGGCGGCGGCGAGATGCCCCAGGGTCCGGGAGAGGTTGGACAGCACCTCGCGCACCGTGATCGCCGAGACGTTGGGGAAGCGGTCGGTGACCGCCCGGTAGAGGGCCGTCTCCTCCCGAACGGGGAGATAGACGGCGGCAATGGAAGTCTGCGGCGCCCCCTCGAGCACCCCGGGCGAAAAGAGCAGGGCGAAATTGAGCTGCAGGGTCGACCAGTCGACCTCGCGCAAGCTGGCGATCCTGGCGGTCACCTCCCGACCGAGAACGTTGACGGTCAGGGTGTCGCCGACCCCGACTCCGAAGCCCCGGGCGAGGTCGGCGGTCAGCGACAAGAGCGGCGGCCCCTGGTAGTTAACCGGCCACCAGCGGCCGGCGGTGAGCCGGGTGTCAGCCGGCATCCGGGCTACGTAGCTCAGCCAGCGGTCGCCGCGTACCGCCCACTCGACGCCGGGGGCGATGGTGGCCTGCGCCACCGGCACCCCGGCGATGGCGACGATCCGCCCGCGCAGGGTCGGGAAGCGCTCGCTCTTGCGCACCCCGGGAAAGCCGGCCAGCAGGGCGTCGAAGGGCGCCACCTGGTCGGGCTGGAGGTCGAAGAAGAAGAAGGCCGGGGCCTCGGCCGGGAGGGTCTGGTCGACCAGCCGGGTGAGGTTGACCTGGACCAGGGCAATGATGACCAGGGCGGTGAGGCCCAGCCCGAGGGAGAAGATCGCGCTGGAAGCCGGAGAGCCGCGGCGGTGGATATTGGCCAGCGCCAGGCGCAGCGCCAGCCAGCGCGGCCGGGGGGCGCGGCGGGCGCCGGCCAGGATCAGCGCCGCGAGCAGGCGAAAGAGCAGGAAGCAGGCCGCGGCCCCGGCCAGAAACCAGAGCGCCAGGCGCCGGTCGGCGCTGGCGGCCACGGCCACCGCAGCCAGCAGCAAGGCGAGCAGGGCGAGGACGACGAAGGTTCCGCGCCCGGCCGAGGGGTTCTTGCCCTCGCCATAGCCGCGAAACAGGAGCGAGGGGGGCACCCGCCGCGCGGCAGCCAGCGGCAGGAGGCTGAAGAGAAGCGCCACCAAAAGGCCGCAGGCGGCCGCGGTCGCCAATGGCAGAAGGTAAAGGCCGGGGCGCAGCGGCAGCGGCAGGCTCGATCCGGCCAGTTCCACCGCCAGCCACGGCACCGCCGCGCCGAGGGCCAACCCGGTGCCGGCGCCGAGACTGCCGAGGAGGAGGACCTGCACCAGGTAACCGGCGAGGATCGTCCTCCCGCTGGCGCCGAGGCACTTCATGGTCGCAATGTGGTAGACCTTGCCGGCGAGATAGCCGCGCACCGCCCCGGCGACGCCGACGCCGCCGATCAGCAGGGCGCAGAGACCGACCAGGGTCAGGTTGACGCTCAAGCGGTCGAGGATGCGCCGCACCCGCGGCGCCGCCTCCCGCCAGGTGTGCAGACGCCAGCCGCCTCCGGGGAAGGCAGTCTCGAGCCGGGTCTTGAAGTCCTCAGCGCTGGCCCCGGCCGGCAGCCGCAGGCGGTAGGCGTAGGTCGCCACGCTCCCCGGCCGCAGCAGGGTGCTGGCCGCCAGCGCCGCCCGGCTCACCAGCAGCCGCGGGCCGAGGCTGAAACCGCGCAGGGTGCGATCCGGCTCCCGCGTCAGCACCCCGGCAAGGCGCAGACGGATCGCTCCCAGCTGCACTTCGTCCCCCACCTTGAGCTGCAGCCGCTGCAGCAGCGCCGCCTCGGCGAGGGCGCCGTAGGCCCCCTTCGGGCCGGTGGCCAGGGCCTGGCCCAGCGCCTGCGGCGGTTCGCTCGCGACCCGCCCGTATAGGGGATAGGCGCCATCGACGGCCTTGACCTCGACCAGGGCCCGATTCGGGTTGCCGATCGCCCGGGCCATGGTGCGCAGGACGACAATGGCCGAGACCTGGCCGGCGTCCCGCAGGAACTGCAGCGGCTCCTGCGGCAGCGGGCGCTGGGCCAGGTGAAGCTCGACGTCGCCGCCGAGCAGGGCCCGGGCATCGTCGAGAAGGCCCTGGCGGGCGGCGGCCGAAAAGCTGCCGACCGCGGCAATGGCGAAGACGCCGAGGAAGAGACAGGAGAGGAAGACGCCGAAGCCGCGCAGCCCGCCGCGCAGTTCCCGGCGGGCAAGGCGCCAGGCCTGGGGCAACAGGGCCGGTTCGTTCATCGGCCGGCCTCCGCAAAGAGCCGGCCGTCGCGCATGCACAGCCGCCGGTCGCAGCGACCGGCCAGGGCGCCTTCGTGGGTGACCAGCAGCAGACTGGTGCCGTTCTCCTGCTGCAGGCCGAAAAGGAGATCCATGACCCGGGCGCCAGTCTCGCCATCGAGGTTGCCGGTCGGTTCGTCGGCCAAAAGCAGCGCCGGACGGGCGACAAAGGCCCGGGCCAGGGCGACCCGTTGCTGCTCGCCGCCGGAGAGCTGCCCCGGGTAATGGCGGCGGCGCGCCTCCAGACCGACGCTGGCCAGCGCCGCGGCCGCCTGCTCCAGGGCGTCGGCGACGCCGGCGAATTCCAGCGGCAGGGCGACGTTCTCGGCGGCGGTCATGGTCGCCACCAGGTGGAAGGATTGGAAGACGATGCCGACGTGGCGGCGCCGGAAGCGCGCCAGGGCGTCCTCGTCGAGGCCGGTGATATCGACCCCGGCGACGCGGATGCGGCCGGAGCTGGCGGCCTCCAGACCGGCGATCGCCATCAGCAGGGTGGTCTTGCCGGCCCCCGAGGTACCGACCACGCTGAGCGTTTCCCCTGCGGCGAGGCGCAGATCGATGCCGCGCAGGATGTTGACCCGGCCGCCGCCGCCGACTAGACTCAGGTGCAGATCGTCAATCTCTACCAGCGGTTCGCTCATGCGTACAGTCCTCTGCCTGCTGTTGCTGCTGTTGTTTGCCGGAGCCGCCCCGCCCCGGGCGGCCGGCGCCCCTTTCCGCATCACCGTGCTCGGCGACAGTCTCAGCGCCGGCTACGGCCTGGCTGCGGCCGACGCCTTTCCGGCCCAGCTGGAGCAGGCGCTGCGCGCCCGCGGCTGCGCCGTCGCGGTGGCCAACGCCGGGGTCTCCGGCGACACCACCGCCGGCGGCCGGGCGCGGCTCGACTGGGTGCTGGCCGGCCAGCCGCAGCTGGTCGTCGTCGAACTCGGGGGGAACGACGCGCTGCGCGGCCTGCCGCCGCAGGAGGCCGCCGCCAACCTGGCGGCGATCCTCGGGCGTCTGCAGGAGGAGGGGATCGAGGCTCTGCTCGCCGGCATGCGCGCGCCGCGCAACCTGGGAGAGGAGTATTATACCAACTTCGACGCCCTCTTCCCCCGCCTGGCCGCGCGTTACCACGTCCCCTTCTACCCTTTCTTCCTCGCCGGGGTGACCGGCAAGCCCGAACTCAACCAGGGAGACGGCATCCACCCCAACGCCCGGGGCGTCGCCGAGATCGTCCGCCGCATCCTGCCGCTGATGGTCGATACGCTCGGCCCACAGGTCTGTCCATAGGTCCCATAGGTCCTATATGACCCATAGGACCCATGTCCCTGGCAGTGAATTTTCCCTTGACAGGCCCCTACCCGGGGGTCTAGACTGCGGCGTTCCAGAACCAGATTATGTCAGTAGAGAGCGAGGTGAGTAGCATGTACGCGGTGATCAAGACCGGAGGAAAACAGTACAAAGTTTCCGAGGGCGACCTGGTGAAGGTCGAGAAGATCGAAGGCGCGGTGGGTGATGCCATCGAGTTGAACGAGGTCCTCATGGTCGGCGGAGAAGAGGTTAAAATCGGAGCACCTCTATTGCCGGGCGCGAAAGTCAAGGCGCAGATCGTCGAGCAGGACAAGGACAAGAAAATCCTCGTCTTCCACTCGAAGCGGCGCAAGGGCTATCGCAAGATGTACGGACACCGTCAACCCATCACCCGCCTGAAAATTACAGGCATCGAAGCTTAAGGAGGCATCCCATGGCACACAAAAAGGCTGGCGGCAGTACACGTAACGGCCGCGACAGTGCTGGCAAGCGCCTGGGCGTGAAGCGCTTCGGTGGCCAGCAGGTGACGGCCGGCTCGATCCTGGTGCGGCAGCGCGGCACCACCTTCCACCCGGGCAACAATGTCGGCTGCGGCAAGGACTACACCCTCTTCGCCCTGGTCGACGGCGTGGTCAAGTTCGAGCGCAAGGACAAGACCCGGCAGAAAATCAGCGTCTACCCCGCCTGAGGGCGCGGGCTCATTCGAACAAAAAGCCCGGGGTTCGCAGTGCGAGCCCCGGGCTTTTGATTTTTACCCAGAACTCAAAACCTAAAACTCAGAACTGATTTCCTATGCGTTTCGTCGATGAAGTAAAAATCCACGTCAAATCCGGCGACGGCGGCCGCGGCTGCGTCTCCTTCCGGCGCGAGAAATTCGTACCGCTGGGGGGCCCCGACGGCGGCGACGGCGGCAACGGCGGCAGCGTCTGGTTCAGCGTCGATCCCGGCCTCAGCACCCTGCTCGACTTCCGCTACAAGGTCCACTACAAGGCCCAGAGCGGCGGCCACGGCATGGGTAGCAACCGCCATGGCAAGAACGGCGAGGACCTGGAGATCCGCGTCCCGCCGGGGACGCTGGTGTTCGACGCCGAGAGCGGCGAGAAGCTCGCCGACCTGACGGAAAAGGAGCAGCGCCTCTGTCTTCTCAAGGGGGGCCGCGGCGGCCAGGGGAACGCCCGCTTCGCCACCAGCACCAACCGCGCGCCGCGCTTCGCCCAGCCGGGGATGCCGGGCGAGGAGCACACCCTGCGCCTGGAGCTGAAGCTGCTGGCCGACGTCGGCCTGGTCGGCCTGCCCAACGCCGGCAAATCGACGCTGATCGCCGCGGTTTCAGCGGCGCGACCGAAGATTGCCGATTACCCCTTCACCACCCTGGTCCCCAACCTCGGCGTGGTGCGCTGGGGCGGCTACAAGTCTTTCGTCATGGCCGACATCCCCGGCCTGATTGCCGGAGCCAGCGAAGGGCACGGCCTGGGGACGCGCTTCCTGCGCCACATCGAGCGCACCGACCTGTTCCTGCACCTGGTCGACCTCTCGGGGATGCAGCAGGGGGATCCGCTGGAGAATTTCGCCACTATCAACCACGAGCTCGAACACCACAATCCGCAGCTGCTCGCCAAACCGCAGTTCGTGGTCTTCACCAAGGGGGACATTCCCGAGGTCCACAGCGCCGCCGCCGAACTGGAGCCCTGGTTCATCGAGCGTGGCTACCGCACCTTCGCCATTTCCGCCGTCACCGGCGCCGGCGTCGAGTCCCTGGTCAATGCGGTGGGCACCGAGCTGGAAACGCGCCGCGCCGGAGGCGCCACGGTCGATTCCTCCGCTACGCCTTGACACCCCCCCCGCCGGCGGTTAAGATTTTCGCCGGTTTTTTCTAAAAATCCGCTACTTCCGCGAAAGCTTCTGCAATGCGCAAAAACCTTCTCGCCCATGTCCGGCGGATCGTGGTCAAGGTCGGCAGCGGCGTCATCTCCGGGCCTGACGGCCTCGACGAGGCGATGCTCGCCGCCCTCACCCGTGACCTCGCCGAGCTGATCCGCCGCGGCTACGAGGTCGTGCTGGTCTCTTCCGGGGCGGTGGCCGCCGGCAAGGGGGCCCTCGGCATCGCTGGCAGGCCGGCGACCATCCCGCTCAAGCAGGCCGCCGCGGCGATCGGCCAGAGCCGGATGATGCGCGCCTACAAGGAGGCTTTCGGCCAGGCCGGGCACACCGTCGCCCAGGTCCTTTTGACCCGCGACGACCTGGCCAACCGGCGGCGCTACCTCAACGCCCGCAACACCCTGATGACGCTGCTCGACTTCAAGGTCGTGCCGATCATCAACGAGAACGACACGGTGGTGGTCGAGGAGATCCGCTTCGGCGACAACGACAACCTCTCGGCGATGGTCACCAACCTGGTCGAGGCTAATCTGCTGGTGATCCTCTCCGACGTCGACGGCCTCTTCGACCGCGACCCCAAACGCCACCCCGACGCGCAGCTGATCCCCCTGGTCGAGCGCATCGATGCGGAGATCGAAGCCGCCGCCGGCGATACCGGCACCGACCTCGGCACCGGCGGCATGGCGACCAAGATCAAGGCGGCCAAGCGCGCCACCCTCTTCGGCGTCGGCACCGCGATTGTCAACGGCCGCCTGCCCGGGGTGTTGCCACGCTTCTTCGACGGCGAGGAGCTCGGCACCTACTTCCTCGCCGCCCGCGATCGCATGGCGGCGAAGAAGCACTGGATCGCCTTCACCAAGAAACCGCGCGGCAAACTGCTCCTCGACGACGGCGCCAAGCGCGCCCTGGTGGAACGCGGCAAGAGCCTGCTCCCCTCGGGCATCCAGGGGGTCGAAGGGGGATTCGATCGCGGCGACGCGGTGCGCATCTGCGACCTCGCCGGGGAGGAGTTCGCCATCGGCGTGATCAACTACTCGCTGGCCGAGCTGCTGCAGATCATGGGTAAGAAAACCTCGGAAATCGAGGGTGTCCTCGGCTATAAATACTACGACGAGGTCATCCACCGCGACAATCTGGTGATCAAAAAATAGGTCCAAGGTGCAGGGTAAATGGTTCAAGGCCTTAAGGCCCTTCCTTTTCACCTTTCACGTTTCACTTTTCACGGATCACCCGCTTTTCAAGGAGTTACCGATGAGCGTGCGCGACGAGATGCTGGCCCTGGCGCGGGAGGCGAAACAGGCCGCCCGGGTGATGGCAACCCTGTCCAGCGGCGTCAAAAACGAGCTGCTGCAGAGGATGGCGGCGGCGCTGGAGGAATGCAGCGAGGAGCTGCAGGTGGCCAACGAACTCGACCTCGCGGCGGCCCGCGAGCGCGGCCTGGCGCCGGCAATGGTCGACCGCCTGGCCCTCGACGCGGGGCGCATCCTGGCGATGGCCGACGGCCTGCGCGAGGTCGCGCTGCTGCCCGACCCGGTCGGCGAGGTGACCGGCATGTGGCGACGCCCCAACGGCATCCAGGTTGGACGGATGCGCATTCCCCTCGGGGTGATCGGCATCATCTTCGAATCCCGCCCCAACGTCACCGCCGACGCCGCCGGACTCTGCCTGAAGAGCGGCAACGCCGTGGTGCTGCGCGGCGGCTCCGAGGCCCTGCACTCCAACACCGCCATCGGCGCGGTGCTCAAGGGGGAGCTGGCGCGCCTCGGCCTGCCGACGGCGGCACTGCAGGTGGTCGCCACCAGCGACCGCGACGCGGTCCTCGAACTGCTCCAGCTCGAGGAGGAGATCGACCTGATCATCCCCCGCGGCGGCGAGGGTCTGATCCGCTTCGTCAGCGAACACTCGCGGATTCCGGTGATCAAGCACTACAAGGGGGTCTGCCACACCTTCGTCGATGCCAGCGCCGACTTCGAGATGGCCGAAGCGATCTGCGTCAACGCCAAGGTGCAGCGCCCCGGGGTCTGCAACGCCATGGAGACGCTGCTGATCCACAAGGACATCGCCGAGACCTTCGTGCCGCGCATCGCCACGACCCTGCACGACAAGGGGGTGGAGCTGCGCGGTTGCCCGGTCACCCGCGAATTCGCGCCGGAGGTCAAGGCGGCCACGCGAAGAGGACTTCGGGACGGAATTCCTCGACCTGATCCTCGCCGTGAAGGTGGTCGAAGACCTCGACGAGGCGATCGCCCATATCCAGCGCTTCGGTTCGCTGCACACCGAGGTGATCGTCACCCGCGATTACGCCAATGCGCAGCGCTTTTTGCGCGAGGTCAACTCGGGGGTGGTGATGGTCAACGCCTCGTCGCGCTTTTCCGACGGCAACCAGCTCGGGCTCGGCGCCGAGATCGGCATTTCCACCACCAAGCTCCACTCCTTCGGGCCGATGGGTCTGGAGGATCTGACCACCCGCAAATTCGTCGTCCTCGGCGACGGCCAAATCAGACCGTAACCCCGTAGGGGCGAATCTAGTATTCGCCCTGGCGATTACCAGGGTCATCTTTTCAGAACCGGGCGATCACAAGGATCGCCCCTACGATCAACCCCTACGATCAACCCTATGCCTATGCGCCTCGGCATCCTCGGCGGCACCTTCAACCCCATTCACCTCGCGCACCTGCGCGTCGCCGAAGAGGTGCGCGAAGTCTGCGCCCTCGACCGGGTGATGTTCCTCCCTGCCGCGACCCCGCCCCACAAGTCGGTGGCCGAGGCTACCCCCTTCGCCGACCGCCTGGCGATGGTCGAGGCGGCGATCGCCGACCATCCCGACTTCTTCGCCTCCGACCTCGAGGGGCGGCGGCGGGGCAAGAGCTTCTCTGTCGACACCCTGGAGATCCTCCATGACGAACGCCCCGGCGACGCGCTCTTCTTCATCATCGGCATGGATTCCTTCCGCGACCTGGCCACCTGGCACGACTACCGCCGGCTCTTCTCCCTCGCCAACATCGTCGTTGCGCCGCGGCCGGGAGTGGCCGACGAACGGCCGGAGGAGCTGCTCCCCGTTGCCATGCGGGACCAGTTCTGCTATGATGACCAGTCAAAAATCTGGCGGCACGACAGCGGTACTGCGCTGATTTTTCTCGCGGAAACCTATCTCGATATTTCTTCGACGCGGATCCGTCAGTTGGTCGCCGCCGGCCGTTCGATCCGCTATCTCGTTCCGCCCGCCGTGGCGGAACACATTCGACGCCGGGGCCTCTACCGCCCCCCGGAAAGGTAATGCCCTTGCAGTCCAAAGACCGCGCCCTGCTGGCCGCCGATTATGCCCTCGACAAGAAGGCGCTCAATCTCCGTATCCTCGAAGTCAAGGGGCTCTCCTCTCTCACCGACTACCTGCTGATCGCCTCCGGCCGCTCCGACCGTCAGGTCCAGGCGATCGCCGAGGGGGTGCGGCTGGGCCTGAAGCAGGATCACGATACCCTGCCGCTGGCCGTCGAGGGCATGAACGAGGGGCGCTGGGTCCTGCTCGATTACGGCGACGTCATGGTGCACGTCTTCCAGGAGCCGGTGCGCGATTTTTACGACCTCGACGGCCTCTGGAGCGAGGCGCCAACAGTCGCCCTGCCGGACCCGGTGGGAGCCGCGGCACCGCGCTGATGCGGCTGACCCTCTACTGCGTCGGCAAGCTCTCGGAACCCTGGCTGCAGGCGGGCGTCGCCGAGTATTCCGGCCGCCTCCGGCGCTACCTGGGCTTTGCCGAGGTGGAGCTCAAGGAGGAAAAGGGGGGCCGCAAGCACGACCAGCGGCAGATCCGCGACCGCGAAGGGGAGCGACTGCTGGCCCGGCTGCCCGCGCAGGCCTTCGCCATCGTCCTCGACGAACGCGGCAAGCAGCTGACCTCGGAAGGGCTGGCCGAGCTGCTCGGCCAGCGGATGCTGGACGGCACAGGCGAAGTGGCATTGATGATCGGCGGCGCCTACGGCCTGAGCGAAGCCGTGAAAAAGCGCGCCGATCTGCTGCTTTCGCTCTCCGGCCTGACCCTGACCCACCAGATGGCCCGGCTGCTGCTCTGCGAACAGCTCTACCGCGGGCTGACGATTCTGCGCAACGAACCCTACCACAACCGCTGACGGCGCGCGGCAAGGAGAGGTCATGACCGAAGAAGAACTCGACGGGGCGCGCCAGCGCCTGCTGCAGATGCGCAAGACCCTGCTGCAGGAGGTCCGCGATGCCCAGATTGCCAGCCGGGAACTCGGCCAGGACGGGGTCCCGGATCTCGGGGACATGTCGTCCACCACCTACAGCCGCGATGTGCTGCTCAACCTCAGCCAGGCCCAGCAGCAGATGGTGCGCGACATCGACGCCGCCCTGGAACGCATCGCCAGCGGCGACTACGGCATCTGCATGCGCTGCGAAGAAGAGATCGCTCCGCGGCGGCTCGATGTGCGCCCCTTTTCCCGCTATTGCATCGACTGCAAGAGCGATATCGAAAAATTCGGTGAATAGACGACCTGTTTTCAATTCGGGCGCCGTCCCCAGGAGAAGCTCATGACCATCATGTCATTCCTGCTGCTTATTATTCTCTATCTGGTCTTCTTCCTCTACTTCTCGGGGCTCAACCCCCAGGAGTTGACGATCTATTTCTGGCCGGGCCACAGCATCACCCACTCGGCCGCGATCATTATCGTCGGCGCCATTCTGCTCGGCCTGATCCTCGGCTATGCCGCCCACCTCTACGGCACGGTCACCCACATGCTCAAGCACTGGCGCCGCGACCGCCAGGAGAAGAAAGCCCGGGAGGTCGCCGCCATCTACCGCGAAGGCGTCGGCCGACTCCTCTCCGGGGACGTCAAGCGGGCCCACAGCCTGCTGCAAAAGGCCCTTGAGCGCGACCCGGCCCGCGTCGATACCTACATCGCCATGGCCAATGTCCACCTCCAGGAAGGGCACCCCCAGGAAGCGCTGACCCTGTTGCTCAAGGCCAGGAGCCTGGAGCCGCGCAGCCTGGAGGTCCTCTTCAAGCTCGCCAACACCTACGAGGAGACCGGCCAGGACGACCAGGCCCAGCAGGTCTACCAGGATCTGCTGCCGATCGAAAACGACAACCGCAAGGCGCTGCGCTGCCTGCGCGACCTGCACATCCGGCATGACCGCTGGCAGGAGGCCTTCAATCTCCAGAAGCGGATCCTCAAGGCAGGCCCCGGCGCCAACCGCCTCGAAGAAGAGAAACGCAAGGCGCTCTACCTGCGCTACGAGGTCGCCCGCCAGGGGATCGAAGCAGATGAAGCCGACCAGGCCAAGGGGGAGCTCAAGGAGATCACCAAGCAGGACCCGGCCTTCGTCCCGGCGCGAGTCTCCCTGGGCGACATCTATCGCCGGCAGAAGCGAACCGAGGACGCCATCAACGTCTGGCAGGATGGCTACCGGACGCTCGGCAAGAGCATCTTTCTCTCGCGTTTGGAGGAACTCTACCTCGCCGACGAAGATCCGGCGTCCCTGCTGGCCCTCTACCGTTCCTTCCTCGAGGATCGCAAGGACGACCTGATCCTGCGCCTCTGCTACGGCAAGCTCTGCCTGCGCCTGGAGATGGTCGACGAGGCGCTCGAACAACTCTATGCGGTGGAGAGCACCGGCGTCGAGTCCCGCCAGTTGCACCTGCTGCTGGCCGAGGCCCATCGCCGCCGCAAGCGCCTGGACGACGCCATCGCCGAATACAAGAAGGCCCTCGGCATCGATTCCCCCCGGCTGACCCTCGGCTACGTCTGCGACGTCTGCGAGGAGCCCTCCGAAGAATGGCAGAGCCGCTGCCCCGCCTGCGGCACCTGGGGGAGCTTCAGCCTCGCCGGACGTGAGCACATCCAGAACGTTCCGCCGCTCGAAATGCGCCCCATCCACCACGGCGAGAGGGAAGAATGGAACGAGGGCGGGGAGTGAGCGGCCCGGTCGCGCTGGTGATCCTCGACGGCTGGGGGATCAACGACAATTGCAGCGGCAATGCCGTCTGCCAGGCGCAGACCCCGCGTCTCGACGCCCTGTTCCGGGACTACCCCTCCACCCGCATCGGGGCCTCCGGCGAGGACGTCGGCCTGCCGCCGGGGCAGATGGGCAATTCGGAGGTCGGCCACCTCAACATCGGCGCCGGCCGCATCGTTTACCAGGATCTGACCCGGATCAGCAAGAGCATCGCCGACGGCGATTTTTTCGCCAACCCGGTCTTCTGCACGGCCCTGGGGAGGCTCAAACATCGCGGGGGCAAGCTTCACCTGATGGGGCTCCTCTCCGACGGCGGCGTCCATTCCCACATCGAACACCTCTTTGCCCTGGTCGAACTGGCGAAACGCCGGGGCATCGCCGAAGTCTGCATCCACGCCTTTCTCGACGGTCGCGACACCCCGCCGCGAAGCGGCGCCGGCTACCTCGAACAGCTGGAGGAGAAGCTCGCCGCGATCGGCTGCGGCCGGGTGGCGACGGTCATCGGCCGCTACTACGCCATGGACCGGGACAACCGCTGGGAGCGGGTCGAACGCGCCTGGCGGGCGCTGGTCCTCGGTGAGGGAGAGGAAGTCCCCTCCAGCGCCGCGGCGATCGAGGCGGCCTACGCCGCCGGGGAGAACGACGAGTTCGTCAAACCGCGGATCGTCGTCCCCGCCGGTGCTGCCGCGGGGACGGTGGCGGACGACGACGGCATCATCTTCTTCAACTTCCGCTCCGATCGCGCCCGGGAGATCACCCGGACCTTCACCGACGCCGACTTCGCCGGCTTCGCCCGGCCCCAGATGCCGAAGCTGGCCACCTACGTCTGCCTCACCGAGTACGACGAGACCTTCGACCTGCCGGTGGCCTTCCCCTCCGAAAGCTACCCCCACCTGCTCGGCGAGGTGGTCGCCGACGCCGGGCTGCGCCAGCTGCGCATCGCCGAGACCGAGAAGTACGCCCACGTCACCTTCTTCTTCAACGGCGGCAGCGAAGTTCCCTTCCCGGGCGAAGAGCGGGTCCTGATTCCCTCTCCCCAGGAGGTGGCCACCTACGACCAGAAACCGGAGATGAGCGCCCCGGCGGTGACGGCAGAGGTGGTGAAGCGGATCGGTAGCGGGGACTACGCCCTGATCGTCCTCAACTTCGCCAACCCCGACATGGTCGGCCACACCGGGATCCTCGAAGCCGCGGTCCGGGCCATGGAGACCATCGATGACTGCGTCGGCCAGGTGGTCGATGCGGTCCTCGCCGCCGGCGGCCGGCTGCTGATCACCGCCGACCACGGCAACTGCGAACAGATGACCGACGCCAAGGGGGGGCCGCATACCGCCCACACCTCCAACCAGGTCCCGGTGCTGCTGATCGATCCGCAGCGCCGCACCGCCAAGCTGCGCAGCGGCGGGCGCCTCGCGGACATCGCACCGACGCTCCTCGCCCTGCTCGGGCTGCCTCAGCCCCAGGAGATGAGCGGAACCAGCCTGCTGGGGAGCTGACCGCCGGCTATCCACCACCAAGGAGGGGGACGATGCGCCTTACCGCCCGACTGGGACGGGCCGCCCGGGAACTGCTCGAGCTCTTCCTCCCCCCCGCCTGCCCCCTCTGCCAATCCCTGCTGCCGCCGGGGCCGGCCACGGTCTTCTGCCCTGCCTGCCGGGAACGGATGCCGCCGCTCGCCGCCCCCTGCTGCAGCCGCTGCGCCCTCCCCTTCGCCACCAGCGGCGGCGACGAGCATCTCTGCGCCGACTGCCTGCGCGACACCCTGCCGAGCTTTTCCCGGGTCCACGCGGCGGGTCACTACGCCGAACTGCTGCGCCTGGCCATCCAACGCTTCAAATATTCCGGCGCGGTCCATCTCGACCGGCCACTTGGCGACCTGCTTGCCGCGCGGCTCGATGCCGGCGCGGCCCGGCTGCTGGTGCCGGTGCCGCTCCATCCATCACGCCTGCGCCACCGCACCTACAACCAGTCCCTGCTGCTGGCGCGCTGTCTTGGCCACCATCTGCAACGGCCGGTGGCCACCGACCTGCTGCTGCGGATACGGCCGACTCCCCCGCAGCAGGGGCTTCCGGCGGCCGTGCGCCGCCGCAATCTGCGGGGGGCTTTCGCCCTCGGCGGCAACGTGGAATCCTGCTGCATCCTGCTTGTCGACGACGTCATGACCACCGGCAGCACCGCCCGGGAATGTGCCCGCGTCCTCCTCGATGGGGGTGCGGCACGGGTCGAGGTGGCCGTGGCGGCCCGGGCCGGGCAACTGCGCAGCCCTTACCGGGCGGGGGAAATATGCTAAGATTGTGAGAAAACCCGGTTTCGCTCCCATTGGAGGCATCGTGACCAGCCTGGCAAAGCTGCCTGCCACCCTCTCCCTGGAGCAGGTTCTGGAAACTATCCCCAGCGGGCTGTTCGTGGTCGACCCGCAGCAGCAGGTGATCTGCTGGAACGCCGAGGCCGAGCGGATCACCGGTTATTCCGCCGCCGAAGCTATCGGCCGTCACTGCTCCTTCCTCTCCGGCATCCCCTGCGGCCGCAGTTGCGGGCTGTTCAACCCCGAGGTGCCCAAGCCGATCACCGGTATCCCCTGCTCGATCCGCAGAAAGGACGGCCGGCGCATCCTCCTCGCCAAAAACGTCGACTACCTGCGTGACCGCGAAGGAAAGGTCGTCGGCGGCATCGAATCGTTCATCGACATCACCCGCCGCCGCCACCTCGAAAAGCGCCTGCGCAATCACTCCCGGCAGCTCGAGAGGGCGGTTCGGCAACGCACCGCCCAGCTCGAGAAGGAGCGCTCCCGGCTCCGCACGGTCCTCGATTCCATGGAGGATCTGGCCTATCTGGTCGGCAGCGACTACCGCCTGCATTTCATCAACCGGTCCATGCAGGAGGTCTTCGGCCCGGTTCAGGGGGAGCTCTGCTACCAAGCCTTGTACGATCGGGAAGAGCCCTGTCCCTGGTGCCCCATGGAGCGGATCCTCAAAGGCGAGACCCTGCGCGAGGAACGCAGCTTCGCGAGCAACCAGCGCAGCTACGAGATCATCCACGCCCCGCTGCGCACCGCCGCGGGGGAGATCGAGAAACTCGCCGTCTACCGCGACATCACCGCCCGCAAGCAGGCTGAAGAGCAGCTGCGGGAGGCCAACCGCGAACTCGACGCCTTCGTCTACACCGTCTCTCACGATCTGCGCAGCCCGCTGACACCGATCATCGGCTTTGCCGAGTTCCTGCGCGAAGAATACCGCGACCGCCTCGATGCCCAGGGTCTCGAACTGCTCGGCGAAATCGAGACCCAGGGGCAGAAGATGCTCGCCCTGTTGGAAGACCTCCTCACCCTCTCCCGGATCGGCCGGGTCGACCCCCCCGCCGCCCCACTCTCCCTGGCGCCGATCGTGGAGGAGGTACTCAACCGCCATAGCCAGGAGATCAACCGTCTCGGCCTGCAGATCACAGTCGGCGCGCTCCCCTCCCTGCCGTTTCCGGAAACACTGCTCAGCGAGCTCTTCTCCATCCTAATCGAGAATGCCGTCCGCTATGCCGGGGTGCCGGGGGGGCGCATCGAAATCGGCAGTCTGGCCGCCGGCGAGACGATCCGCCTTTTCGTTCGCGACCATGGTCCGGGGGTGCCGGAAACGGAACGCCTGCGGGTCTTCGACCCCTTCTATCGCGGCTCGACCGCCGGCAAACGTCCCGGCACCGGGATCGGCCTGGCGACCGTCCGCAAGATCGCCCGCCTCTACGGCGGCCGCTGCTGGGTGGAGGAGACTCCCGGCGGCGGCGCCACCTTCTGCATCGAATTTCCCCATCAGCCCGCCTGACAAGGCCCCGTGCAATTGCGCAGCCAGCAACTGCGTGCCCGGCTGCCCATTGCTGCGGCGATCGCTGTAGGCAAAGCCTCCCCCGCCGGGTTATTGCTAGGGGAACCGATGTTCCCGGCAGCAGATGAAGGAGGACCCCATGGCCACCCAGTCTCCCACGACCATCCACCGTGAGCCACACCAGGCGTTTTTGCCCCACCGCTGGAACAGCCTCAGCCGTGAGGAACAACTGCAGCAGATCCGCGAGCTGATCGGCAGCCCCTACTGGTCGTTCCTTCCCGCCGACATCCAGGAAGGCTTCCTCGACGACCTCTACCGGCAGTTCTGACCTCCCCCGACGCCACCATCGTCTTGCCCGGCGGCGGCTCCCCGTGCTATCAATGGCGGCATGCGCCTGCGCTACTACATCAGCGGCCACGGCCTCGGCCACGCCAGCCGCTCCCTGCAGATCATCGGCACCCTGCGCCGTCGCCACCCGCAACTGGCGGTGGAGATCGTCAGCCGCGCCGCGCCCTGGTTCCTGCACGGCGCCGCCCCCGGCGGGGTAGCGATCCGTCCGGCCGCCTTCGACATCGGCGTCATTCAGCGCGACAGCCTGGAGATGGACCTTCCCGCCACCTGCCGGGCGTGGCAGGAACTGTTCGCGCGGCGACCGCAGCTGCTTGCCGCCGAGGCCGAGAGTCTGGCCCGCGGCGGCGTTTCGCTGGTGGTCGCCGACATCCCCGCCCTCCCCCTGGCCGCGGCCCGGCAGGCGGGGATTCCGGCGGTCGGCCTGAGCAATTTCACCTGGGACTGGATCTGCCGCGGCTTCGTCGCCGAGGAGCCCGCCTTCGCGGAAATCGCCGCAACGCTGGCGGGCGATTACGCCGCCGCCGACCGCATCCTCGCCCTCCCCTTCAGCGCCGGATTGCCCCCTGGTCCAAGCGTCGAACACCTGCCGCTGGTTGCCCGCCGGGCCTCCCGCCCGCCCCGTGACACCCGCCGGGCCCTCGGCCTGCCGGCCGACAAGCGGGTGGCGCTGATCTCCTTCGGCGGCTTCGGCCTCGGTGACTTCGATTTTTCCCCGCTCGGCCGCCTCACTTCCTGGGTCTTCCTCAGCGAGCCGGCCCTCGCCGGCCAGGCGCCCAACCTGCGCGTCATCCCCCCCGGTTCCTGCCACTACCCGGATCTGGTCGCCGCGGCCGACGTGGTGGTGACCAAGCCGGGCTACGGCATCGTCTCCGAGGCGATCGCCAACCAGACCGCGGTCCTCTACACCGAGCGCGGCAGCTTCCGCGAACAGTCCCTGCTCATCGCCGCCCTGCACCGCTACACCCGGGCGCTGGCCATCGACAACCGCCGCCTGCGCTGCGGCGAGTGGGGCGAGGCCCTGGAAACCCTGGTCCGGCAGCCGGCCCCGGCCGAGACGCTCGCCGCCGACGGCGACGTGGTCGCGGCCGATCGCCTGGCGGATCTCGCCGGTCCGGGCCGGGGAGCGGCGGAACCCTCTCCCCCTCCCCGCGGCGGCCCGGCATGAGCGACCGGCTGCGCGGCATCTTTCGGCTCCTACTCGACCATTTCGGGCCGCTGCACTGGTGGCCGGCCGAAACCCCCTTCGAGGTGGTGGTCGGGGCCGTTCTCACCCAGAACACCGCCTGGCGCAACGTCGAATACGCGATCGCCAACCTGCGCCGGGCGGGACGCCTCGACGCCGCATCCCTGCTGCAGCTGCCGCGCACGGAGCTGGAAGAACTGATTCGCCCGGCCGGCTTCTTCCGCCAGAAGGCCCGCTGCCTGCAGGAACTCGTCGCCGTCCTGGTCGAGCGCCATGGCGGCGCCGTCGCCACCTGGCTGGCCGGTCCCCTGGCCGCGGTCCGCCGGGAGCTGCTGGGCCTTTCCGGCATCGGCCCGGAGACGGCCGACTCGATCCTCCTCTATGCCGGGGGACGCCCCACCTTCGTTGTCGACGCCTACACCCGGCGGCTCTTTACCCGCCTCGGCCTGCTCGCCGGCGACGAGAGCTACGAGCAGATCCGCGCCCTGTTCATGACCTCCCTGCCGGCCGATGCCGACCTCTTCAACGAGTTCCATGCCCTGATCGTCGAAACCTGCAAGACCTTCTGCCGCAAGACGCCCATCTGCCCCCCCTGCCCCCTGCGCAGCCGCTGCCCCTTTCCTCGACGCGGATGAGTCGGGTCACCCCTCCTTGCATCTCCCTCCCAGCGGGTAAACTAGTACAGATGTCCCCGGAGACGGCACTTCATCACCGCGGAGGCGCAAAGGTCGCAAAGAGGTCCACACCTCTAGAGACTTAATGAAATTCCTCCCCAGGGTTAAAGCGTCTTCCCGAAAAGCCAATTGATCTCCTTTGCGATCTTGGCGACTTCGCGGTGCGGACGCTTTTTCCTGGTTGATTCGTCCCGCCATCTCGCATGCAGGAGACCGCCATGACTCTCGAGGAGCGTTTGGACAACCTGTTTCCCACCGCCGCCGCCATTCCTCCGGAACACCGCCTCGATAGCGAGCTGGTGCAGCGGGACTACCTGGTGGACGGCACCCTGCGCCGCTGGGAGGGGCCGCTGGGGGAAGCACTGTCGCCGGTCTACGTGGCGGGGCCCGCGGGGTTCGCGCCGCAGGTGGTCGGCCGCTTTCCGCTGCTCGGCGCCGCCGAGGCCGAGGCCGCCCTCGCGGCGGCGGTACGCGCCTACGGGCAGGGGCGCGGGCACTGGCCGACCCTCTCGGTGGCGGCGCGCCTCGCCCATGTGCAGGAATTTCTCCGCCAGTTCCGCAGCCGGCGGACCGAGGTGGTGCGGCTGCTGATGTGGGAGGTGGGCAAGAGCCTCGACGATTCCGGCAAGGAGTTCGACCGTACCGCCGCCTACATCGCCGACACCGTCGAGGCCCTCAAGGATCTCGACCGCAGCTCCTCGCGACTGGTCGTGCAGGAGGGGATCATCGGTCAGATCCGCCGCGGCCCCCTAGGCGTCGTCCTCTGCATGGGACCCTTCAACTACCCCCTCAACGAGACCTTCACCACCCTGATCCCGGCGCTGATCATGGGCAATACCGTGGTCTTCAAGCCGCCGCGGCTCGGCGTCCTGCTCTACCGGCCGCTGCTGGAGGCCTTTCGCGACTGTTTTCCGCCCGGGGTGGTGAACACCGTCTACGGCGAGGGGCGCAAGGTGGTCGGGCCGCTGATGGCCAGCGGGCAGATCGATGTCCTCGCCTTCATCGGCTCGGCCGCCGCCGCCGACGCCCTGAAAAAGGCCCATCCCGAACCCCACCGGCTGCGCGGGGTGCTCGGCATGGGGGCCAAGAACCCGGCCATCGTCCTCGCCGATGCCGACCTCGACCTGGCGGTCCGCGAGTGCATCCTCGGCACCCTCTCCTTCAATGGCCAGCGCTGCACCGCCCTGAAGATCCTCTTCGTCCAGCGCCGCATCGCCGAGGCCTTTGTCGCCCGCCTCGCCGCGGCCATCGCCGCGCTTCCCTTCGGCATGCCCTGGCAGCGGGGGGTGGTCCTCACCCCCCTGCCGGAACCGGCCAAGCCCGGCTACCTCGCGGAACTGGTCGCCGACGCCGCGGCCAGGGGGGCCGCCGTCCGCAACCCGGCCGGCGGCTGCAGCCGGTACAGCTTCTTCTACCCGGCGCTGGTCTACCCGGTGGCCCCGGGGATGCGTCTCTACGCCGAGGAACAGTTCGGGCCGGTGATCCCGGTGGTCCCTTTCGATGACATCGAGGAGCCGATCCGCTACGTCGTCGAATCCGGGTTCGGCCAGCAGCTCAGCCTGTTCGGCAGCGACCCGGCGACCCTCGCCCCGCTCATCGACCCGCTGGTCAACCAGGTCTGCCGGGTCAACATCAACAGCCAGTGCCAGCGCGGTCCCGACGTCTTCCCCTTCACCGGCCGCAAGGGCTCCGCGGAGGGGACCCTGTCGGTTGCCGACGCCCTGCGCGCTTTTTCGATCCGCACCCTGGTCGCGGCCAAGGAGGGAGAGCTCAACAAGCACCTGATCCGCACCATCACCCGCGAGGGGAGCTCCAACTTCCTCTCCACGGACTTCATCCTCTAGCGGTCTCCCTTCTCCCTATTGGACGAAGGTGGCCGCCAGGCCGGATGAGGGGAGAAGACCCCTCACCCGCCCTTCGGGCACCCTCTCCCCGGGGGAGAGGGGCAGCTCCTTTCAACGGGTGAAAAGCTCCACCGAATCCTCGAAGATTTCGGCGATCTGAAACCGGGTGATCAGCCCCTTGACTCCCGCGGGTCCCGGGCCATCGACGACCAAGGCCATCGAAAGATGCCGGGCGTGGAGGGCGACGATAACGTCGAACAGCCGGGTTTCCAGGGGGACGGTGAGAAAATCGCGGTCGGCGAGATCCCCCATCAGCGTCTGTCGGTCGGCAAGGAGGAGCGCCTCGACCGCCATGGGGGCATCGAGGACGCCGACGATCCGCTCCCCCGCGGTGACCACGCAGGCCGGCTCGCGGGGGTGCCCGGCCAGCAGGCGTCCGAACTCGTCCAAGGTGGTGGCGGCGGGCACGAAAATCACTTCGGTGTCCATAAAATCCCGGGCCGGGCGGTGCTGGTGCAGGTTGGTCTGCAGCGCCTCGGGGATGGGATGGCCGCGACGCACCAGCTTGAGGGTGTAGATGCTTTGCGGGCAGAGGAGCTTGCGGATGCCGTAGGCGATCACCACGGTGATGGTGACGGGGATGATGACGCTGTAGTCGAGGGTCATCTCGAAGATCATGACGATGGCGGCCAGCGCCGCCCCGGTGGAGCCGCCCACCACGGCGGCCATGCCGGCCACGGCGAAGGCCGGCGGGCCGAGCCCCAGCCCCGGGAATAGGTGGCTGATAAGCACCCCGTAGGCCCCGCCGAGGGTGGCGCCGATGAACAGCGCCGGGGAGAAGATCCCACCCGAGGCCCCCGAACCGAGGGTGAGGGAAGTGACCAGCAGCTTGAGGACGCACAGGGTCAGCAGCAGGGTGACGGAGGCGAGGCTGCCACTGAGCACGTCCTGCACCGTGGCGTAGCCGACCCCCTCGATGTAGTAGTGGCCGCAGGTGGCCATCGTCCCGTAGATCAGCACCCCGACGGCCAGCATCCCCCCCACATGCCGCCGGTAGTAGCTGCCGCCGATACGCTTCTCGAACAGGTCCTCGAAACCGTAGATGGCGCGGATGTAGAGGGCCGAGACGCCGCCCAGCAGCAGGCCGAGGCCGACGTAGGCGAGCAGCACCAGGGGATTGGCGATGTGGAAATAGGGGGTCTGCAGGGCCGGAATAACGAAGGAGGGGTGGTCACCGAAGAAGAGCCGGCCGATGTAGGTGGCGGTGGCGGTGGAGAGAGCGATGGGGACCAGGGTGCGCACGCTCACCTCCTGCATCATCAGCTCGACGACGAACAGGATCCCCCCCACCGGGGTGTTGAAGGTGGCGGCGATGCCACCGCCGGCGCCGGCAGCGATCAGGGTGTTGCGCAGCCAGGCCGGCATCGGCAGCCATTGGCCGAGGGTCGAGCCCATGGAGGAGCCGATCTGGATGATCGGCCCTTCGCGGCCGACGGCGCCGCCGCTGCCGATGGAGAGGGCTGAGGCCAGCGCCTTGACCATGGCCACCACCGGGCGGATGCGGCCGTGTTCGTAGTAAATGGCGTCGATCACCTCCGGTACGCCGTGCCCCTTGGCTTCGGGGGCGAAGTTCTGCACCAGGAAGGCCACGCCCAGCGCCCCCGCCACCGGCACCAGAATCACCCACACGCCCCAGGGGCTGGGCGGGGTATGGGCGTTGGCGTCGTAGACCCAGGTGAACTGGCCAAAAAAAAGAAGGTTGTGGACCAGCCCGATCAGGCCGCGGAAGAGGACCGCGCCCAGCCCGGAGATGACCCCCACCAGGATGGCCAGGAGGGAGAAGAAGAAGGGGTTGAGGGTCTCTTGCTGCAGTTTTTGCCGGAAGCCGTCCATGGCCCTCCTTTTGCGTCGCCCCGTCCGGGGCGCACGCATCGGTCCCTTATATATTTACCGGAAAGTTTGCACTCCGCTCCATCCCTGGCAAAATTAGCCGCAGACCCCAAACCAACAGGGATCGCCGATGCCCCTACGTCTTGCCGCCATTCTTCGTCCCTTCGAGGACTTCTTCAAGAGCCAGGTCGCCGGTGGCGTCGTCCTGCTCGGTGCCACCCTGCTGGCGCTGCTGCTGGCCAACTCCCCCTGGAGCGCCCAGTACCATCACCTCTGGGAATCGCCGCTGAGCATCGGTTTCGCCGGTTTCGGCCTCACCAAGAGCCTCCACCACTGGATCAACGACGGACTGATGGCGGTCTTTTTTTTCGTCGTCGGCCTCGAGATCAAGCGGGAGCTGCTGGCGGGCGAACTGGCCAGCCTGCGCAACGCCGCCCTGCCGATCGCAGCCGCGCTCGGCGGCATGCTGGTGCCGGCGCTGATCTTCCTGGCCAGCGCCGCAACGCCACCGGCGAGCCGGGGCTGGGGGATTCCGATGGCGACCGACATTGCTTTCGCTCTCGGCGTTATCGCCCTGCTCGGCCACCGCATCCCCCGCTCGCTGGCGATCTTCCTCACTGCCCTGGCCATCGTCGACGACCTCGGCGCGGTGCTGGTCATCGCGTTTTTCTACACCGACACCCTCGCCCTGCTGCCGCTGGCCGGTGCCGCCCTGGCCCTGGCGGCGCTGATCGCCGGCAACCGTCTCGGCCTGAAGAGTCCCAACTTCTATGCCCTGGTGGGGCTGGTGCTGTGGGTGGCACTGCTCAAATCCGGGGTGCATGCCTCGGTCGCCGGCGTGCTGATCGGCGCCACCATTCCGGTGCGCCCCCGCCACTCGCAGGAGGAGTTCTTCAGCCGGGTGCAGACCCTGCTGGAACGCTATCGCAGCTTCGAAACCATCGAGGGCCCCTTTCACAATGAATCCCGCCTTGGCACCCTGCTCGCCCTGGAACACGTCTGCCAGGAGTCGATGAGCCCCCTGCAGCGGATGGAGCACGTCATGAACAGCTGGGTGATCTTCGGGGTCATGCCGATCTTCGCCCTGGCCAACGCCGGGATCTCCCTGAGCCTGGGGGAACTGCAGGCGGCCCTCGCCCACCCCGTGACCCACGGCGTGGCCCTCGGCCTGCTACTCGGAAAACCCATCGGAATCCTGGGCTTTTCCTGGCTGGCCGTGCGCCTGAAGCTGGCCGATCTTCCCCGCGGCTGCGGCTGGCTGGACATCCTCGGCGTCGGCATCCTCGGCGGCATCGGCTTTACCATGAGTCTCTTCATCACCAACCTCGCCTTCGACCCGCCGCAACTGGTCGCCGATGCCAAGGTCGGGATCTTCGCGGCTTCGCTGCTGGCTGGCGCCGCCGGCTACCTCCTGCTGCGCCGCCGCGACCAGCCCGCCCCCGACTGAGGACAGGCGGCCCCGTCCCAAATGGGCATTCCTGTCCCCACCTTCCTGCCGATGTATCATTCTGTCCCTCTGCAGGTCCGGCCCCAGGCCAGGATCCTCTCCAGAAATTTCGGCCATGCCTTCGTTTTAACAATGATTTTGGACATTTAAGAAAAATATTCTTGTTTCTGGCAGCTCCCTTGCAGTGGTGTATACGCAACCTTTTGACTCACGGTCCTCCGCGGGTCGCGCACCCCGCAGTCCCCTGCAAAAGAAGGAGCAGCCGCCATGGGCAAACCCGTCGAAAACCCGAAGAAGTACATCATCTCCTGCCGCGTCGACGACGACGAGCTGCAGGTTCTCCAGGACCTGGCCCGACGCGCCGACACCAGCATCTCGACCCTGCTGCGCCACAGCCTCGGCCTGCTGCAGCAGGACCTCGCTCCGGACCTGCGGCTGAGCGCCTGATTCCCCCCGGACCCTACGGGGACGCCAGGGCCCGCGGGCCGGCGTCCCCCGCCCCGTCTCGCCCCTGCCTGCCCCGTCTTCGCCCCGCGCCGGTCCCGGTTTTCCCTTGACTTATCCTGCCATTTTGCTAATTTACATGACTTGATTTTTTCCACCCCAGGGCTCCCGGGAGGACCACCATGGACTACAAAGAGACCCTCAATCTCCCCGTCACCGAGTTTCCGATGCGCGGCAACCTGCCGCAGCGGGAGCCGGAGATGCTGGCCCGCTGGGAAGCGCTGGAGCTCAACCGCGAACTGGAGGCGGCCGATGCCGGCCGGCCCCGCTTCATCCTTCACGACGGCCCCCCCTACGCCAACGGCCATATCCACATTGGCCATGCGCTGAACAAGATCCTCAAGGACCTGGTCATTAAAAGCAAGCGCATGCAGGGGTTCTACACCCCCTACGTGCCCGGCTGGGACTGCCACGGCCTGCCCATCGAGCTCAAGGTCGACCAGGAGCTCGGCGCCAAGAAGCGCGAGATGAGCAAGGCGCAGGTGCGCAAGGAGTGCCGCGCCTACGCCGAGAAGTGGATCAACACCCAGAGCGACGAGTTCCAGCGCCTCGGCATTTTCGGCGACTGGGAGCACCCCTACCTGACCATGACCACCGGCTACGAGGCGGCCACCGCCCGCGAACTGGCGCGCTTCGCCGAGCGCGGCGGGCTCTACAAGGGGAAGAAGCCGGTCCACTGGTGCCCCTCCTGCGTCACCGCCCTGGCCGAGGCCGAGGTCGAGTACGCCGACCACACCTCGCCGTCGATCTACGTCAAGTTTCCCTTCGTCGATGAGCTGCCGGCGGACTCTCGCAGCTGGCCGGCAAGCCGCTCTCCTTCGTCATCTGGACCACCACCCCCTGGACCATCCCGGCCAACCTGGCGATCTGCCTCCACCCGGAATTCCCCTACGTGGCGGTGGAGACCGGCGGCGAGCTGCTGGTGATGGCCGCCGGACTCTTTGAGAAGGTGCTGGCCGAGCCTCGGCATCACCGATTACACGGTGCGCGCCACCTTCGGCGCACCGATCTTCGAGAGGCTGCGCTGCCGCCACCCCTTCTATCGAGCGCGACTCGCTGCTGGTGCTGGGCGACTACGTCACCCTCGAAGCCGGCACCGGCTGCGTGCACACCGCCCCCGGCCACGGCCAGGACGACTACCTGACCGGCCTGCACTACGGGCTGGAGATCTACAACCCGGTCGACGACCACGGCCGCTACCGCGACGACGTCGAATTCTTCGCCGGCCTGCACGTGCAGAAAGAGGCCAATGCCGCGGTCAGCGCCAAGCTGGCCGAAGTCGGCGCCCTGCTCGCCGAAGGCAAAGTCTCCCACAGCTACCCGCACTGCTGGCGCTGCAAGAAGCCGATCATCTTCCGCGCCACCGAGCAGTGGTTCATCTCCATGGAGGCCAACGACCTGCGCGACAAGGCGCTGAAGCACATCAACGACGTGCAGTGGATCCCCCACTGGGGGCGGGAGCGGATCTACAACATGATCGAGAACCGCCCCGACTGGTGCATCTGCCGCCAGCGCACCTGGGGCGTGCCGATCACCGTCTTCTACTGCAAGAAGTGCGGCGAGGCCCTCGCCGACGGCAAGGTGATGCACCATGTCGCCGACCTCTTCGAGGAGGGCGGCAGCGACATCTGGTTCGAGCGCGAGGCCAAGGAGCTGCTGCCGGCCGGGACGACCTGCCCGAAGTGCGGCCACGACGACTTCGACAAGGAGCAGGACATCCTCGACGTCTGGTTCGACTCGGGGGTCTCCCACGCCGCCGTGCTGGAGACGACCGCGAAGCTCGCCAGCCCCGCCGACATGTACCTGGAGGGCAGCGACCAGCACCGCGGCTGGTTCCACTCCAGCCTCCTGGCCTGCGTCGGCACCCGCGACGCCGCGCCCTACAAGGCGGTGCTGACCCACGGCTTCGTCCTCGACGAGAACGGCCGGCCGATGTCCAAGTCGATGGGCAACGTCGTCGCCCCGGAGAAGGTCATCCAGAAGTACGGCGCCGAGATCCTGCGCCTGTGGGTCGCCACCCAGGACTACCGCAACGACACCCGGGTCGGCGACCAGATCCTGCAGCAGGTCTCCGAGGCCTACCGGCGCATCCGCAACACCGCCCGCTACATCCTCGGCAACCTCTACGACTTCGACCCGGTCGCCGACGCCGTCCCCGACGGCGACCTGCTGGAGATCGACCGCTGGGCGCTCTCCCGGCTGGAGGGGCTGGTGGCGCGGGTCACCAGGGCCTACAACGACTACGAGTTCCACGTCCTCTACCACGCGGTGCACAACTTCTGCAGCGTCGACCTCAGTGCCTTCTACCTCGACGTCCTCAAGGACCGCCTCTACACCGCGCCGAAGAAGAGCCTGGCCAGGCGCAGCGCGCAGACCGCCATGTACCGCATCCTCGACGCCCTGACCCGGCTCGTCGCCCCGGTCCTCTCCTTCACCGCCGACGAGATCTGGCAGCAGCTGCCGGGCGAGCGGGAGGCGAGCGTGCACCTCGCCGCCTTCCCGCGCTTCGAGGCCTCGCTGCTCGATCGCCGAACTGGAGGCCCGTTACGCGCAGCTTCTCGCCGTGCGCTCCGATGTCTCCAAGGCGCTGGAGCTGGCTAGAGCCGAGAAACGGATCGGCCACTCCCTCGACGCCCGGGTGCTGCTCGCCGCGCCGGCCGGACCGTGGCGGGAGTTGCTGGAGGGGTACCGTGACCAGCTGGCCACGCTGTGCATCGTCTCCCAGGCGGAACTGGTCGACGAACTCGCCGACGGCGTCGCCGGGGAGGAGGTCAAGGGCCTGGTGGTCAAGGTCGAAAAGGCCCAGGGCGAAAAGTGCGAGCGCTGCTGGAACTACGTCGAAACCGTCGGCGAAAGCGACGAGCACCCCACCGTCTGCCACCGCTGCCGCGAGGCGTTGACCTGAAAGGCAGCTATCAGTTATCAGTTAACAGCTACAAGTTGTAAGCTGAGAGCTGACAGCTGAAGGCTGACAGCTATCACCTCGGAGTCTCCCGTGTCCCGTTACCGCCTGCTCGCCATTGTCTCCTGCGTGGTCCTGATTCTCGACCAGGCGACCAAGTTCTATGTCGACAGCCACTTCCGGGTCCACGAGTCGGTGACGGTCCTTCCCGACTTCTTCCACCTCACCTACGTGCGCAACAAGGGGGCGGCCTTCGGCATCTTTGCCGACAGCGCGGTGCGCATCCCCTTCTTCATCACCGTCTCCCTCGTCGCCGCGCTCGGCATCCTCTGGTATATGCGCCGGCTGCGGGACGAACAGCGCCTGCTCAACTTCTCCCTCGCCCTGATCTTCGCCGGCGCGGTCGGCAACCTCATCGACCGGGTGCGCCTCGGCGAGGTGATCGATTTCATCGACGTCCACTGGTACCGCTATCACTGGCCGGCCTTCAACGTCGCCGATTCGGCGATCACCGTCGGCGTCTGCCTGCTGCTGGTCGACCTCTGGCGCGAGGAGCGGGCCAAGAAGACCGGCCGCTAGGAGATTCCCCCATGCCCCGCCTTGCCCCTCTGCTGACCCTGCTGCTCCTGCTCAGCCTCTGCGGTTGCGAAACCCTGGTCGGGGCCCGCAAGGACCTGCACCATGTCGGCAACGCCCTGCAGGGAGCCGCCCACGGCTTCGAAGCCGGCCTCAAACAGTAATCCGGCCGTGCCCGGTCCGCCCCTGACCTGCAGCAACCCCTTCGACTGGTGCGAGGTCCACCACGACGGCAGCGTCTTCTGCTGCTGTCCGGCCTGGATCGGCCGACCGCTGGGCAACCTCCTGCAACAGCCCTTCGAGGCGATCTGGAACGGCGATCGCGCCCGGGCCATTCGCGCCGCCATCCTGACGGCTCCTTCCGCCACTGCAACCGCCGCCGCTGCCCGTTCCTGGCCTCCGCCGAACCCCCGGTCGTTCCCCCCGCGACCGATCACCGACCCGCAGCTGCGCGCCGCCCTGGACCAGCGCCTGACCCGCCTCCCCTTCGGCCCGCGGCGGATCAACCTCTGCTACGACCGCAGCTGCAACCTCGCCTGCCCGAGCTGCCGCCCGGCGCCCCTGGTGGCCAGCGGAACCGCCCTGGAGAGGGCGGCCGCCATCCATTCCCGGCTGTTTGCCGCCGTCGCGCCGGGAGTCGAGGAGCTGCGCCTGTGCGGCACCGGCGAACCCCTGGCCAGCCCGCTCTTCCGTCCCTTTCTGGCCCGCTTCGATCCGGACGGGTTCCCCCGCCTGCAGCGCATCCACCTGCACAGCAACGGCCAGCTCTGGACCCCCGCGACCTGGCGCGAGTTGGCCGCCATCCATCCTCTGGTGAAAAGCGCCGAGATCTCCGTGGATGCCGCCACGGCCAGCCACCTACGCCACCAACCGCGGCGGCGAGCTGGCAGCGACTGCTGGAGAACCTCGCTTTCATCGCCGGCCTCGGCCTGGAGCTGAAACTGAGCTGCGTCGTCCAGGCCAACAACTTCGCGAACTGCCCGCCTTCGTCGAGCTCGCCCACCGCTTCGGCGCCGCAGCCTACCTGAGTCAGCTGGTCGACTGGCGCAGCTGGGACCGCAACGAATTCCTCGCCCGCGCCGTGCATCTGCCGGGGCACCCGCAGCACCAGGCGTTTTGCGCTTGCCTGGAGAAAGTGCGGCGGCTATCCTGTGTGGATATCGGGAATCTGGCGGTCCCGCCCACCCCGCGACCGAAAACCTTGCAGAATTCTCCGGGAATCGCACCATGCGCTTTGACCTGCATGTCCATACCACGCTCTCTCCCTGCAGCAGCCTCGGGATCGGGGAGATCCTCGCCCACGCCCGCGCCCGGGGGTTGGATGGGGTCGGCATCACCGACCACGACACCATGGAGATCCGCCATGGCCTCCGCGAAGGGGTGCAGGCCGGACGGACTCTGCGTCATTATCGGCATGGAGTACTCGACCCCCCAGGGGGATTTCCTCCTGTTCGGTCCCTTCGAGGCACTGCCCCCCGGTATGGGCGCTGGCGAGCTGCTGCAAACAGTCAACCGATGGGGCGGGGCGGCTATTGCCGCCCACCCGTTCCGGGCAGCGCGACCGACCGCCGAAGAGATCGTCCGCAGCGGCCTCTGCCGAACCGTCGAAGGGATCAACGGCCGCAACCGGGATTTCGAGAACCGCCAGGTTGAAAATTGGCGAGGCTGCTATGCCCTGAACGAGTGCGGCGGCAGCGATGCTCACACCCTCGCCGAGTTGGGCCGGGTGGTCACGACGTTCCGTAATCCGGTCCATTCCCGGGACGAACTCATCAAAGCTCTGCATGGCGGCGGCTATCGCCCCGCCTGGAACAATGCCCCGGTCGAACTCCCGGTTTCCCCGGCGCCTTGCCTCCTCTCTCCTTGTTGCTGATCCGGAAAAGTCGTCATTTTTCTCCGCAACCCGCAAGTACCCTTTCAACCGGGCCCATGCCGTCTATAATCTGACCATCCATCCCCACCCGCAGGAGGTCCTTTGCCCGACAGATGTCTCCTGATACTTCTCGACGGCCTGGGCGATCGTGGCATCGAGGCGCTCGACTGGCAGACTCCTCTGCAGGCGGCCCGGACTCCCCATCTCGACCGGCTGGCCAGTCGAGGGGGCCAACGGCCTTTACCATGCCGGCGCCATGGGCCAGGCCCTGCCCAGCGAAAACGCCCATTTCGCCATGTTCGGCTTCGACCCCGCGGATTTCCCGGGCCGGGGGCCGCTGGAGGCCCTGGGCGCGGGCATTCCCCTCGACCCCGCCGACGTCGCCATCCTGGCGCATTTTGCCCGGGTCCACGAGTCCGATGGCGGCCTGATTCTCGACCGGGGGGAACCGACCGCCACGGCCGAGGAAGCAGAGGCCCTGTTTGCGGCGATCGGGCAATTCCAGATCGATGGCATCTCCATCCGCCTGGAGCAGACCAAGGGGCTGTTCGGGGTCCTGGTGATGAAGGGCGAGGTTTCGCCCTTCATCACCGATAGCGACCCGATCCGGGAAGGGCGTCCGCTGGCGGCGCTGCGCCCCTGGCGGGAGCATTCCGCAGACCCCACGGCGCAAAGAACGGCGGCCGCCCTTCACGCCTACCTGGTCTGGGTCCACCGGCAGCTGCAGGAGCATCCGATCAACCGGGAGCGGCAACGCCGGGGCATGCTCCCCATCGAGGGGCTGGTGACCCAACGGGCCGGCCGTCTGAAAAAGCCCCTCTCCTTCCGGGAGCAAAACGGGCTGCGCGGCCTGTCCATCGCTTCGGGCATCGTCTACTGGGGCCTGTCCGCCTATCTCGGCCTCGACTCCCAGCGCGTCAGGGATACCGGAGATCCGGCGGCAGACCTCGCCGATCGCCTGACCAGCGCCCGGGAGGCCCTGGACCGCTACGACTTCATCCACGTGCACACCAAGGCGCCCGACGAGGCCGGCCACAGCCGCGACCCGCTGGCCAAAAAGGCGGTTATCGAGGCGCTCGACGCGGGCCTCGGCCGCGTGCTCGGCCCGCTGCTCGCAGACCCCGACCTCCTGCTCATCGTCACCGCCGACCATTCCACGCCGAGTTGCGGCACCCTCATCCACTCGGGAGAGCCGGTCCCGCTGACCATCTGCGGTTCCGGGGTGCGTCGCGACGGGGTGCATCGCTTCGACGAGATCAGCGCGGCGGGCGGCGCGCTGGGTTGTGTCCGCGGCAAGGAATTCATGTACCTGGTTCTCAACTACCTCGACCGGGCCAAGCTGGCCGGCCTGATGGACACCCCTGTGGACCAGACCTTCTGGCCGGGCGACTACGAACCGTTTCGCCTGCGCTGAGGAGCTCCGATGTCGGTGGATTTCGAGCTGGGCGTCATCCATGGACGCTTCCAGGTGCTGCACAACGACCACCTGCGCTACCTGCTGGCGGGGAAAAACCTTTGCCGCCACCTGATCGTCGGCATCACCAATCCCGATCCGCACCTGACCCGGGAAGATCCGGCGGACCAGCACCGTCATTCCCCGCTGGCCAATCCCCTCAGCTACTGGGAACGCTACCTCATGGTCCGCCAGACCCTCGAAGCTGCCGGGGTGGAAGCCGATACCTTTTCCGTCGTCCCCTTCCCCATCAATTTCCCGGAACTGTACCGCTACTACGTCCCCCGCAATGCGGTATTTTTTCTCAGCATCTACGATGACTGGGGCCGGAAAAAGCTGGCCACGTTTCGGTCCCTGGGCCTGAAAACCCACATTCTCTGGGAAGTCCCGCCGAAGAAAAAGGGCATCAGCGGCTGCACCGTCAGGAACCTCATGCTTCAGGACGATTCCTGGGAGCAGCTGGTCCCGGAGGCCGTCCTGCGCCTGATGAAGCAATGGGATATCCCCTCCCGTCTGAAAAAACTGCAGCAGGAGGAATAACCATCGCCGCCACCGAACCGAAGCGTGCAATCGGACCGGTTATTTCCCGAAAACCTTGCCGCCGGGGTGATTCCGTCATAGCCATCGTCAAGAACAACAATTTCGGCTGGAATCATCTCAAGGGAACTTCTGCCATGGGGCCATCTCCATTTTCACGATAGCGGATCGAACACGGGATAAGTCTTCAAAAAGGTTCGGCATCTTTCCCTGGGCTGGACTTCGTTCCAAACGCACCACCAACGGCTAAATCCCCTTGCATTTTCCGAACGACCGTGCTAAAAGTCTCGTCTGTTGTCTCAAGGGAAGTGATGTCGGGGCGTAGCGCAGTCTGGTAGCGCACCTGCTTCGGGAGCAGGGGGTCGGAGGTTCAAATCCTATCGCCCCGACCCATCCTTTCCGTAAGAATTCAAAAGATCAGCCCCACCTTCCTCGCGGAAAGTGGGGCTTTTCAGTTTCTGGCTCCCTGCCTTCTCCAATCCGCCTGCGGGAATCCCGGGGCCTACGACAATCTCGCCGCCTCCGCCGATCCCCACGCTCCCGGCAGGCGGTCAATCTCTTTCACTCCATCAATCTCACGGCCGCCCGCCTATTGCAGTAGACCCAGCTTGCCGCAACCGGGTTTTTTGTTAAGTTTTCAATGTAATATCCGAGCAGTACGGTCACGGCAAAGAGGCCATCATCGGAGGCTGACGGTGGGCAAGAAAGGCGGGTGAAGCATGCAGATCGAATTTCTCGGTGCGACCCGCGAAGTCACCGGCTCCTGCTTTTTGGTGCGGGTCGGCGGTCAGCGGCTGCTGGTCGAATGCGGCCTGGTCCAGGGCGCCCGCGAGCATGAAGAGCACAACCGGGAGCCGTTCCTCTTCGCGGCCGCGGAAATCGATGCCGTGGTGCTGACCCACGCCCACCTGGACCACTCCGGGCGGCTGCCCCTGCTGATCAAGCGCGGCTACACGGGGCCGGTCTACACCCACAGGGCCACGGCCGAGCTGTGCGCCATCATGCTCGAGGACGCCGGCTACCTGAATGAAAAAGAAGTGCAGTGGGCCAACAACAAACGCCAGCGCAAGGGCCTCAAACTTTTCGAGCCGCTCTACACCCGCGACGAGGCGCGCGCGGCGCAGCGGCACTTTCAGACCCTCGACTACGGGCAGGCCAGGGAGATCCTGCCCGGGGTCACGCTGACCCTGCGGGATGCGGGGCATATCCTCGGCTCGGCGATCGTGGAGCTGGAGTTGACGGAAGGCGGCCGCACCCGCAAGGTGGTGTTCAGCGGCGACCTGGGCCACAAGGGGGCGCCGATCCTGCGCGATCCGGAGCCGATCGCGCAGGCCGACCTGGTGGTCATGGAGAGCACCTACGGCAACCGGCGCCACCGGAGCTGGGAAGCGACCTGGCAGGAGCTGGGCGGGATCATTTCCAGCGCCCGCAGCGGCCAGGGCAACATCCTGATCCCGGCCTTTACCGTCGGCCGCACCCAGGAGCTGCTCTACGCCTTCAAGTGCCACTATGAGGACTGGGGAATCGGCGCTGGCAGGTCTTTCTCGACAGTCCGATGGGGATCGAGGCGACCGAGGTCTATGCCCGGCACGCCAAGCTTTACGATGAACAGGCACGCCGCGATCTACGAGCAGAGCGGTGACCCCTTCGACCTGCCGAACCTGCACCTGTCGCGGCGCAGCGAGGATTCCATCCAGATCAACCAGGTCCGCTCGGGCGCGATCATCATCGCCGGCAGCGGCATGTGCACCGGCGGCCGCATCAGGCATCACTTCAAGCACAACATCTGGCGCGAGCACACCCATGTGCTGATCGTCGGCTTCCAGGCCCGGGGAACCCTGGGGCGCAGCCTGGTCGACGGGGCCAAGCGTATCCGCCTATGGGGCGAAACGGTCCAGGTCAAGGCCCAGGTGCATACCATCGGCGGCCTGTCGGCCCACGCCGACCAGGACGGGCTGGTGGACTGGTACCGCCGGTTCGAAAACCGGCCGCGCGTCGTGCTGGTCCACGGCGAACCCGAGGCCATGGAGACGCTGGCCCAGCGGCTGCACAGGGACTGTCGCGCGGAGGTCGGGCAGGCGAGTTTTCGGCAGACGGTGACGCTGTGAAACCGGGCGGCCCGGCGGGCGGAGGTGCAAACCCTCTCGCCCCGACCGATCGTTTTCTATAGGTTTCCGGAACCCGGTTGAAGGCGTGAAGAAGAGGGGGGTTAACGTTCCTGCCAATTGACGAACGGGTCGGCAACCAGGTTTGCGTTGAAATATCTCGGGTCATCGGAGACCTCTTGCCCAACCCAGCCTGGTCGTTCAAAGGGCTGATCTTCACTTGCCAATTCTATTTCCGCGATGACCAGCCCTTCATTGTCGCCGTGGAACTCGTCGACCTCCCATTGTGTTGCCGCCATGAGTCACGATGTATCTGACCTTTTGAATAAGATGGCCATCGCACAGCGGCAACAGCTGCTCCGCATCGGAAACAGGGATTTCGTACTCGAACTCGGCGCGGGAGATCCCCTTGGCGCCCTTGGCGCTCCCCTTGATGGTCAAAAAGGCCCTGTCCCCGGCGATCCGCACCCGGACGGTTCGCTCCGGGTCGCGGTTCAAATACCCCTGGCAATAGGCTACGCCGGCTCCCTGCCTCCACGCCCTGCCATTGACCAGAAACTTGCGTTCGATTTCCGTAGCCATGGGATTCCTTCCTTCGCACAAGTGGCTGATTATAAGTGGAAAAATCAAAAAACAGACGCTAAAGACGGCAAAGCCACGGCGAAGGACCGTCCCAAGCAGGATTTATATCAAACAGGACGGGGGTTGGGGCGCCGAAATTCGATTATTTCAGCCCAGTGCCCTCAAATCGGGAGCCGGGGGATGGCGGCTTAAACCCGCTCGCGCGGACCCATCCTTGCCCGTTAGAATTCCAAAGATGAGCCCCACGTCCTGAACAGGGAGTGGGCATTTCAGTTTGGCGCTCTGGCCCGTTTGCCGAGCGTTCCTACTTCAACACATCCGCCAAAAACCGGCGGGTCCGTTCCTCTCTGGGACGGGCAAAGATCTCCGCCGGCGGCGCCGTCTCAACGATCTGGCCGTCATCCATGAAGATCACCCGATCGCCGACCCGTTCGGCAAAACCCATCTCATGGGTGACGACCATCATGGTCATCCCTTCCCTGGCCAGATCTTCCATGACCCGCAGCACCTCGCCGACCAGTTCGGGGTCAAGGGCGCTGGTGACTTCATCGAAGAGCATGACCGACGGCTGCATGGCCAGTGCCCGGGCAATGGCGACCCGCTGCTGCTGGCCGCCGGAGAGCTGGCCGGGATAGGCATCCGCCTTCTGTTCGAGACCGACCTTGCAAAGCAGGGCCAGAGCTTCCGGCACCACGTCGGCACGCCGCCGCTTGAGGACCTGGGTCGGTGCTTCAATGACGTTTTCCAGCACCGTCTTGTGCGGGAAGAGGTTGAAGTGTTGAAAGACCATGCCCAGGTGGGTCCGGACGGTGTTGAGATGGCGCTGGAAGGCCCGCCGCGAAAGATCCGTGCGGTTGATCCGCTCACCGGCAACCAGGACTTCCCCCGCCGTCGGTTGCTCCAGCTGGTTGACGCAACGCAGCAGGGTGCTCTTGCCGGAACCGCTGGGACCGATCAGGACCAACACTTCGCTGCGCGCCACCTCAAGATCGATCCCCTTGAGGACTTCAAGCTTGCCGAAGCGCTTGCGCAGACCGTGCAGGGCGACCATCGGTCCGGAGTAGTTTGCCAGTGCCGTTTCCAGGGTCATGCCGGCCCCCAGGTCATGCGTTTCTCCAGCAGCCGCAGCAGCAGGGTGGCGCCGGTGGTCAGGACCGCATAGAGAAGGGCCGCCATCAGGTACATTTCAAACGGCTTGTAGGTGGAGCCGATCAGGCGCTGGGCGGTCAGGGTCAGCTCCACCAGGGTGATGGTCGAAACCAGCGAGGTATCCTTGATCAGGATCACGAAATTGTTCCCCAGCGGCGGGATGATCAGGCGCAGGGCCTGCGGCAGGATGATGCGGCGCATGGTCAACCCGGGCCCCATGCCCAGCGACCGGGCGGCCTCGGTCTGGCCGGCCGGAACCGAGAGGATACCGGCGCGGATGGTTTCCGCATTGTAGGCACCGGTATTCAGAGCCAAGGCCAGGACCCCCGACCAGAAGGGGCTGAGATTGAGGCCGAACTGCGGCAGGCCGAAATAAATGATGAACAGCTGCACCAGCAGCGGTGTGGAGCGGATCAGCCAGACATAAAACCGCGCCGGCCATCGCAGCAGGGGGTTTTTTGCAGGGCACACTGAGTGCCGCCACCAGGCCGATCACCAGGCCGAACGTCAAGGAGACCAGGGAGATCTGCAGGGTGAGCAGGGCGCCCTTGACCAAAAACGGAAAATAGTGCGTTATGACCGACCAGTCCAGGACCATGGTTGCTGCTCTTCAGGAGGGGATGGGCTGACGCGTGTTCCGATGGGCATTTCCCGTCCATGCACCTCCATGGACGAACCAAAGCGGGATCCTACCGGGCATCGATCTTGAGCCACTGCCGGCTGATTTTTCCGTAGTCGCCCCCGGACTTGAGCTTTTCGAGAGCCGCATTGATCGCCTGCTTCAGCTCCGGACTGCCCTTGCGCAGCGCAATCCCCATCCGTTCCTCGTAGAGCAGCGGCCCGGCCAGCTTGATGGGAGCCTGTTTTTCATCGATGGCGATCGCACCGACAATGCGGTCGGTGACAAAACCGTCGATCCGGCCATTGACGACCTCGAGGATCATCGCCGGCACCCCTTTGTAGGTGCGGATCTTGGTTTCTGGCAGGTTCGCCCGCACCCATTCCTCATAGGTCGTGCCGAGCGTCACCCCGACGGTCTTGCCCCGCAACTGCGCGGCGGAGGCGAGTTGCGAATTGCGCCCGACAAAGAGCTGCGCCCCAGAGCGATAATACGGGTCGGAAAAATCGATCGACTGCAGACGTTTTGGGGTAATGGCCATACTGCCGCAGATCAGGTCGTACTTGCCGGCCAGCAGCCCGGCGACGATCCCGTCCCAGGCCGTCGTCACCGGCTTGGGACGGACCCCGATCTCGTCGGCGATCGCCTTGCAGATCGCCACGTCAAAGCCGGTGAGGTGGTTGTTTTCGTCGGTGAAATTGAACGGGGGGTACTGGCCGCTCATGGCGAAGGAGAGCTCTCCTCGGCTCTTGACCGCCGCCAGATCATCGGCGCCGGCGGGACAGGCAGCAACCAGAAACAGCAGGGCAGCAACGAAAAAGACAGGTCTGGGCATTGCGTCCTCCTTTGGGGAGTCGCCGCTTCAACCGCTGAGGCAAAACGACGGAAAGGTTGTGGGACCGGCGGGCAGGAGGTCACCTTAACATAGAACGCCTTGCTGGGCAAAACGCCCGGGCTCCGTGGAAACAGATGGCCGTTGCAGGAAAAATCCGGGGCCTTGCGGTGGGTTCCCAGCAGAACGGGCCGCAGCGCCGGCGATGCTCCCCGCGGCCCCGGTAGAGGGTGAAATCTCTTGATTTTCCTCCGCCGCGCATGCTAAGAACATAACTTGCGCACCGGGCAACAGCACCCAGGACCCCCTTCCCGGTGACAAAGCGGCCCCGGCCGCTTTTCTGTTTTGGAGGCCCCCGTGAACTTCGCCCTGCTCCTTCTCGCCTGCTACCTGATCGGCGCCATCCCCAGCGGGGTGATCCTCACCCGCCTGGCCGGGGTCGGCGACGTGCGCAAGTCGGGAAGCGGCAACATCGGCGCCACCAACGTCTACCGGGTCGCCGGCCGCGGCCTCGGCATCCTCACCCTGGTCGGCGACTGCTCTCAAGGGTCTGCTGCCGGTGCTGTGGGTCGCCCACTCCGCCGGCCTGGAGCCCCTGGCAGCTGGCGCTCGCCGCCGCCGTCACCTTCCTCGGCCACCTCTACCCCGTCTACCTCGGCTTCAAGGGGGGCAAGGGGGTGGCGACCGCCCTCGGCATCTTCCTCGTCCTCTCGCCCCTCGCGGTGCTGCTCGCGCTCTTGCTCTTCGTCGCCGTCCTCTGGAAATGGCGCTACGTCTCGCTGGCCTCGATCTGCGCCGCCGCGCTGATCCCCTTCCTGGCCGGCGGGCTCGAGCGCTCCCTGCCGCTGTTCGCCGCCAGCCTGTTCATCGGCGGGATGGTTATCGTCCGCCACCGGGCCAATATCGCGCGGCTGCGGGCCGGCACCGAAAACCGCTTCAAGGCCTGACTCCGGAGCCGCTTGACGATCCCTGACAAAACTTCTATATTGGCGGGAACTTACCCCTTGCCGTCGGCCGTCGGGCCGATCTCCAGGCCATGCCCCGAGCTGCCAAGATCCTCTTCATCGTCCTGCTGCTGTCCGCCCTCATCGTCGGGCTGCTGACGGCGCACTTTCTAACGACCCCCCTCACCCCGCCGGCGGGGACCACCCTCGAAATCAGACACGGCGAGCCCTTTGCCAGTATCGCCCGCCACCTCGCCGCGGCCGGAGTGGTCGCCGGGGACCGCCCCTTCCAGCTCCTCGCCCGCTGGCGCGGTGATGCCGGTCGCGTGCAGGCCGGACGGTATGCCTTCTCCGCCCCGGCCACCCCGGGCGCGGTCCTTGACCGGCTGGTGGCCGGCGACGTGGTGCGCACCACGGTGACCATCCCCGAAGGGTGGACGCTGCGGGAGATCGCCGCGCGCCTCGACGAAAAAGGGCTGGCCGACCGCCGGGAAATCCTGCGCCAGGCCGGCGATGCCGACTTCCTCCGCAGCCTCGATATTCCGGCCGCCAGCCTGGAAGGCTACCTCTTCCCGGAGACCTACAGCCTCGCGGCGGGAACGCCGCCGCGGCGCATCCTGACGATGATGGTCGACGAGTTCCGGCGCCGGATCACTCCGGACATGCTCAGCGGCGCCCGCGCCCAGGGGCTCGACCTCCACCAGCTGGTCACGCTGGCATCGATCGTGCAAAAAGAAGCCGGCAGCACCGCTGAGATGCCGCTGATCGCCGCGGTCTTCCACAATCGCCTGCGCCGCCATATGCCGCTGCAGGCCGACCCGACGGTAATCTACGGCATCGCCGACTTCGACGGCAACCTGACCCGCGCCGACCTGGAGCAGAGGACGCCCTACAACACCTACCGCATCGCCGGGCTCCCGCCGGGGCCGATCGCCAGCCCCGGCAGCGCCGCCCTGGAGGCGGCCGCCCACCCGGCGGCGGTCGACTATCTCTATTTCGTCGCCCGGGGCGACGGCAGCCACTTCTTCTCCGCGACCCTGGCCGAACACAACCGGGCGGTGCGCCGCTACCAGCTGCACCGCTGATCCCGAGGAGCCGGCAAGGCCATGGCCATCCGCATCCTGATCGCCGAAGACAACCCGTCCGTCGCCACGGCCGTTGCCGGCCTGCTCGAACGCAACGGCTTTGCGACCAGCTGCGCCGGCGACGGGGTCACCGCCCTCGGCCTGATCGTACGCACCCCCCCCGACCTGCTGCTGCTCGACCTCAAGCTTCCCGGCCTGCACGGCATCGAACTGCTCAAGAAGCTGCGCCAGAGCCCCCGGACCCGGGAGCTGCCGGTGATCATCACCAGCGGGGTCTATCGTGGAGAAAAGTACGCCCAGGCGGCTCGCGGCCTCGGCGTCGACCAGTACCTGGAGAAACCGTTTCGGGCCGCCACCCTGCTCCAGGCCGTGCGGGCTGCCCTGGAGCCCCCCGGAGCGGGGGTGGCGCCGACCGCCGGCGACGCAACCCCGTCGCCACCAACCCCGGCCCCGGCCGCACTGCCGCCCGCCCCGGAAACCACGCCGGTGGCCATCGATGACCACCTGCTGCGCGCTTTCCTGGAACGTTTCAGCGGCAACCTGCGTCTGGCCTACCCCGACGGCGAACACACCCTGACCTTTCTCAACGGCTCCCCGGTAGCCCTGCGCCCCGGTTTCACCGCCCGCAACTTCGGCGACTACCTGCGCCAGCGCGGCACCATCTCCGCCGCGGAATACGCCTTCTACGCCGACTCCGGCGCAACGCGCCACGCCGCCCTGGTTCAACTCGGCTGCCTCGACTATCCGGGACTGCTCGAAGAAAAACTCGGCTATCTCGCCAACGAACTCCTCAGCGCCTTCGACCGCCCGCCGGTGACGGCCCGCAGCGAGTCCCTGGCGGTTCCCGATTTTCTCCAGGTGATCACCCTCAACGTGCCGAGCCTGATCTACCAGGGGTATCATCGCCGCCTGCCGCGCGAGCGATTGCGCGGCCTGCTCGCGGCGCGGGGCAACCATTACCTCGCCCCCAGCGACGATTTTTACCGCTTCATCAACTTCCTCGCCCTCAACGAGGAGGAGCGCCAGGCCCTGGCCCGCCTCGACGGCTCCCGCACCCTGCTGGCCCTGCTCGAGCGGCGCCAGAGCCTGCTGCCGCTGCTGCAGACCCTGCATGCCTTCGGCATGCTCCGCTTCGGCGCCGAACCGCTGACCCCGGCGAGTCCCGCCAACCTCCCGCTGCGGACCCTGTTCAACGCCGTCTCCGGCCTGGAGACGGAGGCGGCGCCTGCGGAAGAGGCCCTGGAGAGCTTCGCCGACGTCGTCGCGGCGGAGCAGACCGCGGAGCTGCCGGAGCAGCCGCAGACCCCGGCCCTCGACGAGGGGGCCGACGTCGCGCTGGCAGGAAGGATCCGGCAGCTGGCCGCGGAGCTGCAGGGGAAGAATTACTACGAGATTTTTGGTCTCTCCGCGGGCCGCTTCAGCTTCGACACCGTCAAGGAGCGCTACTTCGCCCTCACCCGCGAATTCGGTCCCGATATCCTGATGCGCCTGGTCGGCGAGGAAGCGGCACTGGTCCAGGACATCCTGGCGACGGTCGCCAATGCCTACGACACCCTTTCCGATGTGGTCAAGAAGGAACGCTACGACGAGCTGCTCGGCTCCGATCGGGTCGGCCTCGGCCAGAAGGGGGACGACCGCTTTCAAGCCCAGGTGCAGTCCCAGTCGGGCAAGGTCTTCATCGAGATGGAAGAGTGGGACAACGCCGAGAAGGCGCTGCAGGATGCCTGCAACATCGAATCCGGCAACGGCGACTACCTGGCCCACCTCGGCTGGGCCATCTACCGCAACCCGCGAAACGCCAACAGCCGGGCGATGCAGGAGAAAGCCAAGCAACTGGTCAACCGCGCCCTGACCCTGGAGCGCACCGCCGCCGGCTACGCCTTCAAGGCCTGGATGCTCCTCGACGCCGGCCAGGCGACCCTCGCCGAAGGGGATTTCAACAAGGCCCTCAAACTCGATGCCCGCCACGGCCTCGCCCGCCGCGGTCTGCGCACCCTCCAGGAACGCCGCGAGCAGGAGAAGAAGGGCCTTTTCCGGCGCATGTTCAGCTGACAGGCAAGCTGTCAGCTGCCAGCTTTAAGCGGTAAGTTTACCCAGCCCCTGACCCCTGACTCCTGCCCCCTCGCTACTCGCTACTCGCTACTCGCCTTTCCCGTCAGTACCTCCAGCACCGCCTCCCGCTCGCCATCCGGCACCACCAGCCAGATTCGCCGCAGGCCGCCATGCGCCGTCGCCGGCAGAACCGCCCCCAGGATCGCTGCGCTCTGCAACGGCGACAGGACGCCGTGGACGCTCCCCAGCAGCGGCAGGGCGAGGGAGGTCAAGCCCCGCCTGGCCCCTTCGCGAAGGACTTCGTTCAGCGCCTGGGCCAGCCAGGCCGGACGGCAGGAGGGGACCTGGTCGAGGTCGTGGATCACCGCCAGCAATTGCATCGGTTCCCCCTCGCGCACCACCACGCTTCCCGGCGGCAGCGGGTGCGCCCCGCCCAGCTCGGCCAGCAGGCGCAGCGGGTGTTCCGGCGGCTCCCGCACGACCACGGCGGCGGAGAGGACCTGCCAGGTGTCCTCCTCGACGATCTGCGCCGCCACCGGAAAGGGGGGGCGCGTCGCCGGCGCCACCACCACCGGGAGGTGACCGCAGCGCAGGATGATCTCCCGCCCCGGACCGAGAATGCGCAGCCAGGGGGAATGCTCGGTGTCGCTCATGCTGAACTCCCTGGGCAGGGGGAGTACCGTCCGTAACTACAGGGTCAGTTTACCAGGAAGGGACGTCCCGGGGGGCACTCGCTGGCGGCACCGGCGCCGGCTCAGCCGGCCTGCAGGCGCCGCGTCCAGAGAACCAGCGCCTGGAGCAGTTCGGCGATCTTCTCCCGGGTGGCGGCGTCGGTCAGGCGGCCCTGGGCGTCGATCTTTTCATGGGCGTGGGGGACCATCACCTCGGGGCGGTTGAGGGGGAACATGTTGAGGAAGACGCAGCATTGGCGCAGGTGGTACTGGGCCCGAGCGGTTCCCAGCATCCCCGAGGAAGCGCCCATGAGCGCGACCGGCTTGCCGTCCAGGGCGCTGTCGCCGTAAGGGCGGGAAGCGCAGTCGAGGGCATTTTTCAGTACGCCGGGGATGGAGAAGTTGTATTCGGGAGTGGCGATCAGCAGGGCGTCGGCGGCCCGCAGCGCCGCCTTGAATTCCTTGACCTGGATAGCCGGGTCTTTTTCCAGGTCCTGGTTGAAGGGTGGGATACCCGCCAGATCGAAGATCTTCAGTTCGACCTCGGCGGGAGCCAGTTCCTGTGCTGCGCGCAGGATGGCGCGGTTGAAGGAGCCCTGGCGGAGGCTGCCGGCAAAGCCGAGAATCGAGAGTCTGGATGCCATTTTGTTTTCCCCTTATTGGTTTGCAAACAGGACAGGTGCTCTTCTTCTCCCCCAGTCTATCTTTTCCGGTTGCTTCGGCAACGGGCCATGGGGAAGGCCCTCAATCGAGGTCGCCGCTGAGCCCGAAATTCTCCTCCAGGGTCGCGAAGACCGCCAGGTAGCGGCGCCGCACGTCGCGGCGGTCCTCCTCGGCGGGGAGTCCTTCGCGGGCGCCCCGTTCGATCATCGCCGCTTGCCGCACCAGCGTGCGGCGCTGCTCTTCGCTGCGGGTGCTGGGCAGGACGGTGGCAAGCATCTCCAGCAAGCGGATAGTGACCGCGACGTCGTGCCGCCCATGCTGGCGAATCTGGTCCACGGCAGCGGCCAGGGCGCCGTCGAATGTCTGCGGGCGGGTAATCAGCCGCAGCCGGTCTTCGTCGTCGAAGTGCCACGGGGCCGGCAGGCGGCGCCGGGCCAGCTCATTCAGGGCCGAGCCGAGGTAGTCGATGCAGTTGATGGCCGTGAACGGATCGTTGATCCCCGGCGACAGGGCGCGGACCGCGACTTCCACCAGTTGGTTGATCAAATGCTCGATATCCTGCTCGGGGCTGCGCTTGGCGCCAATGATAAAGGCGTCGTTGACCGCATCGACCAGCTCCGCCGGCCGGGCGCGCTCCGCGGACCAGGCGGAGGCCAGCCGGGTCCCGCGGGTCACGAAGTCCCCGGGCCCCAGTTCCAGGCGCAGCAGCAGGTTGTGGTCGATGGCCAGCTTCAGCAGGCCGCTGACATTCACCGCCTGCAGGTAACCGCTGCGGTGGGCGCCAACCGGCAGGGCGGTGGAATCAAAATCCTCCGGCAGTTCACCGGGCCGCAGCGCCTCCCGCCAGTTGGCCGGCATACCGTCGTCATGCTCGGGAAAGTCTCTACCAATGGCGCGTTCCAGGTCGCCGCTGACGTTGGCGATGACCGTCATCGCCTGGATCGAATCGGCCACGTGATGGATGAAGAAAATCAGCACGGCGACGCTGAAGACCGCCAGGAGAAAACCGACCAGCAGCGACAACTGGGGGACGAAGCCTTCGGGCCCGCTGCCGTGGATGGTGCGCAGCACCACCAGGCAGTAGAGGTAGGTGCCGATGAAGCTGCCGAAGACCACCTGGTTGGCTCGATCGCGCATGAAGCTGTTGAGCAGGCGGGGGCCGAATTGCTGGGAGGCCAGGGAGAGGGCGACGATGGTGATGGAGAAGACGACGCCGGTGACGGTGATCATCGCCCCGGCCACGGTAGACAGGAAGGCCCGCGCCCCGTTCGGTTCATTGCCGCCCAGCCAGGCGAACCCCCGGACCATGGCACGCCCCCAGCGGCGGTCGATGTCGCCGAGGACGATGGTGAGGCCGACCGCGCCCAGAGCCATCAGACCGGGGAGGAACCAATAGCTGGAACGCAGCTTTTCATAGAGGTTGATCAGTCGGGTCTTCATGGCGTACCTTTCCGGTTCCGAGTCAAGGATAACAGGAACCTGGCGCGCCACCCGTTCCAAACCCGGGGCTCACCGCCTGGCGGTGATCCAGGACCCGGTCCAGGTATTCCAACCGGTTTCCGGCGTGGGCGGGTTCGACGGGGGCCCATCGCCCCGCCCCCGGCCTGCGAAAACGCTTTCCCCGGCAGCGCGCCAGCGGCTATACTGACCCGCCCAAGGACCCTGTCAAGGAGCCTCACCATGACCTCACCGTCACCGCAAAACGCCCCGAATCCACGATTAATTCGGACTCTGGGCACCCTCTACGGCATCGTCATGATCAATATCGGCGCCTTTTTCCTCTACGATGCCCTTACGGCCCCCGAGGTGGTTTTCAATACCGATTTCCGGATCGGCATCGTCTGTCTCCTGCTGGGGATCATCGCTCTCTTTTTCGCCCGTCGCAGCAGGCGGAAGGGCCCGTGAATGCTCCTGTCGTCCCCTTCCCCGATAAAGTCCTGCGCTTTCATTCCCTTGGGCTGGCTGCCGTCCCCTTTGCCACCACGAGCTTGGAGCGGACCGCCTTGACCCCCACGATGTCACCGACCGTTTGCAGGATTTTTCCCTCCTGTTCCTTGCTGACCACGGTCCCTTCCAGGGTCACGATCTGATTACGGGTACTGACCTCGATGTCGGCGCTCTCGGCCTCCTTGCTGAAGAGGAGCATCGACTTCACCTTGGTGGTGATCCAGGCATCGCTCGCTTTGGTCTCCATCGTTTTGAGGGGGTTCTTTTCACCCGCCGACTCCGGTGACGAAACCACCTCGAGCTCATCCTTGACCCGTTGGACGCCGGTGGTGTTTTTCGCCAGTTGCACGGCGAGGTCGCGATGCGCGCCGGAGGCCACCTTCCCCTTCAGGGTCACGACGCCGTTTTCGGTATCCACATCGATGGCCAGGCCGTTGGTGTTGCGATTCCACAGCAGCCTGGACTTGACCCGGGCGGTGATCGTGGCATCCTCCACCCTGCGGAAGAAGGCCGGCTCCCGGCGCTCTCCGGCCCCGGCTCCCGGCTCGACCTTGATCTCCTCCTGGACTTCGCTGATGCCGTCGACCCCCTTGGCGATTTCCACCGCCAGGTCCCGCTCGACGTCGCTGTCGACCGTGCCACTCAGGTGGGCGACGCCGTTTTTGACCTCGACATGGAGCCGGAACGGATTCAGGTGCTGATTCAGGGTGTAGGCGGTGACCAGCTTGGCCTTGAGCCAAAGGTCCGAATGCGTTTCTTCGCCCTGGTCTTCCGCGGCGACGGCCGTTACGGCCAGCAGCAGGAGAACGGCGCAAATCGCCCAAATCTTCCTGGGTACCATGGGGTGACTCCTTTCCAGCTTCGAGGAGACTGTCGGACTATCCCTGCCCCGGCTGCATGCCCGGCCTCGCGCTTGGGGGCTGATATCCCTTTATCACCCCCAAGATCCCTGTCAACGCGAATAATTCGGCTCGGGCCGGACCTCTCCCCGCACTTCCCCTGGACGGCTCCACCTTGGTCAAGAAGCGCCTATAATGGTTGCGTGCACCTAATCTCACCAGGACCCAGCAAAGGAGAGTGCCCCATGACCAAGACCTACCAAGGAAGCTGCCACTGCGGCGCCGTCCGCTATGAGGCGGACCTGGACCTGAGCAAGGGAACCCTCAAGTGCAACTGTTCGATCTGCAGCAAGGGGCGCAACTGGCTCGCCATGGTCAAGGCGGAGGCCTTCCGCCTGCTCGCGGGGGAAGCGGAGCTGACCGACTACCAGTTCGGCAAGAAGGTGATCCACCACCTGTTCTGCAAGCATTGCGGCATCCACTCCTTCGGCTGGGCGGACTCGCCGGAAATGGGGGGCAGGACCTACGCCGTCAACGTCATGTGCCTCGACAATGCGACTCCGGAGGAGCTCGTCAAGGCCCCCGTCGCCTTCTTCGATGGCCGCCACGACAACTGGCAGTCGCCGCCGGCCGAAACGCGCTACCTCTGAGCCGGGGGGAAAGGGAAGAGGGTTGCCGGGGAGACGTTAAAATGACCCTGCTGCCCTTCCCCTTAACGGACTGGCCATGCGGACCTGCGGCAGAACTGCCGTCACCGGAAGAGCGGCAGGCTCTGCCCGTTCACCACCAGCTTACCGGCGTGGAAGGTCGCGCTGGTCTTGATCCTCTCGCCGTCGCGGACTGCGAGATTCTGCGCCAGGACCGCTTCGAGCTGGTCGCCCGCCTGCTTCTCGGCCAGGGCGGCGATCTGTTCGTCGCTGTAGGCCGGAAGCCGCCCCGCCTTGCGGGCGGTCTTCAGCCCAGCCTCGGCGCGGTCGGCCACCATGAGTTTGACCAGCTTTTCGTTGACCGCCAGGTCGGCCTGGGCCTCGAGCCCCTGCAACAGGACCAAGGGGTTATGCAGGTCCACACCGGGGCCGCCGTCGAAGCTGACCAACAGGCTGCCGTCGACATCCCCTACCGGCGTGACGAAGTGGAGACGGCGGATGTTCAATTGCGGCTTGCCCGCCGCCAGCTTGGTGAGGAGTTGACCATAGAGGGGGAGGAGTCGCCCCATCAGCTCCTCGGGGCGGGTGCTCTGCGGGTCGCGGTAGAGCTCACGAACCTGCTGTTGAAACGCCCCGAGGGCCACGCCGTCGAGGTTCTTCACCTCGACCTCGAGGGCCCCGGGGCCGTAGGTCTTCCCGTCCATGGTCAGCCCGGCAAAGGCCATTTTCTGCCCCCCCTGCACTAGGCCGTCCTTGCAACTGCTGGAGGAGGAGACCCCTAATCCCTTCATCTCGAACGTGACCCGGCCCGCCCCCTTCTTTTCCGCCATATCCATTTTCAGGGGACCGATCTGGGCCTCGCTGGTGCCGACATAGACCAGCGGCAGAGCCTCGGTCATGGCGATCTTCCCGTTGGCGCCATCCCAGGTCAGCGTGCCGTCATCGCCATGAACGTCCAGGCCCGGCATCGAGAAGGTGCCGGCCAGGGTCTTTTTTCGGGGGGAGAAGGTGGCGTCGATGGTCAGCCCGCCCCAGTGAATCTGCTCGCCGTCGATCTGGCTCTCCAGGACCGGGATGTCCATCCGGTTGTGCTCGGTGCCGTCGAAAGCGATCGTTGATACCATCAGGGGATCTTGCAGCCAGGGAAACTGCTTCCGCAGCTTTTCGAACTCCTCGTGACCGGGCGAGACGTCCACCAGCCGGGTTTCGATCACGGCCAGGCCGGCTCCGCTGCCGCCCGGGAAGGGGCCGTTGTGCACCGTGTGATCGAAAACCACCTGCACCGTTTCCGGCTGTTTCTCCTGCCCGGCGGCAGCTCCATTCTCCTTCCCAGCCTTGGGCACCGTTATGGTGACCACAGTCCGCGCCCTGGAGGTGAGAAAGCCGCGTTGGTAACTTTCCAGGCGGAGGGTCATGGGCCCCCAGTGCTGGTAGCGTTCCACAATCTTGTTGCATTCCCTCTCGGCCTTGCCGCCGATGACATAGGTCGCTCCGGCCCAGCCGACGGCGCCGACTAGCACGATCACGATAACCACGATGAGCTTTTTCATGTTCCCTCCCGGGTGGCAAAAGAAAGGCCGGGGACCGGCCCCAAACAACGAAGTTTATTTGCTTTACAAGGGCATTCGAAAACCTGCCCCCGAAGTTTCCCACGCAATTCCTGGACCCGATGACTGGGCGACGACCATGCCCAGGCACCGCTTGGCGACAGAAGGTCAGCCCGGCCGGAACACCAGCATCTCGTTGCCGCCGTGCTGAAATTCGTAGGGGACGCGCCGGTGCTCGACGCGAAAGCCCTCCCATTTCAATTCCGCCGTCACCGGCGCGACGTGCGATGAAGGTTGCCCTTCTAAAGTCAGCAGGGGGAAGACCCTAACCTCGCGGGCGACGCGCAGCATCTCCCTGATCGCCTGGAGATGGAACGCCGGCGAGAGTTGACTGCTGTATAGAAACAGAAAATGGGAGCAAAGGGCAAGGTCGAAGCTGCCGCTTGCGAAGGGGAGCGAAGGCAACTCCCCGGCGACGTATCGGCCCGCGCCCCTGCCCGCGACGAAATCCGCCAGGAACGTTTCCATGGCGACCATGCGCATCCGGCCGAGGGCTTCCACCGAGGGGATGACATCCCAGACGTAGTCGTCCCGGTTCTGCCGCGCCTGGTCCAGGACGGTCTCACAGGTGGCGACGATGCGGTCGCGGATCTGCTCGGCGTCGAAGGCGTAGAGCGGATCGACGGAAACGATCCGCCCGCCCTGCCCGGTCAGCTGGGCATTGAAGGCCGCCGGGCCGTCGCCGCAGCCGAGGATACAACGGCGCAGGTCGTCCCCGGAGAGGGCGAACATGGCGACATACTCCGCGTAGGAGCGGCCCCACGGGACGATGTTTTCGAGGGTAAATCCCATGCGGATTTGCTCTTCGGCCTGAGTAGCGGAAAGAAAGAGGGTTACTTTGGAGCAACTGAAGTCTGTCCTATGACGGAGCTCGGAGGAAACCTCACCTTAGTGACTGTCTATTCTCGAAGGGAATTAAGTAAGGTGTCCCCCGAACTGACCAACTTACTCCCCCACAACAAAAACAGACGCCCATCAGTAAAGCTGACCGGGCGGCTGCAGGTTCATGTTCTTCTTTCTGAGATCTGATCGGGCATCGCTTCCCCCTCTCGGTGACGGAACCCCTCTTAATTACGCCTACCCCACTTCCCCGTCAATAGTTTCGACCCTTTACAGCTACATCAGGTTGCACAGTGTCCCGGCGGACACGGCATGACTCGCAGCCACGACGGCTCGCTGTCGCAGCTGCCGGAGGGGCAAACAACGGGGCCAGGGTTTGAAGACTTGAAGTTACGGCCTGTCTCCCGGAGTTGGGGGGGAATCAGTAGCGGGTCCGTCTTTCTGTTCCGTCGAAGATGATACTGCGCTTTTTCCGCACTCCCTCGGAGTCTACCTGCACCCAACCGTCGGCACGCTTGAAGCTGGAAATCAGCCGCGAGTTGATCAGCAGCCTCAACTCATCGCGATCCACAAATCCCTTGTTGCCATTGTTGAATTCAACCTCGATCAACATGGCCTCGTTCACGGTTCCCATTGGCGCCTCCTTCTGTTGCCGGCCCGAAACGCCCTTGTCATGCTTCGGATTCTCCCTAGTACTTAATTGTAAGGCGACTGCCCCCTGAGCACAAGGCCACCCCCTGATTGGGACGATAAGCACCCGGACTATCCCCGCAGGTGCCGGCCTCCGGCAAAAAAAACGGCCACCCATCAGCAAGGCTGACCGGGCGGCTGCGGGTTTCCAGGTTCCTGTCCTGATCCGGATCGCCCCCCGCGGCGTGGCACCCACCTTCAATAGGCTCTGCCCCCGCTCCCCGGTCAACGGTTTTGCCACCTTACGGCAAAATCGTCCGGATCAGATCGAGCAACGGCCCGGGGAAGATGCCGAGGACCAGCACGGCGCTGAGGCAGACTGCCAGGGCGGCGTACTCGTGGCTGCTGCCGGGGGAGAGGTCGGGGGCGGTCTGGTCGCTCATGAACATGACGATCACCAGCCGCAGGTAGTAGTAGAGGGAAACCAGTGAGGCAAAAATGGCGAGCAGGGTCAGGCCCAGGTAGTCGGCGCGCACCGCGGCGTAGAAGATACCGAGCTTGCCGATGAAGCCGGCGGTGGGCGGGATGCCGGCGAGAGAAAAGAGGAAGACCGCCAGCGCCCCGGCGCGGAAGGGATGGCGGTAGCCGAGGCCGCGCCAGTCGGCATATTCCTGCGGCTCCTCGCCGCCGGCGGAGAAGGAGGCGACGACGCCGAAGGCGCCGATGCTGACCACGCTGTAGGCGACGAGGTAGAAGACCACCGCCGAGTTGCCGTCGGCGCCGCCGGCGAGCAGACCGAGCAGCACGTAACCCATGTGCACCACGGAGGAGTAGGCGAGCATCCGCTTGACGTTCTGCTGCGGCAGGGCGCAGAAGGTGCCGACCAGCATCGTCACTGCGGCCAGCGTCCAGAGCAGCGGCGCCAGCTCCCCGCGACCGGAAAAGCCGGCGAAGAGGGTCACCAGGGCGGCGAAGACCGCGCCCTTGGAGCCGCTGGAGAGGAGGCCGGTGACCGGCGCCGGGGCGCCCTGGTAGACGTCCGGGGTCCAGAGGTGGAAGGGGACCAGCGAGACCTTGAAGCCGATCGCCACCAGCAGCATCCCCCACCCGAGCAGGGCGACGGGGCGCAGCCCGCCGCCGTCGGCGACCGCGCCCAACGCCTCGGGGAGGTGGAAGGTGCCGGCGGTGACGTAGATCAGGGCGATGCCGAAGGCGAGAAAGCCGGTGGCGACGGCGCCGAGGATCAGGTACTTGAGGCCGGCCTCGGCCCCGCCGCTGCCGGTCTTGTGGAAGGCGATGAGGATGTAGAGGGCGAGAGTGAACGTCTCCAGGCCGAGGAAGATGCCGATCAGGGAGGTGGCCGCGGAGAGGAGCGCCATGCCGGCGGCGGCGAAGAGGACCAGGGAGACGTACTCGCCGCCGGGGAAGTCCCGTTCGGCGGCGTAACGCAGCGACAGCAGCAGGGTCAGCGCCGCCACCAGGCTCCAGAGGACGGCGAAGAAGCGGGCATAGGGACCGGTGCCGTAGAGCCCGGCGACCTCGGTCAGGGACGGCACGCAGCCGCCGGCGGCCAGCGCCGCGGCCAGCGCCAGGGCGATGCCGGCCAGCAGTAGCGGCCGGCGCGCCGGCCACCAGGCGCCGACCATCAGAATGGCGGTGGCGCCCAGGGCGAGGATCAGGATCGGCAGCAGGGCGTAGAGCTGGGCGACGCTCACGGCAGACCTCCTTGCAGGGCGGCGACGCTGGCGCCGTGCAACAGCTGCTGCACCGGCTCACCGAGGGGGGCGAGGAAGGTCGCGGGATAGAGGCCGAGCCAGAGGACCAGGATCGCCAGCGGCACCAGGATCAGGCCCTCGCGGAAGGAAAGGTCGGGCCACGGGTCGCGCCCCAGCGGCGCCCCCCAGATAATCTCGCGCAGCAGGCGCAGGGTGTAGGCGGCGGCCAGCACCACGCCGCCGGCGGCGGGGATGGCCAGCTCCGGGCGCGACTTGAAGGTGCCGAGCAGGATGATGATCTCGCCGGTGAAGTTGTTGAGACCAGGCAGCCCCAGCGAGGCGAGACAGAAGAAGAGGAAGAAGGCCGACAGCACCGGCACCCGCGCCCACAGTCCGCCGAGGCTGTCGAGCTGGCGGGTCTTGGCCCGGGTGTCGATCATCCCGACCATGGCGAACAGCGCCCCGGTGGTGATGCCGTGGTTGACCATCTGCAGGATGCTGCCGGAGAGGGCGGTGGCGTTCCAGGCGGCGAGGCCGACGATGACGAAACCGAGGTGGGCGACCGAGGAGTAGGCGACCAGCCGCTTGGCGTCCTTCTGCACGGTGGCGATCCAGGCGGCGTAGAAGATGCCGAGCAGCCCCAGGGCGCCGAGGAGGGGGAGGGTCGCCATGGCCGGCCCGGGGAAGAGCGGAAAGGCGAACCGCAACAGACCGTAGACGCCGGTCTTGAGAAGCAGGCCGGCGAGGATCACCGAACCGGCCGTGGGCGCCTCGGTGTGCGCGTCCGGGAGCCAGGTGTGCACCGGCACCAGCGGCACCTTGACCGCGAAGGCGGCGACGAAGGCGCCGTAGAGCCACCAGGGGAGGCTGCCGGCGAGGGTCGTCTGCTTGAGCGCCGCGAGCGCGAAGGTGTAGTCGCCGCTCTGCCGGCCGTGGGCGAAGTAGAGGACCAGGATCGCCACCAGCATCAGCAGGCTGCCGGCGAGGGTGAAGAGGAAGAACTTGACCGCGGCGTAGATGCGCCGGCCATGCCCCCAGATGCCGATCAGGAAGAACATCGGGATCAGCATCAGCTCCCAGAAGAGGTAGAAGAGGATCAGGTCGAGGGCGAGAAAGACGCCGAGGATGCCGCTCTCCATCAGCAGCAAAAGGGCGTAATAGAAGGGGGTGTGGTGTTCCACGGCGCGCCAGGAGACGAGGACCGAGATCACCAGCAGGAAAGCGGTGAGCAGCACCATCAACAGCGACAGCCCATCGAGTCCGAGGCTGTAGCGGATGCCGAAGCGGGGGATCCAGGCATGATCCTCGGCCAGCAGCCAGCCGCTGCCGCCGTGGGGGAAGCGGACGAAGAGCCAGACCGCGAAGCCGAAGACCGCCACCGTGATCGCCAGCGCCAGCGCCCGGACCTCGGCCGTGTCGCGGCGGAGAACGCAATAGAGAGCTCCGGCCAGCGGCAGGAAGATCAGCAGGGAAAGCCAGGGGAAGTTCGGCAGCTGGTTCATGTTCGGCCTTACGACTTAAAGTTCAAAAACAACTGTTGCGAGGGCCAGGTTCAAAAGCGATTTCACCGCCCGTTCGCTGCTCTCACTCAAGGCGCAAAGCGCGCAAAGTAAAGCCTTGGAAAGAAAACCAAGTTCGACTCTTGGATGGTGCAAAGCCAAATTCCGGTTGACAGATTCGATGTCGGGAGGAAAGGGCCGTGCTTTCCTTGGCGTCCTTTGCGGCTTTGCGGTGACATGCCCTTAACAGCCATTTCATCGACCCTACCCCCCGCCCCTGACCGAGGCCAGCAACAGCCAGCCGAGCATCAGCACCAACCCCCAGGCCAGCGCCTGCAGGTAGGTGGAGAGTCGGCCGGTGGTGATCAGCCGCAAGCGGCCGCCGAGGTCGTAACAGCCGCGGGCGAGACCGTCGAGGAGGCCGTCGATCACCCCCCGGTCCCCCCCCTGCCAGAAGAACAGCGCCAGCCCCCGGAACGGTTTCAACAGCACGGCCTCGACCGCCGCGTCGGCCTGCCAGCCGCGGAGCAGGAAGCGGCTCTTCGCGCCGGGGAGCTCCTCGCCGTAGCGTCGGTAGCGCCAGTGGGCGAGGAGCCAGCCGATAAGGACCAGCAGCGCCGCCAGAGCGGCCAGCGTCAGCTCCAGGCCATGGCCGGCCGCCAGTTCGCGGCCGCCGGCGGCCGCCAGAAGGTGACCGAGAAGATCGCCGCCGCCGTAGAGTTCCGGCAGGTTGAGAAGCCCGCCGCCGAGGCCGAAGAGCGCCAGCGGCAGCAGGGTCCAGAGCATAATGCCGGGCAGCGGATGCGCGTGGTGCGCCACCCGCGGCGTCCCGCCGAAGACCAGGTAGACCAGGCGGAAGGTGTAGACCGCGGTGAGCAGGGCGGTGAACACCCCTACCCCCCAGAGAACCTTGTAGTAGAGGCCCTCCCCTGGTGAAGGTGGCGAGCAGGATCATATCCTTGGAGAAAAAGCCGCCGGTCAGCGGCACCCCCGCCAGGCAGAGCGCCCCGGCGAGGAAAAAGACGAAGAGGAGCGGGGCCCTGCGCGCCAGGCCGCCCATGCGGTGGATGTCGTTCTCCTCGCCGCAGAGATGGATGACGCAGCCGGCGCCCATGAAGAGGAGCGCCTTGAAGAAGGCGTGGGTGAAGAGGTGGAACATCGCCCCCGTCACCGAACCGGCACCGACGGCGAGGAACATGTAGCCGATCTGGCTCATCGTCGAGTAGGCGAGGACTTTCTTGATCTCCCGCTGGGCGAGGGCGCAGGTCGCCGCGTAGAGGGCGGTGGCGGCGCCGACGGTGGCGATCACCGCCATGCCGAGGGGGGAGAGGGAGACCAGGGGGAAGAGCCGGCAGAGCAGGTAGACGCCGGCAGTGACCATGGTCGCGGCGTGGATCAGCGCCGAGACCGGGGTCGGGCCGGCCATGGCGTCGGGGAGCCAGGTCATCAGCGGCAGCTGGGCGCTCTTGCCGCAGGCGCCGCCCAGCAGCAGCAGGGTCAGCGCGGTCAGCGTCGCCGGCGCCAGGGAGGACGCTTGAGCGTTGATGCCGGAGAGCGACAGGGTGCCGAAGAGGGCGAAGAGCCAGAGCATGGCGACGGCGAGAAAGACATCGCCGACCCGGGTGACGAGGAAGGCCTTGCGCCCGGCGTCGGCGTTCTCCCCCTTCTGGTACCAGTAGCCGATCAGGCCGTAGGAGCAGAAGCCGACCCCCTCCCAGCCGAGGAAGAGCAGCAGCAGGTTGTCGGCGAGGACGATGGTCAGCATGGCGAAGACGAAGAGGTTGAGCAGCGCGAAGAAGCGCGCATAGTCCTCTTCCTCGCGCATGTAGCCGACGGCATAGAGGTGGATCAGGGTCGAGACCCAGGTCACCATCAGCGCCATGGTTGCCGAAAGATGGTCGAAGAGGATCGTCAGCGGGATCTTCAGCGTGCCGACATCCATCCAGGTGTAGAGGGTGGAACTGGTGCCGGCGCCGGCGGCGCGGAACCAGAAGAGGCTGGTCAGCACCGCGGCGAAGAGGACGCCGAAGACCGCCAGGGACTCGGCCAGCAGCCGCGGCAGGCGCATCCCGAACAGGGCGTTGAGGGCCCCGCACAAAAGCGGCATCAGGGGTATCAGGAAGAGAAGCGACTCGTTCATCCCTGCATCCCGTCAAAAGCGTCGGCGTCGACCGTCCCCTTGCGCCTGCGCAGGTAGACGACCATCGCCAGGGAGATGGAGACCTCGGCGGAGGTCATCGCCATCAAGAAGATGACGAAGACCTGGCCGTCGACCCGCTGCCAGAGGGCGCTCCCCCCGGCCAGCGCCAGACCGACGGCGTTGAGCATGATCTCGGCGCCGATCAGGATCATGATCAGGTTGCGACGACCAAGGATACAGGCGAGCCCCATCAGGAACATCGCCCCGGAAACCATCAGGATATGGCCGATCGGCACGATCATGGCTGCTCCTTCCGGCGCTTGCGCCCCCACTCGGTCTTGCCGACGTAGAAGGCCCCGACCGCGGCGAACAGCAGCTGGAAGGAGACGATCTCCACCGCCAGGGCGTACTCTTTGAACAGGGCGTAGCCGAAGACCCGCGGTGAGGCGTAGTAGCGCGGCACCCCCGCCGCGCCGCCGGGATCGGCGACCACCAGCAGCAGGGTGCAGACGACCAGGACGACCGAGAGCGCCACCACCGGCCCCCACTGCGACCAACCCGGCCCGCTGACCTGCTGCGCCGGGGCGAGCTCGAGCATCATGATGATGAACAGGAACAGGACCATGATCGCACCGGCGTAGATGATCACCTCCCAGGCCGCCACCAGCGGCGCCCCGAGCAGATAGAAGAGGAGCGCCAGGGCGAAGAAGGCGTTGACCAGGTAGATGACCGCGTGCACCGGGTTCTTGCGCGTGATGCACAGCAAGGTCGCGACCAGGGCGACGGCGGAGAGGATGTAGAAGAGAATAGAAGCCATGGGATCAATTCTTAATTTTGAATTTTGAATTTTGAATTGAATTCATAATTTGTAATCCACAATTCAAAATTGCCCTATCAGGGCAGGTTGGACCTTATGTCCACCATCGGGCTCTCCTCCGCGCCCTCGCCCCGCGGCTGGGCGACGCCGATGCCGGCGTGGGCGTAGAAGTCGTAGGCGTTGTCCTTGCCGCCCCCCTCGATCAGCAGGTCCTCCTTCTCGTAGACCAGCTGCATCGGGTCGCGGTTGCAGATCTCGTAGTCGGGGCTCATCTGGATCGCCAGGGTCGGGCAGGCCTCGGCGCACAGCCCGCAGAAGATGCAGCGGGTGAAATTGATGCGGAACCAGGCCGCAAACCGCCGGCCGTCCTCCCGTTCGGCGGCCTGCATCGAGATGCAGTCGACCGGGCAGGCCGCCGAGCAGAGATAGCAGGCGACGCAGCGCTCCTCCCCCCTGGGGTCGCGGGTCAGCACGATACGCGCCCGGTAGCGCGGATAGGGCGTGCGCTTTTGTTCCGGGATACTGGATGGTCACCGGCCGGCGCAGCATGTTGCGCAGCGTCACCCAGAAGGGTTCGATGGTCCCGCGTAGGTCGCGCCAGAGGTTCATGAACTCTGTCCTTGGTCATTGGTCACTGGTCATTGGTCATTGGTCCCAGGCTTGTTTTTTCCTTTCAGGGACCAGTGACCAATGGCAGATTTTCAGCCCCGCAGCCACAGCAGCACCGCGCCGGTGACGACCACGTTCAGCAGCGCCAGCGGTACCAGAATCTTCCAGCCGAAGTGCATCAGCTGATCGTAGCGCAGCCGCGGCAGGGTGCCGCGCATCCAGATGAAGACGAAGCTGACCGCCAGCACTTTGAGCACGAACCAGACCACCGGCGGCAGCAGCGGCCCGTGCCAGCCGCCGAGGAAGAAGACGGTGGTCATCGCGCCGAGGATGATCATGTTGATGTACTCGCCGACGAAGAAGAGCCCGAAGCGCATCCCCGAGTACTCGGTGTGGAAGCCGGCGACCAGCTCGTTCTCCGCCTCGGGGATATCGAAGGGGATGCGCTTGCTCTCGGCGGCGACGCTGACCACGAAGATCAGGAACGCCAGCGGCTGGGTCACGGCGAAGGGCCAGGGCGTCTGGGCGTTGACGATGTCGGTGAGGGAGAAGGAGCGCGCGCCGAGGATTACCGGCACGACGGCCAGGCCCATGGAGAGCTCGTAGGAGATCAGCTGGGCGAGGCCGCGGATGGCCCCCAACAGGGCGTATTTGGAGTTGGAGGCCCAGCCGCCGAGGGCGATGCCGTAGACCGCCAGCGAGGAAAGGCCGAGGAAGTAGAGGACGCCGACGTTGAGGTCGCAGACCACCAGCGGCACGGTCTGGCCGAAGAGGGTGAGCGGCGGGCCGAAGGGGACGACGGCAAAGGCGAGGATGGCGGTCACCGCGGCCAGCCCCGGCGAAAGCATGAACAGCCATTTGTCGGCGCTGGTCGGGACCACGTCCTCCTTGGCCAGCATCTTGATCAGGTCGGCGAGCGGCTGCAGGCTGCCGAAGGGGCCGACCCGGTTGGGACCGTAGCGCAGCTGCATGCGGCCGAGAATTTTGCGCTCGGCGAGAACCAGGTAGGCGGCCAGGGTGAGAATGACGCCGAAGACCAGGCCGAGTTTGACCAGGATCAGAATCAGGGTAACCAGCAGCGGATTCATGGCTCACCCCCCTTGTCGAGGGTGCAATCGCGGAGCGCCCCGCCGGGAACCAGGCACTCGAGCCCGCTGCCGCGCAGCCGGGGGACGATGGCTAGTCCGGGCGCCATGTCCTGCGCCAGCCGCACGGTGGTCCACAGGTGCCCGAAGCGGGTGGTGAGCCGGGCCCGGGCGCCGGCGGCGAGGCCGAGACGCTCGGCGTCGGCAGGGTGCAGCAGGACTTCCGGGACGGGACGCAGCGGCGCCAGTGGCGCGGAGAAATGGGCGAAGAGCTCCGAGCCGATGAAGCTCTCCACCGGCAGCAGCCGCAGGCTCCCGTCCGCAACGCCGGACGGCAAGTGCGCTCCTTCCTGCGGCGGCAGCACCCCGGCTCCCGCGACGCGAAGCCCGCCGGCCTCGGGATCGAGGCCGGGCAGGCCGGCAAAGCGCGAATCGGCGGCGGCCAGCTCGCGCCGCAGGGTGGCGAGGCTACGGTTGGCGCCGGCCAGGGGGGCGAGAATCGCCCAGGCCGGGCGCGGCTCGTCGCCGGGGGTGTCGGCGCGGAAACTGCGCGGCGGGTGGTCGCCCTCGCCGGTGACGCGAATCGGGATGCCCGGGGCGAAGGCGGAAGCGGAAGCGAGCATCCGCCCCTCCTGGTTGACATAGGCGCCGGCACTCTCAGCCGGGACCGTGGTCGGCAGAACGATGTGGGCGCGACGGGCGGTCTCCCCGGGGAGGCAGTCGAGGGTCACCAGCAATTCGAGGCGGGACAGGGCCGCTTCAACCCGCCCCGGGTCCGGATGATCGAGAAACGGATCGTTCTCCAGGCAGACCAGGCTGCGCACCTCCCCGGCGAGGATGGCGTCGAGCAGGGTGTCGGCGTCGGGGCCGTTGCCGGCAAGGAGCGCTGCCCCGTAGCTGTTGGGGGCCGCCAGCAGGACGCTGGCGCCGCAGCGGCGCCCGGGGCGGTCGAGGGTCCTTGCCGCGGCGACCAGCGCCGTGATCCCGGTGGCGCCGAGCAGGTCGGCGCCACCGATCAGCACCGGCTTTTTGGCCTGGTGGAGACGGGCGGCAATGCCGGCGAGAAGGCTCTGCTGCTGGCGGTTGAAGGCCGAAAAATCGCCGGCAGGGAGGGCGGCCAACGCCGCCGGCAACTGCTCCGGCAAGAGCGGCAGGTGGGCGGCGGCGCAGGGAAGCTGCACCGGCCGCGGGTCGAGCACGGCGACGTGCGCCCCGGCGCGCACCGCCTGGCGGATCGCCAACGCCAGCATCGGCCCCTCGGCGAGGGGGTCGGCGCCGACCAGCAACAGGAAGTCGCCTTGGCGGATCTCCTCCTGGCTGGTCGCCAGGCTGCCGAGGCCGGCCGCCAGGGTGCGGGCGGCGCGGTCGCGCTGCGGGTGGGGGTCGAAGGCCAGCCGGTCGCTGCCGAGGGTCCGAGCCCATTCGCCGAGGGCCCAATTGGCCTCCAGCCCCGCCCGCGGCGAGCCGATAAAGGCGAGGCTCTGCGCGCCGTGGGCCTTGACCTGGGCGGCGATCCGGCCGCGCAGGACCAGGAGCGCTTCCCGCCACTCGACCTTGGCGCCGTCGACGCGGGGATGGCGCGGCCGCTCGGGATGGTTGGCGTGGCCGTAGCCGAAGCGGCCTCGATCGCAGATGAAGAAGCCGTTGGTGTGCGGGTTCACTCCGGCGCGCACCCGCTGCAGTTCCCGGTAGCGGGCGCCTGGCACGACGGCGCAGCCGAGACTGCAGTGGGGACAGACCGCGGGTGCTTCCTGCAGGTCCCAGAAGCGGGACTTGAAGCGGAAGGTCTTGTCGGTGAAGACTCCGGTCGGGCAGGCGTCGACGATGTTGCCGGAAAAAGGGCTCTCCAGGCGGCCGTCGCGGAAGCGGCCGAAGTAGAGGCGGTCGCGCGCGCCGAGAACGCCGAAGTCGTCGCCGCCGCAGTAGTCCTGGTAGGTGCGCACGCAGCGGTAGCACTGGATGCAGCGGTTCATCTCGTGCTCGATGAACGGCCCGAGGTCCTGGTTGCGGTAGGTTCGTTTCGGGCCGCGGTAGCGGCGGATGCCGTGGCCGCCGGCGACGGTCATGTCCTGCAGCTGGCACTCCCCTCCCTCGTCGCAGACCGGGCAGTCGTGGGGATGGTTCATCATCAGCCACTCGATGACGTGGGCGCGCTGCTCGACGGAAGCGGGATCGAGGGTGGTGACGACCATGCCGTCCTTGGCCTCGATCATGCACGACATCTGTACTCCCTTGACCGGTCCCTCGGCAAAGGTCATGGCGCACAGCCGGCAAGCCCCCACCGCCCCCAGCGCCTCGTGGTAGCAGAAGTGGGGGATGACGATGCCGAGCCGCTTCGCCGCCTCGAGGACGTTGGTCCCGGCGGGAACGGTGACGGTCTGGTTGTCGATGGTCAGGGTCGGCATAGAAATCCCGGCGCAGGACGCGGGACGCGGGACGCGGCTTTGGCATTATCCGCCGTTGCGTCCCTGGCCTCTCACGCGTCCGCCGCCAAAGGGGCATCGCCCCAGCTTGATGTGGTCCAGCACTTCCTCTTCGAAGAGCCGCAGCAGGCTCTCCACCGGGCCCATGGCGCCCATCGCCAGGGCGCAGAAGGAGCGGCCGTTGATGTTGCGGATCTGGCCGCGCAGGTTCTCGATGTCCTCGAGCGTCCCCGCACCCCGCTCGAGCTTCGCCAGCAGCCAGTTGACGTAGGGGAGGCCGTCGCGGCAGGGAGTGCACCAGCCGCAGCTCTCGCGGGCGAAGAAGCGGTTGAGGTTGAGGGTCGCCCGGACCATGCAGGTGGTCTCGTCGAAGACCGTCACCCCGGCGGTGCCGAGACGGCTGCCGACCGTCTCCGGCCCCTCGAAGTCAAGGGGAATGTCAAGATGTTCCGCGGTCAAGTAGGGAGTCGATGCGCCGCCGGGGAGGCAGGCCTTGAACCTGCGCCCCTGCCAGACCCCGCCGCCGTGAACCTCGACGATCTCCCGCACCGTGGTACCGAGGGGCAATTCCAGGCAGGGGGTCTTCTCCAGGTGGCCGGAAAGTCCATAGAGCTTGGTCCCAGCCCCCCTCTCCGTAGGCGCCAGGGATTGGAACCAGTCGGCGCCGTGAACGACAATGTGCTGGATGTTGGCCAGCGTCTCGACATTGTTGACCGTGGTCGGCTTGTCGAAGAGCCCCCGGACCGCCGGGAAGGGGGGCTTGCTGCGGGGATTGGCCCGCTTCCCCTCGAGGCTGTTGAGCAGGGCGGTTTCTTCGCCGCAGATGTAGCGCCCGGCGCTGCCATGGAGGTGCAGCTCGCAGGAAAA